>JBEBYG010000001.1:0-554248 GCA_040391235.1 Cryomorpha ignava
TCTTCCACATCTTCAATCATCTGCACCAGAGCGGCAAGCAGCTGGTGATCTCCAGCGACAAAGCGCCTGTGGAAATGTCCGGCATGGAGCAGCGTCTGCTCTCCCGCTTCAAGTGGGGCCTCAGTGCCGACCTACAGACCCCCGGTCTGGAAACACGTATCGCCATCCTCGAGAAGAAGATGTACGCCGAGGGCATCGACCTGCCCAAGGACGTAGTTGAATACTTGGCCTACAGCATCACCACCAACATCCGTGAACTGGAAGGTGCCATGATCAGCTTGATCGCACAGAGCTCGCTGAACAAGAAAGCGGTGACGCTCGAGCTGGCCAAGCAGATGATCGACAAGTTCGTAAAGAACACTGCCCGCGAGGTATCGATCGACTACATCCAAAAGGTGGTGTGCGACTACTTCGACCTGCCGATCGAACTGCTGAAGAGCAAGACGCGTAAGCGCGAGGTGGTACAAGCCCGCCAGATCGCGATGTACTTCGCGAAGAAGATGACCAAGAGCTCACTGGCGAACATCGGCGCGCACTGCGGCGGAAAGGACCACGCTACCGTGCTCCACGCCTGCCGCACGGTTAATAACCTGCAAGAGACGGACAAGCAGTTCCGTGGCTACTTGGAGGACTTGGAGAAGAAGTTGAGCATCCACTGATCACAAGATCAAACCCATTGAAAAAGCCCTGGAGAGATCCGGGGCTTTTTCGTATTGATGGATCCTCTATGCCTTCCGCGCATACTTGCTGCATGCAGGCTCGGTTTTTTCCGTGTGCGTAACCTAATCGGGCCTCTGGAACCCTCCCTCCGTTTACTGGCGAGAGCACTACTACTGTCAATCCATGGATCCGTGTTCATTGAACCTTAATGGCTATTTTCAACAACTTCTTCAAAGTTCAACCACTCTGAAAACCTCACCCCATGCATAAGCCGCTGCTCACCTCCCTTGCTCTGGTATTCGCACTCGGAATGCACGCTCAAATCACACCCGAGATCGAATGGCAACGAGCATTGGGAGGATCTAACGAAGAGGATGCTGCCGACATACTGCCCACTCCGGATGGTGGGTCGATCCTGGTAGGATTCTCTATATCCAGCAACGGAGATGCGAGCGGAAACCATGGGAATACGGACTTCTGGGTAGTTAAGCAGGACCCTGCCGGTAATGTGCAATGGCAACGGATGTATGGTGGCTCCGGATATGACGGAGCCTCATCGGTTGCACCCGTTGCTGGAGGCGGCTTCGTGATCGCTGGCCGCACCAATTCGCAGGATGGCGATGTAAGCGGGCCGGACAATGGTAGCTTTTCCGATATTTGGGTGATCCGCATTGATGAACTGGGTGACCTGATCTGGCAAAAAAAATTTGGAGGCTCATTCAGCGAATCCGGACGTTCCATCCGACAAGCTGCGGATGGCGGCTTTCTCCTCTTCGCCGAAGTAAGATCAGATGATGGAGACATCGATACCAACCATGGCTACGCTGATTTTTGGCTCGCCAAGTTGGCAAGCACAGGAGAGTTGCTCTGGCAGCGATCATACGGAGGATCGAGCGACGATGCCCCTTTTGCCATCCACCCCACTACGGACGGAGGGAATATCCTTGTGGGATTCACGGAATCCGTGGATGGCGATGTGACGGGCAATCATGGCTGGGCCGACGGCTGGGTGGTGAAGGTGGATAGCCTCGGAAACCTGGAATGGCAAAGAGCACTCGGCGGCTCGGGCAATGACTTTTTAAGCGCAGTGACCTTAACCGGAGATGGCGGATATGTCGTGGTGGGCAGGACCGAGTCCTCGGATGGGGATGTTATCGGCTACCATGGTGGAGGCAGCGATATGTGGGTGGTGAAATTGGACGCGGACGGAAACTTGATCTGGCAAAACGCGCTGGGCGGCTCTGCCGATTCCCAAGGCAGATCCATTATCGCCACTAATGACGGCGGGTTCATCGTGGCCGGTTCCACCAGTGCGTCGGATGGTGATGTCACATTCAATAATGGAGCGTTTGATGGTTGGGTGGTGAAGCTTGACAGCTTGGGCGAATTGGTCTGGGAGAAAACGATGGGAGGTTCAGCAACTGATTCCCCTTCGACTATTCGAAGCACCACAGACGGCGGCTTCCTGCTCGCGGGCTATTCACAGTCCAACGATGGTGACGTCGGCTTCAACCATGGAGACAAGGATGTATGGGTGGTGAAGCTCGGCCCGGAGCCGACCGGCATTTCCGAGTTGTATGGAGGGCCTGCACTATCGGTCTTTCCGAATCCCGCAGAGCGTCTGGTGAGCATCCGGTGCGAGTTGGTTTCTGCGGGTCCAGTAAGGTTGGATGTGTTCAATTCCACAGGCCAATTGCTGATGACGCCGATCCATGAAGCCGCGCGTCCAGGCGAACAGATCTGGCATTTCGATACCTCGGTATTGGCAGCGGGTGTTTATCAGCTGCGCTTTGTAACGGATGAGGGGATGGCAACGAGATCTTTGGTGAAGGTGGAGTGAGGCCCCCTCCTACTACTCCACTTGCATCGGTAACTCACCCATAGGGTACGTCACCACCGCCCATTCGTAGTCCGCGACCATCTTCCGCAGCTCGGCAAGCCGCTCCTGTCGCTCGGCGTCCAGCTTCCCGCCGACTGCAACAAGCTGTTCCAGATTCGCCAGTTCCTCACCCATCGTGTCCGCACTGGGGCTGTGGAAGGAGCGTGACTCCTCCTTGATCAGGAAGAACGTGCCCTGCGCCTCGGAGTATCGGTAGTAGCGCCGCGTCTGCCATTGCCACGCACTACCCCCGAAGAGTCCCACGTTCAAGGTATCACCGCTGATGAAGATGCCACTGCAGCAATCCTCGCCGATCGGATCGAAGAAGCCCCCGATGGACCGGCCGGGGAAGAAGCCGGGGAGAAGAGCTTCTGTTGAAAGCCGCCATAGGTGGTGAACACGATCTGCAGATCGCGGAGGTTATCACCTTCTCCAAAGCCAGTGACTGGTTCCAAGGCGAAGACGTAGTCGTACACCTGATCGCCGTTCAGATCGCCGATGGCTGTTCGAAAAGCATGGGTGTGCGGAGGCATTACGGAACGTAGCGAGTAGCGCTGTTCTTTCGTCGGCACTTCTGTTGGGTACTTCGTCATCCAATGCCGGGTGAGATTCAGTGCCACGCGTTCAAGCTGGTACTCTTCCACCGGCTCCGCACCTTCTTCGGGGATGCATGGTGTGAACACGGTGATCAGGTCGATGGACGCCGCAGGTCTTGCGACCCTTTGGAATACGGAATGTTCCAAGAGTAGGATCAGGTCCTAGAGCAACGCACCCGTGGCCCAAAGTACCCACATCAACAGGGCACATGCGCTTCCCACCACCGCCAACCAGAAGCCCAACTTCGAACGTTTGACACTGTGCGGCCCATACTCCTTGCGGCGCTGCATCCCCCGGCCGACCAGGTGAAAGGCGATCGCCAGCACGCCGATGATCAATGCGGGCACACACAGCTGACGCGCAAAAGCCAAGGGAATGCTCAACACGCCGAAGACCAGCGTGACCATGCTCAGCGGCAATGAACGCTGCTTCATCAAGCGTGGGCTTTTTGGAGCAATAGTTCGTGTACGACCAATACTTGGGGGATCACCAAGGTCTTGCCATCATTTACGATCGTGGAATGTGCCGCCGCATTCCGGGTCTCGTCGTCCGTTTGGTTGCGCATGCGGGCTCGCACTTGCTCCTCGGACGCAGCATCGCGATGCATCACCCAAGCAATGCGTTGCTCCTCAGGTGCAGCCACTACGATCAAATGGTCAAGCTGCTTATAAGCGCCGGTCTCCACGAGAATGGCCGCCTCGTTGATCACGTAGGGTGCATGCTGCACTTCGGCCCATTGGGCGAAAGCCTTTCGCACTGCGGGATGTACGATGGAGTTCAGGCGGTCCAATGCAGCAGGATCATTGAACACCAATGCGCCCAAGGCTTTTCGGTCGAGCAGCTCGTTCTTGAACACCTGTTCGCCGAAGGTGGAGATCAATGCACGGCGTACCTCCGGATCTTCTGCCAAGAGTCGCTTGCTCTCCTCATCGGAGCTGAACACCGGGATGCCGAGCACCGCGAACATGCGGCACACTGTGCTTTTCCCGCTGCCAATACCGCCGGTGACCCCGACCTTCAACATGTGGATCGTCGCCCTCGGATCAGACGCCCTTGGCTGTCTCCGTGGTAAGCTGCATGGAGTTATCCATGGCTACGGCGCTCTTCTCGAAGCGCATCTTAACGCCATCGGAAACTTCCAACAGCACGGTCGTATCGCTTACATCCACCACTTTACCGTGGATGCCTCCGATGGTGACCACCTTGGCGCCCTTCTGCAAGCCTTCACGGAATTTGCGGGCATCCTTCGCCTTCTTTTGCTGAGGCCTGATCATGAAAAAATAGAAAACCACGAACAGCAGTACCATCATGATGATGGTGGACATACCGCCGCCTTGTGCAGCCTGAAGGAAGATCGAAAGGTTGTTCATTGCTTGTTACGGTGAAGTTTTCCGCGCTTTGCGGTTTTGGGTGAAGGTCTAATTAGTACCAGGTGCCACCACATCGCCCTTAAGGGTGAGCACGGTGGTAGGCGGTGTGGTATTGGCCACCACGGTAATGGTCTTGTGTTGTACGCCGGGCCGGCCTTCGCTGTTGAAGTTCACGGTGATGGCTGAGCTTTCCCCGGGAGCGACGGGCATACGTGGCCAGTTCTTTGCCACCGTGCAACCGCAAGAGCCGCGCACATCGGTAAGCACGAGGTCCGTCTTTCCTGTATTGGTGAAGTTGTACACCTTCTCTACCTGCACGCCTTCAGCGATCTTGCCCATGTCCATCTCCGTGGTTTCGAAGGTGATCACAGGCATCCTTGCCGGGTCCGCTTCCTGATAGCCCGATGCCGGTATCTGAAGATCTTCCGTGCCGATGGCGCCGGAGTCGTTCTCACTGTGGTCTGTAAGGCGGCACGCGGTAAATGCCAGCATGACCGTTAGTGAGATGGCGAAGGTCCCTACGAACCGCTTGATCGTGGGGAGCATTCGGGATTGAGTTGTTTGTTCCATTCCGTTCAACTTTCCAGGAGCCCCCGGCCCACCTTGCGAATGGTACCGTCCTCCTTCATTTCAGCAAAGAGTTTATCGAGTATCCCGTTGATGAAGTTCTTGCTCTTGGGCGTGCTGTATGCCTTGGCGATCTCGATGTATTCGTTCATGGTCACCTTCACCGGGATGAGGTCGAAGCTGCGCGCTTCGGTAAGGGCCATCCGCATTAAGAGCATGTCGCTGAGGGCGATGCGATCGGCCTCCCAGTTCTTGGCGCGCTCGGCGATGAGCTCCTCATCCTTCGCTTGTGCCGCAATGGTTTGCCGGTAGAGCGTGACGACGAACTCGCGCTCTTCCACAGTGTCCGCTCCCATTTCGGCGAGTGTGAGGTCCGGTGCCGTGAGATCCAGGGTCTCCAAGGTGCGCTTCACCATGGAACAGGCCAGGTCCAGATCCTCCAACCAATGGATGGACTTGGCCTCCACATGCTCGTGCAGGCCTTCGTACTGAGCGATGTGCTCCACGAACAGGTCCACCATTACGGCGCGGTCCATCGCCGGTGTGGCCTCCGGAGCGGACATGTATGCATCGTACTCGGTGCTTGCTTGAATGCGCTTGAAGAGCTGGCTCAGGAGATCCTTCTCTCCCATCCACCCCACTTTGCGTGTATCGCTTTCCGCCAGCAGTCGCTTGCTCTCGCTGATCTTCACCAAGATGGGATTGTCCACAAAGCGCCGGCTCGGTGCGAGGTCGTCCCCGGTGGGCATCCGCTTGGCCTTCCGATCTTCGATCCGGTTCTCAGCCAAGCGCCGCATCTCTCCGAAGAGCTGTAGCACATGGATGAAGAGATCGTAGGTCCGCTCCACCCCTAGGAGCAGTTCCTTTTCAGTCTTGGCCGCACTTCCCCCTCCACTCTGCTCGTAAGCATAGAGCGATTGGTAAACCTTGATGCGGAGATATCGACGATTGAGCATGTAGGGAGTTCTGTTCAGAAGCCGAGTCCGGCCTCGCGAACACTGCGAACGCGTTGTTCGGCAGCTTGGTTGGCTGCCAGGTAAGTAGGAATGTTCTCTTCTTGGCTGCGCTTGAAGATGCTCAAGGCGGTCCGGTAGATGTCCTCGGTCTGTGCATAGGCGGCCTTGGAATTGTAGCCGCGCAGTTCCCAGGCGCAATTGATGATACCACCCGCATTGATGAGGAAGTCGGGGGCATAGAGAATGCCCTTATCCATCAGCGCGCGACCGTGCTTGGCCTCGTCGGCCAATTGGTTATTGGCGGCTCCGGCGATCACGCTGCACTTCAGAAGAGGGATGGTGTTGTCATTCACCGTTGCCCCTAAGGCGCAAGGGGAATAGATGTCCACATCCAAGCCGATCACTTCATCGGACTTCACAATGTTCACTGCAGGGTGCTCGGTCTTGATGGCGGCAAGCTTGTCCTCGTGTATATCGGTGAGATATACGGTAGCGCCTTCCTTCAGCAGGTGACCGACCAGGTTGCGCCCCACGTTGCCCGCACCTTGCACGGCCACTTTGCGCTTCTGGAGGTCATCGGTACCATAGGCGGTTTTCGCAGCAGCCTTCAATCCACAGAACACGCCGTATGCGGTTACCGGTGAAGGGTCTCCACTTCCGTTCATTGTGGTCGGCAAGCCTACTACGTTCTTTGTCTCCTTGCGGATGTTCACCATTTCGGTGAGGCTCATGCCAACATCTTCAGCGGTGATGTAGCGGCCATTGAGGCTGTCCACAAAACGACCGAAGCGACGGAACATGGCTTCTGTCTTCTGCGTGCGTGGGTCTCCGATGATCACGGCCTTGCCGCCTCCGAGGTCCAGACCGGCCAGTGAGCTCTTGTAGGTCATGCCGCGGCTGAGGCGGAGCACATCCTCCAGCGCATCAGCTTCGCTGGCGTAGGGCCACATGCGGGTTCCACCCAGTGCGGGACCCAAGGTGGTATTATGCAAGGCGATAATGGCCCGCAGGCCGGTTGTGCTGTCATTGCAGAAAAGGACCTCTTCGTGGTCGTTCACCTGCATCCGTTCGATGACCGCACCGGTTGTGGTTGTCCGTTCAGTTACCAATGTCATTGGGGGATTCCGGTTAATAGGAGACTTTGTTTTTATCGCCGTGCATGCGTCGGGCCCATGGCCTCCCCGGTTGGGCGGAGACATGTGTTGCGCTCTGGTGGCTTTGATATCATCACTTCACGATCGGCCGTGGCCGCTCTACTTTTGCGGGGTCGCTACCCCGCTGTCCTTTTTCAAGGCGCGCAAAGGTAGCAACCTCCTCCATGCGTTCCCTCGTTTCCATCCTTCCCTATTTCGGCCGCTATTGGGGTCGTATGGTCATGGGAGTGGTCTTCATCATCCTCACCGGCCTTTTCGCGGTCTTCACTCCCCAAGTGGTGCGGGAGGCCTTTAACCTTATTGGCGAAGGCATTGCCCAACAGGAACTCCCTGTGGACCAGCGCCACATGGAGGTATCCGAACAGCTCCATACTTGGACCGCTTGGACCGGTATTGATCTGCAGAAGAAGTTGGACGGACCGATGGATGATGCCTCCTTGCATGCCAAGGTGATGTGGTTCGCGGTGTTCTATGCGGGTCTCTTTATCGTGTTCACCTTGCTCAGCGGACTCTTCCTCTTCTTCACCCGGCAAACCATCATCGTGGTGAGCAGGCTGATGGAATTCGACCTGAAGAATGCCGTGTATGCGCACTACCAGAAGCTCGATCGGGCCTTTTACAAGCGCAACAGCACGGGTGACCTGATGAACCGCATCAGCGAAGATGTGAGCAAGGTGCGCCAGTTCATCGGCCCTGCGGTGATGTACATCATCAACCTGGTGGTGCTCACGGTAATGATCGTTTGGGTGATGCTGGACGTGAACGTGGAGCTCACGCTCTGGTCCTTGGCACCATTGCCATTGTTGAGCATTGCCATCTACCTGGTGAGCGAAACGATCAATCAACGGAGCATGGCCACCCAGCGCCAGCAAAGCCGGTTGAGTTCCTTGGCGCAAGAATCCTTTAGTGGGATCCGGGTGATCAAGGCCTATGCGAAAGAGGACCAAGTAGTGGATCGTTTCCGGCGGGCTGCCAAGGACTATCGCCGCACGAGCTTGGCGCAGGCCAAGGTGGATGCCCTCTTTATGCCGGCCATCATGTTGCTTGTAGGGCTCAGTACTGCGTTGGTGATCTTCGTGGGTGGCATCTTGCTGATCCAGGGCGATACCGGCATTACCGTGGGTAATCTGGCGGAATTCACCCTGTACGTCACGAAGCTCACGTGGCCTTTTGCCAGCTTGGGCATGATCACTTCCCAAGTGCAACAGGCGGCGGTGAGCATGCAGCGGATCAACGAATTCCTGGATACCGAGCCTACTATATCCTCGGAACACGACCGACTTATGGAGGTGAAAGGAGCGATCGCTTTTCAGGATGTGAGCTTCACCTATCCCGAGACGGGTATTGAAGCGCTGAAGAACGTGAGCTTCAACATTCCCGAAGGCAGCACACTGGCCATTGTGGGCCATACCGGAAGTGGCAAAAGCACCATTGTGGACCTGATCGGCAGGTTGTACGACCCTACCTCGGGCACCGTCTTGTTGGACGGAGTTCCGCTGCCGGAAGTATCGATCGCAAAGCTGCGCGACCGCTTGGGCGTGGTGCCGCAGGATGTATTCCTGTTCAGCGACAGCATCTCGAACAACATCGCGTTTAGTCTGGACCCGGGACCGGACGTACAGGAGCGTGTGGAGGCGGCGGCCCGAACGGCACAGGTCCATCACGACATCCGGAATTTCCCCAAGGGCTATGACACGCTGCTGGGTGAACGGGGGGTCACCCTCAGTGGAGGTCAGAAGCAGCGGGTGAGCATTGCCCGGGCCGTGGTGCGCAAACCGCGGATCCTCATTTTCGACGACCCGCTCAGCGCCGTGGACACGGCCACGGAAGAAGCGATCCTTTCGGGTCTTCGACAGGTGATGCAGGGCCGTACCACGGTGATCATCAGCCATCGGATAAGTGCTGTGCAGGCCGCGGACCACATTCTGGTGCTTGAGCATGGCCGCATCATAGAGGAAGGCACCCACCACCAATTGATCCAGCAAAGAGGAAATTACGCCCAACTATACGAAGAACAATTGCTCGAAGAAGCCGACGAGAGCTGAGCATTCCCAAAGTTCAGGCATTGTCTTCATGTTATTCGTGCTGTTATATTTGAAGTACCAAGCCCAATAGCATGATGGATGATGAGCGGGAGGATGTTTATTCAAAGGTGGTCCGCGCCGGAAAGCGCACGTACTTTTTCGATGTGCGGAGCACACGTGGAAATGACCTTTTCCTGACCATCACGGAAAGCAAGAAGCGCACCCAGGAGAATGGCCAAGTGAGCTACGAGAAGCATAAGATCTTTCTCTACAAGGAGGATTTCGAAAAGTTCATGGAAGGCCTGCATGACGCCTTGGACGTATTGGAGCGAACCCGCACCACAGGGGAACTCCCGCCGAAGGATGCACACAACGAGAAACACACGGATGATCACCACCATGGAGATGTTCCTCCAAGCGGATTTTCGGACATCAACTTCGATGATCTGGGGAAGCCCTAAGTATTCCTGATCGACCGTGTACCGCCTACACGGTCCTATCCTCTTCATGCAGAAAGCCCCTTTCGGGGCTTTCTTTTGTTGGTGGTGAGCGGATCTTGTTTCACTCGTTGTGTGGAACACTGCTTTTACCGGTGTGGTCCTTCATCTGCTCCCGCTTCAGGTCGTTCATCTTCTGGATCTGAGCGGCAGTGAGCACACGTGCCACTTCTTTCGCACGAAGAGCATAAAGTGCTTGCTCCTTGGGGTTGCGAGTTGCGGGATCCTCATCGGCGACCGCCCTCAATTGCTCATTGATGTCATTCTCGATGCTCCTGAGCTTATCTGCTTGGCTTTCATTCACGGCCAGCTCTTGGATCATGTAGTCGGCGCTCAGTGCGTAATTGTTCAGATCGGCATTGGGGTCTACCGGAGTCTGGGCAAAGCCGATGCTGGCAACCAGCAGGCCGGTAAGCAAGGTTGTAGCGCGTATGAACTTCTTCATGGAGGGTAAGGGTTTTCGATTCTTGGGCCAAGGATGCAATGGCGCGCCATCACACGATTCAAATGTAAGGCAACGTTCCTACTTGAACATGCTCCTCCTTTCGGCCGGGGCACTCCCCATGGCCGCATGATCCTCAATGCCGACCTTTGCAGCCATGAAACGCTTTCTGCTCTACTTGGCCCTCGTACCATTTGCCCTTATGGCCAGCGCCCAATCGCAAGGGGACCTGGACGTGGAACAATTCAAAGCAGCTTTGGATAAGAATGATGCACTGCTCATTGACGTGCGCACGCCGGATGAGTTTGTTCAAGGCCACATCGAGGCCGCAGCCAATGTGGACTGGAACGGCGGAAGCTTTCTACAGGACCTATCAGGCATCAACCGATCGGAACCCGTGCTCCTCTATTGCGCTTCGGGCAACCGCAGTCGCAAAGCTTTGGATGCCCTGAAAAAGTTTGGTTTTACCGACGTGCAACATCTAAAAGGCGGGATCGTCGCTTGGGAAAAGCACGGCGAACCTGTGATCACCCAATGATGAAACGAAGCTCCACTCAATCCGCAGCCCTGTTCCTGTGTCTTTTCGTAGTTGGCCTATTTCCAGCCACCGCACAGCCACCCGCTGGATATTACAACAGTGCCGAGGGCCTCACCGGCCAACCACTGCGCAGCGCCTTGCACAACATCATAGACAACCACACGGCGCTCTCCTATAACGCGCTCTGGAATGCCTTCCTCACCACCGATGCCAAACCCGGCAATAAGGTGTGGGACATGTACAGTGATGTTCCAGATGGCACGCCTCCATATGTGTACACGTTCACCACGGACCAGTGCGGGAACTACAGCGCAGAAGGCGATTGCTACAACCGGGAGCACAGTTTCCCACAGAGTTGGTTCAATGAAGGCATGCCCATGCGGACGGACCTCTTCCACCTCTACCCCACGGATGGCTACGTTAACAACAGGCGCGATAATTACCCTTATGGCAACGTCGGTAGTGCTGACTGGACCAGCCAGAATGGTTCGAAGCTTGGGCTGTGCGTGGACCCCGGCTACAACGGGACCGTGTTCGAACCGATCGATGCCTATAAAGGCGACTTCGCCCGGAGCTACTTCTATATGATGACGCGTTACTACGGGGAAATGACCGGTTGGAGCACTCCACAGATGCAAGGCGGAGACCTCGCTCCATGGGCCATCGCGGTGCTCGTGCAATGGAGCGATCTCGATCCGGTGAGCACCAAGGAGACCAATAGGAACAATGTGGTATTCGGCAAGCAACACAACCGGAATCCCTTTATTGACCGGCCCGAATGGGTGCATGCGATCTGGGGTACCATTCTCGGTATTCCGGAGCCCAGCGGCCCCCCCATCACCATCCATTACGATGGAGCCAACCTGCTGGTCGACCGCGGGAACGCCTTGCCCGGTATCCTTTCGGTGCGCGACATGGCTGGCCGCATCCTCTTCACCCGTTCGATCGCTGGCGGTAACAGCAGCTTCACCTTCAATGGGTCTGCGGGGATCTACTTAGCCGAAGTGGTCTCGCCCGAGGGACGTTCCATCCAACGTTTCGTTCGCTGACCTTTGTTAGACGTCAGCCCAACGGAACATTTAATCTTTGCGCATGACCTACGAACAGATCCAATACGCCGTTGCGGAAGGTGTGGCCACCATCACGCTGAACCGCCCCGAAAAGCTGAACAGCTTTACCGCCCGGATGGCGGAAGAAACCATACACGCGCTCAACGCTGCCCAAGCAACTGAGGCCGTTCGCGCCATTGTGATCACCGGCGAAGGGCGTGCATTCTGCGCTGGGCAGGATCTTGCCGAAGCCACCGCACCCGGGATCCGTATTGAGGACGTGGTGGAGAAGCAGTACAATGCGATCATCCGCATACTCCGTCAAATGCCCAAGCCGGTATTGGCCAGTGTGAACGGTGTGGCAGCCGGTGCCGGTGCGAACTTGGCCTATGCTTGCGACCTCACATTCGCTGCGGAGAGTGCCGTATTCGTACAGAGCTTCATTCATATCGGCTTGATCCCTGACAGCGGCGGCACCTTTACCCTCCCCCGCTTGGTGGGTATGCAGCAGGCATTCGGGCAGATGATCCTGGCGGATAAACTGTCAGCGGCGAAAGCTGCTGAAATGGGCATGATCTGGAAGGCTGTTCCCGATGCGGAACTCCAGAACGAGGTAATGACCGTGGCGAAGAAGCTCGCTACCATGCCCACGTTGGCCATTGCGCTCACCAAGTACGCGTTGAACCGCGCACAGGGTAGCAACTTGGAACAGCATCTGCTGGTGGAAGCAGAACTGCAGGCCATCGCGGGTCGCAGCCAGGATAGCAAGGAGGGCGTGGCAGCATTCCTCGGAAAGCGGAAGGCCACCTTCATCGGGCATTAGATCCCATTCCTAAGGTCAGCCTCGTATTGACCTGATACTTTTTGCCCACTGTCCGCCATCTTTGACGCATGGAAGATCGCATACGTGTGGGCGTGATCGGTGCCGGGACCATGGGCATTGGCATCGCGCAGGTAGCCGCTCAAGCTGGGCATCCGGTGCTCTTGTTCGACACGCGCCCTGATGCCATTGCAGCCGCGCTAACCGGACTGGCCTCCACCATGGATAAACTGGTGGCCAAAGGCAAATTCACCCGTGAGGATGCGGATGCACTGCTGGAGCGGATCACTCCGGCCCACACACTGGGGGACCTTTCGGGCTGCGGCTTAACGATCGAGGCCATCGTGGAGAACCTCGACATCAAGAAGAAACTATTCGCCGAACTGGATGCCACGTTAGGACCGGACGCCATCCTGGCCAGTAACACGTCTTCCCTCGCCATCACCGCTATTGCCGCCGCCTGCCAACGGCCGGAGCGTGTGATCGGCCTGCACTTCTTCAACCCCGCACCCCTAATGCCCTTGGTAGAGGTGGTGCCCGGACTGCTCACTGCTCCCGAGCTACCCCAGCGCTGCGCCGAGTTGATGCGGTCCTGGACGAAAGCACCGGTGATCTGCAAGGACACTCCGGGCTTCATCGTCAACCGGGTGGCGCGCCCGTTCTATGGCGAGAGCATACGGATCTATGAGGAAGGAATAGCGGACATGGCCAGCATCGACCACGCATTGAAAAGTGGGGGTGGCTTCCGCATGGGCCCCTTCGAACTGATGGACCTCATCGGAAACGACATCAATTTCGCCGTGACCAAGAGCGTGTGGGAAGCCTTCTTCTATGATCCGCGCTACAAGCCCAGCCTTACCCAGCAACGCCAAGTGGAAAGCGGTCGGTTGGGGCGAAAGACCGGTCAGGGCTACTTCAATTATAGTGAACCGGCGGACCGGTCCGCTGTCGCGATGGATCCAGACCTTGCACACTCCATCACGGAGCGTGTGCTCGCCCTGTTGATCAATGAAGCGGCTGACGCACTCTTCCTTAAGGTGGCTTCCAAGGAAGATCTGGACCTGGCCATGACCAAGGGTGTGAACTACCCGAAGGGCCTATTGGCATGGGCCGATGAGAAAGGCGCCACACATTGGGTAGGTATACTGGATGCACTGCAAGTGGAGTACGGGGAGGACCGGTACCGCGCTTCTCCCCTTTTGCGGCGAATGGCCAACTTCGGTACGCGTTTTCATTGAGGAATGGGGCGAGCGAAATAGTTTACATGTAAACTATTTTTTCTATCTTCGCCGACCAATCCAAAAAACGGACATGATGAAAATGAACCAGACCCTCGTGATGGGGGCCCTTGCCACCTTCGCGCTCGCTTCTTGCGGAGCTCCTGACACTACCACCGAAGGAGTAACTACTACCCCCACTGAAATGACCGGCACAGCCATCTACGGGTTGGACACGGCCACCAGCGCAGTGGATTGGAAAGGAACGATGTTGGGTGTGAAGAGCCATACCGGCACACTTCATTTCAACGATGGCGAGTTGACGACCATCAACGGAGAATTGAGCGGTGGTTCATTCACAGTGAACATGCATAGCTACACTTTTACCGATACCAACTATGCGGCTGCTGGTTCGGCTGGAGGTACGCGTGTGGACCTGATGAACCACTTGATGTCCCCGGACTTCTTCGCGGTTGATAGCTTCCCAACGGCGCATTTCACCATTACCAAAGTGGAAGGCAATGTCGCTACCGGCGACCTGACCGTTCGTGGCAAGACCCACGAAGAGCAAGTGAAGAACATCAGCTTGACGCATGATGGAAAGACCCTCCACGCCACGGGCGAACTCACCTTCAATCGCAAGAACTACAACGTGCATTGGGATTCACCCGCCAAGGACAAGATCCTTTCAGATGACATCGTATTAACGGTGGACCTGAAGGGCACCGCGAACTGATCGCGTGAATAGAAAGAACTGAAGAAGGCCGGGTTCGGGGGCAGATGTCACCGTTCCCGGCCTTCTTCTATTCACTGGTGCAATCAGTAGAAAAACGGGAGTTGGGCGAATTGGAGGGTTGCTCCCCGGTGCCGGTGTTCACGCGGCCCTTTGCATCCTTATCCAACACTTGACTGGCCATTACAGCATGGTCCTCCACCTCTTCCACGGTATGGAAGCCAACGATCCCGTGTAAAGGGACATTCCCCAATGCATGCCTGATCTCTCGGTGAGTTGGCGAAGCCCAGTTCCTATTGCTTTGAAGTTGCTTGTTCATGATGTTCCGTTCTTTAAATGATCATTGGAATGTCCAGCCTTCGGTACCGGCTGTATTGTTAGCCGGGTTCACTAGCATAACGGGTATCATGGCCTTATTGGTTATGATATCCTCCTCATAAGGCGCGCCCAAAGCGCCGAAGATGTTCGACCCAACCATATTCATCACTGCTATCAGGTCGGCATCGATCTGATCAGCATATTCGAGTACCGCTTTAACAAATCCGTTACTGGATGCCTCCGACACGGTGGCCTGCATGCTGATCTTCCGCTCCTCGAAGTATTTCTGCGCATAAAGGATGTTGTCCTGCAATTGCTTGTGCAGGAACTCATCCGATTCCTTGGGAACGATCACATGGGCGGTCCCATGGAAGTAAGTGGCCATGGCTGCCACCATGCCTAACGACTGCCGTGTTTCTCTCTGCAGATCCATGGGAACCACGATATCCCTGTAGCCATCGGCTTTTAAGCCGCGCTCCTGCACCACGATAAAGGGCACGGCACTGTTGGTGATCACACGGAGTGCGCGGCTGCCTGTGATGAACTGCATACCACGCATACCATGCGTTCCCATGATGATCATCTCAGCACCGATCTCTTTGGCCGCGTCTCCAATACCCTCATATACCTTCCCTTTCCGCAACATCGCCTTCAGGGGCACAGTGGCGTTGATCGCTTTGGCGCGCACTATTTCAGCCTCCAGTCGTCGCTGCATCACCTCCTGTTCTTCCATATCTTGAACGAGGTGTAATAGATGCACTTCAGCACCTATTGTATGGGCCAACTTCACAGCATGGTCCATTGCATAATCCACCACTTTTGTAAAGTCGGTTGGGACAAGAATGCGCTTGATATCCTTTTTTTCTACTGACATCGTTGGGTGGTTTATAATGAGAAGGATGCACAGATCCCATGCCTCCGTAGGCCAAAAAGTCCGGAACCAATAAGTAACGGGGTCTCCGAAGGCCTGTTAACATGACCATTGGCGAAAGCGATGTGGCATTTTCACCCCGGCCATTAGAGGACAGCCACGTGCTCGGGTATGCAAGCGTGGTTGTTTTGCAATACATGGGTCAGACGAAAGGGAAGCGTACATTTGGCCCCGTAACGGGCGGGAACTATCAGATCCAGGCGCGATGACGAACACGGACCACCAACCACCAGTCGCAGACCAGATCACTTGGGTCATGCCGAAGGAGTGGAACTTGATCACGGGTCGGAGCGTATCAACGCCGCCACGTACCTAAGCCAATTGATCGAACCGGACGAATGGGCGATCGAAAGAGCTACCATCCGGTCCATTAACGCTCATCCGAGCAAAGCAATCATCATAACCGATTAAACCTCACAATGACAACCAAAGCCGTTGACAAGCCCGAGCGTAAGCAAGGGATGTATGATGTGGTCATGGAACAGTTCGCTCATGCAGCGGACATCATGAACCTGGACCCGGGTGTCCGAAAGATCCTGAGCAAGACCAACACTGAGATCGTTGTGCACTTCCCCGTGCGCTTGGACAACGGCAAGATCGAGGTCTTCACGGGCTACCGTGTACAGCACAACAATGCGCTCGGACCCTACAAGGGAGGCTTGCGTTACCACGAAACCGTGGATATTGATGCAGCCCGCGCTTTGGCCATTTGGATGACCTGGAAGACCGCGTTGGCTGGCCTCCCATACGGAGGTGCCAAAGGAGGGATCCAGATCAACCCGAAGGAATACTCCAAGAACGAGCTCGAGCGCATCACGCGCCGGTTCACCTATGCCTTGGGCGACAACATCGGCCCGGACCTGGACATTCCCGCACCGGACATCAACACGAACGCGCAGATCATGGCGTGGATCGCGGACACGTTCTCCTCCACGAAATCTCCTTCCACCCGTTTCGCCAACCTGCACGTGGTTACTGGTAAGCCTATGGGTGCTGGTGGCTTGGCCGGTCGCGACCGCGCTACTGGCTTTGGTGTGGTTTCCAACCTGAAATCCTGGTCCAAGCGCAGCAAGCAACCGTTGAAGGGCATGCGCTTTATCGTGCAAGGCTTCGGCAACGTAGGCTACTGGACCGCGCACTTCCTGCTGAAGGAAGGAGCCATTCTTGTGGCTGTGCAGGATGCAACGGCAACCATCTATGATGCCAAGGGTATCGATCCGGAAGCACTGCTGAAGCACAGCGATGCCAATGGGCGCAACATCAAGGGCTACACGGGGGCCAAGGAGATGGAGCCGAAGGACTTCTTCGGAGTGGATTGCGACATCGTGGTGCCTGCCGCTTTGGGCAACCAGATCACCGGTGAGAACGCTGGCAGCATCAAGGCCAAAGTGGTGGCTGAAGGAGCCAATGGCCCCACGAACACCGCTGGTGAAGCGATCCTGATCAAGAACCGGGTGGACATTATCCCTGACATTCTGTGCAACTCAGGCGGCGTGATCGGTAGCTACTACGAGTGGTTGCAGAATAAGCGTAGCGAGAGCTGGAAGATCGAAGAGGTGCTGGTAATGATCCATGATAAGATCGAGACCGCTTTTGAAAAGGTGGTGGAGACTTCAGGCGAATTCAATGTCGACTGGCGTACAAGCGCCTATATTGTCGCCTTGCGCCGCTTGGAGAACACGTACATGGAGCGCGGCATCTTCCCTTGAGCATGATACGGATCGGTGTATTGAAAGAACCTACCGACCGACGATTGACGGTCCTTGCTCCTTCAGGCGTTGAACGCCTGAAGGACAAGGCCGTTATTCTCGTTCAGCGGGATGCCGGACGTTCCGCAGGCTTCACGAATGACGCCTACGAAGCTGCTGGTGCCACCCTCGTGGATAGCAAGGAGGAATTGATGGCCGGTTCGGACATCGTGTTGAGCTACGGCCATCACCATACCGATGGCCCGATCGATGGTGAGAAGACCTTCATCGGCATCTTCAATTTTCTATGGGAACCACAGCAT
The DNA here is from genome assembly GCA_040391235.1 of Cryomorpha ignava. GTDB lineage: Bacteria > Bacteroidota > Bacteroidia > Flavobacteriales_F > PHOS-HE28 > PHOS-HE28. The sequence continues at coordinate 17,764 of JBEBYG010000001.1, forward strand.
GTGGCCCATTACCAGCACCCCGGAATCACTGTCCACAGTTTGGACCTGATTCCCCGCAGCACCTTGGCGCAGGCCATGGATGTCCTTTCGTCCGTGGGATCCATCTCCGGATACCAAGCCGTCTTGTTGGCTGCTGAACGTTCGTTGGCCACCGTCCCGATGATCACCAGTGCAGGCGGCACATTGCGCCCTGCCAAGTTCCTGATCATGGGCGCCGGTGTAGCCGGCCTTCAGGCCATTGCCACCGCCCGCCGACTCGGGGCCGTGGTAAAGGCTTATGATGTGCGGGCCGCATCGAAAGAGGAAGTGGAAAGTTTGGGCGCCACCTTCATTGAAGTGGAAGGCTCTGTTGATGATCGTAGCGCAGGTGGTTATGCCACTGAGCAGACCGAAGCCTTCCTGCAACGTGTGCGGGAGCGGATCCACTTGGAAGCCTCACAGGCCGATGTGGTCATCACCACAGCCCGTATTCCAGGAAGGAAGGCCCCCTTGTTGATCACCGAGGAAATGGTATTGGGCATGAAGCCCGGTGCTGTCATAGTTGACATCGCCGCAGCCACAGGTGGCAACTGCGCCCTCACCGAGCCGGACAAGACCGTAATGCGCAATGAAGTGACCATTCTGGGTCCTACTTCCATTGAATCCAGTTGTGCTCACAGCACCTCTTTCCTGCTGTCCAACAACTATGTCGCATTCATCGAGTATCTCCTGAAGCATCAGGAAAAGCTCGAGAGCGACCCGATCTTGAGCTCCACCTTGGTGGTACAGGATGGGCGTTCCGTGAACGAGCGGATCCTGGCGCTTCAAAGCACCGCAAACTAGCACTGTATGGACTTGAGCTATACCATTACCCCTATTGATGGCATTTTCGTTCTGGCACTCAGCCTGTTGCTGGGTTTCGAGGTCATCAAGAACATACCGGCCGTATTGCATACCCCGTTGATGTCCGGATCGAATGCGATCAGTGGCATCATCCTCTTCGGCGGGATCACCCAGTTGTTGAACACTCCGCTGGAATACGGGTGGACCATTGCTGCAGCCTCCTTGGCCGTTCTTTTGGGAACGATCAATCTGGCAGGCGGCTTTTTCGTGACCCATCGCATGCTTTCGATGTTCGTGGTAAAACGCAAACCCGGCAAAACCCCGAACGCCTGATGATGAACTTCGCATACCTGATCGCTACCATAGGCCTGGTGCAAGGCCTGAAGTTCATGGGTGAACCTGCCAAGGCGAAGCAGGGAAACCTGATCGCTGCCGGCAGCATTCTACTGGCCTTGGTCTCGTTGATCATCGCTACTGGATGGTCGGCCTCGCTCAACCTGATCCTGCTAATGGGGCTCCTCGCTGCTGGAGGCGTGATCGGATACATCTGGAGCAACCGTGTGGCCATGACGGAAATGCCGCAGCTGGTGAGCATTTTCAATGGTTTAGGCGGTGCTTGCGCGCTGGTTTTAGGATTAAATCAGGTCTACGGGCATGGAGAATTGGACTTTGGCAAAATGACCGGTCTGGTGCTGTTGTTGACCAATCTCTTCGGTGCTATCGCATTCACAGGGAGCATGGTGGCCTATTTCAAGCTTGATGGACGCAAGCTTCCTCGCCCCTCAAAAAGCCAGAAGCTGATCGCCCAAGTCCTGCTTGGCCTGTTGCTGATCGCCCTGCTCTACTTTGTAGCCTTGCCTGTGAATGTGGAGGCCTTCCCAATGCTGATCCTGGTGGTATCAGTGGCCGCCCTGCTCTACGGCATCTACTTCGCACTTCCGATCGGTGGAGCGGACATGCCGGTGGTGATCTCGCTGCTCAATGCTCTTTCGGGCGTGGCCACGTTGTTCGCCGGTCTGGTCTTTCACGATCCGGTCATGATCATTGGTGGTATCCTGGTAGGTGCCACCGGAGTGATCCTCACGCTGCAAATGTGTGTGGCCATGAACCGTTCCCTGATGGGCGTATTGGCCGGAAAATTCGCAGGCTCAGGTGTGGTGAAGGATGAAGGTGAACAGGATATCCGCAGCATTACTGCGGTAGAGACAGCCTCCTTGCTGGCTTTCAGCAAGCAGGTAGCTGTGGTTCCGGGTTACGGTATGGCCGTGGCTCAAGCCCAGCGCGAGTGCTTTGCCCTTCAGGAAATGCTGAAGCAGAACGACGTGGAGCTTGACTTCATCATCCATCCTGTGGCAGGTCGCATGCCCGGGCACATGAACGTATTGCTTGCTGAGGCGAACATCCCTTACGCATCCGTAAAGGAGATGAGCGAAGTGAACAATACCATGGAACACTACGACACGGTGCTGGTGATCGGCGCCAACGACGTGGTGAACCCTGCAGCAGAGAACGATCCCGACAGCTCGATCTACGGCATGCCCATCATTCGGGCGCACAAGGCCAAACAGGTGATCGTGATGAAGCGCAGCATGGCCAAGGGCTATTCCGGCGCGGTGAACACCCTTTTCGACCGCCAGAACTGCAAGGTCCTCTTCGGCGATGCAAAGAGCACCCTTGTAGAGATCATCAATGAACTTAAACGTATCTGATAATGACCAATCCGAAACTGATCGTTTCCGCCAAGGAACGCGACATGATCGTGGACTGGATCACCGGTTTCACTCCACCTGACTTCTCGACGAAAAAAAGTTTGGAGAAGCTGTCGGAGGAATTGAAACAAGCCGATATCCGGGAGGAAAAGGACCTGCCCAAGGATGTGGTCCGCGTAGGTAGCGTGGTCACCTTCAAGTCACCATCCGTCCGCAAGGAGAACCTACAGTTGGTAATGCCCAAGGACGCTGATCTGAAAGCCAACAAGCTTTCGGTGTTCACCGTAATGGGTTCTGCCTTGATCGGCTACCGCGAAGGCACCCAATTCAGCTGGATGCTTCCCAAAGGCGAAGAGACCATCCATCTGGAAAGCGTTGACAACTCCAAGGTTTCCGAATTGGAAGGCTGAGCGGGAGGGCTTTCCTCGATCTCATTCAAAGAGGTGGTCCTTTTCGGTCCACCTCTTTTGTTTCGTCCACTACCTCAGTTCCCCTATTCCTACTTCAGTCGTTTTTCATAAGCTTCGAATGAAGCGCACCATCCATTCCAGCGGTCGCATTTGAGCGCTAGTGCAGGTCTACCCGGTGTGCGGTCAGCGAACAGTCATTTCTATTCAGCTTGTTCTTTTAAACGAACAAGTCCGGTCTCGAAATCCTTCCCCACCATCTTGTCCATGTTGATGAAGATCCCCATGAGCTTGCCCATTAAGAGGTTCGGGCCGTCCATGGTCCACATAACGGTGGTGCCCCCTCCTTGGGGAACCAAGCGGAACCAGCTGACACAATCGCTCTTGAATGGCTTCACGAAGCGCAGATCGATCTGTACACCGGCATTTGAAGCCTCCAGTATTTCCATGGTGCCCTCCCCTGCCCTTCCGTTGCCACTCCAGAAATACTTCGCTCCCGGACCGCTCTGCGCCCCGCTGAACTCCCGTTTCATGGTCGGATCCAACTTTTCCCACGGTGACCAAGTCGCCCAATTATGAAAATCCACGAGGTGCGGAAGGATCCGCTCAGGTGAGGCATTGATCGCGATGCTCCGCTCATAGTGCACGGTGCCCGGTTTTCTGGAGGCTGCGATGAGCACAATGGCGATGAGAGCCGCAACGCCGAGGAGGATGTAGAGCAGCATTGTTCAGGGTTTTAGTGGGGTGATGCGACTTCCTTCAACTGTTGACGATGGAGCCAATAGGCTAATAAAAGTACACTGATGCCAAGGCAAGCACCATTCTCATCGCTGAACTGTAGCTTGGACCTGTAGCCAGGTTGTTCGAATCAGAGCTTGCTCTTGGCGAGGTTCTTCATGCGCAGATCGCCGAAGATCTGTGTGATCATTCCATGTTGTTTGAATGCATCCTCCGTGTTTGGGCCCCAACTACTGCTTCACCGCGCAGGTGAACACCCACATCACGCCGAAGCGGTCGATGCAACTTCCGTAGTAGTCGCCCCATGGCAATTCCCCCAAAGGCATGTCCACCTCGCCACCTTGGGATAATTCGTGACATAGTCGATCGGTTTCTGCTCGAGAATCCGGCTCCAAGAGGATCTGGACATTGTTGCCGATGATCAATTTGATCCCTAAGCGCTCCTCCAGCACATCGGTGCCTACCAGTTTGTGACCGCCGAGGATCGGCAATGCAATGTGCATGATGAGATCCTGCTCGGCTTTTGCCATCGGGGATCGTCCTTCCACTGCTGGCATAGCGGAAAAGCGCACAGGCTCACCTTTGTATTCCGTCCGGAATACCTCCCTGTAAAAGGCGAATGCCTCTTCGGTTCTGCCTACGAAGTAGAGGTAGGTGCTGGTGCTTGCCATCGCTTGGAGGTTTGTTCGTGGATCGGGTTTTTCTTCTTTCGAACTCAGAAGAACCAGTGGGTTCACCCGTTGAATGCACGCTGCATTTCGGCGATGTCCAGCTTCTTCATCTGCATCATGGCCGCCATAGCACGATTCACCTTGACCTGGTCCTTGTCCGTGATCATATCAATGAATGCCGTGGGAACCACTTGCCAGCTAACGCCGAATTTATCCTTCAGCCAGCCGCACATCTGCGCATGAGGATCACCGCCAGCACCGAGTTTCTCCCAGTAAAAGTCCACTTCTTCCTGATCCTTGCACCTCACAACGAAAGAGACGGCTTCGTTGAAAACGAATGGAGGTCCGCCGTTCAACCCTTGAAAGAGTTGGCCATCCAATTCGAATTCGAGAAAAAGCAGCGAACCAAGCGCCTGTCCATTGCCCTTGGCTACATCCTCGGTGACGAACAGTTTCCTACCGATATGCGAGTTAGGAAAAATGGTAACGTAGTAGTTTGCAGCCTCTTCGGCATTGCCATTGAACCAGAGGTTCGGGCTGATCTTTTGAATCTTGCTCATGTTGCAGGGAAAGTTGCTGACAGGTTGGGACTTTGCCGTCGAAGACCAGATCAGTGAATGGTTTCGCCACGCTCCAGCATTCCCACGAATAGTACAAGTCGCTTCGCGCGCGTCTCGTCCTTTTTCGCTGTATGCAAGCGGTGCAGGATCGCGTAGCGGTTGCTGCCGGTCAAGGTCTTGAAGAAGGCGGCCGCTTTCTTGTTCTTCTTCAACGCAGCTTCCAGATCGCGCGGAACAGTGATCGTTCGTGCGGGTGCATAAGCCTTCTCCCACTGGCCGTTCGCTTTGGCGACCTTTACGGCCGCAAGACCTGCGGGCCGCATGAGATCGGCCTTGATCAACTGTTGCACTTTCTTCTTATTGATCTCACTCCAGATGCTTCGTGGAGTGCGCGGAACGAACTTCTGAAGGAAGAATGAAGCGTCGAAGGCTTTCTTGATGGCATCGATCCAACCATGACAGAGCGCGACTTCCAGCGCTTCGGCATACGTCACGGAGCGTATCCCGCTGTCCTTCTTCCCGACCTTGATGTAGATACCTGGCGAGGTTGCCCCATTCTTCGTGAGCCAATCCTCCCACGCCTGCGCGGTCTCGAAGGCCAGAATAGGTCGGTCGTCCGGGATCATCGGTGACGGTTGTTTGCCCATGGAAACGTCGACATCGTTTTTCGTTCAGGCGATCACCCAGTTCAACTCGGTGCGATAAACTTTCGGGTCCTTCACATTTTCCGGGTTGTCCAAATAGCATTCCCAGAAACGTCCTGTCTCCACGTGGCCATGTTCACGGACCCAACGTTCCAACGCGCCCCATGCAGGTCCTAGTCCCTCATATGGCCCTTGGTAGACGGAGCGCGCGACCTTTTCCGCAGGCAACGCACCACTAACCACACGACCTATTGGCTTGATAGGCCGCGCTACTGGAAAGCCCAATTCGAAGTCAAAGGTCTCGGACGGGCGGCGATGGTGATAGGAGAACATTGGTCCGGCAGGCTCTAGACCTTGGTCCTCCAGTGCTCTCAATATCTCCTGTACCGCCGGGTCCATGTATTTCGGCATGTCGCGACCAGGGATCACGAGGTGGATCACAGCGGTATGCCGTACTTGGGTGGTTATGATCTCGGGTGCAGAGTTCATTGCGTGCCATTCAGAGGTCCATGAATTAGTATCTACCTAAGGTTGGAGTGTAACAAGCAACTTATCCAACTGGGCATGCGATGCGTTCATTCCATGCTCCATACCCGCGTTGAACATGCCGTCCCGACCCTCCTTCGTTTTATGCTTCAGCACGATCGTCAACAGGGTACCACTCTCAGAACTTTCGAAAGTTAAAGTCTCCACAGCTCCATGATCCGGATAAGGTTCAAAGATGAAGCTATGGACAAAGCGTTCAGGCCTTTTCAGTTCCAAGTATTCCCCTCGGAAGCCGACCTCCGCCCCAGTGGGTTCTCGGAGCACGAAACGGTATCGGCCGCCGACGCGTAGATCTATCTCACAGCTTATGATCTCTTGGCCTTCCGGCGCCCACCACTTGGTCAAATATGCCGGTAAGGTAAAGGCATCGAAGACCAGCTCGCGGGGTGCATCAAAGTGGCGTTCAACTTTGATCTCAAGGTCGGATGGGAAGGTGAATCTGGTTTTGCTGTTCAAGGTTTTCATGGCGTGTTGGGGCTTTCGCGTCGGATCAATGGCTTTCCACCCAAATGCACGCGGGGCGTTGAATTCTTGGGTAGCTACATATGGACCCATATGGCTGAACGCATTCATAAAGGCCGTCGGCTTCATTTTCAATGATCATTAGGGAGTCCCGCATTGATCATTGAACAAACACCCATCGACCCGTTCCTGTGCGCACTGGTCCTTTACACTCATGGCAACAACTACAACAGCCGGATCAAGATCAATATGCGTGACCGGGGACAAATGTCACTGAACCCTGATCCTAACAGGGTAAGTTTGCTTTCATGAAGTGGACGATCGGCTTTCTGGCAGGCGTGATCTTGGCAGCTTCCGGCTGCAGTTCATCACTTACAGCATCGGAGGAGAAGGCTGCCTTGGAGAAGGGTGCCAGCCTAGCGGAAGCCTCGTTCAAGGCACTGAGCGCGAAGCTTCAGCATGCCATGAAGGAAGGCGGACCGGCTCATGCGGTGGATTTCTGTTCACTGAATGCGCTGTCCATCGTGGACTCCTTGTCGATAACATATGGGGCGCATATCCGCCGGACCACCGATCGTGTTCGTGCCTCACATGACCGCCCGGACGCTGAAGAAGCACGCTTCCTGAATACCATGCTCGATGCATGGAAGGCGGGAGCAACAGCCGCGGATTTTCCCGCACGTGCGGTGGTGCAGGGTGACAGCATTGCATACTACCAAGCCATTTTCATCAACTCACCGGCTTGCTTGAAGTGCCATGGCACTGCGGGTGGATCCCTCGATGCTTCCGCCCTTGCGCTGATCAATGAGCGCTACCCGGATGATCAGGCTACGGGTTATGAGCTGGGCGATCTACGGGGTATGTGGAGCATCCGCTGGCCGCGCTGATCAGCCCTTGGCCCGCTGCTCGAGCACCTTCCCTACCCGCTCGATCACGCCCGTGACCAGGGCATTGCCCATCAAGAAGGCGCGGCGACTATCCGATGTGCCTGCGGTATGGTTATCAGGGAACATGTTCAAGCGCTCCAATTCCACAGGTGCTAATCGACGCAGCCTGCCATCCGGCATTCGAACCACATGCTTGAAACGGGAGGGCGAATTGCCCCCTTCCCCGGTAATGATGGTTCGTGCGGGCTTGTCCAAGGCATCCGGGAAGGACATGGCGCCTTCCACGTAGTCGTAGGTAAATCCGTTGGCGGTGTTCGTGCGCTTTTCACGCTTACTACCCTTGAGGTACGTCCATGCCTTCAGCTTTTCTGCGGGGATGAAGAATTCCGCGGGTACCTCCTTTACCGGAAGCAAGACCTCTCCCAAGGTGGTACCAGTTCCTTGATGGTCGGCTACGACTGCCATTGTATGCACGGTCCGGTCCACCATCAAGCCTGCATTCTCGAAGGGGCTATTCCGGGCATTCGCGCCATTGTTGAATCGCTCCGTCACTTCCGCGAGATCGCCTTCGATCCGGGAGCGTGATGCTTTCCCATCCTTCATGTGCGCTGGAAAAGCTTCAGCGAAAATGCCCTCCTTCAACAGCCAAGCATCCGGCTTCTTTGTTGCCATGAGCTTCTTGCCGATCGATGTGCTCTTGTGGTATCCCAGGAAGAACACCCGGCGACGCCGCTGTGGCATGCCATACTCGGCTGCATTGATCACGCGCCATTCCACCGCATACCCCAGATCCGCCAAGGAAGCCAGCATCACGGCAAAGTCCCGTCCGCGTTGCTTGGCAGGCGATTTCAGTAAGCGGTCCACATTCTCCAAGAAGAAGAAACCGGGCTTCTTCGCCTTCAGGATCCGGTGGATCTCCCACCACAGCACGCCTTTCTTTCCAGCCAGTCCGTCCGCCTTGTTCAGCGTACGGGCAACGGAATAATCCTGACAAGGGAAACCACCGACCAAGAGATCATGCTCGGGGATGTCCTTCAAGGGCACGGTGGAAATGTCCGAATTGGAATGCCCTTTGGCACCGAAGCGTGATACGTAGATCTCCGAGGCATCCTGCTTCTTCCGGGACGGTTCCCACTGGTTGCTCCAAACGGTATGGAAATGGTCCGAAGCCCTTTCCAATCCTACGCGAAAACCTCCCACGCCCGCGAACAACTCCACCACCCGCATGTCCCCCTGGGGGCCCTTCTTCGGCATGGTCCAAAAATATCGCCCGCGATCATCGGCATCTCATCGGCATCGCGCTGTTATGAACACTGCACCCCGGAAACGTCTCAAGACAATTTATCGATCGACGTTTCGATCTCCTCACTGAGGTTTTTCCATTGCTTGGTATTGCCCGATACCGCCAGTGCAGCCTCCTTGACCTTCGAACGCCCGAAGCCGAGTACCTCCTTCCATGAAATGTGTGGAGGAAATGAAACTTCCCCCCCGCTCACCACCGCATCGATGATGAAAGGCTTGGTGGCATTCTTCGCCATTTGAACGGCCGCCTCGATGTCCTTGGCGTGCTCCACACGAATACCGTCCCCTCCGCAAAGCCTTGCGTATTCAGCAAAATCAGGATTGAACTGCTTGAGGGCACCATACTGAGGCGCAAGGCCGGACTCCTCCATTTCCAACTTCACAAAGCCGAGTTCACTGTTGTTGAAAACGATGATCTTGATCGGCAGTTTGCGCTCCTCGGCGGTAAGAAAATCTTGCATGCCCATTACGAAGGAGCCATCGCCTACCAAGCCCCAGACCTCGCGCTGCGGGTAGAGCGACTGCGCCCCAATGGCCGAAGGCAGGCCCACGCCCATGGATCCATGGTTGAAGGAACCGAGGATCCTTCGCTCCCCATGGAAGGAGATATGGCGCGCCGCCCAGATGGCCGATGTTCCGGTCTCGATGGTAAAAATGGCATCCGTAGCAGCCTGTTGATCGATGGCCCGGGCGAATATCTGTGGGTGCAACGGTTCATGGTCTTCCCGGGGATCCGCATCCTGTCGCATCTGATCCTTCCACTTGTCAAAAGCGTCCATCAACGAAGCTCGGAAGGAGTTGTCCCCCTTCTCGCTGACCATTGCGATCAACCTGTTCACGGTGGCTTTCACATCGCCATGCACGGCTGCCTTCACCGGGGTGCGGTTTCCGATATTCTCCAAGCGCGTATCCACTTGAACGGTCTCTGTTTCGTGTGGCAGGAATTCGGTGTAGGGGAAATCCGTTCCGAGCATGAGCAATCGATCGGCCTTCATTACTGCATGGTATCCGGGAGGATCACCGATCAAGCCGGTCAACCCTACCACTCCGGGTGTATCCCGATCGAAGATGTCGGCAGCGCGGAAGGTGTGTACAATGGGTGCTTTCAGCTTTTCGGCCAGTTGCAATACTTCTTCGCGGGCACCACGACAGCCTGCACCCGCGAGAATGGTGATGCGCTTACCACTATCCAACACGGATGCCGCCTCCTTCACGGAGCGATCACCCGGCATCAACACGGCATCGGATGAGGGGATGGGAGAGATGAACTCTTCCCCCGCGGCGGGCATGGCGGCCACATCTGCCGGCAACTCAATGCGGCACACAGCGCCTTGGGCCAAAGCGATCTTGATGGCACGTAGGATCATGCGCGGGGCTTCCTCCGGGGATCGAATGATCGCTTGATATGCACAGACATCGTCGTACACCTTCTTCAGATCCACCTCTTGGAAATAGTTGGTGCCCTGCTGCGCCATGGGGACTTGGCCGGTGATCGCCAGCACTGGTGTGCGTTCCTTCTTGGCGTTGTATAGGCCATTGATCAAGTGCAAGGCGCCGGGGCCGACCGTTCCGGCGCATACCCCCAACCTGCCTGTGAGTGCCGCTTGAGCATAGGCGGCATAAGCGGCGGTCTCCTCGTGGCGAACGGTGATCCACTTCACCTTTTCCTGCCTGCGGATGCCATCCACAAAGTGGTTCAGCGCATCCCCGGTAAGGCCGAAAACCTGACGGACGCCTGCATCGGTGAGGATCTGTAATAATTGGTCGGAAACGTTCATGGTTGAAGCTGATTGGAATGGCGAACAGCGGGGTCCTCGTCTGCTCTTCTTGCAGGAACAACCGGCGGGCTGCAATGTTTACCAGCTTAGGCAAGTGCTGTGGTGTTTTCCCTTTTGGTTCATCGAGTCCCTAACTTTCGAAATCAAATCAATCCCATCATGAAACCCAGATTGAATTATGCAAAGGACACGCCGGGTGTCTACAAGGTCATGGGGCCTGTGGAGGACTATCTCCACCATTGCTCCATCGAGATCCCATTGATCCACCTCATCAAGCTGCGGGCATCCCAGGTCAACGGCTGCGCGTATTGCCTCGATATGCACTGGAAAGACCTCCGCGCCTTGGGCGAGACTGAACAGCGACTCTATTCCTTGGATGCTTGGCGCGAATGCACGTGGTACACCGATCGCGAGCGCGCTGCCTTGGCATGGACGGAGGCAGTGACCTTAGTGACCAACGGTAACGTGCCGGATGCGGTGTATGAAGAGGTAGCGCCACACTTCAGCTCCACGGAACTTGCAGATCTCACCTTCGCCATCTCGGTGATCAATGTATGGAACCGCCTGAGCATCGCAGGTCGACTGCCTGCGGGGACGTATCAGGTGAAGGAGCACGCTTGAGTTTAGCAGAGCTTGATGGAATCCATGCGAGCCATTCGCAAAATAACCGCACTGGGCTCGGGCTGTGCGATGCGTAATCGGTGAATCGACCCGGTAGCATCGGCGGGTCTACTTGGCCTGCGACAAGATGCTCACGTCCTCAGCTTCCGATGACCATTGGAATCCTCCGAGAGGATCGAGGGAACTAAGTAGGCCCCGTTGTGAACATCCCTTTTAGAACGAAAACGCATCTGCACTACATTCAAACCCTCCAAGAGCCTTCACGGGAGCAAGTGCATCCACATCGCCCTCACATGCCAACGCAGCCTTTCGTTCACGACAAAGACAAGCTTCTGGCAGGGAGAAAAGGCAATCACATCTTGGGTTTGACATGTGCCACTTGTGCGCTGCAGTTCATTCGGGACAATTATTGAACTAAAGGCTATTTCAGGTGAAACCGACCCGCAGTGCATCCTGTTCAAGAACAACTATGCTGACCAGAACAATTTAAGTACAGTGGGAGGTTATGCTATTTAACTCAATTGATTTCGCGATCTTCCTTCCAATAGTATTCGGGCTCTACTGGTTTGTGGCAGCGAATAATCTGAGATTGCAAAACCTTTTAATAGTCGTAGCAAGCTATATTTTCTACGGTTGGTGGGATTGGCGCTTCTTGTCACTCATCCTTTTCAGCACGTTAGTTGACTATTCCGTTGGGTTAGGTCTGTTGAAACAGGTGAATCCGACGAAGCGAAAACTATTGCTCTGGACCAGCATTCTGATCAACCTCGGCTTTCTTGGAGTCTTTAAATATTACAACTTCTTCTTGGACAATTTCATAACCGCGTTCTCATTCTTCGGCACCGATATACAGGCAACCTCATTAAATATCATATTGCCAGTTGGCATTAGCTTCTATACCTTCCAAACATTGAGTTATTCAATTGATGTTTACAACAGAAGATTAGCAGCAACTAAAGACTTCATTGCCTTTTCCGCATTCGTAAGTTTCTTTCCACAATTGGTTGCAGGCCCCATTGAAAGAGCGACCCAGTTGCTTCCACAGTTCTATACAAGGCGCATATTTGACTATGGAAAAGCCGTTGATGGTCTGCGTCAGATTCTTTGGGGGCTATTTAAAAAGATCGTGATCGCTGATAATTGCGCCCGTTATGCCAATCTGATATTCGACCATTCCGAAAGCTATTCGGGAAGCACCTTGGTCCTTGGGGCCGTATTCTTCGCATTTCAGATCTACGGTGATTTCTCGGGATATTCAGATATCGCTATAGGCACATCTCGTCTATTTGGCTTTGACCTCATGCGGAATTTCAATTTCCCATACTTCTCCAGGGATATTGCGGAATTCTGGCGGCGTTGGCATATTTCCCTTTCCACATGGTTCAGGGACTATCTGTATATCCCCTTAGGAGGCAACAGAGGCGACATCTGGTCCAAGGTGAGAAACATAATGATCATATTTATTGTCAGCGGTTTTTGGCATGGCGCCAATTGGACGTTCATCGCTTGGGGCGGATTAAATGCTCTGTTTTTTGTGCCCTTAATGCTAACGAAGAACAATCGGACGAACATGGATACCGTGGCACAGGGAAAGCTTCTACCGTCCCTGAAAGAGGCCTCCATGATGATGTTAACCTTCAGCATGACAACCTTCGCTTGGATATTCTTCAGGGCAGAAAACATGGGCCATGCAGCCTCTTACATTTCGACCATATTCTCACGTTCACTTTTCTCGGCACCTCATTTCGCGGATGCCATGTTAGCCATACCTACAATGATCTTGACGATCTTTTTTATAGCTATGGAATGGATCGGAAGGGACGGTCAATATGCCATTCAACATTTGAACAGAAGGCCCAAGACCCTAAGCTGGCCATTTTACTACTTGATCGGAGGGCTCATCTTCGTATTTGCAGGCTCAAGTCAGCAATTCATCTATTTTCAATTTTGATGAATAAATTTCTAAACAGGTTATGCATATTCATACTTCCTGTATTGATCGCGGGAGCCTTTATGGATACTTGGATCTCCGCAAACTTGAGAAAATCGAATTCGCACGCTTCCAAAGAATATCCTACTTGGAACGCGATATTGGATGGCAAACTAGATGCCGATGTCTTGATATATGGCAGCTCTCGCGCCTGGGTGCATATAGACCCCAGCATTGTTGAGGACAGCTTGGGATTATCAACCTTTAATCTAGGGATTGATGGTCACACCTTTGACATGCAATACCTAAGACACCTACTCGCATTAAAAAACAACCCCAAGCCAAAACTGATAATTCACTCATTGGATATTGGCACCTTGCAGCGCTCAAATCTCTATAATCCCGACCAATTCCTCCCCTATATGTTATGGGATGAAGCGTTCTATGATAAGCTATCAAAATATGAAGGCTATTCATATTTTGACTATAAGATTCCATTGATACGTTACTATGGAAAGTACGATGCGATCAAAACGGCTATAAAGATGAGGTTATCCCGAACTGATGATGCAGGAAGGGTTAGGGGCTACCAAGCAAGAGACCAGTCATGGAATGCCGACTTCGAAAATGCAAAAATGGCAATGGAAGGATATAAGGCAATATCTGATAGCCTTACAGAGAGGTTGTTCGACAGCTACCTCAGTGAATGTAAGGCCGATGGAATCTGCGTCATACTGGTTTATTCACCGTATTATATAGAAGGTCAAGAATTTATTGAGAATCAGTCAGAAGTTATTGACATGTATAAGAGATTCGCGCGGAAGTATGACCTCCTATTCTTGGATTTCACCAAGGATGAGATCTGCTTCGATAAAAAATATTTTTACAACGCTTCTCATATGAATAGATCGGGTGCAGAGTTATTTACCCGAAAGCTATGCAGCCAAATATTACTGCACCGAGGCACAACCGCGTGCAAGTGGCAATAGTGGGTGATCTGGATCGACCCTTATCCTGTGTTTCCTCTTCCACTACTTTGGAAGCTCATCAATTGATTTCTGGAGGACCTGAAGCTCAGGCACCTGTGATCTGGCTCCCTTTTCAAAAACCTGGTGACACAAGTGATGAACTGCAAGCGGAAGATGTCATCGCAGACCTGCATCACCGCGGAGCAGCGTACAGCGCCTCTTTTGCATCACGAGTCGAATGTTCACGGAGATGGCGGATGCTCGAATCGAACTAGCTGACGGTGTAGCAATTCCTCTCCTTACGGAAAACGGGATGTCGCCCCTTCGGACTCACTCATTCGGCTCCGGCCGACCCAACTCCTTCCTCGATTGCTTCATAAGCTCCTGCTCAGCCTTCAGGACTTGCTTCAAGCTGTCGCTCACTTCCTTTTGATCGAAGCGGTCCAGATCGGGTTGGCCGGCATCCACCCATGCGGAATACCAGAAGCTGCCCAAGGTAATGATGGAGGCGTTCATGCGGCGCTCTACCATACCGCCCATGCTTTCCTCATAGGCCTTTGTGAACTCCTTGGAATAGAGTTGCACACTGCCGCGGCCCCGCTGTTCGTAGATGTACTTCTCGCTTTCCGGAAAGCGCGCCTGTAGTTCCCGCTCCATGCCGAAGACGGTATCCAACGCGGCATGGCTGGCGATCACCGCGTCCCACGCGGCCTCCAAGGGATCCGCGATGTACTGGGCCCTACCCACGAAGTGATCGTAATCTTCTGCGCTCAGCTCTGGAATGCGGGATTCCCAAAAAGCATGGATGCCGTGCTGTCCGCTCATTTGCCCGTTGTAGTTCTCGGTGGTGTGCAGTGGCACGTGGGCATCGGCGATGTAGTGTCCGATCTCCGCACTGTAGTAGAGGATGCGGTCCACGCTACCGCGCTTGAAGGCATTGACCAAACGCCCATACACCACAGGAATGTACCAAGGCACAATACCATACGCCTGCAGGGTGTCTTCCGTGAATTTCTGGACGGCCATATCCCACTTCTTAGGCACTTCCTTGAAGGGGTCCTCCCCTTCGGCCACGTAATGGTCGATATCGATGTAGTGCCGAGGAGCTTCCCCGGCTACGGCATAGCGTCGGCTATCCGGATCGGTGGCGTGGTCCGTGATGTAATCAATGTGCCGCTTGTAGAAACCGAACATGGCCGGCGGTAGCGTGAACACGGCCATGCGATTGATACGGCGGTGGCCATAGAAGCCCCAAGCCTGAGCATCGCGCTGCAAGAAGAAGGGCCACACCAAGGCCAGCACTAGGACAAGCACAGTTGTGCGGATCAAGGTGGTCCGTTTCATGATCGATCAATGCACGAGAGGAACCAGTCGACCATCCCGCAGAACGGGGATCACGGTGGAAAGGTCCGGTGTAAGGCAGTACTTCACGTCTTCGAGGAGGTGTAGTTGTTGAAGCCTTTTGCGGCGTGGCGCGGCCTTCAAGATGCTCATGAAGTTGTCACGGGCAGCCATGTAAAGATACTTCGAGGCGATGCTGCTATCCTCCTCCACGCCGAACTTATCGCTTTCGAGAAGACGGTCCATCACCGCACCTGCAAAAACGCTGTCCTCCAAGCTGAACTTGTCCCTCCAGCCGGAACAAAGCAAGAGAATGTTATCGTCCTGTTTCAACAACCAATCCGTGAGGGCGGTAAGGTTGAGGAACGCACCAATGACCAATTGCCGGGCATCCTTGCCTGTATTTATGGCTTGGGTCCCGTTGGTAGTGGAGATCACGATGGTCTTATCGTGCAGATCCATCTCCTTGAATGCGAGGGGCGAATTGCCTACCGGAAAACCTTCCACCACTTCACCATTGCGCTCCGCCGCCGCGATATGCCCCGGCCGGCCGATGTACTGGCGGGCCTCCTCAATAGTGGCCACGGGAATGATGTCCTTGACCCCATGATCGAACGCGGTGACCATGGCACTCGTTGCGCGCAGAATGTCGATGACCACAACAATGCCCATACCCTGACTGTACAGCGGGAACTGTCCGGGAGTGTAGCAAACCTCCACCCGGTATTTGTAGTCACTGTTCTTCGAAACGGCCTTCATGTATGCTTGTCTCTGTAGTCTTGAGTCGTGAGTCTTGAGTCTTCAGTCGGGAGTCTGATCACCGGCCGCCCTTTTCACTTTTCGGCTTCCACGAAGGGTGTTTTCACTACTTGGGCTTTCAGCATTTTTCCACGCACATCGATCAGGAGTTCCGTACCGGGGGTAGCCATATCCTTGGGGACATAGGCTAGTCCGATGGCCTTTTGCAGGCTCGGGCTCATGGTGCCGCTGGTGACCCTTCCGATCCTTTGGCCATCCACATCCACTACGGGGTAGTCATGCCGCGGAATGCCACGGTCGAGCAGTTCGAAGCCTACGAGCTTGTTCTTCACTCCAGCCTCCTTTTCCGCCTTCAAGGCCACCGAGTTGGTGAATTCCTTGGTGAATTTGGTGATCCAACCCAGGCCGGCTTCCAGTGGCGAAGTGGTTTCGTCGATGTCGTTGCCATAGAGGCAGAAGCCCATTTCCAAGCGGAGTGTATCGCGTGCTGCCAGGCCGGCTGGCTTGATGCCGAATGGCGTTCCGGCTTCCATGATGGCGTTCCAGGCCTTCTCCACCAGGTTGTTAGGCACATAGATCTCAAATCCACCCGCGCCGGTATACCCAGTAACGGACAGTAGAACCAAGCCCACGCCCTTCATCTCGGCATACTTGGCCGTGTAGTAGGGCATCGCAGCGATGTCCTCGTCGAAAAAGCCCTTCAGGGTATCCACGGCCTTGGGTCCTTGCACGGCGAGGAGTCCCATATGGTCGCTGATGTTCTCCAACTGAGCATCGAAGTTGTTATGGCTTTGGATCCAGTCCCAGTCCTTCTGGATGTTGCCGGCATTCACCACCAGGATGTAGTGCTGGTCGTCGCCGTGCTGCATGTTGTAGACGAGGAGGTCGTCCACGATCCCTCCCTTTTCATTGGGCAGATAGGTGTACTGCACTTTCCCTGTTCCGAGTTTGGAAACATCGTTGCTGGTCACCTTTTGGAGAAGATCCAACGCCTGCGGTCCACGAACGAGGAATTCACCCATGTGGCTGACATCGAACATGCCCACGGCCTTGCGCACGGTGAGGTGTTCATCGTTGATACCGCTGTACTGTACAGGCATCAGAAAGCCTGCGAACGGCACCATTTTGGCGCCGAGGGATTCGTGTATGGCGGAGAGCGTAATGCGCTTGGGTTCGGTCATTGTTGGTTGTCGGAGATTAGTTCGTTGAAGATATCGGTGTAGCGATGTCGCCATGCGGAAAGGCTATATCGTTCCACCACGGTCTTTCGACCAGCGGCACCAATTACGCTGCGAAGCTCGGCATCTTCCACTAAGCGGGAGATCTGCTCCACCCATTCAGCTTCCGTACCGGGTAAAAACCCGTTCACACCGTGCTGGATAATATCGCTGTTCACCCCCACGGGACTCATCAATGTGGGTATTCCCAGTGCCATGTACTGCAGGCCCTTGAGGCCGCACTTACCGCGCGACCATTCGTCGTCCGGAAGGGGCATGATACCGATATCAATGGCATGGAGATCCTTTAGCTCGGTCTCCTTTCTCCACGGCAGTCCCTTGATGCCGAGTTCGGGGTGGCTGTAGGAGCCATCGCCGATCACCCGGATCGCAATGCGATCCCCGTACTTGGCCTTCAGCTTCAGCAAGGTGGGTATGGCATATTCAAAGTGCTGTATGGTAGTGATGCTGCCGCTCCATCCGATGACCACCGGTCCTTCGGCACGTGTGGAGCGCGGTTGGTACTCATCGGTATCAATGGTGGTGGGCATCACCATCACATTGGAGTTGATCGGTCGGGCGTATTCCGCGAGGTAATCGTTCCCCGCCAGAACAAGGTCGCTCAGAGCGATCAGCTTGGCGGTTTTCCCTGCGTGTTTCACCCAACTCCAACGTTTGTTGGCGTCACTGACATTGCTGAGCCAGATCGAATCATCGAAGTCAAATACGATGCGTGCTGCTCCTTTCTTGAACGCCCGCTCGAACCATGTGCTACGGGTCATAAGTGCTTCGCGACATACGAAGATGATGTCGAACTCATGCATGCGGGCCACGTCCGTTCGGCGCTTCAGGATACTGCGCCGTACAAATGCCATCTTCCTGCGTAGGTTCCCTTTGGTGTATAGGATGCGATCGTCCGATTCATCCACCAAGAATGACACGACACAGTCGAAGCCGGAGCTACGCAGGTGCCCCAAGTATTGCTCGAACCGGAACCGTTGGTTGGGGCTCCTTCCGGGACGATGGGAAGCTATGAACAGTATGCGGGGCATGCGGGAAGGCTCATCCAATTATAGTGTCGGCCAAAGTATGGCCGCAACCTGCTTTCAGCTTCTCCAACTTGCTGGCAACTTCTTCTCGATCTCAATATTCCCAAAGGTGCTGCTTTCGCGCGCACCCGTCGCCTTGGCCCAAGGTACCATGCGTTCCAAGCCTTCCTTCAGTGAAGTCTCCTTCACCTCCCCGAAGATCTTCCGGGCCTTACTGTGATCGCTGAAGGCGAAGGACACTTCGTTACGCGCTTCCAAGTGGGCCAATTCACCCTGCTTTCCCATGGCATCCATCACCAAGGTTGCCAGCTCGTTCACGGTGTAAGGCTTATCCGCTCCCACATTGAAGATCTCGCCGTATGCAGCGGGCGTAGAGGCCGAGCGTGCGATCATGGGTGCAATATCCCCCACGTAGGTGAATGCACGTTTCTGGCTTCCATCCCCGAAGATCGATAGAGGCTTACCCTGCATCAACTGGTTCATGAAGATGCCCACCACGTTGCGGTAGCGATCGCCCAGATTCTGATATTCCCCATAGACATTGTGCGGGCGGAAGACCACGTAATCCAAGCCGAACATGTGCTTGGCGGCATACAGGTCCATCTCCACGGCAAACTTGGCCACGCCGTACGGGTCTTCCGGCATGGGCCGCATGTCCTCGCGCATGGGTGGTTCCAGCGCACCGTATACCGCGATGGAGCTGGTAAAGACAAAGCACTTCACCTCGTGGCGCACGGATGCGTTGATGAGATTGATGCTGCCGATGAGGTTGTTCTCGTAGTTGAAGCGACGGATGAAATGGCTCAGGCCTTCAGCAGCATATGCCGCCAAATGGTACACATAGGTGAAGCTGTGTTCTTTGAACAATTGCTCCACCAGCGTGTCGTTGGTGATCGAACCCTGAACGAACACGGCTTTCGGATCCACTTGGTCCTGGAAGCCGCCGCTGAGATCGTCCAACACCACTACCCGGTGTCCCATGGCGATCAGCTCCTTCACCACATGGGCGCCTATGAATCCGGCACCACCGGTGACGAGGGAAACGGGTGAATCTGACATAACGGGTCCTTTCCTGAATTTTCGAAGCCGCGCAAAGATGCGCCGAAGCGCGGAAAGCGCCAACAGCGCCCACTGCTACCTTCGCCGCCATGGGCAGGCAACGGCTACTCCCCCGCTGGTCGATCACATTGATCGACCTGGCCATGTGTACCCTAGCCTTACTGGCCGCTTATCAACTGCGGTTCAACTTCAATGTGCCCAGCTCCGAATACCGGTTGCTGTGGCCTGTGTTCCCGATCTTTCTTGCGGTACGCTTGGCTTGGCATGCAGGTGCAGGGATCCAGCGCAGCATGGTGCGCCACACTGGCACCGAGGATGCCAAGCGCATCTTCCTGGTGGTCCTCGGCGGCAGCATCACCTTGGGTGCGCTCAACGTGGTGCGCTATTTCGCTGTGGATGGGCAGTATTTGTTGCCCACTTCGGTGATCATCATCGATTTCCTGGGCACGACCATGCTGCTGATCGCTTCGCGGATCGCCTTCAAATTGCTGCACCTGCGCAAGCGTGGCATGGGCAAGGACACCTTGCGCGTGGTGATCTATGGCGCCGGCGAGGCCGGATTGATCACCAAACGCACTTTGGAGCGTGAAGGCTCAGCCCGATACAGCGTGGAAGCCTTTGTGGACGACGATGGCGGCAAGGTGGGCAAGCGCTTGGAAGGTGTGCGGGTGCACGCCACCAGCGAACTGCCTAAGTTGGTGACCAATGATGCTGTGGACGAAGTGATCATCGCCATCCAGCAGCCTGACCCGGAAAACCGCCGCAATGTGGTCGACCTGGCGATGAAGGCGCACATCTCCGTGCGCACCGTCCCCCCTGTCCGCGACTGGATCGATGGCCAGCTCAGCAGCGGACAGATCCGCGAAGTGCGCATCGAAGACCTGCTTGGGCGGTCGCCGATATACTTGGAGGACTCCTTGGTGCAGGAGCGGTTCCGCGGGCGGACCGTGCTGGTGACCGGGGCCGCAGGCAGCATTGGAAGCGAATTGGCCCGGCAACTGATCGCGCTGGGTGCGAAGGAGACCGTACTGGTGGACCAAGCGGAAAGTGCGCTTTACGAACTGGAGATGGAACTGCAGGGAAACGGGCATAAGGCTTTCCGCCCTGTGGTGGCCGATGTCCGCGACCGCAAAGCCATGGACCGGCTGCTTGCCGAGGTGCGGCCCGAGGTGGTGCTCCATGCAGCTGCTTACAAGCACGTGCCTTTGATGGAGGCCCAGCCCACCGAAGCAGTGCTCACCAACATCGGCGGCACACGCACCATGGCCGAAGTGTCGATCGCTCATGGCGTGAAGGAATTCATTCTGATCAGCACGGACAAGGCCGTGAACCCTACCAGCGTGATGGGCGCTTCCAAGCGTTGCGCCGAGCTCTACATGCAAGGCTTGGGTGCAGCGAACCCTTCCATGTCCATCGTTACCACGCGCTTCGGGAATGTGCTGGGTAGCAATGGCTCGGTGATCCCACTGTTCCGTAAGCAGATCGCCGCAGGCGGTCCGGTCACGGTGACCCATCCGGAGGTCACCCGCTTTTTCATGACCATTCCCGAGGCCTGCCGCTTGGTACTGGAGGCCGCCACCATGGGGAAGGGTGGCGAGATCTACGTGTTCGATATGGGCAGCCCGGTGCGCATCGCTGATCTGGCCGAGCGCATGATCCGCCTCAGCGGCCTGGAACCAGGACGAGATATCGAGATATGTTACAGCGGCCTCCGCCCCGGCGAGAAATTGTACGAGGAACTGCTCACCGATCAGGAAGGAACGCAACTGACGCACCATCCTCGGATCCTTATCGGACGCACCCGACCGGTGGATCCGCAAGCCACGCGGGAGTCCATAACCAAGATACTGGATGCTGCACAGCGCGGCGATGCAGAGGAATGCGTGCGCGGCATGAAGGCCCTGGTGCCGGAATACCGGAGCCGCAATTCGACCTATGGTAAATTTGACCCGCAGAACGAGCCGGAGGAAGTGAGAACCCATACAGGAACATCAGATCCGGCAAAGCCCCCTACATCATGACGCGAGACAAGAACATTGAATCGGCCAAGTTGCAGAAGGAGATCGGCGACCACATCGGCGTGGGCGTGGACAGCCTGATGTTCAACTACGTGGAGGAGCCCGGCAAGGACATCAAGCTGTACCTGATCACTCTCAATCCACGCCACAACCAGAGCTTCCTCTTCCACTCCACCAGCGGGCGTGATAAGCTGGAGGCCCTGCTCGCGATGCGCGCGTATGTGAGCACCTATAAGGATCGCACGAGCAGCTACACCGTGCAGTGGAGCGTGCGCGGGGAAGGTGAGTTGAACACCTCCTACTTCAGGGCGAAGAATGTGCTTGATGCCTTGGACAAGCTTTTCTATGATCGCGACCCGAATAGCATTACGGTGTTCTCAGTGATCTTGAATCCGATCTCTTGAGTTAGTGAAGAGTCCGCCGAGACGCGGAGGCGCTGAGAAACCTTCTTCGTGAAAGTGATCGGTTGTTGAGGTTTGGAGCCGCGTTTCATTATCATCCACAGTTTCAGCCTTCAGCTTTCCCGTTTGAAGACAAACGTTCGGTGACCACTACATCCTTGCAACCTCTACTACAATGGCAATAACAACTCCCATCCAGATCCGCTTCAGCGACGTTGATCTGGCTCGGCATGTGCACAACGCAGCCTACCTGCAATACTTCGAGCTGGGACGTATGGATCTACTGCGGCGGTTCATGGATAAGAACCACGACTGGATGAGTACGGGCTTGATCCTTGCTCGGAACGAAGTGGACTACCGCTTGCCGATCCACCTTGCCGATGAAATAGACGTGGAGACCAGCTGCACCAAGCTGGGTACCAAGAGTTTCGACCTGAGCTATACAGTGACCTCTGTGCGTGACGGTCAACGCCGCTTGCATGCAGAGGGCCGAAGTGTGATGGTCTGCTTCGACTATGTCAAGAACGCCACCTTTCCGCTGCCGGAGGAGTGGCGAACGGCTTTGGCACGAATGATGAAGAACGACGAACCCAAATGATCCCACACATGAAGAATTTCATCGGCCTTGGCATGATGGCCCTGCTGGCTGTTTCGTGCAGCGCCCAGTTCCCGAAATCACTGAAAGATGCTGCTGATGCCGTTAAAGGCTCCGGAGGTTCTGCTGGTTTGAGCAATGCGGACGTGATCTCCGGTCTGAAGGAAGCCCTTACAAAAGGTGCGGAGCATTCGGTGGCCGTGGCCTCCGTGGTCGATGGCTTCTGGGCGGATCCGCGCCTTCGCATCCCCTTCCCACCAGAGGCCGAGAAGGTGAAGAACACCTTGAATGGCTTGGGCATGTCTGCCCAAGTGGAGAAGTTCGAACTGACAATGAACCGCGCAGCTGAGAATGCAGCCAAGGAGGCTGTGCCGGTCTTCGTGAACGCCATCCGCGGGATGACCGTTGCGGACGGATTTGCGATCCTGAAAGGCGGGGACCATGCTGCTACCAATTTCCTGAAGGAGCGGACCACGGCGGAACTCACGAGCAAATTCCGCCCGATCGTGGAAAATGCCACGAAGCAAGTGGCACTCACCAGCTATTGGACCCCCTTGGCGGGCGCCTACAACAAGGCCTCCCTCTTTACTGGTGGTGAAGCCGTGGACCCGGACCTGGATGCCTATGTGACACAGAAAGCCATC
Source organism: Cryomorpha ignava (assembly GCA_040391235.1). Lineage (GTDB taxonomy): Bacteria > Bacteroidota > Bacteroidia > Flavobacteriales_F > PHOS-HE28 > PHOS-HE28. The sequence continues at coordinate 40,892 of JBEBYG010000001.1, forward strand.
GATGGCCTCTTTGTGCTGGTGGCCGATGAGGAACAGAAGATCCGGCAGGATCCCATGGCGCGTACAAGTGACCTGCTGCGCCGGGTGTTCGGTGCCCAGTGACGTTACTAAGCAAAAAGCCCTCGGACTTGGACACAGTGCCCAAGCCCGAGGGCTTTTCCGTTCGGGAACTTCCTTACTGGTGGATCAAACGCAGGGTGGAGATGCGGTCATCCGTTTGAATGCGCATTAGGAACATGCCGGGATGCGCTCCGGACATATTGATCGATAGGACACCCCCTTGGAGGTTCGTTGGGGCTTCCAACTGGCGACCAGCGGCATCGAACAGCTCCACTACGCGTGGCTTGTCCGCTCCGATCCGAACATGATGGACGTTCCCTTGCTGGCCCAGCCACTGCATTGCGGCCAGGCCACCATGCGTTTCGCTGATGCCCGTGCAGGCTTCCTCTATAACGCACACGGTTGCCGTTGCATTCCCGCAAGGGGAAGTACCCGCTACCGTGTATGTATAGCAACCTGGCACCATCGTTACTGGATCGTACATGCCGCCGATGGCAGTACTTGCACCGGTCCAAACTCCTCCACCGTCCGGCGTTCCCTCCAAAGAGTCGAACATGGAAAATGCCGGGGCATCCATACAAACGGTCACGGAGGTGCTATCACCTGCATCCGGTGCTACCACTATGGCGATAATTAGAACGGCTTGATCTTGTGGGCAGAGGCCGGGGCAATTCGTGCTGTAGGTATAAGGTCCGCTAACCGCCACTGACGGGTCCAGGATATCCGCCGTGGGCGCGCCATCCGGGCCGGTCCACGTGCCGCAGGTAGAAGCTCCCGGCATAAGATCGATCAATACTTGGGGGTCATCATTTTCGCAGAATGAGATATGGTCATTCTCCCCGGCATAGGGTGCATCAATGATGGTGATCGCAGCGGTGGTGTTGCTGGCGATCGTGGCCGGATCACTGCCGATAACACGAATGAGGTAGCCGGTACCGATGGCCGTGGAAGTCGGAATGGTCGCTGCGATGGAACCGGAACTGGTGGAGGTGACGGAGCCGATAGCCGTTGCGAAAGCGAAGCTGCCTGCTATATCCGAGAGCTCCGCCGTGAACACGTTGCCTGCATTCCATGCCCCCGTAGCTGTGTAGGATACGCTCACGGTGCTTCCGGGGCAGTAGGTCGTGGATGAAAGCGCAGTGGTCTGAATGGCGTTCACATCCGAAGTGGAAGTGATGGAGACATCGTCAATACCGAAAGCGGGATCACTTGCAGAAAGTGCCACAGCATTCACGAAACGGAATCCGAACCGCAGGGTGGCCTGGCCTGCAAAGGCCGGCAGCGACACCGTTTGCTGCGTCCAAGTGGATTGGTTGCGGTAGGTCGCCACAGGTGTGGATACCAAGGTCCATGTGCTTCCGGAGTTAGTGCTGTAATACACCTCGCCATAGCTGTTCGGCCCACCGGCACAGAGCCACCAGAAGTTGAAGGAAGCCTGCGAAGCACCGAGTGTGGAAACATCAGACGACATGCGGGCGAAGTGGTTAGCGGCATTCACGCAAAGCGAATTGGCTGCGGCGAAATGGCAATTCGCCACACCACTGTTGCTGCCTCCAGCGCTGGTAATGTGCAGGTACGTGCCATTCGCCGAGGATACACCCGCCGGTTGGGTAGCCGTGTTGGGCACCGTGAATGGCAATGAAAAGCCGATGCAATCCATCATGCCTGCGCCGCCTGTGTAGGCATTGTTCAACACCCAGAAGTTGTCACCGCCTGCTCCTGCAACAGAGTTCATATCGGTGGTGTTCAAGGTGAAGGCAGGCTGTGTGCCTTCAAAGTCCTCGGTGAAGAGGACCGACTGGCCGATGGCGGGAAGGAGTGAAAGAGCAAGAATGGAGGTCAGGGTAAAGTGCTTCATACGGTACGGGTTTATATGGGCAATATAGGTGGATCCGATCACCCTCGTGACTTCCCTCCCAAGGCAGTTCCGGTATTCATGTGCACATTTGCCCTGCATCGGCGATCGCCCGTTGCTGAATAAAAACACCCCTTGCATGCGCCCCATCCTCTTGACGGAACCCGGAGTGGAACTCCCCCCCAGCGAATTGATCCTGAACCCGGATGGTTCAGTGTACCACTTGGCCTTGCGCCCGGAACACTTGGGCGATCTGGTGCTCGTGGTGGGTGATCCCGGCCGCGTGGCCCGCATCAGCGCTCATTTCGAAAAGATCGAACACCAAAGCCAGAACCGGGAGTTCATTGCACATACCGGCACCTACCACGGCGCACGCATCACTGCGCTGGCCACGGGTATCGGAACGGACAACATCGACATTGTGCTGGGCGAACTGGACGCGCTGGTGAACATCGACCTGGAGAAGCGCACACCGAAAAAGGAGCACAAAACATTGACCATCGTGCGCATGGGCACCTGTGGCGCGTTGCAGGAGGATATCCCGTGCGACGAGATGGTGGTGAGCCACAGTGGCTTGGGATTGGACAACGTGCTGCACTACTATGCGCACGAGCAAACAGATGCCGAACTGCGCATTCTTCAATCCTTCTTGCAACACACGGAATGGCCGGACAACCTGCCCCTTCCCTATCTCGCCACGGGCGATAAGCAATTGGTGGAGCGCCTCGGACACGGGAACCACGTTGGCCTCACCGCCACGGCGGGCGGCTTCTATGGTCCGCAAGGGCGCCAACTTCGCGCCGTTCCCAGCGTAGCCGGGCTGAACGAAGCTTTCACCTCCTTCCGGCATGAGGACATGCGCCTCTTGAACTTTGAGATGGAGACCAGTGCGCTCTACGGGCTCAGCGAACTCTTGGGGCACCGCGCTTGTACCGTTTGCACCGTGGTGGCCAATCGCTTGCGCAAGGAATACAGCAAGGACCACAACACGGCCATCGACCGGATGATCGGGCAAGTGCTGGAGCGTTTGGTAGGCTGAGCAAACTCGCTCCAGTGGCGTGATCCGAGCCTGATCAACAGCGGCTTGGTGGAAACATGCGGCCGAGCAGCGGGCCATCGCTCTACCTGCCCGATACTTTCGTCGGCGTCAGGTAGGGAACATGATCGAGGTTTCCTTCCTGCATCCACCACTGATGCCATGAGCGACACCGAGATCCAAGCCCTGATCACGTTGATCGATGACCCCGATGAGGGGATCTACCACCACGTGCGGGACCGTATCCTTTCACTGGGCCAGCCGGTGGTATCCGTGCTGGAACATGCTTGGGAGCGCGATGAACAGAACGACCTCTTCCGGAACCGCGTGGAGGACCTCCTGCACACCATCCACTTGGACATTACCTACAACCGCCTAGTGGCTTGGCGGAAGACAGGGGGTGAAGACCTGTTCGAGGGCGCCATGGCCGTTTGCCAGTATCGCTATGCGGAACTGGATGAACAACGGGTAAGGGCGCGCTTGGCCGCCGTGCGACAGGACATTTGGTTGGAGTTGAACGATAACCTCACCGCTTTCGAGAAGGTGCGCGTATTCAACCACATCTTCTTCCAGGTCCATGGCTTCAAGGGTAACAAGCGGAACTATCACGCCCCGCAGAACAGCTACATCAACGAGGTACTGGAAAGCAAGAAGGGCAATCCACTTTCCTTGGCGGTGATCTACCAATTGCTCGCTGAAGAATTGGACCTTCCGCTGCGCGGGGTCAACCTGCCCAACCACTTCGTGCTGGCTTACATGGATGAGACCGGTGTCGCTGCCAGCGAGTTCGGACACGGGAATGTCCTGTTCTATGTGAACGCCTTCAGCCAAGGCGACATCCTGGGCAAGGCAGAGATCGATGAGTTCCTTGGCAAGTTGGACCTGCCGCTGCATGAGGACTTCTACCAGCCCTGCACCAACTTGGACATCATCCGTCGCCTGCTGAACAACCTCCTGAACAGCTACGAAAAGCTGAACGACCCCGACCGGGTGGAGGATCTACAGCGGCTGATCAGCGCGCTGTAACACCGCCCCAACCTCCGAAGACCTTGCCGACAGTGGCCAGGATGATGCGCAGGTCCAGCCAGAAGTTGCGCTCCTGCACATACTGCAAGTCCAACGCCAGCTTGGCGGGCATCACTTCCTCGATGTAGGCCCGTTCGGGATCCGCGGAGCGGGCGAGCAGTTCATTCTCATCGATGTAGTTGATGCTGGCCATCCCTGTGATACCGGGGCGAACGGACAGCACCATCCGCTGTTCCATGGAATACATGGCCACGTACTTCGGCACTTCCGGCCTCGGCCCAACCACGCTCATATCCCCGATCAGCACGTTCCACAATTGTGGGAGTTCATCCAACTTCGTCTTCCGCAGGAAGTAGCCCACGCCAGTGATACGCGGATCTCGCCCCCCGATGGTGAGCTGCCCTTGGGCCTCGCTACCGGGGCGCATGGTGCGGAATTTCAGCAAGCGAAACGGATCACCTTCCTTCCCCACCCTGACCTGCCGAAAAAAAGCACCACCCGGCGAGGTGAAGGCCACGGCCATGGCAAAAAGCAATAGCAACGGGAACAGCAGGAGCAACAGCACCGTGGCAAAGAAAATGTCGAAGACGCGTTTGAGCATGCGTTAACCCATCACCTGCTTCACCGCTGCCCGCACCGCCGCGATCACGGTATCCACCTGCTCATCCGTGAGGTCGAAGTAGACCGGCAGGCTGATCTCGCGGCTGTATTGCTTGTAGGTGTTGGGGTAGTCCTGCATGCGATAGCCCACGCCCTTGTAAAGACTGAGCATGGGCAACGGGATAAAATGCACGTTCACACTGACCTGCTTCGCAGCAATAGCGGTGATGATCGCATCGCGTTGTTCTTCCGTTGCCTCCGTTACCCGCAACATGTACAGATGATAGCTGCTCTCCCGTTCGGCATCCTTCAGCAAGGGTAGTAAGAAGCGAGGATCGTTCGCAAACGCGGCACTGTACCGCTCGCAGATGGCCTGTCGACGTGGTAGTGTCTCGCTTTCGTAGCGCTCCAATTCCACCATGCCGATGGCGGCCTGCAGGTCCGTCATGTTGCACTTCCAGCCTGCTGCCTCCACATCATAGCGCCATGCGCCCGGAGTGGTTTTCGCCAGTGCATCCTTGCTTTGGCCGTGCAAGCTCATGGTGTTGAACCAAGCGTACAGCTCTTCCGACTTGAATGGCGTTGGCAGTGCAAAGGCCAAGGCCCCCCCTTCCGCAGTGGTCAGGTTCTTCACCGCATGGAAACTGAAGCCGGTGATATCCGCTTGGCTTCCCACCGGCTTGCCACCGATCCGGGCACCGAATGAATGGGCGGCATCGCTCAATACCAAGGCCCGCCCTAAGCGCATCTGTGGGTTCGTCCCCCCTACGCGCAGGTTCACCGCCGGAGAGAACCACGCACAGGTATCCTCCGCCACCTTCACGATCTCCGCTACACGCGCGGGCACTCCGCCGATATCCACAGGGATAATGCACTTCGTCCGTGGATTCATGGCCTGTCGCACGGCCTCGGGGTCCATGGTGAAGTCGTCCAGCACATCCACCATCACCGGTTTGGCACCCACATGCTTCACGATGTTGGCGGTGGCACAATAGGTATAGGCAGGCACGATCACCTCATCGCCGGGTCCGATACCGAACCAGCGCAGCACCAGTTCGCTGGCATTCGTCCAGCTGTTCAGCGCGATCACCCGCTCCACTTTACAGTATGCGGCCAAGCGTTTCTCGAACTCCTTGGTGCGTGGCCCGGTAGTGATCCAGCCACTGCGGAGCACCTCCGTAACGGCTTGGATGGTGCGTTCATCGATTCGGGGTGGTGCGAAGGGGATCATCGTCATCGGAACGAAAGTACCAGTTACCACATTGTTCACCGCGTTGTGGCACGGCTACTTGCTCCCGGCAGCCTGCGGAAGAGCGCGTGAACCAGCAAGGCCTTCAAATATCCGAGGCCATACGAAACATGAAGAATGAAGAATGACAGGGCCACTCCAAGCACATCCCCTAAGGTGGAAGCGGCGCGAAAGGCCATGGCAATCCCGATGACCAGATAAGCACCAAGCCCTGCGACCACAGCATACAAGAGCCATGGCTGCCCAACGACGGCAGCTAATAATAGCCCTCCAATGCACCAGAGCACCAGCCCGAGCGGTACTAACTGGCGCCATGTGGTCACGGTACCATGCTTCATGTTCACCACTACCTTCCAATAGCCATACTGGAAGTATTGCCGAAAGAGTTTTGAGTAAGAGCCGCGGACGTAATAGCGGGAGCGTATGCTTGGATCAAGGTAGAGGACGAACCCAGCCCGGTGAACGCGAAAATTGAACTCATCGTCCTGATTGCGGTCAAGGTCCTCATCGAAGTACCCCACCTCCTCGAACACCTCCTTCCTATAGGCGCCGAATGCAACCGTATCCACCGGTCCTGTTCGTGCACCCGTGCGAAAATGCGCCGAGCCAACCCCGAACGGATGCGACATGGCGGTTCCGATCCTTCTGGCCACCGGTCCTTCATAGACGCTTTCAATAATTCCTCCAGCGCAACCACAAGCAGGATGCTCCCTCAGAACCGATAGGTTCTTCTGGAGGAACTGCTCGTTCACTTCGGCATGCGCACCCAGGATAATGCCCACATCCATAGGCTTCTCCCGTAGGCCCAAGTTCAACGCGAAGGGCGTGGTGCGGCGGGGATTGTCCACCAGGTGAATGAACGAATGCTGTTCGGCGAATGCGCGTATCTCTTCCCTGCTCCCGTCCGTGCTCCGGCCATCACACACCAGCACGGTCAGCTCCATGTTTGTCCTGTCGGCTGCCACCAACGATGAGAGGCATTTGCCGATGTAGCCCCATTCATTGTAGCAGGGTATCACCACACTCACTTTAGGCACTTGCGGAAGTGGCGGCAGTTGCTTCATCAGGCCGGCGATGGTTTATCCGCGGCACTGCCCTGGATCGGCGTTTCCTGCTTCCATGTGAGCACCATTGCGATGAACATGAACGGCAATACACCCGCCTGTACTTCCAACATCGACTCCACCGACCAGTTCAACGCGGTACATAGCAGGAACACGATCAGCAGATGGTCCCTTCGCCGGAAAGCCACGATCAGCGGGAACAACAAGCTCCCGATCAGCAAAATGCTCCCCACCAGACCCAAGGCTACTTGGGTCTGAAGGAATTGTGAATGGGCATTCAATCGATGCTCCAAAGCATAGACGTACCCGTTTCGCTCATATCGTTCGATCAACTCGTTCTTCACGTCGCCGGTTCCTTGGCCGAGCAAGGGTGCCTCAGCCGCAAGTTGAAGAGCTGCATGCCAGACGGTCCTCCGTGCACTGCTACTGTCATGCGCCGATGCGTCCTCCACTTTCATTGCTGCGACGGCGTCCGTCACCTTCCCTCGCACTCCTGGCACCGTTACATAAAGAGCTCCAAAGCCCAGTATGGCAACAACGCCGCTCATTAAAAGGGTCCGTCTCAACCCCTTCTGTCTCCACCTCACCACGAGCACATAGGGGCCCAGCAGCGCCAAGGCGATCCACCCCATCTTGGAGTTGCACAGCACCACCCCTATCACTAAGACCAACAGTACGACCCTTGTCCATGCTGGGCTTACTCGCTCGTATAGGTCCGTAAGTGTCCATGCGGCCAAGGCGATCACCAAGTAGTACGCCACGTAGCTGGGATGAACGTACCACGTGAGATAGGAGGAGAACATGTGGTTCCAGTAAGGTGCTCCCGGAATTATTCTTCCCTGCATGGAAGACCACGCTTCCCATGCGTACAGGCCCGCGCCGCGGAAGATGAGGATCGCCATGAAGGCGGCACACGATATGACGAAGGCCTTCAGGACACGCTCGGAGGAATAAGGAGCTGATCCGCTCCGCCACCACACGGCCAATGGCACCACCAGCATGGAAAGCTTTATGCCCAGGTCCAACAGTCCGAAGTCCACATCCTCGCTCCAAAGCATGCCCGTCACATGCCAGAGGTAGAACAGGGCCATCCATGGCAAGGGCCCTCGCAGATCAACGGTTCGTGGCCCCTTTTGCTTGGAGATCAAGGCCGCTAAAAAGAACAGGATCAGCAGTACCGGCAGCGCTCCGGGCCACCACGGTATGGCCACGGCCAAGGCCCACACTGAAAACACTATGAGGCGGTCGGCATTCATGTTGTTGCTACTGATCCCGCATCATAACGCCGGATCGATCGGTACAAATAGACCGCCAAGATCAGGAAAGCGATCGATTCCGTGGCTGCCAATGCCCCAACATAATGTTCAGGCTCCTTGAACGGCACGAAACTGATGGCAAGCACCAAGCTGAAATAGAACAGCTGCCAAATGCTATAGGCCTTGATGCGGCCCAAGGCAGGCAGGACGATCGAAAGAGGAAGCACCACGAACTGCAAAGCGAACGGGACCGCCATCAGCCGGGCCAAATTGCCTGCCTGTCCCCACTCGGGCCCGAAGATCAAACTGAACAGCTGCGGACCCGCGACGATCAGGAACAAGGCCAATGCAGCGCCGATGATGCCCAGAAAACGGACCAACCGCAGCGTTCCGGATCCTATGGGTTGGCCATTGCTGACCAATGCGCTGGCTTGTTGTGTGTAGACCTGCATGAATGCATTGGCGATGAACATGCCAGGCAGGAATACGGCCTGCCGTGTGAGATTGAACTGGCCGGTGACGTCTGCATCGAACAAGCGGGTGATCACGAATACGGGAACCGAGAGTGCTGCCGTATTCAATACGGCGGGCAAAGCATTGTAGAGAGGGAAATGCCGGTATCGTCGAATGGCCTCCACCACTTTGCCTCGCTCCAGTTTGAATACCTGCGCGTCTTTCCGCTGTGCTTGGAACAAGCCGAACGAGAGGTATAGCCCCCAGCCGATCAGGTAGGCGAACAGCAGCCCGTATTCCATGGCCCATAGGCCGAACGCCACCGACACCAGTGTAATGGCGCTGGTCTGCATGATGCGATTGAAGCTCATGGCCGTGAAGGCCCGTTGGCGCACCAACCAGTTATTGAGCGCTTGGAAGGAACCCATGAAATAGAAGAGCACCGGTGATAAGGACAATGCCAAGCCAACGCCCGGGCCATTCACACCCAGCCACCCCAAGAGCACATCATGAAAGATCCAAATAAGGGAACCGAGCAACACGGCCATCAGCACGGCTACGCCCAAAGAACCCTGCAGCAGGGGCCGTGCATCGCGATCGTCCTTTGGCAACACGATGGTCATTTCGTACCGGCCGCATACCAGCAGGCTCAAGGGATTGGCAATGGCAAGCAAGATCGCCAGCGCGCCGAATTGCTCGGGGCTATAGATCCGGGTGAGGAACGGGGTGGCCAAGAGCGGGATCACTTGCGCCAATGCAGACCCTCCCATCAAGGTGATCACATTGCGCTTGAAATCTCCGATCCCTCCTATGCCCATCCGCCTCATCAGATATGGACCCCGAATTTTGCATGGGCCATTTTACGGAGCAGGAACACCATGACCACGAAGGAGAGAGCTGTCGCCAATGCCGCTCCATGTATTCCGAGCGGTGGTATGAGGATGAAATTCAGTAAAACGTTGCCCAGTACGACCCCTGCGATGAGGCCTGTTTGCCTTCCGGCATGTCCCAGCTGCCCGAACAACATCAGGAAAGGTTGGTACCCGGCAGTGAGCGCAATGCCCAAGGCCAGTATCGCATAGACCGACCAGACCATCATTGGCTGTTCCTTCATGCCGAGCACCCACAAACCGACCGGGAACAAGGGAATGGTGACCAGCACGATCGGGGCCAGGATCCGGAAGAATACCCGGCGATTCCTGCGCACCACGGCGTTCAGCAGGTCCGTTCCACCCCGATGCCACGTGCGGGACAGCACCGGGTTGATGGTATTCCGAAAGATCACAGGCAGCTGCAACACACCTTCCGCCACAGTGGCGGCGAAGCTGTAGAGGCCAACCATCGCATCGCTCGTGTAAAAGCCCAGCATGATCACATCCACGCGCGTATTGAGGTCCAAGAGCAAGTTCCCGATCAGGGCCCGATTCCCGAAACGGAAATTCTCACCCAAGGCGTTAACGAATTCGTAGCGGGTATGACGGCTGAAATAGCGCAGCGAGATAGGGATGAGCAATAGGGAGAGCGCAGCCTCCGTCCAGAACAGCGTGATGGCCAAGCGCTCGGGCGAGGTTCCTTTCAAGCACAGGATAAGTATGCCCACAAAAAGGAAAAGGAAGCGCAGGAACTGGAATACAGCGAAGAGGCGCATTCTCCGGGCCCCATTATGAAAGCTGAGGAGCACCTTGTTCCAGGAAAAGAACAGCAGGCCCGGTATCACCAATGAAAAGGCCACGCCTACCCCCGGACTGTGGAACCATTCGCCCGGCAGGGCCCTGCCCCACCACGCCAGCGCCATCACCACACCGGCGGTGAGCGATGCAAGCAACAAGGCTGCAAGTACATATGGTGTTGGGTTGCGCTGGGCCAGTACCTCTCTCGGCACGAACGCTTGAATGGCCAAATGGACGCCACCTACGGCCAATTGGCTGAGGATGATATAGGCCGCATAAGCCAGGTTGAAAACACCCAGCGCGGAAGCGTCATAAAAGCGGATGATGAGCAGGTTCACCAAGATGCCCAGTGCGGCACTCCCTGCGAAGGCAGCCGCGTTCCACGCAACGTCGTTGGAGAACTTGCCCTTGGTCGCGATCATCCTCAAGGTTCAGATGGGGCCTTCAAGCGATACAGTGTAAACCCTCTTTCATCGGAGGCCAGGAGCTGGGTGTGTGATTCCAAGAAGGCACGGTAGTGCGGGTTGTACAGATCATACTCTCTTGTGGAGAAGATGTAATGGCAGTGAAGTGAATCCATGAGAAAGCTTGCCGCTTGATCATCCGTGCGGTCCTTGAACAGGAAGGGCTTTGAATGCGCCAGGAACAGCTGATCACTCCCGCCCCAGAAATAGATCCCCGGCCGTTCGGTGGCATAATACCAGATGGGAAGGTTGTTCACCAATACCGTATCCGTCGGCCGCACACCATTGGAATCCAGAAAGGCCTCCAGATCACGGGGGCCGGAATCGAGACGCTCCTTCATGCTTCCGTCCCGGGTATCGGGTGAGGAATAATCGGGGTTGGCCTTCCAGAGGCGCTGTCTCAATTCCATCGACAACACCGTGTTACCAACCGCCAGAACGACCAGCGCGACCAATAGGAAAGTGCGCTGTTTACCCGTAAAAAACGCACACACCGATGCTGTGACAGCCACCACCAATAAGGGTTGCAACGTGAGTGCATATCGGTAATTGAATCCCCCGAAAACACCGATCACAGCTGCCGCCATTACCGTGAACACGAGCAGTGCCTGTTGCCAACGTTCCAAGTGCCTCCAGCGAAAAAGCCCGAATACGATCAATGGGATAGCCAAAGCACCCACCGGGCTGAGGTATTGGAAATTAAGGAACACCCCCAAGTACCCATTGAGCCAGAGCAACAGCGGTGTTCCGATCCCGCGTGAGAAAAGCGCGATATCCAGATCTCCCTGAGATACAGGCATCCATTTCTGGTGATAGAAAATGGCCATCAACCCGACGATGATGATCAGGATCCAGGTGAGGAGGAGTGCTCTGCGTTCCATGGATCAATACCAAATGATGTCCTGGAATATCCAACCGGTTCCGAACAGGACGTCCAGCACATAATGCACACCACCTAAAACCAACATGAGCCCGAGTGCTGGCACGGCCCAGCGGATACGGTCGCGAATGGAAGCGCGAAGCATCACCAGGAGCACCACCCACAGCACTGCACTCAGGATGGCACCGATGGAGTGGATGAAACTGCCCCCTGCACAAAGCACTGCAAATAGCAGCATGCGGTCCAGTCCGGGAGCACGGAGCACCGCAATGAAAGCTGCCAAGGCGGTGGCAAAGAAGAAGATCCGCATACTGTCCAAATGATAGATGGTTGCGAGGAACAAGAAGCCCAATGATGCGGTGAGTGCCATAGTCCCGGCCATGGCCACCCAGGCACCAAGGCTCCGAAGCACGGACCACACAAAGACGATGAGCAACCATGCATACCACATGGTGATGCTTCGTACCCACATATCGGTCTTTAAGCCCAGGAGGCCACTCCATAATCCTTCCCATGTGAAGAGCAGTGGAAAAGCAAATCCATGCAATCCCACATAATGAAATCCTGTGGCTGCATCGAAACGGAACCGTGAATAACCGATCACGCCATCGCGAAGGAAGATCCGGCCTTGTACCCCGTATTCCAATACATCATGGTCCACCAATGGTTTGTTGGCCAGGAATACAACGGTGATCACGAGCAGGAAAGCACTGCCTGCCAAAAGGAACCAAATGCTTACTTCCCGCAATAGGCGCGGTATTCCTTTGAACAACCTGCCCATTTCCTGCCAGCCCGGGCCAGCCGACCAAGCAAGTATGGCAAAGAACAGAAAGGGTACCGTCAGAAGCACAAGCGGGGGAATGCCAGGACCGAGCAACAACAGATAATAGAGCACGATGGTCAGCAGGAAGGGTCCGGTGCCGATCCCGGCCAAGGCCAAGGGCCAAGTTGGCACCAACAATCGTGCGCGAAAGCGGAGGAAGAACGCCGCCGTGATCAGGCCGAAGAGCAAATTGGTGGTCACCACCAACGCGATGAATGACACCATGGCACTCATGACCCGGTCTTTTGCCGGTACAGTCGCGGTATGTCATTGATCACCTTCAAAGCCCGCTCCATATCCACTCCAATGGTCTCGAAATACCAGAGCATGCTCTCAAAACGGGGCCGGTTCTCGCGTAATACATGCGCCATCCCTTCCTCGCGAGTGATCATGCCTTCACGGATCTGGTTGCTGCGGAAGGTGTCGAACTCCGTGAAGCCTGCCACCAGACCATATACGTAGTTGTAGAAGGCGGCTGTGCCATCCCCGATCCGCCAAGTGCTTGTCGTGTCGGGCGATATCTCCCAACCGTACTCATCCTTCAACGTGCGGTCCAAGGTCTCCTCATCCCAAGGGATGTAATCGAACAGAAGCAGGTATACCTCTCGCGGCTCCATGTAATAGGCCTTGAAGGAGCTATAGGTATCCGGTAAACTGCTGTTGAGATAGGACGGGTTGGCCATGAAATTGCGCAGGTAGTAAAGCGGCATTTGCACCTTGGCCAAGGTGCTTTGCCTGTCGATCCGCTCCTTATCGAAATTAGGCCGAATACCTGCGAAGCCCGCCTTGAAATCCGTATTCTCCAGCTTGTTCTCCATCCAGATATCGCAATGGATTCCGGATTGGCGGCGGATGTTGTTCACATGCACGAAAAAGTGCTTGTCACCCGCCATGAACAAGGGGATCATGCCCAACCGAGGGCTCTTGAGCCAAGCTTCCATGTTCAAGCGCACATTCCGACGCTTCATCTTGATATCCGCGCTCACCAGGATGTTCTCCACACCCAGCTTACCGGTCATGCGGGCGATGTTGCGCCGGGCCAGGTCGGTAACGAGTCCCCAATCGTAGGTGAAGGTGAGCGGTGTCATACCGAACTCCTTCACCAGCAGGTGCAATCCATAGCTGCTATCGCGTCCGCCACTGAAGGCGACGATGCAATCCTGCTTGCCATCGTTCCTTCTGTACTTCTTAAGGATCTCTTCGAAGGCAGGACGCTTGTCCACCATCAATCCTTTGGGCTTGTAGCTGTGGCAGTAGTTGCATACCCCGGCGACATCAGAGTTGATATAGGGGAAGGTTTCGGGGAGCAGGCACTTGCTGCAGCGCTTGATAGAGCGCATCACCTCCTCCGGGAACTCTACCAGTTTCCGCAATCGCCCCTCGTCGCCCGCTACGAATGCCGGAGCGGGAGCCTTGGACTTCCCCTTGGAATGATCGAGGATCGCAAAGGGTTCCACGGGTACTAATGCCGCAGCAGCTGCATCGGAACGCAGGTCGAACCCGGTCCGCTCACCGTTGCCAAGATCGTACAACAACCCTGTGAATGGCTGCATCCAGTCCACAGGGCGATCACCATAGCTCGCCTTCACATCCTTACCTTCCTGAAAGGTGCGTGCGATGAACGCTTCACTGGCGAACACCAACGAACCTGACGGACCTTCGATGGTGTACAACGAGCCTGTATTGGTGGCTAAAAGCACCTGTGGGGAATCGTTCAAAAGGATGGCCACGCTGGCGGCTCCCTCCATTTCGGCGAATACCTTTCTTATCGCCTGCACCGGGCCCATGCCGTCCTTTAAGAACAAGCGGTACAAAGCGGCCAAGACTTCGGTATCCACCTCAGAATGCCTTTCGATCCGCCCGGCATACTTCGCCCAAAGCGCATCCACATTGGTTACGATGCCGTTGTGGACCATCACCACGCCATCCTTGATGCATGGCTGGTTGTTCAGATTGTTCTCCTGCGACCCGTTAGTGACCAATCGGCTGTGCGCGATCACCGCCAGTTCCCGCTGCCCATTGGCAAAGACGGGTTTCAGCGCCTTATCCAGAAAGGAGCGATAGCCAGCGGAACGGATCAGCTCAGTGGCCGGAACATCATCCTTGGTGACGTGAATGGTGCGATCCACGGAATTGCGAACAGCGATACCACTGCTCTCCTTCCCACGTGTTTCACTTAGGGTGAAAAGGTCAGCTATGACATGTTCAGCCAGAGAAGCTGTCAGCTTCGTATCAGCCTTCGCGATGATTCCGAATATCCCACACATGGGCGTCAAAGATATCCGGCCACTCTACCCCGCCTTGATCATGACCCGGCAGAAAGCGGAATTCAGTTCCTCTTGGCCTTTGGGAGCATGGACCGCACGCTCACCCTTCCCTCCTATTTGTACAACCGCTCATTGTCCTGCATATCCATCCACATGGCGAATATCAGTGCCTGAAAGCTACTGGTGGCCAGGAAGAGGAACGCGATCAAAGGCTCCGTGTTCACTGTGGAACCGGTGAAAAAGGAGCGACCGATCTTCCATGCATAAGGAATGGTGATGAGCCCCGCCACCATGGCGTAATTGTAGAAGATGAACAGTGGGTGGAAATCCTTGAAGAGATACTTTCTCCAAAGCCGGATGAAGAAACTCTTGATCAAGAGCCGGCTCACCCGCGGTATCACCTTCATCACCTTCATCTTGCTTTGCTCACCTACCCGATAGATGGGCTTGATCTCCACTTCCCGCAAGGTGCATTGAGCGATGTTGAGCTTTACCAGCATGTCGTTCGGCATGCCATAGCTGCGATAGATCTTATGCAGTTTGATGGCTTGCATGGCGCGCAGCCCAATGGCGGTATAGCCGGTCTGGGTATCGCTTACGCGCCAGTAGCCGCTGGCCAGCTTGGTAAGGATGCTGAGGATGCTATTGCCGAAAAAGCGCACCCGGGGGATCACCAGCCAAGCACTGCGATGGATCAGTCGATTTCCCTTCACGTAATCGATCCCTTCCTCGATCACCGGCAGGCAAATGCTTTCGAGCTCGGAAGGGTCCATCTGACCATCGCCGGCCATTACG
Source organism: Cryomorpha ignava (assembly GCA_040391235.1). Lineage (GTDB taxonomy): Bacteria > Bacteroidota > Bacteroidia > Flavobacteriales_F > PHOS-HE28 > PHOS-HE28. The sequence goes on from JBEBYG010000001.1 coordinate 56,390, forward strand.
GCGGTGCAATCGATCGCATGGTCCTGGCACCACTTATAGCCCCGTGCGATACCGGCACCTACCCCACCGTTCTCCAAGTTATTGATCAGGATGACCCGGTCGGTGTCAGGAGATTCGTTCACCACCTCGCTGGGAACGTACTGTTCCATCTGCCGAGCGCTCTCCTCCTCCATCACCACTTCCGCCTCGTTCCAACGGGTGCGCACCACCTTGTATGGTGCAATGCGGGTGCCGGGCCCCTTGGCCCGGTCCTTTAGAATAAGCTCCTTCACCACTTCTGCGGTCCGGTCCGGGCTACAGTCGTTCACTACGATGATGCGGTCCACAAAATCGGGCATGGTCTCCACCACAAATCCGATCTGAGACTCTTCATTGTAACACGGAACCACCACAGCGACGGTTTTTCCTTTCAGCATGAATGATGGTGTTGATCCGACAAAGAAAGTTTAATTCCCCAGTTTGCTGGCATGGACCACCAACCGGTTCTGTTGTGGCCTACGTTCTGGCTCCAGGGGTGGAAGGACGCGGTCGTAAGTCCTCCCACGACCTCAGACCGTCCCCGAAGAGGCAGCTCTGGCAAACACTGGGATGCCGCTAAGAAGTGCGATGAACTGCTTGGGATCCAGATGACCGAGCCGGGGCAAAAAGTAAATAACTGATCGTCCATATGCTCATTCGTCGCCCTTATGCAGGGCCACCTCACGCAAATACTTCAACGTCCCTTCCGTATTCCCATTGCCGTTCTCACCCAAGGGCAACACAGCTACTTCACTTTGCCTCCACCACAGATGGTCCTTCACCTGCTCATCCGAGCAGATGATACCGGAGGCGAAAAATGCGGCCACTTGGCTGAAGAGGCCTCCCATCCAAGGTTTGGCAATGCCCTTCACCCCGCTCCGGTCCAGATCATCACCCATAAAGGTGACCACCACGGGCACTGTACTTACAAGCACACCGAACAGTGCGGCCACTGAGCCGTAGTGGACATGCACAGCATCCGGTCGTTTTTCCAGCAAGAGCTTCTTGAACCTTCTGCGTGCCGCCCACAGCCTTGGGAAGGAGGTCCGGCTTTCCAAATGGAAAAGCGTGACCTCGCAGCCCCTTTCGGCCAGCGCCCGTGCCTGCAACTTGGAAGCGGTGAAGGTGGTGCCATCAGCGCGGTCCGGTATCAACACCACCAACCTTAGTTCACCCGCTTCCCGCGTGCTGAGTCGCCGCAGCTCGCTGCGCACGTAGCGCACATCGCGCCAGGTTGCCCAGCCCAGCCAGAACATGGCAAGCACGAGCACCACACCCATGGTGTACCAAGGCGTAGGTATGGCCAAATGCACAGCGCTGCCGAGCAGGAGGATGCCAAAGGCCGCCATGAGGTTCACGCCGTTGCGCGGTGTGTGGAAATAGGCATCCAGCACACTGCGCATGCCGTTGAAGAAGGCAAAGGGCAACGCGCCAATGAAGATGATGCGGGCCATCGGAATGTAGGCTGCGCCCGAAGGCCCCAAGTAGGCCAAGAGCAGCGGCTCCGACAGAAGCTCGAATCCCAGCATAAGCGCCACCGATGCGGCCAGTATCACCCAGGTCATGCGGGCGATGCTTTGCTCCAGTCCTGCATGGTCTCCTGCAGCCAAACGGCCGGCCGTGGCGGGCAGCAAGAGCAAGGCCACGGGTGAGAAGGCCGCTGCGGCCAAGTTCAGCAAGGTGGCGCCGAATCCTACCTCACCACTCACATCCAGCCCATGGGTGCGCAGTGCCACATAGCCGGGCACCGTAAGCAAGGCGCCCAAGGCGATATCGCCCGGTACACGGGGTAATCCGTAGCGAAGCAGTTCACTTCGCTCCCGGCGCATCTTCTTCTTCCGAGGGGCCATCAACGCCGGCACGATCGAGAGCAACGGGGTAGCCACCCATGCAATACCCGTGGCCCAGAGCACGGACACCATATCCGTCCACAGGAAGAATGCAGCACACGGGGCAATGGCCAGCACCATCAACTGCACGGCATTGGCCGCCACCATGGACTGCTTCCCGCGCAGGAATCCATATGCCACCCCATGCAGGCTGATGCCAACCGTCATCAAGGCCAAGGGCGGAATGAGACCTGCGCTTTCCTCCGAGCCAAAAATGGCCCAGGCCAAATGCTTGGCGAACAGGGTGGACAGGATCATGGTCAAGACACTGAGGGGTACCACCCACGCCAAGGCACCACGCAGGTAGCCCCGTTGCTGGGCAGGTTCGCGGCTCATGGCCACAAAGCGTGTAAGGCCCACCATGGCGCCCATCAAGATCACTGGGAACACGAACGAAACGGTGCGCCTCACGATCACATAGATATCCAGGTCCTGTTTCCCAACTTGGGCGGCCAAGCGGTACGTAAGCACCATTCCCAGCATGGAGAGTCCCTCAGTAAGGTAGGTAAGCAGGCTATCCCTCCCTTGGGGAGAACTCAGGAAGCCTTTGATCTTTCCGGCCATGAACGGCGAAAGTAGCCTAAGCCAGCACTTCCCACAGTCTTCATCAGCCTGTTGCGCCGCTCATCCTCAATGCAAAGGATCCCCCATGCATGGGGACCTATCTTTCGCACCGTAGAAAATGGAAATGGACTTCTTTCAGTGGCATTGGTGGGCAGCATTAGCCCTGTTGATGATGATCGCGGAGATCTTCCTCCCCGGCTTCTTCCTTTTTTGCCTGGGTATCGGCTGTATCGGGGCGAGCATTACGGCAGCCCTCGGTTTCGGTGCAGCGGGCCAACTTCTTGTTTTCTCGGTCTTCTCCCTCATCGCCTTCTTCACCATACGCCCCATATTGATGAAGCGCTTTTGGAAGAAGGACCATGTGCTCACCAATGCGGACGCCCTCGTTGGGCTGCGCGGCATTGTCAGCCAAGACTTCGACTCGGGCCTGCGATTGGGCCGTGTGCAAGTGGGTGGCGACGACTGGCGTGCTGAAAGCCTGTCTGATACCCCTTTGCGGACCGGCGATATGATCGTTGTGATCCGTGTGGAAAGCAATACCCTCATCGTGAAACCCCTAACCACCATTTGAACCATGACCCCTGGTACCATCATCTTACTCCTAATAGCATTCTTCGTCATCTTCATGGTGGCCAAGGGCGTGCGCATCGTTCAGCAGAGCGAGGCCATGATCATTGAGCGCTTCGGTAAATACCGCGAGACGCTCACCGCCGGCTTCAACATCATCATCCCTGTTTTCGACAAGCCGCGCGAGATCATCTTCCGCTATTCCCGGGAACTGCCCGACGGGAACAAGTACGTACAGTTCGTGAAGAAGGAGCGCATCGACTTGCGTGAAACAGTGTATGATTTCCCGAAGCAGAGCGTGATCACCAAGGACAACGTGGGTACGGAGATCAATGCATTGCTCTACTTTCAGGTAATGGATCCGGTGAAGGCGGTATACGAGATCGAGAACCTGCCACAGGCCATCGAGAAGCTCACGCAGACCACCTTGCGTAACGTGATCGGCGAGTTGGACCTGGACGAATGCCTCACCAGCCGTGATACCATCAACGCCAAGCTGCGCCACATCCTCGATGAAGCCAGCAACAAGTGGGGCGTGAAGGTGAACCGTGTGGAACTGCAGGACATCAACCCACCGCGTGACATCCGCGAGGCCATGGAGAAGCAGATGCGTGCCGAGCGTGACAAGCGCGCTCAGATCATTGATGCCGAGGGTACCAAGCGTGCCGTGATCCTGCAGGCTGAAGCGGTACAGCAGAAGCAGATCAACGAGGCTGACGGCCAGAAGCAAGCGCAGATCCTCGAGGCAGAAGGCGATGCACAAGCACGGATCCGTCGCGCACAGGGTGAGGCCGAGGCCATCCGCCTGGTTACGGAAGCCATCCAAGGCGCACATGCAGATCCGGCCAACTACCTGATCGCGATGCGCTACCTGGAAACGCTCCAGAGCATGACCACAGGCAAAGACAACAAAGTGGTCTACATTCCTTACGAGGCCACCGGCGTGCTCAGCAGCTTGGGCGGCATCAAGGACATGTTGGATGTCACGAAGAAAATGATGTGATCGATTTACCTCAAGTCATTGCAAAAGGTCGCCTTCCAAAGGCGGCCTTTTTGCATTCCGGGTGAACCGACCCCATGCTCCTACCGGAAATGATATCTTCGTAAGGATGGCGCACACTTATGATACCCTATCCCAAGCCGTGAACGACCTGCAACAGCGCGGCTACACCGATGACCTTACACTTCAGGACGAATGCTTGGTTTGCAGTGGCAAGCACACGTCGCTTCACCCGGACGAATTCCAGATCGATGAGTTCCATCGCTTCGAGGGTGCATCCGACCCAGGTGATTCCAGCATCGTGTATGCGGTGAGTTCAGATCAGCACGACGTCAAGGGCATCTTGGTGAATGCATTCGGTGCCGACGCTTCCCGCCTTACCCAGCGCATGGTTGCCAAGCTGGCCACCCACCCTGCCCAGCACACATGACTTTCCTTCTCGAACATTCAACAGGGCACTACATCCGTATCTGAACCCAATTACCTTCGAACCGATGGCACGTACATATGACACCCTCTCCCAGGCCGTCAACGACTTACAGGCGCGCGGCTACACCGATGATCTGACGCTTCATGATGAATGCGTCATTTGCAGTGGTACCAATGCAACGTTGAAACCGGAGGACTTCAACATCGATGAATTCCATCGTTTTGAGGGTGAATCCAATCCGAGCGACGAAAGCATTGTATATGCGATCAGCTCCACCAAATACGACGTGAAGGGAGTGCTGGTGAATGCATTCGGGCCCGGCGCCAGCAGCCTTAACCAAGCGATGGTGTCCAAGCTGGCCACCCATCGCTAAGGCTCCATTAGGCAGAGATGCTCAGTTGGCCTTCAGGTCGAAGGTGAGCTCCACCAGATCGTCGATCATTTTGTCCCCAAGGGCGTCAAAGAACTGGCCTGAACGATATTTGATATCGTACAGCGTGCGATCGAAAACGATGGTGCCCGCAGCCCGCACACCGGAGCTTTCCTGCCATGACAATACATCGAAGGTTACCGGCTTGGTGATGCCTTTGATCGTGAGTTCGCCGGTAACGGTGTAGTTGGGCTTTCCCGCTTCCACTCCATTCTTCTTCTCCACGCCAGTGGTCTTGAAGCTCGCAGTAGGGAACTCATCGGTATTGAAGAAATCCTTGGACTTGAGGTGGCCTATGAGGTTCTCTGCGCTTTCGGGCTTCAGGTCCAAATTGGTAATGCTGGTCATGTCAATCACCATCTGCGCTTGAGCCAAGCCATTTGCGGACCATCCTATGGTGCCGCTTTGCACTTGGATGTTGCCGTGGTGCTGGCCGGTGATTTTCTTACCTGTCCAGACAAGCGTGGCGCTTCCGGTGTCTACCGTGTGGGTGGTCTGGGCGATGCTGGCGGTGGCGAAAGCCAGTGAAAGGGCAATGAAAAGTGCTTTGATCATGCGCTGAAATATTGGAAAAGGAGGTGTGTACGAATGAAGGAAAGAAAAGATGGACGGCTCAAGAGCGCAGTTTATCCAGCATGGTGTTTACGGTCTGGGCCTCGGCCTTGGTCAATTTCTGTGCCACCAGGTCTATCACCCGTTCGGCGTCCTCGTCCATGGAATTGACCAGTTCCTTGCCTTCGGCGCTGATGAGCAAATGGACCACACGGCGGTCCTCGGTGCAACGCTCCCGCAGCACAAGCCCTTTGGCGATCAGCTTATCGGTGAGCCGAGTGGCATTGGGTGCCCTGTCCAACATGCGTAGCAGCACATCGCGCATGCTCATCTTCTTGCCTTCGGCACCGCGTAAGATCCTCAGGATATTATACTGTTGTGGGCTGATGCCATGCGGGCGCAACCGCCCCGCATCCATGTGCTTCAACCAATTGGAGGTGAACATGAGGTTCAGGAGGAGTTTTTGATGCTCACTCTTGAACTCCATGAGGAGCTCCTTTTCAATCTTCACCATGCCACAAAGTTAACTGCTAATATTTTACATGGAAAGTATTTGTGGCCCACTTTCCCAACCACCGTATTTTGGCCCCACGAACAGAACCATCATGCGCTTCCTGCTTTCCATTTTCCTGACCACCGGACTTCTCTACACCGCTTGCACTGGCAAAGATCCCGCTCCAACACCAACGGACGCCACGGCGCTCACGGAAGCTCCGATCAAACAGTTTGATGTGAATGATCCCCGGGCAGGTGATTCCCTGCTCACGGTTATGGGGCCATTGGCCGGAAAGGTGGTAGCGGACCTGTTCGCTGGTGATGGCTACTACACTTGGAAGCTGCTGGGTGCCGGCGCCCGCGTGCTGGCCCTGGATGATGACCCGGCCAACATCGCAGCCTTGGAAGCACGCAAGAAAAGCGAAGGCATCGGGGATGACCAATTGCTGATCCGTGGAACCACCCCGGGCGTAACGGGTTTGATGCCCAACGAAGTGGACTATGCCTTGATCACACGGGAGTATTCAACATTGGGCGATCGCAAGGCCTGGTTCGCCCAACTAATGAACGACGTGAAAGCCCCGCACACCTTCTTTATGGTGAACTACCTGCCCCAGCAATCACCCGGTGGACCGCCACTTTCACAGCGCATGGACTACAGCCGTGTGGCCGACGAGGTAACGGAATTCGGGTATGACGATGTGGGCGTGATGTACAAGAAGATGCCGTACCGGTACATCCTGTTCGGTTCGGTGCCGCCTCTTACTCCCGAATCCGAAGGTGAGTAGCACGAAGGCCGGACCTTATGAATAAGGTCCGGCCTTCGGTTAGCCCCGCGTCCGATCGGTCGGCCTGCCTATTCTACTGGCTGGGCTCTTCCTCGTGTACTTCCTTCAGCACAACGTTGTCGAGGTAGTAGTAGGCATACTGGTTGTCCGGTCCTTCAATGATCCGTTCAGTATCGAAGATGGCTGTAGGGAATGTGCCAATGATCAGGTACTCCTCGTCCCCATCAGCCTTGAACCGGCCCTTGACCTCCACCCATACTCCCCTCTCTTTCAGGATTTGCTCCTCTACTACTTGTGGCCGTTCCCTTAGGAAGCTGCGATTCTGATAATTGAGTTTCAACGGCGAGAGGTAGGCCCCTATCCCCGCAACGGCCCGATCGCTATTTCCTGCCAATGCCACATGGAAACTGATCTCGTACTCCTGCCCTTCCTTCAATAGGCGGGGCAAGGCGATCCATGGGTACTCCGAATAAGTACTCCACCCCGGCTTGAACGGGTCTTCGGGGTCGCTGTCATAATCGCGTCGTTGATCATCCTTCCAAGCGAAGAAGCCTGCGTACCGATCGCCTTCCTGCGGCTCCATGGTCCCGTAAAAATTCTCCGGGATACCAACGGTTTTTACAGAAGCCCTCTTGCTGAACAGTTCTGCCATACCGATGGTCACATTATCCCAGCCTTCCGCCCTGTTCAACTGATCGAAGGTGGTAGGCTCTTTGGTAATGTCCTCAAAACTACCATTAGGCACAAGATTCTGTTTTCCAGAAGATTGCGCCATCACAGCTCCAGTTGCCATACAAGCCGACAAAAGAACGAGCGAGCCGGATCGGATACGGCTATTGAACGAACGTGTTGGGTGGAATTTCATTTCAGTTGGTCTTTGAAGGCCTTGCGGAATTTCTCCATTTTCGGCTGGATCACCATGCGGCAATACCCTTGCTCGGGGTTGTTGGCAAAGTAATCGTGGTGATAATTCTCGGCAGGATAAAACTCCTCCATCTTCACCACTTCGGTTACGATCGGTTGGTCCCAAGCGCCGCTTTTATTCAAGCTTTCCAGCTGAGCAAGGGCCTTGGCCTTCTGCTGCTCATCGGCAAAGAAGATGACGGAGCGGTACTGCGTACCCACATCACCGCCTTGCCGGTTGAGTGAAGTGGGATCATGTGTTTTCCAGAAGACCTCCAGCAACTGATCAAAAGAGATCACTTGGGGGTCGAATGTGATCCGCGACACTTCGGCATGTCCGGTATCGCCTTCACACACATCCTTGTAGGTAGCCCTGGCCGGATCACCGCCCATGTAGCCCGGCTGTATCTCCAACACGCCTTTCAATTCAGTGAAAACCGCTTCGGAACACCAGAAGCATCCGGTGCCGAAAACCGCGATAGCGCTTCTGGAGGAATTCATGGACGATGGGAGTTCAGACATTGGATATTGCAAAGGTCGTTCACTACAGCAGAACAAAAATGAGGCCCCGATCACAACGACCGGGGCCTGAGCGGGAAACGGGACTCGAACCCGCGACTTTCAGCTTGGGAAGCTGATGCTCTACCAACTGAGCTACTCCCGCTTATCGGGGGCGAATGTAGTGCGGCGTCCCGTTCCTTCACACACGCTGGGAGCTATGAAAGGACGGCTTTACATTGGCTTAACCTCCCATGCCGGAAAACATCGTCACTTTGCAACCAACTGAATGAACGCCATGAGTGACGCAGCGATGCAGAAAGTACTGATAGTGGACGATGAGCAGGATATCCTGGACCTATTGCGCTACCATTTGGAACGTGAGGGCTTCGCCGTATCCACAGCGAACAATGGCAAGGCAGCCGTGCAGGTGGCCAAAAGCGAGCGCCCCGACCTGGTTGTGCTGGACATTATGATGCCGGGAATGGACGGTGTGGAAGTATGCCATGAACTACGCCGAACACCCGGTATGGAGCACACGTTGATCGCCTTTCTCACCGCCCGCACAGAGGACTATTCACAGATCGCAGGCTTCGAGGCCGGCGCCGATGATTACATCACCAAGCCGGTGCGCCCCAAGGTGTTCGTCACCAAGATCAAGGCGTTGTTGAAGCGGTCGCACCAAGGCTCTTCGCCGGGCCGGATATTGGAGGCGAATGGCATCCGGATCGACCTTGACCGCGTCAGCGTGAACAATGGCGAGGAGGACCTTCAGCTCCCGAAAAAGGAGTTCGAGTTGTTGGCGTTGCTGATGAGCAACCCTGGCAAGGTGTTCCGCCGGGATGAGATCTATTCGCACATCTGGGGTGACGGCCTTTTTGTCGGGGATCGTACGATCGACGTACACATCCGCAAGCTGCGCGAAAAGATCGGTGATGACCGGATCGGGACGGTGAAAGGCATCGGCTACCGCTTTGAAGCCTGACAAAACATCGCGCATGCTTTTATATTTGCCGCCCCGAAGGGGCTACGGGGTGTAGCTCAGCCCGGTTAGAGTGCTACGTTCGGGACGTAGAAGTCGGAGGTTCGAATCCTCTCACCCCGACCAGCGTTTGAGCCCTTGCGACGAAGTCGCAGGGGCTTTTTCATGAGCACCAAGCCAAGCTTGAGTGAATGGGTTAAAAAGGCCCCAGGAGCGAAAAGAACCCATTCCATACCGCTCACCGGTCGAATGGCACCGTTCCCCGGGTTCACGCATCATACAGGCATCCCCAGCTGTGCATGCTGCGTCTATGAAGGTGAAGAGATGCTCACGATGTCACGCTCCTACAAAATAGCCCTCATCCTGAAAAGCCGAAGCAGTCTTGCTGTGTATTCGGATCTGAGCCGTTTAACTGACCGGGAGTTGGAGGAACATGTTCGCACCATGGTCCGTCGCATGCGCGCCAACGAAAGCCATGTGATCGCACGCATGGTGCTCCGCCAACCCACATTCAGTTTGAACTGAGGAAGTGGATGTTCCGGACATCAACGTGTTCCCCAACTCGGTTCCCGGCTCTATATTCGCCGCACCAAATCATTGTATCCATGTCCGATCACGAGCACGAAGGTCACTTCCCGGAACAAGCTGAACAGAACGAGATCGGTGGACCCGTTGTGTTGGCGATCATGATCTTAGGCATGGTGATCCTGATCCTCTGGGCTAGTTGCTGACCGTACCTTCGGTTTCAGCCATTCCCGTTTTCTTCCGGTTTCAAGTTTCCTGTTTCAGGCATCCTTTTTCCTGTTTCAGGTTTCCTGCTTCCCCATTTCAAGTCTCAGCTGTCCCCTGCCCGCTCCAGGTATTCGTCCCGGCGCACCAAGGCATACCAGTTTTCGCTGAGTTCGAGATATCCGTGCTCAAAACAGAAGACGTACACGTTCCCCACCTTGGTGCGATAAATGTTGGTATGGAACATGAAATTGTAGCCGCGTTCCACCAGTTTATCGCGGTGCACCTTGGTCTTCCCTCCGGGGTTCAGCTCGCTTAATATGCGCCGATTTCGCTTCAAGGTATTCACCACGTTCCGCACGTAATTGATGGGGGCATTGTTGGTCCGGTAGTGGAATAGATTGCGGCAGGCATCGGAACAGAACTTCTTGTCCGTGCGACCTTGAATACGTTCTCCGCATTCCAAACAGACCTTTTTTCCAGTGGCGCGTTCCCCTAGCATGAAGCCGAATGTAGTATTTGTCCACGAAAAAGCCCCCTCCGTTCCCGGAGAGGGCTTTGATATCGATGCTTTTGGGCCGGTTTATTCGGCGGTCTCGTCGGCAGCTTCCTCCGTCTCCTCCTTCACCTCCGGCTTTGCGGTGGCAGTGGCGGTGCTCTTCATCTCGGCATGCTTCGCGAAACGCTTCTTGAACTTGTCCACGCGTCCGGCGGTGTCGATCAGCATCATCTTACCCGTGTAGTAAGGGTGTGAGGTGCTGCTAATATCAAGCTTGATCAGTGGATATTCGTTGCCGTCTTCCCACACCATGGTGTCCTTGGTGTTCGCACAGCTCTTGCCGAGGAACATGTCGTCATTGCTCATGTCCTTGAAGATGACGATGCGGTAGCTGTCGGGATGGATGCCTTGTTTCATCAGTAGTCTGCTTTACGGTGCTATCGTTGGGATTTCCACCAACGGGGCGCAAATGTAATGAAAGATCCGATCCGGTGGACACCCTTTGAGAACATGTTCATCCCTTTGGGGAGCAATGATCCAACCCCTTTTCCGTAATACCACCGGCCATCCCATCTTTGCGCGCTTTGAAGATCTTCCGTCCTACCCTCTTGCTGCTCCTATTGGCTGCCGCTCTGTTCGGTTGCCGTAAGGACCAACTCTTCACGGATTCGCCGGGTGCGAAGCTGGAATTCTCCCAGGACTCCATCCTCTTTGACACGGTGTTCACCACCGTTGGCACGGTGACCAAGCGCTTCACGGCACGCAACCCGAACAGCGATGGTGTGCGCGTGGACATCGCCTTGGCAGGCGGTTCCCCCTCTCCTTTCCGTATTAATGTGGATGGCGCTTCCGGGCTCAGTTTCAGCCAAGTGGAGATCGCCGGTGGGGATAGCATCTACATTTTTGTAGAGGCCACCTTGGGCCCCGGAGGCATCAATACACCGTTCATTATTGAGGACCACATCCGCTTCACTACCAACAGCACCCAGCAACAGGTGGCGTTGAATGCGTGGGGGCAGAATGCGCACTTCTTCCGGCCTGACACCTATGTACAGGGCTTCCCTGCCTTCAGCTATATCGCCGGAGGGTATGATAGCTCGGGCAACCAGATCTGTGAGACGGTGCATTGGACGAACGACAAACCCTATGTCATCTACGGCTACGCTGTGGTGGATTCCTGCTGCACCCTGATCATCGACCCCGGAGTACGGGTCTACTTCCATGGTGGCGGTGGGCTCTGGGTCTACAGAGGCGGGAACATCCAAGCGATCGGCACGCCTGAGGAGCGCATCTCTTTCCAAGGAGACCGTTTAGAGGCCCTGTATGCGGACCTCCCCGGCCAGTGGGACCGTATCTGGATCAACGATGGCCCCACTGACAACGTATTCGAGTATGTGGACATCAGGAACTCCCTGATCGGCATACAGCCGCAAAGCTGGATCGGTGCTCCCGGCCAACCTACGAGCGCCAACACGCTCGTGCTGAACAATGTGAGCATTCGCAACGCTTCCGCTGCAGGTATCCTCTCGGAGAACTACCGGATCAACAGCACGAACCTGTTAGTGGCCGACTGCGGCCAGTATTGTGTGGCGCTTACCGGCGGCGGGAAGTACCGCTTCAACCACAGCACCATCGCCAATTATTGGACCTATGACGTTCGCCAAGAGCCGGCGTTCATCATGACCAACACGTTCCGCGACATTTCCGGGGCCACGCAGGTGCGGGATGTGGAGACCAGCACCTTCCGCAACGGCATCATCTACGGCAACAACACCAACGAATTCCAGTTGGCCTTTGATAACCAACTCAGTCCGGACATCCTATTCAAGAACTTCCTCTTCCGCACGGACCAGAGCACCTCGGACGCAGATCGCTTTGAGCAATCCACGATCTACCGGAACCAAGATCCTGGATTCGTGGGGGCGAGCGATGGCGACTTTCACCTGAAGCAAAACGCCTATGCCCGGGGAAAAGGCTTCGACCCGTTCGGTGAAGACCCCTTGGCTCCATTCGACCTGGATCACATCCAGCGCATAAGCGACGTGTCGGACCTGGGTTGCTACACCTTCGAGTGATCCAGTCCCAGTAGGAATTCCAGCGTATCCACGTTGTCGGCGTAGTCGTCAGGACCGGGGAACTGGCCAGCGCCAAAAGGCAGGTGGCCATGGCCCACAATGCACTGGAGGTTTTGCGCCTCTTCCTTCAACCTTGCCTCCACCGCTGTAGCATCGGCATACCGCTCATAATAGAGCGCTGCCACGGGACTGTTAAGCGCGTGCTCCTCTTTCATCACGAGGAAGCCGTTCTCCACGATCGGTGCGCGGTCCAGCATCCATACGGCCCGGTTGTAGTCATAATTGTTCGCGTACTTGTTGTGGTTGATGATCTCCTTCCAAGGAAAGAACGCGCCGAAGAGCCGGTCCAGGTCGAAGTCTTTTGGGATGAAAAGTTTCCCCACGTTGCGGCAGCCTAGACCGAAATAGCGGAAGACATCCTCGCCCAGCGCTGCCAGTTCACCTTCCGTCTCGGTACCATCCAACACGGCGACACTGGTGCGGCCCTTGCGCACAATGCGCGGCAGATCGCCGAAGTAGTGCTCGAAGTAGCGCGCTGTATTGTTGCTTCCTGTGGCGATAATGGCATCCACATCGCCGAGTTTCCCGGGGATCAGCTCCACTTGATCAGCAAGGTCCGGGGCGAAGTGGCTCAACAAGGCGATCAATGCGGGGGTAAGGCCAGCATCATCGGAAGCTGTTTTCACCTTGGCGCGGTTGCCGCTCAACAGAACGCACATCATATCGTGGAAGCCGACAAAAGGAACATTGCCGGCCATGATGATCCCGATGATCTTGGATGGCCGAGGCTGATCCAGCCCGGGATAGCGCCCCAGCCAGTTCTCCATCTCCTCCCCCACGAGCATGGCAGAGAGGCCCTTGGCCGAATGGCGTACCTGCTCTTCCGTGAACCAACCGTTGAGGATGTGCGCTTGGGTCAATGCGAGCTCGAAAGCCGTGTGTTCATCTTCGGTCATACCACTGGAATGGCCGGACCACGGGGCCTTTATCGCGAAGGAGCCCAAGGCATGGCCGAGCTGTTCAAATGCCATTCGGCGTGCGGCCAGGTCGGGTGTTCGTGTGTCTTTCATGGTATTGCTCACAGGGTGTCTACTTTTGTGGCACCTACGCCAAGCTGCCCGAATGAACGGGACTTGTATGCGAGGGTGCGAATTTACCGGAGTTGCAATGGCTATCATCATCACGGAGGAATGTATCAACTGCGGGGCATGCGAACCCGAATGCCCTAACAATGCGATCTATGAAGGCGGCGCGGAGTGGAAGCTGAGCGACGGCACCAGCCTGCATGGCCAACAGACCGTGCCCACGGGCAACACCTACGATGCGGATGCGGTCCAAGCGCCGGTGGCGATGGACATCTACTACATCGTCCCGGACAAGTGTACCGAGTGTACCGGCTTCCATGATGAGCCCCAGTGCGCCGCCGTATGTCCCGTGGATTGCTGCGTGGACGATCCCGATCACCGGGAGACGAAGGAGCAGTTGCTCGCGAAGAAGGAGTTCATGCACCTGTGATCTCTTGCTTCGTCCAGATGCTCCTTGGGGGCACCGTGCATCACACTCTACCTTCCTTTTACGCAGCGCGTATCAACATCGAATGCGTGAAACATTCCGGTGAAGCTTCGCTTTCTGAAAGGCTGTTCAACGCAACTTGCGGTGGATGTCAAAGGCCAAGGTCACGATAGGTCGGTTGGAATATATCGCTCTGCCCAAGTTGGGGGTGGAGCGGGTGGCGGCCAAGCTGGACACGGGGGCCTATCGCAGCGCCTTGCATTACCAAAAGATCAGTCTGCGCACGGTGGATGATCGCGAGGAACTCGTGGTGACCTTCGCAATGGGTCGCAAACGCACCAAGATGGTATTCAAGCGCTTTACCCTGGTGACCGTGAAAAGTAGCACCGGACAACGCACCGAGCGCTACCTGATCACCACCCAAGTAAAACTCAACGGCTTCACGGTGAACACGCAGTTCACCTTGTTCGATCGCAGCGATATGAAGTACCAGGTCTTGCTGGGTCGCAAGTTCATGCGCGGTCGGTTTGTGGTGGATGTGGCCCGGAAGAACGTATTGGGTCAAGGAAGGGATGGAGGAGCTTTATAACCTGAAGCAGGCGGTGCATATGGCCTGTTCCCTCCAATTACGTGAACGGATCCTTCAGGCCCAAGCAAGTATGGAGGAGGCTCGTCTGGCTGGCCTTTCCGATACCAAGAGCAGTGCCGGGGACAAGCATGAGACCGCCCGGGCCATGGCGCAGCAGGAGCTGGAGAAACAAGCTTCCGCCTTACAGAATCTGCAAACGATGGAGGCCGTGCTGATGCGGATCCATCCAACGCGCCGTTTTTCTGCCATTCTACCGGGAGCGTTGGTGGCCACAGAGCATGGCCTTTTCTATGTGAGCGTTGCCTTGGGAAAGGTGGAAGTGGAAGGAAGAACGGTGATGGCGATCTCCATGCAGGCACCGATCCTTGCCACGTTGAGCACTTTAGCAATTGGTGAAACCGGAATGTTCAACGGCCGACCGCAGCGTTTGCTCTCGATCGTTTAGCGGCCTATCGCAGGAGAAAGGCGTTCATCGGCGCCATCGCGGCGTAGTGCTCCATCAGGAGGTCCGGTAGCTTCGGGCTGGTCACCAGCTTGGGCGAGAGTTCCGCGCCGTAGTAGAACTGCTTGTTGAACATCAATGGCTCCTTGGCGGCGGCCTCGCGCAATTCCGGAGGAAGCCGCTTGTTGGCCTCCCCTTCCACACTTCCGAAGTACTTCACGAACTGTGTGTCCTGCTGAAGTGTCTTGAACCGCTTCAAATTCCCCGCGATGCGGGTGCGGATGCGTTCGAGCTGGTCCTTCTCCGGCCGATAGGCGCCACCATACACGGTCACGTGTTCCGGCCCCAGCTCGAAATAGATGCCGGAAGCGTTCATATCCTTCTTGCCCGCCGCGGAAATGAGAGCGGAGCGGTTCAGTTTGTATGGAGCCTTCTCCTTACTGAACCGAACATCGCGGTTGATGCGGAAGATGGCTTCCTTCGGTTCGATGCGCACCTTCGGATCCACCTTGGCCACACGCTGGATCATTTCAGCGACGAACCGCTCGAACGGCTGCTTCACCTCACGGAAGTAGCGCTCGCGGTTCAAGTCGAACCAATCCTTGTTGTTATTGGCCGCCAGTTCGATGAAGAAGCGATTGAAGTCGGGGCTGAACCAAGCCATTGATCTGTAGTTTGGTACCAAGATACTGGTACACCATGGCCAAAGAAGGACAGAAGAAGGATCCGGAACTTTTCAAGCCGCAGTACGTGGCTTCCATGGAAACGCCCATCGGCAAACTGTGGGTGGAATCGGACGGTGAGAAGATCACCCGCTTGTCCTTTACCAATCCCGGGCGTGGCAGGAATGTGCACCGTCCCAAGGTGCTGACCGAAGCGTTGACGCAGCTGAAGGCCTACTTCGCCGGAAGGCGGAAGAAGTTCGATCTGCCGCTCTATCATGTTGGCTCGGCATACCGCAGACAAGTATGGGGGGAGTTGGAAAAAGTGCGACAGGGCGAGCTGATCACCTATTCACAACTGGCTGAGCGCGCCGGAGGTGTGGCCCGTTCAGCGGGTGCCGCCTGTGGGGTGAATCCCTTGTTGATCCTGGTGCCTTGCCACCGGGCGGTTGGTTCCAGCGGTCTTTTGACCGGATATGCCGGCGGATTGTGGCGCAAGAAATGGTTGCTGGAGCACGAAGGTGCTTTGGCGAAGGAATTGTTCTGAAGCGTTGTTAAGTCCGGACTGAGGCGGGCAGAGGCCCTCATGCGCTACCCACTCGGCAACCCCGGATGAGGCTCCGGGGCGGAGCGGGGGCGTTCGTTGGTGATCCCAGCTCAGCTAGGATAAGTCCCACTCCTTCCCCGTCCGGAACACCGTGCCTTTGAACAAGGCCACGGTGGTCCCTTCTTGGTTGGTCACGGGAATTTGGTACACGGCGATACGGCTACTGCGACTGAGTTCTTCCGCCTTGGCGGTGATCACGTCGCCGCTGCGCACGGGCTTTACGTGGGAGATGGATGTCTCGATGGAGACCGCGTGGATACCGTGTGAATTGGAAGCAAAAGCCAAAGCGCTGTCGGCCACGCAATACGCGATGCCACCGTGGGTGATCCGGAAACCGTTGTTCATTTCCTCACGCACGGTCATCCGCAGCTCGCAGGTGCCCGGTGCCACGGCCAATACTGTGATACCCAACCATTGGCTGAAGGCATCATGTTCCATCATCCGCGCCACAACGCGCGTGGCAAGCTCCTGAGGTTCCATGCCTGCGAAAGTAGCGATGGCCTAAGATGCGGAATGCGGGTGCCAAATGTGCCTTCCCTCCTTTACCTCCATTACCTCCTTTCCTTCCTTTACCTCCTTTACCCCCTCTGCCATCATCACCTCGCTGTCCATTCTGACCTCCCCTTCCTCGTTTTCATTGCAACAACGACCTTTGGCCCCATGAAGGACGCATTCATCATCGATGGCATCCGTAGCCCGATCGGTTCCCTGGGCGGCGGATTATCGGAAGTTCGCGCGGACGATCTCGCGGCACATGTGATCAAAGCATTGGTAACGCGTCATCCCGATCTGGACCTTGCTGCCATTGATGATGTGATCATGGGCTGTGCTGGCCAAGCTGGTGAGGACAACCGCAATGTGGCGCGCATGGCCTCGTTGCTCGCGGGCCTTCCTGTAAGTGTGCCGGGTGAGACGGTGAACCGGCTTTGTGCCTCGGGCATGAGCGCCGCGGTGCAGGCCGGCCGTGCGATCACAGCAGGGCATGGTGATGTTTTCATCGCCGGTGGCGTGGAACACATGACACGCAGCCCTTGGGTGATGAGCAAGACAAGCACGCCCTATGGACGCGATGCCAAACTGTTCGACAGTAGCTTCGGATGGCGTTTCGTGAACCCGCTGATGGAGGAAAAATTCGGGGTGGAGGCCATGGGCGAAACAGCGGAAAATCTGCTGGAGACGCGCACGATCACCCGGGAGGACCAGGACCGCTTCGCACTTTGGAGCCAACAGAAAGCCACTGCCGCACAGCGGGACGGGCGGCTTGCGTTGGAGATCGCCACCGTGAGCATTCCGCAACGGAAGAAGGATCCCATCCAGTTCTCGGAAGACGAATTCATCAAGTCCAATACAACTTTGGAAGTGCTTGCGGGGCTTCGGCCTGCATTCCGAAAGGGCGGCAGCGTTACCGCGGGCAATTCCAGCGGGTTGAATGACGGTGCCGCCGCCTTGTTGATCGCCAGCGAGGCGGGTATCAAAACCCATGGCCTCGCCCCTCTTGCCCGCATTGTAAATAGCGGTGTGGCGGGTGTGGAGCCGCGCATCATGGGCATCGGCCCGGTGCGGGCTACTGAGTTAGCATTGAAGCGAGCTGGACTCACCTTGGACCAGATGGACATCATTGAGCTGAACGAGGCCTTCGCAGCCCAAGCATTGTCCTGCACTCGGGCCTGGGGCATCGCTGATAACGATCCCCGCTTGAATCCGAATGGCGGTGCCATCGCCTTGGGGCATCCTTTGGGCATGACCGGCGCCCGCCTCCTGCAAACAGCTGCTCTGGAGCTGCACCGCACCCGGAAACGGTATGCCCTTTGCACCATGTGCATCGGCGTGGGACAAGGCTACGCCACCATCATCGAGCGGGCCTGATCATTCCGGCCCCGCTATATTCACATTTCCAACCACCGAACCGTATGATCAACACTACCCTGTTCCGACCTGTTGCCCTCGCCCTTCTTTCCGCCACTTGCGTTTCCCTGAGCCATGCCCAAGTGAGCAAGGTGCGGGTAAAAGTGAATGCCGACCTGAATGCACAACCCGACCGGGAGCTGGGTCTCGCTAAAACGGTCTACGGCGATGCGGGCAGTTTCGTGGCATTGAAAACCCTCGGTGGAAAGCGCGTGATCGGAGGAGTTACCGATGCGGACCTCGGATGGAGGCTCTTTGTGATCGACTCCAAGACCATGGCTGACATCAAGCATGACAAGCCCAAGTTCGTTTGGGGCATCGGGCCTGTGGCCATGGAGACCATCGAGAATTTCAACAAGGAATTCCGCGTGATCCTCTCCAAGCCCGACAATGGGAAATTGCTTTTGCTCGACCAAGTGCTCAGTTCCCGCAGCCTCACGGGTCGTGCGGCAGCCCAGATCGGAGAGGTCCCTTATGACCTCTTCGGAAAAGGTCCTGAGTACTTCAAGCCCGGCATGGCCGTCGGCTTTACCACCACGCTATCCGGTGATGGCAAGCACATGCTCATCGGCATCGACCCTTCCACCACCGTCCGCTCGGCAGGCTGCCCCATTTTGGGCGTAATGGTGGATAGCAAGATGCAACCCATCTGGACGAAGCGGCTGGATATGGAATCGGGCAACGTCCGCACCGATGTGGTAAGCACCCAAGTGGATAAGAACGGATCAGCCTGGTACTTGATCAAGAACGTGAACGATGCCGACCCAAAGGCCGCGGACAAGGTGGGCTATAGCTACAGCCTGTACCGTTTGGATAGCCTCGGGCAGCAAGCTTTCCCGCTGGACCTTGGTAAGAAGGACTTCGTGCAGGAGGCCAACTTCGCCTTCCTGCCCAACGGCAAGATCGCTTGTGCGGGGGTGTACTCCAATGGCGAGGCGAGCCGGAACGAATCCATCGGCACGTTCTCATTCACCATGGACCCCACCGATGGCTCATGGTCCGCAGCAACCAAGACCCCATTCAACCTTCAAGTGGTAAAGAAGGTGGAGCGCCTGCAGACGAACATGCACATGGAGCACTTGTGGCCCATAAGCGATGGCGGTGTGTTCGTGGTAACTGTGCGCTCGGGTATTGAAACCCACCAAGTGAGCGACCTGAGCGGCAAAAAGATCGACAAGACGGAATGGGTGAATGGTGCTTTCCACGTTATGCAGTTGGATGCCGCAGGCGCAGTAAAGTGGTACACCGAAGTGCCCCGTGAAATGAGCTTCACCAATGATGGCCCGGGCAAGGCCTTCTCCATCGCCTTCAGTGATGTGCTTTACCTCTTCTACAACGATGCTGTTGCCAATATCGAGCTGCGCAAGAAGAACACACCCGTGGACCCCGTGGATAAGCCGAAGGATGCCTTGATGCTTGAATTCAAGGAGGATGGCGGCTACAAAGAGAAGCAAGTCCTGAAGGACGGATACAAACAAGGCTATTTCGATGCGGATCAGGTTTGGTCCATGGGCAATGGCCTCTTCGGCCTGGAAGGTGCCCCGGACTTCCGGAAAGACCGTACCTTTCCGGTGCTGATAGAGATGAGCGACGGAGGTCGCCGGTAAACCGCATCTTAGCCCCCCATAACCGATCATCATGCTGACCCCAGAACAGATCAATCTATACATCGCCGGGCATCCGGAATGGCAACGCAAGTTGATGGTACGCCTACGCCAGCTCGTCCATTCAGGGACCGAGGAAGTGCAAGAAAAATGGCGTGCACAAAGTCCGCACTTCGAACTTGCCGAGCTGCCACTACTGAGCATTTCAGCCTCCAAGACCTCGGTGAGCGTGACCTTTCCGAAAGGTGCCCAATTCAAGTCCACGCGAATGCCTTACGAGGCCTGTTCCGAGGATAAACCCGGACGCTGCGTGAAGTTCCGCGAAGGTGACACGATCAATGAAGCGGCCTTCACCACCTTGGTTCAGCGCGCCACTGCATTGAACCTGAAGCTGGCCAAGGAAGAGAGTGAGTCCGCCGGCAACAAGGCCCCCCTTTTCACTGAGCTTGAAACCGTGCTCCGCAAGGACCCGAGTGCTTGGGCGAACTGGGAATCCTTCAAGCCTTCCAGCCGTAAGGAATACACCGAATGGGTGGCCGACGGGAGGAAGGAGGAAACGCGCAAGCGTCGGATCGCCCAAGCTTTGGAATCGATCCGCGAAGGCCTTACCAAGGAAGAGGAGGAACGCGTGAAGGGGGCCTGACCGGCACCGGGAACGATGGAGCCAGGCCGGGATAACCACCGGCCCTGACAGACCACCGATGGATATACGCACCGAGCACCTTACCAAACGCTACGGTAGCCAAACTGCTGTGGACGATGTGTCCTTCAGCGTGAAGGAAGGCGAAATACTTGGCTTCCTTGGCCCCAATGGAGCTGGGAAGACCACCACCATGCGCATGATCTGCGGGTTGATCGCGCCGGATAGCGGGCACGTCTTCCTCGGAGGAAAGGTCATGGATCCCCGCGCGGTGGAACTACGCCGCGCCATCGGCTACCTGCCGGAGGCCAATCCACTCTATGAGGACATGCCCGTTTTGGACCTGCTCCGCTTTGGTGCGCGTTTACAGGGCGTACCCCGCGACCAGGTCGACGCGCGCCTCAGGCTGATGGTGGATGCCTGTGGTTTGGGCGATGAAAAGCACAAGCGCACCGGCGAGCTCAGCCGTGGCTATCGACAACGCGCGGGCTTGGCGTTCGCCATGGTACACGACCCTGCCGTGCTGGTACTGGATGAACCAACCACTGGTTTGGATCCGAACCAGATCATCGAGGTGCGGGCGTTGATCAAGGATCTGGGGCGCACCCGCACCGTGGTTTTCAGCACGCACATATTGCCGGAAGCCGAAGCGGTATGCGACCGCATCCTCATCATCAACAAAGGGCACATTGTTGCTGATGGCACTTCGGAACAACTGCGAACACAGGTACTGGGACGCACCCTTTTCCAAGTGCGGATCACGGGGGCTGAACCAGAAGACGTACTGCCCGTGCTGCGCGGGATCGAGCACGTGGTTACCGCAACGCGCGCAGCGGATGGCACGGATCGTTATGAGGTCCTGATGTCCGCGGCTGAAGGGGAACGGATCTTTGCAGCCTGCACCGCGCAAGGTTGGAGACTCGGCGAACTTCGTCCACAGGAAAGCCGCTTGGAGGATGTATTCCGTGACGCCACCAGAAGCTGATCGACCATGCGCGCAGCTCTTCTCATCGCCCGCAAGGAACTGGCCTCCTTCTTCGACTCACCGATGGCCTACTTGGTCATTGTCGCATTCTTGGGCGTTAGCGGCTTCTTCACGTGGTGGTTCGGTACGGATGTGTTCATCCGCGGTGTCGCCGATCTCAGCACCTTCTTCAATGTGGCCAATTGGTCGTTCTTCATCCTCATCCCGGCGCTCACCATGCGCACCTTGGCCGAGGAGCGCAAGAGCGGCACATTGGACCTTCTTCTCACCCGGTCCATCACCCCGCAGCAAGTGGTCACTGGGAAATTCCTCGCCTGTCTTGCGTTGATCGGATTCACGCTGTTATGCACCCTTCCCTACTACTTCACGGTTGCCAGCTTGGGTGCTGTTGACCACGGCACGGTGATCTGCGGCTACCTCGGACTCGTTTTGATGAGCGCGTCCTATATCGCTCTGGGCCTCTTTGCGAGTAGCCTCACATCCAACCAGATCACGGCTTTCATCCTGGCTTTGGTCTTCATGGCTTTCTTCCATTTCGGAGCATCGGTGGTGGCCGCGAACCTCACGGGCACAGCGGGACAGGTCTTCCGCTACCTCAGCACGGGCAGCCACTTCGAGAGCATGGGCCGTGGCGTGATCGACAGCCGCGACCTCGTGTTCTTCATCTCATTCACTTTGATCGGGCTGCTGCTCGCCGGTCATGAATTGGCCCGCCGCGGGGCACGCCACGCATGAGCAAGCGCACGGTACCGTTGATCACCTTGCTGCTCCTGTTGGTGGCTGCCGTATTCGTCAACCTGTTGGCGCAGCGGTACAAATTCCGCTGGGATCTTACCGGCGATAAACGCTACACACTGGACCGGGCCACGCTGGACCTGATCCAAGGGCTACCGGAAACCGTGACGGTGACCGCTTACTTCACCAAGGATCTTCCGCCGGAACTGGCGGTAGCGCGCCAAGACTTTAAGGACCTGCTGGTGGAATACGCCGAGCGCTCCGGTGACAAATTGGTTTTCGAGTTCGAGGACCCCGGAAGTTCCGAAGCACTAGCGAACAAGGCGATGAAGGAAGGGGTGCGCCCCCTGTTGGCCCAGACCCGCCAAAAGGATCGCAGCGAGAACATCCAGGTATTGATGGGCGCCGTGGTGCGCATGGGCGAACAGAAGTCGGTGATCCCCGCTTTGCAGGAAGGGCCGGGCATGGAGTGGATCCTCACCTCCGCGATCGCCCAAGTGACCCGGACCGAAAAGCCCTTGATCGGCATCATGCAGGGGCACATGGAACCTTCGATCCGGGCCGTGGATGAACTGGCCACCCAACTGAATGCACAATATGATGTGGAGGCCACAAGGATCTATGACTCCTTCCCCATCAACGAGCGTTTCACCTCCATTCTGGTGATCGATCCCAAGGACAGCATTTCCGCGTGGCACCAAAAGCTGATCGACGATTACATGGCAAAAGGCCACGGCGTGGTGTTCGCGTTCGGAGCGGTGGAAACGAACTTGGCCGTATCCCCACAAGCCAACATGCGCGACATCGGTATGAGCCCTTGGCTCGCAGAGCATGGAGTGCGCATCGGACCGGGCATTGTGGTGGATGAACATTGCGGTCAGGTGGGCGTGATGCAGAGCGCCATCCAAAAGCCGATCTCCATCCAGTTCCCTTACTACCCACTGATCGAGCGCTTCAGCGATCATCCGGTGGCGCATGGCTTGGACATGGTGCTGTTCCAATTCGCTTCCCCCATCACCTTCATTGGCGACAGCACGAAACTGCGCTACTCCCCCATCCTCAGCACCAGCACCAAGAGCGCAGTGCAATACACACCCCTTACCATCGACTTGCGGAAGAAATGGACCAACTCCGACTTTCCGCTGGGTCCACAAGTGGTGGGCGCTGCTGTGGAATCGGTGGATACCACGGAAGGCCGCTTGGTGGTCTTCAGCAACGGCAACTTCTGCGTGGGTGATCAGGGCGGCCAACAAACGGAACTGCCCCAAGGAAACTTGGACCTGATGGTGAACGCCGTGGACTGGGTGACCCACAACACCGAGCTGCTCTCCATTCGGGGGAAGGAGAAGAACTACCGCCCCATCCAAGATCCCGGTGATTCGAAACGCACTTTTCTGAAGTGGCTGAACCTGCTGCTTCCGATCTCGGTGGTATTGCTATACGGCCTGTTCCGTGGGCAGTGGCGTCGCCATCAGCGGAAGCGCCGCATGACACCGGGCCATGTCCGATAAGTTGCGCATAGCCCTGCTGGCGGCCTTGGTAGCCGTGCTCGCTTCGGTCTGGTGGTTGGGCGGGCGCACACCTGAAGTAGCCGAACAGCGCAGTTTCCGCCAAGAGCTTCTGGCCGTGGACACGGCCGCGCTTCGATCCTTCACCATCATTCCTCCATCCATGCGGCCGGGCGCTCCGCTCCAGTTCCAGCGCGACAGCGCAGGCTGGACGGTTACCCAAGGAGAACATTCCACTCGTGCCTTCTCTCGCCCCTTGAACCAACTGTTCGAAACGCTGGTAGGGATGCGCCCCCTGAGCATGCCGGGTGCCGCCCCCGCTACACTGGAACGCTACGGCCTGAGCGACACTCTCGCGAGCACGCTCATACTCCAGACTCCGCAAGAGGTCACCCTGCGGATCGGGACCACCACAAGTGGAGAAGATCCTGCCACGGCTATCATGCGACAGGGAGATCCGAATGTCTATCTCATCCCGGGCGGGATCACCTGGATCATGAACATCGACTTCATGGGCTGGATACCGAAGCCGATGGTGAACGGTGATCCGGAGAATTGGCAGCGCATCACCTTCATGTTCCCCGGTGCCGTGGGCTATTCGCTGGAGCGGAAGGGCGAAGGCTGGTTGGTAAATGGACAACCAGCGGACAACATCCGGGTGGAGAAATACCTGTATGCCCTGTCGAGGTATTATGGAGAGAAACTCACGGATCCTGCGGATACGCTGCATGCCCGATTGATCTATAGGATGCGTGTGGATGACCGTTCGCGCAAGGAGCCGATCACCTTGGGCATCTTCGATGTAGGCGGCCGCTTGATCGCGCGCAGCACTTTGGCCCCGCCTTGGCTCGTGATGCCTTTCGACCCTCAGGAAGAACTTCCGCGCATGTTCCGGCCCCCCAGCGCTTTCGAGGCGCACTAAGGCATATGCGGCTCGAAAATTCTTCGGCCCACCAGTGAACCAGGCATTCGGACCGATCGTTCTTCACCCGAACTTTACACCGTCGGAACTTGGCTTTGGCACCGTTGTGTCCCTTGTTCCGATATTCATATACCATGCGAAATCTTCGTATTGAAGCGCAGCCGGACGATGATACCTGCGGAGCCACGGCGCTCCATGCCGTTTACCGCCATTTCGGCGATACCCAGCCTTTGGATCAATTGATCCAGGAGGTACACCACATGGAAGAGGGCGGCACCTTGGCCGTACTTCTTGGGATCCACGCGCTTTTGCGCGGCTATCATGCACGGCTCTACAGCTATAACCTCGCGGTGTTCGACCCCTCATGGGCCGGGCTCCCCCCGGAAGCATTGAGGCGCAAGCTGATCGCTCAAACGCGCATCAAGGACGGAAAAAAGCTCCATGCGGCCTCCTTGGCCTATTCCCGTTTCCTGAAGGAAGGCGGTGTGATCCGGTTCGATGACCCTGATCCGGAACTACTTGCCAAGTTCTTCAATGCCAACCTGCCCATACTGGCGGGCCTGAGCGCAACCTATCTCTACCAGAGCAAGCGTGAGTATGCTGATTCGAAAGGGCGCAGCCTCTATCATGACCTACGTGGCAAGCCGATGGGCCACTTCGTGGTGCTTCGCGGCATGGAGAACAAGCGCGTATTGGTAGCCGATCCGTATAGCGACAATCCCATGGCCCACGGGCGCACCTACGAGGTGCCGGTAGGCCGATTGATCAATAGCATCATGCTCGGCATCGTCACCTATGATGCCAATTTGCTCATCATTTCCCCAGACCCGATCACCTTATGAAGAAGATCATCGTCGTACACGACCCGAAGGTCTTCAAGCTGGGTTCGCCCGGCGTGGAGGTCGTCTCCAGCAAGGACTACCTCACCCACCCGCGTTTTGCGCAGCTCAAGAACACGCGGATCTTCAATTTGGCGCGCAGCTTCGTTTACCAGAGCAGGGGCTACTATGTCAGCCTGCTTGCAGAAGCCCGCGGCCAGAAGGTGATACCCAGCGCAAAGACCATCCTGGACCTGAAGAATCCGAGCATCGTGAAAGTGCTCTCCCGCGATCTGGACGAGGTGATCCAGCATAGCTTGGGACACAAGGACAAGCACGACTTCACGCTCAGCATGTACTTCGGGAGGAACGTGAATCCCCGCTATGACAAGCTGGCGCACGAACTGTACAAGGTCTTCGAAGCACCGCTGCTCCGTGCCCGCTTCGTGAAGGGTGAAAAGTGGGAACTCCGCTCCGTACGCCCGGTTCCCTACAAGGACATCGAAGAGGAACACATTCCCATCCTGAAGGAATTCGCGGCGGAATACTTCTCCAAGAAGCGGTACGACACAGCACGCGAGGACCACAGCGCCTATGATCTGGCCATCCTGGTGAACCCGGTCGACAAGGCCGCCCCCTCCAACCGCCGGGCCATCGTAAAATTCAGGCAGGCTGCGGAAGAGCTGGGCTTCCGAGTGGACATCATAGGGCCGGACGGCATCGACCGTCTCAGTGAATACGATGCGTTGTTGATCCGGGAGAACACCCACGTGAACAACCACACCTACCGCATGGCTCGGAAGGCGGAACAGGAAGGCTTGGCGGTGATGGATTCGCCCGAAGCCATCCTCAAATGCAACAACAAGGTCTACTTGGCGGAGGTGATGGAAGCTCACCATATACCCACTCCTCGCACGATGGTGGTCCATAGTGAGAACCGACATGAGGTGGGGGAACGGCTTGGTTTTCCCGTAGTGCTGAAACTGCCGGACAGCACCTTCAGCATAGGCGTGGTGAAAGCCAAGACGCCTGAGGAACTAGAGGAAAAGCTGGACACGATCTTGGCCGACAGTGATCTGGCCGTGGCGCAGGAATACATGTTCAGCGATTTTGATTGGCGGGTAGGCGTGCTGGACGGAAAGCCGCTCTACGCCTGCAAGTACTACATGGCGCAAGGCCATTGGCAGATCTACAACTGGGGCAGTTCCACCAAGCGCGATGAGACCGGCAATTTCGACACCGTGAAGGTGGAAGACTGCGCTAAACATGTGATGGACGCTGCCCTCAAGGCCGTCCGCTCCATGGTAGGTGACCACGGCTTGTTCGGTGTGGACGTGAAAGAGAAGGATGGCAAAGCTTACGTGATCGAGGTGAACGAGTGCCCGAACATCGATCACGGGATCGAGGATGTGGAACTGGGTGATGAGATCTACCGTCGCATTATCGCTTCGCTGAAGCGCACCATCGAGAAGAAGATCGGTATTGCCCCCACCCCTGCGGGGTCCGATAAGGATCGGTCGAATACCCCGGTGAAAGCATGAGCGTGAAGAAACCCTTCGGTCTGTTCGAGGTCACGGGCATCGAACTGGAATACATGGTGGTAGACAGGGAGACCTTGAAGGCCAGCCCTACGGTAGACCTGCTCTTCAAGGATGTTACCGGCGCGATCACAAGCGATGTGGAGCGAGGTGACGTGGACTGGAGCAACGAACTGGTGGCCCATGTGGTGGAATTGAAGACCGCTCGTCCCACCGAGGACATCGCATCCTTCCGCAGGAAATTCGCCTCGGAAGTAAGTGCCATCGATACCGTATTGGCCAAGCGCGGCCTGATGCTGCTCCCCACCGCGGCCCATCCCCTCTTCGACCCCTTTACGGAAACCGTGATCTGGCCGCACGACAACAACGACATCTACGCGCTCTACAACCGCATCTTCGATTGCCGGGGCCATGGCTGGAGCAACCTCCAGAGCGTTCACCTCAACCTGCCCTTCGCCAACGATGTGGAGTTCGCCAAGCTCCACACCGCCATTCGCTTGCTGCTGCCGCTGATCCCGGCACTCAGCGCCAGCTCGCCCATCCTGGATGGAAAGTCCACGGGACAGATGGACGCCCGCATGGAGGCCTATTTGCATCATCAGCAACGTCTCCCCCAGCTTATGGGCTCCTTGATACCTGAAGCGGTACTGAGCGAGGAGGAATACTACCGCGAGGTCTTCGGCCCGATCGGCAAAGCACTGGCACCCTTCGATCCGGATGGGATCATGGACCACGAATTTGCCAATTCGCGCGGGGCCATCGCACGCTTCGATCGCAACGCCATCGAGATCCGCGTAGTGGACATCCAAGAGTGCCCCAGTGCCGATCTGGCCATTGCGGAACTGATCGTGGAAACGCTGAAAGCCTTGGTGGATGGACGCTGGGTGAGCAACTACCTGCAACGTGCCTGGCACGAGAACGACCTGCTCGCCATCTTCAAGCAAGTGATCAAGGATGCAGGTGCCACCCAGATCACCAGCAAGGAGTTCCTGTTGATGTTCAACATGGAAAGCGAGCAAGCCACGGCGAACGAGGTCTGGAAACATATCTTCCAGGAAGTGGGATCCACGCTGAGCGAAAACGCACGGGCGTGCATAACGCACATCCTCGAGCACGGCTGCCTTGCCCAACGCATCCTCGCCAAAACAGGACCCGCGCCGGATAAGCATCGCATCATCACTGTTTACAAGGAATTGGCGCTCTGCCTCCGGGAAGACCGGCAACTGGCATGACCGCTTTGTTCCTCAGCTGTGAGCATGGTGGCAATGAAGTGCCACAGGAACTGCAGCCTTGTTTTGCCGGCCATACTGATGTGCTGAAAACCCACCGCGGCTTGGATATCGGCGCGCTGGATCTCTTCCTCCGCTTGGCTCCATTGGCCGAAGAGACCACCTCCGCGACGCTTTCGCGATTGTGCATTGAACTGAACCGCTCCGAAGGGCATCGCCAGCTTTTCTCCAAATACACTGGCTCACTGGATCCGCACCGGAAGGAAGAACTTCTGGCCTTCCACCGCAGCTATTGGAAGAACTTCATCGAACGGATCCAGGAGCGGATCGCTGCTGGAGATGAAGTGATGCACGTTGCCGTCCACAGCTTCACGCCGGTGTTGGATGGTGTGGTGCGGCAGGTGGACATCGGGCTGTTGTACGATCCCGCCCGGAGCAACGAGCGTTCCTTCTGCATGGCGTGGCGCAAGGCACTTGCCATACGGATGCCCGAGTTGGTGATCCGGATGAACCAGCCGTACAAGGGTGTTTCCGATGGATTCCCTACGGCGCTGCGTCGGCTATTTCCCGTCCATTATGGAGGAATGGAGGTGGAGGTGAACCAGCGCTTTGCAAAAAACGGGATCATGGATCCGGTGATCGCGGAAGGGATCCGGCATAGCCTTGCTGAAGTGATGGGGCAACGCTCCAATGGCAATGAGCGATCCTGATCCGCCCTACCAAATTTAAGATCCGCAATTTCGCGCCCCCAACCTTCAACGTTCCGCACTCCATGCGTTCCATTCTTCTTCTCGGTGCCGGCCGCTCGGCCTCTTCCCTGCTCAAGTACTTGATCGACCATGCCAGCACGCAGGAATGGCGCATCACAGTGGCGGAGCGCGACACCGCACAAGCCCAACGGTTGACGCAAGGCAGTGAAAAAGTGGCCACGGTCGTGGAACTGGATGCCACCAACGCCGAGGCGCGTTCCGCGCTGATCGCCACGCACGACCTGGTGATCAGCATGCTGCCCGCCTTCATGCACATGGACGTGCTGAAGGACTGCCTGCGGCTGAAGAAAAACGTGATCACCCCGAGCTATGTCCCCGATGAACTGTGGCTGCTGAACGCTGAATTCAAAAAGGCAGGTCTTACGGTGCTCAACGAGATGGGCGTGGACCCCGGTATCGACCACATGAGCGCGATGCGCATTCTGGACGACCTCCGTTCCAAAGGCGCCAAAATGGAGGCCTTCGAAAGCTATTGCGGTGGTCTGGTCGCTCCGGAAAGCGACGACAATCCATGGGGGTACAAGTTCAGCTGGAACCCACGGAACGTGGTGCTGGCCGGTCAGGGCAATGCAGCCAAGTACATCCACAACGGTGAGTTAAAGTACCTCCCCTACCACAAGCTCTACCAGCACACCACACGGGTGCAACTTCCGGAACTCGGCGGATTCGATGGTTACCCCAACCGGGACTCTTTGAAGTACCGCGAACCCTATGGCATCAGCGACATTCCCAGCATGAAGCGGGGCACCCTACGAAAAGGCGGCTACTGCGAGGCTTGGGATGCGTTCGTGCAATTGGGCTGCACCGAGGACGGCTTCACCATGGAGCTGCCTGCGAATGCCACCTGGGCCGACTACGTGCGCTCCTTCCTTCCCGAGGGTGCGACCCGGGAGAACGTCCGCCAGACACTGGCGAACTACCTCGGTATTGATGCGAACGGCGCTGTGATGGAGCGGCTCGATTGGCTGGGACTCTTCGGCCAAGGCACAATTGGTAAAGCTGGTCTTTCACCAGCCGCCACTTTGCAGCGTTTGCTGGAGGAGAAATGGGAACTCGGCCCGAACGACAAGGACATGTTGGTGATGTGGCATCGCTTCCGCTATGCGCTGGATGATGCGCACAAGGAGATCCATGCGTCCTTGGTGGTGAAGGGTTCGGATACAACTTACACCGCCATGGCGCAGACCGTGGGCCTTCCCATGGCGATCGGCGCCAAGTTGTTGCTGAACGGAAAGATCAGCGACCGCGGTGTGCTCCTGCCCCTAAAACCCGAGTTGTACAATCCGATCCTGGATGAGTTGGCCACGCTCGGCATAGCCTTTACTGAGAGCGAAGTAGCGATCTAGTCCAGCTTCAGATCGCTGATCAAGGCCCGATACTCCGGACCGTATTCGCCCGGAGCGAGTTCAACCACCAGCTCTGATAGCTCCTCCTTCTGATCGAGTTTTCGTGAGAATTCCACCAGCACGCGCTTCGGGGGCTTGTTGGCCGTGTAAAACACGATGCATTTCCGCGATAGGTGGAATCGGTGTGAAGCTGCCAAGGTGATCACTTCCGCCAGCCGGTCGATCGGAATGATGAGCGAGATGCGACCTTGCTCGGTGCAGCGGTCATCCATCGCTGCGATCAGATCCGTAAAAGGCAAGGACAGATCGTGCTTGGCTATGGCTTTGCGGGCATCGTGCGAGGGATGGTGGCCTTTGTAGAACGGCGGATTACAAAGCACCAGATCGTAACGCCCTACGTGTTTCCATTGCCGGACGTCCCCTCGGTGAATCGTGACACGAGCCGCCCAAGGACTTGCAGCGGCATTTTCTCGTGCTTGCTCGGCTGAGTCCGGGTCGATCTCCACCGCATCGATGGAAGCGCTTGGGTTCCGCTGCGCGGCGATCAAAGCGAGCACGCCGGTGCCGGTACCGATATCCAGGATTCGTTGCGCAGGGTGATAGTTGGTCCACGCGCCCAGAAGCATTCCATCCGTTCCCACCTTCAGCGCACAGCGATCTTGCAGGATCGTGAATTGCTTGAAGTGGAAATAGCTGTTCGGCATGCCGACAACGGACTCGTTCACAAGCTCCTATAGAGGTCCACCAGCCCGGGAGGCGTTCTTACCACCAAGTATCCGGTTTCGAGGTCGATCCCTGTGATCACATCATCCACAATGGGGATCAGGATCTCTTGGTCGCCTTTGCGCACCACCATTACCGGGTGATCCTCCGTGCCTTCCGTTCCTGTGATCTCGCCTAATTCACCATACTCTTCGTCTAGCACGTGCATTCCGACCAGCTCTTCGGGGTCGAGGCTTTCCTCCTCGTCCCGCTCTTCCGGTTCGGACCGCTCATGGCCCGGAGGAGCATACACTTCACAATTCACCAAAAAGCTGCCGGATTGTGGATCATCGATGTCCTCGAACTTCACCACTGCACCCACCCGAGGGTGCTCCCGCATATGGCTCACATGGAACGGCACGCGCAGTCCATCGATCTCGGCAAACAGGACACCCAAGGAGAGCACCTCGTCGAAATCGCCATCCTTTATTTGGAACGACAGTTCTCCACGGTGCCCCCATGGCTTTCCCAACTTTCCCAGGTGATGCAGTTTGCTCAGGTCCATCTCGGCGGTGAAAGTAGATCCATCAGTTGGTAGGTCAGCACCAAGAAAAAGGCCCGACTCCTTTCGGTGCCGGGCCTTTGATCTCAGATCCGTATGAGGACTACTCCTGCTCGGCCGTCTCACCTTCTGCAGAAGCAGCAGGCTCGGTTGCCTCTGGGGCAGCCTCAGGAGCAGCTTCGGTAGAGGCCTCAGGGGCAGCTGGAATGGAAGCAGCCAGCTTCGCGGTCAAGGCATCAGCACGTGCGTGCGACTTCTTGGTCTCCTCAGCCAAACGCTCCTTGAAGGCCGTAGCGGCACTCACCACCAAGTTCTCGCGCTTCGCTTCGATCTTGGTCTTCTTTTCGTCCAACCAAGCGTCAAATCGACGATCGGCCTCTTGCTGGTCGAAAGCACCTTTCTTCACTCCGTTCTGCAGGTGGTTCTTGTACACCACACCGCTGTAGCTCAGGATAGCCCGGGCTGTATCGCTCGGCTGTGCACCCTTCTGGAGCCAGTCCATGGCCTTATCGCGGTCCACCTCAATGAAGGCAGGGTTGCGGTTGGGGTCATAAGCACCGATACGTTCGATGTATTTTCCATCGCGCGGTGCGCGTTGGTCAGCCACTACCAAGTGGTAGTATGGCTTGCCTTTCTTGCCTTTTCTCTGAAGGCGGATGCGGGTCGGCATGTCGCGTTAGTTTTAAGTCCCCTTTTCGTTAAGGGGTTGCAAATGTCGGCATTTCATTTGAAATGGCAAACGGCTTTCTTGACCCGGATATTGAGTAATTCACAATGGACCGGTGGGACACGCGCAAAATTCACCTCGCTTTTTGGGAGCGTGCTGTCGACTTTTCTCCCCGATCGCCGATAAGCCAGCAAGCTTTTTTGCAAGCGCCTCTCACGCAGTCCCTTACGGCCGTAAGGATCTGTGCCTCGATCCTCGATGGAGGGTGATCTGCTGCGATAAAGGCAAGAGATCTGTGTGGTTGCTGGCAAAGCCCCACTGGAAGATCCGTTAGGCGGGCACAGAGGGCGATCATAAACATTCACTAACAATGCCTGATCAAAAGAACAAGAACACCCCGGATCAAAGGAATCAACCTCAAGCTCACTCGGGCAGGGATCAAGAAAAGAACCAGAATCCCGATCGTGAGAAAAAGGATGCATTGCACGCCAAGGACCATAAGCCTGGTGAGCATCAACCTGGACAACCGACCACCAATACACCAAAGGCCCAAAAGCATTGATGTAGGCACTTCCGTTCCCTTGGTGCGGATCGCCGGTGGGATGGAATTCGGTACGTGACCCGTACCATTCTCTTATGAACGAAGCGCCCCTTTCGAGGGGCGCTTCGTGGTGTTCCGCCGTATGTACTGCTACATGCTCACGATGGCATCAGGCTTAGCTGGGTTCAAGCTCATGCAGCTTCCTCCTGGATCAACGCTGCCAAGCCTCCAAGGACCTTCTTGAGATCGAAGTGAGGCTTCTTCAATGCACCTGCGAACAGATCTCCCTTTGCCTCTACCCGCTCGTGAATATTGCGAATGGTGAATATGCGACATTGAAGTTCGACCCCAAGTGCCATCACCGTTTGCTTGCATAGGGAATAGGCGAAACCGGCCGGGCAAAAATGTGGGTATTGTCGCGTTTCCGCCATTGGAGCCGTGGAGCTCGCTCCCCACGAATACGGAATCGACTCCCGTTGTCACCAATGTGAGACCCCGGAAGTGTTTTCGGCGCCGCACGCTAAAGCCTAGGTTCGGTGTGGAACGCCGTATCGCTTACGTTCTTCGGCAGCGTATCCCCGCGTGATTCATCTGCCCGTTTGTTCCGCAAGCGATAATTGCCTGTATCGGATAGGTCGGTTGCGGGTGCCCCGCGCGTGGTACCGTGGAGACCATCCGCATGATCGTTGGTATCGCCCGTACTACAACTCGTAGCCAGCATGATCAACGTGAACACCAAGGCGGCGCTTAAGTGAATGAAGTTTCTCATGGATGTCCCTTTTTGCCACAACCGAGCAGCAAGTTCAATGCCTGATAAAGAGGCAGTGAGCGCACAAGACTGAAAAGTTGCGGTTCGTTCCCTTTCTACAAGGCAGGACAGCGATGGCAGCACTACCGTTTGAGGTACCTTCGCAACGAACGGGAGTGAATGATGTGCTCGGCGTTCTTTTGGCACGCAATGCGCAGGTGAGGCGGACGAAGCTCCAACCGCCAGTTGCGGTCCACCATACATTCACCGTATACATACCTTCAATACCCAGATGGGAAGTACAGCCACAGATAAGCCGCGCTATTCCGCGGAAGAGCTCCAAGAGTTCGAAACTTTGATCCATGCCAAACTGGCCCAAGCCGAGGAGATCCTCCACTTGGATAAGGATTCGCTTATGCGTCTATCAGCCAACAGCACGGATGACACCTATTTGGGCCAGTCCGGCCTAGAGGATGGAACGGCCATGATGGAGCGCGAGGACCTTACGCGGTCCGTGGTACGACAAGAGAAATTCATTTCGCAGTTGAAGGGTGCGCTCGGGCGGATCCGGACAGGAGATTATGGCGTATGCCGGGCCACCGGGGAATTGATCCCCAAGGAAAGGCTACGCCTGGTTCCTCACGCGACGCTCACCGTGGAAGCCAAGAACAAGCGCCCCGAACCACGGCACGAATCGCCGACTGCCTTGCGTGAGACCGAAGGCACAGAGGAGGACTGATGGCTTGTCGCCATTGCCCCCAAACCGGGGGCAATGTATCCGTGCGATCACCAACAGAATCTGACTCCACACCTGGCCGGCTAGCCTTCCGTTTATCTCGAGGTCTTGAGTTGACACTTGGGGCAGAAATGGCTCATGCGCTGCTTCGTGCCAGTGCGCTGGTGCAGTAGGGCACCCCCACAATAAGGGCACTTCTTCTTCTGGTGGACCTTAAGATTCCGGACCAGTTCGGACCGCCTTTTCCACCGCAGGAACTGCTGTGAGAAGGAGCGTGCTTGGGCGATGATCTCTGTTCGCTTGGCAATGGATAAGTTCCTCACCAACGCATCGGGTCGAATGCGGACCAGCGACAACACTTCATTCTTGATCATGTTCCCCACACCTGCGAATATGTCCTGATCCAACAGCACGTCAGCGATCTGTTGCTTCCCTTGGTGGGATAGCGCAACCCAGGCTTTTGAGGGATCCCACGTGCGGGAGAGCACGTCCTTGCGCATGTCAAAGTCCCGCTTCACTTCCGCCCCTTCCAGATATCTAACGGAACAACTGAAAAGCCTTAGTTCGCCATTGGAGAACCGCAATGCTAGCCGCGGTTCATGGGCACGCAGGTAATCTCCAGTTTCGGTGACGCCCTCAACAGTCGCTTCATAAGTGCCAAAAAGCATGAAATGGGTGCGCAAAGCGAATGCGTCAAATTGAATGAGGAGCTGCTTCCCAAAGCTGAATACGTGACGAACAACTTGTCCATCACATCGATCCATATCGATCTTGGCATTTCCCCGGACATCAAGAACCCGCTTTCCAACAAAGGGTTGAAGCTGTTCACTGGCCAGTTTCAAGGAAGGACCTTCCATTCCTGTTCTAGCGATCCATCAACTTTCCTTGGTACCGAATGGGTCTAACATGTCGCGGATGTTGCGTTGCACTTGTCCCCATACAGCCTCATCCATGTCTGAGATATTCCCCACATCCATGCGGTAACCCGCGACGTGCAAGGATGCACCGTTGTTCTCCATGCTCCCGCCGAGTTGTAGTAGGGTCTTTAGCCGGGCCGCTCTGCGCGCGATGCGGTCCATAGGGGTCTCAGAAGGTAAGTGGCTCTCCATGACGTAAAGGGTATTGTGAACAGAAATGCTCCAGTAGCGTCGGAAAAGAGGCAACATCCATGCCTTCCTGATGAATGCGTTACCATCCATTCCCCTCCAGTTATACCTGTGCAGGCTTTCTTCAGGGCGATCAGTGTGTGATGGCCTGGTGAGATGCACGCTTCAGTTCTTCTCCAGTCCCTTGCATATCTTCATCAGCACCCGTTCGGCACGGTTCAGCCCTGTCCCCCCCGGGATGGCATTGTGCACTCCTTTGGCCAGATCAACCAGCTGACCCTCTTCAAATGTGCGTACCACATCGGGGTGCACGTAATGCGCTTTGCACACGGCCCGCGTGTTCCCCAAGTGCTTGGCCACCAAATCCATGGCCTCATTCACGCACCGTGCGCAGGCCGTTGCCGTTGGAGGAGGAGCTGCTTCCAACAAGGCAGCCACGCAGCGAGCACTACCCATCCACGTGCGAAGGTCCTTGCTACTAAAATCTCCTCCACTGGCGTTGCGGATGTATTCGTTCACCATGCCTGAATCCACATCATGGGCCTCCCCCTCCTCATCCAAATAGGTGAAAAGATCCTGCCCAGGGAGTTCCTTGCAGCGCATTAATAGCCGGGATAACCGGGCGCCCTGCAGAGGTATGTCATGCGTGATCCCTGATTTTCCCTTGAAGCGGATGCG
Source organism: Cryomorpha ignava (assembly GCA_040391235.1). Lineage (GTDB taxonomy): Bacteria > Bacteroidota > Bacteroidia > Flavobacteriales_F > PHOS-HE28 > PHOS-HE28. The sequence continues at coordinate 92,361 of JBEBYG010000001.1, forward strand.
GATGCCGTTCTTATCCTTCGTCACATGTTTATTCTTCAATGTACTGAGGCCGAAGCTCCCATTGGTCTGCTCATAGGCTTTGTTGCCCACACGGATGCGCGTGCGTTCCATGAGCGCCACTGCTCCTGCCAATACCTTTTCCTTGGGCATTCCCGTTTTGTCCAGGTCCTCATGGACCTGCTTTCGCAAACGAGGTAAATGTTTTCCAAAGCTGCTTAGCCGGTGGTACTTCACTTGGCCCCGCAATTGAGCCCAGCGCTTATGGTAGCGGTACTGCTTTCTTCCTTTAGCATCCAAGCCTGTAGCTTGCAGGTGCCCGTTCTCATGAGCACATATCCATACATCGGTCCAAGCCGGTGGGATGGCCAGGGATCGAATTCGTTCGATGATCGCTTTATCCTTTACGGATTTGTTCCCCATTAAATAGCTCCAACCCTTTCCAGACCGTCTGCGGGATATCCCTGTCTGTCCATCGTGGACGTATCGCAAATGAGCGGCACGAGCCACTTTTTCAGGCTCATGCACTAATGAATCCAAGCGCTGTGGTTTTATCTCAGCGATGGTATCGGCGGTGGGTTCTGCCATGCGGTCTCAGGATCCAGTTCACGATTTCACTTCTTCTCTTGCAGCTTTTCCTCAGCTACGATCTCGTCCCGGCGGGCCTTTCGCTCAGCTGCCTCGCTCATATCTCTTTTTCGATGGAGTCTCCCTGGTGTGCGAGTTCCAGCCGTGGCTTGGGGCCTGTTGCCGTGCTTTTTCACTACAGGGTCCATGTGCTCGGGCAAGGGACTGGCAGCACGCTCCGTCGCCTGCGGCTCTTCCTCTTTCTTATCCTTGGTGTCCATTGCAAAGTGGATATTGGTCCTTTGAGTGATTAAACGAATTGTGTGCCGGATCGGGCACACACTATCGGAAGCCAAGGCCTGTCTAAGGTTAGCATGCTGATCCGTTTTTAGGCATCTTCAATTCCGGGGAGAATTCGCTACATCCACGCCTTCCAACCTTCGCACAGATCGATCTGAACGAAAGGGGCTAATCTTGTGTCATGAAGTTCCTGCGGCTCGTTCCCTTGCTTTTGCTCCTGTCGGTTCCACTAACTGGCTTCGCTTGGGGCGCCACTGGCCACCGGGCGGTAGGGGCCATTGCGGAAAAGCATTTGTCAAAAAAGGCACTGAAGGCCGTGCATCGCATTCTCGGTGATGAATCCATGGCGATGGCGTCCACATGGATGGATGATGTGCGCAGTGATCGCACATACGACTTTACGCGGGATTGGCATTGGGTGACCATTCCGGATGGAAGCACTTATGCTTCGGCGGAAAAGAACCCCAAGGGCGACGTTGTGGAAGCTATCAACCGCATGGTGGTGGCCCTGAAGAGTGGGACGCTCTCACACGACGAGGAGGTCTTCCACCTGAAAGTGCTGATCCACCTGATCGGCGATCTGCACCAACCGTTGCACGTTGGACGTGGTGACGACAAGGGCGGAAATTCGTTCCAAGTGCGCTGGTTCAAGAAGGGGTCGAACCTGCACCGGGTTTGGGACAGTGAGATGATCGACCAGAGCCAGTTGAGCTTTTCGGAGCTGGCACAAAGTGTGGATCATGCCACGGCACAGCAGAAAAAGGAATGGTCGGCAGGAACCGCTGCAACGTGGGCGCAAGAGAACTTGGCCTATCGAGAGCAGATATATCCGGAGGAATCCGGTGCGGAACTGGGATACGAATACCAGTATTTGAATTGGCCACTGGTGGAGCAACAACTCTTGAAAGGCGGAATACGCTTGGCGGGCGTGTTGAATTCGATATTTGGATAAGGGACTATCGCCGTCGGGTTGGATGGAAGATCGCGCTCTGTGATCTGCAGCGCGAATGCCGCACACTGGGGTGCACCAAAATGGCTCAGGCCGCTTTTTGAGCGGCTATATAAAGCTTGGCCAAGCGGGCCATTCCCTGTAGGTCGAAAGGCTTCGTGAGGTAGCCGTCCGCTCCACAGCGCTTCGCCCTTTCCCTCAAACTCTCCTTGGCATAGCTTGAGATGAGGATCACAGGGAGATGTGGCACCGCTTGGGACCGCTTGATCCGGTCGCATACCTCTTCACCACTCTCCGCACCGATCTCCACATCCAGAAAGAGCACGGCCGGGTGAATTTCCTTGACCACGTCCATGGAAGGCGCGCTGGAAAAGCTTTTTACATCGAGACCTTGCTTCACAAGCACCCTTTGAAGAAGCCAAAGGAGGTCTTTATCATCATCCACCACCATGATCGTGGCGGCTGATTCCTTATGTGTTAACACGGGTTCCATGCTTTAGCAGGAGGCAAACAGCAGGCCACGGCCTTCCAAACCAAATTCTCTCCAAAAGCGGTAGTAAACACCCCACTCTTAGACCAGGAACCGAGGCGCTTACTCCCCGTTCGACGTCCCAATAGTGTCCATCTTGGCGTTCGCGCCCGTATCCACACTATCCATGGAAGGCGCCAAGTGGTCCTTGTTCCGGAGTTCATAGGCTTCTCCGGCATTCCCATCAGAGGTTCCGCCATCTCCATCCTCATTCGTGCATGCCGAGATGGTGCAAGTGATGAACAAGAGTGCTCCAATTGCTAAGCGTGCTTGCGTGGTTCTCATTTTTATGGGTGGTGTTGTGTCCGAGCCATAGACAAGCACGGCCCTCCACTTGTTCACTTGTATGACCAGATCGGTGGCATGGGTATCGCTCTTACCTTGGCAAACCAAAACAAGCACGAAGCATGAAATATCTGATGACCTTGATGATGGCCGCATTCCTGATGGCCTCCGCAACCGCCCAAGAAACAAAAGGCGAAATGACCCAGTTGAAGACACGCGCTGAAGTGATCACGAAGCAAATGACCCAACAGTTGGGCTTGAATGCGGAACAAGCACAAGCGGTTCAGGTCATCAACGTGAAATATGCCGATAAGGCCTTGGGCATAGCCTCCGCGAAGGCGACCGAGGAAAAGGCGGGGGATCCAGAATCCTTGAAGGAAATGAACGCAGCGCTGAAGGATGTGCTCACCCCCGAGCAGTATGAGCAGTGGATCAAGTCGCATGTAGGCGGCACCACCAACACCACTCCTGATGGACGCAAGATCAATGCAGTGCAGGAAGTAAAGTAAACGGAGTACATAGTTGTAGAGGTACGGCCCGGAGAACCCGGGCCGTTCCTCTGTTCAATATGCTGATAGCTTCCGGGCCGACAGATGGACCAAGGCTATTCAGCCATGAACATGATCGGTAGCATGTAGCGCGTATCCACAGGCTTACCGTTCATAAAGGCAGGTGTCCATCGTGGCATTGCCCGGACCACTCGCACGGCTTCCGCATCCAAGGCCGGTGAAGCCCCGCGCCGCACGTTCACTTGATCCACCCTTCCGTCCTTTCGCACAATGAACTCCAAGTAGACCTTTCCGGCCAGCCTGATATTCCCTTCGCCTTCCGGATAAACGATGGACTCAACCAAGTAGTTGTACATCGCTGTATCACCACCGGGGTATTGCGGTTGAACCTGCACGGCACCCACATCCCAGATGGTATCCGACGGCTGTTGTAGGCCTCTATCAAACACCTGTTGGGCAGCCTCCGAACTTTTACCCAACGCCCCCACACTGGATTGCGCAAATGCCACCATGCCGATGAGCAAAGCACTGAATGCAAGCACTGTTCTGGATCTGCACATGATCAAATTTACGCACTGAACATTTTCAAGTGGTCGCACTTCGACCCTATTACATTTGGCGAACACCATATCCCGATACAATGAGCAACGTTTACTATCCCGATTATCTACAACTGGAAAAGATCCTTGGTGCCCAAGAGCTTGAAAGCGAGAAAGCCGGCACACCTGCACACGATGAGATGCTCTTCATCATCATCCACCAAGCGTATGAGCTCTGGTTCAAACAGGTGCTGTTCGAGGTGAGCAGCGTAATGGAGATCTTCAAGCACCAAAAGGTGGACGACAATGGCGGGGAATTGAACATCGCAGTACATCGGTTGCAGCGCGTGAAGACCATACTCGACGTGCTCGTGCACCAGTGGGAGATCATTGAGACCATGACGCCTTTGGACTTCTTGGACTTCCGCGACCTACTGCGGCCCGCGAGCGGTTTTCAAAGCATGCAGTTCAAGATCCTGGAGGCGCGCCTTGGCCTTCGTATGGAAGCCCGTTTTGGCAAGATGTATTACACCAGCCAGCTGCGCCCGGACCACAAGGCACAGATCGAAGCGCTGGAGAACGAGCCCACCTTGCTGGAATTAGTGAATGCTTGGCTGGAACGCATGCCCTTCCTTCAGGAGCGCTTTTGGCCGGGTGAGCCGAACTTCTTCGAGCGGTTGGAAAAGCTTTATGTGGACAGCTTGGTCAAAGGGGAGGAAGGGAACGCGAAACTGTGGCGCAAGATCTTCGTGGAAGGCTCCGAGGAGCGACACTTCTCCCCTGCCGCCGCGCGCAGTGCACTCTTCATCATGCTCTATCGCGATGAGCCCATCTTCCAGCAGGCCTTCCGCTTCCTGGATTCATTGTTGGACATCGATACCGTGATGGCCTCGTGGCGTGCGCGTCACATCAGCATGGTACACCGCATGATCGGCCTGCGGGTCGGCACCGGTGGCAGCACCGGCCAATCCTACCTGAAGGGTGCCATGGACAGCCACCACATTTTCTCAGAGATCGCGGACCTCAGCAGCTTCCTCTTCGAGCGGCGCAAGCTTCCACCATTGCCGGATGCCTTGAAAAAGGCGGTGCAGTTCGCTGGTTGAGGATCACACCTCGAAGCGCTGCCCTTGCTCCGGGATCTGGATGTTCCGGAACCCGTGCTCCGTGTAGAGGTCAAGAAGGCCATGTAGTGCGGGTTCCGCACCGTGCACCAGGAAAACCTGCTTCACCAAGGATGGATCTTGGCAACTCATCCATTGAAGCAGTTCGCTGCGATCGCCGTGTGCGCTGTAGCTGTCCATGGTGAGGATGGCAGCGCGGACCGGCACGATCTCGCCATACATCTTCACTGTTTTCGGGTGCTGTAGCAGACGCTCACCGAACGTACCGGGAGCGCAGAAGCCAACGATGAGGATCGCATTCTTCGGGTCTGGTAGGCCATGTTGCAAATGGTGTCGGATACGTCCTGCGTCCATCATGCCACTGGCGGCGATGGTGATGCTCGGGCCTTCGCGCGTGTTCAATTCCTTGCTGCGCGATGCTTCACGAATGAATTCCACACCAGGGAATCCGAAGAGGTCCGGATCGGACTCCAGTTCCTTGCGGATATCAGGACGCAATAGTTCCGAGTGCTTCTTATAAATGCTCGTGGCATTGATCGAGAGCGGGCTGTCCACGAAAACCGGCACGCGTGGCAGCAGCCCTTCATTGAAGAACTTGTTCAATTCGTAGAGGATCTCTTGGGTGCGGCCCACGCTGAATGCGGGAATGATCAATCGTCCCCGCTGCTCCACACATACGCGTTGGACATGGCCCAGCAATTCCTGCACCGAGCCGTTCAGTGCAGTATGGTCGCGATCGCCATAGGTGCTTTCGCAAATGATCACATCGGCCTGCGGAAAGGGCTTGGGTGGCGGCACAAGACGGGCCACGTAACGTCCCACATCGCCACTGAAGGTGATCCGGCGGACTCCTTCGCCGCTGGCCACTGTAAGATGCACGGATGCACTTCCCAGAATATGCCCGGCATCGATGAAGGTGAGCGTAACGCCCGGCATGATCTCCGTGGAAGCATCATAGTTCACCATTCGGAAATGGTTCATTGCCGTGTCCACGTCGGCCGTGGTGTAAAGCGGACCGATCTCAGTCATCGCTTGTCCTTGCTTCTTGGCCCTCTTAGCATCGTAGCGGTAGTCATTCTCTTGGATGAAAGCGCTGTCGGCGAGCAGGATCTCACAGAGGTCCACTGTGGCAGGTGTGGCGAAAATGGGACCACGGAAACCTTCCTTCACCAAGCGAGGGATCAATCCGCTATGGTCGATGTGCGCGTGGGAAAGCACGAGCACATCAATGCTCTCCGGGTCGAAGCCGAAGCGACGGTTGAGGGCATCACTGGCCGGGCCTTCTCCTTGGAACATGCCGCAATCCAACAGGATGCGCCTGCCATCCGGCAGCTCTACCAAATGCTTGCTACCGGTGACCATACCGGCAGCGCCGTGAAAAGTGATGGATAAGGACATGTAGCGTGTTTATGTTTCTTGGGGGGTGCCGACAAGGTAATGTGTTGCTGCATGCACCTGCATTCTTATCCGGGTCCAGCAGGATCCAATTCCGAAGGCGAGTCCCTGAACGGTCTCAGCGCACAGGACCCTTCGCCATGGAAAACGAGAAAGCCCCGCGCTGTGGACCAGTGCGGGGCTTTCTCCCTGATTCATGGAGCGGATATTCAGTTGCCCTTTGTTCCGCGCATTTCCTGACGCTTCTCCATGTTCTTCTGCTTCATATCGTCCTTCTTGGTACCACGCATTTCTTGGCGTTTCTCCTTCATGGCGGCTTGGTTTGCAACCATCTTGTCGTACTGCTCTGGCGTAAGTACCTTCTTGTACTCTTCCATTCGTGCATCATGCTGTTCCGCACCCTTGCCTCGGTTGGCTTCAGCCTTGGCCTTATGTTCGGCGCGCATAGCCTCGTTCTTTTCGGCGTAACGCATATTGATCGCCTTCACCTTCTCGGCTTGCTCGGCGTTGAGGCCAAGTTCCTTTGTCATGTGTTCAGTGCGCATCTCAGCGCGTTCCTGTGGGGTCTTGCGTTGGCCCTCCTGTGCCTGGGCAACGCCCATTCCGAATACCAGCAGGGTTACTCCTATCAATAGCTTTCTCATGTTCGTTCCGTCCTTGAGCGGACGATGCTGTTGGTTAGTGTTGGTCGGTATGACATGTTCCATGCCAAAAGGTTTGATCCCTGCGATAGGGCCTATTCCACGCATATTCCAACCATCAATTTGTGGTGCTTCAAAAGTAGTAAGCGGTCTATCCTGTTCTTCAGGCCGATCGATCGAGCGCCTTGCCGTTAATGACGGCCTATGGCAAAACGAGAGCGACTTGTCATGAGCTTTCATACCGCACCGAAGCATAGTAAACCAACCATGCCAATGAATGCCATGCTGATCAACAGCACGGCACTATTCCGTTCCACCCAATTCGTGAGTGGGAAAATGATCGTATCCATGGTGATCGCACTATGCAACCCGTATGCCACGCGTTGCCGAGCAGTAAACAGGCATTGATACTCCCCGTATGTGGAACCCCGTCCCCATCGGGTGTGGTAGAGATCGGTCGTCCATTTCCGCGCATCCATGTCATGCGCTTGTAGAATAGGCGGACACCGGTCGTATGGCATGATTTGGGATAATACCTTCGGAAAATCCATCTATCATGAATACCGGAAAACTCATCAAGCAAGATCCTCGTTCCGCACCGGATATCGCACCTGCTGTAGCGCCCACGACCACTGAGAAGCCCATGCCCGAATTCACCATGGAGAAAAAGGAGTTGGTGTATCCCGGTGGATCCTCACCCTTCTCCGTTGAAGGCGGGAACAAGGGCCCAGCCGGAGGCCCCCATCAGCCGGGCGTTCCCTCACACCCCGCCTCACCGCCCACGGAGCAGCCGCGGAACAAGATCCATCTCTCCGCCGTGGAGAGCCAGCCGCTGCTGGACATTCTGGACCACTGCATTGCAGCTTGTGAACACAGCATCACCGATTGCGACCACGCCCACGAACCGCACAAGTTGGCCGACTGCATCGCTACCAGTAGGGCCTGCGCGGATATCTGTAAACTCCTGCAGAGCTATGTGCGAGCTGCCGGGCAAGGGAACATGTCCCGGTTGGCCGTTGATCTCGCCATGGTATGTGCCCGCGTCTGTGAAGCAAGTGCGCTTGAGTGCAGCAAGCACACCCACTTGCCACACTTCGCGGCTTGTGAAAGTGCCTGCCGTGAAGCCGCCCAAGAGTGCCGGACCTTCGCTAAGTGATACCTGCCTTCCCGTCCCGATACTTCGGGCTGCTCTGGTTCGTCGCCAACAGCGGTTGCCACCTCGTGCGCTTATAGGCCCTCTTCTGCAAAGTCATGCTGCCAAGGCACATCGCGGTTCAGTCCATGATGTGCCACTGTAGGTTGAGTCAAAATATAACTGTAGCGATGAGCTGCCTGACAGGCAGCAACGGTTACCTACGCCCCGTATCCCTGCAGCATTCGCATACGCTTGCGGAGCGATGAATGGTCCACCATGGTCACTGATAAGGTTGCAATGCATGCTGAATGTCAGTTATCTCCGCGAACTGCTGAGTTAAATTCACGCTACGGGGACAAGCCCGGATCTACCGGTGAATAAAAAGTATGCACGCATAGTATCTTGCATTGTTTACTCCGGTTATCTTGCCTCCCACACTTCTCCCTAACACCGGTTGATTTGATCCCGATCCGTACCCTCTTCCTTATCGCTGGCCTCCTGATCGTTCACTTGGCAAGCAGCCAAGCACTCCGCCTGAAGGGCACGGTGACCGATGCAGGCTCCGGTGAGGCTATAATAGGCGCGGTAGTGAAAGTGATGGATATGACCGGCGGCGTAGTGACCGACCTCGATGGCCGCTTCAACCTTCTTGTGGAACGCCCTCCTCCCTTCACGCTCACGGTGGTCTATTTCGGTTACGTATCCCAAGACCTGTCCATCAAGACCCTCGACCAGGAAGTAAAGGTGAAAATGGTACCCGATGCGGTGTTGCTGGGCGATGCTGAAATCGTGCGGCAGCGCATCAGCGACAAGCAGAAGCAGGCACCGCTCACCGTGGAGACCATGGACCTGTTGGCGATCAAGGAAGTGGCCGGTGGTGATTTCTACGAGGGCCTTGGCAACCTGAAGGGCGTGGACATGACCGCTGCGAGCTTCGGCTTCAAGGTGATCAACACGCGTGGCTTCAACAGCACCAGCCCCGTCCGCTCGCTGCAGCTGATCGATGGCGTGGACAACCAAAGCCCCGGCCTCAACTTCTCACTCGGGAATTTCCTCGGAGCCAGCGACCTCGATGTGCTGAAGGTGGATGTGATCGCAGGTGCCAGCACAGCGTTCTATGGTCCCGGCGCATTCAACGGCGTGATCAACATGACCACGAAAAGCCCTTGGGCATTCCCCGGGTTGAGCGTGAGCGTGAAAGGCGGCGAGCGCAACATGCTGGAAGCTGCGGTGCGCTGGGCGGCAGTACTCGGTGACTCCACCACCAAACAGCGTTGGGCCTATAAAGTGAATGCCTATGCCCTGCGCGCTGATGATTGGCAGGCGAAGAACTATTCCCCCACCGAGAACAGCCCCACAGGGGTAAATAATCCGGGAGGCTATGATGCGGTGAACATCTATGGGGACGAGGATGTGAGCTTTAACAACGACTACACCTCCTTCTCAGGCCGGCGCACCTATCCGGGCTTGGGCAAATTCATAAGGAACGGTTATACCGAAAGTGAACTGGTGGATTACGGCACCCAGAACCTGAAATTGGGTGGCTCACTCCATTACCGCATCCACGACAGTTTGGAGGTGATCGCCGCGAGCAACTTCAGCACCGGGAATACGGTGTACCAAGGCGACAACCGCTATCGCTTGAAGGACATCATGTTCTTTCAGCATCGTTTAGAGATCAAGCAGGAAGGAAAGTGGTTCGCCCGTGCCTATGTCACACACGAGGATGCAGGGAAGACCTATGACATTTATACCACGGCCTTGCGTTTACAGGATGCCGCCGGCCAGACCGGAAGCATCACGGGATGGAACGTTCCCTATACCAATTTCTGGGGCACCACGATCACGCCACAAGTGCAGGCCCTGCCTGGTTACATAACAGCCACGCAAGCTGCTGGCATGGGCTGGAACCAAGCACAATGGGTGGCTTGGCAGGAAGGATTCATTCAGGACAATCTCGCCCTCATCCATGACTTCCACGAACAGGCACAGGATTATACGAACAGCCTGGACAATGCCTATCTCGACCCTTTCTACGTTCCGGGCACGGAACGCTTTGATGAGAAGTTCAACGAGATCACCGGCAAGCGGTTGAACGAAGGTGGCTCGCTCTTTTACGACAAGAGCATCTTGGCGCATGCCATGGGCGAATACAAGTTCAAGCCCGCTTTTGGCGAGGTGACCATCGGCGGAAACTTCCGGCAGTACTTGCCCAATAGTGGAGGCACCATCTTCCGCGACACGGGTGATGTACGCATACGCAACAGCGAGTTCGGATTGGTGGCCGGGCTGGAGAAAAAATTCATGGGAGAGAAGCTCACCGCTACCGCCACCTTGCGGATGGACAAGAACGAGAACTTCCAGGCGCTCTTCTCTCCTGCCCTTTCGTTGGTCTATTCCAGTAACCCTGCACACGTATGGCGGGCAGGCTTCAGCAGTGCCATTCGCAACCCGACCCTGGCTGACCAGTACCTCTACTATAACGTGGGCAGGGCCTTGCTTTTGGGCAACGTGGACGGGCAGTTCGAGGCAGGCCGGGATTCCATGTTCACCTTGGAAAGTTTCAGCGAATACCGCGACAACAACTTGGAGCGAAGCCGCTTGAAGTATTTCAACGTGGACCGCGTTCGCCCCGAGCAGGTAAAGACCATTGAGGTAGGCTACAGAGGCACCCACTGGGAGAACGTTTACTTCGACCTCGGTGCCTACAACAGTTGGTATGCTGATTTCATCGGCTACATCATTGGCCTGCATGCTGACTTCCCACAAGCCGGAAATACTCCTCCTGTTGCGTTACAAGCCTATCGCGTGGCCGCCAATGCCTCTTCAGGCGTGGTCACCCGCGGAGTGAACGCAGGCTTTACTTGGTACCGTCCCCGGCTCACCTACACCTTCAACTACAGCTACAACAAACTGATCAGCGGAGCAGACGATCCGATCATTCCGGCCTTCAATACACCACAGAACAAGTTCAATGCGGGCCTCAATGCGCGCGATCGGAAGATCCCCTTTACAGAGCTGAAGCGCTTCGGCTATGGGCTCAACTGGAAGTATGTGGAAGGCTACACGTTCGAAGGTTCGCCCCAATTCACCGGCCCCATCACCAGCTATGATATGGTGGACGTGCAGGCCAGCGTGAAATTCCCGAAGCAGAACATGACGGTGAAGATCGGCGCAAGCAACCTCTTCGGTTTAGTTCCCCTCTGGGACAAGAGCGTGCCGGATGCGGACCGGTTGGACCGCGCCTTCAACAACGATGTCTACCTCGTCTACGGTGGACCACGCATCGGCCGCTTGGCCTACGTGCAGCTTTCGTATGATCTCAGCAAGCGTTAAATCAACTAACTTTCGAAAACCAATAAAACCCATCTTCCCATGACCAGAAAGCTACTCTATGCCATCCCATTAGCGGCCGTGGCATTTACCGCGCAAGCCCAAGTGCGGTATCTCTCCGAGGTGTTCACTCCCGCCCAAGTGACCATCACGAATGATGTCATCTTCGGAACAAACATTGACTTCCTCACTTCGGACTTTTCAAGCCCGGCAGCCTTCGGTCCGGAAGTGGGCCAGCTGCAAGGCTTGGTCTCTGCGGGCAGTCCGATCCCAGCCGCCTTCTTCAACCCGGCCGACCCCAGCACGGTAGTGAAGGTGACCAACCTGAAGATGGACGTCTATGAGCCTGACCAAGGCGTGGACAGCGAGACGGCACGGCCGGTCTTCATTTTCGTCCACACCGGCAACGCGCTGCCTCCTCCCATTAATGGAAGCCCCACCGGCACCCGCAAGGACAGCAGCGCCGTGGAGATCTGCAAGCAGATGGCACAGCGTGGCTACGTGGCGATCAGCATGAGCTATCGTGCAGGATGGAATCCCTTGGGAAGTACTGTGGAGATCCGCCGCGGAACCCTGCTCAACGCCATTTATCGCGCCATTCACGACGTGAAGCAGTGCGTACGGAACCTGAAGGCGGATGAAGCCGGGCCGAACACATATGCAATTGACCCGAGCAAGGTGATCCTTTACGGTGAAGGAACCGGTGGCTATATCACATTGGCCACCGCCACATTGGATCATCCATCAGAGCTCTACATCGACAAGTTCCTGCCTGATCCGTTCCAACCAACCGTCGGGTATGTTGACTCTACCGTGGTGGGCAACATTGAAGGATTCGGTGGATCGCTGGCGCTGTACCGCCCCAATGGGTTTAATAGCAAGATCAACTTCTGCGTGAACGCTGGTGGGGCCTTGGCCGATACGAGCTGGCTGGCGCCTGGTGATGTCCCCATGGTCGCTTTCCATACGGTGTTCGACCCCTTCGCTCCCTTCGGTGCTGGCACCGTGATCGTGCCTACCACTGGTGAGCAAGTGGTGGACGTGCTGGGCAGCAACGTATTCATTCCATTGGCGAACGCATATGGGAACAACTCCAGCTTCGCCACCTTGGAAGGGAATGACCCCTATACCATCCGCGCCAGGTCCCTTTACAACACCAACCAAACGCACGGCTCCAACACCGTTCACATCAATGAGAACGGCGAAGGTCTGTACCCGATGGTTACGCCCAATTGGCCCGGCATGGGAGTGGCTCCCTTGGAAGAAGCAGGTCCCTGGCAGTGGTGGGATCCGAACAGTGCAATTGCACAGACCGTTGTTGCCCCCGGTCCGCCCCCTATCACAGCCAGCCAAGCGAGCCAAGCCAGCAACCCGAATTTCGGCCCTGTGAAAGGTCGCGCCTACATCGATACCATCATGGGCTATATGAACCCACGCTTGGTTTGTGCCTTGCAGCTCGGTCCCTGCGTGTTGGTGGGCATTGCGGAGAGCGATCCCATCGCCGTTGGCGTGGACATGTACCCCAACCCTGCACATGATGTGGTACGCATCAGCAGCAGCAACGCCACCATTCGCATGGTGGACGTGTACGACATCAACGGTCGACGCGTGCATGCCGAGAACGTGGAGAACAAAGCATTCAACCTGCAGCGGAATGGCCTGAAGGCCGGCGCCTACTTCGTTACGCTCACCTTCGACCAAGGCACGGTAACCCGGAAGTTGATGCTGGACTAAGCACACTATTTCTCTCTCTTGAAAGGGCCGCAGATCGCGGCCCTTTCTTGTTTCCTACTGCGGCTTCAACAGGAATGGCAGATCGCACAGGCGCGGTAGGCTGCCCCTCCCTTACCTCCCTTACCTCCCTTACGCCCCTTACCTCCATCACCTCCCATTACCACCATCACCTCCATCACCTCCAATACCATCCTCCCTTCGTCTCCCATTCCACGCTCACAACGCTCTTCACTCCTACGCACCGTTCATCCCAAAATAGTACTTTGCTTTGCATAGTACCATCCCTTGCCCATATATTTGCATCGTCAGCTACCGGGTACCACCCAGCGGCTACATAGAAGACCAAGCGATGAAAGTGGAAAACACCAAGGCCCAGATGCGCAAAGGCGTACTGGAGTACTGCATCCTGTCGCTTCTGGCGTCAGAGGAGATGTATCCCTCGGATGTGATCACCAAGCTGAAGGATGCGAAATTGATCGTGGTGGAGGGTACACTCTATCCGCTCCTTACCCGACTGAAGGACTCCGGCTTTTTGACCTACCGCTGGGAGGAAAGCCGCTCGGGGCCGCCCCGGAAATATTACAAGCTGACTCCTTTAGGCGTCAAATTCCTGAAGGAACTCGATGATACTTGGGACGACCTCGTGCAAGCCGTGAAAAAAGCCACCCGCAACAACCCCTCGAAATGAAAAAAACATTCACCGCGAACCTCAATGGAACCGTCTTCCATATCGAAGAGGATGCATACGACCAGCTGCAGCGCTACCTCGCCAACATCCGGGCGAAATTCAGCGGCAGTGCCGAGGCGGAAGAGATCATGGCGGATATCGAGGCACGCATAGCCGAGCTGTTCACCGAGCGCCTGCAAAGCCGCCAAGCGGTTTCCATGGCCGATGTGGACCATGTGAAGCAGGTGATGGGCCAGCCGGAGGATTATGTGGACAGCGAAACGGCCGACGGCCCAGCCGATACGGAGGAACGCGCTTATCGGCACTATGGCCCGCGCAAGCACAAGCGCCTCTTCCGCGACCCGGAGGACCGCTGGATGGGCGGCGTGATCAGCGGCTTGGCAGCTTACTTCGGCACCGATCCACTTTGGTTCCGCATTGCCTTCATCGTGGTAGTGATCGCTGGTTGGGGTTCACCGGTGCTGATCTACCTGATCATGTGGGCACTGATCCCCGAAGCGATCACCGCAGCCGAAAAGCTGGAGATGCATGGTGAAGAGGTGACAGTGGACAACATCAAGCGCATGTTCGAGGAGGGTGCCGAACGCGTGAAGACCGGAGCGGAAAAAGTGGCAGGAGAAGCACGCGAGATGGGCCGCAAATACTGGCACCAAAGCAGCGCTCAACGTAAGGACATGGGTTACAGGGCCGAGAGCGTGGGCCACCGTGTACTCGATATCGTGGGCAAGCTCGTCGGTGTATTCCTGTTGTTCCTGGCGATCATTCTGGGGCTGTCCATCATAGCGGCACTCATCGGCGGCACGGCCTCTTGGACCGATGGAGCCTTCACCGGCGGCAGCGGATTGATGGGGCTCATGGGCTTCATCTTCCCTACCGGCGGGCAAGCGGTGGGCTTCGTCCTGTCCGTCATTGTGCTCTGTTTGGTGCCCGTGGTGCTGCTTTTGCTGGCCTCCCTCTGGCTGCTGTTCCGCGTCCACACTCCGCGCTGGGCTGGCTGGGGTCTTACCACCTTGTTCATCTGCGCCATGGTGGCCGCCACTTGGTTCAGCGTACGCCTTGCCGCCGACTTCCGAGCGAAGAGCGTAGAGCGTACACCGATGACCTTTGACACTCCTGCGAACGGGGTGCTGGAGGTGAAGGTGGACGATGGACATAACTCTGCAACCTCATGGGGTTTTGGCTATCGTAAGGGCATCGTACAGTTCGACGTGGACCTGCTGGAGTTCGACGGCGACCTGGCCCGCATTCGCTTTGCACGCCTGCAAGTACAGCCAAGCCCCGACAGCGCATACCACTTGGTGACCGAACGCGTTGCTCGTGGCTACAGACCGGGCCAAGCCAAGGATCGCGCGGACCACATACAGGCCAGCTATGTATGGAGTGCGGATGACGTGCTCAGTCTTTCCAGCCTATACACCATCCCCATACGGGATAAAATGCGGGCACAGCAGGTGAACTACTTCCTGCAGGTGCCACTGGGAGGCCAAGTGTACTTCGCCCCCAACACCGAAGTACTGATGCGCGATGGCTGGAATGCGATCAACGACGACCATGACCTGGAGCCGGACATGGCAGGGCTGACTTGGCAGATGACAGCGCAAGGATTGAGGAAGGTGAACGCAGGATCGACTCCTCCTTCGAAAGCCCCGGTAGTTCCGGCGACGGATCCCAAACAGAAGGAACCTTCTACAGAGGTGATCTCCCTCCACGTTCCGAAGCTGGATCCCGGCTTCCCGAACTTGGTGCACCTGCTCACGAATTTCGCTCGCTTATAGCATCAACGGCCGGCAGCGCGACGAGGGGTTTCGTTCGATCGGCCAGCAGCGGCCTCGGTAACCATCCCGGGGCCGTTCGCCTTCTAGCCAGAGATGAATGCGAACCACAGATGGACACCGATGAACACGGATGAATGCCGTTCACCAGTTCTGTCCACAGATCGCACCGATAGCCTCAGATGCAAGCTGACGGCCGAATGCCTTACTCAAGCAGGTTAACCCCGGATGAACCGCAAATGAACACAGAAGGACGGAGGCAAGGTGGATATTGAACCGCAACGAAAACGCTACCTCCGTGCTCTCTTATCACTGCGCCCCAGCGCCTCAGCGGCCCACATCACCTTATTCTCCCTGTGCTCCGTGCCTCTGTGGTGAAGAGTACCGAACTTCGCGCCTCCAATTCCGAACACCATGACCAAAGCAGCCAAGATCAAGGCCTTCGACCCCAACTCACCTGCCGTTGCGAGCGCGGGCATTTATGGCCTTCCCTTCACAGCGGAGGAAAGTGATATCGTACTTGTACCCGCTCCTTGGGAAGTCACCACAAGCTACGGTGGTGGCACGGCACAGGGGCCGGCGGCCATTCTGGAAGCTTCCGCTCAAGTGGACCTCTTCCATCCGGAATTCGCGGACCTGTGGAAGCGCGGTATTTCCATGGATGAGATCCCCGATGCTTTGCTGAAGCAGAGCGAGGCAATGAAGAAGGAAGCTGCCCACGTGATCGACGTGCTGGTGAAGGGTGGCACCAAGGCGAAGAAGGACCGTGCTGCAAAGGCCTTGAAGCTGGTGAACGAGGAGAGCGCTGTAATGGAAGAATGGGTGGAGCAACGCACCGGCTACTGGTTGGACCAAGAGAAGCTGGTTGGCTTGGTGGGCGGCGACCACAGCACCCCGTTGGGCTTCTACCGTGCCTTGGCACAGCGCTATGAGGGCTTCGGCATCCTGCACTTCGATGCACACCTCGATCTACGAAATGCCTATGAAGGCTTCAACGGAAGCCATGCGAGCATCATGCACAATGCATTGGCCATTCCCGAAGTGGAGACGATCGTCTCCGTTGGCATTCGAGACTTCTGTGAGGAAGAAGCGCGTGTGTTCGCTAAGCAGGACATGCGTGTACGCATCCACCGGAGCGCGGAGCTCCGGCGCGAGCAATATGAGGGCATGACCTGGCAGAAGCAGTGCGACCGCATCATTGAGCAACTGCCGGAATTCGTGCACATCAGCTTCGATATCGACGCCTTGGATCCCACGCTCTGCCCGAACACCGGCACGCCTGTACCGGGGGGATTCGCTTTTGAAGAGGCCACCTACCTCCTCTCCCGCTTGGCGGCCAGCGATCGCACCATCATCGGATTCGATCTGGTGGAAGTGACCCCGGGACCGGAAGGCGACTGGGATGCCAACGTGGGCGCTCGCTTGCTGTGGCATCTGTGCGGTGTGCTGGCGAAGACCAATTAGGCTGGATACACCGCCAAGACGCCAAGCACGTCAAGAGTATGCCCTCTCCTCTACACGACAGCAGGGCGGAGCTACCCGATCATTTGCTGCTCTTTGATGGGGTGTGCAACCTCTGCAATGGCTTGGTCCGCTTCATCATTCGGCACGATCGGCGGAAGCGGTTCCACTTCGCACCGCTTCAGTCCGATGCGGGACAAGCGGTATTGCAGCGACACGATCTCGCGACCTCGAACTTCGATACACTGGTGTATTTCAGGAAGGGTGTGGTCCTTACCCGCTCTACCGCCGCATTGAACGTGGCCCGTGATCTTCGCGGAGCTTGGGGGATGGCCTATGCTTTCATCTTGGTACCCCCATCCCTGCGCGACGCGGTCTATGATCTGATCTCGCGGAAGCGCTTCAACTGGTTCGGCAAGCGGGATAGCTGCATGGTGCCGACGCCGGAGTTGGGCTCACGATTTCTTGCTTGACGAAAATAATTGCTTGCTCGTGGCGCCAATTCCCCGTTCCATGGGATATCGAGTTAATTTGCAACGTGTAAGCGGTTCCACACCGGAGCATAAAACACTGAGCATCAATACCATCTCGATTCCCCACTTCAACGGCTCACCTTTCGCCATGTGGCAGAAAACAAAAATGCTCCAGACAATGAAAACCTCAGCCACACTTCAACTCAGCCTTGTGATAACATGTGGAAGCCTGCTTCTGTCTGGAGCACTTAGGGCCCAAGGACCAAATGAGGCCGTCATTCCTACAGACGCTTCGATCATTAGCCAAGAACTGGTGCAGGCTGACTATACCACAGAGGCCACCCGGAAAACGGTGCGTCCTTTCACCCGGACAGTGAAGCTTGCCGTGGATGGCAAATACATGGCCGTGGTGACGGATGCCTACGGTACGGTGCGGATGCGCGGCGCCTTCCAAGATCCTGATGCAACCGTGGCCAATGGCGAGTTTGAATACTTCTATGCCAATGGGCGCAAGGAATCGAAGGGGGAATTCGTGAACGGAAGGAAGAAAGGAAAATGGGCGTGCTGGACCAGCGATGGAACGCCGCGTGCTGACCGCTTCTACCAAGGGATGACGTGGGAAGAACTGATGGGCCTCTCCGAACAAGCTGCCACCTTGGGCGAGGGTTCAGCTTCCAATGTGCCAGAGCCGCAACAGTGACCCGAAATTCATACCCCCCCTGGAAAAGGATCGGATCTATTCCGATCCTTTTCTCGTTCGTGGCATCCGTTGACTCTCGGCCGCGATCACCTTGCACTATGAATAAACACGCTCCGATATGCATCGGGGACACGGATGAACCGATTTGCATCGAATTCCAGTTGCGGAGATCCGTCCACGGCTCAAACAAATAAATGGCTGGCACGATCAGAGCGAACCGAAAAACCAGCGGCATGCAGCCCCCTTCGCAGATACCCGTGTCATTTGTAGGATGGGTGGATAAGAGCAGACGCACAGGCGAGCCTGCCTCCTGAACTCAAGCCTTGCTTCTCGCATCCAACTCCTGAAGTACCAAGAGCGGCGTGTTCGAGTGCAGTGCCAGGCGCTTGGCCGTGCTGGTTCGGAAAAGACTTTCGAAGAAACCGGCATGTCGGTGCAGCACAGCGATCATATCGGCGCCTTCCTTCTCCGCCAAGAAGTCGATCACGCCGGCTGTGTCCTTTCCCTCTTCTGAGATGAAGCGGTGGGGAATGGCTTGGAGCAATTCATCGTACATCGCCACCACCTCGGGATCGGGCATATCATCCGGGTCCTGTATAACGTGCGCCAGCACGATCTCCGACTTCGATCGCAGGGCGATGTGTAGCAACATGCGTGTGCCGGCCACTTCCACACCCTTCTGGTCGTCCGCATAAAGGATCCGTGTTACCGCATTTGCCTCTGCCTTATTGGGCACTACCAGCACCGGGAGTTTGCTGTGTTTCACCATGGCTCCCGCGTTACTTCCCATAATGCCGGAGCCGGAATGGCCTTCGGTCCCCATCACCACCAGGTCTGCATTTTTCTCTTGGCCCAACTCGTTCATCATATCGGGCAAGGGGCCATACAGCACCTCGGTAAGCACCGTGGCACCTTGGAATGGAGCGGAAGTGCGTACTCGCTCCTCCCAATCTTTCATACCATCAACGGCTGCTTTGTAGAGTCCTTCGGCCATGCCAGCCCACGAAGTGACGCTTGGATCGGCATCCAAATAGGTATGGAGCAGGGTGTAGGTAACCTCCTGCGTACCGAGCAGACGCGCGGCATAGGTAGCGGCATGCAGCGAGTTGGTACTGAAATCGGTCGGGAGCAGAATATGGATCATGGTGCTGGGTATAGTGCCAAATTTAACCGACAACGCCTTCCCGGCCGCGTGCTTCATTGGGCGCAACCTGATGAAGATCATTCACCAGACCACCGAGTAGTTCTATCCTTGACGAATGCCTCTGCTGCTTGACAACGACCAAATGGCCGGAACGATAGAAACACTCGAGGAATTAGTACGCATCCTCGATCTCGAATCGCGTCCGGCCGGGTATACCGATGCCATGCTGCGCCTGTCCATCACTCCGGAGGCGCTGGCCCCCTTCTGCCAATGGAACACGCGCCACTACACGCGGCAATGCATTCATCGCACGCGCGAGCACGAGCTGTTGCTGATATGCTATGAAGAAGGCCAACGCACCAGCATCCACGACTACGACAGCCAGATGGCCTGGATAAAGCCACTGGTGGGCACGGTGCAGGAGGAGCGGTTCAAAGTGGCTACCGATGGAAGCCTGAAGCGGCATGGCAAGCGGGAGTTGGAAACCGGGAAGCTGGCTTATATGGCCACCAAAAGCTGCATCCATCGCCACTCCAACATCGGTCCGGGACGGGCGATCACGCTCAATCTCTATGCGCGGCCCATCCGCAGCTGGCGCGTTTATGATGAGCGCACCGGACTTGCTTCCCTTTCGGGTACCACGGAGGCGGGAGGTGAATAACTTCGCCGGCACTTATGCCGCAAGGAGAAACCAATGTGAACCCGGTCCATTTGCAGCGGGTACGCGAAATGCTGTTCATGTCGGCGGCCGAAGGGCTGGTGCTCGTGGACCGCGCGGGCTCCATCCGCATGCACAATCCGCGCTTGCTGGAATTGTTCGGTTATGAGGAAGGCGAACTCTTGGGCCGCCCCATTGAAATGCTGTTACCGGAGAGCTTCCGGCATGGGCATGTAGCCCAGCGCGCAGGCTACAATGCCCAACCGGCCAGAAGGCACATGGGGCGCGGTCGCGATCTGAACGGCTTGCGGAAGGATGGCACCATCTTCCCCGTGGAAGTGGGCCTGAACCATTTCACGGTGGACAACGAACTTTATGTGATGGGGCTGGTAACCGACATCACAGAACGCCGCAATGCTGAGGAGGCGTTGAAACGCAACACCGCTGAACTGGAGAAGCGCGTGGAGGAACGGACCGCCGAACTGGCCAAGGGTGCGCATGCGGTGGAGATCGCTTACGAGCGCGAAAAGGAACTGCACGCCTTGAAGTCGCGCTTTGTATCCATGGCCTCGCACGAGTTCCGCACGCCGCTCAGCACCATCATGGGTTCTGCGGACCTGATCGCACGCTACACCGAAGGCGAGGGGAACGAAAAGGTGCACAAGCACGTGCAGCGCATCCGCACCAAGGTGCGCGACCTCACCGCTATTCTGAATGACTTCCTCTCCTTCGAGCGCATTGGCCAAGGTGATATCTCGGCCGAACCGGAAGAGATCGACATCATCCACCTGTGCATCGGGTTGATCGAGGAACTTCGCGGCATGGCCAAGGCCGGCCAAGCACTGAAGTACGAACACACCAGCGACGCGCGCACCACCGTATTGGACCGCAACATGCTGGTGAACACCATCACCAATCTGGTGACCAACGCCATCAAGTATTCACCCGAGGGAAGCCCTGTTACGCTGCGGACCGCCATAGACGATGGCTGCCTGCGGATCATCGTGATCGATCGGGGCATTGGTATCCCCTTAGAAGATCAGGTACACCTGTTCGACCCCTTCTTCAGGGCCCAGAACGTACTCACCATCCAAGGCACCGGCTTAGGGCTTCATCTGGTCAAGCGTTACTTGGACCTGATGGGTGGCGAGATCAATTACACCAGCATTCCCGGAAAAGGCACCACTTTCAACGTGCGCATTCCCGGAAAACAAGACAGATGATGAAGACCCTTTTGCTTATTGAAGATGATGCCGACGTGCGCGACAACACAGCGGAGATCCTGGAGCTCGCGCACTACCGCGTGCTGAAAGCGGAGAACGGAAAGAAAGGCGTGGACCTCGCCCGCAAGGAATTACCGGACCTGGTGCTCTGCGACATCATGATGCCGGAACTGGACGGCTATGGTGTGCTGCACATGCTGAGCCGTTCGCCGGAAACCGCCGAGATCCCTTTCATCTTCCTAACGGCCAAGGCCGAACGCAGCGATGTGCGCCGTGGGATGGACCTGGGTGCGGATGACTACCTCACCAAACCTTTCGAGGAAAGCGAACTGCTGAACGCCATTGAGGGCCGCCTCAAGCGCAGCGACCTGTTCCGCAAGGGCTTCGACCGCACGCTCAATGGCTTGAACGACTTTATGGAGCAAGCCCGCGGGGTTTCTGCCTTGGAGGACCTGAGCAAGGACCGCAAGAGCCGCCACGTGGAGCGTAAGGGTATCCTCTTCCATGAAGGCGATGAAATGCGCTACGTGCCCTTCTTGGTCTCGGGCAAGGTGCGCACCTTCAAGGTGAACAACGACGGCAAGGAATTCGTGACCGGCTTGCACATACCCGGCGACTTCATCGGCTACCTCGGCACGCTGGAAGGAGGCCATGCGATGGAGACCGCTGAAGCCATGGAGGACTGCGAAGTAGCCATGGTGCCCCGCGACGACCTGATGCGCCTGCTCTACCGCGACCGCGATGTCTCCATGCGGTTCATTCGCATGCTCACCCATGAGATGGGCGAGAAACAGGAACGCCTGTTGCAACTGGCATATGCCAGCGTGCGCCAGCGGGTGGCCCAAGCGCTCATGCAATTGCACGATCGCTTCAGCGCTGAAAAATCCGAGGACCTCGGGGTGCGCATCAGTCGGGATGATCTGGCGGCCATCGTCGGCACAGCCACTGAGTCACTGATCCGTTGCTTGACCGACCTGAAGGACGAAGGCCTGATCACCACCCAAGGCCGCGACATCCGCATCGCCGATCGGCGCGGGCTGGAGCGGCTGGGGAACGCGTGAGGGGTCCATCGCGCAATCGATTCGCTCAATTAAGATCTGGACCTGGTCCGGGAGTAACCAGAACAACCATATGACACCGAACCAGATCTCGATGCGAACTATTGCCGCCCTGTTCTTCCTCTTTGCTCAGATCCTCTTGTTCGCACAAAAGGATCAGCGCAACTGGAAAACGGACATTGAGTTAGGTGGTGGCTTCACGCTTACGACCTTCCTGGAAGCACGAAAGAGCAAGGATCAGGTGACGCTCACCTCCCCGAAAAATGCCGATGGCAGACTGTTCGGCGGATTCAGATCACGACTGGGAAGAGTGATGGGAAAGAGCCCGAAGAAGGGGATCTTGGTGACCATCCACGCGATCCAGCAGGGTGACAGCCTGGTTGGCAGCGCACAGGTCCCTGTGCTGGGAAAAATGAAGTTCCGTGGCATCCTGAACGAAAACGTCCTGACCGGAAAGCTGATCAAGAATGATACGATCGTAGTCGGAACCGTTGCAGGCAAGCCAAGCATTGAGACCAGCTTGGATTTCAAATACCTGTATCCGATCATCACGGATACCACGCGGAGCGCTATCTATTCCAGATCCCTCCTTCAGACGGCCGAGTGGAAGAAATTCGATGGCCATCTAAAGAAGCTGTGCGATAAGGCCACGGATGACATTGAGCTTTTTATAGGGTTCAGCATGCTCAGTTCCCACCTTCTGTTCAGCCATTTCAATCTGATCGTGCAGGGTGCTGAGGACGACCTCGATGAGGACACCGTTCTAACAAAACAACCGACCGTCTTCTTCGAGGAAAAGGGTACGAACACCGCTTATTTGAGAATTGCGAATTTCAGTTCGTCCACAGAAGAGTTGGCCGAAATATTTCCGCAGATCTTGGAGAACAAGGCGTACGAGCATCTCATCATCGACCTCCGGAACAACGGCGGAGGTGGGATCGAAGCGGCCAATGAATTCGGGCGGCATATCATAGCCGAGCACCTCGTAGTTGGCTATTTCGTGACGAACAAGTTGGAATACACGGGGTTCGATGCCGAGCAATTTGAAGCGCTCCCGGAAGCCCATCCGGAGACCACGGAAGCATTCATCTCCGACCTCAAAGCCACCAAAGGGGCCAAATTGGTCTTTAACCGATCAGACTCTCCGGTCTTCTCCGGGAAGATCTACGTGCTAACAAATGGCAACACGGCCAGCACCTGCGAACCGATCGTCTTCGTGCTCAAGGAGCACAAGCTCGCCACCATCGTGGGCGAGAACACGGCTGGTGCGATGCTGAGCGCAGCGATGTTCGACCTTTCCGGCAAGTACAAGCTCTTCCTTCCGATCGCCGACTTCTACACCTTCAATGGTGTTCGGCTCGACCAAGTGGGTGTGGCACCCGACATCGAGACCGCATCGGAGGATGCCTTGAAAAAGGTGTTGGAGATCATACAGGGGAACGAGTAAGCCCTTCCGGAGTTCGCGATTCACTCCCTGCGATGCATAAGGTTCAGTCCGTCAGAAAGTCAGAATACCAAGGCCAGCTCGCGGAACTTTTTGACGCCCCTACGCAGAACACCGGCCAGCTCATTGGTCTGCGCTGCATACCCTTTTGGCCGTTGATCAATGCGGCACACTGCCCTGTACGATACGCAGATTGAAGCGCTCGGTCTTCAGTGTTCCCATCAGCCTTGCCCAAAGCGGCAGCCATTGTTCGGTGCCACGTGCGGTGGTGATGTCGCCCAGGTCGATCAGGTCCGCCTCCTTCCAGCCGAAGGAATACAACAGTGCCTTCACCTTGTTCTTGGCCCCTTCATCGTTGCCGCTGATGAACAGGTTATGCGCCTCGGGCAATAGTGAAGGAGCCACCATCAAGAAAGCCGACAGTGTGTTCAGGCTCTTCACCACCTTGGCCTTGGGATAGGCGCGTTGGATCTGCTCGCCAAGTGAATCGGTATTGCTGATGGTGAGGGTCGGTGGAAAGCCTTTCGAGAGATCCAACGGGTTGGAGATATCGAGGAGCACTTTGTCATTGATATTCTCCTTTCCCGCTGCAGCCAGAGCCTCCAAGCTGGCGACCCCGTGCGTGGCATTCACCAGCAGTTCGCCATGGGCGGCGGCTTCCGCGTAAGTGCCCAACCGCACCGACCCATGTCCGGTCATCCATTCCTTCAGGGGTGGCCTGCCAAAGCCATCCGGCTTCTCTCGCGCAAGAGTAGCCTTCGGATCGCGGGTACCCATCATCACATCATGGCCCAAGCTTTCCAACTTGCCGGCGATGGTCTGTCCCACCGTTCCGGTTCCGAGAACTGCGATCTTCATGGGAGTCGATTTTTGAGATTCGGTACCGTAAAGTTTAAGATGATCGGGCCTGATGTGTTCTCCATGTGGACAAATGGATAGGAAGATCCATCGCCTGCAGTTGATCGCCACGAATACTTGGGTACGCCACGGGGGCTTATCAAACGGAAGTGGAAGCTGGACCCCTCCTCCTCTCCCTCCGCTTCTCGAACCGATCCTTAACCGCATCCACCGCGTAATACACCACGGGCACCAGGAACACGGTGAGGATCATGGAGCTTGTGAGACCGCCGATGAGGGCCCAGCCCAGACCGTTCTTCCATTCGCTGGCGGTGCCGGTGGCCAGTGCGATGGGCAGCATGCCGAAGACCATGGCGAAGCTCGTCATCATGATAGGCCGCAGGCGCGTTCGGCCCGCCTCTACCACGGCTTCGCTGAAGTGCTTCCCTTGTTCCTTCAACTGGTTGGCGCGGTCCACGATCAAGATGGCGTTCTTCGAGACCAGGCCAAGCAACATGATCATGCCCAGGAGGGTGAACAGGCTGAGTGTGGACATGGAGAGGTTGAGCGCGAGGAAGGCGCCGATGATGGCCACCGGGATGCTGAACAGCACCACGAAGGGATATAGGAAACTGTCGTAGAGCGCCACCATGATGAGGTAGACGAGGATGAAGGAGATCATCAAAGCCCCGCCCAGCGCGCCGAAGCTGTCGTTCTGCCGCTTGATGTCGCTGCCCCACGCCATGTGTATGCCCGCTGGCAATGGATTCTCCTTCACGTAGGCTACCATCTCGTCGGCCACGGTGCCACTGCCTCGGCCCAGCGCGTCAGCGGTAATGGTCACTGCGTTCTGACGGTCCATGCGTTCCACCATGGCGTGCGGTTCCTGACGCACCACCGTAGCGAATTGGTCCAGCCTTACGGATGAGCCGTCGGGTCGGATGAAGCGGATCTTGGCCAGGTCCTGTTCATGGCGCCGGTCCAGATCGTCCAGCCGGATGCGTATCGGATATTCAGTGCCTTTCTCGAAGAGCTTGGCATCATCATTCCCGGCCAGTGCGTTGCGCAGTGTAGCGCCTACCATGGCCACGTCCAGCCCGAGGTTGGACATGCGGTCGCGGTCCAGTTCGACTTGCAGTTCGGGGCTTCCCGCCTCGATGCTCATGCGCACGTTGTTCGCTCCGGGGATGCCGATCAGCGTGTCCTTCATCGTGTTCGCGGTGCGCATCAGTAACTCTTGGTCCGCGCCGCTGAGGGTGATCTCCACCGGTGCGGTGCGCGGGATCAATCCGATGGCGGACATGGTGAAGTCGATCCCGGGGAAACTGTCCTGCAAGGCTTGGCGCACATCCTTCATGTAGGATTCGGTGCGGATGCCGCCTCGCTCCTTCTTGGGCAGCAGCGATACGGTGAGCTCCGTCTTGTTCTCTGAGCCTACGCCCATACTTCCTATGCCGGTGCTCGGCCCGCCGACGTTGCTGAACACGGAGCCTACCACCGTCTCTGACAACAAGTAGTTCTCCACTGCCAAGGCACGCAGGTTGTTCTCTTTCAGCGCGGTGCTCTTGTCGAATTCCAAGGCGAGCATGAACTTCCCTTGATCACCGGTGGCGATGAGTTCCTTGCCCATGATCCCTTGGCGCATCATGATGGCCGTTCCGGCGAACAATGCCAGGATGATGCCCATGAAAATGAGCTTGTGGTGAAGCACCCAACGCAGGGCACCTTCATACCATTCGCTCAGATCTTCCACGCCCTTTTCGAAGCGCATGAGCATGCGTCCGTAGAGACTGGTCGGCTTCAGCTCACTCTTCTTGCCCATGCGCGACGCGAGCCAAGGCGTCAGAGTGAAGCTGACGAAGAGGCTCATCAAGGTGCTTACCACCACCACTACGCTGAACTGTTTCAGGAGGTCGGCCACGAAGACCTGCACGAAGATGATCGGCAGGAAGACCACCACGTCCACCAAGGTGATGGAGAGCGCGCTGAAGCCGATCTCCGCGCGGCCTTCGATCGCAGCGTTGACCTTGTCGTGGCCTTTGTCCAAGTAGCGCTGGATGTTCTCCAGGATCACGATGGAGTCGTCCACGAGGATCCCGATGATGAGCGACATGGCCAGCAAGGTCATCAGGTTCAACGTGTAGCCGAAGAGGCCCATGGCGAGGAATGCGCTGATGAGCGAAGCCGGGATGGCCACCAACACGACCAGCGCGTTCCGCAGGCTGTGCAGGAAGATCAGCATGATGAAGGAGACCAGCAATACGGCCAGTCCGAGGTCGAAGAGCACGCCGTTCACCGCTTCGATGGTGATGTCGCTGCTGTCGTCAGCCAAGGCGAACCGCATGTCCGAACCTTTCTGCTCCTGTTCGATCCGGGCGAATTCCGCTCGCAGGGCGCTGCTCACCTCCACGGAATTGGCATCCCCCTGCTTCTTCACCAGTAGGCCGATGCCTTCTTCGCCGTTGTAGCGGTTCACCGAAGTGATCTCCGCAACGCCGTCCACTACGGTAGCCACGTCCTTCACGCGCACCACGGTGCCGGGTGCAGGCATGGCGACCACTATGTTCTCCAGCTCCTGCACGGCGTGGATCTTGCCAGCGAGTTTCACGGTGATCTTGTCGCGCTCTGTGCGCACGTTGCCCGCAGGCACCTCCTTTCCGGCGCGCAGGATGGCCTCCGTAACGCGAGGCAGTGGCACACGGTAGTGCATCAATTTGGCTTGGTCCACTTGCACCTGCACTTCGCGTTGCTCACCACCGAGAAGCGTGATCTCCGCTACCCCCTTCAGCTGTTGAAAGCGCGGCAACAGTTCATCATGCATCATCTGGTAGAACTGTGGCGCGGGCAGCGTGCTCAAAGCGGTGACGCTCATGATCGGCAGATCGTTGGGCGACACTTTGGTCATCACCGGTGGCTGCATACCATCCGGCAGGTCCTTGCGGATGTTGTCGATCTGGCGCTGCGCATCCTGCATGGCCAGATCGAGGTTCGCGCCGTACTTGAAGTTGACGATGATGATGGAGGCGTTCGCCAAGGAGCGGCTCGCGATGTAGTCCACGTGCTCCAAGGAGCTGAGTGCATCCTCAATGGGGCGTGTCACCGTGGTGGCCACCTCTTCCGGCGCTGCACCCGGGTACATGGTGCGCACAGTGATCACCGGCTGATTGAAGTCCGGCATCAGCTCCACGCCGAGGCCCTTGAAAGCCACCACGCCGCCGAGAAGCAATACGCCGAAGATGACGATGATCAGCGAGGGGCGCTTGATGGCGAGCTCTGTGATGGTCATGGTGTCAGGATTCGATCGTGTTCAGTTCGCTACAAGTGTTCAGCGGAATTTCACGGGTGATCCATCGGCGAGGCTGATGAATCCGCTTGTGACGACGGTTTCACCAGGCGCGAGGCCTTGGGAGACCGACACCATGCCCTCGTCGCGCCCGGCCGTTACAATGCGTTTCCGCTTCGCAACGCCGTTCTCCACCACGTACACTTCTGGATCCAGCGAGGAGCCGATGACGGCTGTGGAAGGAATGGTGGGCCAAGCCTTCACATCCGTGGGAATGGAGCGCACCGTGGCCGCCATACCGGGTTTCACGCCATGGGCCGCATCGGCTTTCAGGGTGATCCGCACCGGGAAGTTGTGCGCCATATCGCCGCGGCTGCCCACGCTTTCCACTGTGCCGGGCACTTGCGCCTCGCCACTTTCCGGAATAATCTGTACGATCTGCCCTTTCCGGAATGCGTTCAGTTCAGGGCCGGGCACTGAGACCACCAGTTCCAAGGCGCGGTCGTTGGTGAGCATGGCCACCGGCATCGAAGGGTTCAGCACCGTACCCACTTCCACGCCAAGCTGTGTGACATAACCGTTGAACGGTGCGGTAATGGTGGTGCGTTGCACTTGTTCCTTCAGCGTACTCAGCTGGATCCGCGCACCGCGCAAAGCCAGTTCGGTCTTCTCCAACTGCACACCTTGCACGGCATCGGCACCGCTAAGGATGCTGTAGCGCTGCTGGTCCTTCTCCAAGCCTTCCACCTGCACTTCGGCGGCCTGCATCTGCAAGCGCAACAGGTCGCCGTCCAGCTTCACGATCACTTGGCCCTTCTCCACCCATTGCCCTTCGGCAACCGCCACGTGTACCACGCGACCGGGGACTTCCGCCATCACCTTGCCTTCCAGCAAGGAGCTGATGGTACCGGTGTAGCGCACCCCATCGGTAAAGGCTTGTTGGCGCACGGTATCCACTGTCACGTTTACTGCCGCGTTGCGGTCGTGCCGGTAGACGCGCTCCTCCTGGACGCTCTTATTGCTGACAAGCTTCCAGACGGTCAACGCCAGAAGTATGAGGAGGATGATCCAAATGATGCTGCGTTTCATGGTCTGATCATTTCAAAAGCCCGCCGTTGAGGCGTTGCAGTTCCAGTTGTGCTTTCCGTAGGTCCACCAAGGCGTCGAGGTAGTTCTGTTGGGCTTCGCGGTGGGCTTGGTGTACCATCACTAGATCCGAGATGGCGGCCAACCCTTGCTTATGCAGTGCGACCGTATTGCTCCGGATGCGGCCCGCGAGTTCGAGCTGTGCTTCCGCATTCACCACAGTTCCTTGTGCCACGGTGAATTGCCGCTCCGCCGCGCGCCGTTCCATGCCTTCGCGGTCCTTCAGTGCTGCGCGTTGTTCCTCGGCCTTCTCCAGTTCAAAGCGTTCCGCCTTGATCTTGTGCTGCACGATGGTGCCTTGGAAAAGCGGCACTTGCAGTTGAAGCCCGAGGAAGCTCGTAGGATAGAAGTCGAAGCGATCGTCCGGGCCGATGGTTCCGAAACCGGTGGTTCCATAGAACCCTTGCCCGCTCAGGCTCGGATACCGGGCCTTCTGCATCAGGCCCAACTTGGCGGTGCGAAGGCGCAAGCCTTGGTCGGCGAGGCGCATCGCGGTGGTGGTGCCCGATCCTGCCACGGGTTCTTCCGTGACAGGCTCCACAGGGACAACGGCCAGAGGAGCATCCGGAGGCAAACCCATGAAGATCCGAAGGACATCGAGCACCTGTTCACGCTGCGACTTGACTTGTTCTTGTTGTGTCTTCAGTTGATCGCGCTGCAGCTTCATGCGGTCCACATCCGTACCGCGTGCCAAGGCTTGTTCGTGCAACAGGCTTACCGAACGCACCAGTTCCTCTGCGTTCACCAGGTTGCTGTCTATAAAGGCCAAGCGGCTTTGGACGATCTGGGCATTGTAGTAGACAGCACTCACTTCCAGCACCACGTCCTCACGCGTCCGCTCGCTTTGTATGCCCGCAACGGCAGCCGCTTCCTTGTTCACTTGGATAGCGCCGAAGGCCGTGGGTTCGTAGATCGGCACCTGCAAGGCGAGGTTGGCGGTGACGTTCTGCGGAGTACCGAACTGGATGGCGCGGTAGGTGTCCGGAGGGCCTCCGAAGATCGACGCCGGCATGAGTTGGTAAGGCTGGTCGAAGTAGTACCTGTAGTCGGCCCCGGCACGCAGCTTCGGGATCATTCCGCCGCGTGCTTCCCGCAGTCGTTCATCGGCGATGCGCTCATCGGCATCGGCGATCTTGATGCGGTGTTCGTGCACCAGCGCGGAGTCGATGCATTGCTGCAAGGACATTACCTGTGCATGTACCGGCGCAAGGCTGACCAGCAACGCGGCCAAGAGCGACCAACGCAGGAGCACAGGAGCTGCGGTGATGATCCCGAGTTTGTGGTTCATGGCTGTTCGGTTGTTGTGCGCAGCTCTTGAGGTTGCGCACGAATGAGCCATACCGCGGTGGCATAGAAGGCGATCGTCAATACCGTGCGGAAGGCGAGTGCGACGGTGGTGTGTGTTTCGTGGATGCCGCCTTGAAGGACATACACTGCAAAGCCAAGGGAAGCCATGAGCAAGACCACGCTTGCCATCCACAGCGGATAGCGTGCCCAAGGCCGGTGCGCGAGCAAGCCGATCGCCGCAGCGAAGTAGCCGATGGACGCCATGAAATTCGCCAGCACCACGAACGGTACGTATTCGCCTTCCTTCTCCCGTATGCCGAAGAGATCGAACAGGATGGAGGTGCTCAGGAACAAGGTGAGTCCACCGAAAAGCACCAACACCGCGACCAAGGCCCAACGCATCCACTTTGTATTTCGCGTGGTCTTCATTTTGGAGTCCTATTTGGTGCTGATCAGGCTGATCACCGCGTCCATCAGGCCACGGCCCTTCCGAGTGAGATCAAAGCCGCGCCCACTGATGCGCCATTGCAACATGTGCAGCCGGAAGGTGCCCATCACGATGTGTACCAGCATATCGGCGGATATGGTCTTGGTGAACGCTCCGGTTTTCTGGCCTTCGCCGATCACCGCGCGCAGATGCTGGCGCATCACTTCCATCAAGCCCATGTTCGCCGCTTCCGTGGCGGGCGAAGGTTCCATGAAGTTGCTGGCGAAAATGGCCATCAGGTATTGCGGATGCGCCTTGAAGTAACTGAAGTGGCTGTCGAACATGGCGCGCAACCGAGGCTCAGGCAGTTCCTCTCGCAAAGCCACCTCCGCCATGCGCTCCTGCACCGATGCCGTCAGGTGCTCCAGCATGCCCACCAAGATCGCTTCCTTGCTTGCGAAGTGCCGGTAGATGGCGGGTTCACTGAACTGCATGCGCTCGGCCAAGCGCTTCGTGGTGAGCTTGGCATAGCCATCCTCGGTGATCAGCTGGCCGGCGGCCTCGATGATCTCCAATTGACGGGGAGTGATCTCTGTTCTCATTGTTGACCAGATGGTGTTGTTTGTTGATCCTTCCAATCCAACCGTTCGTTCGGCAGGTCGAACGTTCCGCGCAATAATCCGTGAATAAAAGCGAACGGCAGGGAAAGCACTCCACCGATCAACATCCCCAGCTCGAAGAACAGGGAACTGTCCTTGAAGGGTTTTCCCTTGCGCCGCGATCGGAAGGCGCTATACGGGATGCCGTACATATTCCCGGCGATCATTACCTGGGCTGCCGAGAGCATGATGCGCGCTTTCTGCTCTCCGTACTCCTTCACGATCGCTTCATAGGCGTAGTCCTTCGGATGGCCCTTTGATTCCGCGAAATGCTGTGCGAACACGATGGCCTTTGCTTCCGCCGGCTGGATGAAACTATCCGCTCCGCTGAGGAAGCTGCTGATCTCTTCACCGCTCATTCCCTGACGCAAGGCCATCTTGGCATGCTCATAAGAACAAGCTGCACACCCGTTCACTTCGGTCACCGCCAATTGGATCCGCTTTATAAGATCGGGGTCCACCAATTTGCTCTTGTTGTTCCCGATCATGCTTGGTATCGCCCTCGGTATGCATGCGAAGGAGCGGTACATGTCCCAGAAGCTGAACTTGCGTTTGTACTCCGTCATGGAGCTGATGGACTCCGGGATCACATCTTCGGGTTTCCTTATTAGCGCTTCGGTTGTCATCTGTCGCTCGTTGTCTTCCGTCAGGTTGTACAATTCCAGACCACCATGCTGTTTGGGCAACTTCGAATGGGGTCGCCCAAGCCATTCCTACTTCTGTTCGCGGACAAAGTTAGTGATTACTAACTAACGTAACCAGTGACAAGTGTCACATACCCCGGTATGCCGCTTGGGCGATAGGTCGGCGAGGGACTGAAAAGCGAAACCCCGCCGGGAGCAATAGCTTCCGGCGGGGTTCTGATCACCTGGTGCTCGATCAACCAATGGCGAGGCTGCTTCTTACTTGAAGTACTGCCCGTAGGTACTCAAGTAGGTACTGAGTTCCGAAAGATCCGCAGCCGTGGGCTGGGTGCTGAGCTTGTCCAACATCCCATGTACGGGGGTGAGGTAGTTATGCAACTGCACGTGCGCCTCACCGGTCATGGTGCATTTGGCGAAGATGTCGTTGAACTCGGCAGTGAGTTCCTTCTTCAGCACGGCACCGTCCCCGGTAGCAGGATCATAGCCGTTCACCAAGGCCAACATGGCGTTCACCCCGTGGGTGGTCTCGGTATTGGCGTCCCAAGGCTGGCCGTTGTCCAATTCCACTGCGCCAGCGTGGCCTCCGTGCTCATTGCCCATTTCCGGGGTACCGGGGCCATGCGCCTCATGGGTGGCGTCGGAAGTGCTGCAGGCCGTGGCCAGCAACGCTGAGAGAAAGATGGCGATGATAGAGGTGGGCTTCATGATCAAAGGGTATATCTGGGTTCTTAGAGAGACGCTAAAGACCGGAAATAGTACGGCGTTGACAAAGATGCGAAATGCTAGATCGCCGATCGTGCGTTCACCATGTGCTACCGCTGGGCGCCAGCAATTGAGCATTGTCACCTTCCGAACCTCGGAGTGTGGTAGGTTGCAGCCTTCTTGAAACGCCCTCCTCCATGCAGACTCGCTACTTCTCCCTTCTTGCAGCGCTCCCCTTCTTCGGCGCCTTTGCCCAACAACCCTTGGCCATTCCGCCTGCATTGGAACAGGACACGTTCATGCTGAACGTTGGTCCGCACACCCACCAATTCTATCCGGAGCTGAATACCCCGACCTTGGGCGTGAACGGCGAATTCCTCGGCCCCACCCTGATCTTCAACCACGGCGATACGGCCCGGCTGCGCGTTCAGAACGACATGGCGGAGATCACCACCATGCACTGGCACGGCATGCATGTGAGCGGCGACCAGGACGGCGGACCACAAAGGGTGATCGAACCCGGAGAACACTGGGATGCGAAGTACGAGGTGGTCAATCCGGCAGGCACCTACTGGTACCACCCCCATCCGCACATGATGACCGCCTCACAGGTCACCCGCGGGGTCGCTGGTATGATCATCGTGCGCGACGATCAGGAGAGCGCGCTTGACCTCCCCCGCACCTACGGAGTGGACGATATTCCCGTGGTCATTCAGGACAGGCGCTTCCTGGCCAATGGCAACATGGTGGTGACGGCTTATGGCGATTCGTTGCTGGTGAACGGCACACCTCGCCCCTATGTGGACCTGCCCGCACAGGTGGTGCGCTTGCGTCTGCTCAATGGCTCCAATTCACGTGTCTACCAGATCGGCTTGCAAGGTGACAGCACGTTCCACATGATCGCTGGCGACGGCGGGTTGTTGAATGCCACGGTGCCCCTTCAGCGATTGCTCCTGAGCAACGGCGAACGCGCAGAGATCCTGCTCGACCTCACCGGCATGGAAGGCGACAGCCTGTTGCTGATGAGCTTCGGCAGTGAACTTTCGCAAACCGTTCCCGGCAGCGCCAACATCCTCTGGGAGACCAGCGCACTGAACGGCATCGACTTCCCCTTGCTCCGCATTCGCGTGCAGGCTCCTACGGCTGAACCGGTGACCACCATCCCTTCCACCCTTGTTACCGTCACACCGATCCCGGAATCCCAAGCCACTCGCACCCGGGTGAAGACGATCACCGGGAACGGCATGGTGAGCATGGGCATGTTCCTGATCAACGGCCAAGAGTTCAACATGGATGTGGTGAACGATACGGTAGCCCTTGGTAGCACGGAGATCTGGACCTTCGTGAACAACTCGAACATGGCCCATCCCATGCATATCCATGGGGTTTCGTTCTACGTGATCGACCGCAATGGCGTGCCCGTTGCGCCTGAGGAGGCCGGCGCCAAGGATGTAGTGCTGGTGGAAAGGAGCGAGACCGTGCGCACGATCATGCGCTTCGACCACCCCACCAATGGATACCCGTACATGTACCATTGCCACAACCTGATGCACGAGGATCACATGATGATGCTCCAGTTCAGTGTGACCGACATGACCACCTCGATCTCGGAGGCTGTAGCATCCACGGAGGTTCGCGTGTTCCCGAACCCGACCTCTGCTTCCGTGCGCTATGAAGCCCCATTCGCAGTGGAGTCCGTGCGCATCATGGACCTTAGCGGTCGCGTGCTCCAGCGCATTTCCGGAACCGGGAGTGCTGCGGGTACGGTTGACATGGGCTCGTTGCCAGCGGGACTGTACATGCTTTCGCTGGAAGGATCCGATGCTTCGGCCCGTGTTCGGGTAGTGCGGGAGTAGCCCAGGTCAGGATCGTTCAAGACAAAGACCGCCGTTCGACGGAAGCGAGTGTTGATTATATGACATACATCATATATTCAAGATTTGAAGCCGTTTACTTTGTGGAGCAAAAGCTCCACCATGCTCCGTCACCTGCTCCCCACCGTCCTCATTGCCCTGCTCGTCTCCGGTTGTAAAAAGGACGAGGCCGATCCGCCGACACCTCTTCCTACCCCCACTCCGACCCTGCGCGTGAACCACGTGGTGGATGGCCAACCGCTGGTCTATGACACCTTGCGCTACATCAATGAGGCAGGGGCGTTCTACAGCGTCACCCGGGTGGAATACTACCTGAGCGAACTGGTGCTCATCGGCACGGGCGGCACCGCGAACGACACGCTGCATGGCCCTTGGTACGTGAACGCTGCTGGCCCAACCGACTTCGACCTGAGCCGCCTCCGCGCCGGCACATACAGCGGTGCTACCATGTTGCTGGGCCTGCCGCCCGCGCTGAACACCACCGGAGCCTTGCCGAACACCTTGGCGAACATCAACATGGCTTGGCCCGACCCGATGGGCGGTGGCTACCACTTCATCAAGTTCGAAGGACACTTCACGACCGGCGGCACCTCATCAGGCTATGCCATGCACATCGGCAAGAATGACTTCCTGCCCCATTGCGACCTGCCGCAAGCTTTCAGCATCACCGGTAGCGGTGGAAAACTCCTGCTCACCTTCAATTTGAACGAGGTGTTCCGCACGCCGAACACCTACGCCCTGGCCGCTGGAAACTATTCCATGGGCAACATGGGCCTGATGACCCAGCTGAAGGAGAACTGCACGAACGCCTTCACCATCGCTTACCAGCCATGAGGAAATTCCTCTTGCCGGGCTTGCTCCTTACCGCTACACTACTGGCTTCCTCGTGCAAACGGGATACAGTTGACCTGCCTCCTATCAGCCACCCTTCGGGCACGCCGCTTGACCTTGCAGGCCCATGGTATTTCCCGCAGATGACCATACCTGCGAACAATCCCACCACCGAGGAAGGCGTCCAGCTCGGGCGCAGGCTTTACTACGACCCCATCCTCTCCACCAACGGCCCCATGGCAGGCCGCTCCTGCAGCAGCTGCCACTCCCAAGAGCTGGGCTTCACGGTGCCTAATACTCCGGCCAACTTCCTCAACGTACTACCCCACGTGAACCTCGGCTGGAGCAGCAATTTCCTTTGGAACGGGAAATATCAGGGTACGCTCGAGGATGTCATGAAATTCGAGGTGGAGGAATTCTTTGCGGTGGATGTGAGCGTGTTGCAGCAGGACCCTACCTATCCACAGCTCTTCCAGCATGCGTTGGGTAGTTCCGAGATCACCCAAGCTGCCGTGGGCAAGGCGCTCGCCCAATGGTTCCGCAGCATGATCTCCGCGAACAGTCGCTTCGACCAATTCAGACGGTACGAGATCTCGCTCACTCCCTCGGAGACCAACGGCATGCTGCTCTACCTCACCGAGGCGGGCGATTGCTTCCATTGCCATGGCATGCCACTGCTCACCGACAATGGCTTCCACAACATTGGTCTCGACTCCGTCTTCACCGGCCATGACCAAGGCCGCTTCCTCGTCACTGGCAATCCTGCGGACATGGGCGCCTTCAAAGCTCCTACCCTGCGGAACATCGCCCAGACCGGACCCTACATGCACGATGGCCGGTTCACTACGCTGGAAGAAGTGATCGAGCATTACAACTCCGGGGTGAAGCATTCCGCCAGCTTGGACCCGATAATGACCAAGCCCGGGAAGGAGACCGGACTGAACTTGACGCCCCAGCAGAAAGCGGACCTGGTGGCCTTCCTTCACACCTTCACCGACCCCACATTCCTGACGGATACGGCGCTCGCCAGTCCATTCTGAACGGGACGTCTGCTACCTTGGCGCCCATGGGACAAGGACCTGGATCGCAGCTCATGCGCTTGGACGCGCTGATGGCCGAATACTGCAGCCCGGAATGGCAGGAATTGCTGAAGGAGCGCAACACACTGCTCACCTTCAAAAAGGGTGAACACATCTTCACAGATGGGCAAGTGGCCACGCATATGTTCATGATCCACCGGGGTCGCGTGAAGGTGGTGGTGCGCCAAGCGGGTGGCCGCGAGCGGATCATCCGCATAGCAGGCGATGGCGAAGTGCTGGGTCACCGGGCCATTGGCGACCAGCCCACCTATACCGCCACCGTGACCGCGCTGAGCGAGACCCGGGTGAACACCATTCCCATGCCGCTCTTCCTCAGCACGCTGCGCGCGAACAACCTGTTCTGTTACCACTTCCTGCTCTACTTCGCCGAGGAAATGCGCCAACTGGACCAGGGCATGCGCGACCTGATGGAATTGGATGTGCCCCAGCGCGTGGCGAAGACGCTGCTGATGAACAAGGACATCTTCGGCTTCGATGAAAAGGACAAGCGCAAGTTCGCCTTCACCCTGGCGCGGAAGGACATTGCCAGCATCGCCGACACCACCTACGAATCGGTGATCCGCACCTTGGCCGATTTCCAGCGGCAAGGCATCATCCAACTGGTGGGCAAGGAGATCCGCTTGTTGAAGAAGAAGGAGCTGGAGAAGGCCATGGGAATGCCCTGAGCTTGGCTTAGCTCATCTGGATCCGGAGGCTTACTTCGTGACCTTCATCACGGACCGTGGAAGGCGTTCTTCCGACCTTCGTATGCAGTGGGTAACCCTGCCCATTGCACCAAAGAAGAACACCATGAACTACGCCATCACCCGCACGATCGATAACACCGACATGGCCTCCCTAAAGGAGCGCACCGTGGAAGCCCTGAAGACCGAAGGCTTCGGCGTACTCACGGAGATCGACATGCAAGCCACACTGAAGAAGAAGCTGAACAAGGACCACTTGCCGCATCTGATCTTGGGCGCATGCAATCCCGGCTACGCCGATCAAGTGGTCACCTTGGAGCCGCTGATCAGCACCATGCTGCCTTGCAACGTGACCATTCGCGAACTGCCGGACGGCGGCTATCAAGTGGCAGCGATCGACCCCGCCGCTGCCATGAGCGGCGTGGATAACCCGGCGGTGGTGCCGCTTGCAATGGAGGTGCGCGATGCGCTGAAGCGGGTGATCGAGAAGCTGTGAGGCTGAAGAACATGTAAGCTCCTGATAGGGCTGAGTGGCCTACCTTTGAAATATGGCCACGCACGATCCATACATACAACTCGACTCACTTCCAGAGGAGGTGAGGAAGAAGGTGCTTGACTTCATTGCTTCACTCATGGAACAGTGGGAGCAAAAGGAGAAGTCTCCCTCCGAACCTAAGCCGAGGAAAAGAATGATTGCTGGTTTGGCGGAAGGCAAGGTGATCGTTCCTGATGACTTCAACGAGCCGTTGGATGACTTCAAGGAGTACATGGAATGAACGTCCACATACCGGCACGGCAGATCCGCAGTACTTTGGACGACCTTGAAGACAAAAATCCCATTGCGCTTTACATGCCCAAATAGCGCGATAGACGCAACTCCAAGCACAAACCAAGTCCGGAAATAAACCACATATAGCGTCTATCCACTAGTTAGCGGCCATTTGTAAAGAGACGACCCATGAATCAGAAACATTTCACGTTGACTATTGCAATTCTGATGACGTCTATTATGGCTTCTGCGCAAACGGATACAATGCAAAAAACATTTGAAGGTTATTATCAAGTCCGCTGGGAAAGTTCAGCATTTTTTGAACAAAAGGAGGATAAGATTCATGAACCGGTATGGTTAGAATTTAATGGTTCATTTCAAAGGACAGACAGCCTAGCAAATCTATTAACAGGTACAATTTTGCGGAAAGGAGTATTCATAAGGTTTGAAGGCAAGAAAACCACGGGCGGTAATTTTGGACATTTAGGAGCATCAGAAGACCTAGTGACTGTATCCAGAATTTTGTTCATTGATACAACAAAAACTTTTGATACTTCACTCTTCAGAAGAAATGACGGCAATAATTAAAGTGCGAAGAAAACAACGGGCCGCTAACATGCTCTTGCCGCAATCCGCCATCGTCCCGTTGCCCACTCCCGTTGAAGGGTTGTACATTTCGTCTAGGAACAAGATCACGAAAGGCGGCCTGCGGCAAGCGCAGGACCGTTGGCGGGAATTGAATAGAATGAAGTTAAACAAAAGGATAGTTCTCGTCGGCATCTTCCTTTTCGGATTGATAAGTCCATTTATACCTTCGTTTACTGTGTTTGAACTATTCTTCTTAATGATTCCACTTGGCCTAATCTTTCTTGGCACTCTCGCATATCTTATAAACTCCTTTTTAAGCCCGAGAATGGATACCAGGAAAGCGGCTTTTGCTTTCGCCTTCGTGCCTGTGTTTGTTCTATCACAGCTATTCTCAGGATTCGCAGTCGATAAGATTCAACGATATCGTAGTCAAGCTATTCTGGACGAAATAGCTGAGGTCAAGAAGCAAATGGGAGCATATCCAGAAACACATCCGATCTCATTGGGAATAACGTATTCGAAATTGACTAATGATCGAGGCTTTCAATTGAACTACTCACGAGGGTTCATGGTAACCGAAATATTTGACTCTGAATTGAACAAATGGGAAAGCCGAGGATGGAATGATTAAAACAACTCCCGCCAACACAAGCTATAAGCAATAGCGCCCTACGGGACGCTACCGCTCATAGCCCAACCGTTGAACGCTATTCCGCCAAAGCGCGGTACAGCGTTCAACTTGGAAATGACCAAGCTGTTCAAGGAACTCGCGCAGTCCTACCCTGCCGAAGATCTGATCACCCTCGCCCCCACTCCGCCCAACTCGTGGCGGTCTCTTGCAGGCGCACCCCGTAGAGCGCCTCCTTATCGGGCAATGCCATTTGCAGGCGCTCCACAATGTCCAAGAGCACATTCTCGCAGCTGGGCTGCCAAGGTGTGAATCGCGTGCGGCCGAAGAGCTCGTGGCCGGAATTGGCTTGGTCGCGATCGCTCTCGTGCAGCACCAAGGCATGGTCGTAGTGGTTCACCACGGCCGTATTCACCAGCTTCTTCAGCTCTGAGAAGTCGATCACCATCCCGTTCTTGGGATGGTTTTCTTCCTGGCGTGGCTTGCCGATCAGGGTCACATCCAGCACGTAGGAATGTCCGTGGATGTGCGCGCAGAGGCCATCATGGCAACGGAGCGCATGGGCCATTTCGAAGTGGAAGCGTTTGGTAACGCGAACAGGTTGGTTGAAGCTCATTACAAGGTCTCGAAGTGCGCGGTAAAGTGACGCAGGAATTTCGGTTCCTTCACGATCCGCATTCCTTTCACTCCTTCGCGCTCTTTCATGATGCCCTCAAAGGTCTCGGCCACGTACTCCATATGGCTCTGGGTATACACGCGCCGCGGGATGGCCAAGCGTACCAATTCCATGCGCGAGGGGTTCAGCGAACCGTCCTCCGCATAGGTGCCGAACATCACCGAACCGATCTCCACGCTGCGGATGCCACCCAAGCGGAACAGCTCGCTTACCAGCGCCTGTCCGGGATATTGAGAAGGCGGGATGTGCGGATAGAGCTTCTTTGCATCGATGTACACCGCGTGGCCGCCGATGGGCAGCATGAGCGGCACACCGAGCTTGTGCAAGTGTTCACCCAAGAAGGTGGTGCTGCGGATGCGGTAGTTCAGGTAATGGGGATCGAACACCTCTTCGAGGCCGATGGCGATGGCTTCCATGTCCCGCCCGGCCAATCCGCCGTAGGTGGTGAAGCCTTCGGTGATGATGAGCAGGTTGATGCAAGCCTCGGCCAGCGCGAGATCCCGGAAGGACAGGAAGCCTCCGATGTTGGCAAAAGCATCCTTCTTGGCGCTCATCACGGCGCCATCGGCCAGTGCGAACATGCGCTGCGCGATCTGGCGGTAGGTCAGGTCCTCCATGCCCTCCTCGCGGTGCTTCACGAACCAGCTGTTCTCCGCAATGCGGCAGCAGTCCAGCATCAAGATCACGCCGTGGCGTTTGCAGATGGCGGAAACGCCTTCTGCATTGGCCAAGCTCACCGGCTGCCCACCTCCGCTGTTGTTGGTCACGGTGAGGATCACTGCGCCCACGTGTCCTTTGTGCTCCTTCAGCAAGCGGTCCAACTCGCCCACATCCATGTTCCCTTTGAAGGGATGCTGCAACGCCGTATCCTGCCCTTCGATGATCGGGATGTCAATGGCCGTAGCACCGCTGAACTCAATGTTGGCGCGGGTGGTATCGAAGTGGGTGTTGCTGATGAAGACCTTGCCGGGGCCACCGAGATGGCCATAGACGATGCGTTCAGCAGCGCGGCCTTGGTGCGTGGGCAGGATGTGCTGCATCCCGGTGAGGTCCTGTATTTCATTCTCCATGCGCACCCACGAGCGCGAGCCGGCGTAGGCTTCGTCGCCTTCCATGATGCCCGCCCATTGGTGCGCGCTCATGGCGCTGGTGCCGCTGTCGGTCATCAGGTCGATGATGACATCGCGCGAGCGCAGGAGGAAGGGATTGTAATGCGCTTCCTTCAGGAGTTGTATCCGTTCGGCTTCCGTACTGAGGCCAATGGGTTCCACGCTCTTGATGCGGAAAGGCTCGATGATGGTTCTGTGTTGCATGGTTTGGAGTGTCGGAGATACTGACTGATCAGATGATCAGACAATCAGATGATCAGATGATTAAATGCCGTTGGCGCGTGGTGTGCTCGCTGATGATGATGCCTGCGGCATGTTGCATTCTGTTGATTTTAAACGAACCACGGATGAACACGGATAAACACGGATAATGCCATTGAAGCATTTGGCCTGAGGCATTCACCTGCGGTTAAACCTTTGAAGTCATACTCTTGGCGCTCTTCGCGTCCCTGGCTGCCGAAGGCATGCTTGGCGGTGAATTCCCTCCTCAGAGCTTCTCGAACTTGGCTTGGAAAAAGCGCAGGTACTTCGGCTCGTAGACCATCTTCAGGCCGGTGATCTTCTCCCTTTGCTTGTAAACGTTGATCACGGATGCCGCTACCACGTCCATGTGTGCCTGGGTGTAAGCGCGACGCGGGATGGTGAGCCTCACCAGCTCCAGTTCGGGCAGGTAGTTCTCGCCGGTGTCCTTGTTGCGGCCTGCGCTCACTACTCCGCGCTCCATGGCACGAACGCCGGCATCGAGGTAGAGCTCTGCCGCCAAGGCTTGGGCGGGGTAGGAAGTTTGCGGCACGTGTGGCAAGAAGGCTTTCGCATCCAGGAAAACGCCGTGGGTTCCGATGGGCTTCACGATGGGAACACCAGCTTCCAACAGTTTTTCTCCGAGATAGAACACTTGGCCCACTCGCGCACGGATGTGGTCCTCTTGAACCGATTCGGAGATGCCGATGGCCATGGCTTCCATGTCACGACCGGCCAGTCCTCCGTAGGTGTGCAGGCCTTCGAAGATCACTACTTGGTTGCGTGCTTCTTCATAGACATCCCACTCATTGGTAGCGAGGAATCCGCCGATGTTCACCAGCGCATCCTTCTTCGCGCTCATGGTAGCACCGTCGGTGAGCGAGCAGATCTCCAGCACGATATCGGCGGTGCTCCGATGGCTTTGCCCCTTCTCCAGCAACTTGATCATAAAGGCGTTCTCGGCCACGCGCGTCATGTCGTGGATGATGCGGATCTTGTGCTTGTTGGTCAGCGCCCGCAGGGCCTTCAAGTTCTCCAGCGAGATCGGCTGGCCACCGGCCATGTTCACCGTGGTGGCAATGCACACATAGGGGATCTTCTCCGCCCCGTGCTTCTCGATCAGCGCCTCCAACTTCTTCAGGTCCACATTGCCTTTGAAGGGAAACGTGTTGTTCGGGTCGTGGGCCTCATCGATGATGATGTCCACGAACGTGCCGCCGGAAAGCTCCTGGTGCAGACGTGTGGTGGTGAAGTACATATTGCCGGGCAAGAAGTCGCCGGGCTTGATGAGGATGCGCGAGATCAGGTTCTCCGCGCCGCGGCCTTGGTGCGTGGGGATCACGTGCTTGTAGCCATAGTACTTCTGGATGGCCGCTTCCAAATTGTAGAAGTTGCGGCTCCCTGCATAGGCTTCGTCGCCGAGCATCATACCGGCCCACTGGCGGTCGCTCATGGCACTGGTGCCGCTATCGGTAAGCAGGTCGATGTAGACATCGTCCGACTTCAATAGAAAGGTGTTGTATCCCGCTTCCTCCAAGGCTTTCTGGCGCTGTTCGCGCGAGGTCATGGTCAGCGGCTCGACCATTTTGATCTTATAGGGCTCGGCCCAAGGCATTTTGGTTTCAGACATGGAATGGCAGGATGAAATAGGTTGGTTCTTCAGATTCAGTAGTGGATCCGCGCGGCTGTTCAGGCCATTTCCGGATGTGGCAATAGCATGGCTCGCACCTCCGCTGCGTGGCGCTTCAGGTCGTCCTGGAAGCGATGCAATGCGGAAGAAGCTTGCTGGTGCAGCACGGGAGCGAGCTCTTCGTAATAGTGAATGCCGTTCAGCATGTTCTCCTTGAAGGTCTCTATGTAGCGGCGTTGCTTGGTAGTGGCCGCGTGCTTCACCTGTTCGAATTCGCGCTTGAGGTAGTCCACATACAGCTTCATCTCGTTGATGAACATGTGCGCCCGGTCGTTCTCGTTCAGCAGGGAAATGCGGCCATGGATATGGTCCACCATGGTGCGGAGCGAAACGACCTTGGAGAAATAAGCGAGGTTGGGTCCGGGGCAGAGGGCCACGGCCT
Source organism: Cryomorpha ignava (assembly GCA_040391235.1). Taxonomy (GTDB): domain Bacteria; phylum Bacteroidota; class Bacteroidia; order Flavobacteriales_F; family PHOS-HE28; genus PHOS-HE28. The sequence continues at coordinate 135,571 of JBEBYG010000001.1, forward strand.
CCAGCTTGTGCGCCGGCGTCATATGGCCTTTCAGCAACACACCCGCACCGAGGCCCTCGCACAGGCAATCCTTCTCGGTGATGCGCGCTGCGGCCACCGCATGGCTGAGAGGATCCAGACCTTGTTCATCCAGTTGCTTCAGCTTCAGGTTCTGGTACTGGCGTGAAGCGGTACAAATGGGGATCTCGGTGAACTCGGTATTGGTGCTGAGGAACTTCTTGTAGCACGGGCTACCCGGGCGCTCCTTGGCGATACGGGCCTTGCGCTGTGCCTCGGAAGTGCTGGGTCGGAAGTTGTGGAAGGGGATCCCCAGCGGAGAAGCCCAGCTCATGTAATAATCTTCCTTCTTCGCCACGGTGATCTGTTGCAGCGTGTTATCATCCATGTTGGTCGCTTCGGGCACCAAGAGGAAGGGACTGCCCCAGCCGGTGCCGTCCAAACCGTAATAGTTGCGCAGGAAACGATCCTCCGCAGCGGTGCCGATACCACCTTGTGCCGCGATGCGAATGGTGCTGCGCGGATCCAAAGGAGGATGGCCGCCTTCTGCCAGCGCTTTGCTACACAGCTCGAAAAGCTCATCCCGCACCTCCGCACGTTTCTCCCTGAATTCCTCGAGGATCGGCCCCATCAGCACACCATCCGTGGCGAAGGCATGGCCTCCGCAATTCAAGCCGGATTCAATGCGGAACTCGGAGACCCAGATGCCCTTCTTGGCGAGGATCTTTCCTTGGATCAAAGCAGAGCGCAGGTCGCTCACTTTCAGGATCACCTTCTTTTTGATCACCCCATCCGCGTTCGGGAAGAAATCCGGGAAGGTGGCGATGTAGCTGTAGATCCGGGGGTTGTAGCCGGCGCTGATCACGATGGAGGAACTCAATGCGCTCAAGGCAAAGCCGCGGAACGCAGCCATGCCCTCGGCGTATTCCACCGGCAGCTTGGTGCCGTCCTTGGCATGCACCTCGCGGTCGATCTTGGCCATGATGTTCACATCGATGGCACCGGGTGTGATGGCTCGCCGAAGTTCCTCTTGTAGCTGCAGGCGCACATCGATGCTCTCCGCAGCCTTCATGGTCTCGAATTTCTTCCGGAGCGGATGCTCATCGGCGAGCAGCAGGAAATACTTCTCAATGTCGGAACCCTCCGTGAAGGAGTCAGCCCGCAATGTTTCCGTGTTGCGTTTTACAATGCGTTGCACGAGGTCCAAGTAGGCGGTGATCCGCTGGGCCCGGTGGTCGATCTCCGTCAGCGGGATCGGCGTGTATGGTTCTCCAGCGTTCTTGCTGTGGAATTCGCGCATGCGTTCCACCAGTTCGTCCTCGATGATGGAGATAACGGAGGAGATGCCGAAGTGGGCCACTTTCACCGGTGTGTCGATGGTGTAGCCAAGGCCCATCACGGGAATGTGGAAGGTGTGCGGGGAAGAGGGGGTCATAGAGAGCAAGTCAATTTGTGCGGACCCGTGGCAGTGGATGCCTTGAAGCACCGCGTTCCATCAAAGGTGACAGGTCCTGAACGACCAGAAGATGACGGACATCAGGAAATAGTGTGAGATTCCACGCCAATTCGCATTTCAGGTCCCAGCGGAACCGGGACGATATAAAATGCGCTTACGACCTCAAGCCATGTGAACGGCCCTTCGGCCTTCTTTCCCCAATGCATCCGAATTCCAGTGGGTTCCTGCATTCACCGATTCGCGCATGGCCTGTTCACAGATGGCTCGTGCCACCAGCACCAAGTTGCGGAGTTCCAGCAATTGGAGCGATCGTTCACCTGCCGCCCACGCCCTATCCGCATCCTGGCGGAATTCGTCCACGGCCTGCAATGCAGTTCGGAGGCCCGCATCATCACGCACCATTCCGACGCGGTCCATCATCTGGTTCCGCAGTGCCGACGTTGTCTCCAAGGTCAAGGCAGAAGGCTCCATGAAAGCAAACCGTCCTACCCCCTCATCCTCCGGCAGAAGGGGGCTCCAACTCGAGTTCATTACGTCGGCAGCGGCATGTTTGGGGATCACCAAGGCCTCCAACAACGAGTTACTGGCCAAGCGGTCGGCGCCGTGCAGTCCGCTCCCGGCGCATTCGCCCAACGCATAAAGACCTTCCAGCTCCGTGCGCCCTTGTGCATCGGTGCGTATGCCCCCGCAGCTGTAGTGCGCGGCAGGCATCACCGGTATCGGCTCCCGGGCCGGGTCGAGGCCGATGGACCAGCAATGGTCCTGGATCATGGGGAACTCCTTGGCGAAACGCGCCTCGCCAATGCCCCTTGCATCCAGCCATACATGGGCTGCACTTTGCTCGCGCATCACGGCATGGATCGCTCGGGCGACCACGTTCCGAGGTGCCAGATCAGCCATGGGGTGAATGCCTTCCATGAGTGGTTGGCCATTGGGTTCCAACAGAACCGCTCCTGCACCGCGCACCGCTTCGCTGATCAAGAAAGTGCCCTCCTGATCCGGTGCATACAAAGCTGTGGGATGGAACTGCACGAAGGCCATATCGCGCAGCGGCACACCGGCACGCACGGCCATGGCCAACCCGCTGCCCGTGGCTCCCGCAGGGTTGGTGGTATGGCGATAGACCTGTCCGGCACCGCCTGTTGCCAGCACCACCACATCGGCATAGTGCAACTTGATCTCCCCCGAATGGATATCGATGGTGCGCACGCCGTTGCAGCGTTTTCCGTGCAGGTCTTCAGTCACCAAAAGGTCCAACGCCATCAGCGTTTCGATCACTGTGATACGGGGATCCAGCTTCACTTGCCCACGGAGCACGCGCACCAGCTCCGCACCTGTGCGATCACCGCGGTGTACCACCCTTGCTGCGCTGTGGCCACCCTCCCGGGCCGCTTCCAGTTGGCCTTCGCCATCGGTATCGAAGCGTGCTCCTTGGTCCAGCAGCTCACGGATGCAGGCCGGACCTTCCTTCACCACCAGTTCCACCACGGCTGGATCGCAGCGCCCTGCCCCCACTTCCAAGGTGTCATTGCGATGTTGCTCCCATGAATCCATGGGGTGTATCACGGCGGCGACACCACCTTGTGCTGCAAAGGAATTGCTGTTCTCCGGTGCTGCCTTGGACAACATCCGGATATCCACCCCTTCGGCCTTCATCAAGCCCGACAGACGTACCGCGAAGGACATGCCTGCCACGCCGCTTCCAACCACGATCACTTTAAGTTGCCTTTTCATCCCAGTTGCATCATGCGCCGCAGTGCGACTTCCGCCTTGGCACGGACCCGCTCCTCCAGCACGATCTCCGGCGACATGTTCAGCAGCGCGGAATGGACCTTCTCCAACGTGTTCATCTTCATGTATGGGCATTCGCTGCAAGCGCAGGAATTCTCCGCATTGGCGGGTGCTGCGATCAATGTCTTGTTCGGTACCGACTGCCGCATCTTGTGCAGGATGCCGCCCTCGGTGGCCACGATAAAAGTTTGCCCCGGATCGCGTTGCACGAAGTCCAGCAAGGATGTGGTGCTACCTACATGATCGGCCTCCGCAAGAATGTGCGGCGGGCACTCCGGGTGCGCCACCAGCTTGGCATCAGGATGCTTCCCCAAGAGGAACTTCATCTTGTCCAAACTGATGTCCACATGCACTTCGCACACGCCATCCCAAAGCACCATTTCACGCCCGGTCATGCGCTGGACATAAGCGCCCAGGTGCTTGTCCGGCGCGAAGATCACCTTGCGGTCGGCGGGGATGCTTTGCACCACGCGCACGGCATTGCTACTGGTGCAGATGATGTCGCTCATCGCCTTCACCTCGGCACTGCAGTTGACGTAGCTTACCACCACATGGTCGGGATGTTGGTCCAGAAAGGCCCTGAACTTTTCCGGCGGGGCGCTGTCCGCCAAGGAGCATCCGGCATTGAGGTCCGGCAGCAGCACGGTACGTCCGGGGTTCAGGATCTTCGCCGTTTCGGCCATGAAGTGCACCCCTGCAAAGAGGATCACCTCCGCGTTGGTCTTGTCGGCCGCCTGTGCCAAGCCCAAGCTGTCGCCCACAAAGTCGGCAAGCTCCTGGATCTCCGGTTGTTGGTAGTAATGTGCCAGGATAATGGCGTTGCGCTCCTTCTTCAGGCGATGGATCGCTTCTACCAGCTCATAAGTTGAAAGCTCCGCTGTTGGAGGCTCCAGGATACCGTTCATTCCGTTCTTCGGTTCAGGCAGATGAGCCGCAAACGTATCGGACCTCGATGTCCTGAATACTGACGTCCGTCATATTCCACCGGGAACGAAAGATCCCTGCCCGATGCCAGTGCATCAAGCAGGGATCATACAACTGCGCGGTTTGTTAGTGGAAGTAGTTCTCGTAGGTGCCCAAGTATTGATACATCTCGGTGATCTGTTCCGGGCTGGGAGAAGCTGTGAGCTTATCCAACATCTTATGGAGCGGGATCAGGTAGTTGTGGAGCTGCTCGTGCGCCTCGCCGGTCATGGTACACTTGGCGAAGATGTCCTTGAACTCGGCTTCCAGTTCTTCCTTGAACAACTCTCCATCCCCCTTTGCGGGATCGAAACCGGCTACGATGGCCTGCATGCTCTTCACGCCTTCGGTGGTTTCCGCATTGGCCTCCCAGGTCTTGCCATTGTCCAGTTGCACGGCACTTCCATCGGCACTATCGTGGTCCTTATGCTCCTGAGCTTCCATGGCGGCATGGTCGTGATCATGCCCTTCTTGGGCGGTCCCAGCGGTGCCGCAGGCGGTTCCCAGCAATGCGATAAGGAGGAAGGAAAAGACGGTGTTGTGTTTCATGCGTATGGTTTTTGGTGGTTATTATTTCGGAGGTAGGGTGCGCACGTAGTACCGCGCAGCGGCGAACAACATGGCGGTGACGAAGATGCGGAATACGATGGCACCCATCGTCCGTTGCTCATGATCCCCACCGCCACGGATGTGGAAATAGAAGCCAATGGCAGCTATCCCCAGCAGGACCAAGGCCATGATCAGGACGGCAGGCGTCCACGCCTTTCGGAAGATGAAGCCATAGGTGGCGATGAGGTAAAGGAAGGATGCGAAGAAATTCATCCAGACCACCACGGGAACATAATGACCTGCCGCCTCCTCTGCACCGCCGATGTTGAAGAGAATGGAGGCACTGGCCACCAAGGTGGCGAGGCCGAAGATGCCCAAGATCGCCGCGGTGACCTGTGAGCCGCGCGGTAAACTGATCTGGTTTTTCATTGTGCCCTCAAAGTTCACCCGCGGGTCAGTAGCAATAGCTGACCCTTATCAGTGAAACCAATGGCGCCCCGAATGGTTCAGCGGCAGCTATGCGCTTACCGCCAGTTCCGGCTTGTTGTTGAAGATCTCCGCGCCGTTGTATCGCACCTCCCATGTCACGGGCACTACTTTCTTCAACATATAACTCACCCCGCAGAGCTCGTTCTGCGAGCGTTGCACCATCGTCAGTGCCTGGTCTCGGTGTGCGGCATCTCCATGGATCTCATAGGTGACGTGGATGTTGGTGTAGGCAATGGGCGGTGCCTTGCTGATCTCGCCGCTCACCCCCACATCAAAGCGATCCAATGTGATATCCGCACGGCGCAGGAGCGCTACTACATCCATACCGGTACATCCGGCCAAGGCGCTCAGCACAAAAGGCTTGGGAATGGGCCCCATATCCTCTCCGCCTGCCCTTTCCGGTGCGTCCATCACCACCGTATGGCCACCCACCAGTGCGTTGAACTGCATCTTCCCCATCCATACCGCTTCCACTTCGTGCGTCATTGCATTTCGGTTTTAAAGGACCGATGGTGCTTCCACCGTTCCGGCTGCAAGGTGCCCCGGATCGGATCCACAGACTGTGAGATATATCACACTTATGCTTCCATGCCGGATCATCTGCAAGGCTTTTCACGGGAGGATACCTTTGCTGGATGTGCCTCATCGCCATTGCATACCGGGCCCACCCCGGCTTTCCGTTGATCCTTGCCGCCAACCGCGACGAGTTCTTGAATCGTCCGACCGAACCGGCTCACTTCTGGAAGGATGCTCCGAACGTCCTCGCTGGAAGGGATGCACGTGCGGGCGGCACTTGGCTTGGCGTTACGCGTACCGGAAGGATCGCCGCCATCACGAACTACCGCGACATGCGGAGGAATTTCCCAAAAGGCCCCTCGCGCGGTCTGCTGGTGCGTGAGGCACTGGAGCACGGCATCGATACCAGCGCCACCCAGGCCTATGCTGGCTTCAACCTGATCCACGGCACCTTCGCCGACCTGCGATACCACAACAACATCCAAGGCACCGCTATTGCACTTCAACCCGGCATCCATGGGCTGAGCAATCACTTTTTGGATACTCCGTGGCCGAAGGTGGTAAAGGCGAAGCGCGAACTGGAAAAACTGATGGATGCTCCAGAGGGTCAACTCGTAGGTTCACTGTTCCGTCTGCTTGCTGATGATGCGATGGCCCCGGACGATGCCTTGCCGGACACCGGCCTGGCTGTAGAGGCGGAACGTGCGGCTTCCTCCATCTTCATCCGCACGCCGGACTATGGCACGCGGTGCAGCACCGTGGTGCTCGTGGACGCCAAGGGAAACGTGTACTTCGAAGAGTGGAGTGTTCCTGAGGGGCGTGTGGCGGAAGAGTTCAGGGTACAGGGAGCTTGGGGCTGACGCAGAGTATGGGGCATTCATGCAACCGGGACACCGACTGTGGGCCCGGTGCACTCCTGTTGAACCTTGATCGGCCTCAGGCATTCACCGTATTTTCAGGAATAAATACCATGGAGACCCATTCTATCTATAACTTTCATCTCCATTTCCACTATCGACCATCCGAATGGATGACTTTCTTAATATCGGCGCGGAGTCCTCTGCCACCCGAAATGGTCCTGAACTAACAATTGGAACTGGAAGCGAAAACCGCGATCCGGACTTAGCGGGGCTTACGGTGTTGCATGGTCTTTCCATCCGCGCTTTCAATGTATGCCGAGGAGCCCAGCTCGATCATCTTTCCTCCATCCGTCAATTCAGTGAGCGCCATGGTGGTTTCCAGAAGCTCCGGAACTGCGGCAAGAAGACCATTCGAGAACTGGAGGACCTGCTGGCCAAATGCGCAACGGCCCCAAGCACGGCCACTCCTACGGAAGAAGGATATTTTTCCTCGGATCAGATCCAACGGATCTATTTGCAGTACTTCTCACAACTGGGTCCGGCTTCCCGGGATGCATTAACTGCATTGACGGGACCGCCCGTGGCGCGTTCGGGGATCAACCTTTTCATGCGATCCGGGGAGGCACTGAACGGGCTCCCGGATATGCCGGATGCGATCCTGAAGGAATTAAGGCACATGCGCCGCGCCTTGTTCCAAGCATTGGACCGCCGAAGGCATGCATTGCGCGTGGCGAATCTAAAATCTACGGCATTCGATCTGGACCAATGGTTCCAGTTCCACGACCTGTCCATGGCCGCTCGCGCTGAACTGTTCACGCCATCCGGGAGCATGACGCTTCTGCGATTCATGGACCACTATTTAGAGCAATTCGACCACCACAATGCCTATCGCCTTCTATTGCATACCCTCCACCAACCTGGGGCAAACTGCACTACCACCGAACTAGCCCGGCAATTCGACCTTACGCCTGAGCGTGTCAGACAGATCTTGGTGAAAACGGAAGCCCGGCTTCGGAAACCATTCGAGGTGATCGCCGACCTACCCGACGTGCAGTATCACTATCCGGAGCTGCTGGCAGCCGGTCCCGTTTTCATGGTGACAAAGGAATTGGTGGACAAGCTCAACAAACGTGATAGAACCCAATTCTCCCCGCTCGCTGTTCTCTACGTCGCGCATGCCGTGGATCCATACAAACTTGTCATAGGGTCTTGGACGGCCCTGTTCGGGCCGGATAAGCATTCCTTTGCGCTCAATAGCGAGCAGTTGTTCATGATCGACCCGCTCCTGGTGCAACCCGCTGCAAAGAAGATCGCCGTGTTGGCTGAGCTACTGAAAAAGAAACGCAAGCATCAGGAGGCGATCAAGGAGGCGGACCTAATGAAGGATGTGGACCGATCGATCCGCCCCCGGCTTTTAGCATCCTTAAAGCAACTTGTTGCCATTCGCTGGCCGGAGATCGATCTGCGGGATGATCAGTTCATCCTTCCTGCCAACAAGATGAAATTCAACGATGATCGCCTTGAGGAGGTGCTGCTGAGCTTGAATGAGCCGAGCCATGTGAGCGTGGTGATGGAGGAATGGGAGCGAAGATTTCCGGACCATCCGGTTACCGCCCCAGCGATCAGCAACATGATCGTTCATAATAAGACCATGTTCATGTCCATTGGCTGGACCAGTACCTATGGCCTCCGGCGCTGGGAAAAGGACCGGCCGGAGCTGAACATGGGAAGCATCCGCACCTTCGTCTACCATCTATTGGAATTCGCTCCCACGCCTCTTCACAAGGATGAATTGGAGGAGGCGGTAAAGCGCGTTCGTCAGGGAGTAACCGGCTCAGGGATCTTCCATAACCTGAGGTTGGACAAATCCGGGATCTTCCTCTTTTTTTCGGGTGGATATGTTGGTCTCGCCCAGAAGTCCTATGACCACGTCCCTGCCCCACCTCCCAATGTGCCGGGCCATCTGCTACGCGCTGGCAACCTCTCCAAGTTCATCGGGAAACCACGAAACCTATTGGCTGAGCACCTGATGGCCGAGTGCCATGCTTTACCCAACCGTGTAGCGCTTGTTATTGACAGGACCATCGCAGATGGACGCTTGGTGGTGGATGAAAACGGGGTTATCCGCAGCGTACACGAAAAAAGGAAAAGCACCAAGTAGCCCGGCCTGAATGGGCGGGTTCCTGAATACCCTTTCGAGGTAAGGCAGCACCGGATCATTCATGGAGGATCCGCGGTTGTGCTTGCTGGCTTCCGTTAATGGCACCTTGTGAACCGCCCTCCATAGCGTTGCCCCTTCAGTGAAGCAAGTACCGGATGTGACGAGGGGCCGTTGATCGTTCGACCAAGGCCCCTCGCCGCATTCAATTTGGTTGGGATCAACCTACCCGCACTTGCTGCTTCCGCAGCTGCGGCACTTCAGGCAGCCTTCCTCGTAGTACACGCCTTCGCTGTCGCCGCAATCGTTGCACTTACGGCCACTGGCACTGGTGCCATCAGGGATGTAGCGGGAAAGCGCACGGGCCACCCCGTTCTTCCAGGTGTTCAGCGTAGCATCATACAGGTTCAGGTTCACCACGGTATCCACCACGTGTGGCACGGATACGCCTTGGCGCAGCATACCGCTGATGAGGATAGCATAGTTCCAATACTCCTTGTCGAAGCTGCGGCTCAGTCCCTGGATGGTCACGCGGTAATCATCGCTATCAGCGTACTCCAGGTCATAGATGTTCTTCTTGGCACGCAGGTCCTTGCGCTTGATCACCCATCCCTTCTCCACCCAGCTGGGCAGTTGGAACACGCCTTCAGCCTTCCCGGTGAAGATCTCGTAAGGCTTGCCATCAAGCAGGCCCACCACGGCGATCCACGATTCCAACTCGTTGTTGAAGCGGATCACATCGGCCTCCAGAATGTCGGGACGCTTGCTGTGTGCTACCGTGGCATCCTCCTTCTTATCGTTGGAAATGAGCACCCCGCTGCGTGAGCCATCGCGGTATACGGTGACGCCCTTCAGTCCCATGTGCCAAGCTTCGCGGTAGATGTTCCCCACCAGTTCGGCGCTTGCATCGGACGGCAGGTTGATGGTGCTGCTGATGCTGTGGGTGGTGTACTTCTGCACGGCGGCCTGCAGGCGCACGCGGTGATGCCAGTCGATATCGTTGGCGGTGCTGTTGGCGTAGGGGCTCTCCATCACATCGGTCTTGCCCGTGGCCTGCATCCAATCCACCAAGCGTGGGTGATGAACGACGAACTCTTCCCACTGATCTCCCATGGCATCGGTGAAGGTGACCAGCTCCTTAGGGGCGTGGGGGCCGAGCTTGCGGCGGCGGGTATAACCGAGCATGTATACCGGCTCGATGCCGCTGCTGGTGCGGGTAAGCAGACTGAGGGTACCGGTGGGTGCCACCGTGCTGATGCTGATGTTGCGACGACCATACTTCATCATCCGGGCGTGCAACTCGGGCAACTCCTCGGAAAGCATGGTGGTGAACTCGGAGGTACGCTCCACCGCAGGATCGAAGCCAACGAAGGAACCACGCTCAATGGCCATATCGATGCTGCTATCGAACTCGGCCTCGCACTTGGTGCGCATGATGTGCTCGGCGGCCTCCACGGCTGCTTCGCTATCGTAGGCCAGGTTCAAGGCGGCGAGGGCATCTCCCATGCCGGTGAAGCCCAGTCCGGTGCGGCGGCCTTTGCGGCCCGTCTCACCCAGCAGCTGCCACGTCTCACGCTCTACGCGCTTCACGGCATCCGGCTCAGGGTCGTTGTCGATCTTTACCAGGATGCGCTCCACGGCTTCCAATTCCAGGTCCACCAGGTCGTCCATCAGGCGCTGGGCCTCGTAGGTCACCTTGGCCAAGCGCTCATGATCGAAGCGGGCCTTCGGTGTGAAGGCGTCCGTAACGAAGGAGTAGAAGTTGATGGCGATCAAGCGGCAGCTATCCCCACCCTGCATGGCGATCTCGCCGCATGGGTTGGTGCTCTCGTTCTTGAATCCAGGGTAGACGGAGGAAGTGGAATACTTGTGCTGACGATCCCAGAAGATGATGCCGGGCTCAGCGCTGTTATGTGCGCAGCGGATCAGGGTATCCCAGAGTTCGCGGGCATTCACCGTCTTGGTCACCTCCGGGTTCTTGCTGTCGATGGGCCAGCGGTGTGTGTATTCGGCATTGTCCTCCACGGCCTGAAGGAACTCGTCGCTTACACGGACGCTCACATTGGCACCGGTCACCTTGGTAAGGTCCTGCTTAATGGTGATGAACTGCTCCACATCGGGGTGGGCAATGTCCATGGTGAGCATCAGCGCTCCCCTCCTGCCTTTCTGGGCCACTTCGCGAGTGGTGTTGCTGAAGCGTTCCATAAAGGATACGGCTCCGGTGCTGGTGCGTGCGGCATTGCTCACCTTGGCGCCTTCGGGGCGCAGGGTGCTCAGGTCGAAGCCCACGCCACAGCGGCGCTTGAAGAGTTGGGCGAGTTGTTGGTCGTTGCGGAAGATGCCACCATAGCTGTCCACGGGTGCGGGGATCACCACGCAGTTGGAGAGTGATGCCAAGCGGGTGGGATCGCCCAAGGATGCCATTACACTGCCTTGAGGCACGATGTCGCGGAAGCCATCGAAGAGGTCGAAGATGCGCTTCTCATCCAAAGGCTTGCGCTCCTTTCCATAGGTGGAGAGCAACGCCTGCTTCTCGGCCGGAAGTGGCTTGTACGAACGCTCAATACGGGCGAACTCGCGGGCCATGCGCTTGTGCGTATCGGCGGGCGTCATCTCGATCAGCTCGCCTTCTGCATTGCGCAGGGCATACTTGTTCATCCACGTGGTAGCCGCGAGGTCATCGTTGTTGAAATAGGCAAGCGCGGCGGCCAGCACCTCCGCTTGTGTATAACTGGCTTGGGTAATAGTAGCGGAGGACATGGGCGGTGCTGCTTCGAAAAGGATGGCTTGTGGCATGGTCGTAATTGTGTCGGATCAGGAATGCCAAAGCTCCACCATCCAACACATGATTCAGATCAGTTTCCCGATCGATCATCCACAGCGTTTTGAACGATCGAAAGGATTCAGCTCAGATCTCGACCCGGACGGAAAGTCAACTTGTTGATAACCAAACCAACCGAAGCGAGATCGTCGGCACAAACCAACTTGGGCCATCCTCACTTCGACCACAACCAAGGTTCGGGTTTTAACATTCGGATCGATCCAACCGCTCTCCGGGACCATGACCCAGCCCTTGTTCGCTCTTCGCGCGCTCCGGAGTGCTTCGGGATAATTGATCTTATCCGGAAGACCAGGGAAAGACCCGGTCGCAAGCAAGTGATCGCTCCAGTTGATCTTTCCCACATAAGGAACACCATCTGCAGTAGCATAAAACAGCGAAGGCGCCCTTGAGGGCGCCTTCACCGACTTTCACCATGCCCCCAAGGAAGTAGGGCGATGGCAATCTGATCTACTTCGGCAGCAGGACCTTGTCGATCACCAGGACCAGTCCGTTGGATGCAGGTACGCTGGCAATGATATTGGCATCGTTCACCATGGCTTTGCCATCCTTCACATGGAAGGTGACACTTCCACCGTTCACCACGCCTTGGACTTGTCCGTCGCGCATATCCTCTGGCTTGAAAACGCCCAAGGCCACGTGGTATTCCAGAATATTGATCAGGTCATCCCGCTTTTCGGGCTTCAGCAAACCTTCCACCGTCCCAGCTGGCAGCGCATCGAAAGCTGCGTTGGTAGGTGCGAACACGGTGAACGGTCCCGCATTGGAAAGCGCATCCACCAAGCCGGCGGTTGTAACAGCTGTCACCAAGGTGGTATGATCCGGAGATCCCACAGCCACACCCACAATGTTAGGTTGTGAGTCCTTGTCCACTACAGTGGATTGACCGCCTTCCTTGAATGCGGCACTTCCAGTGTTCGAGCTCGGTGCTGGTGCGGTATCAGCGCTTCCACCGCAGGCGGTGAAAAGGGCTACCAAGGCCAACGAGGTTAGTTGCTTAATGTTCATGGTCTGGCGTTTTAGGTGGGGGCGTTTTGTACGGTCAAAGGTGAATGTGCGATGGGTTGAAAGAGCTGACGGATGGCAGGCAGGGTAATGACCTTTGTCATGCAACTGTCAGCCTAGTGCAATGGGGCACGGGTGGGGCTGAACGCAGCGGGACGTGTAAGCCTTGGGTCGTGGATCTGGAGACGGGTGTTCTCCCTGAATGGATCGGGACTGAGCACCGTCACCGCTCGCCCCATACATGCGCTCACTGCGTTTAAAGGTCCTTCCGCCGGAATCCACGGAAGGCGAAAGATGCAGGCACCGCTACCCAGGCGGTCAGTGCGACCAAAGCGATCAAGATGCCACGCAGGTTGCCAAAGAACTTCTCGTACACGGCGCCACTGTAACCCATCATGGCTGCAAGGTCCACTTTCAGTAAGACCATGATCCGTCCCAGATCGATCGGGTCCAGCGCCGCTAAGGGCACGATCCACGGTTCGATGGGATAATCGCTGAAGGCGAACATCACCCAGAGCAACACGGCATCGTAGACGAGCACGAAGAGGAACCAGACCACCAAGCCCAATCCTACACCGCGTGCTTTCTCGCGGTTCTTAATGGCGATCAGTGCGCCAATGGCCACGAAGACCAGCGTGAGCATGATGCAGGCGAGAAGCAAAGTGAGCGATGCACCGTTGGGTAGGAAGATCATCAACGGGATGCCGGCACCGAGCAAAATGCCCAGCACCATGGCCGTGCCCAAGGCCAACATTTGCCCACCGAGGATCTTCGAACGCCGCAAGGGTTGCACGGCCAACAGCTCCGTGAACTCCATGGTATCGTACAGGTAAACGATGCTGAAGACCGAGGTCACCAGCGGCACCAGTGCGAGCAACACCTGAGAAAGGCTCAGCATGGCCTTTACGGGCTGGTCCTCCAGCTGGAACAAGCCAAGGCTGATCGCCAACAGGAGCAGCATCCAGCCCCCAACGAACTTGTTGCGGGCGAGATCGATCAGGGTGTATTTATAGACTTTCCACATGCGACCTGGTATGATTGATGAGCATGGCGGGTATGCCTTTGGACAAGCGGCTTTCTCCTGTTACGGACAAGATATCCTCCGGGGGGAGCAGAAATTGCAAGGCGCCGTCCTGTAAGTAGGCAACACGATCGGCCAAAGCTTCCACCTCTTCCATCAGGTGGCTTGTGATCAGTACCGTGCAGCCGGTGCGCTTGATGTCGCGCACAGCCTTCAGAAGGATCTCCGAGCTCAGTGGGTCCAGCCCTGCGGTGGGTTCATCCAGTACGATCACTTTGGGCTCATAGCGGAAAGCAAGCACAGCGCTCACCTTCTGGCGTTGGCCGCCCGAGAGCGTACCCAATCGCTTATCCATCATGGCATCCACGCCCAGGTCATGGACCAGTGGACCTTCCGCTCGGCCTTGGTCCTTGCCACGGATATCGTCCATCAGGTCGATCAACTGGCCGATCTTCAGTTCGTTGGGGAAGCGGGAGATCTGCGGCATGTGCCCCACATGGTGGCGGTACTTCGGGTCGGGGCCAACGAGCTCTCCGTTCACCTTGATGGTGCCGGTGGTGGTGTGCACCAGCCCAAGCAGGCACTTGATCATGGTGGTCTTGCCCGATCCGTTGGGGCCGATCACCGATACGGTCTCACCGGGTTCGAAGCGTGCGCTGAACTCGCGCAACGCCCACATCTTCCCGTACTTCTTGCCGACGTTCTCAAAAATTACGCGTGACATGCGGAGATTTCATCAAGGGTTTATCATCCTCCAGACCTTCAGGCGTCATGGAGGGCACCAAGCGTTCGGCCTGGTCCATCAGTTGTGTCAATAGGCTTCGCGATAGCACCACGGCATACGGCATGCGCTCGTTCACCATGGCAAATAGGCTCAAGGGTCGGAAGGGCACATCGCCGACACCATTATGATCCAGGTCGTAGCCTTGGTAGCGGTCCCAGTAGTTGCCGCTGAAACTGTTATACACCGGGTTGCCATTGGTGCTCATATCGAAGGTGTTCCCCGTGAAGCTGTTCCCCTGGAAGTGGCAATCCATGGAATTGGCGAACAAGCGCAGTGCCCAGCCGTTGCCTTGGAAGATGTTGCCGTTCACCTCCGCCCGGTTGCACCCATCCACGAGCATGCCCGTGGTGTTGTCAACGAAGATGTTGCTATCGATCACCACATCGTTGATCTCCTTCAGCAGCAAACCATAGGAGCTCGCGCCTCGGTTGCGAATGAATTGGTTGCGGCGCATGTCCACTTCCTTGCTGAACATCACGGCGACACCTGCCCCGTTGTCCTTGAAGTAGTTGTCCGAATAGGTATCGCGGTGGCTGAACATGAAGTGCAGTCCATAGCGGGAGTTGCGCAGGCTCTTGTTGCGTCGCACATGGCTGTCCGTAACGAACTCAAAGTAGATGCCATCCCGGTGGTCCTGCGAAAGGTTGTCCACGATCTCCGCCTCAGCGCAGCGCCAGAGGTGTATGCCATTGGCTTGTCGCATCTCCGGGGTTTTCGGATCGCCGATAATTGAGTTGCGGGCAATAATGGTACCTCGGGAATTGGAGATATGTATGGCGAAGAAGCAATGCTGAAGCACATTGTCCAGGATCTTCACATTGTCGGCTTTCTTCACCTTGATGCCGGCATTGTCGTTGATGTTGCTCACCAACGTGCCACGCACCACGAACCCCTGTATGGTCACATCCGGAGCGGTGATCACCACCACATCGCCTTGCTCTCCCCCATCGATCACGGGTTTTCCGATGCCGATCAAGGTGAGCGGACGATCCACGGTAAGGATGCCTTCCGAATAAGTGCCGGCCAACACGCGGATGGTATCACCCGCCCCTGCCGAAGCCAATGCGGGAGCCAGTTTCTTGTGGACCCCATCAGGCCCCACCGTCCAGGTGGCAGCTACCAGCGGCCCTGTCGCCCATAGCACCGGAAATAGCACAAGCAAGCGGAGCAAGGACCGGAACCTCGTCATTCGTCCGTGAACAATTTTTTCACTGCCGGCCAATCCATTTCCTCACCGGGGAAATGTGCCATTGCCTCCTTGCGATCAGCTGCCGTGGCAAATGCGGCCACGTTGCCACGCATGGGGCTGTTGAGCGAAGGGGCGTGCAGGTAGAATGCGGTGGTCGCGTCGATGAGCGTGCCGGGATGTGCGAAATCCGCGACATACCAGCCCTTCACTTCCTGTTCCACCAAGCGACCGTTGTGGCCCACGAAGGGCACCATGCACTCGGGTGCATCGAACACATAATTACGGCCCTTTACCGTCTGGATGGCGGCACTGAACTTGGCGTCCATGATGTTCATCCGGCAATGGGCGCATTCATCAGCCCCGTACTTGATCTCGGGCTGACCAACGGAACAGCTGGAGGCCAACAAGGCCAACGCTGCAGTGATCACGAAGTTTTTCATATCCGATCTTAAGCTGAAATGGCTCTTGGCTTCTTCCATTCGTAGATGAAGACCAGGACCGCCAAGGTTATTGATCCGAAGAGGAAGTAGCCTCCCACGTCCGGGAAGGACCACGCCTCAAAGTTAAGCAAGGTCTTATGGCCGAAAAGCGGTGGCTGGTAGGCCATGCCCTCGATCTGGATAGCAGCCTTCGGGTCCAAGTTGTGGCCATAGTTCCATCCCCAGGAATACATGTCCCACATAGCCCAGATCACAAAAGCGAGCAATCCAAAAAGCCAGCTTCCCAAGGCCCAGAGCCTTCCGATCAAGGCAGCGACCAATCCCCACGCGACCAAGATGCCGATCACATAGCGCATGATCCTGAACTCGGGGAACATCTCGTTATGGATGGTGGCCATCCCAATGTAGTGGTTCAACCCGTTGATCTGGCTCACGTTGCCGGTGAATCGATCGTGGAAGATCTGCAGTAGTAGCCCCTCGGGATATTGCGGAGCCCACAGATCGATCCTCCAGATAGGCTGGATCAACGTGACGAGCATCAGCAGGGCTGCAAGGGCAATGATGATCCTGGAAATCGGTCTCATGGGACTTGTGTTAAAATGGACCGCCCGATCCTTCGCGCTATTGTTGCGCTTGGGACCGGGCGGATTCCGTTCATGTTCGCTTTACTTAAAGTCCGGCGTTGGCGGATTTCGTATTGGCCGTCAGCTTGATGTTGCTTCCTGCAGGTGAAACCCGGATGTAGCCTTGCATCTCCTGGTGGAGTGCTGAGCAGAAGTCCGTGCAATAGAAGGGCTTCACACCTACGCTGGTGGGGGTCCACTTCAAGGTCTGCGTCTCACCTGGCATGATCAGGAGTTCGGCCGTTGCGGCACCCTTCACTGCGAAGCCATGCGGTACGTCCCAGTCCTGCTCCAAGTTGGTCACGTGGAAGTACACATCGTCACCCATTTTGATGCCTTCGATGTTGTCCGGTGAGAAGTGCGAGCGGATGCAGGTCATGTACACGTGTACGTTCTTTCCATCGCGCACCACCCGTGCTTCCTTCTCACCCCTGGTGACGTAAGGGTGCTTGTTGTCCTCGATCTTGAAGAACTTCACTGATTTGTCCTTGATCAGGTCTGCTGGCAAGCTCTGTGCGTAGTGTGGTTCGCCGATGGAAGGGTAGTCCGACAGCAATTCCATCTTAGGTCCGTCGATGCTGAAGAGCTGGGCGGATTGTGCCAGTTCGGGTCCGGTAGGCAGGTAGCGGTCCTTGGTGATCTTGTTGTAGGCGATCACGTACTTGCCCCATGGCTTGCGGCTGTCACCACCGGGGATGCTCAAGTGGCCGATGGAATAGTAGGTAGGCACGCGGTCCACCACTTCCAAGGTC
Organism: Cryomorpha ignava; assembly: GCA_040391235.1. GTDB lineage: Bacteria > Bacteroidota > Bacteroidia > Flavobacteriales_F > PHOS-HE28 > PHOS-HE28. The sequence goes on from JBEBYG010000001.1 coordinate 153,003, forward strand.
TTCACGTTCCACTTCACGATCTCGCTGCTCACGAACATCGAGCTGTAAGCGAAGCCTTTGTCGTCGAACTCGGTGTGCAAAGGTCCGAGACCTGGACGCTTCACCTCGCCGTGCAGTACGTCCTCGTACTTCAACACAGGAATGCCATCGAACTGACCTTCAAAGTCCTTGTTGTCGATCGCTTTGATCATCTTCTCGAAGGAGAACACAGGGATCAAGGCAGCCAGTTTTCCGCTACCCACGATGTACTCACCCGACGGATCCACGTCACAACCGTGCGGGCTCTTTGGGCAAGGCATGAAATAGAGCAGGTCGGTGAGCTCCTTGGGGTCCAGCTGGAGCACTTCGTTGATCACCTCGCTGGTGGCCATGTGGGTCTCGTCGCTGTAGTGGTTCATGTAGTGCTTGCCCGGAACCATTTTGCCTTTGCCATCCTTGGCATACTGCTCGGCCTTTTTCCAGTTCACGGCCATGATGAAGTCCTTGTCGTTCTGGCTGGCGTTCACCTCCAAGAGCTCGTGGGCCTGTTCGGTGTTGTAGCAGCTGAAGAAGAACCATCCATCGCTGGGTCCTTTGCCGGCGTGGCTCAGGTCGAAGTCGATCCCAGGGGTCTTGATCTGGAAGGCGATGGACATCTTGCCGGTCGCGGCATCGGGATGAACGAAGGAAATGGTGCCCTTGAAGTTCTCCTTGTAGGTATCAATTGGCACGTCCCTTTGAGCCTCATCGCCGAGTGGCAGGCTGAAGCGAGTTCCAGCAACTACATATTCACTGTTCGGGGTAATGAACGGTGAGCTGTGGTTACCTGCACTGTTGGGGATCTCAATGATCGTCTTCGTGCGGAAGGTGGTGAGGTCGATCAAGGCGATACGCGGGGTATTGTTGCCGTTGATGAACATCCAGCGCCCGTCAGGCACACCATCCGTCATGGAAGGTTCCACGTGGTGGGAGTCATCCCATGGAATGAAGCCATGGGAGGACATCAGCATGGGCTTGGTCTCTTCGCTGTAGCCCCAACCGCTCTCCGGATTCACCGAGAACACGGGGATGTTGCGAAGCATACGGCCGGAAGGGATGCCATACACGGACATTTGTCCGTTGAAACCGCCGCTGACGAAGTTATAGAACTCGTCATACTGCCCGGGTGGTACGAAGACCTTTGAGGCCGCGTCGCCGGTAACGGCACTTTTTGTATTGGCAGGCTTGCAGCCCTGGACCAATGGTATTGCGAGGCCGGCTGCGAGAAGCAGCGGGAGCGCGGTGGTTAGCGGTGTCCTTCTCATTTAGGGATGGTTGGTTTCTATGATATGGCCTCTGTTTTTGGCCGGTGTTCTTTCTAAAGTGTGCGGATGAACTCCAGCACGTCACGTGCGTCGTCCTCCGAAAGGTTCTGGTTCGGCATACGCACCAAGCACTCCTCCAACATGGCTTGAGCCTCCGGGTCTGTCTCCAGCATGGCATCGGTATGCACGATCATGTTCATGATCCACTCCGGCTTGCGCTGTTCCAACATACCCTTCCATCCGGGTCCTACCACACGGTTGGTACCGGTGCTATGGCAGGCTTGGCACTTCACATCATAGATCTCCTCGCCTTTTTTCACCCTGCCTGGATCGATATCACCCAGCTTCACCTGATCGGCGGTGATGAGACCTGGAGCTGGAGCCGCAGGTGCTGTTGTGGCTCCTGCGGAAGGGGCTTTCACATCAGCGGGGGTATCGCTTCCGCCACAGGCCACAGCCAGGGCGAGAACAGTTACGAGGCCGAAGCCCTTGAGCGTATTCAGTGTGCGAGTAGCGTTTGAGGTTGACATTAATGGTATTGTTTACGGGTTCAAAAGTCGTGACGGCGCCGAAGATAGGACTGATCATTGTCAGAGTTCACCATGAGTTTGATCAGCGTGGCCGGTTCCTGATTATGTCAGACCTTCGGCCCCATGCATCGTTGGTTCAATATTGCCCTCATCAATTTCGGGATCGCCGCAGTGATCGGGTGCATCCTCCGCGCCATCTATATCTGGGAGATGCCGTTCTTCCGGTTCAAGGCCCTGTTGAATGCCCACTCCCATGTAGCCATGCTCGGTTGGGCATTCATAGCTATGGTGGTGTTCCTCCTGCGTGATGAAACGCCCAAAGGACCTTCTCGGACGAGCCTGATCCTGCTTGTCCTCGCCCAGATAGCGGTCGTTGGCATGTTGATAGGCTTTCCCATCCAGAGCTATGGCACCTTCACCATTGTGGTTTCCACCTTGCACATGCTGGCCAGTTATGCGCTGGGAGTGATGATATGGAAGGCTACACGAACATGGCGGGCCAACGGCAGTCGGCTTTTGGTGCGCATGGCGGTGGTGCTTATGTACATCTCCACCATCGGCGTTTGGGCCATCGGTCCGATCATTGCCAACGGTGGTTTCGGCACGGAGCTGTATTACTGGTCCATCCAGTTCTACCTACACTTCCAGCTCAACGGTTGGTTCTGGTTCGGCGCCCTGGCCCTCTGGAGCCGCTGGGCGGAAACCCACGGCGCAAGCCACGTTCTGGACCGGTTCACCATCCGGCTCTGGCTCATCTCCGTGGTGCTCACCTTCGCCTTGGCAGTGGCATGGAGCGAGCGCCATTGGATCGTATATATGGTAAACTCAGTGGGTGTAGCGCTCCAATTATGGGCCGGCTGGCGCACTGCGAAGGCCATCTTGAAAGCCCAGAAGATGCTGATGGACAAGGCGCCTCTATGGGCTTGGCGCTGTGTCACTTACTCGCTTATCGGTATGGGCCTCAAGGTGGTGATGCAAGCCGCGGTGGCCATCCCTGAGGTAGCCATCATGGCCTTCACGGTTCGCAATTTCGTCATCGGCTTCATTCACCTCAACACCTTGGGTGCCATCAGCATGATGCTCTTCGCTATGGCATTGACCAAGGGCTGGTTCGTAAGCACCTCCAATGTGGCGCGGGTGGGCCTATCCATCTTCACAGCTGGGCTGCTGATCAGTGAAGCCGTTCTCTTCCTGCAGGGCAGCATGTTCTGGTTCCGCATGGGCATGATGCCCGGATATTACGGCATCATCTTCGGTGTTTCGCTGCTCTTGCCGATCGGTGTGTTCGTGCTGTTGGCCCATTCCTGGTGGAACCGCCGGAGGTTGGCAAGTATGGAGGTGCAGAGCAGTTAAACCGGATTGCCGGGTTTCCACCCGTATGCACCATGAAAAAAGGGCCGACACGTCATCCGTGTCGGCCCTTTCAATAAGCAACTGAGATGGTTGGATCAGAGGGAGCGGATCAGCTCCAGCATTGCGCGGGCCTGGTCCTTGGTAAGCTCTTGGTCGGGCATCACCGTCTTGGTCTCTTCCACCAAAGCCTGTGCGTCGGCATCATTCTCCACCATCCATTGGGTGTGGAGCATCATGTTCATGATCCATTCCGGCTTGCGCTGGTTGATCACACCCTTCCAACCGGGGCCGACCACCTTCTCGGTGCCCAAGCCGTGGCATACATGGCACTTGGCATCGAATATCTTCTTGGCTTCGGTGATCATGCCTTGGTCGATATCCTTACCCAACGTGATGTCACCCGCGGTGATGAAGCCAGCTGGGTAAGCTTCGGTTGCCGGAGCCTTGTCCGCCACCGCTGCCGCTGCCTTTGGAGTTTCAGACGGGGGTGCCTCTTTTGGGGTATCGCTGCTGCATGCTGCCACCAGCAAGGCGATGCTCAATGGCAAAAATGAACGGCGGAGTGAAAAGGTTGTCTGCATGGCTGATGTTGGATTTTTGGATTACGGGGTTATTCCCACGGGACGAAGTTCTGCGAATTTCCCCGTCCTACAAATGGAACAGATCAAAAGCACATCTGTTCTCGCTGTTCGGGGAAGTGTTTTCCGGAGCTAGTTCATTCCGATGCATGCGGTTTGGCAACTTGTTCCATCAGGTCGTTGTTCCATTCACCGCTCACCTTTACCTGGCCAACCGCATTGAAAATGAGCGCTTTGATCAGCTCGTGGTCCACGAAAGCATAGGTGCCGGGTTGGCGGAACTGATACAGGGCCGCAACCGCTGACCCTCCGGCTACAGGCCACGTTTCAAAGTTCGTGGAGGGGCAATCATTGAAGGACCCACCATCCCAGACCAGGTCGGCGTGGCCACCGATGATGTGGAAGCGTGCATCGAGATTGCAGGAGGCCGTTACAAAGAGCACCTTTTGCCCCACATCGGCCAGCATGGCATTCTCGTTCAGGAGCGCACCTGCCTTCCCGTTCAGCATAATGTGCGTGGGCGTGAGCGTCTTCATCACCTGGATCATGTCCGCGAACCCTTCAGCAGGTGTATCATACACCTTGAATTTTCCTTGTTCATCCTTTGGGATGTAATAGTCCTGCTCCACCACGTAGTAAGCGCGATCGTACGTTACCCGCTTCCCGTTCTCATCGGTCAATCCATTGCGGGGAAGCACCATGATGGCACCGTTCATACCGGAGGCCACGTGGATGGGCACCATGGCACCCCCCGGAGCACAGTGGTATACAAAGACCCCCGGCTTGGTAACCCGGAAGCGCAGGGTAGCCTCCTGTCCCGGGGCCACTTCGGTAAGGTCCCCTCCTCCCATGGCACCGGTGGCAGCGTGGAAGTCCAAGTTGTGCATCATCCGGTTCGTCGTGGGATTCACCAAGGTCACCTGCACATAATCCCCCTCGTGTGCCACAATGATCGGAGCCGGCACGGAGCCGTTGAATGTGAGCTGCCAGAAGGTGGTGATGGGATCGATCTTCACCTGCTTCTCTTCCACGGTCAGCCGCACTTCCACTACCACGGGACCTCCCTTGGCCACTTGATCATGCTCCGGTAGGTTAGGCGGCGGCACCATTACCTGCTCCACATGTGGCAGGTTGTCCGGGTTCATTGGCTTGGGATCGTCGAACACCGATCGTTCCGTGCAGGACCAGAAGGTTGTTAATGCCAAGAGGAACAGAAACTTCTTCATCTTTAATAGGTGATCATTTTGGACGGGAACAAATCCACGGCGATATGGTTTTCCAGCCGGTGCGAAACTGGTGCTCCCGGAACCAGTCCTTCCTTGGTCAACCGAGCCATGGAGGTGCACCATTCACTCCGCACGACAAAGACGAACACCCATGAGCATCCCGCTTCCACCTTGGGAAAAAGTCGAATTGGCGAATGTGAAAGAAGTGGAAATGCCATGTCCGACCGGTCCTGTTCGTGCTCACGCGCTACCTTCGCGACGAACGCATTTTTATTCCCATGTCCTCTACCAAAACATCTCCCGCGGAAGCATCCATCACCTTGGACGAGCTGAAGGAAGAGATCCTTCGTGACTACACCTTGGTATGCCTTAGCCGCGAAGCCAGCCTCTTGGGTCGCAAGGAAGTGCTCACCGGAAAGGCCAAGTTCGGCATCTTCGGCGATGGCAAGGAACTCGCGCAGGTATGCATGGCCAAGCAATTCCGCCCCGGCGATTGGCGCAGCGGTTACTACCGCGATATGACCTTCATGTTCGCCATCGGCGAGCTCACCGTGCAAGAGTGGTTCGCCCAACTTTATGCCCATGCCGATGTGGTTGCTGAACCCGCCAGCGCTGGCCGCCAGATGAACGGCCACTTCGCCACCCGCAGCCTCGATGCCGATGGTAATTGGAAGAACCTCGCCGAGCAATACAACTCCAGTCCGGATATCTCCCCCACCGCTGGCCAGATGCCACGGCTGCTCGGCCTCGCACAAGCCAGCAAGATGTTCCGGCAGAACAAGGCGCTGCAGAGCTACACCCACTTCAGCGACCATGGCAACGAGGTCGCCTTCGGAACCATTGGTGATGCCAGCACCAGCGAAGGGCTGTTCTGGGAAACGATGAATGCAGCCGGTGTACTGCAAGTGCCCATGGCCATGAGCGTGTGGGACGATGGCTGGGGGATCAGCGTGAGCAAGGAATTCCAGACCACCAAAGGCAGCATCAGCAAGCTGCTCCAAGGTTTTGAGAAGCAAGAGAACACCAACGGGATCCGGATCCATAAGGTGAAGGGCTGGGATTATGCCGGCTTGAACAAGACCTACGAACAGGCCATTGGGCAATGCCGGGAGGAGCACGTCCCCTGCCTGATCCACGTGGAGGAAATAACACAGCCCCAAGGACACAGCACCAGCGGTAGCCACGAACGCTACAAGAGCAAGGAACTGCTGGAGTGGTACAAGACCGCGGACTGCAACGTGCGCTTCCGGGAGTTCATCCTCGCCTTCAAGCCGGGCGGCAACCCCATTGCCACGGCCGCCGAGCTGGACGCCGTGCAGGCGCAGGCCAAGGCCGAGGTACGTGCCGCCCAGAAAGCGGCCTGGGCCGCCTTCACCGCGCCCATCGAGGCCGAGCGCAAGGAAGCGGCGGACCTGATCGAGGCCCTGGGCACGGCGGAAAGCAAGGCCGTGGCGGAGGCGCTCCGCACCGCCTTGGACCCCGGCCGCAAGGGCATCGTGTCCGCAGCGCGCCAGGCATTGGCCCAGACCGGCGCCGCGCAGGGCAGCGCCATCGAAGCACTGCGTGCGTGGACCGAAGCAGCCCGCGCCGCCAACGCCCAGCACTACGGCAGCCACCTGTACAGCCAGAGCGCGAACAGCTGCCTGCACGTGGCGGAAGTGCCCGCCGAATATGCCGACGGCGAGGAAGTGGACGGCCGCCTGATCATCCGCGACAACTTCGCAGCCCTCTTCGAAAAGAACCCCCTCCTGCTCACCTTCGGCGAGGACACCGGCAAGATCGGCGACGTGAACCAGGGCATGGAAGGCATGCAGGCGCGCTTCGGCGAGCTGCGCGTGAGCGACGTGGGCATCCGCGAGGCCACCATCCTGGGGCAGGGCATCGGCATGGCCCTGCGCGGCCTGCGGCCCGTGGCGGAGATCCAGTACCTGGACTACCTGCTCTTCTGCCTGCAAGGCATGAGCGATGACCTGGCCACCGTGCAGTGGCGCACCAAGGGCGGGCAAAAGGCCCCGCTGATCGTGCGCACCCGCGGTCACCGCTTGGAAGGCGTGTGGCACAGCGGCAGCCCCATGGGCATGATCATCAACAGCCTGCGTGGCATTGTGGTATGCGTACCGCGTAACATGCAGCAAGCCGCCGGCATGTACAATACACTGATCCAAAGCGACGACCCTGCCTTGGTGATCGAATGCCTCAACGGCTACCGCAGCAAGGAGCACCTGCCCAGCAACCTCGGCGAATTCACCGTGCCCATCGGCATTCCCCAAGTGGTGCGCGAAGGCAGCGACCTCACGCTGGTGAGCTACGGCAGCACGTTCAACGTCTGCCTACACGCCGCTGATCAGCTGGAAGAACTCGGCATCAGCGTGGAGATGATCGACGCACGCACCCTCCTCCCCTTCGACCGCAAGCACATGATCGTGCAAAGCCTGAAGAAGACGAGCCGCCTGCTGGTGGTGGACGAGGACGTGCCCGGTGGCGCCAGTGCCTACATCCTGCAACAGATCCTGCAAGTGCAAGGGGGCTATCGCTGGTTGGACAGCGCACCTGTTACCCTAACCGCAAAGGCCCATCGCCCAGCTTATGGTTCGGATGGCGATTACTTCAGCAAGCCGAGCGTGGAGGATGTGGTGGAGACGGTGCTGGGGATGGTGAAGGAGTGAGTGTAAGGAGACCCTGCACACCAACAGACATGAGTTGGATCATGGATCTCCTCGCTAATTGGCAAAAGCCAAGGTCCATCTCTGAGCAAGAGCGCCAGGTCTCGCCAAGTGTCTTCAGATCGGAAGACGCTGGACCATGGTATCCTTTTGACAATGGACGGACGCTGGGTCAGCCGGGTTCGGAGAATGGTGTGACCATATATGATGAGGAGCACGAAGCGGGTGCGCGGATAACATTGGAAAAGGACGGAGCCATTGCTCCTTACTCCATCACCATGGGGATCTATGGTGCTATGTTCCATACCCATTTTATGGGCAGCATTGAAGAGAGTGAACTGCACTATGTCGGCATGAAGCGGATGATAGAAGCGGCACTTGACATCTGGAACAAGGATGATCAGGCACCATTTTACAAAGCTGAAGAAGACATCATCGCACAGTACCCATAGGAGCTCACCACAACAAGAGCGTTCCCCCCCAGAAGTCTTTCGACCCGTGCTAGGAATTTCCGATAGCGCATTGGGAAGCATCTCCCCAAATGCTAAACCAACACCATCGTGCGTTGGGTTTACATGAACCGAGGGCTTGCATGGATCCCCTTCCTGATCTTCCTGTTCGGTTGCCAAGGGCTGCGCACTCCGAAACAAGCCAGCGCCAATAAGGAGCCTCAGAACAACCGCATCGTTTCGTTCGGCGAACCGATGGGCACTTTGGGGGGGAGGTGGCACAGAAGTGATCTTCCGGGGCAGTGACAATGAGCTGATCCTTGAGTACCTGAATGCGTTCTTCAACAGCAAGGACAGCAAGGATGTATTGATCATCGAGGGTGATGGGAACACCTACCGGTTGACCCATCAGAACGTCATCGACAACTCCGTTCGCAGCTGTGATACCATCATCCTGCGAGGGAATGGAAATCACATCCAGCTGTTGAGTTCCTACTTCATGGACAACAGGCAAGGGCACACCGCAAGCTCTGTTCAGGCGATGGACAGCACCTACCGCCTGATCGATGTATCCAGCTTTGCAGCCATATCCGTGTTCGTTGGCCGCCAATGCCGGCCAGCACGATGCGATGTTCGCCTTGGGCTTTCTGTATGAAGGCTATTTCGATGGAGTTCCTCATGACAGCGAGCTGGCGCAATACTGGTATGGGTTGGCTGAGAGAAAGAGAGGCCCTTCTACCATCCAGAAGGAAGAGAAGAGTGAATAGTGAAAGAGCCGGGACTGCGGGTCAGGCCCGCTGTGACTAGTCATATCTCGTCATCGCTCTCATGCTATCTTGCAGTATGAAAGCACTTCGCCCAACCCTACTGCTCCTCCTTCTTTGTACATCGTTATTCGCTCATGCGCAGAATGGGGAAGCGAAAAAAGACACCGTATATGATCTGGTTGCAGTAGCCTTCCAGCCCGAATTCCCAGGAGGGGAAGATGCCATGTACGTTTGGCTGAGAGATAACACAGCATATCCCGATAGTGCTTTCAACAAAGGCATCGAAGGAAAGGTCTACGTGCAGTTTGACGTGGAAAAGGACGGCCATATCGATAATGTGATCTTGCGTCGCGGCACCAACCAATGGCTGGATGAAGAAGCGCTGCGCGTGATCGGACAAATGCCTGATTGGAAACCGGGTCATTTAGAGGATGGGACTGCTGTTCCAGTGCGCTTCACGATACCGCTCAGTTTCAAGCTATAGCCATTCTGCTCTCCAAGTAGAAGATCACCTCCTCATGATCACCATGCCTCAAAGCGTCGAGCACGACGAGCTGGTGTTGCACAACTTTAGTCGCATGAGCGTGGCGGAGTTCAAGAACCGGCAATTTCTGGGCGAGCGCTTCGTCATTTATAATTATACGCTCTCCGCATTGATCTACACCACCACTCGACCGACCAAGGTTCATGTCGCGAGAAATCTCAGAACAGCTATCCTCAAGGGTATACCCTACACATTGATATCGATGATCTTCGGCTGGTGGCACATTATGGGTCCCATCGCCACGATCGTATCGGTCATAGGGAACTCATTGGGCGGAACCGATGTCTCGGAGGAGATATTGGAGCATATCCGCAAGCAGGATGTCCGCTACCAATATGGCATGGGCTGAATGGGGCAGCCTTCACAGTTCGCTGTAGCTATCGCAGCATAAGCCATCACATCTTTGCCCTATGCTCACCCTCCCCATCCCTTCCCTCGAAGGCCTCATCACCGAGCGCCTCACCTTCCGCCGCCCTTCGCTGGGCGACCGCTCGTGGTGGATGGAATACATGAACAACGCCGAGGCCATCCGCTTCATGCCGTTCACTTTGGGGAGCGAAAGGGATTGCACCGAATTTGTACAACGATCATTGGACCGGATCGCTCGTGATGGTTCGTGCTTGAACGTGGTGAGCGAACGCATCAGCAACAAGCCCGTGGGCATGATCGGCCTGTTGACGCAAGAAGTGGACGGCATCGCAGAGTTGGAGATCGGCTATCACCTGCTGCCTTCCGCTTGGGGCCATGGCTATGCGGCTGAAGCGGCGATAGCGTGTCCAGTGTTCGCGCAAGAGCATGCACTGGCACCTTCGGTGATCTCGTTGATCGACCCCGAAAACGCGAAGAGCCAAGCCGTGGCGAAGCGGAATGGCATGCAGTTCGAGAAGGACACGGTGCATCGCGGTACGCCGGCCATGGTGTTCCGGGTGCAGCTGTAGAACTCGCCCTTTGTAATACGGTACTTGCGACCGTGCCTCCGGCAGTCAGACACGCGAGCACCAGCTATAGGTCCTCTTCCAGAGACGTTGAGCGCACCCTGACTACAGGCTGCGCTTCAGCCCTATGACTCCGATGATGATGCAGGCGAACCACACCAACTGCATACCGTTGGCAGGCTGTTTAAACCACAGCGTATCGATCATCTTGGAACTGATCAAGGCGATCGCCATCCAAACGGCAAAGGCGGTGCTGGCGGGAATGGTGCGCATGCTCATGGACAGGAAGATCACGTTCCCGGCACCGAAGACGGCATAACCCAGGAACGGCAACAATGACTTGGCATGCAACGGATCGCTGATAAGACCATCCCAGCCCATCTCCTTCACCGCCTTCACATCCATGGCCTTCACGGCATAGAGCCAGACGGATTCACTGAGCGAGGCGATAAGAAGATAGATCCAGCTGATGGCCATGGTTCCTGTTTTTCGGGGCGTAAAGAAAAGGGCATCCGGTCCAACCGACCTTGAAAGATCTGGACCGGACAGCCTCCTGCCCCTTCAGTGTTCAGGCCTTGAACTTCTCAAGCCCGCTCCACGAAATACATATGGAGCTTGCCCTTTCCCTTGGCATCCACAGCCCCGCGGGGCGTGAAGCGCAAGCTTGGCTCATTCTTTACCAGCTCATAGGTGGTCTGGCTGATGTTCACCTTGCCCACCTCACTGGTGGTCTCCATGCGGTTGGCCACGTTCACCGTGTCGCCCCAGATGTCGTAGGCGTACTTCTTCACTCCCACAATACCGGCGATCACGGGTCCGGTGTGTAGGCCGGTGCGCATCACGAAGTACATGCGCCCCTGTGCAATACGCTGCGCTTGGTAGGCCGCCATGAACTCCGTCATCTCCAGTGCTGCCAACACGGTTTGTAAGGGGCTGCCTTTCCTTGCATCCGGTAGACCGCCCGCGGCCATGTAAGCATCCCCGATGGTCTTGATCTTCTCTATGCCGTGCGCTTCCACAATGCCGTCGAAAGCCTTGAAGCAGTGGTCGATCTCCGCCACCAGCTGCGGTGCATGCATGCGCTCGGTCATTTCCGTAAAATCCTTGAAATCGGTGAACAGGATCGTGGCTCGCTCGAACTCATGCACGTCCGCATACCCCTTTGATCTGATCTCATCCGCTACTTCTTCCGGCAGGATGTTGTGCAGCAGCTCTTCGGAAATGGTCTTCTCCTTGCGCATGGCGACGCTGGTGCGGTTGATGTAGCGCAAGCGGCTCAAGAGCGCGACCACAATGCCGAGGATGCCTAAAGCGATGAACAGGAATATGTTCTTCGCGCGTTTCACTTGTGCCTTGTCCAGCTCTGCTTGGAGCGCTTCTGCCCGGAGGGAGCTGATCTCCTTGTCCTGTTTGGCATTCTCGTACTTCGCCTGCATCTCCGTCAGGCTCTTCATCTTCTCCTCGTTCAGTAGGCTGTCATTCAGGAAATACCGGAGTTTCGATTGCTCGTAGGCGTTCTCATAATCCCCGAGTTCCTCATAATTCCTGGCCAACTGTGAATGGATGATCGCCCGGGTGGACAGGTCTTTGGCAGCGAGCGCATAGGTCATTGCGGAATCCAGCAGGCCGATCGCTCTCCTGTGCTCCTTTTTTTCATTGGCCAATCCGGCGAGGTTATTATAGCCCTGTGCGATACGACCGTTGTGCCCACGAGCAAGGGCATTGGCCAACGCCATGCGGTAGTAGAATTCCGCGCTATCGATCTGCCCCCGAAAGGATTTGACCACTCCGAGGTTGGCGATCGCATCATCCATATCCTGTTGCACGCCCTCTTCCGTGGCCAACTGAAGAATGCTCCGGAACACGACCTCAGCGGTGGGGAAGTCGCCCTGACGGGCTGCAGCAATGGCCTTGTTGGTCAGTAAAGCGTGGCGCAGAACGGTGGGGTGCCACGATGGGCTCCAGCGCTTCAATCCGCCCGTGCAAATGGAGTCTACTCGCGGGTATTCACCCAACGCGAGGTACACATAACTCAGGGCTACTTGGCCCCGCATGAACACCAAGCTGTCGCAGCCCGGCTGAAAACCTTGCAAAGCCCGGTGCGCACAGGCCAATGCCGAGTCCAGCGATCCAAGGTCGGCGAAGCTCGTACTCCGCAATGCGTTCACATCTGCCAATGCGCAATAATCCCTCTTGGCCGAGAAGATGCTCGACAGGATCCCGGTAGTGGCGATCGTGGACTCCGGTATTCGGGCCAGGTTCTGCTTGAGCACGGATAAGGTGCTATCCGCCCATGCCTTCGATCGTTCCTTGGGAAGAGCTTCCCCATGACAGAACGATAAAAAGCATGCGATGGCAAGAGCCGTGGATCCGAATCGCCATGAACCCATGGTACCTAACGTGCTCTACGTCCCGTTCCTCCCTGGAATATCAATTCCTTGTTCGCCACTTGATCCTTGCCGGTCGCTACAGCGAGCTTCCAATTGTCCGGGTCATCCGCCTCCAGGGTGATCTCACAGAATACCCCTTCCTTACCCTCAGGAAAAATCCCACCGGATGCAGCGCTATTCACCCTGCTCCCTTTACCATCCCGTGCGCTCTCCGCCTCCACTACCACTACACAGTGGTTATTCGCCAAATAAGTTCCCTTCACAGCCCACTTGATCTCGGAACTACCCGAGGAGATCACACCCCCTTTCGGTTGATTGAGGGGAGAGTGGCAGTAAGCGGTGACCGCAACTGCCTTCACTTTGCTCATGGTTGCCATAGGGGTCGGGTTTGATGGGTTAAGCTGTGAAAGTAGTTCGCTGTGTACCTCCGTTATCCTCGGCCCCGAAAATTCAATTCGGGCAAGATGTTTGACGGATCGAGCATGGACGGGACACGACATGGGCTGATCTTTCCACACTTTAATTTCGCGCTCGCCTCATTTGACCATACAGACATGAGCCCTTCCAGACAGATCCGAATAGCTGAGGCCTGGTTCGACGCCTTCAATGCGCATGACCTCGAGAAGCTGCTTGCGCTATACGCCGATGATGCCCGCCACTACAGCCCGAAGCTGAAGGTGCGCCAACCGGAGACGAATGGATACATCGTTGGGAAGGAAGCCTTGCGCCAATGGTGGCAGGATGCCTTCAACCGCCTGCCCACGCTTCGCTATGAACGGACCTACTGGCTGGCCGGTGAGGAGGCCGTGTTCATGGAATACATCCGGCATGTGGAGGGTGAAGAAGACCTGATCGTGGGCGAATTGCTGGAGGTGCGCGAAGGGTTGATCGTGGGCTCACGGGTGTATCACGGGTGATCCCGGCCGGCGGAACCTCCGATGCGGAGAGCACCCTCTGTTTTCTACCTCCCCGTCTCATCTTCGCGGCCATGAAGCGAACCTTCGCCCCTATCCTCCGCACGCTCCTATTGCTTCCCGGAGTGATCTACTTCGGCCACGCAACAGCACAGGCCTTCCAATGGGTTGCCCCCATCGAAGGTGCCGCCGCGCGCGGCATGGCCATGGTCTGCGATGCTGATAACAACGTGTATGTCTGCGGCAATGTGAACGGCTTGGCCGACTTCGATCCAGGACCGGGCCAGGCATTCAACAGCGTTAACGGTGGAATCAACGGCGACATCTACTTGGTGAAGTACACTTCGAACGGGGAGTATGTGTGGCACGTGGCCGTGGGCGGCAGCGGAACGGAGATCCCGAAATGCCTGAAGCTGGACCAACAGGGACACCTCTTGATCGCAGGGCGCTTCGACAGTTATTTCGATTGGGATCCCGGCGTGGATACCACGGCTTTCACTTCAGCGGGAAGCACGGACGGTTTTGTGGCGATGTACGACACCAGCGGCCAGTTCCATTGGGTGCAGCGCATCGGCGGCGCCGGACATGATGAGACCTACGGCGTGGACTTCGATGAAGTGGGCAACATCTACATCACGGGCTGGATGAGCCAGACCGTGCGCTTCGGGGCCGGAACAAACCCCATCACCATTACGAACACCTCGGGAGGCTGGGACAGCTATTTCGCGAAGCTGGATCCTGATGGAAATTTCCTTTGGGCCAAAGGGATCCAAGGAGCCGGAGCACAGAACTCCCGGTCGATCGCTTGCGGCGGTGCGGGCGATATCTACATCCACGGCTCGTTCTCCGGCACTACGGACTTTGATCCTTCTGCAACTGACTTCTCCCTCACCAGCGCTGGAGGAAACGACGCCTTTCTCTGCAAGTATGATACGGCGGGTACCTTGATCTGGGCCAAAAGCATCGGCGGCACAGGGAACGAGGGCGCCGAAGTGGTGCTCTCCGATCGGCAAGGGCATCTCTTTATCACCGGCTCTTACCAGAACAGCATTTCCTTCCCCTTAGCCTCTGGCACGCAAACCTTGGTGGCCTTGGGTAGTAGCAACAACTCGAACAACTACTATGCGAAGTTGGACACCGCGGGTACTACGCTCTGGGCCAACAGCGTGCAGGGCAACAACCACTTCGACGGCGTTTCGGATATCGGCATCGACAGCATCGGTAACGTCTTTATCACTGGCGCCTATTTCGCGAACCCGCTGGACATGGACCCCGGTTCCGGCACCTATGACCTGACCCCCAGCTTGGCGAACGACCTATACTTGGGCAAGTACACGCCGGACGGCCAGCTCATCTGGGCGATCTCCATCGATGCAGGTGAGGTATTCGACACGGCCAATGGCGTTTGCACGGACAACCAAGGGAACGTTTTCGTCACCGGCGGCTTCGGTTATTGGGGCCTTTTCGATCCGCAGCAACCCACTGATTCCATCTTCACTCCCAACGGAATGAACGGCTTTGTTGCGAAGTACGGCGGGGACCTTATCACGGCCCTGCACGCGGTTGCACCTTCACAACAGACCCTCTCGCTTTACCCGAACCCCACGAATGACGTGGTATACGTGCAGATGGAAAACAGGACGGATGCGACGCGCATGGTGATCGCTGACGCGAATGGCCGCGTGGTGCGGATCTGGGAGGGACGGGTGCCCGAACGCTTCAACACTGCGCAATTCGCTGCGGGTACCTACCATGTATCGATCTTCACCAACGACGGCATGCTGAGTTCAAAACTCTTCGTGGCCCACTAAGGCGCACGTGGTGCCGCTCACATCGACTTCGATCGGATCCGCACGTAGTTCAGTTGCAGCTGAGTATTCCCCGGGATGGGATCCACCAGCCGGAGGATCCCCGCCTTGTTGTCCTTCACGGTCTTGCCATCGCCAACTTCCATGTCGCTGTGTGCAGCATCGATGTTGATCCGTGGTGCATTGATCCGGGTACCGATGTAATTGCCCTTGCCCCACCATCCGATATCGGAAATATTCACTTGGCCCAGCGTGTAGAGGATCACCGGTGCTTTCTGGGGGCCGTTCCAATACACGTTGGACAAATTCACAGCCGCCTTGGAGGGCATGTTCACGTAGATGGAGGCCTTCCGCACCGCATGCTCCACATGGAAGTTCGAAAGCATGAAGGACTTCACCACCGGATTGCTTGCCGGGCGGCTCTCGTCGCCATCCAAGGTGGCGCTGAGGAAAATGTCATAATCACACGGAGATCCCTCGGACACACAATCGGTCATGCGCACCCCGCCGCTGTTGAGGATGGTGAAGGCCGCCGTGGTGGTCTTCGCGCAGTACACCCGGCACTGTTCCAGCACACTGCTATTGCTCTGGCTATTGGTACCGGAGGCACCTGCCCAATCCCCTTGGCGAAGCACAATGCCCTTGTCTCCTGGATTCGTCACCCGGATGTTGCTCAGGCGTGACAAGAGGCAAAAGCGCAGATCGATCGCTGCTTCGGTCTGGGACGCCAGCTCGCAATTCTCCACGATGCTGCCCAAGGTGGCCTTCAGGTCGATGGCCTTCTTCCCGCCGGTGATCGCCGCGAAATCCTTGATCACGTAACGGCAGCTGGTCCGCTCCATCGCCTCCTTCATGTTGTTGATGGGATACGTGAAGCCGTTGGAGTTGGCTCCCAGGGTCAATCGGCATCCTTTGCCATCGATCACCAAAAGCTGCTTGAGCGGGAGCACGATATCCCCGCTGCTGTGGTATTTCTCAGCGGAGGAAAACACCACCGAAGTAGCATCCTTCGGCAGTTCGGCGAACCACTTGCCCACATCGCCGGTGGCCGGCACTACATACTCCGTGGCCTGCACGGCACCTGTAAAAAGGACCAGGGCCGCCAATCCCAGAACACCCCTGCGCACTACTGAATTCGATCCGATCATTGGGGCCAAGCTACTGATCACCCCGATTTCCAAAGGTCGACAGCCGTGCGGGCGAATTACCTTGCGCGCTATGCTGCGCCTGGACCTCACGCACATTCCGAAGCTGTCCACTCCCCGATTGATCTTGCGCGAACTCGTGGATGCGGATGCGCCTGCGGTCTTTCTACTTCGATCAAACCCCGAGGTGATGCGCTTCATTCCCAAGCCACTGAACACGCATACCGATGAGGCACGGCTGATGGTCCGGGAATTCCGCCAGGCCGCGCTCCGGAACGAATCCATCATGTGGGGCATCACGGTAAAGGGATCCGACAAGGTGATGGGGTACATCGGCTTCTGGCGCATCATCAAGGAGCATGACCGGGCCGAGATCGGCTATGCCCTGCACCCGGACCTGTGGGGACAAGGTCTGATGAGCGAAGCCGTGGCGGCCGTCATGGAACACGGCTTCCGGGTAATGGGTCTGCACAGTGTGGAAGCTTCCGTAACACCGGACAATCGCTCCTCTATCCAAGTGCTCGAACGGAACGGTTTCGTGAAGGAGGGGCACTTCAAGGAGAACTTTCGGTCTCATGGTGTGTTCGTTGATTCGGTCATCTACTCTCGGCTCACCCCCTTGAAGTAAGCCCACCAGCTTGCCTTGTGACCGCGCGCTAACCCGAACACATGGCAATCCCCCATCGCACCCGCTGGTACGTTCTTACGCTCGTGCTTTTGTTGCTTGGTGTGGTGGTGCTCTTCGGCCCGGATCTGCTGGCGCGGATCATACGTGATCGTAGTCTGCACATCATGGAGCAAGCTGCCGGCCCGCGAAGCCGCATCGCCATTGGCAATGTGGGTATCGAATTGCTTCCGGGTGACATCATTTGGAGCGACCTGCGTATTGAACAACAGATCGACAGTGCAGATACCTCTTGGACCTATGGTCGACAGGTGCTGATAGCCGGAAGCGTGGACCGGATCGCCGTGAAGGGCCTATCCATATGGAAGCTGCTGATGCGAAGGACCATCGACGTGCAGACACTGGCCATCCAGGGAGCGAACTTGCAACTGATCACCAGCGATCGGGAATCGCATGCCATGGATGATCCTGAAGCGAGCGATGGCCCGAAGAACTTGATCAACAGCATTCGACTGGACAGTGTGCGCGTGGATAGTAGCTCACTGCAATGGCGCAACGTGCGGCCGGATCGCCCCCGTGCGGAACTGCAACAACTCGACCTTCATGCGCGTGGGCTGCGGGCGGAACTTCCCCACGGGAAGCACCCCTTCTCGCTCACCTTTTCCTTCGCCAGAGCCAAGCTTGACAGCATCCACGCCAGCCTTCCTCCGCTCTATGATCTTCGGGTCGCTCGGTTGGAAGTGGGTCACCCGGACAGCATGTTGTTCCTGAGCAACATCGCGCTCACTTCCCAAAAGGGCCCTCACGAATATGGCCAAGTGCTTCCCTTTGAGACGGACCTCACCACCTTTACTTCCGACTTCATCGGCTTCCGTGGCTTGGACTTGGCGGCACTGCTCAACGAACATTCCTTGCGTGCGGGAGAACTTCGCATCAGCGGGACCGATGTGCATGATTTCCGCGACAAGACCATGCGGGATGCCACATTCAAGAACAAACCACTACCGGCACGGGTGCTGCGCTCCCTGCCCATCACGGTCTGCTTGGATAGCCTTGTGGTGGAGCGCCTCAACGTGGAATACTTCGAGAAGGACACCATCACCTCCAGCTTCGGCAAAGTGGAATTCACCGACATCAATTCCGTGACCCACGGGATCTGCACGACCCATCCGGAAGAGAAGCCCGAGGTACACTTGGTGGCCACGGCAAAGGTTTATGGCAACGCCCCGGTCCACTTCGACTTCCGCACGGCCATCTTCGACAGCTCCGATCATTTCAGTGTGAAGGCCAAGATCGGCGCTCTGCCCTTCACGGTCTTCAATGCCATGACCAACCACCTGCTGCTGGTGCGCACCACCGGCGGCACCATCGGCGGCCTCGATTACACCTTCGATGCCAATGAGAACAACGGCCATGGCCGGGTGGATATCGAATACGCCGATCTGAAGCTGAGCATTGGCAAGCGCGATGGCAGCCGGGACAAGAACCTGCTGAAGAGCTTCCTGGTGAACCAGCTGATCCATACCAAGAACCTGCGCGACAGCGGCAACTTCCGACACGGCGACTTCACGGTGGAACGCGTGAAGGACAAACAGATCTTCAACTATATGTGGCGGGGACTGCGCGAAGGGATGATGGAGACCGTCCTTCCGGGAGCGTTGAAGACTGCACAGAGCGCGGTAAAGGATGTGAAGGAAGCCACCAAGTCGAAGCCCGGTAAGTGATGGTCCTCTCCGCGGACAAGCCCGCATCGGTACATTCGCCAACGCCATGCGCCTGCTCATCGCCCTGCTCGTCTGCTGCCTTTCGCTTCCGCTGATCGCACAAAATCCTGCGGAGCAACAATTCGCCCTAAGCCTTTCCCCCTCCACCGATGGGCAGCTGTTCTGCCTCTTCATAGTGAAGGTGCGGGATGGGCAAGTGGTGGAGAGCCGGCCTTTGTCGCGGGAGAACTTCATCCGCCAGGCACAAGGCCGTGCCTTCAGCCCGGCGAACACGGATGCGGATGACCTGTTCCGCAAGTACGATGTGAAGCAATGCACCCTCCCACCCGATAGCGCGGCCATGGGTTTCCTCACGGATTGCAGCACCTTGAGCGACCTCTGGAAGTTGCGCTACTGGGAATACCCCTTGAAGGTGGATCAAGGCCAACGCACATCGAAAGGCTGGAGCGAAAAGCCATTGGCCCCGAGCCCGCGCCAGCTGGAGATCCTCAGCGAATACGGCCTGAAGTACACCACCGGATTGATCATTGGCCCCGAGATGTTCCGCCTGCTGCGGGATATGGGGGATAAGCAATGGGTGAACATTTATCGAGGCGGAGCATGAGCGATGAGCTGCACCCTGAAGTGAATGAACTGCTGGTGCCGTTGCGCGCTGGCGACCGGGTGGCCTTGGCCCGGGCGATCACCTTGGTGGAAAGCACCCGTGCAAGCGACCGGCCGATGGCCCACGCACTGATAAGGGCTGCGCTGAAGGAGATCAAGCCATCCGTGCGCATCGGCGTTACCGGGATCCCGGGTGTGGGCAAAAGCACCTTGATCGATACGCTGGGAAGTCATTTGATCGAGGAAGGACATCGCGTAGCGGTACTCGCCATCGATCCGAGTAGCACACGCGGCGGAGGCAGCATTCTGGGTGACAAGACGCGCATGGAGCGACTGGCGGGAGAAGCGAATGCCTTCATCCGGCCAAGCCCCTCCAGTGGCACACTGGGTGGCGTGGCCCGTCGCACGCGCGAAGCGATGATCCTCTGCGAAGCCGCTGGTTATGATCGCATCCTGATAGAGACCGTGGGCGTGGGCCAAAGCGAAGCCGCCGTGGACCACCTGACCGACCTGAACCTACTGTTGATGATCGGCGGGGCCGGCGACAGTTTACAAGGCATCAAGCGGGGCATCATGGAAGCTGCGGACATCATCGCGATCACCAAGACGGATGGCGACAACGACCAGCGCAACCAGCGGGCGGCCATGGATCTGCGCCAGGCCATCTCCCTGCTCCCGCCCCGCGACAATGGCCAACGCGCTCCGGTGCTGCTATGCTCCGCTACCACAGGCAAAGGCATTCCAGAGTTGGCCAAGGCGCTGGAGGAAGTCGCCGCCCGTGACATGAAGAGCGGCCATCAACACCTGCGTCGCCGCGATCAGGACCAGTGGTGGATGCGCTCCACGATCGAGGAAGCGCTCATTGAAGACTTTTACAGCGCAGACGTGGTGGAAAAGCTTCTACCGGAGCTGGAAGCGCGGGTACGTGCCGGGGAGATCGGGCCTTTTGATGCTGCAGAGGAACTGCTGAGGAAGTATCGGGTGCAGTGAAAACACACCACAGAGACACGGAGGCACAGAGGAACACGGAGGAAGGATCAGGTGATCTCTGCCCTTTGCCTGCTATCATTCTTCAGCCCAACACTCACAGTTCTCTGTGCAACCCGGTGTCTCCGTGCCTCTGTGGCCTTCCTCAAAACAACTTCCTCACCTCTTCCTTCAGTGCCAAGATGGCTTGCTGCGTGGGCAGGTGCGAAAGCTTGGAGGCCGTTTCGAAGATCCGCTGGCTGAGTGCGGTGCCGTTGGCTCCTTCGGGGATGCCTTCCGCGGCGATGTTGATGATGCGGAATGTTTCCTCCTTGGCCATTTTCACCTGCTGCCATGCTCTTTCGCTCACGTAGATCTGCTGGGTGACGTTGTGCTCGAATTCCTCGCGGACCGTGGCCAACAGCTCGGCGTGGAACATGCGGGCCGTCATGTTGTTCTTGTGTACCCGGAATACCAACGTGCCGGGTGCGATGCGCTCGAGGAACAGCGTGAGCCGCTCGTAGGCCTGCAAGCGCAAGGGCAGCGTGTGTTTGCGGTCCTCGCGTTTCGCTTCCGCCATCATCAGCTGGTTCGCTTCGCGCGAACGGGAGCCGAGGAACTGGCGCAACAGGTAGAACGCCGTGAGGAACACCACGATGGAAGGCAACAGGGCCAAGAGCACTTGGTAGAATTGATCACCGGTCATGTGGGAAGGTTTGCGTGCGAAGTTCGGGCGGAAGTAGTGATCCCACGTATGCCTGTTATCAGTTCCGCATCAGATAGGCACTTCATCCGGGCCAAGGGCTAATTTCGCGGCCTATTGCGCTGCCACTTGCGGCATTATCCCTGAAACAGAACTTATCCCATGCGTCTCTCCCCCGTTGTCAGTTCCATGTCCGAGTCCGCCACCTTGCTGATGGCCCAACGCTGTCGCGAGATGCGTGCCGCCGGCAAGGATGTGGTCGACCTCAGCCTCGGCGAACCCGATCAGGATCCGCCCGCCTTCGCCATCGAGGCCGCCCAAAAAGCCATCAGCGACAACAAATGGAACAAGTACCCGCCGGTGATGGGCTACCCCGATGTGCGTGCGGCCATCTCGGAAAAATTCAAGCGCGACAACGGACTGAACTACGCTCCCGACCAGGTGATGGTGAGCACCGGTGCCAAGCAATCCATCATGAACGTGGTGGTGTCGCTGGTCGGCCCCGGCGATGAAGTGGTGATCCCTGCCCCGTTCTGGGTGAGCTATGCCGAACAGGTGCGCTTCACCGGAGCCACGCCTGTACTGGTTCCCAGCACGCTGGAAGAGGACTACAAGCCACCCATCGAGCGCATCGCCGCCGCGATCACCCCACGCACCCGCCTGCTGATGTTCAGTTCGCCCTGCAACCCGAGCGGCTCCGTGCTTACCATGGCCGAGTTGGAGGAACTGGCAGCGGTAGTACTGAAGTGGCCCGACCTCTATGTGATCAGCGACGAGATCTATGAGCACATCGTATTCGACGGCATTCACCGCTCCATCGGCACGATACCGGGCATGCTGGAGCGCACCATCACAGTGAACGGCATTTCCAAGGCCTTCGCACTCACCGGCTGGCGCATCGGCTACATCGGCGCACCGAAAGGAGTGATCCAAGCGGCCAACAAGATCCAAGGCCAGTTCACCAGCGGTGCCAACGGCATCGCACAGCGCGTGGCCAAGGCCTGCGTGGAAGCGGACCCCGCCCTGATACAGAACCTGCGGAAGGATTTCATGCGTCGTCGGGACCTCGTGCTGAAGGGCCTCGAGCAAGTCCCGGGCTGGCGCTGCAACAAGCCACAAGGCGCATTCTACGTGCTTCCCGATGTTTCCAAGAGCCTCGTAGGCGACATCCGCACCAGCTCCGACCTCTCCATGTACCTGCTGGAACATGCCGGAGTGAGCTTGGTGGAAGGCGATTCCTTCGGTGCCCCGAACACCGTGCGCATCAGCTATGCAACCAGCGACGCACTGCTCACCGAAGCCATTAGCCGCATCGCAAAGGCGGTGGCCGAACTGGGCCAAAAGTGAGCAAACACATGAGCCCGAAGGAGATCATCAACGGCTTCGGCGGCATCACTGCCATGGTGGTGGGCGACGTGATGCTGGATGCCTACCTCTGGGGCCGCGTGGACCGCATCAGCCCGGAGGCACCTGTACCCGTGGTGCAAGTGACCCGCCGCAGCGCCCGCTTGGGTGGCGCGGCCAACGTAGCGCTGAACCTGCGCGCATTGGGTGCAAAAGCCATCGTCGCCAGCGTTACCGGCACCGATTCATATGCCGATGACCTGGATTCCATTTTTGCTGAACAGGACCTTCCCACGGATGGCTTGCTGCGGATGGCCAGCCGGAAGACCACGGTAAAGACCCGCGTCATCAGTGGAGGCCAGCATGTGGTGCGGGTGGATGAAGAGATCGAGAACGACCTCGCCAGCGAAGAGGAGCGCACCTTCCTCCACCACGTGATCGAACTGATGAGGCGCACGAAGCCTGCTGTACTGATCTTCGAGGATTACGACAAGGGCGTGCTTACCCCCGGCGTGATCAGCGGCCTGATCGCTGAAGCCCAGCGACTCGGCATTCCTCAGTCAGTGGACCCGAAGCGTAGGCACTTCTTCGACTACCGCGAGGTGGACCTTTTCAAGCCGAACCTGAAGGAATTACGCGACGGATTGAAAGTGGATATTCCAAACGGCGACATGGATGCCGTGCGCGGTGCTGTGCGATTGCTGGAAGCGCGTTTAGCCAACAAAGCCTCCTTGATCACGCTGAGCGAACATGGTGTGTACGCCCATCGCGATGGACGTGAAACGATGATCCCGGCACACCGTCGCAGCATTGCTGATGTAAGCGGTGCGGGCGATACGGTGATCTCCGTGGCGTCCCTCTGCCTGGCCTTGGGTCTGCCCCTTCCGGAGATCGCTGCCTGGGCCAACCTCGCCGGAGGGCTGGTCTGCGAACACGTGGGCGTGGTACCGGTGGATCCCGTAGCCCTTCTTGCCGAAGCCGAACGCTTGGGGCTGGGAACACCAGCCTGATGACCATGATAGTAAAACCATACGACAGCGAGGGTTCCAAGCGCGAACAGGTGGAACAGATGTTCGACCGGATCTCGCCGAAATACGACCTCTTGAACCGCCTGTGCTCACTGGGCACCGACCAAAGCTGGCGGCGGAAAGTGATCCGTGGCGTAGGCAAGGAACCCGTGGACCGCTTGCTGGACGTAGCCACCGGCACGGCTGACCTCGCCATCATGGGCAGCAAAGTGGCCAAGCATGTCACCGGCGCGGACATCTCCGCAGGCATGCTCTCCTTTGGCCGCACCAAAGTGGAAAAGGCGGGTTTATCGCACCGGATCGAGCTGGTGCAGGCCGATGCGGCGACCATGCCGTTTGATGACAATACTTTCGATGCGATCACCGTGGCCTTTGGCGTGCGGAACTTCGAGGACCTGCCCAAAGGCATTGCCGGCATGGTGCGCGTCCTGCGTCCGGGCGGCAGGTTGTTCGTGCTGGAATTCAGCACCCCGAAACGGGCCCCGTTCAAGCAATTGTTCCGCTTCTACTTCCACAACGTGATGCCGCTGATCGGCCGCTTGGTGAGCAAGGATAATGCGGCCTACACCTACCTGCCCGAGAGCGTGGATGCCTTCCCACAAGGAACAGCTTTCGAGGGGATCTTGGCTGGCGCTGGGCTGAAGGAGATCCGTTCCCGGTTGCTCACCTTCGGCGTGGCCACGCTGTACACGGCGCGAAAATGAACCCACGCACGAATCGTCCGCTATTTTCGTTGCACTCACCTATGCGCATCCGCAAGTTCCATTTTCTGCTACTGCCGCTATTTGCGCTCTGCCTCGCGGCTCCGGCCACTGCCCAGCGTCCTGGTGTGAAAGTGGAGAACCTGCCGAATTTCGATCTGCGCCGGTTCCATTTCGGCTTCTTGCTGAGCTACAACACCAGCGACTTCTTCATGACGCTGAAGCCGTCGGCACCCTTCGCGGATTCCGTGCTGGTGATCGATCACGTGAAGCAACCCGGCTTCAACCTGGGCATCGTGGCCTCGCTGAACATGAGCAACAACTTCAGCCTGCGCTTCCTGCCCACGCTCGCCTTTGAGGACCGCATCCTGAAGTATTCCTTCCGCAAGCCCGACGGTAAGATCGCCAGCTTCCAAAAGCCGATCGAGAGCACCTATCTGGAATTTCCGTTGCTACTGAAATTTCGCAGTGACCGGATCAACAACTTCGCGGTATATGTGATCGGCGGTGGCAAGTTCGGCATCGACATGGCCAGCCAGAGGGACGTGGACAACAGCATTGATGAGGACATTGTGGTGAAGTTGAACAAGTACGATTACGGCGCTGAAGTAGGCGGTGGCATCGACATGTTCCTCCCCTATTTCAAGTTCGGTATCGAACTGAAGACCGGCATCGGCTTCCCCAACGTGTTGGTGGATGATGGCACACGCTTCAGCACTCCGCTGCAGAGCCTGCGGACGAAGACGTGGGTGCTGACATTTACGTTCGAGGGATAGAGACACGGAGGCGGTAATTAGCCGCTGAGGCGCGGAGACGCGGAGAATGCAAGTGGTGATCAGCGAAGAGTGATCGCTGTCCCGATGGAATTCGGGAGGATGTTCTCCGACTCCGGACTCGAGACCTCTGTGCCCCTGTGCCTCCGTGGTCTTCTTAAACTCGAACATCCGCACCTTTACCACCATGCGTTTCACCCTTGCCCTACTCATCCTATTGGCTTCCCGCGCCACAGCCCAAACGCCTTTGGCTCAGCCCACTTTGATCCCCCTACCTGCGGAGATGCAATTGACCGGTGGCATGTGTTCCCTTCAATGTCCATGGTCCTTCGAGCCCGACCGCACCATCAGTTCCGAATTTATGGAGCTACTGCGCGCTGAGGCAGAACCCTTGCACAGCGAGGCTGATGTTCTCTGCGAGGTTCCATTACGCATTGAGCTTCATCTGATCCAACCCGATACACTGCTGTCTTCGGAATGGTACAGCCTCCGTGTGGCATCGGATCACATCGCGTTGACTGCGACCAATGAAGAAGGGCTTTTCCGCGGAAGTCGTACGCTGATCCAACTCCTGGAGCAAGGAAAAAGCACGGCATCCATTCCTTGCCTCCGCATCACGGACGAGCCGCGTTTCGCTTGGCGCGGGATGCACTTGGACGTGGTGCGCCACTTCTTCCCGGTCCCCTTCGTGAAGAAGTACATCGACCTGCTGGCGCGATACAAGATGAATAGCTTCCACTGGCACCTGACGGACGACCAAGGCTGGCGGATCGAGATCAAGAAATACCCGCAGCTCGCGGAGGTCGGTGGTTGGCGGAAAGGCAGCCAGGTGGGGCCTTACAGCTGGCAGAAGTATGACAACACACGATACGGTGGCTTCTACACGCAGGACGAGATCCGCGAGGTGGTGGCATACGCGAAGGCCCGACACATCAACGTGGTTCCGGAGATCGAGATGCCGGGGCATGCCATGGCGGCCTTGTCGGCGTATCCGGAATTGGGCTGCACTGGTGGGCCCTACGAGACACAGCGCGGATGGGGTGTATTCGAAGATGTCTTCTGCGCGGGCAACGACACCGTTTTCGCTGTGCTGGAAGATGTGCTCACCGAAGTCATGGCCCTCTTCCCCAGTGAATACATCCACGTAGGTGGGGATGAATGCCCGAAGGAGCAATGGAAGGTTTGCCCGAAATGCCAGGCGCGGATGAAGGCGGAAGGGCTGAAGGATGAGCATGAACTGCAGAGCTATTTCATCCAGCGGATCGAGAAGTTCGTGAACAGCAACGGGCGGAAGATCATCGGCTGGGACGAGATCCTGGAAGGCGGCCTGGCGCCGAATGCCGCAGTGATGAGCTGGCGGGGTACCGAAGGCGGTGTGGCAGCTGCCCAGAGTGGACACTATGCAGTGATGAGTCCCGGCAGTCATTGTTACTTCGACCACTACCAAGGCGATCCAGCGAACGAACCACTGGCGATCGGTGGCCACACCACAGTGCAGAAAGTGTACAGCTACGAGCCTATTCCGGAGGAATTGAACGCTGAAGAAGCGAAGTACATTCTCGGCGCACAGGGCAACATGTGGACCGAATACATCCTTACGCCGGAACAGGTGGAATACATGGTGCTCCCGCGCATGCTCGCCTTGGCGGAGGTGCTTTGGTCACCGAAGGAGAAGCGGGATGAAGCGGATTTCCTCAGGCGTTTGGAGGCGGAGTTCACAAGGCTGGATGCGATGAACGTGAACTACGCGAAGAGCCTGTACCAAGTGAGCATCATTCCCCAGCTCGGCGCAGTGCCTGGCAGTATCGACGTGCATTTCAAGGGAAGCCGTGATGGCATGCCCATCCGTTATGAGCTGATCACCGAATATGTGGACACGGAGGCACCGGACCCAAGCAATGACCTCCAAGTGCGGCATACCGAGCGCGCCGGCGATCCGCTGACCCTCCGAGCAGATTGCACCATCCATGCTTGGGTGGATAGCGCCACACAGGAAGAAGGGGCACGTGCGATGCCCCGTTCCAAGCAACGATTCGCCTTCAACAAAGCCACGGCACGACCGGTCACGCTGAGCGAAGTACCACATGAAGAATACAACAACGGCGGTGTTTTCAACTTGGTCAATGGCATCACAGCGCAAGCGAAGCGCGTGGACACGGAGTGGCTGGCTTGGCGCAAAAGCGTAAGCATCACCGTGGATCTGGGCAGCGAGCAAGGGATCGGACACATCAGCATCGGCGCATTGAACGGGCCTGAGAGTTGGATCCATCTGCCAAAGGCAGTGGCGTTCAGCGTGAGTAGTGATGGGAAGAAATTCACTGCCTTCGGCCATGCAAAGGACATGGGCGGCGCTGGCCGCAACGTGTTCAGCATCGACAAGATCGGCAAGGCGCGTTTTGTGCGGATCGATGTGGAGAACATCGGCAACATACCGGAAGGCTTTGCAGGTGCGGGCAAGCCGGCGTTCCTGTTCTTGGACGAGATCGAGGTACTGTGATCGGCGTTGACCTAACCGCTCCAGTGCTTATTATCGCGTAATAAGCTTTTACACCAATGGCCAAAAGCACCAGCAAAAAGCAAGCTAAGCCGGAGGCAAAGTCCCGCGTTGCGGCAAGCACCATCCGCAAAGAAGATGCGGCTTACCGGGAATTCCTGGAAGGCATGCGCAGCCGGATCGATGCGGCCCGGATGCAGGCGGCACGCGTGGTGAACCGCGAGCTGGTGATGTTGTATTGGGATATCGGTCGCACCATACTCGAGGAACAAGAGAACAATGGATGGGGCGATGGTGTCGTGGAGCAACTGTCCAAAGACTTGGGTAAACGCTATCCGGGGACCTTCGGATTCTCTGCTCGGAACCTCTGGGACATGCGCCGATTCTATGAAAATTGGAGTCGGCGTGCAATTATGCGACAGGCTGTCGCAGAATTGGGAACACCCTTGGCATCGGTACGTGGCAAGGTTCAAGCGAAGCGCGAAAAGCCTTTGCCGACAAGGCTTCCAGGGCAAATTGCATTTATGCGACAAGCTGTCGCAGAATTACCGTGGGGGCATCATTTGGTGTTGCTGAACAAGCTTGATGATGTGAGCGATCGCATCTGGTACATGCGACAAGCCGTTGAACTTGGCTGGAGCCGGAACATCCTATTGAACCAGATACTTGCCCAAGCACACAAGCGCATTGTGAAGGGAGGCATAGGCAACAACTTCATGCGCGCCTTGGCCCCGGATCTGGCTGCACAAGCCGAAGAGGTGCTCAAGAGTTCCTACAACTTGGAGTTCCTCGGAGTTAACAAAGTAGTGAGCGAGCGGGAACTCGAACAACGGTTGATCGAAAATGTCCGCGACTTCATCCTCGAACTGGGCTACGGATTCTGCTTCGTCGGCCAACAACATGTGCTGAAACTGGGCAGGAAGAGCTACGCCATCGACCTGCTCTTCTACCATCGCTTCCTGCGCTGCTTGGTTGCGATCGAATTGAAGGTGAATGAATTCGAACCGGAGTACGCGGGCAAGATGGACTTCTACCTGAATGTGCTGAACGACAAGGAGCGTGCAGCGGATGATAAACCGTCGATCGGCATTATCCTGTGTGCAGGGAATGATGACCTGGAAGTGGAGTACTCGTTGCGTTCCAAGGCAAACCCCATCGGTGTGGCGAACTATACGTTCCTGCACGATGTCCCCAAAGCCATGCGCGGCCAACTTCCCACGGCACAGCAATTGAAGGCCGTGATGTCCAAGGCCTTGGAAGAAGAACGACCATCGCGTAAGAAGCGGACCAGCAGGGCACCTAAGAAGCGAGCCACAAAAGCAAAATGAATTGGAACTTATTCAGTCGCAGAACTGCGGACCAAATGCGCTTGTTGTTCACGATCGCCATTTGGCTTCTCCTCTGTGTTCCAGCCATCGGCCAGCCTTTGGGTCACAGCCATGCCTTCACGCATGCCGACACGCTTCGCGGCAGCAACGGCCCGTACCGCGCATGGTGGGATGTAACGCACTACGATGTGACGGTGCGGCCGGATTTCGCCACAAAGTCCATCCAAGGGAAGACCACCATCACCTTCGTTGCCTTGGAGCCGGGCCAGCGCATGCAGATCGATCTGCAACAGCCGTTGGTGGTGGACAGTGTGATCGCGGAGATCTTCAAGGAATGGGGTACGGGTGGTTCCTTTGGTACGCCCAGCGTACAATTCGAGCGGGAAGAAAATGTGGTGTGGGTGAAACTGCCGGACACGGTGGCAAAAGGCACGCTGATGCCGATCCACATCTATTACCACGGTGTGCCGAAGGAAGCGCGGAACCCACCGTGGGATGGCGGTTGGATCTGGAAGAAAGCACCTGACGGCTCGCCGTGGATGAGCGTGGCCTGCCAAGGTTTGGGTGCCAGCGTTTGGTATCCGTGCAAGGATAGCCAAGCCGATGAGCCGGAGGGCGCAGCGCTGCACATCATCGTACCGGACAGCTTGAAGGGCGTGGGCAATGGCCGCTTCCAAGGAGAAAATGCGAACGGCGATGGCACCACCACTTGGAACTGGCAGGTGACCGCACCGATCAACACGTACAACCTCGTTCCTTACATCGGGCCCTATGTCCACTTTCGCGAGGAATACGCCGGCGAGGATGGACCCTTGGACCTGGACTACTGGGTGCTGAACACCAACGAGGACAAGGCCCGCGAACAGTTCAAGCAAGTGCCCAGCATGCTCAAGTGCTTTGAAGAATGGTTCGGTCCCTACCCCTTCTATGCCGATGGCTACAAGCTGGTGGAAGCGCCCCAACTCGGCATGGAACACCAGAGCGGGATCGCCTATGGCAACCAGTACCAGGACGGCTATTTAGGCCGGGATCTCAGTGGCACGGGTTGGGGCTTGAAGTGGGATTATGTGATCGTGCATGAGAGCGCGCACGAATGGTTCGGCAACAGCATCACCACGGCCGATATCGCGGACATGTGGGTACACGAAGGCTTTACGGACTACGCGGAAACGATCTACACCCAATGCCAATTCGGGGAAGCGGCGGGGGACGATTATGTGATCGGCCTGCGGAAGAACATCGTGAACGACATTCCCATTATCGGGCCATACGGGGTGAACAAGGAAGGCAGCACGGACATGTACTACAAGGGTGCGAACATGATCCACACGCTCCGGCACGTACTTGCCAACGACTCGCTCTTCAAGGCGATGCTGCGCGAAATGAACCGGAAGTTCCGCCACGCGATCGTTACCACTGCCGAAGTGGAGGACTTCATCAGCACCTTCACCGGCCATGACTTCAGCCTGTTCTTCGATCAGTACTTGCGGACCACGCAGGTGCCTGTGCTGGAATGGATGGTGCGGAAGGATGAGCTCTTCGTGCGCTGGTCCAACTGTGTGAAAGGCTTCGCCATGCCGATCACTATCATGGTGAACGGCGATGAGAAGATGGTGTCGATCAGCGACCTGTGGTCCTCGCCAGCACGAGGCATGCACGCACGCACGGCCACGCTCATTCCCGATCGCAACTGGTACGTCACCTCCAACAAGGTGGACAAGAAATTACTCGACTGATCTCTCCCCCGAATGGGTGATACCAAGTGAACTTGCTGCCGGATACTTTCGCCTCATGCGTTCGCTGGGGCTGATTCTATTACTTCTGATCGGCGGCAGCCTGCAGGCTCAATTCGGAAAGAAGATCCAGTCGTTCTTGAGTGTGGACGCCAATGCCGCACCTGACCATGACACGGCGTACATCGCCATCTACCGGAGCGATCTGGTGATCAGTGCGGTCGCCAAGGTGCAATTGGTGGATGTGGCCATTGAACCGATAGATGGTGACGACCTTACCTACTCCATCAATGGGAAGGAGCAGTACGGCTTCGGCTTGGATTTCAAATGGCTGAGCGTGGAGGCCACCTTCAATGTGCCCGCACCGAGTGACTACGATGCTTCGCTGGGCAAGAGCACATCGAAAGGACTGGGTATCGGTTTCACGGGAAGAAGGCTTTGGGCACGCGGTTTTTGGAACACCACCCAAGGCTACTACTTGAACGATCCCGAGCGCTGGACCGGAAGCAAGGATCCGATGGTCCGGGGAGACCTGTACAACCGCACCTTTCTGCTCTCGCTGAATTATGCCTTGAGCAACAAACGTCGCTTCAGCCAGAATGCAGCCTTGTTCCAAATGGAACGCCAGAAGAAGAGCGCGGGTACCGCTGTGGCCGGGCTTTCCGCATGGCACACCACCATCAGCGCGGACAGCTCCATACTCAATCCTGCACTGGTGGATACCTTCCAGTTGGCCACGGGCTTTTCCGGTTTGCAGCGGTTGCTGGTCGGGGTCACCTTGGGCTACGCGCATACCTTCTCCTTCGGGCACAAAGGCTTCCTACATGCAGCCATTCTGCCCGGTGTGACCTATGCGGACCAACGGATCACCACGCCGACAGAAGCCTTACACGGTACTGGGACAGCCGGCGTGGCGGAATTCAAACTGGGCGCTGGCTTCAACGGCGATCGCTGGTATGGCGCCATCACCACCTCCTTCTACTACAGCACCACACCGATCGCGGAGAAGCTGAACCTCAGCACCAACTACGGCTTCGTGCGCTTCGCCATCGGAGTCCGACTGGGAGATCCGGGGATCAAGGTGTTGGGGAAGGTGGGGCTTTAAGAGGATCGGTCGGATGAATGCCACCTACGACGAATCCCGTTGCGTCCGTTGCTTATTGGGCCGTCGCCACCTCGCGTAAAATCCTTTGCGTTCTTTGCGTTCTTGGTGGTAGAAAAGCAACCTGCAGCCCGCTCCTCAACCGCGCATCGTCTTCTCCAACCGCTTCGCCGCCGTTGCGCGCACCTTGTTCCGCACCATTGGACTCCAGCCCAAGAGCGCGCCGGAAGTCCCCAGCGCTTGCCGCGACCAGCGCCAGAAGTTGAACACATCCTTTTGCCGGAGGATCAATCCATCCTTCAAGATGAAGGTGGATGAGACAGCGTTGTGGACCTTCCTTCCGCTCGCGCCGAAGGTGTAGAAGGCATCCCATTCCACGCGCCCTCCAACTTCAGTTTCCTCCAACACTCTGAATTCGACCCGCAGGTCCGAGCCACTGGTCAAGAGCATCTTCCACATGGCGCGCACTTGGGCCGCATCAAGTTGCGGGAATACCGGGTCGCTGAATTGCGCTTCCGGATGATAGCATGCGCCCATGGCCGCCCAGTCGTGTTGGGTGAAGGCGGAATAGAAACGACGAAGCAGTTCCATTGTGCCAAAGTACTCCGCGTAGGATCCCGCGAAAGCGCCAAATTGCTCCTCGGCCCCAACACATCGTGACTGTAGCTTTCCCCCATGAAAGCAACCCTACCCCTCTTGCTCCTCTTCACCACTCCTTTGTTCTCGATGGGCCAATGCGACACCGTGGCCATCGCTAAGACGGACTGGAGCGTTACCTATGTGGACAGCGAGGAACTCACTGGCGAAGGAGCGGGTAACGGTCATGCAGCGAATGCCATCGATAATGACTCCCTCACCTTTTGGCATACACAATGGCAGGGCGCAAGTCCGGGCTTTCCGCACGAGATCCAACTGGACCTCGGCGCTGTGCATGCGGTGAACGGCATCTCCTTGCTCTCACGAAATGGCACGGAAAGCGGGAAAGCCAAAGGCTTTGAATTGTACCTCAGCATGGACGGCACCGATTGGGGCACGGTGCAATCTGCAGGCAACTTCACGTATGCTGACCTAAATGCTGGGGCGCAGCGAGGAACCGCCTATTTCGGCGCGGTTGATGCCCAATTTGTCCGTTTGGTGGTGAACACGAGCTATTCCAGCGGCCCCTACCTGATGGTGGCCGAACTGGACCTCTTCGAATACAGCGGTATCGGATGCGCGCCAACAGGCCAGTCCAACCAGATCGTTTCCTTCGACGCGATCGACAATCAAAGCAGCACTGCACCTGCAATCGATCTGAACGGAACCGCCAGCTCCGGTCTACCCCTCACCTATACCATGTTGTCCGGCCCTGCCAGCGTCTCGGGTTCCATACTTACCCTGAATGGAACAGCCGGAACGGTTACCGTGCGTGCCGAGCAGGCCGGCGATGTGAGCTGGTATCCCGCCTCAGCCACTAACACCTTCCAAGTGCTCGACCTTTCAACCTATGACCCGGTGGTGAGCATGAAGCTTTCCGAAGACTACCCGGTGGAAATGCCTGAGCTATACGCCTACGCCCTATACGCCGCCACCAGCATCGAAGAGCCGGACTTCAACAGCATCACCAGCGTATCGTTCACCGTGGATGGACTGGACCTGCCCGCTGCGCTCATGAACGGTGCCTACCAAGCTTGGTGGACACCCACAGCCTACGGTGCGCATACGATCTCCGTGACTTCCACCGCCAGCAATGGCAACACCGCCACGGAAACGGTGAACATCCAAGTGACCAACACCAGCGCCACACAGACCGCGACCACGTTCGATGGTGCCGTGATCAACTTTGATGGATCGGGTGCATCGCAATGGTATGCCGGCAGTTATACCCTGCCGCAATCGGTGGGCACGTACGAAAAGATCATAGCGAACTTGATCGTCACCTGCCCCAACGTAGCCGGAGGCTGCGATGATTGGGACCGCTTGGGCTACATCGAAGCGAAGGCGCCTAACGGCGATTGGGTGGAGATCATCCGCTACATCACCCCTTACGGCAAGGCCTGCAACCACAGCTTGGACCTCACTGACTTCGCTTCCATCCTTCAAGGGAAAACCGATATCCGCATGTTCATCGAGACCTGGGGCAGCGGGGGATGGAAAATGAAACTCAACCTTACCTACGAGGCCGGAACACCGGATTTCCTCTACTCCTCCGTGCAGAAGGTATGGCATGGCAATTACAACTTCGGCGACCCTGCCAACCTGCAACCGGTGGACACGGTACTGGTGGAAACCGGTGTGGGGGTCGAGCAAGCTTCACTGCGCTTGGTCACCACCGGCCACGGCTGGGGCGCCAACAACACGGGCAATGCAGCCGAGTTCTTCCATGCCACGCATCATGTGAATGTGAACGATGTCCAGAGCTTTCCACAGGACCTGTGGACCACCTGCAGCCCGAACCCGGATGGCTGCCAGCCCCAGGCCGGCACATGGCAATACAGCCGCGCAGGCTGGTGTCCCGGCAGCATTTCCGCGCCCTTCAACTACGACCTCACCTCCTTGCTCAGCAGCACAGGCCTCAACCTTTCCTACATCTTCCAGACCAACTACCAGGACAATTGCCACCCCAACAACCCGAACTGCGTCAGCGGCGTGACCTGTGCGGATTGCAACGACGGCTACAACCCCTTCTACAGGGTGAGCAGCTACGTGATCGGCCGCGGCAACGCCCCTATCGTTATGGGAGTATCCTCTCCCACGGTTGAAACACCGGCGAACACATTATCCATCAGCCCGAACCCGGGGGATGGCCGCTTCACGCTCAACCTGCAGCGGGACATGGGCCCTTGCGTGGTAACCGTACACGACGTTACCGGCAGGACCATGAAGACCTGGTTCTTCAACTCCAAGATGCAGCTGGACAGCTACCATTTCAACGGGAGCGAACTGGCCAATGGCACGTACTTCGTGAAGGTGCAGAGCGAGGATGCCGCGGTTGCCGGGAAGCTGATGATCCGGTAGGTCCGGCGTACGTCATTGTCAGGATGCCCGGCCACGACGGGCTGGTGCGGAGCACGCTCGTGAGGACGCTGTGGAAATGCAGTGGACACGCAATTCCAATTGTGTTCCCCTACCCGCTCGCGGATGACCTATATTCCGCCCCTCGGCCGCACAGGGTCTACCTTTACGGCTTGGGGAACAGGCTCTATTCACCAATGATCATCAACGACCAGCATCGCGTGCAGCTAAGCGCCAACCAGAAGGCGAAGCGCATCAATGCCGACCCGGATCTCTACGGCACGTTCGCAGAGATCGGTGTAGGCCAGGAAACGGTGCGCCACTTCTTCCGTGCAGGCGGAGCTTCGCAGACCATCGCGAAGGCCATGAGCGCCTACGATAAGGACTTCAGCAACGCCATCTACGGCGCAGAGCCCGGCAATCGCTTTGTATGTGAGAGCAGGCTGCGGAACATGATCCGCCACGAGTACAACCTGATCGTGGAGCGCCTCGATCGCAAGGATCACCCTTCCAAGCGCTTCTTCACCTTTGCCAACACCGTTACCAGCAGCACCTACGAGCGCCCCCATAGCGGGCATGGCTGGCTCGGCATCCGCTTCCAGACCGCGCCCGACCGCCCCACCAACGATGTGATCATCCACATCCGCCTGCATGATCCCGACATCAACCTCCAACAGGAAAGCATCGGCATCCTGGGCGTGAACCTGATCCACGCGTGCTTCTTCCACTACGACGATCCGGAGACGATGATGACCAATCTCTACGACAACGTGAGCCGGCACGTGGTGGAGATCGACATGATCCAGATGAACGGGCCGGACTTCAGCCAGGTGGACAACCGCCTGCTGAGCCTCCAGCTGGTGCGCCGCGGCTACACCGATGCCGTGATCTTCGGTCCCGATGGGCAGAACCTGCAGGCCAGCGAGGTGCTCTACAAGAAGAACATCCTCGCCATCCGCGGCAGCTTCCGGCCGGTGACCAAGGTGAACATCGACATGATCATGAACGGCTACAACATGTTCATCAAGGAACAGCGTGTAGACCGGCAGAACCTGCAAGTGCTCTTCGAGATCACCCTCAACAACCTGCAGGCCGATAGTGGCGCCGTGGATGAAAAGGACTTCATCGACCGGGCCGATATCCTCTGTTCCCTGGGACAGACCGTATTGATCAGCAACTACCAGGAATACTACAAGTTGGTGGAATACTTCAGCCGCTACACCAAGGCGCGCATGGGCCTGATCATGGGCGTAAGCAACTTGATCGAGGTGTTCAACGAGAAGTACTACCGCAACCTCAATGGCGGCATGTTGGAAGCCTTCGGCATCCTCTTCACGCGGGACCTGAAGATCTACGTCTACCCCAGCAAGCCGAGCAAGGACGCGCCGATCATGACCTTGAACAACATGCCGGTCCATCTTCGGCTGCGCCCGCTTTACGACTACCTGTTGAGCAATAAGCGCATGGTGGATATCGAGACCTTCGACCCAAGCGTGCTACACATCTTCAGCACTGCGGTGCTGAAAATGATCCGTGAAGGCAAGCCCGGCTGGGAGGTGATGGTGCCACCTTACGTGGACAACATGATCAAGGATAACCAGCTCTTCGGGTTTACACCGGGGAATGGTACCGAGAAGGCGGGGATGGCTAGTGTGAGTGAGGCTTAGTTCTTCAGTTGTCCGTTGTCAGTTGTCAGGCGTGGCCGCGATGGCCGCGACGAGCGACCTTAGGCACTCGGCAAACGGTCAAGTAGCGAGCCGATGCAATCTCGTCACCCATGGCGAAGATCCCTGAGAGGACAATAGCGCTGTCAGTTAACCGCGATGTACGAATATCTTAGGTCTACACTACTAAAGCCAACAAGCTGTGTAGACAGGGGCGCTACAAGCGCCGACCTCACCTGATCCGCGCTGTAGGCGCGGACCGACATTCGTCGGAAACCGTCGCCCTGCAATGCAGCCTGACAACTGACAACTGACAACTGGCAACTAGCCCTTCAGCTTCTTAAGAACCCCAGCAGGGATCCCCTTCTTGTTCACCATGAACGAAGTGGTCTTGTACGCCACGTAGTTCTTGCTCATGTAGAGGTAACCATCGTAGTCGTTGCCCTCGCCCCAAGAGTTCTTCACCACGTACCATTCGGTGCCGTCCTGGTCCTTGGCGATGCCGGTGATCTGCATGCCGTGGTCGTCCTGCGTGGTGTAATTGTCAAAAGCTTCTTGGCGTAGCTCCGGAGTGATCGTCATCTCGGGCTTGGGTCCGGTGAAGAGGTTTGCGCGTTGCTCTTTGGTCAGCTCATCCGCAGGCGTTACGGGCACGTAGGCAATGCCGTTCTTCCAGCTGAAGGAAGGTTCGCTTACATCGCCGCCCCAGGCCACGGTGTAGCCCTTGTGCAGTGCGTTATCGATGGTCGTGACCATATCCTCCATGGGAATGTTCCAGCAATACTGGTAGGCCCAGTTGTCCGGCACCATCATCATGCTCTTTTGCCAGTAGGGGGCGTTGGTCACGGAAATGAATTCTTCATAGTCGGCAGCATCGATCTTCACCACATCCTTGGCGAAGGTCATGGGCGTATAGCTCTTGCCCTTGTAGGTGAATGTCGCCGGTACGGGGCCGAGGTAAGCATCCAGCACATTGCTGAAAGCGGTCTTCCACACGGGTGTGAGCTTGCCGCGGTTCGGTGCTTTTACAACCGCTTCCAGCATACCCTTGAGCACGGCCTGCATTTCACCGAACTGGTTCTTGGTGGTGCCGTAGTTCAGGCCGGTATAGGCCTCCTCCGGCAAAGCGCCGTACTTGGCGTACATGTTCATCACATCGTGCGGTTCTCCGCCATCGCCGTAGTCGATTCCGCCATGCATGCGCACGTAGGTGTCGGCTTTGTCCTCGTAGGACCTGCGCGCCGTATAGATCTTCGAGAGATGGATGGCCGGTCCTCCGTTCTTGATCATCTCCGACTCGATGAAGCTGTTCGCGGCATAGCTCCAGCAGGTTCCGGAGGAGCCTTGGTTCTCTACGGGGGTCGCCTCCGCGCTCACCACCGTGGTAAAGCGGTATGCAGCCAGGGCGCTATCACTCTGGTACAGGCTGGCCTTCTTCACCAGGTCGTCCTGGGCGTGAAGGGTTCCGAAGAGAAAGAAAGGAAGCAATACGGCAATTGAGCGGATCTTCATGAGGGATGGTTCTTTTGTGCGCATTCAAATTAAGGGCGCAAAGGAAACCTCTGTTCCCGGAATGAGCACTGCCATGAGGAACGATGGTGGCCGATTCCCATTCAAAAGGCCTTGATATCGCTACACAATTGGGTTCCTACGCCTTAACGATCGTTCACGGATCAGTTTCATTTGTAACGAATTGCGCCTCACCTTTGCTGCCTTCCCAACATGAACAAGGAACGTTCCCTCGGATTCTGGTGCGCGCGCATCGGGCAACAATACCTCACGCTATTGAGCGAGCGGCTGCAGCACTTGGGCATCGAACGGGGCTACTTCACGCTCGTGCTCATCGTGGATGCCGAAGGGCATGTCAGCCAGCAGGAATTGGCGGATGCCCTGCACATGGACAAGGTGGCAATGGCACGCACGATCGATCACTTATGTGAACACGGATTCGTGGAACGCGCCGCCTGCCCGGATGACCGACGCAAGCATCACCTGAAAGTGTTGCCCAAGGCGATCCCTGCCGTGAAGGACATCAAGCTGGCCTACACCGCGCTGGACCGCATGGCCATGAAGGAACTGAACAGCAGCCAGCGCGGACAGATGATCCATATCCTGAGCGACGCCTTGGACAACCTCCACGGAACTCCTACCCCACCAACGGACAAACCGAAGAAATTGCGCACTACCTGAAACCATGGTGATCAAGCGAAACACATTCTACCCGATCGTACTTACGGCGGTTTTCCTAACAGCTTGCGGCGGCGACACCGATAAAGGCGCACAGCGCGGCGGCTACGGAGCCATGCAAGTGGGTGTGCAGGTATTGAAGCCACGCGTGCTGGAGAACACCATCCGCACCACGGGCAGTCTCTTGGCGAACGAGGCCATTGAGGTACGCAGTGAAGCCTCCGGGCGGGTCACCATGATCGGCTTCAAGGAAGGAGGCACGGTGACCAAAGGCCAGATCTTGGTGCGGATCAATGATGATGACCTGCAGGCCCAACTGCGCAAGACCGAACTGGGTGTGCAATTGGCCTCCGACGATGAAGGCCGCAAGAAGCAATTGTTGGAAGTAAGCGGCATCAGCCAGCAGGCGTATGACGATTCACGGATCAAGCTCCAGAGCGCCGAGGCCGACCGGGCCAACCTGCAGGCGTTGATCGCCAAGACCGTGATCAAGGCACCCTTCAACGGGAAGATCGGGCTGCGCCATGTGAGCGAGGGCGGCTATGTATCACCGAATACGCTCATCACCGACCTCCAACAGGTCTCCCCCATCAAGGTGGACTTCTCCGTTCCCGAGCGGTATGGAAGAGAGATCGCTGTCGGCAAGAACATCACCTTCACCCTCGATGGCGACACCACGCTCTATACGGCCGAAGTGTATGCCGTGGACCCGACCGTGAACATGGAATCGCGCACCATCAGCGTGCGGGCCCATGCACCGAACAAGGATGGGTCCCTGCGGCCCGGTGCCTTTGCCCACATCACCGTGGAACTTTCCACTGCACCCAGCGCGCTCATGATCCCAACGGAAGCTTTGATCCCGGACATCCAAGGCCAGAAGGTGCTTGTGATGAAGGGCGGCAAAGCCACGGGAGTCCGCGTACATACCGGCATCCGCACGGATACGGAAGTGCAACTGACCGATGGCGTGCAAGCAGGCGACACCGTGATCACCACGGGCCTACTGCAACTGCGTGAAGGCATGGACGTGAAGGCCGCGCCGCCTGAAGTGAATGGGAGGACAGCGGAAATGGATAGTTCATCAGCAGTCAGCGAATGATGTGCCTCGTTCTTGATCTTCAGTTGTCAGTTGTTGGTTGTCCGTTGTCAGGCTGCAGTGGGCAGTGGCAGCCGGCAGTGGCAGCCGGCTGCCGTCCAATCACCAATCACTATCCACCAATCACCACTTCGTATTCCTCCGCGCCTCTGCGCCTCAGCGGCCCACAACACCTCCGGCCCTCTAAATGAACATCAGTTCCATCAGCATCAACCGGCCCGTACTCGCGTCGGTCATCTCCATCCTGATCGTGCTCTTCGGCATCGTGGGCTTTACGTACTTGGGAGTGCGCGAATTCCCGAGCGTGGATCCCCCGGTGATCACAGTGACCACCAACTACACCGGTGCCAACGCGGACATCATGGAGAGCCAGGTGACCGAGCCGTTGGAGGAATCCATCAATGGCATCGCCGGCATCCGCTCGCTCACCAGCATCAGCAGTGATGGTCGCAGCAGCATCACCGTGGAATTCGAACTGGACGTGGACCTGGAAGCGGCGGCCAATGACGTGCGTGACCGCGTAAGCCGGGCCATCCGGACCTTACCGCCGGATGTCGATCCGCCGATCACCGTGAAGAGCGATGCCGATGCCAGCGCCATCGTGAGCATGACCATCCAGAGCGACCAGCGTTCGCTGCTGGAACTCACGGACATCGCCACCAACCAGTTCAAGGAGCGGCTACAGACCATTCCCGGAGTGAGCACCGTGCAGATCTGGGGTGAAAAGAAATACAGTATGAAACTCTTGCTGGACCCGCTGAAGATGGCGGGCTTCGGCATTACCCCGCTGGACGTGAGCAACGCCTTGGCGCGTGAGAACGTGGAACTACCCAGCGGCAGCATCGAGGGTACCAACACGGAGCTTACCATCCGCACGCTGGGCCGGCTCGTGTCGGAGGAGCAGTTCAACGACATGATCATTCGCGAAAGCGAAGGCAACGTGGTGCGCATGCGCGACATTGGCATTGCTCGGTTGCTCCCCGAGAATGAGAAGACGCTGTTACGCGGTGACGGAGGTGTGCCCATGGTGGCCGTAGCTGTAACGCCGCAGCCGGGAAGCAACTACATCGCCATTGCGGACGCTTTTTACAAGCGGGTGGACGAGATCAAGAAGGATATGCCTTCGGACCTGCGCTACACCATGGCCATGGACACCACGGTAAGCATCCGCAAGGCCATCAGTGAAGTAGAGGACACCATCATCATCGCCTTCTTGCTCGTGGTGATCATCATCTTCATTTTCCTACGCGACTGGCGCACCACGTTGATCCCGGTGATCGCCATCCCGATCTCGTTGATCGGCTCGTTCTTCATCATGTACGTGGCGGGCTTCAGCATCAACATCCTCACGCTTTTGGCGATCGTTCTGGCCACGGGGATCGTGGTGGATGATGCGATCGTGGTACTGGAGAACATCTACGCCAAGATCGAGGGTGGCATGGATCCCATGGAAGCCGGGCACAGGGGTAGCAAAGAGATCACCTTCGCCATTATCAGCACCACTGTTACGCTGGCCGCGGTATTCCTGCCCATCGTTTTCCTCTCGGGCCTCACCGGTCGCCTGTTCCGCGAGTTCGGTGTGGTGGTGGCAGGCTCCGTGCTGATCAGTGCGGTGGTCTCCCTCACGCTTACGCCCATGATGAGCGCTCGCTGGCTGAAGCATAACGCGGATCCCAGCAGGTTCTATACCACCACCGAGCGCTTCTACGTGTGGCTTACCGATGGCTATTCCAACCTTTTGGCGAAATTCCTCGAGCGCCGATGGCTCGCCTTTCCCATCATGGCGGCCTGCGTATTCATGATCTTCTTCATCGGCAGAGCCATCCCCAGCGAGCTCGCTCCGAACGAGGACAAGAGCCGCTTCATGCTGCTGAGCACAGCCCCGGAAGGCACCAGCTTCGACAAAATGGACGCCTACATGTCCAACATCATACAGCTGGTGGACACGATGCAACAGACCCAGAGCATCCTGGAGGTAACCGCCCCGGGGTATGGCGCCACTGCCAGCACCAACACAGGTTTTGTGCGGGTGACCCTTGTGCCACCGGAGGACCGCACGATGACCCAGGACCAATTGGCGCAGCGCACCTCTGCCTTGGCCCAGAAGTACAATTTCGCACGCACATTCGCCGTACAGGAAGCCACCATCGGCGGTGGTCGCAATGCGGGACTACCGGTACAATTCGTGATCCAGGCTCCGGATTTCGAACGGCTGCGCGAAGCGATCCCCAAGTTCATGGATGCGGCACAAGCCGATCCCGCCTTTTCCGTAGTGGACCTCAACCTGAAGTTCAACAAGCCGGAGCTGAACGTGGAGATCGACCGCGATCGGGCCAAGGCCTTGGGCGTGAGCGTGCGGGACATCGCGCAGACCTTGCAGCTCTACTTCAGCGGGCAACGTTTCGGCTATTTCATCTTCAAGGGCAAACAGTACCAAGTGATCGGGCAGGCCGCGCGGGACAACCGCGACAAACCCTTGGACCTCACCAGCGCTTATGTGCGCAACGACAAGGGCGAGCTGGTGCAGGTGGACAACCTGGTGAAGCTGGTGATGCGCAGCAACCCGCCCCAACTCTTCCGCTACAACCGCTATGTGAGTGCCACCGTGAGCGCGAACCCGGCCGAAGGCAAAACTTTGGGCGATGGCATCGCAGCCATGGACCGTATCGCCAATGAGACCCTGCCCTCCAACTTCAGCACTTCATTGGCCGGCGTCAGTAAGGAATTCGCGGAGAGCTCCAGCAGCTTGATCTTCGCCTTCCTCCTTGCCTTGTTGCTCATCTACCTGATCCTGGCCGCTCAGTTCGAAAGCTGGGTGGACCCCTTGATCGTGATGTTCACCGTACCGCTGGCCATGGCAGGTGCGCTGCTCAGCCTCTCGCTCGGCGGGCATACGCTTAACATCTTCAGCGAGATCGGCATCATCGTGCTTATCGGCCTGGTCACCAAGAACGGGATCCTGATCGTGGAATTCGCCAACCAGCGGCAGGAGCATGGCCTGCTCCGCACCGCCGCTGTAGCCGACTCCGCCAGGCAGCGCTTCCGTCCCATCCTGATGACCACCTTGGCCATGGCGCTCGGCGCATTGCCCATCGCCTTGGGCTTGGGTGCAGCCTCCAAAAGCCGGGTACCCATGGGCATCGTCATCATCGGCGGCCTGCTCTTTTCCTTGGTGCTCACGCTCTTCCTGGTACCCGCATTGTACAGTTGGATGGGCAGTGGTTCCGATGAGCCGATCGAAGGTACCAACCTACCTGACGAAGCACCAGAAACGCCCTACGTATGAGACGCATAACCATCGCTCTTACCGTTGCGCTGGCCCTGCCCTTGGCCGCTCAGCAACTCACTGCGGATGAGGCCGTGCGCATCAGCATGGAGAACAACTACGGGGTTCGGATCGCGCGCAGTGCGGCCGAGCAAGCCAAGATCGCGAACAACCCGGGTGCCGCTGGCATGCTACCGCGCGTGGATGCCCGGGGTGCATACAGTGTCGATAACGCCGGTACCAAGCAGGAATTCTTCACCGGCGAAAAGCGTGAGGCCGACAACGCCAACACCAAGTTGCTCAACGGCGACGTGGAGCTGAACTGGACCCTCTTCGATGGCTTGGCGATGTTCGCTGCGAAGGATAGGCTCGAAGTCTTGGAACGCATCGGGGAAACGCAGCTTCGCCATGAGCTCGAAGGTGCCATCTACGATGTGCTCACCACGTACTATCAATTGGTGCAGCTTGAAAAAGCAGTGCTCGTTCAACGTGCCAGCATGCAGACCTCCCGAGAGCGCATGAAGATCACCGAGACCGGCGAGCGCGTTGGTGCATCCTCCGGGTTGGACCTGGTACAAGCCCGCTTGGACCTGAGCGCCGACAGCGCCCAGATGCTGGACCTCCTGCAACAAACGGCGATAACACGGAATGCACTCAACACGCTGCTCGCGCGCGACCCGGGGTCCACCTTTTCGGTGGATACCGTGATACCTGCTACGGGAACAATGGACTTATCCGCACTGCGTCAAGCTGCGCTTTCCACGAACACCGGCCTGCAACAGGCCCGCGAGCAACGCATGGTGGCGGACCTTTCCGTGAAGGAACTACGCGGCACCTTGCTCCCTCAGTTGGATGGCTTCGCGAACTACGGTTACTCGAAGCAGACTTCCGAAGTGGGCTTTCTGAAAAGCAGCTATCGGCTCGGCCCTCAGTATGGCCTCACGCTCAGCATTCCACTGTTCCGTGGGGGTGCC
This sequence comes from Cryomorpha ignava, assembly GCA_040391235.1. GTDB lineage: Bacteria > Bacteroidota > Bacteroidia > Flavobacteriales_F > PHOS-HE28 > PHOS-HE28. Next base: position 196,892 of record JBEBYG010000001.1, read on the forward strand.
ATCAAGGCGGTGAAGCAGGCCCAGCTGGCCGGGGAGCAGGCGGACCTCACCATGCAACAAGCTCAACTGGAACTGGAACGGGACCTCTTGAACACTTGGAGTGAATTTGAAAATGCCCAGCAACGCGTGGCCTTGGAGGAAGGCAATCTCAGAGGAACACGCACACAGATGCAGGTGGCACTTGAGAGCTATCGCGTGGGTGTGATCACGGCCATCCAATTGCGCGATGTGCAACAAGGGGTGATCGCTGCGGAGAAGCGCTTGCTCTCCGCCCAGTTCGAAGCCAAGGTGGCGGAGTTGCAATTACGCTGGTTGGCCGGCAAGCTGCTTTAAGATCAGTTCGGACCTTACATTCGTATTCACCAAGCCTCTTCCCATGGCCCGGCCCACCCTTCCTATAGCGCTCCTCCTGCTGGTTATGGGCTGCACAGTTCCGCAGCTGGAAGAACTTTCGCAAAGCGGCGTGATGGACATCACTCCCACCAACGAATTGGGGGGTGACGGCCTAATGGAGCAGCAGCCAGCCGGTTGGAAGTCCCTACCCAACGAACCGGGAACCTTGGTGTTCGGAGAACAGGATACCATCCGCACCGATCTGCAGGACCTGCAGCTGATGAAGGAATTCAGCGCACCATCGGGTCTGCCATGGTATCTCTTCCGGGCCCGTAAAACCACCAAAGGCAGAGAAAAGGAAATGTCCATGTACATCCTCTGTCCGGACAAGCAGATGTGGCCCCAAGCCATGCAGGAACCTTGGCACCTGCCCGGGCGCTTGTTCGATGGGCCGAAGGAAGAGAGTTATTACGAAGCAGAGGTTTTTGCCGGTGAAGTGCTTCGCGATACCATCGGCGTGATCTGGTACGATCGTTCGCTCATGCCTGATGGCGAATGGAAGGAGAATACCGTGCTCCTCGACCTCACTGGCCCCACGCCGGATACCTTGGTGTTCTTCGGCCACGGACGTAAAAGCTCCACCATCGGACTCGCCTTCGGCGGCAAATGTGAACTGCTGCAAAGCATGGATCAGCGTATCCATCCTTGAACAGGCTGACGCTCGCGCCCTTCTTGAACTTCACTGCCCGAGGTTAGCGCTCAGGTGCCGCGAGTGCCGGAGTGCCTGCATCAGCATTCGCGGCCACAGGTACCGTCTCTGCTGCGAAGAGTTCCCGCGCCAAGCGTGCATCATGTCCATACACATCATCGCGGAAATTCAAGCGCCCTTCGGCATCCACCCACGCAGTGAAATAGCCAATGGTCACGGGCATGGTAGGCCGCAGGTTGATCACCTTCTCCGTGCTCGCATGCATGGCCTTATCAATGGCGGCGGGCGTCCAAGTGCTATCGTTGCGCAGAAGATAGTCGGCCAGTTTCTTCGCATCGTTCAAGCGGATGCACCCATGGCTGAAAGCACGCTTCTCCGGTATGAACCGGTTCTTGGCCGGTGTATCGTGCAGGTAAATGCTGAACTCGTTCGGGAACAGGAATTTCACCAAGCCCAATGAATTCTCCGCACCGGGCTTTTGCCGGATCAAATAGGGACCGCCCCCTTGGTAGGTGCTCCAATTGATACTGCTGTTGGGGACCACCTCTCCGCCACGCACTATCTCCATCCGATTTCGCGCCAGGTAATTGGGATTCCGTCGCATGGCCGGTGCTACCTCATTCCGCACGATGCTCGTCGGGATGTTCCAGTAGGGCGCGAACGCGATCTGCGAGATCTCGCCACTGAAGATCACGGTGTGTGTGGCCGTGGCCCCAACCACCACCTTCATGCTCCACGCCTCCTTCCCATCCTCGAACACGTGTAGGCGATATTCCGGGATGTTCACCAGCAGATAGTCCTTGGGCGGGGTCGGGTTCACCCAGCGCAAGCGTTCCATGTTCACCAGGATCGTGCGGATCCGTTGAGCGATCGGCACATTCAAGGCAGCGGCCAGTTCCGCATCCAACTTCCCCGTACCGTTCAGGCCATGCCGTTCCTGAAAATTCACCACAGCCTTCAACAGCGTGCTGTCCATGATATCGGTAGTGCTATCCACGCCGATGTCACCCAGCAGAAAAAGCCGGTGGCGCAGAGTACCGAGCACCGGCAGCGAGTCGCCGATCACAAGGGGCTTCTTTCCGAATTCAATAGCTTCCAAGGGCCCTTCCGCCTCGGCTTCGTAGTAGCGCTGCAACCGGGATTTGAGGAGTTGATATTGGGGATGCACCGGCTCGATCGGTGAAAGGTCCGTGCGACCCGCCACCAAGGAATCCAAGAGCATGGTGTAGTTCTTCTGCCTTCTGGGAATGTACCAATCCAGTTCGCGGAGATCACCCTGCACATACCCGCCATATTCCTTTTCCGCAGCACGGAAGAATTGTGCGGTGAGGCCGAGTTCCACTTGCAAACGCTGGCTATCGCTCAAGGCGGTGTCGGCCCGGCCCTCTACTATCAACTGTTTCCACGGTCCGGCGTGCCCGCTCTCGCCCATGGGGTCCAGCAGGTTCACCATAGCATCCGCAGCCGTGGAGAGCGAATCGTTCAAGAACCAAGCATATTGATAACCACGGCCCTTGTAGAATTCCCGTATTTCCGAAGAGTCGCGGAGGTATTGCTTGTTCCGCTCCAGAAAGGACTGGATATCCGTGCTATCCAGCTTGCGCGCGGTATATGGCTTCGGCGTCTCAAAAACAGCACTGATCTCCGCGGCTTGCTCCGCCATCGTCGGAGGTGGAGCGGGCTTCTTCTCCCCACAGGAAGCCAACAGCAAAACAACGAGACCGATCAAGGGGATTCGCATACGTTCCATGTGGATATTCAGGCCGCGAATGTCGGAAGGAAGCAAGCGTCCGTCAAAAGCGACGGAAGTGGTGGAATGGATGACCTCTACTTAGCGAAGACGTAGAGCAACTGCCCTTCCAACAGGTCTGCCACCTTTGCCATCACTTCGGGCGCCACCGCGGGGCAGCCGAAGCTCCGGCCCAAGCGACCGTGCTGCGCGATGAAGTCCGCTCCCACGTAATTCGCGGCGTGGATAATGATCTCGCGTTGCTGGGCAGCGGAGTTCACACCGGCATCCAAGCCATGCAACAGCAAGGCATCGCCATGCTTGGGGCTGATGATCTTCTGCCCAACCCGATAAAGTCCTTTGCTGGTCTGCAGCGATCCACTGGTGTTGCTCACAGAGGTGCAATAGAGATCGCCGGAGTTCTTCCCATGTGCCACCCACGTACGCAGGAGCAGCTTGCGCGAATCGAGGTCGATGATGAAGAGGCGCTTCTCGTTGGATGGGCGCGTCATGTCCGCTACAGCGATGATGTTCCCCGTTGCGTGATGGGCAACGCGGCTCTGTAGGGCCTTTACAAAAGCGGTTTCATTCAGCACACCGCTCAGGCCACAATCCACATAAAGCGCTGCAGCCGCAGCGTTCGAGGCTTCCACTACTACCGGGGCCTCCGGAAGTGGAGCCGGTGTAGCCGGCGCAAAGAAGCTTGCGAAACTGATAAGGAGCAGGTAGGTCAACGGCATTCGGAGGAGCGCGAATTTAACGATGGAATTCGCGGAAGCTTGCCTACGTCGACCAATGGCTGAAGGTTGTCGGTGAATGGAGCCGAGGGGCTATGAACAGTTTGATCGATCTTTTTCTGACCATTTGGTCTGACCATTTGGTCAACACTGTTTTACCTTTGTCCCCCAATGGAACCTACGGACACGGAAAAGAGCATCCTCAAAGCGGCCACGCTGGTATTTGAGCGGGACGGCTTCTTGGGTGCCCGCATGCAGGTGATCGCTGATGAGGCGGGCATCAGCAAGGCTTCCCTGCACTACTATTTCAGGACCAAGGAGAAGCTCTTCGACCGGATCTTCGATGACTACACCGCCAGCATCGTCCCCTTGCTCAGCACGTGGGAGGATGGAACCGATGACTGGCAGGCCAAGGTGCGGCACTTCGTGAAAGGGCTGATGAAACTGTTCAGCGAAAGCTCCTTGCTCTTCATGGCCCAAGAGCTGCACCGCGACCCCGAAAACCTCGAGCCCCGCATGGCAAAGCGGCGCCAAGGCCCGAATCCTTTCATCACTTATTACGAGGGCCTACGAGCTAAAGGCTTGGTGCGCGATACCGATCCGCGGACGTTGTTGGTGGCCATGCAAAGCATTTGTGCCTACCCGAGCATGAACCCTAAAATGTTAGCAGGTTCCCTCCGCATGAACAGCAAGGAATACAATGCCTTCATCACCTCCTATGCGGATGATGCTGCCGACCTACTGGTAAGAATGATGCAAAAATGAACTGTGCACGCATCCCCTTTTTTCTGTTCGTGCTGAGCGCTGCATCGCTTTCAGCCCAGAACACCATCACCCTTGAGCAAGTGCGGCAAGCGGCCTTGGCCAACGCACCAGCCACCACGGACAAGCAACTGCACCTCGAAGCCGGGGAGCTGCGCGCCAAGACCGTAAACAACGCTTGGCTTCCACAAGTGAAGGGCGTGGCGCAAGGCACCTATCAAAATGAGGTCACGGAGATCGATCTCAGTGCGTTCGGCTTTCCCAGCATGCAGATCTCCAAGGACCAGTATCACGCGGGTTTCGAAGTACAGCAGACGATCTACGAGTTCGGCGCAACCAAGGCCAGGCATGATCTGGAACTGACCACGGCCCAAGCACAGGCAGCCCGTTCGGACGTGGACCTCTTGAACGTGACCCAGCGCGTGAACAAGCTCTATTCAACGGTCTTGCTTCAACGATCCGGCCTACAGATCCTCCGCTCGCGAGCCAATGACCTGCAAGCCCAACTGGATCAGGTCTCCTCCGCCGTGCGCAACGGTGTGTCGTTACGAAGCAACGAAGAGGTGCTGAAGGCGGAGTCCTTGTCAACCACGCAACAGATCGTCACCAGCGAGACCAACTTGGCGCAAACGGTAAGTGAGCTTTCCATCTGGACGGGACTGCCGCTGGACACCTCCATGACCTTCGTACTTCCGGTAGCACCCTCCCCGACCGGCTTGGGTCAACGCCCGGAACTGCGCGCCTTCGAACTGCAGCAGGCGGGAATGGACGTGCAAGCGAAGCTTTTGAAGAAGGGGAACCTCCCCCGCCTCGCCGCTTTCGGCAATGGCTACTACGGCCGGCCCGGCTTCAACTTCCTCAATAACGACTTCCGCACTTACGGTATCGTGGGCGTGGGCCTCAACTGGAACATCGCCGGCTACTACAGCCAAGGCAAGCAGCTGCAGGAGAACAGCATCCAGCAGAAGCTGATCGATGACAACAAGCGCATGTTCGAGCTGCAACAAGCCACCGATCTGGACCGGGAAGAAAAGGAGATCACCAAACTGGATCGCTTGGCCGAGTTGGACTCCGCGATCGTGGAGAGCAAGACGTTCGTGCGCAAAGCTGCCGCCAGCCAGCTGGAGAACGGCGTGATCACAGCACAGGATTATGTGACCTACCAGAATGCACAGGACCAGGCCAAACTGAACCTTGAACTGCATCGCATCCAAGCAGTAATGGCCCGCATCGACCACCAATTGACACAAGGAAATTGATCCGCCCAGCGGAATAGCACATGGCAACACAAGAAGGAACGGAAGAGAAGAAGTCGAACCCCAAGCGCAAAAGGCTCTTGATCGGCTTGGGCGTCGTTGCAGTGATCATCGCTGCGGTGTTCATCATCCTCGGCATCGGACATGAGTCGACCGACAACGCACAGCTCGATGGCAACATCGTGCCCGTGCGCGCCAGCGTGGCAGGCTACGTCACCGAGGTGCGCTTCAGCGACAACCAACGCGTGCATAAGGGAGACACCTTGGCGATCATCCGCAGTGATGACTATGCGGCCATGGTAGCCCAAGCAGAGGCTGGTCTGGCAAATGCCAAGGCCACGCTGGAAGGTGCCAAGTCCGGCTTGACCATGGCCGGCGAGAATGCCCAAGCCAGTTCCTTCAGCAGTTTGGCAGCCAAGGAGAACATCACCACTGCGGAAACACGTCTCTGGAAGGCCCAACAGGACATGGCCCGCATTACCGCCATGGCCAAGGACAATGCCGCCACCCCACAGCAGGTGGATGCCATGAAGGCCGAAGTGGAAGTGGCCCAAGCCCAAGTAGCCATGGCCCGGAAACAGACCGAGGCCTCACAGGCGCAGGCCAGTGGCTCACGCACGCATGCCAAAGCACAAGAAGCCCAGATCTCCTTAGCGGAGGCCATGATCGCGCAGCGCGAGGCGGAAGTGCAGCTTGCACAGATCCGCTTGGGCAACACCGTGATCACGGCACCTTTCGATGCCATCATCAGCAAGAAATCGGTGGAACCCGGCCAGTACATCAGCGTGGGCGCGCCCATCTGCGCCGCCGTGGACGAAAAGGACATCTGGGTAACGGCGAACTTCAAGGAAACACAGTTGACCAACATGCGCCCGGGACAGCCGGTGAAGATCAAAGTGGATGCCTATCCGAAGCTCAAGCTCACGGGCCACTTGACCTCCATGAGCGGTGCCACGGGTGCACGCTTCAGCCTATTGCCGCCGGACAACTCCACGGGCAACTTCGTGAAAGTGACCCAGCGCCTCAGTGTGCGCATCGAGCTGGACAGTACGGCCCAGGACAGCACCGTGCTGCTTGCACCCGGCCTAAGCGTAACCGTGAACGTGAATACCAAGGGTTGATCGATGGCCAAGGCGGAAACAGCGGAACGCGTGGCCGAGTACCCGCCGGGAACAGCGCGCACAATGGTGGTGACCGCCGCTATCATCGCGGCCATGCTGCAGCTGATCGACATCAGCATCGTGAACGTATCGTTGCGTGAGATCGCTGGCAGCATTGGGGCCACCACGGTGGAGATCGCTTGGGTGGTGACGGCCTATGCCGTGAGCAACGTGATCATGATCCCATTGGCGGGCATGTTCTCCGACCTCTTCGGGCGGCGGAATTATTTCACCATCAGCATCATCATCTTCACCGCGGCCTCTGCTTTCTGCGGCATGGCGCACAGCCTTAATGAGATCATCGTCTGGCGGTTCATCCAAGGGCTTGGCGGCGGTGGTCTGCTTACGTCCGCCCAGACGATCATCGTGGGCGCCTATCCGCCGGAAAAGATCAGCATGGCCAACGCCATCTTCGGTATGGGCGTGATGATCGGCCCCACCATCGGGCCCACGCTCGGCGGATATCTTACGGACAGCTTCAGCTGGCACTGGATCTTCTTGGTGAACATCCCCGTGGGCATGCTCGCGGCCTATCTCTCGTGGAATTACGTGCATGACAGGCCCGGCGCGGTAAAGCCGAAGAAGATCGACTACTGGGGCATCGCTTTCCTGGTCATCGGCGTAAGCACCTTGCAGTATGTGCTGGAGGAGGGTGCCAAGGATGACTGGTTCAACAGCCCGTTGATCACCGTGCTGAGCATCATCTCCGCCTTCGGCCTCATCATGTTCGTCTGGTGGGAATGGAACACCGCGCACCCGGCGGTGAACGTGCGTTTGGTGATGGAGGGGAACATGCCGATAGGTACTATCCTCAATGCTGTACTCGGGCTCGTGTTGATGGGTACCGTGTTCGTCTTCCCGCTCTTTGTCCAGATCGGACTCGGCTGGACACCCTTGATGACCGGCATATTCATGATCCCCGGCGCCATTGCAACGGGCATTTCCATGGGCCTGGTGGGGCGCTGGCTCGGCAAGGGCGTGGATCCCCGCATCATTATGGGCGCGGGCATCCTCACCGTCTTCGCATTCGCCTACATGATGGGCCTGAGCTCGCCGGGCAGCAGCGAGGCCAGCTTCTTCTGGACGTTCATCTTACGCGGTGTAGGTATGGGCATGATGATGGGCCCGATCCTCACCATCTGCCTCCAAGGCATGAAAGGTGCTGACATTGGCCAAGCGGCAGGCATCACCAACATGGTGCGTCAGATCGGCGGTGCCGCTGGCATCGCGGGTCTCAACATCTTTCTCACCGATCGCAGCGCCATACACAACACAGCCTTGCTGAACAGCGTCAACATTTACGATCCCGCCACACAGGATCGCATGGCCGCCTTCACACAGAACTTTCTGGGCTCCGGCTATTCACTCGACCAGGCACAGAACATGGCCAACCAAGTGCTCCAGCTCACGGTGTGGAAGCAGTACAACATACTGGCCTACAACGATGTCTTCCTACTGGTGGGCGTGCTCACCTTGGTATGCTTGCCCTTGGTCTTCTTCGTGAAGTACAAGAAAGCGAAGCCCGGAACGAAAGTGGCGATGGCGCACGAGTAGTGGGGCGATCTGATCAACACTCAACCCGAGCGAGCCCGCGTCAAACGCGCTAGTCTCCCCTTTCCGCCACATCGCTAGCGCGTGCATCCACGCTCGTGCTTGCATCAAGGAATAGCTTGATGCCAATTAAATATCAGCCTCTTTCACCCGTTATCCCGGTATCACCAAACGTGCTTTCTCCGGTGCCAAGCCGATCGCAGCGATCGATCCGGAATTGAAGTTCAGATGATCTGCCCCGATACCATCGGAGAAGATCACTCCCCGATCAGGCATCAGCGATTCGATCGTCAATGGATCTCTCGCTCTCACAGAACCGAGCGTCAATCCGACCTGTGTACGCTGGCTTAGGAACGGCTCGCGTACCACGAAGAAGAGCTCGTCCTCACCCAGTTTGCGGGGGCGTTTCGCCTTGGCCTTCTCGTTCGATGACCGGATGACCCCATTGGCCATATTGAACACGGAACTAAGCCAGCCCGTGCTTCCCGCCGTAGTGGAGACCAGGATGCCGGAGGAGGATTGCTCTTCCGTGTTCCCCTTGTAGGTAATTCGGTAGCGCGCCGAAGTGTGATCACTGATGCCGATGAAAAGGTCATTGAAAGCAAGCAATCGCTGTCCATCGTTCAGGCGGGCTTCCGCGAGTGATGCGGTGCGCATGTTCGCTGTGCCGGCGATCACCTGTGCAACGCCATCGAGGAAGGTGTCAACGGTATAGGGCAGCAGCACACCGTCATAGCGCGAAGGATCCGGGTTCACACCGATCATGGGGATGCCGCGGGCATATTTGGCGGTATTGGCCAACAGCCCATCTTGGCCCACGGTGATCACCAGCTGGTCCGCACTGAAGATGAACGAAGGAAGAAAGGAACGTTCGACGAGCTTGTTCTTCAGGGTGCGCGCGAGGTTGCGTTGCACAGCGTCCAAGGCCGTGTGGAAGCTGTCGTGCTCGCGCTCGTAGTCCAGAAAATCACCACCCGATCGTTCGATGTAGAACTTCGCCTGCAACCGCGTGTTGAAGCGTTCGATGAGGGATTCAAGCCGCGTGCGTCCTTTGACGATGATCGCGTATTCGATCTTCATCACTTGTCCTTGCGCTCTTCCAGCAAGCTTTCCAGCAGGTCGGGGCTGATGTTCAACGTCCCCACCTTACCTGCATTCTCCGCCAGTTCCCGGAAGGCCATCGCGATGCTGGAGCGGGGATCCTGATCACCCTTCAGCGCTGTAAGCATTCGCCAGTCCATGTCCTTGTAGGGCTTCAGGGTCATCTCCAAGACGTACCCTTGGGCATCGGCCTCTTTGCGTTCGTTCTCGGTCTTCTGGTCGATCAGCAGCTTCCGTTGATCTTCCACGGCGATGTCCGCATGCACCTTCAACTCGCGCAACTTGCGGTCGTTCTCCGCCTTCTGCACCTCGGTCTGCATCACCTTCTCCCCGATCTGCTTGCGCTTCTCTTCCACCGCGATCTCCGTATTGAGCTCGCTCTCCTTGATCATCCGCTCCTTTTCCACGGCGAAATTCCTGCGCTCGTAGATCGCTTGATCAGCTTCTTGCTGCAGCCGCTCCCGCATTTCGGTCTCCAGCGCACGGGCCATTTCCGGCGAGGCTTTCACTGCCAGCACGTTCACGCCCAGCACTTCCACACCCAGTAGTTTGATCGCCTTTGAAACACCGATCCCTTCGGTGATATGCTCCTCGATCCGCTTCGCTGAACGGATCGCATCCTTCAATCCAATACCATGGATGAAGGAGGCCGTGGCGGTCTGTGCCTCGTTGATGATGCGCTGGTTCAACTTCTCGATCTCGTTCTTCTTGTAAACGCCCCGGGCATCCACGGTGAAGTCGAGCAGCTCGGAGAGTTGCCGTGCGTTGCTCACCTTGTAGCTGACGTGCCCTTGGATGGTAACGCTCTGCTGATCCAGCGTGGTCTCCGCGAAAATGAACGGCAGGTCATTGCTGCCGAGCGGCACGGCGGCGATGGAGCTGTTCGGGGCGAAGTAGAAGAAGGCCAATCCCCGACCCTCTTTCACCACTTGGCCGTTCTTGTAGTGGATGACATGCGTCATCGCATCGAAACTGATGTACTTGATCCCGAACATGCAGCCAATGTATGGCGTCCAAACCAGTCATGACCGCTTGGCTTGGGCGCGGATCTTTGAGATCCAATGCATAAGATCTTTGTCTTCCAAATAACTTGGGCGCAAATGCGGCTCCTTCTCCTGCTCATGTTCGGCTGGCGGATCTTTCACTCAGCTAAGTAGCCAAGCGCCCTTCACCTACATCCCTTCCAACATGCGCACTCTTGCACTGATCGCTTTTCTTTCACTTCTGAATGTAGTCCATGCCCAACAGGCAAAAGCTACGGCCCAAGACCAAGAGACCACCCGTACTACTCCTGGCAACATATATGGCACTGGCAGCCTCGAATGGATCTTTAGCGTTCCAGTGCTCGATGTGAACGGATCCGACAAAGGCGGAGTGGTCCGTTTCTCCCCTTTCTTCAACGCGCAGTGGATGCTGAACTATGACCTCGGCAACCACTTCGGGTTGTTCACCGGCTTTTCCATCCGCAACCAAGGTTTCATCTACCAAGTGCCTGATACTTCCCTTCGTTTCAAGTTCCGCACCTACAACGTTGGGATACCCGTCGGCATCAAGATCGGGCGCATGAACAAGACTCTTTTCTTCGCTGGGTACGAGGTGGAACTCCCTTTCAACTATAAGGAGAAGCGATTCGAGAATGAGCGCAAGGAGGATAAGTTCAACGTCTGGTTCAGCGACAGGAACACCCTCCTTTTCCAATCAGTGTTCCTTGGTATTCAAGGACCGAAGAGCACAACTTTGACAATGCGATACTACCTCACCAACTTCCACAACACCGATTTCACCGAGAGCAAGAACGGCGTGACCACCAAACCGTACGCAGGCCTGAACGCCAACATCCTCACGTTCTCCTTGGGGTATGCACTCTTCGATGGCAATAAGACCACCCGAAAAGGCTGGATGAAGGCCGATCATGACACGCATGTCATGCGCTGAGGGCATCCTCATCCAGGCTCCAGTAGCGCCGCCCCTCCTTCCTATTCCCCACCTCTTGCGCGCTTAGCGAAGGGCATGTAACAAGCCGCTCCTTCATCTGTTCCATCGCGAGGGGTAAAAAGGTCATTGGCACTCTCCAGCGCCTGGTGCTTGTACGGCTCGCCCAACAGGCCGCAGAGGAGTCGATCCTTCTTGGGTCCATGAGGTCGATCACAGCTCCGTTCGTCAAGCCCCTCGATGCCTTGATCGTCAATAAGTTCCTTGAACAATCCAGCAGCATGAATGTTTATCAGGTTGAATAGAACCCGTTCATCCTCCACCAATTGTCCATAGCCTAATGATGAAGCTCTATATTAAATACATGGTCAGTTTGCGCTGCAAGATGCTGGTGAAGGAGGAGTTGGCGAAATTGGGGTTGCACTATGTGACTTTGGAACTTGGGGTGGCTGAGATCCTTGAGGACATGAGCGGAGAACAACGACTCCAGCTTAAGGAGAACCTCCTCCTCTCCGGGTTGGAGCTCATGGATGATAAAAAGAGCATCCTGATCGAGAAGATCAAAAATGTGATCACGGAAATGATCCATGCCTCCGACGAATTTCCTACGGTGAATTACTCGGACTACATAAGCCACAGACTAGGATATGACTATACCTATTTAGCCAATGTGTTTTCAGAAGTAAAAGGGATCACGATCCAGCACTTCATCATTCAGAATAAAATAGAAAGAGCAAAGGAGTTGATCCTTTATGATGAGCTATCATTATCAGAGATCTCATACAAGCTTCACTACAGTAGTCCGGCACATCTTTCCAATCAATTCAAGAAGGTCACTGGACTGACCCCATCCTTTTACAAGCACTTGAAGGATAAGCGCAGATCAAACTTGGAAGACCTTGAGAGCATTCCATGGAAGTGTGCGATCGGTCCGGCTGCGTGATCGGGAACCTCACCCGCTGAGCGCATGGCTCCACCCGCTTACGATGCGGGTGTTCCCTCTCCTCCTAGCTCAAGTGCAGGCGCCTCCTTTCGGCGGTCCATCGGTCGTTGCATCCCTGTTCCCCGAGCGGATGATAGTCCCATTGGGCTTCATTTTACAAGACTTTCATCAGATGTGTGATACATGTAGATCATAGCAATCGATGTGTAATGCACTTGAAAGGGAGTGCAAATGACCTTTGTACTCTCACTCTCATTCCCCTTAAACCCAAGTACGATGTCAGCCACGGTCGTTCCCGCAAAAAAAGCTACCGCAAACGGATCTTCTCATAAAGATCAAGCTACCATGAAAGGTCTGGTTTATGGAGGGCCAGGCAAGATCGAGTACAAGGATGTACCCAAGCCGAGCATTGAAAAATCAACGGATGCGATTGTCAAAATGGTGAAGACCACCATTTGTGGCACTGATCTGGGCATCCTGCACGGCAAAACGCCTTCGGTAAAACCGGGGACCACCTTAGGGCATGAAGGTGTGGGTGTGATCGAGGAAGTAGGTGATTCCGTGCGGCATTTCAAAAAGGGCGACCGTGTGATCATTTCATGCATCACTGCCGATGGCACCTGCGAGTATTGCAAAAAGCAGATGTACGGCCACTGCAAGGATGGAGGCTGGATATTGGGCAACCTCATCAATGGCACGCAGGCGGAATACGTCCGCATTCCACATGCCGACAATAGCCTTTATGCCACGCCTAAGGGAATGGACGATGAAGCACTGGTGATGCTAAGTGACATCCTGCCCACTGGGCATGAGATCGGTGTGATCAATGGAAATGTGAAGCCAGGCGACACCATTGCGATCGTGGGAGCTGGGCCTATCGGCATGTCCGCTTTGCTCACCGCGCAGTTCTATTCCCCTGCGAAGATCTACATGATCGACCTGGACGCGAATCGATTGCAATTGGCCAAAAAATGGGGAGCCACGGACACCATCAATTCAGGCACGGATGACGCGGTCAAGCGGATCATGTCCGAGACCCCCGATGGTGTGGATGTGGCCATTGAGGCCGTGGGTGCTCCTGCCACTTTTGACATCTGCCAGAAGATCGTTCGCCCCGGTGGCCATGTCGCCAACATCGGTGTTCATGGGAAGAGTGTGGACCTGCAGATCCAGGACCTCTGGATCAAGAACATCACCATCACCATGGGCTTGGTGAACACCAACACCACACCGATGCTGCTGAAGACCGTCGTATCAGGGAAAATAGCCCCAGAGAAGTTGATCACACACCATTTCAAGCTGAGTGAGATCCTTCATGCCTATGAGGTGTTCGGCAATGCCGGCAAGGAAAAGGCTTTGAAAGTGATCATCTCGAACTAAGGTCGACACGCACAGTAAAGACCGACCGGGATGAAACCGACTTTGAACATCATAGCGTTCATCGCTATGGTAGGGATCTCCAATGTTGGATATGCACAATCCAACTACAAGATCAAGAATACCAACGCTGCCGACATCGTCCTACAGGGTACATCCACCTTACACGATTGGCATATGGATGCAAAGGATGCCAGTGGGCACGCAGAGTTCATTCTTAAGCCCGGCAGTAAAAATGAACTCGCATCCATAAAGTCGCTCACATTCTCGGTGCAAGTAAAAGATCTGAAAAGCGATAGCAAGGGACTTGACAAGAACGCCTATAAGGCTTTGAAAGCAGATCAGTACAAGGACATCCGCTACACACTTACCTCTGCTACAGTTTCACCTGAAGGGAAGGGGTATCTGGTAAGATCCCAAGGTAAACTGACCATTGCAGGGGTTACCAAGGATATTCTGCTGGATGTGAATTGTGTCGTCAATTCCGATGGAACGATCACTTGCAATGGCACCTACAAGTTGAACATGACAGATTACAGTGTCGTTCCTCCAACGTTCATGTTCGGAGCCATGTCCACAGGAGATTCGGTGACCCTGATCTTCGCCGTGGTATATACACCACATTAGACAGCCTGACCTCACGTGATACCGACGGATCCACAAGATGAAAAAAGTCCTTTTTTTGCCCCTTTGCCTTCTTTCCATCGGCTTGAAGGCACAGCAACCGGCGCTGCAATTTTTCAGGCCCAATGACCAGAGGGGCATTAATGTCTTTGAAACGAACAAGACGGATACGATCCCTTTCACTGGTGTCAAAGTTCGCGTAGGCGGTGACTTTGCCATGCAGTTCCAGGGGCTACGCCATAGCAACGACACCAAGAACCTGGTGGACCTCGGCACGAATTTCAATCTACCGACCGCCAACCTGAACCTCGATGTGCAACTGATGGATGGTGTGCGCATGCACCTGAGAACCTTCCTTTCTTCCCAACACCATCAGGATTCATGGGTGAAGGGCGGCCACCTGCAAATTGACAAGTTGGATTTCATCCACTCGGGCTTCTTGGAAGGGGTGATGAAAGTCACCACGATCACTGTTGGCTTGGATGAATTCGATTATGGCGATGTGCACCTCCGCAGAACCGACAATGCCCGAGCGATCTACAACCCGTTCATTGGGAACTACCTCATGGACAGCTATTCCACCGAAGCCTTTGGAGATATAACGGTCCAGAAAAGCGGCTTCTTGGCAGTCGCGGGGATCACCAACGGCAATCTCAATCAAAGCGTGATAGTCCCCCCAAACAGTGACAACCAACCTTCCTATTTTGGGAAATTGGGTTTTGATAAGCAACTGAACAACGACCTGAGGGTACGCTTGACCGGATCGATCTATTCCAATCAGGGCACGACCTCCGGCACTTGGCTCTACGGGGGCGATCGCGCGGGGGACAGGTATTACAATGTTCTATGGACCAAACCTGATTCACTGGGCAATACGCAAGGCAGCCCTTTTGATGCTCGATACAACCCCGGCTTTAAGAAGCTTACCGCTGTCCAGATCAACCCGTTCGTAAAATTCAAGGGCTTGGAGTTCTTCGGGGTTTACGAGTTAGCGAGCGGGAACAATGAGATCACCGGGCCGGTCGTTAAAAAAGAAGGATCCTTCACGCAACTATCCGCTGAGCTCCTTTTCCGATTTGGAAAGGATGAACGGTTCTATGTGGGAGGACGGTATAATACCGTTCAGGGCAAGCAACTGGAAAGCGATACGGAAGACCTCAAGATCGCTCGCTATAACGTGGGCGGCGGTTGGTTCCTCTCGAAGAATATCCTGGTCAAGGCGGAATACGTCGACCAGCAATACTTGGGCAGCGCATGGACCGGGAGATACGCAGGTGCGAAATTCAATGGCTTCGATCTAGAGGCTGCGATCAGCTTCTGAGTTTGGTCCGAACCTTGCCCCGCCGATTTAGTTAACCGCACTACCCTACTCCCCCAACACCCGCCGCAACTCCTTCTCAAACTCCTCCGGCTTCTCGATATTGGCCACATGCCCGGCCTTGGGAAAGATGACGAGGTGGCCTGCAGGCAGGTGGTTACGAGCCACGATACCCTTGCCCCCTCCGGAGGATCAAAGAACGACGCTACCTTGCAGTAGCATTCTTGGCCTATGGTGGGCACACACGGCGGCTATAAACTCTAAAAGAAAACTAGGCGCTGGACATAATGAACATCATTTGTCCCAAAGATTTCCCTAAAGGCTAGTGTCGTGCTTTGAAGAGTGCGATCAGCCGCTCGTGGATGTTCCGTGATCCTTCATCACCCTCAAACACGAAGATGCCATCGAAAGAGCGATGACCGCCTAACGCTATGAGACAGGATCACTAAAAGATGACCGCCTCGTCCACCTCCGTTTCCGAGCACCTCAACGAGCTGCAGCAATTCTTGAAGAGTACCAGCTTCTCAAGAGGTATACTGGTCGGAGTTGCAGTCACCTTACCCATCCTACTGGGCATACAGTTCGACCAGTTCGAGATCGGCCTGGCACTCTGCTTCGGCGCTTTCTGGAGTTCGCCCAGCGATATCAGTGGGAGCTTCCGCCACAAGGCGATCGGCATTCTCACCTCTGCGGCCCTGGCCATGGTCGTTGGTTTCATCGGGGGGTATCTGCACTTTGAGACCTGGCCTTCCCTGCCCGTGCTAGGTGTTCTCAGCTTTGGTATCGCGTATCTGTCGATCTATGGATTCAGAGCCTCGCTCATCAGCCTCTCCGGTTTATTGGCTTTAGTACTCAGTTTTGCCCATGATGTCGAAGGAATAGCGATCTATCAATTCGCCCTGTTCATAGGCCTTGGCGGACTCTGGTATCTACTCTTGGCCAAGATCTGGCAACATCTCTATCCCAAGGCAGAGACCGAAGAGTTGCTTTCGGAGACCTATACATTGACCGCTGAGTTTCTAGAGACCCGAAAGGAATTGATGGGGCCGCACAGCGACCGCGAAGCCTTGATGACCAAGAACCTGAAGTTGCAAAGCGAGCTTACTAAAAAGCACGAGTTACTGAGGGAGATCCTGATCCTTAAGAGCTCCACGCCTGGTCATTCCGACTATCAGGATAGGGGGCTGTTGGTATTCTCACAATTGGTGGAAATGATGGAGACCGCCATTGCCAATCCGGTGAACTACGATCGCATGGACGTGCTCTTCCGTGCTAAGCCTAAATACCTTCAGCTATTTCAGGACCTGATATTCGAAATGGCGCGCCAACTGCGGATGATCGCCGAGGCAGGAACCGACACAAGCAAACTGCCGGCAAGTGATGCATTGGAAAAGTGCTTTGAAGCGGCACGTATGGAGATCAGTTCCAGAGCCGAAAGGCCGGTCCATGAGGATTATATCATGCTCCAAAATCTGCTATTCTATCAGGAAAAGCAGCTTATAAAAGTGAAAAGGATAAAGCAGCTCTTAAGCGGAAGAAGCAGTCTGGAATTCGCTACCATCGATAAAAGATCAGCAAATCGTTTTGTTGTTCCTCAAGAACTCGATCCTGATCTCTTGCTCAGTAACTTCAGTTTCAAGTCCACCATCTTCAGGCATTCGCTCCGCTTGGCCGTCACCATCATGATCGGCTACACGCTGGGCTCGCTCTTTCCATTTCAGAATCCATATTGGATCCTGCTCACCATCGTCGTCATCATGCGACCTAACTACGGCCTCACGAAGAGCAGGGCTACGGACCGCATGGTGGGCACGCTCATCGGGGGGCTTATTGCCATCGGCTTGGTCTTCTTGATCCAGAACACCTATGCCTACGGGGTCTTAGCTGTAGTCTTTCTCGTCCTTGCTATTTCACTCGTGCAGAAAAACGCGAGGTCGTCAGCCATCTTCATCACCTTGAACGTGGTCTTCATCTTTGCCCTGCTCGATCCTGATGTCATGTCCGTCATCAAGTTCCGCATTATCGACACCTTGGTCGGTGCAGGACTGTCGTATGCCGCGATGCGCTGGCTGTGGCCCACGTGGGAGTCGACCGGGATCAAGGAAAGCATCGGGGAAAGTCTGCGCGCCAATAGCGAGTTCCTCCACGAGATAGCCGCATATTATCAGAAAAAAGGTGACCTCCCGACCAGCTATAGGTTGGCACGCCGAGAAGCATTTTTACAGACATCCAACTTGAATTCAGCCTTTCAGCGCATGGCACAGGAGCCGAGGTCCAAACAGCATGCGATGGACAGGAACTACGAACTCGTTGTCCTCAACCATACTTTTCTCGCTTCACTCGCGTCTTTGAGCTCGTTCATACAGAGCCATGAGACCACCGAGGCGTCCGAACAATTCAAGCGTGCCATCGGGAAGATCGGCCATAACCTCGATATGGCGCTCCAATGTGCTGCGGACCCATTTGGCGAGGTGGCGAAGGCCTATACGGCCAATACAGCATTTTTCGAGGATCAGCTACCTGACCTCAGCGCAACCGGAACGAAGCACTTCACCTCCAAGAGCGAGCGTGCGATACGTATGCTCCAAGAAGCCCATCTGGTATGGGAACAGCTGCAGTGGCTGTACGCGATAAGTGCTCGGATGCTCAAAGTGACCGTATCTTGAGTCGGCGATAACATGTTGCGGATCCGGAAGAGGTACGAGAAAATAGTATGAGGAGAACGCAACATGAAAAGCTCACCGAAAACAGTAGTAGACACCATGTTCGCGGCATTCGCCAGTGGCGATGTGGACGCATTCGTAGCCACCGTCGCTGAGGACACCGTGTGGATCTATCACGGTACACAGATCATTCCCAGTGGGGTGTTCGAGAAGAAGGAGGGCGTACGGGCATTCATGAACAGCATCCTCAGCAGGACCGAGATCATCAACTTCGAACCGCTCGAATTCATCACGGAGGGCAACAAGGTCGTCGTCCGCGGCCGCGAGCATCAGCGGGTGAAGCGATCGGGCCGCGAACTCAAGCAGGAATGGGTGCAGATCTATACCGTGGAGAATGATCTGATCTCGCAGATGGAGGAGTTCGCCACTTCAGAAGAAGTGAGCAAATGAAACACGGAATGGACCGATCAGGGCACACCTGAAACCCTTGGACTGTAGCAGACTCAACGCGTAGCCGAACAACGCGGAGGGTATGAACGTTCCGTGCACACCAACCTCGACCGAACACCATGACAGCTACAGAAACCGCTACAAACACCCGCACGAAGTGGATGATCGATCCCGCCCACAGCGAGATCAATTTCCAAGTGAGGCACCTGATGATCGCCAACGTGAAGGGCGAGTTCCAAAAGATCAATGCCAGCATCGAAGCCGTGGGCATGGACTTCAGCCATGCGAAGGTGCAGGCCACCCTGGACGCCGAAGGGATCTACACCAACGATGAGAACCGCGATAAGCACTTGCGCAGCGCCGATTTCTTCGATGCCGAGAAACATCCCTACCTGTCCTTCACAAGCACTGCATTGGAACCTCTTGGCGGCAATGACTATAAGCTGAAGGGTGATCTCACCATCAAAGGCATCGTAAAACCGGTAACGCTGGACGTGGAGTTCGGTGGCACCATGACCGATCCCTACGGCAATGTGAAGGCGGGCTTCTCGGTGAGCGGCAAGATCAACCGCAAGGACTGGGGCTTGAACTGGAACTCGGCACTGGAGGCCGGTGGCGTGCTGGTGGGTGATGAGGTAAAGATCAGTGCGGAAGTGCAGTTCGTGAAGCAGTAGGCCGCCTCCTGTAGCGACCTTTTTCGTCCGCTTGCAAGAGTATCTTCACACCGGACACCCACCACATGGACCTTTCAGAAGGTTCAACTGAGGTGGGTGGAACCCTGTTGTAACTGCTCTCTGTCGCCCACTATCCACCCCACAGCCATGTCCAACATCTCCGTCATCATCGAGGAGCGCGCCCGGAACATCGGGAACTTCCTCGTGGGCCGCCTGCTGCCTTTCCGCGAGAAGCGCATGGTGGGCCCGTTCATCTACCTCGACCACATGAGGCTGCTGGAAATGGATGAGAAGACCAACTTCGATGTGCCGCCGCATCCACACATCGGGCTGAGTACGCTCACCTATCTGTTCGAGGGGACCATCATGCATCGCGATAGCCTCGGTACGGCGATGGAGATCAACCCCGGAGCCGTGAATTGGATGACGGCAGGCAGCGGTATCGTGCATTCGGAACGGACGCCGGAACGCCTGCGCCAAAGCCCCAAACGCCTGCACGGGCTGCAGATCTGGGTGGCGCTGCCCAAGGAACTGGAGCAGATGGAACCCAGCTTCTTCCACGCTGCGGAAGCGGACCTGCCGGTATGGGAGGAAGATGGCGTGCGCTATAAACTCGTCGCCGGTGAGGCCATGGGGCGCCGCTCGCCGGTACCGGTACACAGCCGTTGCTACATGCTGAAGTTGGTGAGCCCGGAGGAACGCGTGCTGGACATTGGGCACGCCCTGTACGGCGAAGTCGGCCTCTACATCCTCCAAGGCGCCATCACCAACGACGGTGAGCGCTTTGGACCCGAACAGATCCTTGTGGCCAAGAACCCGGCGATCTGTCGCTTCACCATGGAAGCGGGCACCACGGTATTCCTCTTCGGGGGCGAACCGATGCCCGAACCGCGCCACATCAATTGGAACTTCGTGGCCACCAGCCAAGAGCTCATCGAAGCGGCACGCCAACGCTGGATCGAGCAGAAGTTCGTGCCCGTACCGGGCGAAACGGAGTTCGTGCCGCTGCCCGGTGCACCACCGAACAAAACCAATTAAGCCAATACGGAACACGAAGAACCTCCCAAGATCATCCCTCCATGGAAAACAAGCGCAAACCCATCATGCACAACACGATGGTCCCCCTCTCGGAGATCCTGAACCGGTTGAAAGCAAGAGGCTACACCGAGGACTTCAACCTGAAGAGTGACGGCATCGACCGCGGCCAAGGCGACCTGAGGCTCAGTGCCGCTGACTTCAACATTGACGAATACTACCGCTTTGAAGGAAGCTCCGACCCGGGAGATAGCGCCATCGTATATGCCATCTCTTCGGAGAAGTACGGGATCAAGGGTGTGATGGTGAACGCCTATGGCATCTACGCTGACCCCCTGACGGATGAAATGCTGGAGAAACTGAGGCCATAAGCGCCCCGAAGGCGATCTTTGCGTTGGATCTGAACGAACCATTGAAAAGTTAACGACATGGACTACACGGAGAACATCACGGGGATCAAGATCAACGTGCAAGCGGTGGACATCACCATCGGAGAGGATGTGAAGGACGCGATACGCAAATCCATTACGCGCTTGAGCCGCTATTTTGACAACATCGAATGGGCGGATATTTACTTGGAGGACAAAACGGAGAAGTCGACGGAGCAGAAGCAGGTGAGCATCCGGTTGGGTATCCCAGGCAACGATCCCTTCGCCTCGGAGTACGGAGATAACTTCATTGCACTACTGGCCTCTGTAGAAGACAAGTTGCAGCGACAGTTGGAAAAGTAATGGGATACCGGCCGCCATGGCCGCAGCTCAGCTTAGTTCCGGCGGATGGCTCCAAGGGCGCTTTCCTTGGAGCCATCCACTATATCTGAGTGACCCTCGATGGGAGCTTCCTTTAACGATCGCCAAGCCCACTAGATCCTTCACGGTCCATCTGAACTCAAGATCGTGCCTGCCTGTAAATAGGCAGCGCATAGTGGCAGCGTACCATCTTGCTCACTTCGTCTTCCTGTAGAGATCGAGCTCTATATCGTAGCTCGGCTCAGGTCGCTTGAAGAGGTATTCGCCATGGCGGATCGAGGCGAGCACATCGGCGCGTTGGCGCACAGCCTCGAACGGCGTGTTGGCATCCAGCACAAGGAAGTTGGCGGGCTTACCGGTTTCGATACCGTACTGGTCCTCCACGTTCAAGGTCTTGGCGCCGTTGTAGGTGATCAGGTCCAAGCAGCGGTCCAGCTCATCGAAGGACATCGTCTGCGCGAGGTGGATGCCGTTGTCCAGGATGTTCATCATGTTGCCATTGCCCACGGGATACCAAGGATCGTTGATCGAGTCCTGGCCAAAGCAGACGTTGACGCCGCTTTCCCAGAGCTCCTTCACCCGGGTAAGGCCACGGCGCTTGGGATAGCTGTCCTGCCGGCCTTGCAGATAGGCGTTCTCGGTGGGCAGTGAGATGAAGTTCAGGCCCGACTGCTGGAAGAGGCCCATCATGCGGAAGGCATAGGCATTGTCGGCCGAGCCGAATGAGCAGGTATGGCTTGCGGCGGTGCGTGTGCCAATGCCTTCGATCATCACCAGCGCGTTGAGCAGTTGCACGAAGCGGCTCATGATGTCATCGGTCTCGTCGCAATGCACGTCGATCAGCTTGTTGTACTTCATGGCCAGCTCCACAGTGCGGTGGATGGACTTCTCGCCGATCTCGCGAGCCCATTCGAAATGCGGGATGGAACCGACGCAATCCGCGCCCATCTTCAGCGCTTCCTCCACCATCTCGTCGCCGCCCTTGTAGGCGTACATGCCTTCCTGCGGGAAAGCCACGATCTGGATGGTGACGTTGTCCTTGAGCTGCTCGCGGATCTCCAGCATCGCCTTCAGTCCGGTAAGGTTCGGATCGCACACATCGATGTGGGTGCGGATGAACTGCACGCCTTTGGAAACCTCTTCCTGGATGCCCTTCAGCGCACGCTCCTTGGCGTCCTCGAGCGTCTGGCTCTTCTTCACATCATGCCAGCGGGCGATCCCTTCGAAGAGCGTGCCGGTGGTGTTCGCGGCGCCCTCGCCACTTCCTGTGTACACGTAATCCAAGTGCAGGTGGGGATCCACGTAGGGCGGCACCACCAAGCGGCCGCCAAGATCGATCTCCTCGTCCGCCTTGGGCAAGCTCTTGCCGATCTGTTTGATCACTCCTTTGTCGACCAGGATCTCCCTGACTTCATCGTGTTGGCGGTAGATCCGCGCATTCGTGAACTTCTTCATGGTTGTGCTTTTTATTGGATCGGTGTGGACGGACTTCCGGAAGACCGCAGGGTGCGCTTGGAGAGGTACGCGATGATGATGGACAGAACGAAACAGATCACGGACATCCAAACGATGAGCTGCACGCCGGTCGCCGGGAAGTGGATGAGGAGTATGCCGCCGATCCAGGTGGCGGCCATGATGGAGAGATTGAAGACGCTGGATTGCACGGATGTGGCCACGTCCTTGCCTTCATCCACCTGCTTGCTCACGGCGGTCTGGTACATGGTCACCAACGGCCCGAAGGCCAAGCCCCAGAGGAAGAATGCGGCATGCGAAATGATGATGGCCCCTTTGAAAGCGAGGAACATCCCCATGGCAATGGCGCCAATGGTGAGCATCAGCACGATCATCGGGCGCAGATAGGCATCGATGTATCTCGCGGAGATGATCACGGCGATCACCGATCCGATCCCGAAGAGCAGCAGCGCCATGCCGATTCCGCCCACAAAGTCGAGCATCTCCACCAGCAAGGTGATGTAGGTGTAGATGCCGTAATGCGCCGCGACCGATAGAAAGGTCAACAGGAGCACGAGCAGGATCGACGGCATCTTCAGCATCGTGAACGGCGAGTTGCTCTTGCTCAGCTTCTCGCCTTTCACGGTAGGCAAGTAGAAGTAGGACAGCACAGCGATCAACGCGACGAGAGCGCTCAGCAACAGGAAAACGCTCCGCCAGCCGAAGGTGAGCCCGATGGCCGTCATCGCCGGAAGGCCGATGCTGATGCCCAAGGTATTGCCCGACATGATGACGGTGATGGCCTTGCCATGCATGTCTTCCGGGACCAACCGGGTGCCATAGGCCGCGATCATCGGCCACATCACCCCCGCGCAAATGCCGCCGACGATGCGGGCTGTGACGATGACCGGATACGAAGAGGAGAGCCCGACGACGAGGTTGGAGCTCGCAAAGCCGATCAGCAGGATCAGCAGCAAGCTCTTGCGGTTGAAGGCGAGCGTGGCACTGATCAGCGGGATGGCGGCAATGGCGGATGCCAAGGCGTACACACCGACCAGGAATCCGATATCGTTATCCTCCACACCCAGCCCCTCGGTCATCTGCGGCAGAATGCCGGAGGGCACCAACTCGGACAGAATGCCCACGAAGGTGACACTGGCCATCAGGCCGAAAACGAACCAGGAGAAGGTCTGCTTTTCGTTGGAGGTTGTGATGGTGGCCATGATGATCTCAGAAAGGGCGATCGCTCTTGCTTTTCTCCACTACAGCAAAGGTAACTTCCTTCCAAGCCCTGTGCTGATGTTCTAATTATAATATATAAAGGCCATCTTTTTTCGGTAGCTAGTGGTCTTACTTGAACTAATGAGGCTGGTTAATGAAACGATCAGCAATTTGCTTATTGAGCAATAATTTCGTATACTTGAGATTCATACAAAAAATAAGCACTATGGAAACAATGAAAGCCGCTCGCTGGCATGCAGCAAAAGACATCCGGGTAGAGGACACTGCAATTCCAACTCCCAACGACGACCAAGTAAAAATAGAAGTAAAATTCGCTGGTATCTGTGGCTCTGATCTCCACGAGTACAACCACGGCCCACAAATCATTCCCGTTGATGCGCCATACCCCCTCAACGGCCATCAAGGCACCATGACACTGGGTCACGAGTTCGCTGGTATCGTTGCAGAAGTCGGAAAAAATGTGACCAAGGTCAAGGTCGGTGACCGAGTGACCGTAGAGCCGATCTTCAGAAATCCTGAGAGCCCTTTTATTGAAAGTGGAGAGTATAACCTCTCAGAGCCGTTGGGATTTGTAGGCCTCACGGCCAATGGTGCGTTCGCCAAGTATGTGGTAGTAGAGGAGTATATGGCGCACCAGATGCCAGAGGGCATGTCCTTTGAGCAAGGGGCCATCGTAGAGCCTGCGGCAGTCGCAGCCTACGGACTCCAGCAGAGCGGAATGAAACTGGGTGACACGGTGCTGGTCACAGGAGCCGGCCCGATCGGGCTGCTCACTGTTCAAGTCGCCATAGCCAGTGGTGCATCCCAAGTATTCGTTACGGATGTTTCAGAGGCCAGGCTGGCGAAGGCCAAAGAAGTTGGAGCCACGCAGACCTTTGATGCCAGGGACAAGGACATCCCCAAGAAGATCAGAGAGATGACCGGCCATGGCGTCGATGTTTTCATTGATGCCGCGGGTGTACAAGCATCCTTCGACACGGGCATCAAGAGTTTGCGCAATGGAGGTACAGCCGTGTTGGTGGCACTCTTCTCCAAAAATGTTAGCCACGATGCCTTGGATCAGGCGTTGAGGGAGTTGACCATAAAAGGCATCATCGGTTATCGCAATATCTTCCCGGAGGTCATTGCGCTCATCAGCAGTGGAAGACTACCTGTGGAGAAGTTGGTCACCAGGACCATATCACTGGACGAGATCGTGGAAAAGGGATTTGAAGCACTCGTCAATGACCCTTCGGAAGTAAAGGTCCTTGTTGATCTGGCTCGATAAAGTTCCCCAAAGACCCACCTTTAAAAAGAACGAAAATGGCAAGATTGAATGCGATCGGACTGGATATCAAGAAGTCCAAGGTCCTGGCTGAAAAACTCAATGAACTGTTGGCGGACTATTCGGTCTTCTATCAGAACGTGAGAGGGTATCACTGGAACATCCGAGGAGATAAGTTCTTTGAACTCCATGATAAGTTCCAAGAGATGTATGAGGACCTGTTCATAAAGATCGATGAAGTGGCTGAGCGCATACAAACGCTCGGGCACACGCCCAACCATCAGTTCTCCGTGTACCTGAAAGAAGCCAAGGTAAAAGAGAGCACGGAGGTATCCGATGGAATGAAGGATGTGAAGGACACCCTCGATTCACTGAAGATCATCATTGCCCTCCAACGGGAGATCCTGGATCTATCTGCCGATGCGGATGATGAAGGAACCAATGCACTGATGAGCGACTACATCCGCGAGCAGGAGAAACTGGTCTGGATGTACTCTGCTTATTTGAATTGATCGTTGTGGATCGATCTCTCCACTCGCGCGAGCGTCGGATGCCTGTCGCACCACGCTCGCGCCTAATGGAGGGCTGGTTCAGCTCAAAGAATAACTGGCCAATTAGTAGTATGTCGATGAGCAATGCGTAGTTAGCGTATGGACCGGGTGATCTGCCAAAGCGAAGGTCAAAGGCTTTCATGTAGAGATCACGCTCGTCTTCTGAGATGAACCCATAGGTTGATCTTTCGATCTGGTTGCCACACTACTCTACTCCCCCAACACCCGCCGCAGCTCCTTCTCAAACTCCTTCGGATGTTCGATGTTGGCCACGTGCCCGGACTTCTGGAAGATGATCAGGTGATCAGCGGGCAAATGGTTCCGCGCGACGATGCCCTTGCCCACGGATAGCGGGATCAAGCGGTCGCCTACGCCCCAGAAGACATAGACCGGCATGGACCATTTGTAGGTTTTGTGGGTGTATTGGTCCTCTCGGTTCAAGAGATCCTGCAGCAGCGCCGAGGTATACCGAGCTCTGGGCTTCATCAGGTCATTGATCTGCCGGAACACGAAGCCAGGAGCTTTGATGGGCTTGTAGGTGATGAGTGACATCAAGTGCCGCTGGTCCACTTTGTTCTGCGGGTTGAAGAGGTCAGTGATGTCCTTTGCGCCTACTGAACGCGCCACGCTATCCGCCATGGCTGCGTTGTAGTCGCTGGCTGGGCCGTCCTCTATCACGAGGGTTTTCACCCGGTTCGGGTGCTGCTCCGCGAAGTTTGCGGCGATGGCGCCACCGTAGGAATTGCCGACCAGGTCCACAGGCTTGTGAATACCCAAGCTGTCGAGGATCAGTTCCAGGTGTGCCACTTGTGCGTCCACACTGTTGCCAGTCCAATGCGTGGTGCTGTTACCGTGGCCGATCAGGTCCGGGATGATCAGGTCGTGATACTTGGAAAGGTTCTTCACGTTCTTGGCCCACATCAGGCTTTGGCTGGTAATACCGTGGACGAGCATCAGTTTGGGGCGGCCATCATCGGTAGTGCCAGGCGCAGTGCTGCTCCAGACATAGTGCGGCCCGGCGGTATCGATGAAGGTGTAGGCACGCAGGCCGCTTTTCTCGAAGACACGAGCATCGTGTCGCAGGCTCATCTTCACCACGTTGCAGGAGGCCAGAAGAACCGGAAGGGCCAGTGCCAGCAGGAGTGGTCGGATACGCATGGGACAAGTTTCAGTCTGAAATGTAAGCAGGCTACACGCTCTTCGGTTGTACCTCCACCACGTTGCCACTGACGTTCACGCCGTCGTTCCTCCGCAGCCCGGAGAAGGTCAGGGAAGAGAGAATGGTCGCGATGCCCAGCACAATGAAGGCATGGTGTAGGCCGTTGGCATACAGCGTTGCATCGTGCTCTTCGATGTGTCCACCGAGGAAGATCGCTGCGACCAAGGAGGCCACGGCCACACCGAAGCCGCGCGCCATCTGCTGGAAGGTGGAGGAGATGCTGCTGGCCTTGCTGGCGTCCTCATCATTGATGTCCGCATACACCAAGGTGTTCATGCAGGTGAACTGGAGGGAGGAAAAGAGGCCTTGCAAGAGGCTCAGAACGAGGATCGCTGCGATGGGGACGCCGGGGCCGATCAAGGAGAACGCCATGATGTTGCACCCCAGAAGAATGGTGTTCAAGCGTAGTACAGTGCGAAAGCCCAAGCGTGCGATCAAGCGCGTGCTCAGCACTTTCATGCCGATGGAGCCCAATGCTTGCGGTGTAGTGAAGAGCCCGGCCTGCAAAGGTGAATACCCCATGCCCAGCTGATAGAGCAGTGGCAACAGGAAGGGCATACCGCTCACGCCCAACCGGGTGATGAAGCCGCCGAGCACGGAAATGCGGAACGTGCGCACCATGAACAAGCGGATGGACAGGAGCGGGAATTTCACCAAGCGCGCATGAAAACCATAGGCGACCAAGAGCACGACGGAGGTGATGGACATGGCCAGCATCGGCCCGGGTGACCAGTTATGCTCCCCGAACACCTCCAGCACGTAGGACAGTAGTGCCACGCCCGCGCCAAACAGCACAAAGCCCCATTTGTCCATCGGCGGCACGTCCGGATCGCGGTGGTCGGGCATGTAGCGCCCTACCATCCACCAGCCCACGATGCCGATGGGCAGGTTCACGAAGAAGATGGTGCGCCACGGTAGCCACTCCACGATCAAGCCGCCGAGAAAGGGCCCCACCATCGGCGCGATCAACGCCGGGATCACCACGAAGTTCATCACACGCAACAGGTCCTCCCGGGGGAAGGTCCGCACAAGCACCAAGCGGCCCACAGGGGTCATCATCGCTCCGCCGATGCCTTGGATCACGCGGGAGGCCACCAGCATGTTCAAATTCACGGACAGCCCGCAGAGCAAGGAACCCAAGGTGAACAGGGCCACCGCGGTGCGGAAGACCTTCCGCGTGCCGAAGCGGTCGGCCATCCATCCGCTGATCGGGATGAAGACGGCCAAGCTCAAGGTGTAGGTGGTCACCACTGCCTTCAGGCTGAGCGCGCTCACATTCAGATCTTCGGAGATCACCGGCACCACGGTGTTGAGGATGGTGCTGTCGAGGTTCTCCATGAAGAAGCCCACCGCCACCAGCCATGGCGCGATGCGCTTGATCCGCTCCATGTGGATCTCCGTTACCGATCTTCCGCTCACCATGGCTGGTACAAAGGTGCCGAACGGAGGGCCTCCCCTATCCGAATGCCTAATTTTCGGCACTTCCCATCAACCCTTGAGCTGCTCCTCCTCCATGTCCTCCAACGTCCACCTCTCGAAGACCTTCACCAAAGTGAAATGGAGCGGCCAGTCCGTGCCGGAACGCGAATTCGAGGAATGCACCTTCGAGCAGTGTGACCTTTCGAACAGCGATTTCGCGCGCAGCAAGTTCTCGGAATGCACCTTCATCGGTTGCGACCTCTCGATGCTCAAGTTGACCGAAGTGGCCTTGCGGGACGTGACCTTCAAGGAGTGTAAGCTGCTGGGCGTGGACTTCAGCATGTGCAAGGAAATGCTCTTCAGCGTGACGTTCGAGCAGTGCATGATGGACCACGCGGTCTTCCACAAGCGGAAGATGAACGGCACACACTTCACGCGCTGCTCACTGAAGGGTGCGGACTTCGAGAACGCGCACTTGGAAAATGCCGTCTTCGAGCGCTGCGACATGGACCGGTCGGTCTTCGTGAACACGCACTTGCAAAAGGCGGATCTCAGCACCGCGTTCAATCTCGTGATCGACCCGGAGCGGAACAAGCTGAAAGGTGCCAAGTTCTCCGTGGAAGGTGCCTTGGCACTGCTGCACAAGCATGGGATCGTAGTTGGCTGATGCGGATCAGATGATCAGAAGAGTCGTGGACGCGACAGAGGGTCGCTGATCTCGTGTTCAGAAGAACCACGGATCCACACGGATAAACACGGATGAACCCGAAATTAAGGGGTGAACAACACGGCAACACTTATCCGTGTGTATCCGTGTCCATCCGTGGTAAAAAAGGAAGTCGGCGCAGCCGACCCCGTGTCACGCTTTCACCGCGACCGGCGCCATCACGCGCTGCAGCACTTCCACCGTGCGGTCCACTTCGGCCTCGGTGTTGAACTTGCTGAAGGAGAAGCGGATGTTCGCTCCGGTACGGCCTGGGTAGAGTGCCTCGATCACGTGGCTGCCCTTGTTGCTGCCGCTGCTACAGGCGCTTCCGCCGCTGCAGGCGATGCCCTCGATGTCCATGTTGTAGATCAGCATCTCGCCCTTGCCATCATCCGGGAAGTGGATGTTTAGCACGGTGTAGAGGCTGTCTGCACTGGTGTCCCCATTGAACGTAGCCTCCGGGAGGGCCGCTTGGATGGCTTTCATCATGCGGGTTTTCAGGCCCTGCACATGTTTGATGTGTGCGTCGAGGTCGCGATAAGCCACTTCCATCGCCTTGGCCAAGGCCACAATGCCGATGATGTTCTCCGTGCCCGCACGCATATTGCGCTCTTGTGCGCCTCCTACGAGCATCGGCTTCAACACGGAGCCGTTACGCATATAGAGGAAGCCCACGCCCTTCGGACCATGGAACTTGTGCGCGCTGCACGTGAGGAAGTCGATGGGCAATTGCTCCAGGTCGAAGCGGTAGTGGCCCATGGTCTGCACGGTGTCCGTGTGGAAGAGGGCGTTGTACTTATGGCAGAGGTTGCCGATGGCCACCAGGTCGTTGCGCGTGCCGATCTCGTTGTTGGCGTGCATCAGCGAGACGAGGACATGGTCGTGCGTTTTCAGCAATTCCTCCAAGTGTGACATGTCAGCCTTGCCGTCGGGCATCAGACGTAGCCAGTGGACTTGGGCCGCTCCGGTGCGCTCCAGTTCCAAGGCCACATGCTCCACCGCGTGGTGTTCGATGGGCGAGGTGATGATGTGCTGCACGCCCAAGTCGCGCACACTGCACATCAGCGCCATGTTATCGGCCTCGGTGCCACAGCTCGTGAAGACGATCTCGCCGGGTGCGCAGTTGAGGAGCTTGGCCACCATGCGACGCGCTTGCTCGATGCCGGCCCGTGCCTTGCGTCCGAAGGCATGCACGGCGCTGGGGTTCCCATAATGCTCGCGCATGTAGGGCAGCATGGCGTCGATGACCTCGGGATCGAGCTGGGTAGTGGCGGCGTTGTCGAAATAAATGCGTTCCATGGGGATGCGAATTTAACGGGTCGCAGAGGTCGCCGCTGCCAATTCCTTCATCTCGCCCATGATCCTACGGGCCAGTGCATCCGCCTTTTCGGCACTGTCGCTCTCCGCGTAGATCCGCACGATCGGCTCGGTGTTGCTCTTCCGCAGGTGTACCCATTCCTTGCCGAACTCGATCCGCAGACCATCCACCGTGCTGTGCTTTTCCGCCTTGTGGCGCTCCTGCATGGCATCCACCAGCGCTTGCACATCCATGCCCGGGCTCAGTTCGATCTTGTTCTTGCTGATGAAATAATTGGGGTAGCTCTTGCGCAGTTCGCTGGTCTTCAGGCCCTTCTTGGCCAATAGCGTGAGGAAGATCGCGATACCGACCAGTGCATCGCGGCCATAGTGCAGCTCGCTGAGGATCACGCCGCCGTTGCCTTCCCCGCCGATGGGTGCGTTCACTTTACGCATCAGTTCCACCACGTTCACCTCTCCTACTGCGCTGGCGTGGCGCTTGCGTCCGTGGCGCTCGGCCACATCGTCCAGTGCGCGGGTGCTGCTGAGGTTGCTCACGGTATCGCCGGGGCGGTTGGCCAGCACATGATCGACGCAGGCCACCAAGGTGTATTCCTCACCAAAGAGGCTGCCGTCCTCAGCCACCAGCGCGAGGCGGTCCACGTCGGGGTCCACGGCGATGCCGAGGTCGGCCTTGTGCTTCACAACGGTATCGCAGAGATCCTTCAGGTGCTCTGGCAAAGGCTCCGGGTTGTGCGGAAAATGACCGGTAGGCTCACAATAGAGTTCCACGGTTTCTGCCACGCCGAGTGCCTTCAACAGCTCCGGCACCACCGTTCCACCCACGGAATTCACGGCGTCCACCACCACGCGGAAGTTGCGGGCCCTTATGGCGGGCACGTCCACGAGATCGAGGGCCAGGATCGCATCGATGTGCTTCTTCGTCCAACTGTCATCGGTCCGGACGCTGCCGAGCTCATCCACCTCAGCGAATTCGAGCGCCTCACTTTCCGCCAAGCGCAGCACCTCCGCACCTTGTTCGGCGCTGATGAACTCCCCTTTCGCATTGAGCAACTTCAATGCATTCCATTGCTTGGGGTTGTGGCTGGCGGTGAGGATGATGCCCGCGTGGGCGCCTTCCCCTACAACCGCCATTTCCACCGTGGGCGTAGTTGCCAGTCCGAGATCGATCACCTCGAAGCCGAGGCCCACCAAGGTGCCGCGCACGAGGTCGGTCACCATGGGTCCGCTGAGGCGCGCGTCCCGCCCGATCACTGCCTTGGGCTTCTTGGTGCCGGAAGCTTTCTTCATCAACTGGCCGAACGCCGCCGTGTAGCGTACCACATCAAGGGGTGAAAGGCCTTCGCCCGGCGCGCCGCCGATGGTGCCACGAATGCCGGAAATGGAACGGATCAAGGTCATGTGTAGGATGCTTTTCAGATGTCCATTAACAACAGATGCTGTTAACGGGCTGCAAAAGTACCAAGAGTACCAAGGAGTTGACATTCAAAGGTTGCACCGCGCTTTGTTCACAACACCATCGCAGGTCTGGATGGTCGCCGCGCGCTTGTCTACCTTTGGGGATCTTATTAGATCCTGTCTATGAGCGAAGCCCACCGACCCACGCCTGACCGCAATGCCGACCAAGAGCATTGCGTGCAGCGCTACGAAGCCATGGAGGCCACGCGGGACCGGCTCTTCTTCGATGTGGAGGAGCTGGAGATGATCATCGATCACTACTTGGAGCGCAACGAGCCGCGCCGAGCTGAGAAAGCGATGGTCTTCGCAAAGCAGTTGCACCCGGTTTCCATCGACATCACCTTTTGCGAAGCCGTGGTGATGATGGCCTTGGGACGCTTGAGCAAGGCCATGGAATTGTTGGACGCCATTGAAAAGGTGGAACCTTACAACGAGGAGGTTCAACTGCATAAGGCCGGCATCTACAGTCAACAGCGCAACCACCGCCGCTCCGTGGAGCACTACAAGCGGGCTTTGGACCTGGCTGAAGAGGGCTTGGACGACATCTACTTGGACCTGGCCTTCGAGCATGAGAACTTGGAGGAATACGAGGCTGCCATCGGCTGCTTGAAGAGCGCCTTGGAACTGAACCCGGAGAATGAGGCCGTTCTGTATGAGCTGGCCTACTGCTATGACCTGGCCAATGCGGATGAAGCGTGCATCACCTTCTTCCGGAATTTCACCAATGAGCAACCCTATTCCAGTGTCTCGTGGTACAACTTGGGCAACGTGTTCGCGAAGCTGGAACGCTTCGAGGAGAGTAATCAAGCCCTGGATCTGGCCATCGCCATTGATGAGCGCTTCAGCTCGGCCTACTTCAGCAAGGCGCGCAACCTGTTGATCAGTGCCAAATACGAGGAGGCCATTGAATGCTATGAGGAGACCTTGGCATTCGAAGGTCCGCAGGCGATCACCTACAGCTTTATCGGCGAGTGCTACGAGAAGATGGAACGCTTTGAACAGGCGTTGATCAACTACGACCAATCCATCGCGTTGGACCCCGAGTGGGTGGATGCTTGGATCGGCCGTGGCGTAGTGAAGGACATGCAGGATAAGGTGGCCGAAGCCGTGACCTCCCTGCAGCACGCCGTTCGGCTCAGCCCGGACCATCCGGATGCACTCTACTACTACGCCGCTGCCTTGGCGCGTGCCCAACGCTATGATGAGGCCTTCGCCACCTACGAAAAGCTGAACTTGACCGAACCCCAGAACTTGGATGGCTGGCTCGACCATGCCGACCTGTTGCTGGAACTGAAGGGTCCGGATGCTGCATTGAACAAATTCCATGAAGGAGCGCAGGTCCATAAGTTCAACGTGCGGTTCCGCTACCGCATGGTGAGCTACCTGCTCCGTGCGGGCCGCGAACAACAGGCACTGCTGGAGCTGGAAGAGGTCTTAATGGCCGACCATGCCGCCCACACACAATTATTGGAGCACTGGCCGGAAGCTGCCAAACTGCCCCAGATCACCCATCTTCTTGAGCTCTACCGTCGATGAATTTCAGGCTTGACCACGTTCCCGCCCGCAGTGAAAAGCCCCGGGAGGAAGGGCTCACCATGGTAATGGATAAAGGCTTGAGCCTGCGCCAAGCTGCGGACCTCATTGAGGGAGCCGGACACCTAACCGATCTGGTAAAGCTGGGCTTCGGCACCAGCTTCGCAACTCCTAATTTGAAGGAGAAGATCAAGCTCTACCAGCAGGCCAACATCAAGGTCTACCTCGGGGGCACGCTCTTCGAAGCCTTCATTGCCCGTGGCCAGTTCGAGGACTACCGCAAGGTGCTCAGTGACCTGAAGCTTGATGCCGTGGAGGTTTCCGATGGTTCAATCGACCTGGAGCACGACCTGAAATTGAAGTACATCAACACCTTGGCGCGCGACCTCACTGTGCTGAGCGAGGTGGGCAGCAAGGAAACGGGGATCTTGATCAGCCCTGCCAGGTGGGTGCGCATGATGAACGCGGAACTGGATGCGGGTAGCTGGAAGGTGATCGCAGAGGCGCGTGAGAGCGGCACTGTGGGCATCTATCGGCCCAACGGACATGCACATACCACGCTGGTGAACCGGATCATGGCCAAGGTACCTGGTAAGGACATTATCTGGGAAGCCCCGATCAAGAACCAACAGACCTGGTTCATTAAGCAAGTAGGTGCGAACGTGAACTTGGGCAACGTGGCCCCGGACGAGGTGATCGCCCTGGAAGCCCTGCGACTGGGTCTTCGCGGCGACACCTTCTTCGAATACCTCCCGGGCGATATCGCTGAGAACCTGCGCCAGATCAAGCTTGAAAAGCATACCGACAACAAGCATGCTGCTCCGGTGAAGGCAAAGGTGAAAGCGACGGCCAAGGCAAAATGAAAGAGATAACGGCGCTGGAACTTCGGAAGATGAAGGCTTCCGGGGAGAAATTCGCGATCCTCGACGTTCGTGAGCCTTACGAAGTGGAAGTATGCGGCATCGGTGGGATCTGCCTACCGATGAGCCAGCTGATCGATCGCATCTCGGAGATCCCGAAGGACATACCGGTGGTAGTGCATTGCCGCAGCGGATCACGCAGTTGTGCGGTGATCGATGCGCTTACTTCACGCTATGGATTTTCCAACCTCATCAACCTGAAAGGAGGCATACTGGCCTGGCAGGCGGAAGTTGACCCCACGCTGCATTGCGATTGACGTTTTCCGTTTTCAACTGAACTGAACCTTCTTTTCCATCATGGACCTTTTGTTGAATTTCTGGTACTTCATCACGCACCTGAACGAAACGCTTCCGGTGTTCATCAGCGATCACGGCAACCTGATCTATCTGTTACTCTTCGCCATCATCTTCATCGAGACCGGTTTCGTGGTGATGCCCTTCCTGCCGGGGGACTCCCTGCTCTTCGTGGCCGGATCACTGGCCGCCATCGGCTCTTTGGACATTGCACTGCTGCTGGCCTTGTTGATCCCTGCCGCCATTCTGGGGGACAACATCAACTACTGGGTGGGGCGCTATTTCGGTGAACGGATCACTCACCTGACACTCTTCGGCAAGCGCTTGATCCGCCAGAAGGACCTGGACAAGACCCACGGCTATTTCGACAAATACGGCATCCGCACCATCATCATTGCCCGCTTCGTACCCATCGTCCGCACCATTACGCCGTTCGTGGCAGGTGTGGGCAAGATGGACTACCGCAAGAAATTCCTTCCGTACGACATCATGGGAGGATTCCTCTGGATCGGGCTCTTGCTGATGGCCGGTTTCATCTTCGGGCAGCATCCATTCGTGCAGAAGCACTATGAGTTCGTGATCCTCGGCATCGTCTTCATCTCGGTGCTCCCGATGATCATCGAGTTCGTGCGTATCCGCTTCGCACCGAAGGAGGCAGCGAATTGAGAGTTGGTTGGTTGGCCGCAGAGACGCGGACACGCAGAGAATGCTATTGGCGGGATGGTGCCTCGATGCACCACGATACATATCGGGGCGCGGGCTGATCAGACGTTCAGTGCTCCGGACTCGCGACTGCTACTAACAACTGACAACTGACAACTGACAACTGACAACTGACAACTGACAACTGTCCCCCACCGTACCTTGCACGTATGCATCGCTATGGCCTTATCGGTCTGAAGCTGGGACACAGTTTCAGCAAGGATCATTTCACGCAGGTCTTCCGCAAAGCGAAGCTGAAGGACCATTCCTACGACCTGTTCGAACTGGCGAGCATTGAGCAATTCCCGGAACTGCTCCGCTCCATGCCCGACCTGCGCGGCCTGAACGTGACCGTGCCATACAAGGAATCCGTGATCCCATATCTCGATGAATTGGATCCACTGGCAGCCGCAGTTGGCGCGGTGAACACCATCGTGATCAAGGATGGCCGAACGATCGGATACAACACGGACGTGGCGGGCTTCCGCAGCTTGATCAAGCCCTTGGTGGACACACTGCGGGATCCCGGAAGCGATATCAAGGCGCGTGCATTGGTGCTGGGGAGCGGTGGAGCGAGCCGTGCCGTGGCCTTCGTGCTGCGCGAACTGGGGATCCGCTTCCGCATTGTGAGCCGCAGCCGGGAACGTGGCGATCTTACCTGGGACACGATCGATAGCACGGTGCTACGGGTGTGCAGGCTTCTCATCAACACCACCCCTATCGGGATGTATCCGAATGTGGACGAGGCCCCGCCTCTTCCCTATGCAGCCCTCACATCCAAGCATGCACTGATCGACCTGGTGTACAATCCAAAGGAGACCATGTTCCTGAACTATGGGGAAGATCATGGAGCCAAGACCATTGGAGGGCTCGGGATGCTGAAGGCCCAAGCCGAAGAAGCTTGGAAGATCTGGCAGGAAGCCGCGAAGTGAGCGCTTTCCGCTCAAGGTGCCTTTTCCAACTCCTGCAGCAATCCACCGAGGTCCAACCTGTGTGTGAACATGGTCAATCCGCCATCGGCCTCGTGCGGCCATTGGTCGCGCGGCCGGTCCCAATAGAGCTCCACTCCATTGCCGTCGGGATCATCCAGATACAACGCTTCGGAAACGCCATGATCCGCTGCGCCTGTCAACGGTTGGCCGGCTTCGTTCAGGCGATGGAGGATGGATGCCAGATCGCGGCGCGTAGGATAGACGATGGCGGTATGGAACAACCCGACCGAACCGGGTGATGCCGGAGACGCTCCCTTGCTGGACCACGTATTCAGGCCGATGTGATGGTGATAGCCCCCTGCGGAGATGAAGGCGGCCTCCGCGCCATAGCGCATCATCAGCTCAAAGCCGAGCAGACCGCAGTAGAACGCCAACGAGCGCTCCAGATCCGACACTTTCAAGTGGACGTGCCCGATGCGGGTCTGTGCTGGAATGGAATAGGGTGTCTCCATGGAATGAGATGATGCCAACCTGTTGGATGCAAAGCTGCATCAGATCCACACCTTCCGTTACGACACTGCACCAAACTACCTTCAGATCCGCGCCATCACCGCTTCCACCAGCTTGTCGCAATGGGTGTTGCCGAACTCAAAGGGCGCGGCGTTCGCATGGGCACCCCAAATAGACTCCTTCAATTGGGACTTGGCGCGATGCAACCGCACCTTCACGTTGGCTTCCGTGATCTCCAAGCAATGGGACACCTCCGCCACGTTCATGCCCTCTACTTCGCGCAGCATGTACACGGCCCGGTAGGCCTCTGGGAGTTTGTCGATGGCCTGTTCCATCAATCGCTTGTTCTCTCCTTGGATGGTGCTCTGCTCCGGGTTCATCTGTCCGCTGTCTGGTAATTGCTGCAACTGCTCCATGCGCACATCGGGGTCTGCGTGCACGTGCATCGTGCGTGTTTTTCGCAGTCGTTGCAAGGCCTCATTGATACCGATGCGCACAAGCCACGTGGAAAAGGCCGCATCTCCCTTGAACTGATCGAGCTTCGAATACGCCTTTATGTAGGTGTCCTGCATGGCATCCTCCACATCCTCCCTTCGGTCCAAGTAACTGCGCACCGCGCGGAAGAGCGTCTGGTTGTAGCGCCGCATCAAGATCTCATAAAGACCTTTTTCTCCCTGGATAACACGAGTGATCACCTCTCCATCGGCTAAGGTTGAACGACGGGATATACTGGGCTGTACGGCTTCCATGGGGTTGTGTATGAGGGCTTCTGAATGGCCTATTTCAATGCGCTTATCGTGGGTTGGATGCTGAACCGAGCGACAAGTTACAGATGCTGTAACCAAGTGACCTCTGT
Source organism: Cryomorpha ignava (assembly GCA_040391235.1). GTDB lineage: Bacteria > Bacteroidota > Bacteroidia > Flavobacteriales_F > PHOS-HE28 > PHOS-HE28. Next base: position 234,370 of record JBEBYG010000001.1, read on the forward strand.
TGCATCCAATGAACCAGCACGCCAGAGTAAACAGGGTCGAAGGGCATTGGCCAGGGAAATGGATGGAGCGCATCTGTCCTTAATGCACCAAAAGCTGTGTTATACACTGGTATGAACAAGTTCCCCGGCCTACTGTTTTGTATGCACGCGGACCAACTCATTTGCAATTGAAAAACAACATCATGGAAATCCCCGTCACCCTTCTGAACAAGGAACAACTTACGCACGACGTGGTGCGGCTTACGCTTCAACGGCCGAAGGATTACTTCTTCAAGGCCAGTCAGGCTATTGACTTCCGGCTCGATAAACCGGAGGTAAAGGACAAGGTCTCGCCCTTCACCTTCACGGGACTCAATACGGATGACCATTTGGAGTTGACCATCAAATGCTACCCGAGCCACCACGGGATGACGGAACAGATCGCCAAACTGCAGGTGGGTGATGAGGTGATCATCAGTGAGCCATGGGACACGGTGACACTCAAAGGCCCCGGTGTATTCATCGCGGGAGGCACAGGCATGACACCTTTCATCGCCATTCTCCGTCAGAAAAAGGCAGACGGGAAATTGGCCGGCAACAGCCTCTTCTTCTTCAACAAGACAAAAGAAGATGTATTCATGGAAGATGAATTCCGTGGCTGGCTCGGCAAGGACTTTCACAGCGTGCTTTCCAACGAAGAGGCTCCCGGCCATTTGTATGGGATGGTAAGCGCGGACCTATTGAAGGCCCACATCCAGAACTTCAAACAACCCTTCTATACCTGTGGCCCGGAGGGCTTTGTGAACGCAGTGAAGAGCGCTCTCACCAGCTTGGGTGCAAGTGACGAAATGATCGACGTACAATTCTGAAACACGCTACATCTTACTTGTTCATCTTTTTTGATTATTTCTTAAACAACCTCATTGCGTTGAGGTATGTTTGTCCCCTAAATGAGAGAACCCATGGAGCTTAACGGAAGCTTGGCCAGCGAAACGAAGGTGGAATCCACATCAGGAAGACACCTCTACCCGGTGCATGAAAAGTTTTCCGAGTCGGAAAAGATCGAGACCATCCGGCATCACTTCGGCAAGATCATGGAAACGTTGGGGCTCGATCTCACCGACGACAGCCTGCGTGACACACCGAAGCGAGTGGCGAAAATGTTCGTGAAAGAAGTGTTCAGTGGATTGGACGAACGGAACTACCCGACCATCTCGACCTTCGAAAACACTTACGGATATAAGGAGATGCTGGTAGAGAAGAACATCACGCTCCATACCTTCTGCGAGCACCACTTTCTACCGATCATCGGCAAAGTGCACGTGGCCTATTTCCCCGAAAAAAAGGTGGTGGGCCTCTCCAAGTTGAACCGGCTTGTGGGCTTTTACGCGAAGCGTCCGCAGGTGCAAGAGCGGCTCACCATGCAGATCGCAAAAGGCATCGAGGAGGCATTAGGCACGAAGGACGTGGCCGTTTACATCGAGGCCGACCATCTCTGCGTCGCAGCACGCGGCGTGGAGGACACCAAGAGTTCAACAATCACCAGCTTCTTCGGAGGTCGCTTCCAAGAGTCGGAGGAACGGAAGAGCTTCCTGGGCGCGATCGCATAAGCAATTGGACCCGTAACAGCCGGCGGTTCCAATTGGGTGAACTTTCAACTCCTCCATCTGTTTTATGGATGATCAAAGAACCTCCCAATGACGTACGCAGTGAAGTTGCTCAAGAAGGAAAAGCTCACACATGATGTGTTCGGCCTCACCTTGGAAAGGCCGGTCGATTATGCCTTCAAACCGGGCCAGTTCGCAGAATTCACCTTGGACCGTCCCGGGATGCCCAGCGAGACGGCCCCGCTCTCGTTCACCGGGCTCAATAGCGATCCGAACCTGCACTTGGCGCTGAAGACGCACATGGAACGGAACGACATCACCACCCATATCAATTGGTTACAGGAAGGAGATACCGTGCAGATCAGTGAACCGATGGACGAGGTGATCTACAATGGACCGGGCGTCTTCATTGCGGGTGGCACTGGCATCACCCCTTTCATGTCCATCTTCCGGCAGCTCCAGAAGGACGGGAAGTTGGAGGGCAACATGCTGATCTTCGCCAACAAACGCGGTGACGACATCTGCTTTGAAGGAGAGCTGCACCACATGTTCGGCACCAAGATCATCAGCATTCTTTCGCTGGAGGACCGGCCGAGGAATGTCGCGGGTGAGATCGATGTTCCGTTCATGCGGCACCATGTGACGAACTTGGACCAGCCCTTCTATGTATGCGGCCCTGAGCCATTCGTGAGCTCCGTGCGGGACGTGCTCGCCGAACTTGGCGTGGAGAGGGGCCATATGTACCTCTATTTCTGAAGCATCGTCGCACGCGCTATTCCATGCCAGCAAATTGGTGGAAGGCCTCCCTAAGCGTGTGAAGAACGAAACAGCCTTGTGCTACTTTGGAGGCCGCTTCCAAAGTGCCGAATGACGGCAGACCTTCCAGTAGGAAGTGAATCAGAACATCATGGACAACGAATTCGAGGCCCTTCTGCATCAGATCAAGGAGAAGGAGGCTGAGGGCATTGCACTGGATATCAACGGCCCCTTTCGCAAGGAGCTGATGGAGGAAGTGCTCACCTACACCAACGGCTTCCTGGACACGCTGCAAGAGCGGAAAGCTTACGAGGCCAAGGGCTATGACCGCACCGTCGCGGACGACGACTTCAACGTGGAAGATGCAGGCACGGGGATGAACAAGGTGCTGGACTTCATTGGCGACCGCGTGGACCACACCGGACTGAACCCGGCCTCAGGCGGCCATTTGGGCTACATCCCCGGTGGCGGGATCCCCGCTTCCGCGCTCGGTGACTTTCTAGCTGCCGTGACCAACCGGTATGCGGGCAACTTCTACGCTTCGCCCGGCGCGGTGCGCATGGAGAATGCCATGGTCCACTGGACCGGCAAGCTGGTGGGTTACGGAAAGGGTTTCGGAGGTAATCTTACCTCCGGTGGCAGCATCGCGAACCTGATCGCCATCACCACGGCACGCACGGCCAAGGGTGTGAAAGGCAAGGACCTGGAGCGGAACGTGGTCTATATGACCCAGCAAGGTCACCACAGCTTGGCCAAGGGACTGAACATCGCCTGCCTGGGCGAGTGTATCACACGGAAGATCGCCCTCGATAGCGGCTATCGCATGAATGTTGCGGCGCTGCGGAAGCAGGTTGCGGAAGACGTGAAACAGGGCTTGAGGCCCTTCCTGCTGATCGCCAACGGAGGCAGCACCGACACCGGCGCTGTGGATCCGTTGGAGGCATTGGCCGACGTGGCCGAGGAGCATGGCATATGGTTCCATGTGGACGCGGCTTATGGCGGTTTTTTCCTACTGACAGAGGCTGGCCGAGCCCGCTTGACCGGTATCAACCGCGCCGATTCCGTGGTGCTGGACCCACACAAGGGCTTGTTCCTCCCCTACGGCCTCGGCATTGTACTGGTGAAGAAGATCGACCACTTGCTAAAGGCCAACAGCTACGAGGCCAACTACATGCAGGATGCAAAGGAGCAGGAGCTGGAGCACTCGCCAGCAGAGCTCTCTCCTGAGCTAAGCAAGCACTTCCGCGGTTTGCGGATGTGGCTTCCGTTGAAGCTGCACGGCATTGCGCCATTCAGGGCGTGCCTGGAGGAGAAGCTCTTGTTGGCGCGTTACTTCCGCTACCAAGCGAAGTCACTGGGCTTCGAGGTGGGCCCTGAGCCGGACCTTTCCGTCGTCATCTTCCGGTATGTGCCGCCCCAAGGGGATGCGGATGCATTCAATCGCGCCCTTGCCCATTCGATCCAGCAGAATGGCCGCGTCTTCATCTCCACCACCATCTTGGATGGGGTCTTCGTGCTTCGCTTTGCCGTGCTGTCCTTCCGCACGCATAAGAAGGAAACGGATGTGTTGCTGGAGCAAATGAAGAACTATGTGGAAGCGCACGCAGTGGTTGCGTGAACGCAACTTGGGAGATCACTGAAGCGGATGCTCGCGCTTGGCTTTTGCGCGCCCCGGCGTGTACCGCTTCCGGGTCAAGCCCGGAATGACATTCGCTCTTGGAAAGGCTACGTGTCACTTCGGCTTCCGCTCACTTTCCAATGCAGAACCTTGAGAAGATGCTTCCCAGCAGGTCTTCCACAGTGATCTGCCCGGTGATGGCGCCCAAGTGATATTGCGCTTGCCGCAGGTCGGTGGCCAAGAGTTCCCCACTGATGGAGTTCTTCACCCCACGCTTGGCTGAAAGCAAGGCTTGGCGCGCATTGCTCAGTGCTTCCACGTGTCGGGCGTTGGTTACCACAATGTCGCTTTCGCCGGTGTTCAGCGAGCGCACGTGTTCCACAAAGAAGGCCTTCAGTTCTTCCAAGCCCGCTCCTTTTTTCGCGGAGATGTGCATCATGCCTATCGCGGCTTTCTTCGATGCGTCCAGCACGAGGTCGCTCTTATTCAGCACGGGGAGTATCACCGGCCCATCGCCGATGCGCTTGCGCAACATATCCGCCTGGGTGCGGAAGGCTCCTTCGCTCAACGTCCCGGCATCGCCGAGCAACACTACGATGCTGGCCTCCGATGCCTTCTTGTAGCTACGCTCAATGCCAAGCTTCTCCACGGTATCCTTCGTCTGGCGGATCCCGGCCGTATCGATGAAACGGAACAGCACGCCGTCCAGGCTGATGACCTCTTCCACCGTATCGCGCGTGGTGCCGGGGATATCGCTCACGATGGCCCGGTCCTCTTGCAACAGCGCGTTCAACAACGTGCTCTTGCCACTATTGGGTGCGCCGATGATCGCCACCGGCACCCCTTGCTTCACCGCATTGCCATAGCGGAAGCTGCTGATCAAGCGATCGCATACCTCCACGATTCCATCCAGCAGTTTGATCAGCTCAGCCCGGTCAGCGAACTGCACGTCCTCTTCGCCAAAGTCCAATTCCAGTTCCACCAAGGCACTGAGGCTGATGAGCTGGTCGCGCAAGCCTTCGATCTGTTGGCTGTAGCCGCCGCGCAGTTGTTGCAAGGCGAGCTTATGGGAAGCCCTGCTGCCACTGGCGATCAGGTCCGCAACGGCCTCGGCTTGGCTCAGGTCCAGCTTCTTGTTCAGAAAAGCGCGCTGCGTGAATTCTCCCGGTCGGGCCAGTCGGGCACCTGCGGCCACCAAAGCCTCCAGCATGCGCTGCTGGATATAGGGCGACCCGTGTACGCTGATCTCCGCCACATCCTCGCCGGTATAGCTGTGCGGGCCGGGGAACCAGGTCAGCAGGCCTTCATCCACCGCACCTTCCGCATCGCGAAGGCGCACGAAGACCGCCTCACGCGGTTCCGGGGTCAATAGCATCGATGGCACCACGGTATGCATCACCGCTTGCGTGGCCGGCCCGCTGATGCGCAGCACCGCAATGGCCCCGGTGCCCGGTGCGGTGCTCAAGGCTGCAATGGTATCCGGCTCATACATGCCGCAAAGGTGCGCACGGCTTGTGCAACCTGACGAACCTCATGACCACTTCCGTGTTGTCTCAACAAATTTGTATGCACATGTCCACCCCTGACCGCGTAGCCTTCGATGCCTTGGTCCATCCCACAGTAGTGGTGGTCGGCGGCGGATTCGCCGGTCTCAAAATGGTCCACCTACTGGCGGGGAAGCACTACAAGGTGATCTTGTTGGACAAGAACAACTACCACTGCTTCCAGCCTCTGCTCTATCAAGTGGCCACTGGCAGCCTTGGTGCCGATAGCATCGCGCATCCGTTCCGCCGCACCGTGGGTCCCATGCAGAACGTGATCTACCGTATGGGTGAAGTGCTCCGGGTGCTACCCGAGAAGAACTGTGTGCAGACCGATCATGGCTTCGTGGAGTACGACCACTTGGTGCTCGCCACTGGCACGGTCACCAACTTCTTCGGCAACCGGAACGTGGCTGAACAGGCCATGCAGCTCAAGAGCATCAATCAAGCGCTCGACATCCGCAGCGACTTCCTACAGGATTTCGAAGCTGCACTGTACTTAGAGGATGAAAAGGAGCAGCGGCAACGGCTGAACTTCGTGATCGTGGGCGGCGGTCCTTCCGGAGTGGAATTGGCGGGGGCGTTGGCGGAGATCCGCAAAACGATCGTGAAGCACGAGTACCGCGAGATGCATAACGACCGGATGCAGATCCATTTGGTGGACTCCAACCAGGCCGTGTTGGCCAACTTCTCGCCCAAGGCCCAGCGTTTGGCGCTGAAGTACCTCAAGGAACTGGGCGTGAACGTGATCTTCGGGCAGCAGGTAACCGACCTCGACGGCGCCACGCTCAGCTTCAAGGACGGGAGCACAATGGCTACCAACACGGTGATCTGGACCGCCGGCGTGAAGGGTCGGCCCATCCCCGGCATCGAAGGCTCTGTTGAAGAACGTTCCGGTCGCTACCGGGTGGATGCCTTCAACCGGGTGGAAGGCACCACGAACATCTACGCACTCGGTGATATCGCGCAGACAACCGCCGATCCTGAATGGCCAAGAGGGCATCCGCAGGTAGCCCCCGTAGCCATCCAGCAGGCTAAGAACTTGGCAAAGAACCTGATCCGGGAAAGTCCGGAGGACTGGAAACCGTTCGCTTACCGCGACAAGGGATCCATGGCCACCATCGGGCGTTACAAGGCCGTGGTGGACATCGGCAAGCTGCACTTTGGTGGACCTATCGCGTGGTTCATGTGGTTGTTCGTGCACCTGATGAGCATCGTGGGCTTCCGCAGCCGCGTAATGGTATTGACCAACTGGGCGTGGAAATACCTCAGCTGGAAGAACACGATCAGGCTGATCATCCGGCCCTATGTGCAGCATGTTTCCGTGAAGGCGGAAGAGCCCGAGCAGACCCCGGTCTGACCGACCGTGTTCCACATACGCCGATTCGCCTTCCCTTCTGCTCCGTTGTCGTTACCGTAATTCCCTTCAAGCCGTCCTTCCCATCCTCTGGGTAATTTCGCGGCCTTTTGCTCCATGGATCGCAGGCTGTACATCCTCTACCTCACCGTCTTCATCGACCTGCTGGGCTTCGGCATTGTGATCCCCATCCTGCCGATCTACGCTACGGAGCTGGGTGCATCCTCGTTCATGGTCGGCTTGATCATGGCGGTTTACGCGTTGATGAACTTCATCTTCTCGCCCTTCTGGGGCGGCCTCAGCGACAAGCATGGGCGCCGACCGGTGATCGCGGGCACGGTGCTGATCACAGCACTCTCCTTCCTGTTGCTGGGGCATGCCGACACCATTGCTTTAGTGCTGTTGGCGCGTGCCTTGGCGGGTGTGGGCTCAGCGAACATCGCCACCTCACAGGCCTACATCACCGATGTCACCGTGCGCGAGGCGCGTGCGAAGGCCTTGGGAAAGATCGGGGCTGCCTTCGGGCTGGGCTTCATTTTCGGCCCACCGATTGGAGGCTTCCTGAAACAGCATTTCGGCATGGGCGCGGTCGGCTATGCGGCCATGGGCCTCAGCCTGTTCAACCTGGTGCTGGTGTGGCTCTATCTGCCGGAATCGCACCACGAACGCGACAGCACACGCAAAGTGCAAATGAAGCCGATCACCCAGACCATTCAGGCCTTGGGCAACGAGCGATACCGGGACCTCTTCCTCACCACTTTCATCTACATCACGGCCTTCAGCATGATGACCATCACGGCCGCACTGCTGTGGGAGCAGCACTACGGGGTCGACGAAGCGCACATCGGCTACATGTTCGCTTTCATCGGCCTTGTTGCCGCCATTGTGCAAGGCCTGCTCGTTGGGCCGCTGGCGCGGAAATTCGGCGAAGCCAAGCTGATGGTATACGGCTGCATCCTCATGGCCATCGGCTTGGTCGGGATCCCCTTGGTACCGGTCGGGCAGTTTTTTCCTTGGGAGCTCCTACCCTTGCTCATACTGGCTGGCGCCAATGGCTTCATGATGCCCAGCATCACCTCCATCCTGAGCAGTTTCGCCAGCGGCAAGGAGCAAGGACAAGTGCTGGGCGTGAACCAGAGCTTCGGTTCCCTGGCACGCATTGCAGGGCCCCTGTTGGGTGGCTCGCTCTACGGCATGCACTATGCCGCGCCCTACCTCGGCGGGGCTTTGCTGATGGTGGGTGCATTGCTCTTCGTGCTGGCCTACCAGCGCGCTGGCCGTGGGCAATTGGTCAACTAAAGAATGCTTCAATACGGAGGTCCGCCTCGGTAGCCTAATTTCGCCGCCCGACCCTATCAACAAGAAAAACAGAAATGAGCGTACTCGTCAACAAGCAGAGCAAGGTGATCGTCCAAGGTTTTACCGGCAGTGAGGGCACCTTCCACGCCTCGCAGATGATCGAGTACGGAACGAACGTGGTGGGTGGAGTAACCCCCGGCAAAGGCGGACAGCAGCATTTGGAGCGACCTGTGTTCGAGACGGTGTACGATGCCGTGAAGAAGACCGCCGCCGATGTGAGCATCATTTTCGTACCTCCCCCGTTCGCAGCGGATGCCATCATGGAAGCCGCAGAAGCCGGCATCAAAGTGATCGTCTGCATCACGGAAGGCATTCCCGTAAAGGATATGGTGATGGCCCGCGAATACATCAAAGGCAAGGACTGCACGCTGATCGGGCCCAACTGCCCCGGCGTGATCACCGCCGACGAGTGCAAAGTGGGCATCATGCCCGGCTTCGTCTTCAAGAAAGGCAAGATCGGTATCGTGTCGAAGAGCGGAACCCTGACCTATGAAGCTGCTGACCAAGTGGTGAAGGCAGGTCTGGGCATCAGCACCGCCATCGGCATTGGTGGAGACCCTATCATCGGCACCACCACCCTGGAAGCCGTACAGCTCTTCGCCAACGACCCGGACACCGAAGCCATCGTAATGATCGGCGAGATCGGCGGGGACCTCGAGATCCGCGCTGCACACTGGATCAAGGACCATTGCAAGAAGCCCGTAGTAGGCTTTATCGCTGGTGAAACTGCTCCCGCAGGTCGCACCATGGGCCACGCGGGCGCCATCGTAAGCGGTGCCGACGAAAGCGCAGCTGCCAAGAAGAAGGTGATGCGTGAATGCGGTATTCACGTGGTGGATAGCCCAGCCTCGATCGGTGCGAAGATGAAGGAGGTGCTGGGTAAGTAGTAGTCCGTTGTCTGTTGTTCGTTGTCAGGCTGCATTGTAGACCTTGTCAGTGTCGCGGCTACGCCTGGCATTGGACAACGAACAACCCCGTTCAAGTCCGGGGCAGGCTGACAACTGACAACTGACAAAGCTATCTTCGCCCCATGGCACTACTACAAGGCAAGGCAGCCCTCGTTACCGGCGGTACCCGGGGCATTGGCAGAGGCATCGTGGAGCGTTTTCTGGAAGAAGGCGCGGATGTGGCGTTCACTTACGTGAGCAGCCCGGAAAAAGCGAACGCACTGGCGGAAGAACTGAGCAAGGGCGGCCGCAAGGTGCTTGCGATCCAGAGCAACGCGGGCGACTTCAATGCGGCGCAGGCCACGGTGGACCAAGTGGTGGAGGCTTTCGGGAAGCTGGATATCCTGGTGAACAACGCGGGCATCACGAAGGACCAGTTGCTGATGCGCATGAGCGAGGCCGACTTCGATGCGGTGATCAACACCAACCTGAAGAGCGTGTTCAACATGACCAAGGCGGTGATGCGCACCATGCTGAAGCAGCGCAGTGGCAGCATCATCAACATGAGCAGTGTGGTGGGCGTGAAGGGCAATGCAGGGCAGTCGAACTACGCGGCCAGCAAGGCGGGCGTGATCGGCTTTACCAAGAGCGTAGCCTTGGAGCTGGGCAGCCGCAACATCCGCAGCAACGCCGTGGCTCCGGGCTTTATCGAGACCGAGATGACCGGCGCATTGGACGAGAAGACCGTGCAGGGCTGGCGCGATGGCATTCCGCTGAAGCGCGGCGGTACGCCCACGGACGTGGCCAATATGTGCGTCTTCCTTGGAAGTGACCTCAGCACCTATATCACCGGGCAAACGCTGCATGTCTGCGGCGGTATGCTGACGTGATCCGCGGAGGAAAGAAAACTGCAGATGGCGCAGATGACGCCGCTCTACGATAGCGGTTCCCAGCCGACGTGATCCATTCAGCTGCCATCATTTCCAATGATCTAAGGCGTTCCTCCTATTAGCGCGAACTTCGTACCCGTGACACTCACCACCGCTTATTCCCTTTGGCTGGCCCCGCTCTGCATATTGCTGGGCGCGCTGTGCGCTTGGCTGCTTTATCGCGGCACGCGGGAGCGCAACGGCTGGAGTCCGGCGCTGCAATGGACCATGGGTGCTTTCCGCGCCTTGGTGATCGCCATGCTGGCCTTCTTCCTGCTGGAACCCATGGTGCGCATTTTCCTGCGGGAAGTGCGCAAACCCGTGGTGGTGCTTGCACATGATGGCTCCTCTTCCCTCTTAGCGACGGGTGATACCGTCGCCTTCCGGAATAACTACGCCAAGGCCTTGGAAGACCTCACCAACACCTTGGGCGATCGCTACGAGGTGCGTGCCTTTACCTATGGAAGCGACGTGACCGAGGGTCTTCAATTCACCCAACAGGAAGGTCAGACGGACATTGACCAGCTCTTCCGGGCGGTGTACGATCGCTTTGCCGGTCCGGACCTGGGAGCGGTGGTGATCGACGGTGATGGCATCTACAACCGGGGGCGTGACCCGCGCTTGGCCGCCGAGCGCCTGGGCGTGCCTGTTTTCCCCATCATGCTGGGCGATACCACCATCCGCCCCGATCTGGTGCTGCGCGATGTGGAGCATAACCGCATCACCTACCTCGGCAATGAATTCCCCTTGCTCGTGCGCTTGAAGGCCGACCATTTGCGCGGGAAAGCCACCCGGCTCAGCGTAACGCATAACGGCAAGGAAGTGGCCAGCAAGGACATCGCGATCAACGCGGACCCCATGCTGGCAGAAATACCGCTGATGGTGAAGGCCGACATGGCCGGTCTCCAGCGGTACACAGTGGCCTTGCGCGCGGTGGATGGTGAAGTGACCACGGCGAACAACGTGCGGGACATATTCGTGGATGTGCTGGACGACCGCCGCAAGATCCTGATCTTGGAGCGGGCCCCGCATCCGGACGTGGCCGCGATCCGCTTGGCCATGGCCAGTCTGGAAGGCTATACCGTGGAGCATTCGGTCGCCTCGAAATTCACGGGGAATGTGGAGGAGTATGACCTGGTGATCCTGAACCAACTCCCCTCCCCGGATGAAGGGCTGCAAGCACTCCTCCAGCGGATCGAGAAAAAGGAGATCCCTACTTGGACCATCGTGGGACAGAAGAGCGACCTGCGGCAAGTGAGCCTTTTGGGTAGTGGCGTGGACATCCAAGGCGGCCGAGGCAGCTACACGGATGTACAAGCGGCCGTGGTACCGAATTTCTCACTCTTCACCTTGGATCCCGAAGACCAACGGGCCATTGAGCGCTTCCCTCCGCTCCAAGTTCCCTTTGGGCAGTACACACTGGCCCGCTCCGCCACGGCGCTGCTCACCCAGCGCATCGGCTCCGTGCGGACCGAGCAACCCTTGTTCGCCTTCCAAGCGCAGACCGCTCGCCGCACCGCCATTACCTGTGGCGAAGGGATGTGGCGCTGGCGTTTAGCGGACATGCAGCAGAACAACACGAATGCGCATTTCGACAAGCTGGTGCAGAAGACCGTGCAGCTGCTGGCGCTGAAACAGGACAAGAGCCGCTTCCGTGTACGCAGCGAGCGTGAGTTCCCACAGAACGAAAAGGTGACGCTGGATGCAGAGCTGTACAATGCCAGCTATGAGCCAGTGAACTCGCCGGAAGCCACCATCAAGCTGACCAATGAGGACGGTCGCGAGCTGGATTACACCTTCAGCCCCAACGGCACCGGCTACCGCTTGGATGCCGGCATCCTACCAGCCGGCCGCTACACTTGGGCCGCTGCCACCAGCTTGGATGGCGAGCGCCTGACCGCCAAGGGCGAATTCCTGGTAAAGCCGATGGTGGCTGAAATGATGAACACGGTGGCCGACCATGGCCTTTGGGAGAACATCGCCGCACGCACGGGTGGGATCGCCACTACCCCTGCGGACATGGAGCGCATCGCCGAAGCTTTGAAGGACCGTCCGGAACTGAAGGCCCGCTCCTATTCCCACGCCAGCTTCAGCGACCTGATCGGGCTGCGCTGGCTCTTCCTCCCCTTGCTCTTGCTGCTCACCTTGGAATGGGTGCTGCGCCGAAGAAGCGGAGCCTATTGAGTGGTCATGCACGTGGCTGATCATTCATCCCCTGCGATACCAAGGCGACGCGCATTCTTGCCGTTGGCCCGCTGGGTGCTGATCATTTTCCTATTGGTGCTGCTGCTTTTCCGACTGCGCGAACCGATCCTACGAGCGCTGGGGAACCACCTGATCACGGAGGATCCCATTACCCATGTGGACGCGGTGTTCGTGCTGGGCGGTTCCGTGAAGGATCGTGGTCTGGAGGCGACGCGTGTATATCAGGGTGGCTTCAGCGATCGCTTCATATTCACCGGTGCCCCGGTCCCCAGCGCGCTGGAAGCCTTGGGCATCGATAGCACGGAGGCCGAATGCACGCGCAATATGGCAGTGGTAGCGGGAATGCCTTTGGAGTTCACCACGGCACTGAACAAAGGAACGAGCACTTTCGAGGAAGCCGAGGCGCTCTTGGAGTTCGCTCTCGCGGAGCAATTGGATACGGTGATGGTGATCTCTAACCGCTTCCACCTGCGCCGGATAGGCTTCGTTTTTCGGGATCGTTTTCGAAAGGCTGGGATCACCGTTCTGCTGCATGGCGCGCCGTCTTCCGTGTTCGATGAGCAGAGCTGGTGGACCTCTGAGGAGGGCCTGATCATGCTGAACAATGAGTACGTAAAGCTGGCTTACTACCGGTTGAAGTACTAGGGCTTCACCGAAGGCGTGCCTAGCGGTGCGGAGGGCTTACTGCCGTTGAAAGTGTGAACCACGGATAACCTCGGATGGGCACGGATGAATGCTGGCCGGCTGGCCTCTCCTATGGAAAGGATCACAGATGCCCGCCTTCCATCGCGGGCATCTGTGTGGTCCGTGTCATCTGTGGGAAAAAGATGACCGATCTCCGATCAATGCTGGATCATGATCCGCTGCACGGACCGCTGGCCGGCATCTTCCGCTACCAAGAGATAGGTGCCTCCGGCCAGATGGGCCAGATCGAGATCAACGCGGACCTGCCCTGCGGTGGTCGCCCCGGTCCACACGATACGACCTAAGGCATCCTGAACACGTAATTGCTGCGCTCCGATGCCCTCTTCCAAGAAGGCTGTGAACCGGCCGTTGCTCGGATTGGGCGCCACGTGCATAATGCTGCCCGCCGCCTCGCTGATACCGACCCAATTCACGCAGAAATCATTGCTCACGTAGTATTCAAAGGTTCCGTTGCCTTCCAGCAAGGACACTCCGGTGGTATCGAAGATCCGGAAATCGCCCTCTCCATAATTGCAGCACATACCATCGCCGATGGCATCTTCCACCGTGAAGATGTAGCACGTATGGGCCAAGCAGACCTGCTGGTTCACGGTATATCCGTTCGGGCTATTGGTATAAGGTCCGCCGGTGTAAGCGAGGAAGCCTTCAGGCGTTTCGATCTTCCAAGTGGTCTCCGTTCCGTAGCGGTCCAAGTTCAACTGCACCACTCCGATGATCCCCGGGCTATTGACCATAAAGCGCAGGCTGTCAGCATCATTGAACGGATCGGTATCGCCCTGGTGGTTAGGATCAGAGACGGAGATGCGCAGTTCATGCAGGCCGCTGGAGAGGTGCATCGTTGGCAAGGGCACGTTCACCGTTTGCACCGGTTGGATAACGCCGTACCAGGGCAAGGTACCGAGCAGCACACCATCCACTTGGTAATGGATGTTGGCGAACGTGATAGGGCCTTCGCCATTGTTCTTCAGGCTGATGATAGGCCTGATACTGTCGCTGTCGCAGATCACATGCGGTACGCCTGCGATGCTGGTGATTGCCGCATCCAAAGGGATGGGGACATAAGCCTCCGGATCGAAGCCGTTGAGCGTATCGCCGCAATCGCCCAGCCATTCCTCCAGGTGCGGATAGGTGAGGCTGAACCGACCATAGAAGTCATTCACGTTGTTCGAGCAGGAGGCCTGACCTCCGAAGAGCTGGCCAATGATGCGGTGGTCCTGGTTCCAAATGGCGCTGCCGCTGCTGCCGGGTTCGGTGGTACCCGAGTGCCACTGGGTCACCTGCCAGCAATCAGCACTGCCCATCACCCCCTCGATGATGGGGCCATGGGAGCTGCAGATCTTCTTGATATCGCCGGCAGGATGGTGGATCCCGACCACGCTGTCCGGGGCGGTGCCGCTCTTATCCCAGCCGCTGTAGTACGGATGGAACTGCTCCGGGGGAATGCTGCTGAGCAGCAGGAAGGAAGCATCGGTGGGCGGGTACTCCAGCAGCTTATCGCAGCCGGTAATGCTGTGGTCCATGGGTGCATTCTCGGTGGGGTTGCACGTGGGGCTTTCCCAGTTGAAGATGAAGACCCAAGAGGCATTGGAGGTATTGTTTTCTGTGCAGTGGTTCGCGGTAAGGAAGTACGGGGTGCTATCGTTGGCACAGTTGTTCACCAAGGTGCCGGTGCATACGCCGGCACCGAGCACCAGATGTGCCACCGAGCGGATCTCGTCACGCCAGAGGTCACCTTCCGGGCAGATGGTGTTCACGTTGCATGGACCGCTATTCCCGTATCCGCGGTCCGGTCCTCCGCCCAGCAAGCGATAGCCATGGATCACGCTGCTGATGGTGAGCTGTCCTTCACCCGCAAGCTGCGCTGGTTCGATGTATTCCACGGTGATCCGATCCCCGATAAGCGGAGACGTACCAAAGGCGGTATGCCCCGGATTGCTTTGCGCCGTGTAAGATCCGCGCACCTCCCCCGCTTCGTTGTAGAGGAACATCCGCGCTCCTTCGGGGATCACGTAATTGTTGAATTGCAGGTTGATGCTCAAGGCCTCCGGGCAATCCAGCATCAAACGCCAGACCCTATCGCCATTGGGCATGGTGACCCAAGCGCCGCTGTTCTGCAGGTTCAGATCCGTTTCATGGGTGAAGCCGAAGCGGAGCGGTCCCTTGATCCCTTGTGCGGCGCGGTCTGCGTCCTCGTTCAACAAGGCGGCCACATCCACTTGGGGCATGTGTATCGCCGTGGCTGGTGGCATGCCCCTCTTTTCCGCCTTATCGCCGTAAGGATGCCCACCAAAGGAGATCTGGGCAGTGAGGGGAACCGCCAGCAACAAGGAGGCGAGTGAGAGCAGCGTATGGGTCCGGATCATGGGAAAGGCATTCAAGCGGAAGGAGCGGTCCGTAGGGTGACGCGGATCGTGCCTCGTTGGTTGCAGCGAAAATAGGGGTATGTGCGGGTAAAATTCCGGACGATCATTTCCCGGCCTTGGAGGGCTGGGCCTTGTCGTCGATCAGCTTGCGGATGGCGAAGAGCTCATCACGCAGCTGGGCTGCCATCATGAAGTCGAGTTCCTTGGCGGCCTTTTTCATCCGCGATTCCAGTAGGGACGCGTTCTTCTCCAGGTCCGCAACGGACATGAACTGCATCACCGGATCCGCCGCGAGGCTCAAGCCTTCGGGTTCCACGTAGGCCTTTTTACTGCCATCCCCGTCCATCACGGCCGTTTGTTGCATGATGGAGGCGCGGTCACGCTTGATCTGCGTGGGTGTGATGCCGTGCTCCTCATTGTAGGCCTTCTGCTTCTCGCGCCTGCGGTCTGTCTCCTCCATAGTGCGCTTCATGCTGGCGGTGATCTTATCCGCGTAGAAGATCACTTGTCCGTTGATGTTCCGCGCCGCGCGGCCTGCCGTCTGGGTCAGGGAGCGATTGCTGCGGAGGAAGCCTTCCTTGTCCGCATCCAGCACGGCTACCAAGGAAACTTCGGGCAGGTCCAAACCTTCGCGCAGCAGGTTCACGCCCACGAGGACGTCGAACATGCCAAGGCGCAGTTGGCGCAGGATCTCGATGCGGTCCAAGGTCTCCACGTCGCTGTGGATGTACTTACACTTCACACCGTTCTTCCCGAGGAACTCCGAAAGCTCCTCGGCCATGCGCTTGGTAAGTGTGGTCACCAGCACCCGCTCGTCCTTCTCCGCACGTTGGCGGATCTCATAGAGCAGATCGTCGATCTGGTCCTTACTGGGGCGCACATCAATGGGCGGATCCAGTAGACCCGTGGGTCGCACCACTTGCTCCACGACCACACCTTCGCTGCGTTCCAGCTCGAAATCCGCCGGGGTGGCACTAACGAACACGGTCTGCCCCAGCATGGCATCGAACTCCTCGAACTTCAGCGGGCGATTGTCCATGGCGCTCGGCAGGCGGAATCCATACTCGACAAGGTTCTTCTTTCGGCTGCGGTCCCCGCCATACATGGCGCCGATCTGGCTCACCGTCACGTGGCTCTCGTCGATCACCATCAGGAAGTCCTCCGGAAAATAGTCCAGCAGGCAGAAAGGGCGCTGCCCTTGCTGGCGGCGGTCGAAGTAGCGGCTGTAGTTCTCGATGCCGCTGCAGTAGCCCAGCTCGCGCATCATCTCGAGGTCGTAGTTCACGCGCTCCTCCAAGCGTTTCGCTTCGAGGTGCTTGCCGATCTCCTTGAAGAACTCCACTTGCTTCACCATGTCATCTTGGATGGACGTGATGGCATCCTTCAATGTTTCCTTGCTGGTGACGAAGATGTTGGCAGGATAGATCGGCGTCTCATCCACTACCTCCAGGGTCTTACCGTTCTCTACGCTGAAGCGTTCGATCTTCTCGATCTCGTCACCCCAGAAGTGGATGCGCATCCCTTCATCGGCATAGGCGAGGTAGATCTCCACCACATCGCCGCGTACACGGAAATTGCCGCGGGTCGGGTCTATATCGCGGCGGCTGTAGAGTGCGGAAACGAAATCATGCAACAACGCGTTCCGTGAGATCTTTTGGCCTTTGCGCACATGCACCACGGTCTTATGGAATTCCGCCGGGTTACCGATGCCGTAGATGCAGCTGACGCTGGCCACCACGATCACGTTCCGTCGACCGCTCAATAAGGCACTGGTGGTCGCCAATCGCAGTTTCTCGATCTCCGAATTGATCGAGAGGTCCTTCTCGATGAAGGTGTTCGTGATAGGCAGATAGGCTTCCGGCTGGTAATAATCGTAGTAGCTCACGAAGTACTCCACGAGGTCGTTCGGGAAGAAGTGCTTGAACTCGCCGTAGAGCTGCGCTGCCAATGTTTTGTTGTGGCTGAGGATCAACGCGGGTCGGTCCAGCTGCGCGATCATGTTCGCGATGGTGAACGTCTTGCCCGAGCCAGTAACACCCAGGAGCGTTTGGTACTGCACACCATCACGGGCACCTTGCACCAGTTGGCGGATCGCCTCCGGCTGGTCGCCGGTGGGCGTGAATTCGGAGATCAGTTCGAAGGCCATGGGAAAGGGAGTGCAAATTTAACCCTTCCCGGTCGGCTGTAGTCCCTGCCCGATCAAGCGCGGCGGAACCAAGCGCGCTCCATCCGCTTGATCACCTTCTGGGTGAACGAGCGATCCGCAGCCAAGGATGCTGGCTGGTAGGGTCGTGCCTTCCGGAGGATGAAGTACTGATAATCGTCCTTCATCCAAATGCCATAGGTCTCAAAATGGATCAGTTCGAGGCCGCTCTCGCTGAACACGTTCACCAAGTGTTCCAGCGGCAGTGCTTGATCGATCACTTGCAATAGTTCGGGCTGATGTGCTTGGTCGTAGCTCACTTGTCCGGGCGAAGGGATGTGGATGAGCACTTGGGAATCGGGCCCACAGTAGCCGGAGATGTGCTTGAACAGAGTTGCATGCAACTCCATGGGAATGTGCTCGATGATGTCGAACAAAAGCACGAAGTCCGGGGCGGTGGTCGCCGGGCGATAGTCCACCACATCATGCGCGTGAAATGCCACATTGCTTCGCTTCACGGTGGCTTTGGCGTAGGCGATGGAAGCCGGGCTGATGTCCACTGCCTCGATCGTGCCGGTGGTCACCGTGCGCGCGACCGATCCCGTCAATACGCCAATGCCGCAACCCAATTCCAGCACCTTGGAATTGGGCTTCAAGCCAGCCTTGCGCAGCTTCTTATACAGGCCATGGATCCGTTCGTTCACGCCGATGCGGCGCTGGTTCTCCACGAATTCATCATAAAACCCGATCACGTCCTTGCTCTCCACGGTCGTTCCTGTTTAGAGCGGGAAAGGTAGACAGGTGCGGGCTTTTGGCGCTTCGGCGTCCGGGCTGGTGTGTGTCTCCCCTACTCCGCCCGCTTCATCTCCGTCCAGCTCTGGTCCTGGAATACGGAACTGGGGTCGAACCCCGGCTTGGTGCTGAGGATGTAGCTGCCATCGCCCCGGCTCCATGCTTGGTCGTAGCCCGCGCTCATCTCCACGGGACTTCCCGAAGCATCCTTCCAGGTCTCCACTTCACGGATGGACTGCACGAACGCGGTATGCTGCTTGTCCTGTGTGGCCTGCTGGTTCTCCCATGAACGCATCTGGCTGTCCATGCCTGCCATACGCTGCTGATAGGCGGCCGTGTTAGCCGCACCCTGCGATTGGATATTGGCCATGCGTTGGTTGTGCGCAGCGGTATTGGCTTGGGTCTGCGCATCGATGGCGGCCATTCGCTGATGATGTTCCGCCTGCTGTTGGCGACCGAGTTGGGCATAGTAGCCGTCAATGGCCTGCTGCCATGCCGGGTTGGTGCGGACGCTCGATTGTGTATTCGCCAGGATCCGCTCCGCCTCATCGCGGCGAGCTGCGGGGAATCGGATATAGCTACGCTCGGAGGTGAAACTCGTGGTCACTTCTTGCATTGCGCCGGAGTACATGTCCTGCGAAACATTCTGCATGTTCGTTACCGAGCACAGGGCGATGCCTTCGCTTCCGTCGTTCCATTTCAGCCGTGCGGTAATAGCGGTGTTCGTTACGGTGGTGGTACCGCCATACCCGTTCGAGGAGGCTCTGTACTTCGCGCTCTTCTCATCCATCAAGCGCACCGCAGCCGGGTTCGTCCTCACTTCGACGATCGTCGCGCCTTGCAGCTCGCGCTGTGCGAATACCTCACGGAAGTATTGTTCCGCCTGGATCGGGAACCCCGTTTCGCAGCCACCGTTCTGTGCGCCCATCATCATCTGCTGCTGCATCATCGGGTCGGATGCCCAACCCCAGCTGTGGCCGGGCAGTGATACGATCCGGATCGAACCATCGGGCGAGCTCGCGTTCCATGATGCGGTCACCATTTCGCCGCGGCACTCATTCAAGCCTCTCCAACGAATACCACCCTCGTGCTTCCACCCCTTGGGCAAGAGCACACTGAAAGCCTCGGCAGGCTGCTCAAAGCCCTGCTGATCCATGAAACGTACACGCTCCAGCACGATATAGTCGATGCCTTCGGTATAGGCTCCACCGGTCGCCTTACTGCCGGAGGCAGCACCCGATTGTCCTTCGCTTTCGGAACACTGGCAGAGGAGTAATGAGACACCCAGAGCTAAGTAGATCGGTCGGGCCATGGTGATGAGTTTTCATCAAAAGTAGCGGGGACCGGGATGGCCCACCATACCACAAAAGGGGGAGTACGCCCTTACCTTCGCATCATGTTTTGGAAGCGCATCCTCTACTACCTGAACCCGTCAACGTTGTTCTCCGAAACGGACCACAACACGAATCTGCGCTTCATGCACGGGATCAACCGGATCAGCATCTTCGTTTTCCTGGCATGCATGGTGGTCCTGGTATTGAGGGCTTTCATGCGGTGAGGAGGCACGGAGCGGAGTTGGCCCCTGAGGCGCTGAGGTGCCAGCGAATAATGGGCCGCCGAGGCGCTGAGGCGCTGAGAACTAATGGGGTGCTTGGAAGAATAGGCCGCCGAGGGGCAGAGGCGCAGAGAACTAATGGAGCGCTTGGAAGAATGGGCCGCAGAGGCGCAGAGGCGCGGAGAACTAATGCGGCGCTTGGAAGAATAGGCCGCCGAGGCGCTGAGGCGCGGAGAACTAATGGGGCGTTTGGAAGAATGGGCCGCCGAGGGGCAGAGGCGCTGAGAACTAAGGGCGCTTGGAAGAATGGGCCGCCGAGGGGCAGAGCCGCAGAGAACTAATGGAGCGCTTGGAAGAATGGGCCGCCGAGGCGCGGAGGCGCAGAGAATGCTTTTAGGTTAGCGGCTGCCGAAGGCCATCCTGTGGCTGCCATATTCTGAATGAAGTTTTTTCGCGCTGAGCGCGAACTCCTCAGCGCCTCAGCGCCTCCGCGGCTACACTCGTGGAACTTCTCCGCGCCTCAGCGCCTCTGCGGCGAGGATCTAATGGCACGCTTGCTTCTCATTCACCCGCTCCAGCCGCTCGATATAGATGTATTCATCGGTACCATCCCCTTCCATGGCCGGCCCCACACGCAGGGTGGCAGTGACATTCACATACAAGGGGTCCGGACCTGATTTGATCTTCTTCATATATACGCGTTCGAGCTCCAGGCCAGCTCCTTTCACACCGGGCTCATCCATGGCCACGGGAATAACATACTTGCTTCCGCAGGGTGTGAAGCTGTGGGAGTCCGCATAGTAGACGTAGGCGCCGGTAAGGTGCATGGGCGAGGAACCGAAATTGGCCACTCGGCGAATGGAGTTCGGCAGGGTGGTTTCGATCGGCCCGCCATCCGCAGCCCTGCGTTCGAGCTTGTCCCCATCCATCTTCCATTGCATGGGCACATCCGCCGTTCTCAACGTGAGCAATTGCCCGGAAACCGTCCACTCGCCGATGGTTCCGTTAGGGATGCTGTCGCGTTCGAGGTAGTGGTCGCGCATCACATAGGTGCTGTCCGCGCGCAGGTCCAACTGGGTCAGGATGCCGGGGCAGTCCGCACAGGGAAGGGTATCGGCATACAAGCCGACCCATTGAATGGGTGCCGTTGGTTCCGGGGTTTTCACCACCACCGGAGTTTTCTCCTCGGATTGATCGCCTTGACAGGAGGCCAGCAAAACAAGGACAACAGGGAGTGCGTGGATCAACTTCATATGCTACTTCAATGGAGAGCAAAGGAACAACGCAAAGCCGTTCATCTTTGTGCGCCATGGTCCGAACTTCCCTATTCTCTGCATTCTACTTCGGCAGCGTAGAGCATTATGCCCTGCTGGCACGCAGCGAACGGATCATCATCGATGTCGGCGAGCACTACGAACGGCAGAGCTACCGCACGCGCACTTCCATCATCGGCCCGAACGGAAAGCAGGATCTGGTGATCTCCATCGCCCGTCGCAGTGGCGAGAAGATGCCAATGCGTTCCGTAGGACTTAGCTACGTGGAACCATGGCATCTCCAGCACATCCAAGCGCTCCGCAGTGCATATGGCCAAACGCCTTGGTTCATCCACTACATGCCGGATATCGAGGAGCTGTTGCTGAAGCGATATGACAAACTGATCGACCTGGACCTCGCCACCATGCACTTGGCGATGAAGTGGCTGGGGATCACCTGCACCGTGGAAGTGAGGGAAACCTTCGTGGAAAAGCTGGAAGGGCTGACGGACCACCGCAATGACCTTCATCCCAAAAAGGCGCTCCCTGCTGGAGTCGGAAGTGTTGCTCCCTACATACAAGTCTTCGCGGACCGCCACGGCTTTGTGGGCCGCTTGAGCATTGTGGACCTGGTGATGAATGCCGGGCCGCAGGCGCGGGGAGTTCTTAGTCGCGAGACGTAGTCCGGTTCAGTCGGCAGTGGCAGTGGACAATCAATCACAGACCACCCCTGACATGCACCGCGTCATCAGCATCATTCTCTGCGCCTCCGCGCCTCTGGAGCCAAGACCAATTACCAATGCTTACTCCGTGCTGAACTCCGAATCCGAGATGCCTCTGTTCACGCGGATCTCCGTTGCCGTTAGGACCATATCCATGCCACCGCTCTGGCTCAGTGTGTGTGGGAAGAGCACACCACCTTCCGGTGTGTAGGCGCTGTAGTCGGTGGTCACTTGGATCCATCCTCCGCCTTCTTGCATTTGGTTTTCCCTGCGACGCAGCTTCAAGCCGGTTTCCACATCGTAGTACTCATCAAACTTGCCACCGGACAGTGTTTCTACGTTCACGCGGTAGGTCTTCTGCCCATCGATGGTGATCACGCCCAGCAAACGAGCCACTTGTTGCATTTCCGCGTAGTGCAGTTCTGGGAAGGCGTATGCATTGCCGAGCACTTCTCCGAGCTCCTCGTCATCCAGTTCCTTCTCCCCCATGATGCTCGTCAGCTTCCCTTTCTGCCCGTCGTAGTTGATCCGTTGGAGGACCATCTCCCCCATCCGCATCTCCATGGCATACTTGTTCGGCGCCTTGTTATACTCGGTCAAGGTGGCGGGCATGCCTTGCACATTGGTGGCGTACACCTTCTTCACGTCCTTCACCTTTTCCACGGCAGCCTTTCCACCGATGGCCTTGATGTAGGCGTCCAACACGTCCTGTGCGGTCATTCCTGCTGGAGCTGGTGTCGCCCCTTCGGTGGGGTCAAAGCGAACGATGTCCCCATTGATGTCAAAATACATCACCTGGCCACTTCCGCTCAATGGTTCGAGGGTCTTGGCCACTTGCTCCTTGTCTCCTACCACGAGTACGGTGCAGCTATCGGGATGTAGGAACCGTTCGGCCGCCTGTTTCACATCAGCAATTGTCACCGCATCCAGCCGCTGGAGATAGGTCTCATAGTAGTCTTCCGGCAGGTCGTTCAACAAGGTGTTCAGGGCGAAGCGTGCCACGGTGCGCGGGTCTTCCAATGCACGGGCGAAGCTGCCAGCCATAAAGCTCTTGGCCAAGGCGAGCTCATCAGCTTTCACCGGTGCGTTGCGGATGTCGGTGATCTCCTTCATGATCTGGGTCACCGCGCTGTCGGTCACATCGTTCCGCACGCTGCATCCCGCGCTGAAGGATCCGCACCAACGATCCGAATTAAGGCTGGAATAGGCACCGTAGGTATAGCCCTTGTCCTCGCGCAGGTTCTGCATCAAGCGCGCATTGAACACCCCTCCACCGAGAATGGTGTTCAGCACCTGCGACTGCATGGCCATGGGGTCGTTCGGCTTCATCTGCACTGGGAACAGCACTTTGATCACGCTCTGCGCGCTTCCGGGGCGATCCACAAAGGCCATCCGCACATCCCCAGGACGACGCGGGTCCTTACCTGCAGGAATGATCGGACCCAGGTCCTTCACCACATCATGCCCTTGCTCATCCTTGGTCACCGGTACTTCCGCGCCTTTCCAGGTGCCGAAGTATTTCTTGGCCATCTCCTCGCCTTCCGCAGCGGTGATATCCCCTACCAGCACCAAATAGCCGTTCTTGGGCTGGAAGAAGTAACGGTAGTACTGGTAGACGTCATCGCGGCTGGCCTTGCCCATGGAAGCTTCCGTGGTGACCTCTCCGTAAGGATAGTTCTTGCCGAAGGTGAGCGCATGGCCGACCACATCCGCGATCTGGTCTGGATCATCCGCACGGGCCTGCACTTGGGACATCGCCCGCGTCTTGGCCTTCTCGAACTCTTCCCGAGGGAAGTTGGCACTGGAGACCACCTCGTACAGCAGGTCCATCACCTGCGTGAAGTTCTTCTTCAGGCTGCTTGCATAGAGTCCGTCACTGCTTCCGTTCAGTCTGGCTCCCAGACCGTCCACCAGTTCATCGAGCTCTTCCTTGGTATGGCGTGGGGTTCCGCTGGTGAGCAGTTCGCCCACCAGATCCTGATATCCCGCGACATCCCCCTGCATGATGGGTGGGATATCGAACTTCACTTGGGCACTGACGACCGGGATCTTGTGGTTCTCCACGATGATCACCCGCATGCCATTTTCCAAGGTCAGGCTTTTGTGCTCTCCCAGATGTACTTCGGGAGCTAGCCCTGGGGAAGGAGCTTTGGAACGGTCCACTTGTGCGATCATTGACGCGGGGATAAGGAGGGTTGCGGCCAGCGCGAGGGTATGAAACGAAGGGCTTTTCATGGTCTTGCGTTGGCGGTTCATTTCTTCTGGTTCATCGGCAGGTAGTACAGCACCACCCGGTTTTTCGGCACGAAATATGTGCGGGCTACCCGCTGGAGGTCTTCCGCCGTAACAGCGAGATACTGCTGCACCTCGGTGTTCACCTTATCGGCCCCGCCGAGGAAGGTGTAGGCATTGGCGAGGTTGTTGGCGATGCCGGACATGCGGCCGTTCTCCATGGCATGTTCGGTTTCGATCTGCACTTTCAGTTTCTCCAGTTCAGCTGCTGGAACAGGCTCGTTCTGCACCCGTTCGAACTGTCGGTTCATGCTGGCCTCCAAGCTGTCCGCCGATACGCCCATGTTAGCGATGGCAAAGGCGATGGCCAATCCGGGATCTTCAAAGGGCAGGCTGAAGGAGCCCACGAAAACAGCCTTCTGTTCGGCCTCTTTCACATTCTTCACCAATCTGCTGCTGTTACCATTGCTCATCAGTCGGTTCAGCATGTCCACTGCATAGAAATCGGGCGTGCCCAGCGCAGGAATACGATAGGCCTGAACCACGGCGGGCAATTGGATCTTGTCGTAGACCGTGTCCCGTACTTCTCCCTTCATGGGCGGCTCCACCACTTTGTTCCGTGGAATGATCCCGCCTTTGGCAATGGGGCCGAAATACTTGGTCAGTTCTGCGGTCGCCTGCGCGCTGTTGAAATCGCCGGCCAAAACCAGCACCGCATTGTTCGGCACATAGAAGGTCTTGTAGAACTTCTTGTAATCCTTTTCAGTAGCTGCGTTGAGGTCTTCCATATAGCCGATGGTGGGCCACTGGTATGGGTGCTGGGTGTAGGCACGCTTCAGCACTTCGGGCAGGATGCTGCCATAGGGCTGGTTCTCATAGCGCTGGCGGCGCTCCTCCTTCACCACCTCACGCTGGGTCTCAATGCCCTTCTTCTCCACCTTGGCGTGCATCATGCGCTCGCTTTCCAGCCATAGGCCGAGGTCGAGTTGGTTGCTGGGCAATACCTCGTAGTAATAGGTGCGGTCACCGGTGGTATTGGCGTTCAGCACGCCACCAGCCTTCTCCACGTACTTGGCGAATTCACCCCGGCCAATGTTGTCCGAGCCTTCGAACAACAAGTGCTCGAAGAAGTGCGCAAAGCCGCGACGATCGCGGGCTTCGTCCTTACTACCCACGTGATACATCACGCCCACGGCCACAATGGGCGTGGTGTGGTCTTCATGCAAGATCACATGCAGCCCGTTGGGCAGGTCGAACTCGCTGAATTTGATCTCGCGGGTCTGAGCCACGGCGGTGATGGATGCCATAGTACAGGCTGTTAAAGTGATGATGGTTCTCATGCGTCTGTGCCTTTGTGGGCATGGAAGGGCCGCGAATGTAAGAACCTGTCCCCGGCTGGCACCCGGCTAGGGAACAACGGCAGTTTACGGTGGTAAGCGGCATGGCCCCAACTTTGCACTGCCCTGCCACTTTGTTCCCCTGCATTCCCGAACTTCGCTCCCCGCCTGCTGAACCCTGTTCCAGCGGCTGCGTACAACGGTCCGCTTGAGAATCATGCTAAAGACCATTTCATCCATCAAGACCGACCGATTGCTCACACCTGCCGTACTGGAATTGGTGGAGGCCCTCACCGCGCAGTTCGGTGAGCGCCGGTTGGAGGTGCTTGAGCTGGAGGAGATCCGTATGGCAACGCTGCGGAACGGCGAGATCGAACCTCTGGCAGAGACCGCCGGGATCCGCAGAGGGGACTGGCAGGTCGCGCCGGTACCTGCAGAACTGTTGGAACGTCGGGTGGAATTGATCGGAGGCTGCAGCCGCAAGGAGCTGATAGAGGGCTTGAACGCTGGTGCGAAGAGCTATGTGGCCGATCTGTGGAACATGACCCCGAACGAGCCGGGATCCATCCTTCGTGCACATAAGAACATCGAACGGGCCACCGACTTCCGCTTGGCGTATGTAGGCGACGATGGCGATCGGATACGGATCAACCCGAAGAGCATTACGCGGCTCATGATCGTGCCGCGGCCATTGCATGCAGTGGACCACACGCTTCACGGCTCGGACGCTCCTACACCTGCAACCTTCCTGGACCTTGCTATTCATGCTGAATTCAACGCTACCAAGCTCGTACTGAGGCAAGGTGGCGTGTTCCTCTACCTCCGCGGTCTGAGCGGCCATGTGGAGGCCCGGTTGTGGAAGGAAATGTTCGAGCTCCTGGAAGAACGGTTCAATCTGCCCCGCGGTACGTATCGTGCCACAGTGATGATGGACAACTTGGCCGCCGTGCTTGAAGCGGATGAGATCCTCCACGAACTGAGATACCACAGCGCCGGACTATCCTTGGATCCCCAAGCCTATGCCGCTGACCATATAGCCTTGTTCAGCGCCCCTGACCGCCCGGTACTCCCGGACCGTGATCATATCGGGCTTGAAGCAAAATTCCTGCGTAGCGTCAGCTTGAGGACCATCAGCATCTGCCATCGCCGACAAGCTCACGCCATGGGTGCTCCGGCTTACATACTGCCGCCGAACGAGCATGGCTTGATGAAACCGGGTTATTTGGAAATGATCGCTGACAAGGAACGCGAAGCCGTGGACGGACATGACGGCACATTGGTAGGTCATCCCGGCCTGGTGAATCCGGCCATGACCGAGTTCAACAAGAGCATGGCGCGCGCCCATCAGATGTACTACCAGCGGGCCGATCACACCACATCCGCCGACCTGACCGAAAGCCCGAAGGGAGTGCTCACCACGGAAGGCATGCAGCAATGCATCCGGACGGTTATCCGTGCGCTGGTGAGCTACAACGAAAACCAAGGCTTGATCAGCCAAGGAGGAAAATTGCACGACCGGTCTTCGATCCGTCTTTCCACCCTGTTGATGTGGCACTGGTCGCAGAGCAGCGTGTGCTTCATCACCGACACCGGTCTGGAGATCCATGCTGACGTTGTGAAGTACCTCATCCGCAAGGAAGGAGACAAAATGTTCGCCCGACAAGGTCCTGAATTAAAGGAGCGTGCGAAGCAAGCTGTGGCACGTTTGACGGAGATCGTTCTATCCCCTGACCTACCGCCTGATCTCTTGGAAGAGATCGCCAGCCAACGTTCACAAGAGAGCTGATCACTTATCGATAGCATGGATTGGATCCCTTGTACCGAGCGTCTACCAGCCGATGGCCAACGAGTATTGTGCTGGCTTCCCTCTAATCTGGTCCATTTATCCGGCTTGGCTGAAAAGGAATCGCGCAACGTGGTGATCCTACGTTTCGCGGAGGATTGGTTCATCAAGAACCCGAGCAAGACCGGGAGGAAGACCCATCGCCACTTCTGGCTGGGCGAAGGAAGCAGCAATTGTTTCTTTGAGCAGGTGAGCCACTGGAAGGCGCTGCCGGAAGGCCCCGCATAGGTTCTTCCGCGCATTTGAAGCCTCCGGCAGTCTTCAGACTGCTTGCATGGAACTATCTTCGGAGCTCAAGCACGAAGCATTGCATACATTCGAGGTTAGAAGGTTCGAAGGGTGAAGTCTGAAGACTTCACCGAAAAGCACGCATGAAAGCATCGGCCAGCACCCACAAATCGCCCCGGCTATTCGTCTCGGAAAGCAAGGCTTGTTGGCCGGGAAGACCTGCGGGAGCGTGGGGACTCCATTCGCTTCTCTTCCCTTAAAAGGATAGGAATAGATCCAAGTCGAATAAAAATGACGGCCATCATGAATGCATACAACACAACATGGGACAGAATTGGCAGAAAACAGTAGTGCCCATTGGCTTGGCAGTAACACTATCATGTTGCATCCAGAAGAAGGAGGTATGCCAACAAATACCACACTTAGCTCCAGCATATTCACACCGTGTGATTACAGGTGGCCCGATTCAATTTGACCTAAGTAATACCAAAGGCTGGGAGAGGCATATTACATATACTAGCATTGCTAATCTTGACAGCGGGAAGTGGGAAGATACATTTTTAGATGTTAAGGTTGATACGGCTCGTGCCGAATATCCTTCTAATGTCCAATTGGACACATTGAAAGAGAGAAGTGATAAACTTTACGCTAGCGATGAACCTCAGATAAGGCATTATGAATCTATCCTATACTGTGATGAATCGGGCAACCGATTTTTGATTATTGAAATTCTTATGAGAGTGGATGAAAGCAAAGTAATGTACAGAGAGGTTCAGGCGTATTGCATCAGAGGCCAATATATCGTTGCTTTTACAGGGGCTTCAACCATTCCTGAAAGCTCAGGTAAGCTTCCTCCCGAAATACGCTCTCGATTCCTACGCTGGATACCCACTGTGCGCTTGGTCGAATAGAGCAACTGACGCACTTTGTATAACGCACACGCCCGCTGGCACACACACGGTGGAAGCAGAAGACTTGAGCAAGAGTGAGGATGAGTCCTTCAACGCATCCTCAAAACGTCTCAAACGCAACAAGGCCCGGAAGTTCTCCAGGCCTCGTTGCACTTAGGGAATTACTTCCCGTTGATCACTTCACGATATCCAACAGCTCCACTTCGAAGATCAGCGTGCTGTTACCGGGAATATCTCCACCAGCACCGCGCTCACCATAAGCGAGGTCGCTGGGGATGAAAAGCTTCCAGCGGGAGCCCACGGGCATCAGCTGAAGGGCTTCGGTCCATCCGGGGATCACGGCATTCACTGGGAATTCCGCTGGTTCGCCGCGGTCGTAGGAGCTATCGAACTGCTTGCCATTGAGCAAGGTGCCCTTGTAGTGAACCTTCACCGTTTGCTCGGCGGTGGGCTTGGGGCCCTTACCCATTTGCAGCACCTCGTACTGGAGACCACTGGCGGTGGTGATCACTCCGGGCTTCTTGCCATTCTCTGCCAAGAAAGTCCGTCCTGCCGCGGAAACGGCATCTGCTTCGGCCTGTTGCTTAGCCATCATCGTTTTCTGTGCTTCCATCATGTAGGTCTGTACAGCTGCCTTCACCTTCTCGGAGCTGTGGCGCTCAATGCTGTCCATGGCATCACGCATTCCGGCGAACAGGGCATCCTTGTTCAGGGAATCGAGACCGGCCTGGTCCAGGTTCATCTTCAGGTTATGGCCCACATCGGTGCCTACACCATAGCTCACTGAATCCAGTGTGGTTATGAGTTTGACGTCGCGCTCCTTTTGGCCGGTGGCCTGGTTGGTGCATGCGCTGAGCAATACGGCCAGCACGGTAAAGAGAGAGAGTTTGATATTCATGTTCCGGATTATGGGGCGGCGAAGTTAAACGGTTGGAACAGCTTTTAGGACGATTTAAGATCCTTAACGTCACTTTGCCTCATGGCCAAGATGCTACGGAGCTTTCTTCGGAAGCGCGCATAACCCGCCAGATCGCTGTGATAGCCCTTCGCAAAAGTGATCAACTCACGGTGCACCTCTGCCGGGATCGCGGCATACAGCCGCAATGCGCTACTGTACGGTACGAGCGGATCGCGCTTGCCGTGGAAGATGAATACCGGACATTTCACCTTGGTAATGGCCACATCGCTTCGGAAGCGATATTTGAGCAACCAGCGGTACGGCAATATGGCTAAATAGTGCCGGGCCACATCCAGCAAGTTGGCAAACGGTGATTCCAGGATCAAGGTGCGCGGCGAACGCGCCGCCGCGAGCGGGACCGCCATCCCGGATCCCAAGGAACGTCCGTAGATCACTATGTTTCCTTCTCCATACTGTTCCGCCAAGCGATCGAACCAGGCCAAGGCATCCGCATGCAGTGCAGCTTCGGAGAGCTTACCCGAGCTTTTGCCATATCCGCGGTAGTCCGGCATCAGCACGTCGTGACGCAAAGTGGTGAAGCGCGGGGCCCGTTTCCCCCAGCGGCGCAAGGTTCCCGTGTTACCGTGCAGGTAGAGCACCACTCCCACCGGGTCCGGCACCCTGAAGTGCAGCGCATGCAGGTCCGCGCCATCCGGCCGTTGCATCCGAACCTCTGTGAAGGGCTGCGGGAAACTGAACTGGTACCGCTCCGGCAAAGGGAGACGCACGAAGATGAACTTCTCCTGGAAGAGCCAATAGAACAGGCAGACACCCAAATAGACCAGCGTGAGCAGGGCCAGTGTGGAGAGGATGAAAATGGTCACGGCGCAAAATTACCTAACCACGCTTGGGCACCAATGGTTCACCGCACAAAAAGCCATTCGTCGCTGGAGCTTCCTTTCGGCTCGAAACGATAGCCATCCCCATCATACTGTTTGATCTGCTCCGCTTCCTCCAACCGATGTTGGATGATCCATCGGGTCAAGGCGCCCCGCTGGTGTTTGGCGTACACCGTCACCATTCGCAGGCCCTTGGCGCTTTGCTCCTTGAATACCGGTGTGATCACGCGCGCTTTCAAGTTTTCGGTCCGGACGCTCTTGAAGTACTCTGCAGAAGCCAGGTTCACAAGCACGTCGCTCTCGTTCTTCTTGAGGTCCGCGTTCAATTGCTCGGTGATCCGATCCCCCCAGAAGTGGTAGAGGTCGGGTTTTCCGCGTCCCACGGAAAGCTTGGTGCCCATCTCCAGCCGATGCGCAGCGATGAGGTCCAATGGCCGAAGCACACCATACAAGCCGCTTAGAATGCGCAGTTGTCTTTGTGCGGAACGGAGGTCATCGGCATGAAGCGAGCTCGCATCCAGCCCACGGTAGGCTTCGCCGTTGAACATCAGCACAGCTGGTTTCAGCTCCAGCGTTCCGGCCCATTCTTGGTAGCGATCACGGTTCAATTCCGCCAGCTCGGGGCTGATGTCCATGAGCTTGCGCAACTTCGCAGGTGAGAGCTTTTCCAGCTTGCCGACCAGTTCGGCACTCTCCTTTTGGAAAACCGGCGTGGTTGCCGAACGCATGGCCTTGATAGGAGCTTCATCCAAGCTTTTGGCAGGGGAAAGAACGACGAGCATGTTAAATAGGGATCGTATAGAAGGAGGCGCAAAGGTCCGGTCTATGATGGATCCATTGGTGGTTCTCTTTTCATTTGCCTCCGGGACTAAAGCCTTCACTCACCCCACTTCCCTTCCCCACCGTTACTTTCGGCCCATGGCCGCCGAACGCACCGTGGTATTGGAGCATGACCGGATCCAGCGCAAACTGCGCCGGATCGCTTTCCGCATTTACGAGGACAACGTACACGAGACCAGCCTGGTGCTGGTGGGCGTGGCTCCGCGTGGAGCCAAATTGGCCACACGGCTGAAAGCACATCTGGAAGAGATCTCGCCCTTGAAGATCGAACTGCACGAGCTGGTGCTGGACAAGGATGCCCCGGTAAAGGCTCCGGCGAAGATCGGTAAAGGCGATGTGGACCTCGATGGCCGCGTGGTGATCTTGGTGGATGACGTGCTGATGAGCGGCCGCACGCTCATGTACGCGGCAGCCCACTTGGTCGGCTCCCCCTTGAAAAGGTTGATCACCGTGGTATTGGTGGACCGCTTGCACCGGACGTTCCCGATCCGCGCCGACATCGTGGGGCTCACGCTGAGCACCACACTGCAGGAACACATCAGCGTGGAGCTTGGCAAGAAGGACACGGTCTACCTGTCCTGAAAGCCCAGCATTTCCGCCATGAGCGTGGCTGTCTCCCGAGGGGTACCGCCGCCGGGCACATGCATCGGGGCGCGGCGATAGACCGGCTCGCGCACTTGCATCAGTTCGCCGATCCGATCCGTCAAGGCATCACCTTTCAGGCCGAACAGTAGCGGCCTATCCCCTCCTGAGCGCCGGGCCCGTTCCACGAGGATATCCTGCGGAACATCCAAGTAGACCACGCGGCCGGCATCGAGCATGCGATCCATATTGTCCGCAGCCATGGGTGTGCCACCGCCGCACGCCACCAATACATCCTCCGCTTCCAGCAAGTCTGCAAGCACTTCACTTTCCACCTCGCGAAATTTGGCCTCTCCATGGATCTTCATCCAAGGCAGTATGGGGCCGATACGCTGTTCGATCACCCGGTCGATATCCACGAACCGGCGTCCCGTAAGCTTGCCCAGCTCGCGTCCCACGATGCTCTTGCCACTGCACATGAAACCAATGATGAAAACGCGCATGGTGACAAGGTAGGGAGGACCCATGCTCCGTTGGACACAAGACTTGAAGTTCAATTGCCTTTGCATTACAACCATCCCCGCATCTTTTTCAATTCTCCCCGACCTTCGCGCCGATGACGATCACGGAAGCCACTGAAGGCAAGGCACTGCACGACTGGATGCGCGTGCCTTGGCGGATCTATGCCAACGACACGAACTGGGTGCCCCACCTGAAACAGGACGTGGAGAAGGTGTTCGACCCCGAAAAGAACAAATTGCTCCAGGCCCGGCCCGATCGCAAGCCCGGCGCCATCAAGCGTTGGGTACTCTATGACGACGCCGGAAAAGCCGCTGGAAGGATCGCCGCCTTCATTGACCCCAAGACGGCTTGGTCCGATAAGCAACAGCCCACGGGGGGGTGCGGCTTCTTCGAATGCATCGAGGATCAAAATGCGGCCAACCTCCTCTTCGACACAGCGCGCGACTGGCTGAAAGCCCAAGGATTGGAAGCCATGGACGGCCCGGTGAACTTGGGCGAACGCAACATGTTCTGGGGATTGCTGATCGAGAACTACACGGACCTACCGATCTACGGCACCAACTACAACCCGCCGTATTACGTCCAGCTGTTCGAGACCTACGGCTTCCAGATCTATTTCAAGCAGCTCTTCTTCAAGCGCTCCGCCATCACACCGGTGCAGCCCATCTTCCACCGGAAGTACAAGCAGTTCCAAGATGACCCGGACATCACCGTGCGCGATGTGCGCGGCATGAGCTCCGAAAAACTGGCAGAGGATTTCCGCACGGTCCTGAATGCCGCGTGGGTGGACCATGAGAACTTCAAGCCCATGCCGAAGGAAGTAGCGCTGAAGACCATCAAACAGATGAAACCCGTGATGGACCCTCGCATTGTGGTCTTCGTCTACCACAAGGACAAGCCGATCGCCTTCTTCGTGAACCTGCCGGAGCTGAACGAGATCTTCCGCTTTGTGAACGGCAACCTCAACTGGCTGGGCAAGCTGAAATTCCTCTGGCACAAGTGGAAAGGCACCGCCAAGACCATGACGGGCATTGTCTTCGGGGTCGTAAAAGAGTGGCAGGGCAAAGGCGTGGAAGGCGTGATGATCGTCCACACGAGCAAATGGCTAATGGAAACGGGCCGATACAACGACACGGTCTTGACATGGATCGGTGATTTCAATCCGAAGATGCTGCGTGTCTGCGAAAGCCTGGGAGCCAGCAACTACCGCACGTTGGCCACCTATCGCTACCTCTTTGACCGCAGTAAAACCTTCGAGCGGCTTCCTTTGATCTCGAAGAATTGAACAAGAGTTTGCTCAAGTGGGATGGATGTTTACCTTCGCGGCCTCAAAACGCAGAACACCCCGGTGTAACGCATTTTGATCCTGTAGCTCAGCTGGTAGAGCAATACACTTTTAATGTATGGGCCCTGGGTTCGAATCCCAGCGGGATCACAGAGACCTCAGCGAAAGCTGGGGTCTTTGTCGTTTAAGCACTTGGGCGAGGAACGAACCGGTACGCTCGAGCGGGAATTTTCCGGCCACCATCCACATTCCCGCTCAGAGGCTTTAATTTTGTACCCCGATTCACCACTGCCTTCATTAATGGGGTAAGAAATGGTCTTGTAGCTCAGCTGGTAGAGCAATTGACTCTTAATCAATGGGTCCGGGGTTCGAGCCCCCGCGGGACCACAAAGACCTCGGCGAAAGCCGGGGTCTTTGCCGTTCCAAGGCCTCTCTGACCCATCGAACATTCCTGCCAAGTGCGCTTGCTTTGGCTCTGCAGAAGAAAACCTCAGGTGATATCCGTCACCAGCGGAAGCTAGCAACCGGATACCTTTGTCGAAGCAACGCATCACATGCGCCGTTCGATCGCCATACTCCTGTTAGGGATCTTCCTTTCCAACACTCTGGAAGCGCACCAACTCCTGAAGTTGCCTGCGTTGTTCGAGCATTTATCCGAGCATCAGGAGGATGGCCCCATGAGCTGGATGGAGTTCATGTCGGAGCATTACCTGCATACGGGTCATCACGCCGACCGGGATCATCACCACCAGGACCTCCCCTTCCATTCGGACAATCATAGTGGTACTCAAACCATTCAAGCCCGCCTTCCCGAAACATCTTCGGTGAGCCTGGCGATACTGAACGGGTTGGACGTGGAGCTGATCTCCATGGAGGAGCACATGCCGATCCGGAAGGGATTGAATGACGTCTGGCAGCCGCCTCGGATGTAGGCTCGGTGCTCAGGCACCACTTGCACGGTGAGGCTTCGCCCCGTGCATAACCCCTCTTGAATGATTGTAGTCGAGCCATCGGTTCGACAGTACTGGTATTTTGCAAGAGGTTCCATTACAGTTTTTTCTTCTCGATAATTCCTGATCGCGTTCCCATGATCGATCGCATCATCACCTTCAGTGTTCGAAACAAGCTGATCACCGGCCTCTTACTCTTAGCCTTCATCGGCTGGGGTGCTTGGTCCGTCACGCATCTGGCAATTGACGCGCTCCCGGACGTCACCAACAACCAAGTGCTGGTGAACACCATCGCGCCCAACCTCGCCACACAAGAGGTGGAGCAATTCATCACCTTCCCCTTGGAGCAGGCCTTCAAGAACCTGCCCGATGTGGTCGAGCTGCGAAGCGTTTCGCGCAGCGGACTCTCGGTGATCACCGTGGTGTTCAAGGACGCCGTGCCGCTCTACCTCACACGGCAACTGGTGGCCGAACGCATCACCCAAGTGCAGTCGCAGATCCCGCCGGGATATGGCACTCCGGAGATCGCGCCACCCACCACCGGCACCGGCGAGATCTTCCAGTACACCCTTGCGGTGGACAGTGCCCACAAAGGCCAATATGACCTTCTCGAACTGCGCACCTTGCAGGATTGGGTCGTGCGCAAACACTTACTGGGCGTGCCGGGCGTGATCGATGTAAGCAGCTTCGGAGGCTTGTTGAAGCAATACGAGGTGAGCGTGGATGCCCGCCGATTGGCCGGTGCAGGTCTGTCGCTCATCGACGTGTTCAACGCGCTGGAGAACAACAACGCGAACACCGGCGGGAGCTACATCGAGAAAGGACCGAACATGTACTTCATCCGGGGTGAAGGCGTGATCAACTCCCTGAAGGACATCGAGGAGGTGGTGATCGATGCGCGTGGTGGCAGTCCGGTGCGGGTGCGGGATGTGGCCGAGGTGCGCTTCGGGCACGCCATCCGCTACGGCGCCATGACGCGCAACGGCGAAGGAGAGACGGTGGGTGGCGTGGTGCTCATGCTGAAAGGCGCGAATGCCCTGGCTACCGTCACTGCCGTGAAGGAACGGGTGAAGGAGGTGGAGCACAGCCTACCTGAAGGCGTGTACATCGATGCCTTCGTGGACCGATCCAAGCTGGTGGACAAGACCATTGGCACGGTAGAGCACAACTTGCTGATGGGTGCCCTGATCGTGATCGTAGTGCTCGTGTTCCTATTGGGCAACTGGCGCGCTGGCCTCATCGTGGCCAGTGTGATCCCGCTCGCCTTGCTCTTCGCCATCGGCTGCATGGTGGTGGCCGGGCAAAGCGCCAACCTGATGAGCATGGGCGCATTGGACTTCGGCCTGATCGTGGATGGCGCGGTGATCGTTACGGAAGGCATGCTCTTCGCACTGCACCAACGCTTCGCAGGGCAGCGGCTGAGTGCGGCCCAACTGGATTCGGAGACCATCCGTGGCGCGGGGGGTATCATGAAGAGCGCCGTGTTCGGCCAAGTGATCATCCTCATCGTTTATGTTCCCATTTTCGCACTGATCGGCGTGGAGGGGAAGATGTTCCGTCCCATGGCCTTCACCGTGAGCTTCGCGATCATCGGCGCCCTGATCATGAGCCTTACCTACGTGCCATGGGCGGTATCCATCTTCATGAACAAGGACGTGCCCAAAGGCGAAAGCTGGAGCGAGCGCATGATCCACCGCTTGCAGAACTGGTATGCGCCGAAGCTGCGTGCCTCCTTACGGCATCGCCGGGCGGTGCTTGTGGGTGCACTGGCATTGCTGGTGATCGCTCTTTGGACCTTCGATAGGCTGGGCGGCGAATTCATCCCGGAATTGGATGAAGGCGATTTCGCCACCAGCGTCACCATCCGGCAAGGCAGCAACCTGAGCCAGAGCATCGCGGTAA
Source organism: Cryomorpha ignava (assembly GCA_040391235.1). Lineage (GTDB taxonomy): Bacteria > Bacteroidota > Bacteroidia > Flavobacteriales_F > PHOS-HE28 > PHOS-HE28. The sequence continues at coordinate 270,570 of JBEBYG010000001.1, forward strand.
GCGACCAGTTAGCCCGCATCCTGATGGCGGAATTCCCCGAAGTGAAGGAGGTGGTGGGCAAGATCGGGAGCAGCGAGATCCCTACCGACCCCATGCCGGTGGAAGCCCAGGATTTGATCATCGTGATGAAGGACCGAAAGGATTGGAAGACGACGCAGGACAGGGAGCAGATGGCCGAATTGATGAATGAGAAGATGAGCGTGATCCCGGGGATGCACCTCAGCTTCGAGCAACCGATCCAGATGCGCTTCAATGAACTGATCGCCGGGGTGAAGAGCGACATCGCCGTGAAGATCTACGGGGACGACCTCGATGAGCTTTTCACGACCGCCAATGCAGCTGCGGCGTTGATCGCCACCGTGCCCGGCGCCACGGACATCAAGGTGGAGCAGGTGACCGGCATGCCGCAGTTGGTGGTGAAATACGACCGCTCGCGCATGGCCCAGTACGGGCTGAACATCGCCGACCTGAACCGCGTGCTGAACACCGCACTGGCCGGCGGGAACGCAGGCGTGGTCTATGAAGCGGAGCGTCGCTTCGACCTCGTGGTGCGGATGGCCGACATGCGGGATGCCGACCCGGAGAAAATGAAGAACCTCCTCATCCCGTTACCCAACGGTTCGCAGATGCCCTTGGGCCAACTCGCTCACATCAGCTTCCAGAACGGTGCCGCGCAAGTGAGCCGGGAGAACGGTGCACGCAGGATCGTGGTGGAGACCAACGTGCGCGGCCGCGACATTCAGAGCACCGCAAAAGACATCCAGGCCTTGGTCGAGCACAAGCTCATACTGCCCACTGGTTATTTCGTCGGCTATGGAGGCACCTTCAAGAACTTGCAACAGGCCAGCGCGCGCCTTCTTCTTACCGTCCCCTTGGCTCTGGCGCTGATCTTCGTGCTTCTCTTCTTCGCGTTCAAGTCCTTCAAAGAGGCACTGATCATCTTCAGCGCAGTGCCCATGGCAGCTGTGGGTGGCGTGTTCGCCCTGTGGCTGCGCGGCTTGGATTTCAGCATCAGCGCGGGCGTGGGCTTTATCGCGCTTTTCGGTGTCGCCGTGCTCAACGGCATCGTGCTCATCAGCTATTTCAATCAGCTGAAGGAGGAAGGACTGAGCGATGTGACCGAACGCGTCGTAACCGGCACCTTGGCCCGTTTGCGACCCGTATTGGCCACGGCAGCCGTGGCCTCGCTCGGTTTCCTGCCTATGGCTATCAGCACCAGTCCAGGCAGTGAAGTGCAACGCCCCTTGGCCACGGTGGTGATCGGCGGGCTCATCACTGCCACCTTGCTCACACTGGCTGTGCTGCCGGTGCTTTATCACTTGGTGTTCTTCCGCAAGCGAAAGGAAGATGGTAAGGGTGGTAAGGGAGGTGATGGAGGTAAGGGAGGCACAGGAGGGCTTGGGATCGCGATGGCTTCGGTGATCGCTTTGCTCTTCCTCGGAAGCCCTGCGCACGCACAGGCTCCTGTGCTCCCGCTGGATAGTGCGGTCGCACGAGCATTGCGTTTGTACCCGGCCATTTCCGCTGCGGAACTGGAGGTAAGGCAACAGGAAGCCTTGCGCAAAACAGCCTTCCAACTGCAACCGCTCGGTGCACAGCTGCAGGGCGGGCAGATCAACAGTTCCATTCACGACATCAACATTCAGGCAACCACAGGGATCCCCTTCCCCACTGCCATTGCGCAACGCAGCCGCTACCTGCGTGAAAGCGTGCGGCTGGCTGAGGCCGATCGTACGCGGATCCACGCAGCCGTTCGGGAAAGTGCCGCCAGCGCCTACATGCAATGGGCCATGGGTGTAGAGGAAGCCCGGTTACTGCAACGCGCCGATAGTTCCTTCGCCCTACTTGCCTCCATTGCTGCGCGGAAATTCGAGGCGGGGCAAAGTGGCCGCCTGGAAATGATCAGTGCGCGCAGCAGCGCCGACCAAGCGCATGTGCAATGGCGAAAGGCCCAAGCGGACATCGCAATTCACACTGCGGAACTGGAACAATGGATCGGACCTGTGGGGAACGCCCTTCCGGATACATCCAGCCTTCGCAAAACTGCACTCACCCCGGCTCCTGAGGGTGGCACGGACCCGCAACTCGTCACGGAAGAACAACGGGCCAAACTTGCCGAGGAGGAATGGAAAATGGAACGCAGCCAATGGGCACCGACCATTCAAGGCGGCGGCTTCTATCAGACCATCGATGGATCTTCACCCTACACCGGCTACCTGATCGGCACGTCAATTCCCTTGCCTGGCAGTGGGCAGGGCGCGCGCACCAAGGCCGCCCGGCTGCGCAGTGAGATCGCCATGCAGCAACTGGAAGAGATTCGACGGACCCGCACCACCGAACTGGCCCGCACCCGGACCCGGCTGGAGCAGCTGCGCGAAAGCATGGCCTACTACGAAGGGGCTGGAGCAGCGCTGGCCACTGCGCTCCGCAACGATGCCGAGCGTGCATACAGAAATGGGGAAGCCGGCTACTTGGAATTCATCCAAGGTATCGATCAAGCCCGGCTTATAGAAGCGGAACACTTGCGCATCCGCTATGAACTTGCGCTCACCGTCCTTCACCTCCAAGCCCTGATGGGCAAATAAGATCCGCACAGATGAACAATGAATTCTTGGATCAGATGATCAGAAAATCAGACGATCAGAAAATTGAACGCATTGGCCGCGATTTGGCCGCGATGCCGAAGGCCGCTTTCGCACTCATGCTTCTCACTTTGGTCGCTTGCGGCGGAGGAACCACTCCTTCCGCCGATACCCATGCCCTTGAACAAGCTCCTGAGCAAGCGAGCCAAGTCATACTCACCGCCGACCAAGTGAAAGCGATCGGGCTAGTTACCGGCTCCATGGAGAAGCGGGGACTGACCACTTCGCTGAAAGCCAACGGACGCCTCGTGCTTCCACCGGACAAGAGCGCGCAGGTCAGCGTGCTCTTTGGAGGACTGGTTCGTGGGATACCTGTGCAGGAAGGACAGACCGTGACGAAAGGCCAAGTGCTTGCCACCATGGAGAACATGGAATTCCTGCAACTCCAGCAGGACTACCTGGAGGCCAGCGCCAACCAGCTCGCACTCAGTGCGGATCTGAAACGCCAACAGGACCTGCACGACGAGCGCATCAACGCCACGAAGACCTTGGAACGCGCACAAGCGGATCAGGCCATCGCCCAAGCCAAGCTGGCCGGTATGGCAGCCAAGCTTCGGCTCTTCGGCATCGACCCGGCACGGCTTTCAGCAGAGAACATCAGTTCCACCTATGCCGTGCGATCACCGATAGCGGGCCACTTGCAGCAGATCGCAGTGACCTTGGGCCAGTTCGCGGAGCCGAACAAACCCCTCTTCACCATGGTGGATAACAGCGGTTTGCACATCGACCTCAGCGTGTTCGAACAGGATGTTGCGCGGGTGCGCCCAGGCCAGAAAGTGGTCTTCGGCCACGCAGGCGAACCGGTAGGTCGGCATACGGCCACCATTTTTGCAGTGAACAAAGCCTTCGAAAGTGATCGGCAAGCCATCCTCGTGCATGCCAAGCTGGACGACAACGGCGAGGAACTCATGCCGGGCATGTACATCGAGGCGTTGATCATGACCGACAGCACCACGGCTTGGAGCCTACCTACCGATGCCATCGTAAGCAACGGTGATGAACACTACATCTTTGTGGAGGCCTCACCAAGCACTTTCAACCAGCTGGCCGTACGCACCGGCGCCAGTGAATTGGGCTATACCGAAGTGATGCCGCTACAACCCATTGGACCGGATGCGAAGGTGGTGGTGAAAGGTGCCTACTACTTGCTGAGCGAATTGACCAAAGGCAGCGCCGAATAAGGACAACGGAATGAACATGGAGCTGAACTGGAACATGCCGGCAACGCTTCGCCCCTATTACGAAGCGGAGTTGCTCGCATCCCATCGACTGGAAGAGGGCCGGGATCACCGCGCTTCCTGGCGACACTTGGAACGGGCGCACATCCTTGGCCAACAGTGGCCCCAGCAACACACATCCGTGCATTGGAAGATGTTGCTCTTTGGTATCCGCTTGAAGAACGGGCGTGAGATCTTCGGCCAGCTGCCGCGCTTGCTCACCGGAGGCGTGAAATCCTTCGTTGGTCATATTCCCGTGGGAAACACCGGTGGCGCGGATGTTCCACCCCTTCGGCCGATGGAAATACCGGAGGACTTGCAGCTGATCCTCGCAAGTCATGGCAAAGAGCACCCTCGGTCGATGAACGAGTAACGAACTTTGCGGCATGGGGCACAACCATGATCACGCTGCACATGGTGGCCACAGCCTTTGGCAGGATCGCAAATTCGTCTGGCTCCTCGTGGCCGTGGTGGTGGTGGTCGTTTTCGAGACCTTCTCCTTGCTCGGTGTGGACCTGCCCATGCCCTGGGCTCCGATCTTCTTCGGCGCCTTCACGTTGGTCGTGGGCTGGGAAGTGCTTTTGGAAGGCGTAAAGGCCTTGCTCAAACTGCGGTTCAGCAGCATCAACCTGTTGATGGTGATCGCGGCGGTTGGCGCCTTCTACCTGCGTCAATTCCCCGAAGCTGCCGTGGTGATCACCCTCTATACGCTGGGCGAGAAGCTGGAGGACATCGGCATTTCGCGGAGCAAGAGCGCGCTGGACAACTTGGTAAGCAGCATGCCCAAGGTGGTCCTTTTGAAAGACGGCGGATCGCTTCCCATTGAACAGGTGCCCATCGACAGCATCGTGTTGGTGAAGCCGGGCGAAATGATCCCCTTGGATGGAGTGGTAACGGCCGGTAACAGCACCGTGGATGAAGCCACCATCACCGGTGAACCCTTGCCGCAGGACAAGCGCGTGAATGATGTGGTATACGGCGGCACGTTGAACCGCTTAGGTGCGCTGGAGGTGCGCACCACGCGCACGAACAAGGACACCACGCTGTCCCGCATCGTACAGCTCACATTCGCCGCACGGGCCAACAGGAGCCATGCACAGCGCTTTATCGAACGGTTCGCCCGCATCTATACCCCTTTAGTATTGGTAATGGCTATTATGCTGGTGGTGATCCCCGTGGTCCTGTTGAACCAACCCTTCGACCTCTGGTTCCGGCAGGCGATCACCATCCTTGTGATCGCCTGCCCCTGCGCCTTGGTGATCAGCACGCCGGTGGCCATCTACAGCGCCATTGGCAATGCCGGCGCGCGGGGAGCTGTGATCAAGGGCGGCAAATACCTCGAAGCATTGGCGGGCCTGAAGGTGATCAGCTTGGACAAAACACGCACGCTCACCCATGGCAAGCCCGTGGTGGAGGATGTGATCACCTTCGGCGATACCACGGAAGCGGAATTACTGGGCTGCGCCGCAGGTGCGGAACTATTCAGCGAGCATCCATTGGCCGAGGCCATCGTAGCTCGCTCACGGGAGGAGGGGCATGATCCACACATCGTGGAGGATTTCTCGAGCACGATGGGCAAAGGGATCCATGCCAAGTGCATGGTATGCGACCATGATGCCATTTTGGTGGGCAAACTGGATTTCATCACGGAGAACAGAAAGGCGCAGCCCGAAGCGGTGAAAGCCGTGATGGATCTGCAAGCGCATGGAAAGACCGCCATTGTCGTGAGTTTCACTGATGAGGTGGCCGGGGTCTTCGGCCTCACCGATCTTCTACGGGACGACAGCAAGCAAGCCGTTGCGGAGATCAAGGCCATTGGCCTCTTGCCCGTTATGCTCACCGGCGATAACCAGACGGCGGCCGATGAGGTTGCCAAGCAGGTCGGCATCGAGCAGGCCTATGGTGGGTTGCTCCCGGAAAGTAAAGCTGCGCGCATCGTAGAGCTTCAACGGACCATCGGCCCAACAGCGCATGTGGGCGACGGCGTGAACGATGCGCCTGCCTTCGCCACTTCCACCGTGGGCATTGCCATGGGTGCTCTGGGCAGCGATACCGCCATCGAGGTCGCCGATGTGGCCCTGATGAACGATGACCTGCGCCTGATCCCCTACCTCGTGCTGTTGTCCCGGGCCACGTTGCGGCGGATCCGCTTCAATACCGCGCTGGCCGTGGTGGTGAAGTTCCTGTTCCTGCTGCTGGCCCTATTCGGCAAAAGTCATCTGGTGCTGGCGATCACCGCCGATGTGGGCGTTACGTTGGTGGTGATCCTCACCAGCCTGCAGCTGATGCGTTGGAAGCCTGCTTAGGGTTTGATCAAGGGTGCACCGTGGGATCGCCTTTCTTGACCGACGCCGATCGTGACCTGAGATGGCCGGAAGAATAGCTGGCCTCGTCGTATTCAACATCTGCTCCGATTCCAATCCGCAGCTACTACATTGTCCCCATAAACCCACAGCATGGCAGACCAGAAGGAACTCGACGCGCACTACACCACGATGGACAAGATCTTCCGGCTCAGCTTGGGAGAAAAAGGCGGCTACAGCGGCGCACGCTTCGATGGCGACTTCAGCATGACGCTGGAACAAGCTCAGGAGAAAAAGCACAAATTCATCTGGGACAACCTCAACATCAAGAAGGGCGACAAGGTGCTGGACATCGGCTGCGGCTGGGGAGCGTTCGTGGACTATCTCGACAAGCACGGTGCCAATGCATACGGCGTGGTGCTCGCACAAGGGCAGGCCGATGCTTGCAAGAAGAACGGCCTGAACGTTCACCAAATGAACTCCAAGGACATCACGCCCGAAACCTTCGGAAAATTCGACGCGGTGGCCGCCATGGGTAGCCCGGAACACCTCTGCTCCATCGAGGAATACAAGGCTGGCAAACAGGAGGAGATCTATAGGACCTACTTCAAACAGATCAGCGACCTGCTCCCGGTGGGCGGGCGGTTCTATTGCCAAACCATGGTGTTCGGACCCAACATGGTGAAGTTCGAGGACATCAAATTCGGCGAGACCAACGTGTACAAGAAGAAGCACGAATACAGCAATGAGGAGCTGATGGACCTCGTCTGCGATGTGTTCCCCGGCTCCTGGATCCCCTACGGCAGCGAGGGAATGACCGAACCTGCCAAAGAGCATTTCAAGCTCATCAGCATTGACAGCGGTCGCTTGGACTACATCGAGACCATCGACCGGTGGACCAAGGCCTTCAATAAATTCCAGCTGGAGAAGTACCTGCTCTATGGCACCTTGCTCCCGAAGCTCTTCAACAGCGATTTCCGCAAGTGGGTTCGCCGCTACCGGATCCAGCCCAACCTGCAGGTGTTCGAGAAGGAAGTGTTCGAACACTACCGCATGGTGTTCGAGAAAGTGAGGGACTGATCAACTTACACTCACGGTAAAGACTTGCACCCATGTTCGACGACGATGATGACGATCTCGATTTCGACGGCATGGATGCCGGGCCGGATGTGAGCGAAACAGCGATCTACCAGAAAGCACTTGAGATCCAGACCTTGGCCATAGCGATCGTGGAAGCCGCCCCGGATGAGATAAAAAGCGGCAGTGCGCGCGAGGAGTTCGAGAACCACATGCTCGAAGGCACCAAGGACGAGATGATGGGGCATGCCTATACCATCACCGGCAAGCTGGCCGGTGCATACAGGCTGAACATGTATGACCTGCAGATGGAGAACGCCGCATTGGTGCGCCGGTCGTGCCGTGAACTGGTGACCTGCCTGCGTGGCTTGGAGATCGCAGGGCACTTGGAAGAGGACCACTTCAACCTGCTACGCCAAGCGGTAAAGGAATTCCAGCCTCTTTTCGCTGAATGGGTGGCCACCTTCAAGGACTCGTTCTACTTATGGGACGACTGGGGGCTATTCAATCCGCCGGGAGCGATCCCTGATCCTGATTGAACTGACATGGCGTAGAGTGCACACATCCAGCACCTGCCCGCCCTCTCTCCTTACGAATTCAATGGCCGAGGTCCGATACATATCGGACCTCGCTCGTTCCCGGCACGATCCATCCATTTCGTGAGCACAGCATGCTTCCACAGCCTTCCGATACTCAGCCGAACAAGGCTCTGATGATCGTGGTTTTCGAGCTGTCCGCGACTTACGAGCCCTGAACTTTGGTGCCTCGCAGCACAAAGCGAACTAAAACCGAAGCCATGAACCTACGTTTACTCCTGCTTTCCGCCCTCCTGTTCGTTCTTGCAGGTGCGGCCTTCGCCCAGCCCACTACCTAGTGGTCCGCCAGTGCCACTACTGCATGGTACAACGGTACTGACACGGAGTTCTCCATTGCAACTTCCGAGGAGCTTGCCGGGCTTTCCACCTTGGTGGCCGGTGGAAATGATTTCTCCGGAAAGACGATAATCATCGTGAATGACCTGGATCTCGCCGCACATCTATGGACACCGATCGGACCGGACTACACCCTGCCTTTCTCGGGAACCGTGGACGGGAATGACCATGTGATCAGCAACCTTTTCATTGTGATCCCCGGCGTCGATTGGACCGGTCTCTTCGGCATGTGTACCAACAGCACCATCAGCAACATCCGGCTGGATAACGTGTACCTCCGCGCTGCAGGTACTGCAGGTGCCCTGATGGGCAATTGCGCTACCAACAGCACCATCACCGACTGCCACGCGACCGGCGTGGACATCGTAGGTACTTCATTCAACGTGGGCGGCCTGGTCGGCAGCATGATGACCAACTCCAACATGCTCCGCTGCTCCTCCACGGGATCCGTTACCGGCGAGAGTCAGGTCGGTGGCTTAGTGGGTTCCCCTTGGGACCTTACGAGTATCACTGAGTGTTGGTCTGGCGGAACGGTGAGCGCCCAACATCTTGCCGGAGGGCTTGTCGGTTATTGTACCATCGCCTTTCTCCCGGATCGCAATAACACCTTGAACAATTGCTACTCCCGGGCCAATGTCACTGTGGTGAACGGCAGGGCCGGCGGTTTGTACGGAGGGGCCGACGGCAACCTGATCGCAGCCAATTGTTACTCCACGGGTACCGCCACGGGTGCCGAACTGATCGGCGGCTTCATCGGTGCCGTAGGGGGAATGAACACCACCAATTCGTACTGGGACATGGAAACCTCGGGACTGGCAAACGGCATCGGTGGCTGGCTCGGTGCCGAATCGCCCCAGGAAATTACGGGTAAGACAACGGCTGAAATGAAAACCACGACCATGGTGGACCTGCTCAACGGAACACAAACTTCCGCCCCTTGGACGATCGATCCATCCATTAACGATGGCTATCCAATATTGGCCAGCATGTCGGTTGGCATTGCGCCCTTTGCTGCGAGCCCGGTGGAACTCTCCGTGTATCCCATTCCATTTAACGCCACGGTACAACTGGGATCCAGGGCTGACCTCCTCTCCTATTCCATTTACAGCACCACAGGGAATTTGATCCGATCAGCTGAACTGACCGGAAACTCCTCCTCGCTCGACCTCCGCGATCTGGCCTCCGGTGCTTATGTGCTTTCGGTCCTTACGAGCAAGGGTATCGCAACCGAGCGGATCATCAAGCAGTAGGCTGGGACCAGTCCGGCGCGATCAGTACGCCTTTGCGGCTTCAACAGTTGATTGAGGAAGCACGGTGATGGCATACAGCACCGGTGTCCAAGGTGGCACGATGTGAGACGACGAACCCTTGGGACCGAATGCCAATGCAGATGGAATAACGAAACGACCGCTGCCGCCCTTTGCCGGAAGGAGATGTGCGGCCACTTCCAAGCCTTTGATCACTTGGTCCGGATCGCCCAGTCGGAATGTGAGACCGCCTTCCTCCGCAGTTTGCTCGTCGAAGAGTTTACCGTTGTCCAGGAAGGACGCGACATAGGCCATGGTCACCAGTTGGCCGCTTTGCACACGTGGACCATTCACGGCCGGGGTATCCAACACGTACCAGATTCCCATGGACTTCTGCCATGGCAGTTCAGATGTCTTCAGAAAATCAGCCAGGATGCGGTCTTCATCGGCTTCCGTGCGGGCCATCAAAGCTGCCTGGGCCAATTCCCGGGATTCCTGCAAGGAGCGGATCTCCCGGATGGAAAGCTCCATCTGTACCCAGTTGGTATCGGTTACGAGTGGTGGCAGGGTTGCGCCCAATTCCACCCAAGGTGCCCTTGATGAGCGCAACAATACCGTAGCACTATCCCCTTGGCGCAGCTGACCGAAGTAGGTGCTCGTCCGCCTTCCGTCGCCCATGGGATACCATTTCTCCGTGCTGTACCAAGAACCCGGCGCAGCACCCGGTGCGGCCATGCGCACACGTACATACACGCTGTCGCTATCGGTAGGCGTACGTTCGCCATCGCCCAACATGTTCAAGCGCCAGTAAACATTCTCGGCGATGCGACTCCCACCTGGCAAGGGCGAATCACTGCATCCGGCCAAGAGGAGGGCCAGCAAGATCAGGCCGAAGCAGCCCTGCCTCATTTTTCCAAGGCGACCAGTCCGACATGATAGATCACCGTGCTGCGCATCGGGATCTTGTCCCGATCACCGAGCAGGCCGAAGGCCAATGCACTGGGGATCACCAGCACGGCGCTGTCCCCCACCGAAAGGTGTTGCACGCCCTCCTGCAAGCCGCTCTCCACATCCGCGTGCTCGATCCGGAACGAACCCGGGCTGCCGGGTGCTGAAGCATAGCAAGTATCTCCATTGAGTAAATAGACGGCATAGTTCAGCACTGCCAGTTGACCCGGGCGGGCGGTATCACCGGGAACATCGCGCACCAGCTTATAGCGGAGGCCGGTCCCCGTATTTATCATGGTGGTGCCTTGGCGTTCGATCCAGTCTTGGATGCCACGCTCCTCGATCTCAGCCATCCGTCGGTTCTCATCCATGAGCCGCGTATCCGGTGGAGGCGTGCGGTTCCCCACTTGTGCAGGCGGGGGCGTCCGTCCTTCTCCACACGAGAAGAGCAACAGGGAAAGGAGATTGAAGAGGAACAGCTTCATACTGGATGGTTGGCCAAGAAGGCTGGCAACTCTTTCACCAGCTTGTTCACCGTTTCTTCCAGCGAGAGATGCGAGCGCCCGCCGGCAGCGTTGGCATGTCCTCCGCCTTCAAAATGTTCCCCCAGGAATTCGTTCACCGGCAACTTGCCCTTGGATCGTAGGCTGATCTTGACCATGTTCTTCTGCTCCGCCAAAAAAGCCGACAACCGAATGCCGCGGACCCCGAGCCCGAAATTCACTAATCCTTCCGTGTCGCCGGGTACGTAATTGAAGCGCTCCAGATCGGCCTTGGACAAGGCGATGAGGGTTGCTTCCCCACCCTCCAACACTTGCAGTCGCTCGCTTAGCGCGAAACCGGTGAGGCGCAACCGATCGATGGTGTTGTCCTCCATGATGGCACCATGGATCAAATGGGGCATCGCCCCACGCTCCCGTAGATCAGCGGCGGCCCTCAAGGTATGGGGGGTGGTACTTGGAAAGCGGAAGGATCCCGAATCGGTCATGATCCCTGCATACAGGCAAGTGGCCGTATCCTCATTGATCAATTCCCCTTTCCCCAGGGCCATCACCACATCGAACACCAGCTGGCAGGTAGAGGAGGCTGTGATATCGCTGAATACCACATTGAAGATGTCCTCCGGATCGCGGTGGTGATCGATGAGCACTTTCGATGGAAATTGACGAACGAATGGCTCCAGTTCATGAACCCGGTCAGCACGGTTGTAATCCAAGCAGAACAATAGGTCCGCCTCCAAGAGCGCCTTTTCGCTGGCCTCTTTGGCCGTACCGTGATCGATCACCTCTTGGTAACCGGGCATCCATCGCAGGTTTCCGGGGGCGGGGTTAGGAAGCACCACTTGCACCGTGTGCCCCATGGCTTTCAGCACATGGGCTAAGCCGAGGCTGCTGCCCATGGCATCGCCATCCGGGTTGAAATGTGTGGTGATCGATATGCGTTGCGGTGCCGCAAGCAAAGGGATCAATTCGGCTACGGCCGCAGGAGGAGCTGAAGGATAGTCCATGTGCGGCAAAAATAGGTCTGCCGCAGGGTAGCTTCCGCTGTACTTGGTGCTCGGTCAAAAACCGACCACCGGTGTAGGCATGTGTTCGATCAGGATCCCTACACAACCAATGTCGCTTGAGGCACGACCGCGCTTTGCATCCTTAGGATTCTCCGGTGCACCGGGTGCGATCACCTCAATGGCGATGCGCTTGGTGGATGTGGCGGTAAATTCCACCGCATCGGCCATTTCATGGTCCTGGTTGTCCCAGATGACCTTCTTGACATCCTCGTATGCCGGTTTCTCCGCATCTCCCTGGACTTTCACGCTTCCAGCGGGCGGTTTCTTGGGTCCGCGCACTTTCTCGATGAGGCGAGCGACCACGTGGTCACCGATGATCTTCTCATCATAGATGAACGAGATGCGGTAATCCTGTCCTTTGTAGATGATGATGTTCAACTCGGTGGGCACACCCACCTGTACGCTGGCACCTTTGCTTTGGCCGTTCACACTGAAGCGCGCATCGCTGGCCCTTGGAGCCGATTTCCAATAATCGGAACACTCGCTTTGCGCCATGGCCAGTACGGCGACGGTGAATGCGATGGAAGAGAGTAGTGATCTTAGCTGCATGGGATGGGTCAGTTATTGGAGGATTCAATGATATCCTCAGGCCGAATGATGTCTTCGCGCATGGCCTCCAACGAGTCCACGAGTTCTTTGAAGCCTTGTGGGGTTACAACCACGGTAACGTCATCGCCCAGGATCAGTCGGCCGCTGGGCGAGGCACCTTCATGCTCGCTGCGGATCACAGGGAAGGTGTCGTAGATATCACGCAACTTCAGCAGCTTACCACGGGTTTCCGCAACAGCGGGGTCATTCTTGTACTGCTCCATCATCTCGATCAAATGGTCTAGGCTGGATTTTTGTTCGGCAACACGCATCACCAATGGATCCGCGGCATCGAAGTGGAGCACCTGGCGGGTCACTAAGTGCATGCTTTCGATCCATCCACCTGCAAGCACCAAGGATAAGGTGGGGCCCATACGTTCATCCTGCATGCGCCGGTAGGCACGCTCGTATGCTTCGTTGCTGATAACGTCCAAGGAGTCGCCCCGTGTGAGATTGCGCTCAAGCCTTGCAAAATCCTTGTCGGTGAAGGAGCCTGCTAAGCCCAGATCATCCCCGAGCTTCTTGCAGGTCAGGTAATAGCGCACCACCTCGCTGGTGATCTTGTATGTACTGGCATAGACCAGGTCGGTTGCATACACTCCGAAGTTCAGGGCCTTTTTCTGTGCAGTGGCATAGCGCTCCACGTTCTTCGCCGGGCTCATCATCCGCTTCTGCCCTTCCCCTGACATGGTCTTTACGATCTGAAAAAGCTCGTTGGGCGTAGGCATTTGGTAGAGATTCTCGGTCTGTTCCGAGGCATCATCACCGCCGATCACGAGGGCATCCTGCTTGTCATCCTTTACCCCGGTTGGCGAGCCGCAGGCAACAAGGAAGGCAACAAGGGCAAAGAGAGCATATTTATGGTACATCGTTCGGGCTGTTGTCACACCTATGGCAAAGCTCGCCACAGGGTTTGCGAAGAAAACATGGGTTTGGGGTGTGGACCACAAGGAAGACGGCTACTTTTGCGGCCGTTTTTCAACATTGTACGATGGCAAGCAACAGAACGTTCACTATGATCAAGCCCGAAGCCATGGCGGCGGGCCATGCCGGCAAGATCCTGGACATGATCCTTTCCCGTGGATTCCGATTGGTCTCCATGAAATACACCCAGCTCTCCGAACAGGAGGCTGGTAAATTCTACGAAGTCCACAAGGAACGTCCGTTCTATGGGGAATTGGTCAGCTACATGGCCGGTGGCCCTGTTCTGGCTGCCATCCTGGAGAAGGACAATGCCGTGCAGGACTTCCGCGACCTGATCGGCGCTACCGATCCCGCAGAGGCTGCTGAAGGCACCATCCGCAAGAGCTTTGCCGAGAGCAAGGCGAAGAATGCCGCACACGGCAGCGACAGTGATGAGAATGCAGCCATCGAGAGCGCATTCTTCTTCACTACCCGTGAGCAGTACTAAATAAAGATCTGGTCAAGGAGAAGATTCAGTCCAGCTGGATCTTCTCCACCACCACCCGGCCCATCTTTTCGTTGATGGTCTTGATGAGGCCATCGCGCATGTAGGTGAGTTCCTGCCGTAGCGGAGCACTGTCCACTTTGATGTACAGTTTGCCGCGGCGCAGCTTCACTGCAACAGTGCGTCGGGCCACCATGCCACCTGCCAACTCATCCCAGAGGCTGGCCACCGCCTGCTCGTCCAGTTTTTCGCGAAGCCCGTAGGCATCCACCAAGCGGTCCATGGCCTCACCCAAGGTCTGATCGTTCTTGCGCTTCATACGTTCTGTGCGGTGTGGCGCGGAGCATCCGCTTTAACCCCTTGGTGGTCCAAATGGAAGAAGCGGGTATCCAGTCCTAATCCATCCAGTGCTTGGTGCATGCGCTTGGCATCGGTATCGGTAATGATCACTTGCCCGAAGCGTCCATCGCCGAGCAATGCCAACAGATGACGCATCCGCTGTGGATCGATCTTGTCGAAAATATCGTCCAGCAAGAGCAATGGCTTGATCCCGGAGCGCTCGGCGGTAAGGTCGAACTGGGCCAACTTCAACGCGATCAGGAATGTTTTCTGCTGTCCTTGGCTCCCGAACTTCTTCAAGGGCCGATCATCGATGGTGAACAGTAAGTCGTCCTTGTGCGTGCCTCCCGTGGTATGTTGCGCCATCTGGTCCCGCTGCCACTGCCTGTCCAGCACCTCGCGCATGCCGGCTTCATCCAGTTCACTGCGATAGTGCAGCCCCACTTTTTCAGGCCCGCTGGTGATGCCTTGGTAGTGGCGGACCAGCAAAGGCGACATGGCCGCCATGAAGCTGGTACGCACGGCATGCACCGCCTCCGCATGCATGATCAGCTGTTCATCCCAAGGCTCCACCGTGCTGCGCGAAACCGGGCCGTTCTGTTGCTTCAACAGGAGGTTGCGTTGGGCCAGTGCCCGATTGTAGCGCATCAAATGCTCCAGGTAGGCCCGGTCGAACTGGGCGATCAGCCCATCCAGGAAGCGCCGTCGCACCTCACTCCCATCCAGCACCAATTGGCCGTCATACGGGGTGATCATCACAACAGGAAAGCGACCCACATGGTCGGCAAGCCGATCATACTCCTTGTGGTTGCGGGTGAAAACCTTGCGATGGCCCTTCCGCACGGCGCAGGAAAGTTCATCCCCTCCGTTCGGGGTGTCCATGGTACCTTTTATCATGAACCACTCCTCTCCGTGCAGCACGTTGTGCATGTCCTGCGCCTCGAAGTAGCTCTTGCACATGGACAGGTAATGCACGGCATCCAGCAAGTTGGTCTTGCCGGTGCCATTCGGTCCGGTGAAACAGTTCACCTGCTTTCCGAGCTCCAGTTCGGCCTCGCGATGGTTGCGGAACTGAAGTACGGAAAGGCGACTGAGCAACACGTTCATGGGGGGAGGCCAAAGATACTGACGCAGCTTCGGTGCCTCAGTGGATCCGCGAAAACGGCAGCATTTGCGACCTGGTTCCGGCTATCGGCCAACATCTTTATGCGTGTTCCGTCTGAACACCTACTTTTGCGCTCCACAAAAAAATCGGCGGACACTCATGTCGACGAAAGCAAACGAGGGCAAGGACCTGGATATTGGTGAGATGTACACCAAGAGTGAATTGTTCCTGGAAAAGAACAAGACACCTGTCACCATCGCGGTAGTAGCGGTGCTGGTGATCGTAGGCGGCCTCTTAGGATACAAGAAGCTCATCTCCGAGCCAAAGGCCAAGGAAGCCCAAGAAATGATCTGGAAGGCCCAGTATTATTTCGAGATCGACTCCTTGGACCAAGCGCTCAACGGTGACGGGAACTACTTGGGCTTTGCACAAGTGGCCAATGATTACGGCTCCACTACCACGGGCAATCTGGCCAAGTTCTATGTGGCTGTGATCAACCACCAGAAAGGGGATTACGAGACTGCCTTGCAGTTTTACAAGGACGCCGATCTGGGTGATGATGTGCTGCGTGTAATGGCCACCGGCAACCAAGGTGATGTGCTGGTGGAACTGGGCCGCCCTGCCGATGCTGCCAGCCAGTTCATGAAGGCTGCCGACATGGTGAAGAGCGATTACACCACACCGATGTTCCTGATGAAAGCCGGTATCGTTTACCAGCAACAGAACGATTGGAAGAATGCAGCCAAGTGCTTCGGCCGTATTGCTTCCGACTACCCTGGTTCACCCGACGCGAACACGGCCAAGAAGTATGCAGCCCGCGCCAAAGAGATGGCCGGATAGCATGGCCACTACGGACCTATCGAATTATGACGCTGCCGGTGTCCCTCGGGGCACCGGTCTGCGTTTGGGGCTGGTCGTGAGCAATTGGAACCCGGAGATCACCCAGGCCTTGCGCGATGGCGCGGTGGAAACCTTGCTGAAGCACGGCGTTGCCCTGAAGGACATTGTTGAGGAACCCGTTCCCGGCAGTTTTGAGCTGGCTTTGGCTGCGCAGATCTTGCTCGAACACCGCGTTCTGGACGGTGTGATCTGCATTGGCAGCGTGGTGCGTGGCGAAACGCCTCACTTCGACTTCGTTTGCCAAGCCACCGCCCAAGGCATTATGGACGTAGGCCTGAAGACCGGCCGCCCTGTGATCTTCTGTGTGCTCACGGACGACAACATGGAGCAAGCCCGTGCCCGCAGCGGAGGCAAGCATGGCAATAAAGGCGTGGAAGCCGCTGTGGCATTGCTGCAGATGGCGGCGCTGCGCCGGAAGCTAACGGAATAGGCCCAGTTGCCTGTTGTCAGTTGTCGGTTGTCCGGGCTCTGCACGATGGCCGCGACCTTTCGAACTCTTATTGCTCCTCAGCGCGTGCGATCTTGCGCCTTGACAGGCCCCAAACAAAAGCGGGTCCGGTGCCTCGTATAGCACCGGACCCGCCCCGCCTGTCAACTGACAGTGGACTTACTTGAACTCGATCAGTCCAAATCGGTAGTCCTTCTTCCGGCTGGCATAGATGAACATCGCATCATCCTTCAGCTGCACGCAGTCCTTTGGACGCAGGATCACATCGCGGCGGTCCGGGGTGAACAGGGCCTCGCGGGACACGCTACCATCCCCATCTACGGTGGCCAACACGACCAAGGCATCCTTTCCTGTCAATTCGAACTGTTTGATCTTATCTCCTGACTTCACGAAGAGATTCTCTCCTGAATCGTTGAACACGAGGTAGATCTTGCCATCCTTCACATCGACGGCGCAGCTACTGAAGGTTCCGCCATCATTTATACTGTGTTGGCGCTTTGGCACCTTGGTTGCCCACTCGATATCGCCTTTCGGGTCGATGTTCACTACGATCAGGTCATTATAGTAGTAGTGATAGTTGCACCGCGTATTCCCATTTTTATCCGTGTAGCATACCTCCCGCATGAAGTATTGCTCAGCCACCAGGACCGCGCCACCATCGTCCCTATGGATGATGTCATGGATCATATATTGATATAGTTCCACATCCTCATCCTTCTTACTCGCCTTCTTCTGGGCCTTCTTTGCCTCCTTATCGGTCATATAAGAGGTTATGAAATCATCATTGAATTCCTTGAAGCTCTCGTGAGCGATCGTCTTGGTGGCGCGATCGATCCGCAGGAAGAAAGCTCCGCGGACGCTGAAGCTGTTCTTGTTCCCATAAAGCCCTGCACAAATGATATCACCTTCATTCGCCATGGATAGGTTCATATCCTGCAGGAATTTGTCCGGAACACCGATAACGTGATCCTGCGGTGTAGGCGAACTGCCGGTATAGACCAACAGGTGGTACTCATACGTGGATTTGCTATCCCGCTTCAAGGCCTTCCTTTCCTTCTTGTCCGCATATTTCACGCCCAGCACCAGCACGCTTCCATCGTTATCCACACGCTGCGACTCCACCCGGTAATCCACATCGGTGTATGGCAGGCGGAATTCCTGTGACCATTGGAGCTGCATATCGGCGTCGTACACATTCATGGTCGAACGCTCGATATCCTCCTTCTTCTCATACGGAGGTAACACTTGCACCAACACTTTGGAACGATCCGGAGAGGCCGAAACGATGAATGCACCAGGATTGGATTGCTTGTCAGCCGGGATCGATGCGATCTTCTCAAAGCGCTTCAATTGCTTGAAGCCGGCCTGATCGTATGCGCTCATATAGAGCCGGTTCTCATTTTCCTTCTTGTCATAGAACCTGAAAAAGACCAGTATCTCAGTCTTTGTGAGGATAATGTTCTTGATCGTGAGGTCCTTTTTGTCCAGTTCCATCTCCACTGGCTTCTGCCATACCACCTTTAAGCCATCCATGCGCTGGATCAGTATGTCCTTCTTGCGACGCATCAGCACGAAGGTTGAGTTGTCCAGATCATCGATCACATCGATGAATTGGCCATCCTCCTTGATGGTCATATCCTTTCCCCATTTCACGTTGGCCTTATCGGTCTTTTTCTGGGCACGGGCCGGCATAAAGGCCAATAGCAGAAATGATAGGAGGAGTAGTTTACTTGCTTTCATGGTGGGTGTTTGTGGGTTAAGGGGGCGGCGAATGTAGAGGTTTGAGCCCTTGTGGCTGAATGATCTACATCAAGCCCTTCAAAGTATACTCACCCGCTCATCGGATCCATCCGTAAATGCAAGCAGGGCACGACAGATGGCCTTGGACCTCCATCTGCGATGGCTGATCCGGGATCCGCTCTGATGCTACAGTCGCAGATGGAGTGCAACTCAACGCTTTCGGCTCCAGGGACGCCTAGCTCCGTAGCAACGGTTAAGTCCACGAAAGAAGGCTATTCCTCCCGCTCCCAACCAAATAGCTGGCGTCCTTGGTGGATGATCCTGATGCCCTGCCCCTTGAGGGAAATATCCGTCTCATAGATCTCCTCCGCCTTGCGACGCCTCCTGTAGGCCGAGAAGATAGCCTTGTGGGTGAGGACCCCGATCACCTTGCGGCCCGCATTACGCTGGATCACGGGCACGATGCTGGTGGAATATTTATCCATCATATCAACAGCAGAGCTAAGCTCATTATCAGGGAATAGGAACACGGAGTAGTTGGCGGTGATGGACTGGATGGATGCGTTGTCTGCGAAGACTTTCCCGAAGATGTCATTTCGCTTTACCAGACCCACGAGTTCCTTCGCCTTGTTCACCACTACAAAGGAGGTGGCGCCCTCTTCCGCCGCGTTGGACTTGATCCATTCGCGTGCTTCGGCAATGGTGTTCTCCGCGCTCAGCACGTCAGCACCTTCTTCCAGCACATCCTTTACCAGCAGCTTCTGGAGGATGTCCGCTTCCATGGCGAACGGGGTGTGGATCCCGAGTCGTTCCAACTTTTCGGTATAAAGCGTTCCTCCCTTCATCATGAAGAAAGAGACGAGATAGGCCGTGGTGCAGGCCCCTATCAATGGGAGCAAGCCATGCGCCTGTCCGGTGGTCTCGAATGCGAAAACGATGGCGGTGAGGTACGCACGCGTGGCGCCGGTAAAGGTGGCGGCCATCCCGATGAGCGCGCAGGTGGCCATGTTCACGCCGCTGTCCGGAAAGAAGTGCAGGGTAGCGTAGCCCAGCAGAGCGCCGAAGCCTCCTCCTATAGTGAATAACGGAGCCATGGTGGAACCGGAAGTGCCACTGCCGAGATAGACCGCCCAAGAGATCAACTTCAAGAAGGAAAGGGCCAAGATGACATGCAGCGTGACATTCCCGGAAAGCAGCAGAACGATGTTGTCGTATCCCACACCCATGGTCCGCGGCGCGAAATAGCCGATGATGCCCACGGCGACAGCACCGAACGCAGGCCACCACATCCAATGGATATGCTTGAACGTGGAGGCAAATCCGTCCTCCACAGCATAGACACTTTTGGAAGCCAAAGCGCCTGCAACCCCGAGGAGGAAGCCCATGAAGATGTAGATCACCAGCGCACCACCAGCGGGTTCCGGAATGGCCGGCATGGCGAAGATCGGCTCCTGTCCGAAGAGCAAATAGTGCATGGCAGCGGCGGTGGTACAGGCCATCGCCACGGGCACAATGGATCGTGGGGAATACTCGAATAGCAGCAACTCGATGGCCATGAGGATACCCGCCACGGGACTGCCGAAGATGGCGGCCACCCCGGCGCATGAACCGGCCACCAGCATGATCTTACGTTCATTGGCGGTAACACGCATCATTTGCCCGGTGAGGGAGCCGAAGGCGCCACCCGTGGCGATGATGGGCCCTTCCGCGCCAAAAGGCCCGCCCGTACCGATGGAGATGGCGGCTGAGAGCGGCTTCAGTATCGTGATCTTGGGTTCGATCCGGCTTTCCTTCACCAAGATCTTCTCGATGGTCTCGGGAAAGCCATGTCCCCGGATGTTCTTGGAGCCATAGCGGGCCATAAGCCCAACCAACAGCGCCCCGATGATGGGGATCACCAGCACCCCTGTACCGACAAACTCCAGCGTGGGGTCCACCTGAACAACGCTGAAGCGGCCATAGAAGGCCACATTTGTGACGAAATAGATCGCCAAGAGCATGCCCTTGGCGATGAAACCGATCACGATGGCATTGAAGATCGCCTGCAAGCTGAGGTAGAACACGCGGCGGGTCACCTGCCCTCTTACGCGCGGGCCGCTATCCGACCCTGAGGATGGGGATGCTGCACTTGGCGCTGCCCCTGCCTCTGGTCGCTGCTTCCCGTCGTTCATACCATCGTCTAAATTAAAGCGAACGGAACGCAGGGCGGAAACGATTGCCTCCACAAACAGAAGAAATAGGTGTGATCACAAGCCGGATCGGCTCAAGCCTCTGGCCCCAGGTCGTAGATCTGGCGGATCTCTTCCAGCTTACCCGGGAAGTCGAAGTGCAGATCCACCAGTTCCCCTGTGCGCATGTCAAACACCCAGCCGTGCACCGTAGGTGTACCGCTCCGCAGATAGGACTTCTGAAGCACGGCGGTCTTGATCACGTTGATGCACTGCTCCTCCACGTTCAGTTCCACCAAGCGGCGGTAGCGTTGGGGTTCATCCGTGATGGCATCCAGTTCGGCGCGGTGCAAGCGGTATACGTCCCGGATCTGGCGCAACCACGGATTGATGAGGCCGAGGTCCTTGGCTTCCATGGCCGCCTTCACACCCCCACAGCCATAGTGACCACATATCACAACACGCTTCACTTTCAGTGCACCGATTGCATACTCGATCACGCTGAGTGCATTGAGGTCGGCACTCCCCACCACATTGGCGATGTTGCGATGGACGAAAACCTCACCGGGACCGGCCCCCATCAACTCCTCCGCAGTGGCGCGGCTATCACTGCACCCGATGTATAGGATCTCGGGATTCTGGCCTTCGGCCAAATGGGTGAAGTAGTCCTTGTCCAGGGCCTTTTTGGCCGCGATCCATTTACGGTTGTTCTCGAACACCCGCTTGTAAAATGCGTCCCCGTTCCCTGCCATGGTCGTTCTCTATCTATCTGAAAATGCTTCTTCTTCACTGCCAAATATCGGAGTCAGGCCGTGCTTTTATCCACTTGGTACCGAATGCATTAGGACTTGGCAGCCTTCAAGGTGTTGAGCAATAGGCTGGTCACTGTCATGGGGCCCACGCCACCGGGTACCGGTGTGATCCATGAGCACTTTGGTGCAACACCATCAAAGTCCACATCACCGGAGAGGCGATACCCCCGCTTGCGCGACGCATCTTCCACCCTGTGTATGCCCACATCCACCACCACAGCGCCCTCCTTTACCATGTCCGCAGTGATGAAACCGGCCTTGCCAATGGCCACGATGAGAATGTCGGCTTGGCGCGTGATGGATGGCAGGTCCTTGGTACGGCTGTGGGTGATGGTAACGGTACAGTTGCCGGGATACGTGTTGCGGCTCATCAGAATGCTCATCGGCGTACCCACGATGTTGCTCCGACCCACTACCACGCAATGCTTGCCTTCCGTAGGGATATCATAGAACTTCAATAGCTCCACAATGCCGTTGGGTGTAGCAGGCAGGTAGCCGGGCAAGCCCAACATCATGCGCCCGAGGTTCTGCGGATGGAAGCCGTCCACATCCTTCGCGGGATCAATGGCAAGGGTAACGCGCTCTTCATCGATATGCTTGGGCAAGGGCAACTGCACGATGAAGCCGTCCACCGCCGGATCTTCGTTGAGTTGTGCCACCATTTCCATGAGTTCAGCCTCGGTGATCTCTGCCGAACGTTTGAGCAATGTGCTGCGGAAGCCCACTTCCTCACAGGACTTCACTTTGCTCGCCACATAGGTTTGGCTGGCAGCATCCTCACCCACCAATACGGCGGCCAAGTGCGGCACATGACCGCGGGACTTCAAAACCTTTTGTGTTTCCTCCGCGATGCGGGCGCGCAGGGCTTTTCCGCATTCAATTCCGTCGAGTGATCGGTAAGTAGTTGTTGGGTTCGGCATGGGGTGCCGAATCTACTGCATCGCCCCGGAATGCAGGCCGGATGGTGGCTCTGTCACCGGGCCAAAAGCCAGACCTTTTCAACCTGCACACCTGCACCTGATGTGATCCGAAGGAAGTGATCACCGGCCTTGGCTCCTTCTGGATCGACCCACAACTCATATGGTTGTTCATTGCCGATCTCGCGGGACCATATCACTCGCCCTCCCCCATCCAGTAACTCGACGCGCGCCGGTGTCGCTGGCGGCACAGGGAATCGCACGGTGAAAGGTCCACTTGATGGGTTTGGTAGGATGACCGGCCGAGCACTGCTTAGCAAAGGGAAGTTTACCGGCACCACATCCGAAAGTGTGAACACTCCATTCAGATCGGTTTGGCGCAGCCGGTAGTAGCTGGTTCCAGGCATCGCTTCCGCATCAGTAGCGCCATAGTTTCGCTGGAAGGAGCTGTTGCCCGCTCCTGATTGTGAAATGATCGTGGTCCATTCCAAGAGGTCCACGGAACGCTCAATGGAGAAGTAAGCATTGTCCTGTTCACTGGCGGTGGCCCAGGTCAACTCCACAGTTCCGGGAGAGGTTGCCGTGGCATGAAAGGAGATCAGTTCGATCGGTAAGGGGGTGGTGGAGGAATTAATGGTCCCCAAAGTGAAGCGTAGGTTGTTCTTAATGGCCGTGACCCCTGGGAACTTGTACTGGCCCGAACCCATGGACACCGCGCCGCTGATCGGTGTTTCATCCGCGAACAAACCGTCGTTGTTTGAATCCACCAAGAGCCGAAGGTCGCTGGCGGTTACGCTGCCCAACCCGGTGAGGTCGAAGGTCATATCGATGGCTCCCACGTCCACGGGTGCTTTGGATTTGTTCACTTCGCTTACCCGCCAAGTTCTACCCAATCTCCCCTGCACTCCGGTGGGTTTGTCTCCCACGCCCCAGTAGCCCAACACGCCATTATCGTGTCCCCAGATCAGGAATTCATTGTTGTCCAAGTTGCTGGGTGCGGAGATCTGAACGATCCCACTTCCGCGGGAAGCGTTTTGTAAGCTGGTTGCGGATATCCTTCCTATTCCAGCCACTTCATGATCATAGTTGCCGTTCGCCGGATCATCCTGAACGTAGATGTCATCAGCACCCAAGGAGAGGCCATATTTGGCTGCGAGATAATTCGCCATGATCACTTGCTGCGCTGAATTGAGGTCGACCGTATAGGCGATCACCTCGGCGATATCTCCATCCCAACCTTCTGTCCCGGCCTGCACTCCGATGGACATATCCGGCCAGGTCCGGAGCGTCCCATTGTAAGCCGCGGTCCCAGCAGATGCGTTGTTCACATACTGCGTGATCTGCGAACCGTCATAATTGGTGCTCAGGATATAGAAGGTATTGGAGGTCAGGCTGGTGATCGCAGGGACATTGACACTGGTTCCACTGGTTTGGATACCCCGTCCCCATACTTTCTCTCCTGTGCTGCTGACCCAAAGTCCGATGTTCTTATCCGCTGGAGCCGATGAATACGCGTTTCCGGAGGCCGTACCCTGCAGCATACCTGGGTTCGGTGATGGAAGCGTGCGATACCTCGCAACCACCCAAACGGCAGCTTTGCCTCCGGTGGATGTGTTAAGCCCCAATGCAGCCATGCGATCACCATTCGCTTTGGTGAAGCGCACCGCCGGAAGGCCGTTCACCACACCCGGATAGAAATCCGGACGGTTGGCTAATGTGGCCTGTTGAGCATGGACCGGGTTCCCGGAACGGTTATTCCATTGCTGCACGTTATCGCCGCTGCTCGCGACTGTTGTCCCGGCATTTTTGTAAACGCCTAGATCCGCACTCAACCAGATCGGGTTATTGGTGCTGGAGCCGATCCCACCCGGTCCGGTTTGCGCCACCGCCTGCACTGTCCAAATGGCAATAAAGAGACATATCAGGCGCATCGTTCGATCCATTGGACCCCTTGGAACGATAGCCGGTGGAAAAGGTTGAACAGACGACGAATTAAGGAATTCCGTCGCCGAAGATCATTTCACCGCATGTTCCAAAAGGAACTTCCGTGCATTCAGCACTTCCATTTCGGAGAATAGAAATCGTCTTTGTCGTAGGTGACCAAGCAGGTACACTTTGCATCCACAGCCGAGTAGTACTCCAGTCCATCCTCAAAGTCGTGTACGTTTTTGTTCGCAATGGTCCGCCGGACCGAAGTGCCATCAACGTTCGTGATCTTCAATTTTTCCAACAGGATCGCGATCTTTTTCTTGGCCAATTCCTTGCCGTTCTTCGTTCCGGCGAAGTGGCCAGCAATGGCAAGGCACAGCGGGGACGTATACACCTCGAAGCGTGTCATCCGCCAAGCTCAGCACCCGGGCACACACGGTGAACTTGGGGTACTCGTTACAGAGCACCGTCACGAGGATGTTGGCGTCAAGGGTCCGCCTATCGCCGCCCACCCTGCGCCTGCTGCATCCTTTGCATCATCGCCTGCATCTTGCTCTTGTCGCCCATCATCTTCATCATCTTGCGGGTCTCGTCGAACTGCTTCATCAGCTTGTTCACTTCGGCCACGTTGGTACCGCTGCCGGCTGCGATGCGCTGGCGACGGCTGCCGTTGATCACGCTCGGGGTGCTGCGCTCCGTGGGCGTCATGCTGCGGATGATGGCTTCGATGCCTTTGAATGCGTCGTCCGGGATGTCGAGGTTCTTCATGGCCTTGCCCACGCCGGGGATCATGCCCATGAGGTCCTTCATGTTACCCATCTTCTTGATCTGCTGGATCTGGTCCAAGAAATCGTCGAAGCCGAACTGGTCCTTGGCGATCTTCTTCTGCAGTGCCCGCGCCTGCTTCTCATCGAACTGCTCTTGTGCGCGCTCCACCAGCGACACCACGTCGCCCATGCCGAGGATACGCCCCGCCATACGGTCCGGGTGGAACTCGTCCAGCGCTTCCATCTTCTCGCCGGTACCGATGAATTTTATCGGCTTGTCCACCACACTACGAATGGTGAGCGCCGCCCCACCGCGGGTATCACCATCCAACTTGGTGAGTACCACGCCGTCGATGTTCAAGCGGTCATTGAATGCCTTGGCCGTGTTCACCGCGTCCTGACCGGTCATGGCGTCCACCACGAACAGTGTCTCCTGCGGGTTGATCGCCTTCTTGATCGCGGCGATCTCATCCATCATCTTCTCATCGATCGCCAAGCGGCCGGCTGTGTCGATGATGACGGCGGTATAGCCGTGTTGCTTCGCATACGCGACGGCATTCTTCGCGATGCTTACTGGATCCTTGTTCTCGCGTTCGCTGTATACCTCGATCTCCAACTGCTTGCCCAGTGTTTCCAACTGGTCGATAGCGGCCGGACGATACACGTCGGCCGCGGTAAGAAGGACGCGTTTGCCCTTTTTGCGGATGTAGTTACCGAGCTTACCACTGAAGGTGGTCTTACCGGAACCCTGCAGGCCGCTCATCAGGATCACCGTGGGGTTGCCGCCCAAGTTGATGCCGGCATTCTTGCCCCCCATCAATTCGGCCAACTCGTCGTTGGTGATCTTGGTAAGTAGCTGCCCCGGGCTCACGGAGGTCAGCACGTTCTGCCCCAGTGCCTTGGCCTTCACGCGGTCGGTGAAATCCTTGGCTGTCTTGAAGTTCACGTCGGCATCCAGCAAGGCACGCCGTACCTCCTTCATGGTCTCGGCCACGTTGATCTCCGTGATCTGGCCTTGGCCCTTGAGTACTTTGAATGCTCTCTCGAGCTTGTCACTAAGATTCTCGAACATGATCCTGAAAATGGACCGCGAAGGTAGAAGGCCTGTCCGCAATTCCATTGGGTCCTTCTTCCACCACAACAAGACCCAAAGCACTCTTCACTTTCCCTTGGTACTCCTACGCTCAGCCATAGAACCCAGCAGGCCGTGGATGAGGCCCTTTCTTGTGCCTCGCGTGTACCGAACTGAAACCTCTTGGTTCGATCAGCGTACGATGCCCCAGTCTTGCCAGCTCCGCTCCGTATGCTCAAAAAACTATTCTCCACAGTCCTTCTGTGCGTAGTACTTGCCACAACGGCTTACGGCACGCACATTTCAGGAGGCGAAATCTATTACAACTGCCTCGGGGGCAATCAATACCGGATCACCCTGGTGGTCTATCGCGACTGCGCGGGCATCAGCCTCAATGGCTCCTACACGCTCAACGTCAATAGCCCCTGTGGCAATAAGACGATGACCGTGACCACTCCGGGTGGAACGGAGATCTCCCAACTGTGTGATCTGCAGTTGCCCAACAGCACTTGCAATGGCGGGAGCCTACCGGGGATCCAACAGTTCATCTATACGGGCACGGTAACACTTCCGCCCTGTAACTTCTGGACGATCTCCTGGACGGAGCAATGGCGCAACGGCGCGATCGCGAACCTGGTGCAACCGGGGAATAAGAACGTGTACATCGAGGCCAAGCTGAACAATGTGATCGCGCCTTGTGACGACTCCCCGCAATTCACCAATACGGCCATCCCTTATGTCTGCGCCGGTTTTCCGATCTCCTATAGCTACGGGGCCTATGACCCGACGGGCGATTCTCTCACCTACACTTTTATCAGTGCAATGAACACGGGTGCGGTGAACCTGCCTTACGTGGGTGCATTCACAGGAACCGAACCGATCACGGGTATCACCTTGGACCCCCATACCGGGCAGGTTGGATTTACACTTAACCAGATCGGCAACTGGGTGGTAGTGGTACGTGTGGACCAGTTTGACAATAACGGGAACTGGATCGGCTCCGTCATGCGTGATATGCAGTTCATTGCCTATCCCTGCACGAATATTCCTCCCGACGCCACCACGGGTACCGTTACCAATCTGAGTGGCCAGGCCATACAAACGGGTCCACGTTCCATCCAGATCTGTGAATCCGGCGATTTCTGCTTCGATGCCGTGATCACCGATGCGAACGCGACCAACATCCTGACGGCCACCTCGAACATTACGCAGAATCTTCCTGGAGCCACGTTCTCATACTCGGGCATCAATCCGATCACGGTGCATGTTTGCTGGACAGGTGTCCCGAATGCCTCCGGTTTCTTTCCGTTCATCATTACTGCGAACGATGGGGCCTGTCCGATCCCAGCACTTCAGACCTATGTATACTCCATCCACGTATTGCCGGGGATCAGCTATTTCGGCCCAACTATCGTTGACGAATCCTGCGCAGGGAACGGGGACGGCAGCGCGTCCGTCGGCATCAACGTGGGCACGGCACCCTTTCACTACATCTGGAACACGGGCGATACCACATCCTCGATCACAGCGGGTGCAGGTGACTACCACGTGACGATCAGCGATGGGAATGGCTGCGTGAACGGCCCTATTTCTGCAACCATCAGCACAGCCAATCAACCCAGTACCGTCAATGCCGGTCCGGACCTGATCGGATGCGAAGGTGAACTACCGGTGGCACTTACCGGCACGGTCACGAACGCCCCGGGTGGCATCTGGTCCGGTGGCACCGGTGTGATCACCGGCACGGGATTGAATGCCACGTATATGCCCAGTTCAGCGGAACTCGCCAGCGGCGGAGTGGACCTTTATTTGACCACCACGGGTGATTCTCCCTGTGGTTCGGCGCAGGACACTGTACACATCACCTTTTCCACAAGCTTCAGCAATGCTGCGATCGCGGCGACTGACCTGCTGTGCCATGGGAACTCCGCTGGTTCCGCCACCTTCACCCCGAACACGGCCGGGTTCACCTACCTCTGGAATGATCCCGCTGCACAGACCACGGCCACGGCCACTGGGCTTTCCGCAGGGAGCTACAGCGTGTTGGCAACCGACGTTTACGGCTGCCAAACAACCATGAGCGTGTCCATCACTGAACCAGCGGCACTGAACCTGGCCAGCTTGATCGTAGTGGACGAACAATGTGCCGGGGTAGACCTTGGCAGCATGTCTGCCACGGTAACGGGTGGCACCTTACCCTACCAATACACATGGAGCAATGGCGCCTCCACCGCCAGTATACAGGCTACTGCAGGCACCTACACGGTCACGGTGACGGACGCCAACGGCTGTGCCAGTGTGCAGGGCACCGGCACCATCTCGGCGGACGGGCAACCCAATGCAGCCCACGCTGGCGCGGACATGATCACCTGCTTCGGCGACCTGCCGATCCAACTGAACGGCACCGTGACCAATGCCACCGGCGGTGTCTGGTCCGGCGGCAATGGCACCTTTAGCAACACGGGTCTTCAGCCTACCTATATGCCCACGCCAGCTGAGCTACTGGCAAACGGCGTGGACCTGGTGCTAACCACCACGGGTAACACGAACTGCCCGGTAGCCTCGGATATCATCCACATCACGTTGCCCACCAGCTTCTTCGGTTCGGCGCTCAGCACCAGCTCGCTCGCTTGTAACAGTGACCATTCGGGAAGTGCGTCGTTCACGCCGAACAACTCCTCCCTCACGTATCTCTGGAGCGATGCTTCAGCACAAACAACCGCAACTGCTAACGGCCTTTCCGCCGGTACGTACAGCGTGCATGTGACGGATAGCTATGGCTGCGACACCACGGCTTCCGTTGTCATTACCGAGCCAACAGCCCTGAGCGCGATCACCATCACGCCAACTCCACCCACCTGCTCGGGCAACGGCAACGGTTCAGCCAGTGTGCAGCTCTCGGGTGGCACTCCCGGCTATAGCTATCAATGGAGCGCCAATGCGAATGGACAGGCCACCTCCACCGCGTTCGGCTTGCCCGCAGGCGCATACACCGTGGTGGTAACGGATGCCAACGGTTGTCATGCGCAAGCCACCACCACCTTGACAGCGCCCACACCGATCACTCTCACCGCCCAGGTGGAGGACACCGTTTGCGTGAACACTCCTGTACCGCTCACCGCCCAAGCCTCCGGTGGAGCCGGCGGTTATACCATCACATGGACCGGTATCGGCACAGGGGATATGCTCCAGTATTCATTCCCTGCAAGCCAAGTCGTGCAGGTCTCGGTAGTGGACCAGAACGGATGCAGCGGCCCCATGCTGGAGCTTCCGGTGACCGTGCTCGACCTTTCACTGGCCACGCTCCACACCT
The DNA here is from genome assembly GCA_040391235.1 of Cryomorpha ignava. GTDB lineage: Bacteria > Bacteroidota > Bacteroidia > Flavobacteriales_F > PHOS-HE28 > PHOS-HE28. The sequence goes on from JBEBYG010000001.1 coordinate 300,009, forward strand.
ACGGGGATACGGCCTTTTGCCCTGGCGGAACGGCCACTGTAGGAGCTTGGGTCACTGGCTATCCGGGTAGTACCTCGCTCTCCTGGCCCCAGCTTCCCGCTACGGGGAATGGCCCCTTCACCCTACCTGCAACAGCCAGTCGAAGCTTGACTGTGACCGCAACGGACGGCTGCTCGAACACGCTGCAAGGAATGATCACCATCACGGTGGAAACACCTCCTGCCGTCACCCTGCCAGCCATTATCGCCGAAGGTTGTGAGCCACTTACGGTCCACTTCCCCACCGGCCTTACCAACCAACCGGTCTCCTACCTGTGGACCTTCGGCGACGGGACCACCAGCACCTCCATGTCACCGGTGCATGTGTACCACGCCGGGAATTTCACGGTCTCCTTAACGGTGACCACGCCGCTTGGCTGCTCTGCCGCTGCCTTGAACACCGGCGCGGTGCACGCCTTCACCAATCCCGTGGCCGCCTTCACCGCCACCCCTTGGGAAGTTGATGCCGACCATGCGGACATCCAGTTCATCGATCAATCCACGGGTTCGATCAGTACGTGGGACTGGAGCTTTGGGGATGGGGGGATCAGCATAGACCCCGATCCGGCATACCACTACCTGGAGCCCGGCACTTGGCAGGTATCACTCCATGTGGCGGATGATCACGGATGCACCAGCAGTGTCGATCACATCATCAAGGTGAACCCTGTTTACGACATCACGATCCCGAATGCGTTCACACCCAATCCGCACGGCGGAAGCGGAGGTGGCTTCAACCCGATGGACCTCAGCAACGACGTGTTCTATCCATTCATCCGCTTCGTGAAGGATTTCCGAATGCGCGTATTCAATCGCTGGGGAGAGCTGGTGTTCGAAAGCAACGACATTGAACGAGGTTGGGATGGCTACTATAAAGGCCACATCAGCCAGCAGGATGTCTACATCTACCAAGTATGGGTACGCTTCGTGGACAACAAGGAGGTACAACGCACCGGTGACATCACCCTGTTCCGATAGCTCATGCGTACTTGCTCACACCTCCTGACGGCTGCGGCCATCCTGCTTGGGTTAAGCGTTTTCGCGCAAGACCCGCAGCTATCGCAGTTCTACGCAGCACCCCTGTACCTGAACCCAGCCTTGACGGGGAACACTCATCAGGACCGGATCGGGATGAACTACCGCTTACAATGGCCCGCTATCGGCCCGGGTTACAAGACCTATGCGGTCACCTATGACCATCGCAGCGCGGCCATGAACAGCGGCATCGGTGGAATGGTGATGCACGACCGGGCAGGTTCCTTCGGCCTGAACTTCACCCAAGCTTCCTTGAGCTATTCCTACGAAGCGCGGCTGAACCGCAGGCAGGCGATACGAGGCGGCCTGCGAGTGGGCTACACCATGCGCTCCTTCGATCCGCGCAACATGCTCTTTGCCGACCAAGTGATCCGGGACAATGCGCCTACTTCCATCGAGCCTCCCATGCTCAGCAGTGTGTCCTATTTCGATTTCTCCGCCGGTTTCCTTTACTACTCGGAACAGTTCTGGGGAGGCTTCTCCGTGAACCATTTGAACCAACCGCAACAGACCCTCTTTCTGGAAGGTGATGCCGTTCTGCCCATGCGCACCAGTGTACATGTCGGTTATCGGTTCGCTGTGGACGGTCGTGAATTCAGGCACAGTGAGACCACCATGACCTTGGCCGCGCACTACAAGGCACAGGACAAGTGGGACCAATTGGATATCGGAGGCTACATTGACCACAGTTCGGTTACCATGGGTTTGTGGTATCGCGGCCTGCCTGGCCTGAAGGCATACCAACCCGGCTACTCCAATGATGATGCGGTGATCGTCATGTTCGGTTACGAGACGCCGTACCAACTGCGCATCGTCTACAGCTACGACGTCACCGTTTCCAAGCTCACCTTGAAGAGCGGCGGCGCACATGAGATCAGTCTCATCTATGAGTGGCCGCGGCACAACAAGCACCGGAAGTACCGCCAAGTGCCCTGCCCGAAGTTCTGAACCGGCACGCAACCAGCTTCACATGCGCTCGGGCACCTCGATGCCCAAGCACCACATGGCCTTCTTTACGGCGGTTCCTACCGCGGCGCTCAGAGCCAAGCGATAGTTGCGCTTTTCCGCATCTTCCTCTTTAAACACGGGAACGGTCTGGTAGAAGCCGTTGTAGGCTTTCACCAGTTCGTAGGCTTGATTGGCGAGGGAAGAAGGGTCGAGCCTGATGGCCGCCTCATTCAGCACCGCCGGGAACTGATGAAGCAGCTTGATCACAGCACGCTCCTCTGGGAGCAGTTGATAGTTTTCCGTTGTCAGTTGTGCGGGAATGCTGTTGGCTTGCGCCTTTCGCAATAGGCTCCGGATCCGCGCATAGGTGTATTGTATGAACGGCCCTGTGTGGCCTTGCAGGTCAATGCTCGCAGCAGGATCGAACAGCATGCGCTTCTTCGGATCCACTTTCAGGAGGAAGTACTTGAGTGCAGCGAGGCCGATCATGCGGAACAGCTCCGTCTTCTCCTCCGCAGTGAACTCGTCGAGCTTGCCCAGTTCTTCCGTGGCCTTGCCAGCATCCGCGATCACTTCGGCGATCAGCTCGTCGGCATCCACCACGGTGCCCTCCCGGCTTTTCATTCTTCCGCTGGGCAGGTCTACCATGCCGTAGCTCAGGTGATGGAGTTCATCCGCCCACGAGTACCCGAGCTTCTTCAGGATCAGGAAGAGCACCTTGAAGTGGTAGTCCTGTTCGTTGCCCACGGTATAGATCAGGCGCTTCAGATCCGGGAACTCCTCGAACCGGCGGATGGCCGTACCTACATCCTGCGTCATGTACACGCTGGTGCCATCGCCGCGCAGCAGGAGCTTTTCATCCAGGCCATCCGCAGTGAGGTCCACCCAAATGGAGCCATCCGGCTTGCGGTAGAAGGTTCCTTTCTCCAGCCCATCGAGCACGTCCTGCTTCCCCAATAGGTAGGTCTCGCTTTCGTAGTACAGCTTGTCGAACTCCACGCCCATGGCGGTGTAGGTCGCATTGAAGCCCTCGTAAACCCAGCCGTTCATCCGCTCCCATAAGGCGCGCACCTCGGGCTCATTGTCTTCCCATTGGCGCAGCATTTCCTGGGCTGCCAGCATGATCGGCGCCTGCTTCCCCGCCTCGTCCTCTGTCTTGCCAGCTGCGATCAGTTCCGCCACCTCGGCCTTGAACGCCTTGTCGAAGGCCACGTAGTACTTGCCGACGAGCTTGTCGCCTTTCAGGCCGCTGCCTTCCGGGGTTTCGCCGTTGCCGAACTTCTGCCAGGCCACCATGCTCTTGCATATGTGGATGCCACGATCGTTGATGATCTGCACGCGTACCACCTCATTTCCGGCAGCTTCCAGGATCCGGCTCACGGAATGCCCGAGGAAGTTGTTCCGCAGGTGACCGAGGTGCAAAGGCTTGTTCGTGTTGGGGGAAGAATACTCCACCATCACTTGATCTCCGGTGGAAGCGAAATTCAGGATGTCCGTGGTTCCGGCTTCCTGCAAAAAGCCATGCCAGTAGCTATCGGTGATCACGATATTGAGAAAGCCCTTCACCACGTTGAAGCGATCCACCACGTTCACATTGGCTTGCAAGTATTCCCCTATGGCCGTAGCGGTCTGCTCGGGCCCTTTGCCACTGACCTTCAGGAATGGAAAGACGTTGATGGTGACATCTCCTTCGAATTCCGGTCGAGTAGGCTGGAATGCGACGGCCTTGGCATCCAGCGGGTGCTGGAAGAGTTCTTGGAAGGCGGTCTGGATAGCAGGCAGCAACTGCGATTGAAGGCGGTCTTGGAACATGATGTAGGATGGATCGACTAAGAGCGCAAAGGAAGAAAGTTCTCCGCGAGCATACAGCGGACGCTTCCGCCGCCGATGGTTTCAATGGTCGGAATGGCCACCGGCACGAGATCTCCGTGCTTTCCCAATTGGCGGATCTGGTCGTGTCTTAAGGACCGGTGGGCTTGCTCCGAAAGGAAAATGAAGTTACCCTTACCACTTTGCAGTTGCAGGATATTTCCTGCGAAGGCATGCATTTGGCCGAGGGTGATCTGGATAAGTTCTCTCCAGGACTTCGCCAATTCCGCGGCAACGTGGTGTCGCTCGTTGAGGTCCGGAATGGCTTCCATGCAGACTACTGCAAAGCGCTCCCCGATGCTCATCAGGACGTTCGTGTGATAGATAGCCTGGCCACCTTTGGTGCCATCCATGGTAGCAGTAAAGGCGATGGGCTCATACTTCATCTCCTTGCACCACACATCCAGCACTTGCTCCGATGTCCGGGGTGAAAGAGCTGCATAGGCCGTATGTGTCCTCCGGTCGAGCACCATGCTCCCGGTGCCTTCCAACGCCAAGCCCTGCTCCTCGCGGTCGCTTAGGTCGAAGGTTCCCTTGTTCTCAAATCCGAGGCTGGCCAATGCATCGCCCAAGCTCGGGTCACGTTCGGTCCGGCGGGATGCCGTGGCCATGGGATAGGTCACTATGCGCCCTTCCTCATCGGTGCTGAACCAGTTGTTCGGAAAAACCGCATCGGGGGCCAACGGGTCCTTCGGATCGAGCACTGTAACGCCGATATCGCAGGCGGTCAAAGCGTTGACGAGCGCGTCAAATTCCTGCTCCACCTTCTGCTGTACATCCGGCGCGGAGAAATTCTGTTGGAATCCATTGGTAGCAGCGGTTTCCTTGGAATAGCCAAAGCCTACCGGCCTTACCAGGATCACCTTCCGGGCTACTTGTTCATGGGGTGGAACGGGAACTCTCACAACGGTCCGGTCAGCGTGCACGAAGGATGGGGAACAGCGGCTCCATCACGGTGAGCACGTTCTCTGCCATGGCGTTCATGGTGTCCAAGGCCGGGTTGATCTCCACCACGTCCAACGTCACGGTTTTGGGGTCGGAGCAAAAGCCGGTGAGCAGCTCGCGGGCCTCGTCCAAGAAGAGGCCGTCGGGCACCGGCGTGCCAGTACCCACGGAAATGGAGGGATCGAGGCTGTCCACATCGAAGCTCACGTGGATCTTGTCACAGGTGCTCAGGTAAGCCAAGGTTTCCGCAACAGCGCCCTTCGCTCCCATCTCACGCAGCTGCTTCACGGTGATCACCTTGATGTTGTGCTCTTCGATGATGGCCCTTTCCTCCTCTTCATAATCCCGGAGGCCAATAATGACCAGGTCGGAAGGCAGCACTTTGGGGCCGCTGGAGCCGATCTTCCGGAGCCTGTCCCACACGTCGAGGGTGAACATCTTGGGGCGGTTCTGCCCTTTCATTTCAATGTTCATCAGCAGCGCTAACGGCATGCCGTGCACATTGCCGCTGGGAGTTGTCCATGGGCTGTGCAGGTCGGCATGGGCATCGATCCAGATCACACCGAGGCGCTCGTTGGGGAACGCCATTTTGGTGCCGGATACGGAGCCGATAGCAATGGAATGGTCGCCGCCGATGACGATGGGGAATACATTATTCCTCAGGAACTTGTAGACCTCATAGGCCAGGTCCGATTCGAACCGGATCAAGCCATCGATGTGGTGGGCATTGGGCGATTCCTTGTCGTCCTCATAGAGCACATCATTCTCATCGCGCAGGATGCTTTCCTCTGCATGGCCGAAAAGCTCGCTCCCGAATTTCCAAGCGGCTACGCGCAGGGCGCTCATGCCCATGCTCGTACCACGTGTTCCGGCGCCGATCTCCGAGGCCGCTTCGATCAATCTCACTTCCATTTGAATGGTTTTCCACTAGGGCCTCAAATGTAATCCAAGGCCAATAGCCCCCTTTCAGGAACTGGACCTTGGCCCGGTCAAGCAGTTTCTTCCACCAGAACAGGCTTCTCTCGAGGCTGGCGCGGAAGCACGAAGCGAAGCCATGTATAACCGACAATGGCCGCCACCAAAGAGGAGACCAGGATAGTGGTCTTGGAAGACACGATGTGTTCCAGATCATCGAAGGCCAACATGGTGATGAAGATGGACATGGTGAAGCCGATACCCGCCAACATGGCCGCTCCGATCAGTTGCTTCCACTTGATACCACTGGGCAGCGTCGATATTCCCAAGGTGATGGCGGCGAGGCAGAACAGGGTAATACCGATCGGCTTGCCCACCACCAGGCCCAAGAAAATGCCATAACCGTTCAGGGTGAACAGGTGGTTGAACCAATCGCTTTCGAGAATGATGCCGGTGTTCGCCAATGCAAAGAGGGGGAGTATCACATAGGAGACCGGGCGGTGCAGGAAATGCTGAAGCTTGGCGGAGATGGACTTCCGGCTTCCATCGCCGAAGGGAATGGCAAAGGCCACCAATACCCCGGTGACCGTGGCGTGTACGCCTGAGTGTAGCATGAGGTACCACATCACCACGCCGAGCGCCAAGTAGGGGATCAGGTTCATCACCTTGGCCCTGTTGAGGATGAACATGATCAGCAGCATGCCCATGGCGCCGCCCAAGTAGGCCCAATCGATCCCGGTGGAATAGAAAATGGCAATGGTGAAGATCGCACCCAGATCATCGATCACGGCCAGGGCTGTAAGGAAAACTTTGAGGGCCAAGGGAACGCGATCACCCAACAAGGCCAAGATGCCGATCGCGAAGGCGATGTCCGTGGCCATGGGAATGCCCGCGCCGGAAGCGGTGGGCGTGCCGTGGTTCAGGAGCAAGTGGATGCCTGCAGGAACGAGCATTCCACCAAAAGCGGCCATCAGGGGCAACATCGCTTGCTTGCGATCGGAGAGTTCGCCGATGTAGATCTCCCGCTCCAGTTCCAGGCCCACCATCAGGAAGAAGATGGCCATCAGTCCATCATTGATCCAGTACTCGAAATTTTGGCCGGCCATGGGAAAATGCCAGACCGCCAAATACGCTTCACCGATCGCGGAATTGGCCAATAACAGGGAGATCGCGGTACAGATCACGAGCAGCATGCCAGCTGTGCGCTCACTGTTCAACAGGTCATTAAAAAGGCTGATAGCTCTCATAAGGAAGTTGCATCTCAAACCCATCCGGGCGTGATCGCGGTTGCAAGATTAAGCAACGCCTCGGAACGCATTTACCTTGGCGGCATGGGAGCGCTCCGAGCGAACGTGCGATTGCAGGCCGGAGTACTACTGGCGGGCATCATATTGATGTTGGTAAAGTTTGTTGCGTGGCGGATCACCCACAGCAATGCCGTGCTCAGCGATGCCCTGGAGAGTATCGTGAACGTGGCAGCCGGCGGCTTCGCTCTGTATAGTCTGATGTTGGCCGCTAAGCCGCGTGACCTTGAACATCCTTATGGACATGGGAAAGTGGAATTCATTAGTGCGGCCTTGGAGGGGTCATTGGTGGCGCTTGCCGGCGGGTTGATCATCTACCGTGCGATCGATGCGTGGCTTACAGGTGTGCAGATCCAAGATCTCGGCACCGGCACCCTGTTGATCGCAGGCACCGGCGCGGCCAACCTGGTCCTTGGTCTGGTGCTGCGTAAACGGGGAAAGGAGGCACACTCCTTCACGATGGAAGCGGGCGGGGTACACCTGCTCTCCGATGCATGGAGCAGTGCGGCATTGGTGGCTGGCCTGGTGGTGATCCAACTCACCGGCCTGCATTGGCTGGATAGTCTTTTTGCCATCGGCTTTGCCCTCTTCATCATCTGGCAAGGCATACGGGTGGTGCGTCGAAGTGTCAGCGGCATCATGGATGAGACGGATATGGCCGTGGCCGATGAGCTGGTGCGGATCATCGATGCCAACCGCCAATCCGAATGGATCGACATCCACAATTTCCGGGTGATCAAGTTCGGAAGTACGCTCCATATCGATTGCCATGTGACCTTACCGTGGTACTTCACCTTGGATGCAGCACACGACGAGATCTCTGAACTGGATGCCTTGGTGAACCGGAATTCAGGCCGGGAGGTGGAGTTCTTCATCCACATGGATCCGTGCATACCCACCTCCTGCCCGGTCTGCCAGATCTTGGATTGCCCGGTGCGGCAAGCCTCTTTCGTCAAGCGCATACCGTGGAGTTTGGCCACGGTGCTGGCGGATAAGAAGCATAGCTTGGAAGGAATGCAGGAGGAGCGGACGAGTTCCTGAATTCCATCGGGTCGGGGGATAAATTTCAAGCCACCGTGCGCTTTGCGGCCGGTAGCCGCTGCGCGGCTTAGCTCCCATTCCAAATGCAAAAAGCCCCTTTCGGGGCTTCGTGCGTTCGGGGTGGAAGACCGGGCTTGAACCGGCGACCTCCGGAATCACAATCCGGCGCTCTAACCAACTGAGCTACATCCACCATTTCCGTTCAACCGATGGCTTAACGGGCCGCAAATATAGAGGGGAACGCGATACCGGCTAAATTGCCGCCATAGATGCGTGTGTTATTCCTTCCGGGCTGGTATCCCCACCGGGCACAACCCGATCTTGGCAACTTCATCCAACGCCATGCAAAGGCCGTGGCCACCCTCCACCGGGTAACCGTGTTGTATGCTATTTCCGATCCGGAAGTCAGCGCCTTCAAGATAGATTCTCGTGAACAGGACGGACTTACCGAACACATCGCGTACTTCCCTCCTTCCGTCCTTGGCCCCATGGCGCGGAACGGGGCATGGTCCAAGCTCCTCGACCTGCACGCTCCCGGACATGACCTCGTACATGCGCATGTATTGCACGCCAGTTTGCTTCCCCTGCGGCGCACTCGGCGCACGTTGTATCTTCCTACCGTGATCACTGAACACTGGACCGGCTACCAGGACGGAAGGGCCGCAGGCCTTCCCTATCCGTTCAAAATGTTGATGCGGGCCGAAGCAAAGGCCGCCTTCCGGCTCTGCCCCGTAACGGAACAACTGGGCCAGGACATGCGCAAGCTGGGCTTGAAAGGGCAGTACGAACCCGTGCCCAACGTGGTGAACACCGAGCTTTTCGTGCCCCCCGCCGAGCTACGTTCGCCAAACGGCCTTCGGTTGTTGCATGTGTCCACCCTTCTGGAAGAACAGAAGAACATCTCCGGCATGCTGCGCGCCTTCAAAAGGGCCTTGGAGCGCATTCCTGATATGCACTTGCATGTGATCGGAGAAAACTCTTGGACCGCCACTGCGGAACTGGCCGCCTCGATGGATATTCCGCGATCGGCCATTGCCTTCTCCGGTCCGGTGAAACAAGCAGAAGTGGCCCGGTCCATGTCGGAGGCGGATGCGCTGCTGTTGTTCAGCAATTGGGAGAACATGCCCTGTGTGATCTCCGAAGCCTTCAGTTGCGGAAAGCCCGTGATCTCCACCCGGGTAGGCGGCATTGCGGAGGAATTGGTCCCCGGGCGCGGGATACTCGTGGAACGCGGCGATGAGGATGGCTTGGTGAAATCCCTGCTTGAATTCGCGAGCCATCGGCAGGACTACAATTCAGAAGCGATCCGCGAGTATGCGCTTGATCGCTATAGCATTTCCGGTATCGCGCGGGCATTCGATTCGATCTACCAACAGGCGCTCCGATCATGAGCCCGCTGCGTGTCGGTATCGCCTGCGCCGGAATCCGGCTCCATCCGTGGCAACTGAAATGCGTGCAGGCACTGATGGCCGTGCCGGGCGTGGAGATCGCCGCCGTGTTGGATGTGCCGGAGTCAAAACCTGAGGGACGCACCTCGGCCTTGTATCGCTGGTGGCTCCGCCGTTCCTCCCGTTCCGGGCCTTTGATGAAGCAGGATGCGTCGGCCTTGCTGGCTAACCACCCACGAGTGGTACTGGCTGGCACAAACTTGCAGGAGGTGCTCCGTAAGCATCCCATCGACGTGCTGCTCCAACTCAGCGGAACCGGCCTATCCCATGCGGAAGCCGGAGCAATACCTTACGGGATCTGGCAGTTCATCCACTGTGGACGATGCGCTATTTCAAACCCCATTCCCGGCTTGTGGGAGGTTCTCCAGGATGAACCCATGTCCACCGCATCGCTTCAAGCTCATTCCACAGTACCGGAAAGGTGTGGTGTGCTGCGCGAAGGCTACTTCCGGACGCAAGATCATTCCGTGCTAAAGACCGCTGAGGCATTGCTGGAGCATAGTGCGCTTTGGCCCGCGCAGGTGTGCCGCGCCATCCTTTCCGGTGTGCACACAGTTGCTTCCGGAACAGCCGAAACTCCCTCCTCTGCGGAAGGAGCATCTCCGAGCAACTCCGACATGTTCCAATTGCTCTGGAAGGAATTCTTCAGTGCAAAGGATAACCGGAGTGGCAGCACATCGTCAGAAGAATGGAACATCGGCGTGCTTCCGCATCCTGTGGAGTCGCTTTTGGATGAGAGCCCCAACTTGAACGTGCGTTGGCTGCCCCCTCCTGCCATTGGTCAATCGCGCGCCACGCCGTTCGGCTGGATGCGGGAGGAAAACCTGAACGTGCTGTATGAAAAGACCCAACAGGAAACCGGTGAAAGCGTGATCGCCCGACTACGCCCGAAGCGGGACAACAACCTGAAGCGTTCCCGCACCGTGCTTGAAACGGCAGGGCACCTCTCCTATCCGTTCATTCTGGAAAAAGACGGGCAGGTCTATGCGATCCCAGAACAGGTCCACAGCGGCAAGGTGGACCTGTATCTGCTGGATGATGAAGGAACCGCCTTGACCCTTGTCCGCACACTTCTGGAAGAGCCGCTTTGCTCCCCCACGCTGTTCCAACATGAAGGTCGTTGGTGGCTATTCGGTACGGCTGCCGACTCGCCGGATACCGTGCTTCATGCCTTTTATGCCGATCAGTTCGAAGGCCCTTACAAGCCTCACCTGCTCAACCCGATTAAAATGGACATCCGCTCGGCGCGGCCGGCAGGAGCACCGTTCCAACATGCGGGCGGGCTATGCCGGCCAGCACGGGACGGCAGCACTCCGGGTGGTGGTATCAGCTTCAACCGCATCATGATCCTTACGCCGGAGCGGTTTTCAGAAGAGATCGTGAAATCCATGGACCCCGTGCCCGGGCGTTGGTCCCATGGCATTCATACCCTGAGCGCGGTTGGAGAAATCACCTTGGTGGATGGTATGCGCAAGCTCACGGACAGGAGCCAGCGCGAAAAGGATCGGAAGAAAAAGCACAACGCCTCCTGACGGATGTTGAAAGCGATCTCCGGCACCATCGCGGCACGCATCATCACCACGGCCATGGGCTTGCTGGTCTCGGTGATCGCGGGTCATCGGCTCGGGATCTCGGGCTTGGGCACCATCGGTTTGATCGTCTTGGGCATCACTTTGGTGCGCTTGGGCATGGACTTCGTGGGCGGGAGCGCCTTGGTATACCTGGTGCCTCGTGTTCCCTTGGGCCGGATCCTTCGCCCTTGCTATCTGTGGGCGTTGGTGGCGGCAGGGATCGGCTATGCCGTAGTGGACTTGTTCCGATTGGTTCCGGAAGGCTACTCCATGCATGTGGCGTTGCTGGCTCTCTTGCAGGGCATCAATGCCATCCACCTCAGCGTGCTCATTGGTCAACAACGGATCCGGGCCAACAACCAGATCGCCGTGGTACAGGCCGTGGTGTTGGTAGCGGCCTTCGCGATATTCGCACGCGATCCGGAGGCCGATGCCTATGCATTCGTGCAAGCGGCCTATCTCTCCATCGCAGCGGCCTTGGTATTGAGTTTTCTGTCCATGCGAAAGCGCGTGCCTGTGCTGGGGCAACCACCCAAGAGCGTCCTCGGGCTTCTGATCCGGCAAGGCACGTACGTGCAAATGGCCAATGGCATGCAATTGCTCAATTACCGCTTGGCGTACTGGCTGATCGAGAAGTTCCAAGGCACCGCCATGTTGGGGATCTATACCGTGGCGAACCAACTGGCCGAAGGCGCTTGGTTGGTGCCTAAAAGCTTGGCTGTGGTGCTTTACAGTAAGATCAGCAACACGGAAGGAACGGAAGGCCAACGACTGTTGACGCTCACCTTCCTGAAAGTTTCCATGGCCTGCGCCACGGCCTTGGTGGCGGTGCTGGTGCTGCTTCCCTCCTCTGTGTTCCAGTGGGTATTCGGACCGGAAGTGGTAGGCATTTCGCCTTTGATCGCCTTGCTGATACCGGGGATCCTCAGCATGGCCGCCTCACAGGCATACAGCCACTTCTTCAGCGGCACCGCACGGAACATCCACAACGTGATCGGATCCGGTTTGGGGCTGGTGGTAACGATCTCCGCGGGACTCACACTGATCCCGGCCTATGGGCTTGAAGGCGCCGCCATTACAGCTACGCTCGCTTATGGCATCAGTACCGTGTATCAAACCATCGCTTTCATACGCATCACCGGATCCAAGTTCGTTGATCTGTGGCCCAATGCGGAAGATGGAAGGCGGTTGGGAAGGATCTTTTGGAAGAGCCGTGGGGGTTCGGCGGAAAGCTGATCTTGCTTGATGAACATCGCCAAAATTCCGAATAGCCATCTTCAGGGAGGCAGGCCCAACTGGTGATCTCAACGTACCTTCAATGCGATAATGAAGGAACCATCAAAAGGGATCATCATGAAAACACACCTACAAGCCGCCTTCGTCCTCGCCTTCCTGATCAGCGTGCCCGCTCTCGCACAGCAATGGTGTGCCCCCGGCGCCCATTGGAGCCATACGTACTTCATGCCCGGGGCACCAGATTCAGCTCCCTCAGGCGTCATCCTCAGCCATTACACGGGGGATACGCTGATCAATGGGCAACTGACGCAAAAGATCGAAAGCCGGATCCGGTCCCATGCCGGTCAAGGACCCTATACCGAGACCTCATTGAGTACGCGATACACCTATGTGGGTGGTGGCGTGGTTTGGCAGTGGAGATCGGGGCAAAACACTTCTGACACCCTTCTTTGGTTCGGCGCATCCGTAGGCGATCGCTGGGAGCCCGCCTTCTATACATCCGAACCCGACTTTGAGATCTTCCATGAGGTAATGGCCGTGGATACGGTGGACGTAGAGGGTACCCCGCTGCGCCGCTTGGCGGTGACCTATAACCTCACCGCTGCAGGCCAAGTGTGGAGTTCTACTGCGGACACGCTGATCGAGCGCATCGGTTTCCTACATGCCGATCTTTTCAACCCGGACATTCTTGTTGACAGCTACATTTCTTCATTCCTATGTTACGGCGACGACGATCTATCCTTTACCCGCCCCGGCATTGATGACTGCGGTTACACGCTGGACGTGCCAGAAGCGGAAGCATCCATGGCCTTGCAGGTCTTCCCGAATCCCGGGACTAGCTATCTGAGCCTTGGTGTGCCTCTGGAGAATGGCCCCTTCGCCTTGCTGGTACGCGATGCTATCGGCCGTGTGGTGATGGATGTGAGCTTGCCGCCTGGAAGGCAGATGGTGGAGACAGCCGGTTTGCCTTCAGGGATCTATATGCTCGAATTGCGCTCTGTCCGTGCGCGCCATGTGGTGCGTTGGGTAAAGGAGTAGCGCGGCAAGATTGATGGCTGTCCCATCGCAGGGGTCCGCTATGTGTCGGAGATGCCGGCCGGCGCGGTCCGATGCATATCGGTCCTACGGGTGAGTAAAAGGGCAGTAAAAAAAGGGCCACCCATCCGAGTGATCGGATCGGGCAGCCCTTCAACTTGATCCTTAACGCTTAGTGCATCCCGTCGATCCCGTCGGAAAGGTTCACCATGATCCGTGCGCATTCCGCACCGTGCATGTCGGGGATGGGCGAGGTCAGGAGGTTTAATCCTGCGAAGATCCCGCCCAGGTCCACGTGGATCATGGCGGTATAGGTATCGCCATCGGCGAGGTCGTGGTGTACGTGTGCATGCGCTTCGGTGAGGGCTGCGTCCATGCCACACTCATATCGGATAGGCGTTTCGAACACTCCGTCCCCATCCATGTCGGCGAGGCCGCTGACCACCAAGAACTTGTACCCCATTTGCTGGCTCACGAAATACATGCTCAGGTCGTCCAACGGAGGTGCTGCGTTTGCCGGATCGGCTGCATTCGCCGCTGGATCCACACCGAGATCGAAGTGGAACTCATGGATGTGCGAGGCGTTGATCTGCCCCAGCAGGAAGTTGTTGCTCGCTTGGGCCGCATCCACCAACATGTAGACGCCTTCGTAGTGGCCGATGGCATTGCCGGCATTGTCCATGGCATGCACGCCGCTCACAAAAAAGCGGACCATATCCAGTTTCACCGCATGGCCGAGGCTGTCCTGGAGCACCGTGCTGTTCAGCGTAAAATCCTCCATGCCGTTCATGAACATATAGTCCATGCGCACGGTGGCGGTTACTACACTCTCGGGTGTCACCGCAGGTGGGTCCACCGTATCCTTCTTGCATCCTGTGCTGGCAACCAGCATGGCCGCCATGATGGCGACGATCGAAAAGTTCTTCATGTAGTGAATGTTGTTCGAGTGAAAAGTTCGTTCTGTGAAAGGCTTGTTCATCGTCCTTGCTGGACGGAGGGGTTTTATCAGTCCCGCTCGAAACTGTAGATGATGCCCGCTGTGAAGCGTTCCCGGTTGGGTATCATCAGTGAGCCGATATCGCGCATGAGCGCATGTTGCCATGCGAACGACACGCCGATATTGTGCCACCACATGCGGGCACCCACGTGGCTGAAGAGCGTCTTATCCCCGGTTGTGGGGTCGGCCACGCCGTTCATTTCATCCTGCTTGGCCGCTTCGATATAGGCCCCAGCGGAAGGCACCAGGGTCACGCTCTTGATAGGGATGATGCGAAAAACCTCGCCGGTGAAGCTGGCGCTGTGCCCCATGCGGTAGCCGCCTTCCATTTCCCCATTGTATCGCCCCATCAATCCCATACTGGTGCCCCATGCGCCACCGCGTACCGAATACTCCAAGCTCACCAACCCGTCCCACGTCCCGGTACCGGGCTGCAGGTCATGCGGAAGTTCGCGACCGAACTGTTCCACATCCGAGCGGCCCAATGGCAACTTCACGCCAATACCCACGGTAAGGCGATGCCGCAAGCGTGTGGTATCCGGACCGGAAGTGGAGGCCATCACAGCATAGCGCGCCAAGAGCATGGGATCACCCATGGCGTAGATATCCGCATAGCGCACACCGTCCACCGACTGGAAGTTGTTCACCACGGGAATGCTGGCCGTCAGGCTGGCCCGCTTGCCGATCCAGAACTGCCCCCGGGCCTCCAGCGCCGTGTAGACCTCGGTGTAGTTGGCAGGCACCTCCGTGATCGGAGCGCCCGAATGACCCGCATGTTTGAGCACATTGGGGGACGTGGCGGCTGGCGACAGGATGTCGCCGTTCAGGTAGCGCATACGCCATTGGAGCCCGAAATTGTTGACGTTGTCATGAGGCTGCACGCCGAGCAGCAGGCCGCAACCGCATTGGTCGCAGGCCACGCTGGGGAGCGCAGCCATCAGCAGCGCGCCCAGCACGGAAAGCTTTTTCATTGGAAAAAGAGATTGGTGTAAATACCATCCCGCAGTGCCGATACACCCTATCTACTTGGGTGCACTCGTGTCGCGAATGGCATACGAACGAACCAACAGCCGTTCCGTGGAACGGAGGGGTCGTTCAGCACCAAGGCACCGGCGCATGGGGGCGCTGGTGGCCGTCGAGCGGCTCTTCACTGTGGCTGCCCCAAGGGAAGTCGATCCCGTTGGCAGGCAGTACCATTGCCAGCGCGTCTTCATCCGCGATCATATCGCCGATGCGCACTGCCCGTATTTCGTTGGGGAGGTTCTGTTCCCGGTTCTCGCACTTGTCCAATCGCTTCATCAGGCTGCACTCGCCGTGGCAGGTGCGGTCACCATCGGGCACCATCCGCTGTACACAGAGTTCTTTTGCAATGCGGTCCCGTTCCACCCAGAAGTCCGCCACGATCCAACCCGGGGCGAGGGTGACTGCGATAAAGTGCAGCAGCAGGAAAGCCGAAACGGCACGCATGAGGGTGTAAACTTAAACCAGTGGCTTGTTCAGGAAAAACACTTGCCAACCAAAAGGGTTCTTCATGAGTCGCGTGGAGTATGATGCGTAGGCCGGGGCAAGGTTACAGTTTCATCAAGGTCTCACGCAATGGACCTTGATGCCCTGGTGTCATCAGGGCCCCTTCGGCAGACCGTTGAAGGAGCTATTCTCTCGATGGAACATTCGTAACATCGCACCATGTACCACCCACAGGCGCGGCTATCACGGATCGTTACGGTCGCACTTTTTCTCGCACCGCTGTTGGGCTTCGCACAGCCGCCCATGGCGGTGCTCATTGGCAATGTGGTAGATGCGCGCTCCTTCCAACCCATACCCGGCGCAGCCGTTTTGCTCATTCCCGGCAACATCTCATTGACCGCCACCAGTGATAGCACCGGGCACTTCCGCATCGCCGGTATTCCCGTGGGGCACTATGCGTTGCGCGTGGCAGCCATCGGATACGACACCTTGGAAGTACCCGAGCTGTGGTTGCGCGCAGGCAAGCAGGCCGAACAACGCCTGGAGCTTTCACCGGCCGCGAATGAGCTGGGGTCCATTACCGTGAGCGCCATGGCCCGCGAGCAACCGGAACGTTTGGGCGTGCGCACCTTCACCGTGGAGCAGAGCCTGCGCTGGCCCGCCACCTTCTTCGACCCTGGCCGCTTGGTAACGGCCCTGCCAGGTGTGGCCAATGCCAACGACCAGGCCAACCATTTGATCATCCGAGGCAACTCGCCCAATGCCAATGCGTGGACGCTGGAAGGCGTGGAGATCGTAAGCCCGAACCACACGGGCAATGCCGGCACCGCCAGCGACCTGCCCACGCTCAGCGGTGGCGGGGTGAACCTTCTCAGTGCACAAATGCTCGGCCCCTCGCAATTGCTCACCGGCGTATTCCCCATGGACCGCGGCAATGCCTTGGGCGGGATCCTCGATATGCACCTGCGCAATGGCAACATGCAGCAGCAGGAATGGACCGTACAAGCGGGCTTGCTCGGCATCGACATTTCCACGGAAGGGCCTCTTGGCAAAAGCGGGCGCTCCTCCTATGTGGCGAACTATCGCTACTCCACCGTGGGTATTCTGGGAGCGCTGGGCGTGGACCTCGGCGATGAAGAGATCAACTTCCAGGACCTTGCTTTCCATGTAACACTGCCCGTTGGCAAGCGCGGCGAGGCGCACCTCTTCGGCTTGGGCGGCAACAGTAGCAACCGTTTCGAGGCCATCCACGACACCACGGTATGGGAGGTGGACAAGGACAGCCGTAACATCGACTACTCCTCCAAGATGGGCGCTGCCGGTGGCCGTGTCCGCATTCCGATCGGTGAGCAGACCAGCATCAGCGCAGCCGTAGTGATCTCCGCTAATGACCAAGAGCGTACCGAAGACCGACTGTTTTCGGACTACAGCGTGCGCTATCACACCGAGGCCACGCTCAGCGAACGGAAGCTTTCCGGTATGGTGCAACTCGATGGCTCCGCGGGCGCTCGCTTGCACTATTCCATTGGGGGCAGCGGCTTGGAGCGTACACTTTCCAGCACGTACAACACCGATGTTAACGGCTGGCTCCTCCGCCCTTGGCTGAACGGCCGCTATAGCCTTACGGACCGCCTGCAGGCCACACTGGGCATGGGTCTTTCCTACCTCACCTTCACGGAAGAGACCGTTGCCGAGCCGCGTGCATCGCTCCATTGGCGCATGAAACGGGACCGCGTACTGGCCTTGGCCGCTGGCATCAAGTCGCAGATGCCGCAATGGCAATCGTTCAGCCCCGGTATGCAAGCCTTGTTCGCCCAACCGGTCATCGGCCTCACCCGCTCCGAGGATGTGGTATTGGGATATGACCACCCGGTGAACGACCGCTTGAAATTCCATGTGGAAACGTATTACCAACACCTCACCAACGTGCCTGTGACGGCGACCGGGTATTTCGCCGGCCAGGCGAATGCATTCAGCATGGTGAACGTGTGGGATGAGTTTGCATACCTCCCTTTGATGCCTACAGGCACGGCAACCAACGTGGGTGTGGAAATCAGCGTGGACCATCGCTTTGCGAAGGCCTTCTTCTATCAGGTCAACACCTCGCTGTACAACAGCCAGTACGTGGATGCTTTCGGGCAAGAGCACGACACGCGCTGGAACGGCCAGTACATTTTCAACCTCCTCGGCGGAAAGGAATTCAAGAAGGTGAAGGAGGATCGCGTGCGTACCTGGGGCGTGAGCGGAAGGTTGAACATGGCGGGTGGGCTCCGCGAACTCCCGATCAATGTCCGCCTGTCCGAATCTTTCGGAGGGACAGCGTACGCGGGCTCGGAATGGAGCGAGCAACTGGCCCCTTTCTTCCGGATCGATGTGCGGGTGTACTTGAAAAAGGATCGCAATGGACGGACCGGTATGTGGTCCTTGGACCTTCAGAATGCGACGAATGCACAGAACGAAGCGTTCCGCTATTACGATGCGCGCAAGGGGGAAGTGGTGACCAAATACCAGCTTGGTATCATTCCCAATCTGAGCTACCGCATCGAATTTTAGAACGAAAGGGCCCTTCTGTCTCCCTTGTCCTTCACTCTTAGCTCCACTACTTTCGGGGTCCACCAACCTCACCTTTCCATGAAGATCATCTACCTCCTCCTCTGCGTGATGTTCGTTGTCTTTGCAGGGCTTCAGCTCAATGACCCGGATCCCATCCACTGGACACTTGCCTACTTGGCCATCGCCCTCTCCTGCGCATGGGTCGCCTTCGGGAAATATCCCAAATGGTGGCTCTGGGGTGTTACCGTGATCATGGGCAGCTGGATGCTGGCTGCCTCGCCCGCGTTCTTCCGCTGGATGCAAGCTGGCTTTCCGAACATCTCAGGCGAGATGCAGGCCACGGAACCGATCATTGAGGAGACGCGCGAATTCTTAGGCCTGGTGATCGCCTTTGTGGTGATGCTCATCCTCACGCTGCCCAAGCGCACTGCGCGTTCCTGATCGCTTTGGAACAATACCGGTTTGTCCTTGTTACACTTTGAAAGATCCTGATCATGGCAACCAAGAAGAAAGCTGCAACTACCAAGAAAAAGAAAAAGGACAGCGCCAGCAAAGGCAGCGTGCGCATGCATTCCCTGCGTTGGTCCACAAAGGAGCGCAGCCTTTTAGCCGATTCCCTGAACGAGCTGTTGGCCAACTATGAGATCCACTACCAGAAGCTCCGCAACTACCACTGGAACGTAACCGGCGGTGACTTCTTCGACATCCATGAGAACTTGGAACTGCAGTACACCCAATCGCAGATGAACATCGACCTCATTGCCGAGCGCGTTCGCGTGTTCCATGAGCGTCCCTTGAGCACCTTCGCAGAATACCTGAAGGTGAGCAGCCTGAAGGAGGACAGCACGGTGCCCAGTTCCGAGCACATGGTGAAGAACCTGCTGGCCGATTACGTAGTGCTGGTGGACCACATGTATGAAACCGTGGAGCTGGCGATGAAGCTGAACGATGCCGGTACCGAGCGCATGGTGAAGGGCTTCATTGAGCAGATCGAGAAGCACCACTGGATGCTGGGTGCTTTCAATAAGTAGTCGAACACTGAACCGTCGCGAGCCTCTTTCCGGTCGGAAGGAGGCTCGCTCGTTTTCTGTTCAGATGGCTGTTATGCGACCCCGGCTCGGAGGCCGGGGAGACAACTACCGGAGGACGAATGTCATTCCGGGCTTGACCCGGGGTCGCGAAAGTGTTCCAGGATCCGGTCCCATCTTTGCCCTCCAATACGAATCCTACCACTCCTTCACCATGAGCACCAAGCACCTCTTCCTTGCACTCGCGTTGATCTTCATTTCATCCGCAGCATCCGCCCAAAAGACCATCTACAGCTATGCCATTGGCAATTGGCGCAATGGACCGGTGGTGGAGTTCTCGCCGCTGTTCGAAACCACCGAGATGTTCACCGCGCCTCAACTGATCCGGTGGGTGCGGGAGCAGTGGCCCGCTTCCTTCGCCGACACCACCGATATCGACGTGCTCTTCTTCACGGACATCGAAGGTGGGCAGGAGAACCGTACTACGCTGAAGGCGAAATACGACATGCGGAAACTGCAGGTGAACATGATCGAGGTGGATCCGATGCCCAAGACGCCCGCAGCTCCGCTGAAGAAAACGTCGACTACGGACGCACCACGATAAGCGGCGCGGTACCGATCACATTTCCTTCCGCTACCAAGCGCAGTACGTATGCACCGCCATCCAATGGCGTTGTATCCAAGCGTATGCTGGCCATATTACCCGTGGCCACGCTGGTAACCAATCGGCCACCCATGTCGCGCACTTCCAAGCTGCCCTTCCGCTGGGCTTGCTGCGGAAGGGTGATCACCGCTGCATCCGATGCGGGGTTCGGGTACACCTCCAGTCGTGCGATCGTTCCGTTCAATTCGCCCACACTGGCCGGACTGCAAGGATTGTAGCTCCCATCCAAGGTGAGCGTCCCCGTGCTTTGGGGATCGAGCCATGCCTTGAGCCGGGTACTGGCCGCGCCAGGATTGCTCTGCCAGTGGTAGCTCACTTTTCCGAAGTAATCCGGGCTTGTGGGTGACGTTCCGGGGCCGGCACCACCGACCGTACAGGAGGAACCACCACCCGTGAGCGTGCCGATGATGCGCTTTGAACTATTGTATAATGGAGAGCCCGATGACCCTCCTTCGGTAACACCACGCCCGTTGGCCGTGGCTGCCCAGGTCACGCGCCAATGGGTGCCGGTCACGCCGCCCCAGCTGGTGCTGACGGTATTCACGGTGTATGTGCTGATCTTCTTCCGGTCGCCGCTGGGATGATGGATGCATACACCGCCTGTGCTACCGGTACCCGTTGCATCCCAGCCCGCCCAATACGGGTTATAGGTGGCGGGGATCACGGGGTTGTTCGCCTCCAAGAGGAGGAAATCCGAGCCGCTATCACCGCCTCCATCATTGCTGGCTCCACGCTTGGTGCAGCCGGTTACCACGTGGCTGGATGTAGAACTGCCCGAGCCACAGCCGGACTTTTCATAGTTGAAATAGAACTTCCATTGATTGAAGTCGGACGCCGTGGTACCATCGCCGCAGTGCTGCGCGGTCAGGAAGTAGGGCTTGCAGTTCTGTGCCACATTATTCACCAAGGAACCGCTGCACCAGTAGCTATAACCACCATCGAGGATACCGATCCGCACGGCTGCATCACGCTGCTCGGTCCAAGCTGCACCCTCAGGGCAGTTCACGTCCACTTGGCAGGAGCCGGAGGCATCCAGGAAGTCATCCACGTTCCGGTAGGCATGCCCAATGGACGCAATGTGCAGGTGTCCTTCACCCATCACTTCCAGTGGCTCGTGGTACTCCACGATACAATCTTCACCGGGGATCAGGCTCGTTGCGAAACTGCCATCGTCGCTGTTGTTGAAGGCGGTGAATCCGCCGCGCACTTCCGCTCCATCCGGGCTGTAGACATACAAGGAGGCATTGTCCGGCATAAAGAAGTCGGTGAAGTAGAGCTCGGTGGCCAAGGCCCCATCGCTGATCACGTGAATGCGCCACAAGCGGTCACCGTTGGGGAGATCGGTCCAAAGGCCCGCATCGCTGAGCCCGGCATTCACCGTCAACACCCGCGCATAGGCAGGGATCTTTCCGGCGGCTTCGCGAACGACATCATCGGCTGCTACTGCGCTCACATCAAAGGCTGCGGAATGCACGGTCGGCACCTGCTGCAGGTCGAGACCGGCACGCAATCCGTAGGGCTTTCCACCAGTGGAGATCTGCGCGGAGAGGGAGAAAGAGAACGTAGCAACGGCCAAGAGAGTCGTAATGCGGAGCATGTGCTGAATGGAGATTGGGGTGTGAAAGTAATCTTCATGGATCGGTCCGTGGTCCGATGCCCGTGCATCGGCGCCTACGGCTAACACATCTTTGCCCTCGCATGCAATTGCTCCCGCCCCCCCTCCTATGCTGAACCGCATTCGCCACAGGGCGCTCGGGCATCGTCGCGGATTGCTCCTTACCACGTTGGGGGTGTTGCTCCTCTTCGCCTGGGCGCGCTGGGGTCCGATGGATCCACTCTTCCGCACCCCTCGCTCCACCGTAATGCTCGACCGCGATGGAGGCCTCCTTGGTGCCACCGTCGCGACCGATGGGCAGTGGCGCTTCCCTTCCACCGCTGCTGTACCCGAGCGCTTCGCCACCTGCCTGATCCAGTTCGAGGACCGCCAATTCCGGAGCCACTTCGGTATTCAGCCGCAATCGCTTGTGCGCGCTTGGAAACAGAACCGCAGCGCCGGGCGGGTGATAAGCGGCGGCAGTACCCTCACCATGCAGGTTGCGCGGATGGCGCGGGGGAACCGGCAACGCACCTACCGCGAGAAACTGGTGGAAGCACTGCTGGCCCTGCGCATCGAGGTCCGTGAAAGCAAGGCTTCCATCCTGGCGCTTTTCGCTGCGAACGCTCCCTTCGGCGGAAACGTGGTGGGCTTGGATGCCGCTGCATGGCGCTACTACGGCCGTTCCGCCGATCAACTGAGCTGGAGTGAATGTGCCACGCTCGCCGTGTTGCCCAATGCTCCTTCGGCGATCTATCCCGGGAAGGGGCACACCGCCCTTCAGGCCAAACGCGACCGGCTCCTGGACCGCTTGTTGGAAGTGCACGCCATCGACCGCACGGAATGGTCCTTGGCGAAGGAAGAGCCGCTACCGGAACGCGCACAAGACCTGCCGCAGCGAGCACCTCAGCTGCTCACCACGCTGAAGACGCAGATGGGGGATGGAAAGCTCTTGCACACCACGCTACAAGGCACGTTGCAGGATCGCGCCACGGAAGCCGCCGACCGCTATGCTGCTCGCCTCAACGCCAACGAGGTACACAATGCCGCGGCCATCATTGTGGATGTCGCTACCGGTGAAGTGCTGGCTTATATCGGCAACCTCGGCAACGCCGGCAGCGAGCATGCGGGTTCGGTTGACATCATCCGCGCCCGGCGAAGCACCGGCAGTGTGCTGAAGCCTTTCCTCTACGCGGCCATGTTGCAGGGCGGGGAGCTCACACCGGATATGATGCTGGCGGACATCCCCACGCGCTACGACGGCTTTTCGCCCCGCAACTACGACGAGCATTACAGCGGGGCCGTGCCCGCTTCCGAAGCACTGTCCCGCTCGTTGAACGTGCCCACTGTACGGGCACTCCGCGCTCATGGTGTGGAGCGCACCCTGCACATGCTCCGCGCCATGGGCTTGCAAAGCATCGATCGCAGCGCAGCGGATTATGGCCTGTCGCTCATCGTCGGTGGGGCGGAATCCACGCCATGGGAACTGGCCGGGGCCTATGCCAGCATGGGGCGGGTGCAGAACAATTTCGGTCGCTTGGGCATGCCATACCGAAAGGGTGATATCCGCCCGCCACATGTCCTCCTGGGGACGGAAGATGCGCAAGGGAAGCCCACCGCTTTGGAGGGCGCACCGGTCCTGAGCGCCAGCGCCATCCACTTCACCCTGCGGGCGCTGCGCGAAGTGGCCCGCCCGCAGGATGAGCAAGGCTGGAGCCACTTCACCGGCCAGAAGCACATCGCCTGGAAGACCGGCACCAGCTACGGCCATCGCGATGCGTGGGCGATCGGCCTTACCAGCCGCTACTGCATTGCGGTATGGACGGGTAATGCCAGCGGCGAAGGGCGCCCCGGACTCACCGGCACCTTAGCCGCCGCGCCCCTGCTCTTCGACCTCTTCAGCTTGCTACCGAACAGCCCCGCCTTCGAGCCGCCCTACGATGAAATGGTACGCACCGCCATGTGCCGCACCACCGGCTTCCGCGCAGGGATGGACTGCCCGCAAGTGGATACCGCATGGGTGCAGCCGGAAGGACTACGCACGCCCACCTGCCCCTACCATCGCAGGGTCCTCCTCGACCCCACTGGCACCTGGCGCATTGGCGGTGGACAAGGCATCTCAACTCCTTGGTTCGTGCTTCCACCCGCCATGGAACATTACTATGCCCAGCGCAGCCCCGGCTACCGCCCGCTTCCTCCGTGGAAGCCCGGCACACAAGGCGACGATGACCCGATGGAGATCCTCTACCCCGATGCTGCGGCCACGGTGTTGATCCCCGTGCAATTGGATGGCAGCCGCGGCAGCATGGTGGTGGAAGTGGCGCACCGCGATCCGAAGACCACCCTCTTCTGGGACATGGATGGCACCTTTATCGGCAGCACCCAAGGGGATCATCGCATGGCACTTTCCCCGGCAGAAGGGATGCACCGACTAACTTTGACGGACGGCGCCGGACATGTCCTTCATCGCAACTTCTCCATCGTTACCGGCGCCAAGAATGCTCCTTCCCCGAATGCTCCGTAAGCTCCTCATTTCTGCTGTCCTCTTGGCCGGAACGGCACTTTACGCCCAACCCGATTCACTCTACATCCCCGAGAACGGGCAGGTGGTCGCCTATGCGGTGGTCTATGAACCGGTGCAGGACGTGGAACGCTATAAGCGGGAGGGCAAATACGCCATGGACACCAGCCTTGTGGCGGTGCAGATCGACTACAAACGAGGCAAGCCCAGTGGCATTTACCGCGCCTTCTACCCCGATGGCAGGCAGCTGATCTTCGCCGTCTTCGGTTGGGGCAGCCTGCACGGCGACTGGGTGGAATACGACCCCACGGGGCGCATCACTGTAAAGGGCCAATACCGCATGGGCAAACGCGATGGTACCTGGGCCTTCCGCGACCAAGGCATCGTAGGCCATTACAAGGACGGCCTAAAAAGCGGCAGCTGGAAATACTACCTGAACGACAAGCTGATCCGCAAGGAGAAGTGGCGCAAAGGCGAGATCAAGCAAGGCGGGACGTTCTTGTTCGGTCGGTGACCCTATGCGGTGTCATTCCAGGCCTCACCCGGACGCGATGAATATGGGGGCGCTAATGCGATGTCCATAGCTACCGACCTCCTACTTAGCGCGGGTGGCCTTAACATGCGTTAACCGCGCCGAAAACAACCTATTCCCGCAGCAACCGTTAAATTCGTGCTGGTCCAAGCGCAACGTGCGGCATGGCCATTGCAAGGCCCACTCCGCTCTCCCCCCATCCAACCGGACCGCTCCCCGATGAAAAAATTCCTGTTTGCCCTCGCCGTTATTGCGGCTGCTCCCGCTTTTTCCCAACCCTCCGCTGCTGCCGTCAAGCTACAGGCGTTGCTCTACCAGATCGACCAGAACTATGTGGACAGCGTGGATGATAAGAAGTTGGTGGAAACGGCCATTGTAAGCATGCTAGCGGAACTGGACCCGCATAGCGTGTACATCCCTAAAGAGGATCTGGAAGAGGTGAACGAACCTCTGAAGGGCAACTTCGAAGGCGTTGGCATCCAGTTCAATATTGTGCGGGATACCATCTATGTGGTGGATGCCATCGCGAGCGGCCCCAGCGAACGCGTGGGCATCCGCGCAGGCGACCGCGTTATTACCGTGGATAGTGAGAACGTGGCAGGCACCGGCATAAAGAACTCCGATGTGATCAAATTGCTCCGCGGCCCCAAGGGCACCAAGGTGAATGTCGGCATCGTGCGCCATGGCGAACCGGAGCCGTTGGAATTCACCATTACCCGCGATAAGATCCCCATCTACAGCGTGGAGGCCGCCTACATGGCCACCCCCAACGTGGGCTACATCAAGGTGAGCCGCTTCGGTGCCACCACCACCAAGGAATTCTCCGACAAGTTGGACGAGCTGAAGAAGCAGGGCATGAAGGACCTCGTGCTGGACCTCCAAGGAAACGGCGGCGGCTATCTGCGCTCGGCTATCGAAATGGCGGACCAGTTCCTCGGCGACCGCAAGCTGATCGTGTATACCAACGGTCGCAGCACCCCGCGCGAAGACACCTATGCCACCGAAGGCGGCAAGTTCAAGAAAGGCCGCTTGGTGGTAATGATAGATGAGGGCAGTGCCTCCGCCAGCGAGATCGTTTCCGGCGCCATACAGGACTGGGACCGGGGCGTGGTGGTGGGTCGTCGCTCCTTCGGGAAAGGCTTGGTACAGCGGCCGGTGATGCTGCCCGATGGCTCCGCAGTGCGCCTGACGGTTTCCCGCTACTACACCCCCAGCGGCCGTTGCATCCAAAAATCCTACGCGGACGGGCTGGACGCTTATCGCCATGAGCGGATGGACCGCCTTCGCGATGGCGAACTCACCAACCAGGACAGCATCCACCTACAGGACACCGTGAAGTACTTCACCAATAACAAGCGCGTGGTCTATGGCGGCGGCGGCATCATGCCGGACGTCTTCGTGCCCATCGACACCTCGCTCAGCTCCGCTTGGTTCGGGCAGCTGGTGCGCAAGGGCATCACCAATACCAGTGCCCTCAACTATGTGGACAAGAACCGCGCGGCACTGCTTCGCGAATACAAGGACGTGGAAGCCTTCCGCAAGGAGTTCAAGGTGCAAAAGGACCTGGACGATATTTTGATGGGCTTGGCGGAAGAAGCCAAGATCGAACCCGACAGTGCCGGCATGGCCAACTCCATGCCCTTGGTACACCTGCGGCTGAAGGCCCTGATCGCCCGCGACCTGTGGAACACCTCCGCTTACTGGCAGATCATCAATGCGGACAATCCCGTGGACCGCAGCTACGAGGAAGCGATCCGCGTGATCACCGATCCGGAACTACAGCGCACCAAATTGGCCGAGCGTTGACAGGGTGCCATCGGACCATACGGTTGCGGATGATCAAATCCTGTTAAAGCATCGGCGCCGATCGGCATGAATTGCGTGCACCCACTATTTTAGCCCCGTACATCACAGAGACTACCCCCATGAAGGAGAACATCAAAATTGCATTAATGGCAGTGATCGCAGCAGCGGTCATCTTTATGGCCGTTGACCAGCGCAGCAACGCCAGCTCGGCACCTGCCACGTTCGCACCGCTTCCTGCGAAGTCCGCTGCAACGCCTCCCGTAACCCGGGCAGCGAAGGACAACTTCGACCCCTTGGTGCCACCCGCCCCCATGCCCGAGGTCACTGGACCTACCACCAGCATTGGATTCGCCAATGCCACCCACGATTTCGGCAAGATCAAGCAGAACAGCGACAACAAGTACTTCTTCAAGTTCACCAACACCGGCAAAGAGCCCTTGGTGATCACCAACGCCGTTGGCAGCTGCGGTTGCACCGTGCCCGACTATCCCAAGCACCCCATCGCCCCCGGCGAGACAGGCGAACTCCGGATCGAGTACAAGCCGGGCATGCAGGAAGGTCAGCAGAACAAGACCGTGACGGTGACGGCGAATACCGAGCCTTCGCAGACGGTACTGCGGATCTTGGCGGACGTGCAGAAGTGAGGCGCACTTCGCGCTTCGGTTATCAGTTCTTAGTTGTCAGTTGCCACCGTGCCCGGGACTTGGACCGATGCATACCGGGTGAGGTTGTCCGGCTGCATTGGATAGCCTAAAGGCAACGCTCCCCATCGCGGTTAGGCCCTGCTCAGGTGAATGCAGGTCCGCGCTTGGAGCGCGGTACCAGCGAGGTCACTATGGCTGACGCTCGTGGCGCGTGTGCCAGCCACGATCACCCGACGATCCCGTCGATCACCTTCGCCAGCTTCCTGTCCCTATCTGTGACCGTATCCCCAGCATCGTGGCTGCTTAGCTTGATGTCCACGGTGTTGTAAATGTTGGTCCATTCGGGATGATGGTCCATCTTTTCGGCGGCCAAGGCTACGCGGGCCATAAAGGCGAAGGCTTCGCTGAAGTCCTTGAACTTGAAGGAGCGTTGGAGCTTGTTGTTTTCTTCTGTCCACATGGTTCAGTGTCAGTTGTCAGTTGTTGGTTGTCAGTTGTCGGGACTGCAGGGCGAGTTCACTGGTCATTTAAACCCGTGCCTTTGCGTGCGCTAGCGTGCTCGCATCGCATTGGGATGGTCGATTACCAGCAAATGGCGACACGTGCTATTGGCCCGGTCCCCTACAAGACATGCACTGGCCGCGTATTGTTCTATGGAGCCGGAAAGCGGATTCAGAACATGCTCACGAACGCCCAAGCGAGGGCCAGCCCGATCACAAAGGGCGACAGGAAGGTCGCGCAAGCAATGAGCATCCAAGCATAGGGGTTCTTATTCCTTGGCGGCTCGTTGCTTAGCTCCCTTCTCAGTTCGCCCACTGAAAGTTGGTAGAGTTCCTTTTTGGGAAGCCCAGAAGTGAAGACGTTATTCATGGTTGCCAACGCATCTCGGTTCCCGATGCACCTATATCAACCATGGACATGAAGGAGAAGGAGTTATTAACCGCGACCTCATTTACTGACAAATGTCAGTGAAGTCGTTTTTAAACGTGAGTTGGTTTGATAGGTCATTTGACGTAAAACCCTAAAACCTACCGATCATGTCAACGCTACTTGCACCCCGCACTTTGTTGCCATCGTTCTATGACGATGACAACTTCGATCTGTCCAGCCCACTGCTCGATACCCGCACATGGCCGCTGCCTAATATGCTTAGCAATCCCTTCCTCCGCAACGGCGGGCTGCCGGCGGTGAACATCAAGGATAGCGGATCGAGCTTCCACGTGGAGTTGGCCGTACCCGGCTATAAAAAGGAGAACCTGAAGGTGAACGTGGAAGCGGGTATGCTCACTGTATCCGCCGAGGAGAAGAAGGAAAGCGATGCCGAGAAGAACGGTTTCTCGCGCCGGGAATTCAGCTACCGCTCCTTCCAGCGCTCCTTCCAATTACCCGACCATGCAGACCCCGATAATGTGAAGGCCCACTATGAGGACGGGGTGCTCCGGCTCGCCATTCCAAAAACGAAGGCCATGCCGGAGAAGCGTGGCAAGGAGGTGAAGATCGTCTGATACATTTCCCTGAAAGCTGCAACGACGGAGCGCCACGGCGCTCCGTCGTTCTTTCAGACATCGCAGGCACTGGCGATCCGCGAGCGTCAGCAATGCGCTACACGCCGTCCGATATGCCCCGAGACATATCGGGGCGGACCTCGCATGATCCGCGCTCCAAGCGCGGACCGGCCCTTAGGGAAGCAGGCTCGCGAGCGCCAGCAAGGAGGCCGTCGGAGAACGCACGACAACTGACAACCGACAACTGACAACTGGCTCAACGATGCAACGGCAGCTCGATCACGCGCGGTTGAGCCGCACGCACCAGTTCCATCTCACCGATCAGTCTTTCGGCACCGAGGTACTTGTCCATCACGAAGAGGACGTAGCGGATGTCCACGGAGATGTTGCGGCACTTGGCGGGATCGAAGAGGATGTCGCTCATGGTGCTCTCCCAGGTGCGGTCGAAGTTGATGCCGATGAGCTGGCCCTTGCCATTGAGCACGGGGCTGCCGCTGTTGCCGCCCGTGGTGTGCAGGGAGGAGAGGAAACAGACGGGCACCTCACCGTCCATGGCGTAGGGGCCGTAGTCCTTGGCTTGGTAGAGGTCGATCAGCTTTTGGGGCACCACGAAGTCGGGGTCGTTGGGGTTGTTCTTTTCCAGAATGCCTTCCAGTGTGGTGAAGGGCTTGTAGATGATGCCATCGCGTGGCTCCGCTCCTTCCGCCTTGCCGTAGCTGAGGCGCAGGGTGCTGTTGGCATCTGGCCACCAGGTCTTCTCGGGGAAGAGTTCCATGAGGCCGCGTGAATAGGTGCGCATGCCTGCTTCGAGGCTGTCGCTGAGCTCGCTATGGCGCGGACGCACTTGATCGAAGAAGTTGGTGGAGAAAGCCTTCACCAAGGTATACGCTGGATCGGCGGCCATCATCTTCGCCGTTTTGGCGGAGAAGTGATCGAGTTCCTTGTAGAGGCGGGCCGGATCGGTGAAGATGCTCTTGTCGAAGATGGCATCGGCATAGCGATCGGTGCTGCCCCCGTAGCGGCTGTCGATCACGGCCAGTTCCTTGGGCGTCAGGCGGGGGTCGGCGTGTTGGCGGTAGATGGGCAACAGGGCCTTGAAGACGCCGCGGTCCACCGCGGGGATGTAGTTCTTGAAATAGCCTTCGGCGGCTTCCTTCAGCCGCTTCACTTCGGCATCCAGCTTGCCTTCGGCTTTCAGCTCGGCATGGCGGGTGATCAGCTTGTTGTAGCCTTCCGCGAAGCGCAGGAACTCGGGCCCTACGTAGACGAACTCCACGAACAGTTCGCGTGCCACGGCATAGGGCAGGTATTCCTCATAGAGCCCGGCCAGCTCGCCCAACACAGTGCTGTATTCCGGCTTTCCGGCAGCGCGAGCGGTGAATTCCTTCTCCTGTGCGAGCTTCACGTTGATGGCGTCCAACTCCTTCAGGCCGCGCACCTCTCCTATCCACTTCTTCCAGCCGTTGCTGATGCGGCTTTGCTTGCTGGCATATTGCAGCTTGGCGAGTTCGCTGGAGAGCATGGCGGCATCGATCACCTGCAGGCTGGCGGTGCGCATTTCGATCCGCAAGGGGTCGATCACGTTCATCACTTGGTCCACGGCGAAGCTGGGGAGGTAGCGCTGGGTGCTTCCGGGAAAGCCGAAGATCATGGCGAACTCCCCTACTTGGGCACCATCCAAGGCGATGGGCAGGCTGTGCTTGGGCGTGTAGGGAATGTTCTGCGCCGAATAGTCCGCTGCGGTGTTCTCGGGGGAAGCATAGATGCGGAACACACTGAAGTCGCCGGTATGGCGGGGCCACATCCAGTTATCGGTATCGCCGCCGAACTTGCCGATGGCGCTGGGCGGGGCGCAGACCATGCGCACATCGCGGAAGGTTTCGCTGATGATGAGGTACCAGCTGTTGCCGTAGTTGAAGGGGCGCACCACGCCGGTGTGTGAAGTTCCGTCGGTGGCTTCCTTGCTGATGGCATCGCCCAGTTCCCGCGCTGCCGCATCGCGCTCCCCTTCGCTCATGCCCGGGGTGAAGGCGGCCTGCATGCGGTCGGTCACATCCTCCATGCGCACGATGAAGGTGGCGGTGAGGCCGGGGTTGGGGAGCTCATCCGCCAAGGTGACGGCGTTGAAGCCATCGCGCAGGTAGTTGTGCTCCATGGAGCTGTGCTGCTGGATCTGGCTGAAGCCGCAGTGGTGGTTGGTGAGGATAAGCCCTTGTGTGCTGACGACCTCGGCCGTGCAACCGCCACCGAAGAGCACCACGGCATCCTTGATGGAACTGTTGTTGACGCTGTAGATATCCTCCGCAGTGATCTGGAGACCTGCGGTTTGCAGGTCCCCTTGGATGGCCTTCAAGAGCGTGGGCAGCCACATGCCCTCGTGCGCACGGAGCGTAAAAGGCTGGAGAAAGAGGAACAGGGAAATAACAAGGACGGACGAACGGGAACGGTTCATGCAAAGGGACTTGATGGATGTGGTTTTTACCCCACTTGGAGAAGGGGCGCGGCAAGATAGTCCTCTTCCGGAAGGTGGGTACTGAGGATGGTCGGGGCCTGAATTCGCTGGGGGATCGTTGGCGAGCTACTTTGCTGTCCGCCCTGTTCCTTCCGTATTTTCACGCCCAGATGGATACGCGCCTTTACCGCCTGCAACGGATGCTCCGGCTGAAGCAGCCTGCTTTCCGGAACCGGGAGCCGTTGATCCTGCGCGACCACTTGGCCTTGGAGCGCACACGCTTGAGCAACGAGCGTACGCTGATGAGCTATATCCGTTCTTCCCTGTACTTACTGATCGGCGGCATCGCCTTGATCCAGATCGAGGGCTATGGTGACCTGTTGTATGTGGGCTACCTATCGCTGCTGCTCTGTGTGCTCTTCTTGGTTGTGGGCTTCTTCCGTTTCTACCGCTTACGCGACCAGTTGGACCAGTATTACAGGTTCGGGCAGCAGTTGGAATCGCGGAAGCAAGCGACGGCAGCGATCGACGAGCCGGACGGCGCTTGAGCCCTTGCACTAAAGAAAGGCTACCAGTACCTGCTTGTGATAGGCGGGCTCTGCCACGGCGCCTCGTATCGTGTTGCCGCGCGACGCACACGTTGTGATCACACGCGCTCCGCCCACTCGGAGATGCTTCATCGGCGGGCCATCAGTTGAAACCAACTACGTAAAATCCCGTATCGAAGGCCGACGAACAAATTATTCACCCAGCCTAAGCTCCAATAGGCATCGACGAATGATCGTTTCTCCCAGGCCTACATCTCCGTTCCCCAAACTACTTCTCGCCCTGTTCCTGATCACAGGAATGAGCGTAGTTGCGTTGAAGGCGCAACCCGTTCCCTTTGACTGGCGCTCCCCTACTGTAGGGAATAACATCTACGGGGATGATGTGCGGGACATTGCCGTGGACACCTTGAACAATTATATCTATGCGGTAGGGATGACCTATGGCGGTGCCCCCTATGGCCTCTCAGCATTCAATTTACTCATACCCCGGCGCGATGGTTTTCTGATAAAGCTGAACCTGGATGGTTCGCTGGTATGGGCGAAGACCTTGGGCGGCTCGGGATCGGACGAATTGAACGCTGTTTCCATTGGCCCCGATGGGAACATCTATGTGACGGGTTCCTTCCAGAACAGCCTGAGCGTGGGGAGCCTGTTGAACGGGATCATCAACCTGGGATCTGCCAGTGGCAGCGATATCATGGTGGCCTCCTATGCAGCCTCAGATGGTTCATTGAACTGGATACGGTCCGTATCCGGTCCTTACGGGGATGATCGCGGCACGGGCATTGTCGCGCTCTCCTCCGGCATATTCATCACGGGTGATTATCGACAGCGGATCACCTTCACGGGAAGCACCACTCCCACATCCGAGATCCATAATAGCCAGAACGTCTTCATCGCCAAATACACCGCTACCGGAACCTTCGTGGCCAGTTGCAGCGGGGGTACCGATGGGAATGACTTTGCTGGGAAACTGGCGACGGATGGAACAAACCTCTACACCACCGGCTACTTCCAGACCAACACGGGCTTCCGCTGGCGGAACACGAGCGGGACCGCTGCGGTGACCTGGAACGGATTGGCCAGCGGGGACAACCTGTTCGTGCTGAGCGTGGATCAATCGTGCAACCTGAACTGGGCGCGGAACATCCTGAACCCGGGGGGCCCGAGCATCTCGTTCGGTGCCATTGCCGCGGACCCTGGAAGCTGCGGGAACATCTACGTGGCCGGGAGTACGCACAACAACAGCCTCTTCCCTTCACGGGCCCTCACCAGCCTTCCCGGGAACCCACATGACTTCCTGTTCCTTGCTGCCTTGGGCAAAGCCAATGGGAACACCGCTTGGCTGCGCACCGCCACCGGCCCTGTGTCGCACGCCAATTCCGGCTTGGACCTGGATGTGGGGCCCAAAGGCGAAGTATACCTCTCCGGCACCTACACCAACCAGATCACTTGGGACGATGGAACGACGGCAGGCGGCAGCTCCGGCAAGGAGATGTTCGCTGCGCGCTTCACCTCCTTTGGTGAGTCCGAATGGTTCATGCCGGTCGCGGAGGTGAATGACGATGTGCTGCAGGCCGTTGCGGTCGGCAAGAACGGTGCGCTCTTCCTCGGCGGCTACTCCAATTCCTTGGACCTCTTTCTCGGCCGTGTTTCCGATACCGGTCCATCGCTCTGGCCCAACCCTTCCAACTTCGAGCTTCCCACCGCCTATTGCCAAGGCTCCGGGCCGCTCGACCTGAATGCACTTTTGACACCGTTGCACGGCGGAAATGCCGTAGCGATCATCAGCAACAGCGGGGTATCCAACCTCTCGGCCGCCCTTGGCGCTCCCGATGGGAACGGCGTACAGTTCACTACCAACGGCTCTTCCCTCGGGGTGGACCTGGGCGAGCAGCTGGATGCTGGTGGAACCGTTCAATTGGTCTGGCGCAAGGCCACCACCGGTGCGGTTGCCGCGAAGCCGAAGATCGAGGTATCACCGAACGGAACCACTTGGACATTGGTCCCTGAGCCAACCAGCACTACTTCCACCAGCTTTATTGGCGGGAACTTCACCTTGCCTATAGCTTCCCGCTACATACGCGTGCAAAAGGAGGATGCGCAGAGCATCGTGCCCTTCGTGATCGATGCCTTCCGGTTCAAGGCCGGAACGCTGCTCGGCGGAACCTGGAGCGGCCTCGGGGTGAACGGTTCCACCTTCACTCCGGCTGAGCTCACCGGTCCTCAGTGGATTACCTATACCGTGTCCTGTTACAGCACCACCAAGGTGATCCAGATCGATGCGCCCGCATTGGGTGGCACGCTGAGCGGTGGCGGAAGTGCTTGCCTCGGCACCGAAATGCAGCTGGTGCTTACCGGCCAGAGTGGCACCAGCATCATCTGGAGGGTGAGCACCGACGGAGGCACGACCTGGGTGAACGACACGACCAACCAAGCAACTTATACGCTCCCCGCTACCGCTACCGCCACGCGGCTTCGGGCCCGCTTGACCAGCGGTAGTTGCCCTGCCGCGATGAGCAATATGGTCCAAGTGGTGGCTGCAGATAACATTGCGCCTGTACTGGCCGGCTGCCCCGGGAACATCACGGCATACGCCTCTGCTACGGATTGCTCCCCCGTGGTGAACTACACCCTGCCGACCGCCACGGACAACTGCCCGGGGCCGTTGACCATCATTCCGCAGAACCCTGCGCATGCCTCCGGCGGTCAGTTCCCATTGGGGAACACCGTGGTGACCATCCGGGCATCGGACACCTTCGGGAATGTCTCCACCTGCAACTTCACCATCACCGTGTTGGACACCGTGAAGCCGACCATCACGTGCCCGGCTGCAGTAGCGGTGAATACCAATGCAGGTTGCAGTGCCCTGAACGTTGTGCTCGGCACACCGGTGGCCAGCGACAACTGCGGATCGGTCACCGTAACGAACAATGCCCCTTCCTCCTTCCCGCTCGGGATCACCAACGTGGTGTGGACGGCCACTGATGCCAGCGGGAACAAGCGCACCTGCATCCAGACGGTGACCGTTACGGACAACACGCCGCCCAGCATTACCTGCCCTGCGGACAGGATCGCCACGGCCACTGCCGGCTGTGCTGCGAGTTCGGTGAACCTTGGAACTCCTGTGACGGCGGACAACTGCGCGATCGCATCCGTGAGCAACAATGCAACATCCTCCTACACCTTGGGGGTCACCACGGTCACCTGGACCGTGATGGACAATGCAGGGAACACGAACACGTGCACCCAACACGTCACGGTAACGGACATAACGCCTCCTACCCTTTCCTGCCCTCCAACCGTTCAGGTAGCCGCCAATAATGGCTGCAACGCCACCGGTGTGAACCTTGGAAACCCGGTGGCCGCGGACAACTGCGATGTTGTATCCCTGACGAACGACGCACCTTCCACATTTCCATTGGGAACGACCACCGTGACCTGGACCGCTGCCGACATCAGCGGTAACACCGCCACTTGCACGCAGACCGTAAAGGTGACGGACCAAACCGCTCCGATTGCTCTGTGCCGTGAGATCACCGTGAATGTGGATGACACCGGTTGGGCCCATGTGACCGCAGCTATGCTGAACGATGGCAGCTCCGACAATTGCACGCTCTCCTCCATGAGCGTTTCGCCACAGCACTTCAACTCCGTGGGCGACCATGAGGTAACCCTTACGGCAACCGACGCAGCCGGGAACAGTAGCGTCTGCTCAACCATCGTTCATGTGGTGGACAATTCACCACCCACAGCGATCTGCGCCGCTATCACCGTATACCTGGATGCCTCGGGAGAAACGTCCATTCTCGCCAGTATCCTGAATGGCGGAAGCGTGGATAACGACAGCATCGTGGGCTTCAGCGCCAGCCAAACAGTGTTCACCTGTGCGGATCTAGGCACGGTAACCGATACGCTGACCGTTACGGATAATAGCGGGAATACCAGCTTCTGCATCGCACAGGTGACGGTGCTCGACACCGTGGCGCCGGTGGTGATCTGCCAGGCGACCGATGTCTACCTGAACGCTTCCGGGCAAGCCACCATCGCGGCCAGTGCCTTGGACAACGGAAGTACCGATGCCTGCGGCCCGCTGACCTTCAGTGCTTCACAAAGCACCTTCAGTTGTACCGATATCGGAACGAAGGAGGTGACCCTCACCGCCACAGATGCCAGCGGCAACAGCGCGACTTGCACCACGCAGGTCACCGTGCATGATACGCTTGCTCCAGTGGCACAATGCCAAGCCGCAACGGTCTACATGGATGCGGATGGCCTTGCCCAGATCCCGCTCACGGATGTAGATGCCGGAAGCACGGACAATTGCAACATCAGCGCGCGTGTGGTGGTACCCTCCACGCTACAAGGTGCTGGTGACCACAACGTGCAGTTGATCATTACGGATGCTTCGGGCAACACCGATTCCTGCATGGCCAACGTCACCGTATTGGATAGCATTTCGCCGGTGGCGCTTTGCCGCGACACGCTTCTGCACCTAAGCACATCTGGCACGGTCAACTTGAATGCGGTCGACCTGGACTCGGGATCCTCGGATAACGATGGCATCACGCACTGGGCCGCCGGTCAACTAGTATTCGGCTGCGCCGATGTGGGTGTGAACGCGGATACGCTGTTCGTGACCGATGCAAGCG
Organism: Cryomorpha ignava; assembly: GCA_040391235.1. Lineage (GTDB taxonomy): Bacteria > Bacteroidota > Bacteroidia > Flavobacteriales_F > PHOS-HE28 > PHOS-HE28. The sequence continues at coordinate 336,357 of JBEBYG010000001.1, forward strand.
GCAACACCTCCTTCTGTGTATCCACCATCACCATTGTGGATCCATTCATTGCGAATGCAGGAACGGATAGCATCGCCGAACTCTGTGCTGGTGGTGCTTCATCTTCCCTCTTCCCCTTCTTAGGCCCGGATGCCCAAGCGGGCGGATCCTGGTGGTTCCAAGGCCAAACCATCCCTGATGAATTCGATCCTGCAACGGATACACCCGGCGACTACCTCTACACGGTGGCCAACACCAGTGGCTGCCAAGTGGACAGCGCGGTGGTCCATATTGTGGTACACCCCAACGCGCATGCTGGTCTGGACACGAGCATCACGGTCTGTAGCAGCGCCACTGCCTTTGCCCTGATCGGTTTCTTGCCCGGCGCTGATGCAGGTGGCACGTGGAGCAACGGAACAGGTTGGTTCGATCCGACCGCGGATGCTTCTGGCACCCTCCTCTATACCGTGAACGGCCTTGCGGATTGCCCTGCCACCACGGCCTCTGTATCCATCCAAGTGCATACCGCGCCGGATGCGGGCGACGGCGGAATCCTCACGCTCTGCAGCGATGCATCGGCCATTGGTCTATTCACTGCCTTGGAGGGTACTCCTATGTCGGGTGGCCAATGGACCGATCCGCTGGGGCAACCCATCGGTGGGCAGTTCGACCCTACCACCATGAACGCAGGCAACTACACGTACACCGTGAGCGGCACAGGTCCGTGTGCTCAGGCGAACAGCATGGTAGCGGTGTCGCTGACAGCGGTGCCTTCCGCAGCTTGGAGTTCGCCGGATCCCATCTGCTCCTCCAACGCACCTCTCCAATTGGTTGCATTCGTTACAGGAGCAGCTGGAGGGACGTGGAGCGGCCCTGGCGTGAACCCGGGAAGCTCTCTATTCAATCCCGCCAACATCACGGTGCAAGGATCTTCCTCTTCGATCGAACTCACCTACACCGTAACGGAGAATGGCTGCCAAGCAAGTGCAATGGGCACTCTTGTGGTGCTGGCATCCCCCCTTGCCGATGCGGGCGATGACCTCGCTGTATGCGGCCTTGTTGCCAGCATGCATGCTTCAGCGAGTTTCGGCACAGGACAGTGGAGCACCAGCAGCGACGTGACCTTTAGCTCGGTGGGTGGATTCGATGCCACCATCGAAGTAAGCGAACCGGGCACCTATGAATTGCACTGGACCGTAGCCAACGGGGCATGTGCCAACGCCGACACCGTGCTGGTCAGCTTCCACACACCCGAGCAATTGGGCGAGGTGTATGCCGGCCCGGATGAAAGCTGGAACATCCAGCGCAGCTTCCAACTGCAGGGCGTCGTCGACGGTGCCACGGAAACACGCTGGACCCTTTTGGAAGGATCCGGATACATCCACAACCCGGAAGAGCTTTCCACGGAAGTGAGCGAGCTGGCGATCGGCACCAACAGCTTCTTGCTCAGTGCGCGTGTGGGGGTGTGTCCCTTCAAGATGGACACGGTGATCCTTGTGGTGCGGGACCTCTTCATCCCATCGGGATACTCTCCCAATGGCGATGGCGTGAACGACAACTTCGAGATCGTCGGCATTGATGTGTACCCGGACAATGAGCTCACCATCTTCAACCGCTGGGGGCAGGTGGTATACCAAGCAACCGGCTATGCCAATGAGTGGAACGGTCAAGGAAGCGCCGGTTCGCCGCTCAGGAACGACACCTACTTCTATGTGCTCAAGTTCAATCGGGAAGGTGCCACTTATAACGGACAGGTCATCATCAAGCGATGAAAGCGGGACGCCTCATATCGACGTGTTTCACCATGCTCTGGGCAGCGGTCACCTTCGGGCAGCATACGCCGCTCACAACGCAGTATCTCTTTAACGGGCTACTGATCAACCCCGCCTATGCCGGCAGCCGGGAGGCGCTTACCGCCAACCTCAGCTACCGCCACCAGTGGGTGGGCTTTGAAGGTGCTCCCACCACGCAGGTGCTCAGTGTTCACTCCCCCTTGAATGGTAAGAAGGTGGGCTTGGGCCTTACGATCTACAACGACCGCATCGGCGTGAGCCGTGAAACGGGCGTGATGAGCAACTACGCCTATCGGATGCGCATGGGCAACGGCAAACTTGCGCTGGGCTTGGGTTTAGGACTGAAGATGATGCAGGCTGATTGGACGGCCGTGCGCACGGTAACTCCGGGTGATGTGGAATTCGCCACGGACAGCCGGGGGGTATTGCTCCCCAATTTCAGTGCAGGTGCCTACTACTCCACTTCGCGCTGGTTCGCTGGACTTTCCCTGCCCTACTTCATCAGCCAGCGCCACGATACAGATCGTGATCGCTGGGAAATGGACAACAAGGCCAGCCAATACCAGCCCATGCTCACGGCCGGATTCCTGGTGGATATGGACCGCGACATCAAGCTGAAGCCCTCGATCCTGGTGCGGAAGGCCGGTGGTGAAGACGTGCTAGCAGACCTCAACCTGAACATGATCTGGAAGGGCCGCTTCTGGCTCGGTGCCAGCTACCGCGTGGATGATGCCGTATGCTTTTCACTGCAGGTGATGCCCAACAAGCAATTCACTGTTGGCTACTCCTACGACATGGCCCTTAATGCCATCCGCGGCTATCAGCAAGGCACGCATGAAGTGATGCTACAGTATGAATTCGGCTTTGAGGTGAAGGCCAAGGATCCCCGCTACTTCTGATGAGGACCCGATACCTACTACCGTTCCTCCTGTTCGGCGCATTCCCTGCAGCTGCCCAAGTGCTCTACACCGTGGAGCCTTTGGATATCCGGCCGGCGGGCGAGGACTATGCGCCCACCTTGGTGGACAGCAACCTGGTGATCACTTCCATACGCCAACGGGCACAGGCCCTTGCATACACAGGCGCAGGATCGGAACTGCCCTTGGCGGATCTTTACCTGATCCCCTTGCGCAATGGAAAGCCGGGCACACCGCGCCTGATGGAAGGTTCCTTGTGTACGAAGTACAACGATGGCCCCGCCGCATTCACCGCGAGCAGCGATACGATCTGTTTCACCCGGAACATTCAATCCGGCAAGCGTTCCTCCGATCAGCTGGGGTTGTTCTTCGCTGTGAAGCAAGGCAAGGAATGGTCCGAGGCCATCGCCTTCGCACATAACGGAACCGACTTTTCTACCATGGGACCCGCCTTCAGCGCCGATGGTCGGTCGCTGTACTTCGCCTCCAACCGCCCCGGCGGCTTCGGCGGAATGGATCTGTATGTAAGCCAGCGGGGAACGGAAGGCTGGTCCGCCCTGAAGAACCTCGGAAGAGCGGTGAACAGCGCGGCCAACGAGGCCTTCCCTTCCATCGGCGCACAGGGCCAGCTCTATTTCTCCTCGGACCGGGCCGGAGGTCTGGGCCAATTGGACATCTATACCAGCCCTTTTGAATTCGGTGAATTCTCGCTTCCGGCGGCCTTGCCCGCACCCCTGAACTCCGCTGGGAACGACCTGGGCTACGCAGCCCATGCGGATGGTGAATCCGGCTACTTCAGCTCCAACCGGGAGGGTCGCGACCGCATCTATCGGTTCACCCAAAAGCCACAGCCGTTCCGCAATTGCGTGGAGCAGGAAGCGATCAACTACTGCTTCCATTTCGAGGATGTCGGATCCGCCGGCACGGACAGCCTACCGCTACGCTACGAATGGGATTTCGGCGATGGCAACACGAGCCGTGGCCTCTCGGCCGACCATTGCTACACGGACAACGGCACCTACACCGTAAAGCTGAACCTGATCGATACGCTGAGCCAGAGCGTCTACTTCAACCAGGTGAGCTACGACCTCGAAGTATTGGATGAGGAACAAGCCTATATCAATGCGCCGGACAGCATTCACATCGGCGGATCGGTGGTGATCGACACGCGGCATACCAACCTGCCCGGCTTCACGCCGCTGGAAACCCATTGGGACCTGGGCGATGGAAGCTTCGCCACCGGTGAACAAGTGGATCACGCGTATGCGCAGATCGGCACCTACACCGTGCGCCTCGACCTGATCGGTGGACCCGATGGAAAGGGCGGATACCAGAACCACTGCGTTTCCCGCAACGTGTTCGTGATCGACGGACCGGTTGCCGCCTCTTCTTACAGCAATGCAGCCACTAAAAGCACTGGTAGCGGCGAGTTCAGCTATAGCTCACTGCCATACGACAATGCGCACCTCGGCTCCCTGGGTGCTGAGAACGTTTCGTACAGTGTGCAGTTGCTGGCTTCAAAAGATCGATTGGCCCTCAACGATGCACGCTTCATACCTGTGCGCTCCTTCTACTCCATTATCGAGCGCTTCATGCCTACCGATCGTGAATACACCTATTCCATTGGGACCGGCACCACTCCATTGGCCGTCTACAACGCCTATCAACTGGCCCGCACGGCCGGGTTCGAAAAGAGCGAAGTAAAGGGCCTGAAGGTGGATAAGGACCTCGACCTTGTGCAAGCTGAAAGCCTGCCATTGGAAGCGCTGAACAATGGCTCCTTGAAATTCTCCACCATCCGCTTCCGCACCGGTGCAAGCAGTTTTGACACAAGCTTCAATGCTACGCTGGACCGTGTGCTGGCCATTCTACAGAAGTATCCTCAAGTGGACCTTGTGATCGAGGCGCATACCGATGCGGTGGGAGATGCCAACACCAACATGACCCTCTCCCAAGCCCGGGCGCAGGCGATCACGGACTACTTCACCCGGCACGGCATCGCCACGGCACGCCTGGTGCCGATCGGTTATGGCAAGGACAAGCCCGTGGCGGAGAACTCCTCCGAGGCGGGACGCGCCAAGAACCGGAGGGTGGAATTCCACTTATCCGTACGCGATACCTTAACAGATCCTACCCCATGACACGAAGCATTTCCCTTCTCGTCGCCATGGCGTTCTTGTACTTGGCCAGCCATGCCCAGCCTGTACCGGCCGCTGAGGAGAACATCCCCTGGTTGGTCACCTTCGGCGCGAACAGCCAGACCTCCTGGGGCGACGACGACTTTTCCCAGACCTTCTTCTTCGTGGTGCCCAAGACCACCATCGTACCGATCTACATCCGTGTGTTCGATCCGGATTGCTCGGGTGCGTTCGATGAGGCCAAGGGCGAGTTCAATACCGTCACCAACTTCTCCGTCTACGGCGGCAAGGGGTGCATCTCCGATCCGGATGCGCGTGAAACCGACCCCACAGGCAACTACCGCAGCGGCAACCTGCTTGCCTCTCGCGACTTCGGTGCGAACATCCAGTACGATCAGAAGTGGTACACCTTCGGCCCCTTCGACCCCAGTTCCGGCGAGGACATGCCCGAGTATGGCGGCCGCGTTTTCAAGGTGATCGCGCAAGGAAAAAGTGGCGACGATGGCAACCTGTACCGCTATTTCATGAGCTCCAAGTCGGATGCCAACGAAGCCGTGGAGGGCGGCAATGCCTTCACCTTTGAGTACAGCTTCCGACTGCACGACGACCCGAAGGAGGTCTCGCACATCTACCCTTATGTGGACGACCGGGTGATCAGTGTGAAACAGAGCAACTTCGATTGGGATGGCGATGGCTCCATCCGCATGGTTTCCGTGGCCAAGCAAGGCGATGCGGTAGCCACCAGCGGGGACAACCAATGGGTAAGCAGTGTCCACCACGTGGTGAAGCAAGAGCTCAACACCTCGTTGGACATCCGCTTCATCAAGCGGGCCGATGGTGCGATCAAGAACAACAACGTCGTGTTCTACATCCGCAACCAGTACGGGGCGTTGCTTCCCTTTTTCACCGTGCCCATCGGCGGCGTGCCTCAGTACAAGCCCACCATCGCGGTCACCAAGATCAAATGAGGTTGCTCCTTACGCGGTTCCTCATTGCCGCCATCGCCGCAACCCTCGGGGGGCTGGTGCATGGCCAGACCTACAAGCTGAAACCCATAGGGCCGGCGGAAGGATTGAGGAACCCGTTCGTGCATGCACTGGCGCAGGATGCAACAGGGCGCTTGTGGATCGGTACGGGCGATGGCGCCGGGAGGTATGATGGCCAGCGCGTCACCATGTTCACCACAGCGGACAGCCTCGCAGAGAACTTCGTTTCCACCATTCATCCGGCTCCGGATGGTAGGATCTGGTTCGGGCATAGTGAAGGAGGCCTCTCCATTTTCGAGCATGGTGCCTTCCGGAAAGTGTTCACCGGCGGGCAAAGCAACAGCAGCATCAACGCGATCGTGGATGACGGCAATGGCGGCATCTGGGCGCTGGCGCAGAACGATGGCGTGCTGCATGTGGATGCACATGATAGGTGCCGCTTGGTCGCGAGCAAGGAGGATATTCTTTGGTACAGCTTGTTGGTCATGAAGGACCACAGCTTGCTCGCGGGGACCAGCGATGGATTCCATCTACTACATCCGGAGAAGGGCAACTCCTTCTCCATCTCCCCGGCCTTCAGCGACGTGGTGAGCGCTCCCGTCCACGGTTTGGTAATGGGACCGCAACAGGATCGGATCTATGCGGGCACGGAAGGTGAAGGCGTTGTGACCTTCCTCTTCAACAACGGCGCAGCTACCGAGGTCGCCCACATGGGTACGCACACCGGCCTTGGTGAACTGCACATAAGGGACCTGAAGATGGGGGCCTATGGACAGCTGATCCTCGGCACCTTCGGGAACGGGGCGTATGAGATGGATGTGACCGGGGACAGCATCACCTCGTTGCTTCATTATGGCGCGGAGAACGGCTTGGGAAGCGACAATGTGGGCGTGGTGCTTCCTGATAGCGAGAACAACCTCTGGTTCGGTCGGTTCGGGCTGGGCTTGGCGCGGCTGTTGGACCGCGCCGTGGTGCACTACGCAGCGGATGCAGCTGCAGCACAGGATGTGCGTGCCATCACCTTCCAAGGGAATAACATCTGGTTCACCATCCCCGGCGGGATCCTGCATGCCAACAGCACGGACATGCGGCACCTGGACACACTGGGCTTTGCGAACGGTCTTCCACCGGACGACATCACCGCTTTGGCAGCGGACCCACAGGGTGGCTTATGGGCGGGCACAGCAAACCACGGGCTGTATCAACAGGACACCCATGGCCACTTCGCACACGTTCCCACCCGGGACGACCTGATGAGCAGAAAGGTCCACGCGCTGGTGTCCAATGGAGCCGATGTTTGGGTAGGAACCAGTAATGGCGTCTTTCGGCTCGGCCCCGCCGGCATGCGGCACCTGACCACCAGCAATGGCTTGCTCCACAATGAAGTGAACGCGCTGTTCAAGGATGAACAAGGCCGGATCTGGGTGGCGTGCAACAACGGCGGGGTGAGCATGATCAGCGGGGACGAGGTGAAGAGCTTCACCCTCACCGAACAGGGCAATGCGGTCCATGTCACCGGCATCGCGCAGGACAGCTTGGGCACCCTCTGGTTCAGCACCAACGGCAGTGGGGTTCGTTACATGAAGGGAGATGTGGTGATGGGTGTGAGCAAGGCGGATGGTCTGCTTTCCGACCATGTCTATTCGATCGCCTCGGATGGCCATAGTGGCATCTGGGCCATCCATCGCGGAGGGGCCAGTCGCATTGATCGATACAGCCGCAAAGTGCTCTCTTTCACCGACCAGTTCGGTATAGAGCCGGACCGCAGGATGAACACCATGGCCATCGGCCCGGACGGGAACATGTGGTTCGCTACGGACAAGGGGCTCTTGCGCTATGCCTCGGTGAAGGACGTGCGCAGCGTGCGTGCGCCCACGGTGATCATCACAGGATTGAAGGTCTCCGGTCGCGACATCGATCCGAGCGGTCCCATTGTACTACCTCCGGATATTTATCGCATCCAGTTCGAGTTCCTTGGGATCAGCCTGGCCGATCCCGATGGGGTACGCTACCGCTATAAGCTCGAAGGGTACGATGCGGACTGGACCGAGACCACGCAGGGATCCGCCTACTACATGCGCATCGCTGAAGGGAACTACACCCTGCTGGTACAAGCGGCCATGGCCGGGGGCGATTTTTCGGAGAACACGGCACGTTTGAAGGTCACTGTCCAGACGCCTATCTGGAAGCGCGATTGGTTCATCGCCCTCTCCATTATCGCCTTGCTCATGGCGATCTCCGCCTTCATCCGTTTGCGGGAGCGCCGGCAGCGCAAGAACCGCGAGCTCCTCAAGCGCACCCTACGGATGCGCACCCGGGAACTACAAGCCAAGACCGAGGAACTGGAAGGCAAGAACAAGGACATCACCGACAGCATCACTTACGCCCGGCGCATTCAGCAAGCCATCCTACCACAAGAAGACCTCTTGGCCGAACACTTCCCCAGCTCGTTCATCGTATTCCGTCCGCGTGACATTGTAAGCGGCGATTTCTACTGGTTCCGCCGCTTCGGTCCGAAGTTCATCCTGGCCTGTGCGGATTGTACCGGCCACGGTGTGCCCGGCGCGTTCATGAGCATGATCGGCAGCATGCTCCTGCGTGAACTGAGCGCGGAGAAGGAGGTGAACTCACCCGATGTGTTGCTTACCAGTCTGGACAAGGAACTCCGCACCGTGCTGCGCTATCAAGGGGGTGATGAGAACCATCACGATGGCATGGACATCAGCATTTGCGAGATCGATATGGAGAGCTTGCAACTACGGGCATCCTCCGCCATGCATGACCTGCTGATCATGCGCAATGGAAAGCTCCTCCGCGAACGGGGCACCCGCCGTTCCATCGGAGGCGTGCTCAGCGACGGTAGCGAACAAACGTTCGACAGGATCGACAGTCCCTTGGAGCCCGGCGACCGGATCTTCCTCTTCACGGATGGAATGCCGGACCAGTTCGGTGGTGAGCATGGCAAGAAGCTGAAGGTTTCCGGTGTGATCCAGTGGATCGAGGAAACGGCAGCGCTGCCCATGCAGGAACAAGCCACCATGCTCCGCCAACGCTTTGACGCGTGGATGGGCGACCAGGCCCAAGTGGATGATGTGCTGCTGATCGGGATCGAAGTCTAACGGTGCCGGAAGCGCACAAATTCCTCCGGTGACAACGCGTGGTTACTTTGGGGCGTCTCAATACCGATGCGTTCCATCCACCTTTTGCTCTCATTCGCGTTGTTGCCCTGCTTGGAGCTGGCTGCACAGCCCGCCCTGCGCTTCATTGAGAACCGGGGGCAGTGGCCTGCTCAGGTCACGTTCCGAGCCACCGCGCCCGACGCCGAGCTGTGGATCGAACCGGGCTCCATCCTGATCGACCGATATGATGCCGGCGCCATTTCGAAACTGCATGCCGGCCATGTGGAAGACTACGATGCCAATGCCTCGCGCACCTTCCGCCACCACGCATTACGCCTTCGTTTTCTCGGTGCAACGGGGCCGGAACGCAGCGAGGGGATCGGGGTTCAGCAAGGCACCTACAACTACTTCCTCGGGAAAGATGAAAGCCGCTGGGCCTCCAACGCGCATGCCTTCTCCGGCGTGGTGCAGCAGGACCTTTACCCGGGGATCGACCTGCGTATTCGCCGGGGCGGTGAAGTATTGAAATACGACCTGGTGGTGGCACCGGGTGCCGATCCTGCGCAAGCCCGCTTCACCTACGACGGCGCCGATGCCATCCGCTTGCAGGGGGGCCGCTTGATCGTGGGCACCAGCTTGGGCGACCTGATAGATGAGCTTCCACTGGCTTACCAGATGAAAGATGGCCAGCAACAACGGGTGGAATGCCGTTATGCGCTGAAGGGTGGCAAGGTCTCCTTTGCACTGGGCACCTATGATCCGCAGCTGGAACTGGTGATCGACCCCATCCTTTCATTCAGCAGCTACTCCGGTTCCACCTCGGACAACTTCGGCTACTCCGCCACCTTCGATGACCAAGGTTTCCTCTACTCCGGCAGCAGTGCATTCGGCCAAGGCTATCCCACCACCGTAGGCGCTTACGATGTGACCTGGAACGGCGGCACCGGCAACCAGAACCCCGGCACGGATATCGCCCTCACCAAGTGGGACACCACGGGTTCATTCCTCGTTTGGAGCACCTTCCTGGGTGGCAGCGGCGATGATCTGCCCCACAGTTTGATCGTGAACGAAACAGGTGAATTGATCGTGCTGGGCACCACGGGTTCCACCAACTTCCCCACCACTGCCGGCGCTTTCCAGTCCGCCTTCGCTGGCGGCACTTCCTTCACGCCGATCGGCATCGGAACGCGCTATCCCTTGGGAACGGACATGATCTTGTCACGGATCAGCGCGGACGGTTCGCAATTGCTGGGAAGCACCTACATCGGAGGTAGCGCCAACGACGGCATCAACAACTCGGTGGCACTGCACTTCAACTACGCGGATGACATGCGCGGCGAAGTGGAGGTCACCCCCACTGGCAACATTCTGGTGGCGAGTTGCACCCAGAGCACCGACTTCCCTACCACCGCCGGGGCATACCGCACCTACTTCACCGGGGGCAGCCACGATGCCGTGTTGTTCGAAATGACCCCGGACTTCACCACCTTGGTCTGGAGCACCTTATTCGGCGGCACGCAGGTGGATGCCGCCTATTCGCTGGAGCAGGATAGCAATGGGAACATCTTCATCACCGGTGGCACCACCTCCATCAATCTACCCACCACTCCCGGTGCGGTTTCCACTGTGAACCACGGCGGGCAAGCCGATGCTTTCGTAGCCGCCTTCACGCCGGATGGAAGCACGCTCTTGGCCTCCACTTATTACGGAAGCACCGGGTACGACCAGTTCTATTTCGTGGGGATCGATGAGAACGACGACATCTACCTCTTCGGCCAGACCAATGCTCCGGCAGGCGACCTGATCAGTGGCACCACCTACTTCGTTACCACAGGTGGCCAGCTACTGACGAAGCTGTCCAACGATCTCACCACCACTGTTTGGAGCGCCCGTTTCGGGGCGCTTTTTGGTCCGGGCGTCGGCGTGCCGAACATCTCTCCCACGGCCTTTCTGGTGGACTACTGCGACAAGATCTACATCAGCGGATGGGGTAGCGCCGTGCTGGGAACCTTGACCACCTACGGCCTTCCCATCACAGCGGATGCCTTCCAGACCACCACCGATGGCAACGACTTCTACCTCGCGGTGTTCGACATCAACATGACCGGCCTCTCCTACGCCACCTACTTCGGCGGCGCCCAGAGCTACGAGCATGTGGACGGTGGTACCAGCCGCTTCGATCGACGCGGCCGCGTGTATGGCGCGGTGTGTGCCGGCTGCGGGCACCACGACGATTTCCCCACCACACCCAATGCTTGGAGCAGCACCAACAACTCCTTCAATTGCAACCTCGGCGTTTTCAAATTCGATTTCGAAGCACCGCTGGTGATCGCCGACCCGAGGGCACCCGAGTTGCTCTGCGCAGCCGGTGCATTCCAGTTCACCAACCAAAGCAACCTCGGGGCCACTTGGCTCTGGAACTTCGGCGATGGGAACAGTTCAACGGCACAGACGCCCACCCATACCTATGCCCTGCCCGGCACCTATACCGTCACCTTGACGGCGATCAATCCCGATGCCTGCAACGGTCAGGACATGGCCAGCATACAGGTGACCGTTCTTCCGGAAGCTCCCCTGCTCCAGCCTTTGGATCCCATTGTCATCTGCGGTACCACGAACAGCTTGCTCCTGGTGGCCGATGCACTGGGCACCGCCAATACTTGGCACTGGTCGTCCAACGCGCTCTTCAGTGATACGCTGAACACTTCGATGGCGGACAGCACGGCCACCTTATCGCCGGTTTTCCCGGGCACCTACTACGTGCAGGCCTCCTATGCAGGTGGCTGCGATGCTACGGGCCAAGTGGTAGTGAGCGCCTCGCTGGCGCAAGCCGCCATCTCCCCGAACGTGTCCATTTGTTCAGATGACACCGCCACCATTTCGCTGAGCGGGATCGATGCGGGATCCACCATCCTTTGGTCGCCTGCCGCCCTGATCCTTGGCGGACAAGGCACGGCGCAGATACAGGTGAGCCCCGCCATGCCTACCTGGTACGTGGCCAAGGTCACCAGCCCGACCGGATGTGCTTGGACGGATAGCGCCTTGGTGGATGTTTCCTTGATGAGCGGCGCTGGAGTGACAGCCACAGTTGACCAGGACGTGGTGCTCGCCGGCACCACCGTGCAGCTTCAAGCCACGCCGGGGAACGGTGTCACCTATGCTTGGCTACCTGCCGCCGCAGTGAGCAACTCCACCATCGCCGCACCAACCGCCGTAGTGAATGTTTCCACCACGTTCTACGTAACCGTCAGCGATGGCATTTGCTCCCGCATGGACTCGGTAAAAGTGCGCGTACACGAGCTCCTCTGTAGCGATCCGGACATCTTCGTTCCGGACGCCTTCACACCCAATGGCGATGGCAATAACGATGTGCTATTCGTGCGTGGTCGGCACGTCACCCGGATGGACTTCAAGGTCTTCGATCGCTGGGGCGAAGTGGTCTTTGCTACCACTGACCAGAACGAGGGATGGGACGGTAGTTACAAGGGAAAGCCGGTGGATCCCGCTGTGTATGTCTACTGGCTCACGGCGTATTGCGTGGATGGGCAGGAGTATTTCACGAAGGGTAATGTCACGGTGATCCGATGATGTTTGCCGGGAAGCCACAAGCTATAAGCTTCAAGCCACAAGCTTGCTGCCGTAAGCTTACGACCCCAAAGCTTGTGGCTTATGGCTTGTGGCTGGCAACCATGCTCACCTCCGGCACGCTCCAAGCTCAGGACATCCACTTCTCCCAGTTCTTCAATGCTCCGTATGCCCAGAACCCTGCGAACATCGGCCAGTTCCAAGGTGACTACCGCGTCGGAGCGATCTACCGGCAGCAATGGCGGAGCGTGACCGCACCCTATAGCACGTTCGGAATAGGCGGCGATGCCGCGCATTTTTCAGGCGTGGATAAGCTCGGTATGGGTGCATGGATCTACAACGACCGCGCCGGCACCTCGCACCTGAACACCTTCCACGTAGACCTTGGCGCCACTTGGACCGAACGCTTCGGTGAGGGGAAAGCGCATAGCATCACAGCGGGTGCGCAGTTCGGCTTTACCAATGTGAGCATCGACTACAACGCCCTTCGGTTCGATGCCCAGTACAATGGCTTCAGCTACGACCCTTCCCTGGGTAATGATGAGCAATTCACCCGCACAGCGCGTTCGCGCATGGATGTGTATGCGGGAGCAGCCTACCGGTATGCGCCGGATGCACGCCACCGCTTTGTAGCGGGCTTGGCCCTGTTCAACCTCACCACGCCGAATGTCTCTCTCTTCGAGGGCTCGCCCTCGCCACTCGATACCCGCACTACGCTGCACGCTGGCGGACAATTTCCGGTGAGCGAAAAGCTGGACATCTTACCGTTGCTTCAGTGGCAAGCACAAGGCAAATTCCGCGAGTTCGACATCGGCGGTGCGGTACGCTACATCATGCTGGACCGCTGGGACCTGATGCGCGCGGTGCAGGCCGGGCTCTTTATGCGGGCGAAGGATGCGGGCTATCTGTATGTCGGCCTGGAGCATGACGACTGGACCTTCGGCCTGAGCTACGACATCAACCTGAGCCGACTCGAACCCGCCAGCCGGAACCGGGGCGGCTTCGAGGTTACCGCGATCAAGGTATTCCGCAAACGAGCATCGATCCCTGTACGCTTCAAAGCCTGCCCGGACCAACTCTGATGAAAGGCCCAGTGATCATACGGTATCTTCTGGCGTTGCTGTTGTCCGCATCGGCGCTGGCTTCCTCCGCCCAAAGCGCCGATCAGTTCATCACTTGGGGCGATAGGGCCGCGGCACAAGGCGAGCATTACGGCGCCTCCCGCTATTATGGTGAAGCCCTGAAGGCGCAGCCCGGCATCATGGCCACGCAGTGGAAGTATGCCGAAGCCTGCCGCTTGAGCAACCAGTACGACGAGGCCGCCACATTCTATGAGCTGGTGCAGCGGAAGGACCATGCCCGAAAGTATCCGGAAGCCCTGCGCTGGTTGGCGGAAATGCAGATGTCCACCGGGAAGTATGACGATGCCGAAAAGACCTGGGCCAAGGCAAAACAGAAGGAACGGAAGAAGGACTCGTTCATCGCACAGCGCGCCGACAACGGCATAGCGGGTTGCCTACTGGCCAAGAAGCTGATGGCAGATCCCGACCAGCTTGTGCAGATCGAGCACCTGCCCATGCCGGTGAACAGCTTCGACAGTGAGTTCGGTGCGCGCACCGGGCCGGACAGCGCCCTCTACTTCACCTCGTTGCGGGGTGAAGTGAACGCCGATGGCGAAGTGCAGGACACCACGAGCTACCATGCACGGATATTCCGGACAACGGAAACGAACGGTACGTGGACGGAACCAGCTCCCCTGCCCGACCGCGTGAACAACCGCCGGAACAACGCCAACAGCACGTGGTCCACGGATGGTCGCTGGTTCTACTTTTCCCGGGAGGATGCCCCGGGCAACTTCAGCATCCACGCGCTGGACCTGCACAACAGCAATGATACCGGCACGGTGGTGCTCCGTGTACCCGGCAGCACCGTGACCCAGCCAATGGTAGCAACCTATGAGGGCACGGAGATGCTCTTCTTCGCCTCCAACATGTCGGGTGGCTTAGGTGGCATGGATATCTGGTGGGGGATGATCATCGGCACGGAGCTGATCGACATGAAACCGCTGGGGCCACCCGTGAACACGCCCGGCAACGAGACCAGCCCCTTCCTCGACGCCGCGGACAACATGCTCTACTTCAGCTCGGATTTCCTGCCGGGCATGGGCGGTTACGACCTCTTCAAGAGTTTGGTGAGCATCAGCGGCCCGGGGTATCCGATCAACATGGGCGTGCCGTTCAACAGCCCTGCCAACGACCTCTACCCGGCAGTGAGTTCCGTTTCCATGTCCGGCTGGTTCACCAGTAACCGCGTAGGTTCCTTCGCCCGCAAGGGGGAAACGTGCTGCAACGACATCTACGGTTTCCGCTATCCAGGGCATGAGAAAACCACTGCATCCACAAGGGACTTGGACACCCTTCCCCCGGCACCTTCCACGTTGGATCCGGACCCGCTCACGGACCTCCGCCTGAAGCGCATCACCTCGCTCCGCGAAAAACTGCCCATCCGCCTCTACTTCCACAACGACGAACCCGATCCGCGCAGCTGGGACACCACCACCACCTTGGACTATGTCGCCACCTACCGGAGCTATGCCGCCATGAAGCCGGACTATGATGCGGCCTGGAAGGCCAGCACCGATGGCACTAAAGCGTTGGATGCATTCTTCGTGCAACAGGTGGACCATGGCTTCGAGCAATTGAACCAATTCACCGCTTTGCTGAAGGAAGCCTTGGAGGAAGGCCAGCAGATCACTTTGCAGGTGCGCGGCTATGCGAGCCCCTTGGCCAAGAGCGATTACAACAAGAACCTCTCGTTGCGGCGCATCAACACGCTGGTCCACTACTTCGAACGCACGGACAACGGCGCGCTCCTGCCCTACCTGAACGGCACGGCGGATAACGGAGGAAAGCTGACCGTGCTGAAATCCCCCTTCGGAAAAAGTACTGCCGATACCTCGGTCAGCGATCGCTTGGATGACCTGCAGCATTCCGTGTACAGCGTAGGCGCTGCGCAGGAGCGACGTATTGAGATAGAACAGGTGACCGAACAAAGGTGAGCGGCGGTTGTAGTACTACTTCCATAAGTATAACCGCACCCTATTTTCGCCAACCCGATCAGCTTTGCTCCAACCGCTGATGGAACTCCTGCCCCACGGCTGACCTCTGCATGACCACATCCCAGAAACTCTGGCTCGGATTCGGTTCGCTCACCCTGCTGTTGGTGGGCTCTACCATGGTCACGTTGGTGCAGGTCCGGTCCATACAGGAAAGCATCGAACACCAAGCCAATATCACGCAACCTTTCCTGCTCAACACACGGGATCTGGAGACCAGTTCCAGCAGGTACGTTCTGAATGTGCGTTCGTTGCTTCAAACGGAGAACCCAACGGTCCAAAGCGAGATCGAAACAACCAAGAGGGAGGTGGATAGCACCTTGGTCGCTTACAGCAAATTGGTGAACACCCCTCGTCAGGAGGAACTTTCCGAAGGCTTCAAAACGCGTTGGAACACCTTGGTCGCATTTGCGGAGCAACTCATGGCATCCACCGTTCGGCCGATCAAAACGTCGGATTCGGACAAGTTGACCTCGCTGCGACTGGACCTGGAGGGCTACTTGAGCGAAGAGATGCAGGTGGAGGCACTGGCGGGGTATGAGACCCAGCGGAATCAGACGCTGGCGAATCTGGGGACCATCCTTACCGTATCACTCGGCCTGCTGGTGGTGGGTCTGTTCTTCGCCTTGGGCACGGGTGGTGCAGTAGGCCGCGCCGTATTGAACTCGGAGCAGGAGTTGATCGATGCGCATGATCTATTGGAGGCCAAGGTGGAGGAACGAACGGCCGAACTCAACGCCAGCACGGAAGCGCTGATGAGGAGCAACCGGGAGCTGGAACAGTTCGCCTCTGTGGCCTCCCACGACCTGCAGGAACCCTTGCGCAAGATCCAAGCCTTCGGGGATCGGTTGCAGGACCGCTTTGGCGACCAGCTCACTGAGCAGGGCAAGGACTATCTCGGCCGCATTCTCTCTTCCGCGAGCCGCATGAGGCGGCTGATCGATGACCTGTTGAGCTTCTCGCGAGTAGCCAGCAAAGCACAACCCTTCGTACTCACCGATCTGGGAACCCTGCTGACCGAAGTGGTATCCGACCTGGAAGGCCGCTTGCAGCAAACAAAAGGCCGCGTGGAGGTCGGCGAATTGCCTGCCTTGGAAGCCGACCCGATGCAAATGCAGCAACTCTTCCAGAACTTGATCGCCAATGGCTTGAAGTTCAATCGCCCGGGTGTCTCCCCGGTCGTGCGGGTACAAGGCCACGTGACCACCAACACCGTGAACAGGGAGGGCTACGGCCCTGTGCGCATGGTGGAGCTCACGGTACAGGACAACGGGATCGGATTTGAAGAGATCTACTTGGACCGGATCTTCAACGTGTTCCAGCGCTTGCACGGTCGCAATGAATACGAAGGCACAGGCATGGGCTTGGCCATCTGCAGGAAGATCGTGGAGCGCCATGGAGGAACGATCACAGCAAAGAGCAATTTGGGCGAGGGTGCGACCTTTGTGGTGCACCTTCCCCTTCAACAACCCAAACACGAACCAGTGGTATGAATAAGCAAGGCAGCCCCATAACCATCCTGATGGCCGAGGATGATGCAGATGACCGGTTGATGACCAAGGAGGCCTTTGAGGAAAGCCGGCTGAACAATGACCTTCGTTTTGTCTGTGATGGCGTTGAGCTGATGGACTACCTCCATCGCCGGGGCAAGTACAGCGATCCCGAAACCTCTCCCCGGCCGGGTTTGATCCTGTTGGACCTGAACATGCCCAAGAAGGACGGCCGGGAAGCCCTTCGCGACATCAAGGCGGACCCGCAGTTGAAGAACATCCGGGTAGTGGTGCTCACCACCTCCAAGGCTGAAGAGGACATTTTCCGCACATACGACCTGGGAGCCGCCTCCTACATTACCAAACCCGTGACCTTTGCAGCCTTGGCCGATATCGTAAAGACGATGGGCAAATACTGGTTGGAGATCGTGGAACTCCCCAATGACGAAGGCGCCAAACGCTGAGCATACCCGCGTGCATGTATTGTTGATCGAGGACGACCTCGACGACTACATCCTTACGCGTGATCTGCTGGCGGACATACCCGACCAACCCTATTCATTGGATCGAGTGCCGGACTATGCCTCCGGCCTTGACATGCTCCGGCAAGGGAAACATGCCATCTGCCTGCTCGACTATCGTTTGGGCGCGCGCAATGGTTTGGAATTGCTGAAGGAGATCCGGGGGGAAGGCTTTCATCCAGCCATCATCATGCTCACCGGACAAAAGGACCGAGCGTTGGACCTCGCCGCCATGGAGGCAGGAGCCACTGATTTCTTGGAGAAAGCAAGTCTCACAGTGCCTGTGCTCGAACGAGCCCTCCGCTATGCGCTTCAACAAAAGCGGAATGAGGACCTGCTGGAGGAACGGGTTGCTGCGAGGACGGCCGAGCTGCACGCGAGTGAGGAGCGGATGCGCCAGATAGCGGAGGATCTTTCCAAAGCCGACCACCGCAAGGATGAGTTCATGGCCATGCTGGCACACGAACTTCGGAACCCCTTGGCCCCGTTGCGCAATGCTGTGGATGTGCTCCAGATGAACTCCGAGGATGCAGCCCAAGTAAGGGCCGTTGCAGGCATGCTGGAACGCCAGGTCGGCCAGATGGTGCACTTGGTGGATGACCTGCTGGATGTAAGTCGCATCACCCGCGGCAAGATCGAACTGCGCCTGCAGCGGATCGAAATGGGCTTCGTGGTAAACCAAGCCGTTGAAGCGTCAAGAGCGCAATTTGAGCAAATGGGCCATCATCTGAAAGTGCATCAGCCCGATGCACCGATCTACATAAATGGCGATCCCGTGCGGCTGACCCAAGTGCTGGGAAACCTGCTCAACAATGCCGCAAAATTCACACCCGATGGGGGGCAGATCGAACTGACCACCTCCAAAGAGAACGACCAAGCCGTGATCCGGGTGAAGGACAATGGTATCGGGATCGCTCCGAAGGATATTTCGAGCATTTTCGACATGTTCGTACAAGTGGATGCCTCTTTGGAGCGCCCCAGCAGTGGACTCGGCCTGGGCCTCACCTTGGTAAAAAGGCTGGTCGGCAAGCACGGTGGTTCCGTAGAGGTCCATAGCGATGGAAAAGGGAAAGGCACCGAATTCACCATCCGGCTACCCCTCCTTGAACAGGAACAGCTCCCATCGCCCCAGCCGGATACCAAGCGCCGGACGGAAGTGGTGGGTCGGCGGATCCTTATTGTGGATGACAACGTGGATGCGGCCACCATGCTCTCGCTCATGCTCACGAAAATGGGCAACGAGACACACACCGCATCCGATGGCCTCGCCGGTGTGAAGGCTGCTGAAGCGCTCCGACCAGAGATCATCATCATGGACATCGGCCTGCCACAGATCAACGGTTACGAAGCCTGTAGCCACATCCGCCAGCAGCCGTGGGGACAGGACATGCGGATCATTGCCCTTACCGGCTGGGGACAGGCAGAGGATCGGCAGAAGTCCAAGAACGCCGGCTTCAATGCACACCTGGTAAAGCCGGTGGACCTTGAAGAGCTGAAGAAGCTGCTGGTGTGATCGGGGATCTCCAACCCAGGACTCGACACTCGAGACCCAGGACTCGACACTCGAGACTCAGGACTCGACACTCAAGACGCGGTTATCCGGCCCCACGACTCCTGATAACCGCCCCAACCCGCTTCACTCTGTCAGGAGAAAACTAACTTGGCCCCACAACCCCACCGCATGCAATTACTCCTCCTCTCCAACTCCACCCTTCCCGGCGAAGCCTTCTTGGGCTGGCCCGAGGAGCATCTTCGGCAATTCCTGGGTGCTGGCAAACGGATCGCATTCGTGCCATTCGCAGCGGTGACCACGAGCTTGGACGATTATACCAAGCGCACTCAGGAAGCCTTCGCGGCATTGGGCCACGAGCTCTTCAGCCTCCACGAGGAAAAGGATATGGTGAAGGCACTGAAGACCGCGGATGCCGTGGCCGTAGGCGGTGGCAATTCCTTCCAACTCCTGCGCACCTTATACAGCACCGAACTGGTGCGCGCCATTCGCGTACGGGTGATGGGTGGCCTGCCCTACGTGGGCTGGAGCGCGGGCAGCAACGTGGCCTGCCCTACCATTATGACCACCAATGACATGCCCATCACCGAAGTGCCCACCATGCGCAGTCTCGGCTTGGTGCCCTTCCAGATCAACCCACATTATACCGAAGCAACGATCCCAGGACATGGCGGCGAAAGTCGCGACCAGCGGATCGAGGAATACTTGGAGTTGAACCAACGCGCTGTCGTTGTGGGTCTGCGCGAAGGGACCTTGGTCCACGTGAATGGCGATCAGCTCACCGTTGAAGGAAATGGCATGCGCGTGTTCCGGCACCGCAAGGAGCCGAACGACGTGGCCGGTGGAGTGCAGTTGCGCACCTCCTTGGCAGACGCCTGAGGAGGTTCCCGGTTCGCCATTTTACATTCTACATTTTACATTCCACATTTCTTCCTCTCCGCCATACACGCTCGATCGTTGATCGCTTTCCGCAGGCACGTGAGTGCAGGCCCGGCATGCCCGTAATTTCGCATCCACATAGGCAAGATGGAGGCGGAAACCAGCAAATTCGTGGATGTAATGCAGACCCTCGGCATGGACCTCTTGGTGCTGTTGAAGGTGGTGTGCATCCTCTTCGCCGCGTGGTTCGTGGAGCGCTTGGTCTACTTCGCACTGCGGCGTGCCTATAAACGATCCCCTACGCAAGCCCCGGAGGAACGCACGCGGTACCGGTTCTTCCGGAACGGCGTGCGCACCATGATGGTGATCCTGGCCCTGATGGCGATCATCTACGTGATCCCTTCCCTGCGATCGCTCGCCCTGACGCTCTTTGCCGGTGCGGGCATTTTGGCGGTGGTCATCGGCTTTGCTGCACAGAAAGCGCTCAGCGACATCATCAGCGGGGTCTTCATCGTGGCCTTCAAACCTTTCCGCGTGGGCGACATGATCCAAGCGGGAGAGGCGGGCGTTTTCGGCATCGTGGAGGACATCAACCTGCGCCATACCACCATCCTCACGTTCGAGCATCGGCGGTTGGTGATCCCCAACTCCATCCTGAGCGAGGACCGCATCATCAACAGCAGCATCCGCGATGAAAGCACCTGTGAGTTCATCGAGTTCGAGCTGATGCTCCACGCCGATGTGAACATGGCCATGGCCCTGATGCAGCGCCGGGCACTGTTACATCCCGACCGGATCAAAGGTCCCGATGTGACCAATATGGAGAACCCCAACGAGGCGATCACGGTGCGGGTGGTGAAGATCCACGAAGGGGCGATCACCTTGCGGATGTACGTATGGGCGAAGGACCCCGTGACCGCCCGGCGCATGCACTACGATCTGAACCAAGCGGTGCTGGAGGACTTCCTGGAGAACAACATCCCTTTCGCGCTGCCGATCCGCCGGGCCGTGATAGGTGACAATACCCGCCCGACCCCCGCTCCGGATGGCCAAGCTACGAAGTGAGAAGGCCGGCCTCCCGCCGGGATCGCTCGTGCATGTGAGCGATGAGCCCAGCGTGGCGACCTCCATCACTGTCTTCGTCTACGATGCCGACACCGTCTCCGAGCGTTGTGCCGTTTCGCATGAAATGATCGAGGTGGGCGACCCCTCGAAAAGCGTGACCTGGATCGACGTGGCTGGATTGGCCGACATCAAGGCGATCAAGGCGATCGGCGAGCAATTCGGGTTGCATCAACTCCTGCTGGAGGACGTGCTGAACTCCGACCACCGGCCCAAGATCGATGAGTTCCAGGACCAGCTCTTCGTGCTGGTGAAGATGCTCAGCTGGGACACGGATGGTGATGATGTCCGCAGCGAACAAGTGAGCTTTGTGCTCGGCAAGGGCCTGGTCATCAGCTTTCAAAGTGAACCGGGCGACGTGATGGATCCGGTGCGGGACCGCCTCCGCCACAATGTGGGACGGCTCCGGAAAAAGGGCGCCGACTTCCTGCTCTATTCCTTGCTGGACGTGATCGTGGACAACTACTTCAGCATTGTGGAAGAGCTCGGCACGCGCATCGAGGTGATGGAGGAGCGTGTAACCAAGAGGCCCCGCAGCACCGATCTCTACCAAATGCAGGACCTCCGCCGGGAACTGATCGGCGTGGGACGACAGGTGACACCCACACGGGAACTCACCGGCCGGATGAACATCATCCCCAGCGACCTGATCGACAAAAGCACCCGGCGGTACATCAACGACCTGCAGGACCATACGGTGTACATCTCGGAGAGCATCGCCATGTTCCGCGACCAGTTGACCAGCTTGGAGACCACCTACCACGCCGGATTGAACATGCGGATGGGTCAAGTGATGAAGCTGCTCACGGTGATCAGCACCATCTTCATCCCGCTCACCTTCATCGTGGGGGTCTACGGCATGAATTTCAACTACATGCCCGAGCTGCAATGGCGCTATGGCTATGCCTTGGTGATGGCCTTTATGCTGCTGATCTCGCTCGTGATGCTCTGGCTCTTCCGCCGGAAAGGCTGGTTGTGACACCCTCCTGCCGGGCACGAAACCAGCGACCAGCCGGGCAACGATCCGGCATGCAACTTCCAGCCGCCGGGAAGCCCGGAAAAGGAATTTCCACCACCTGTCCTTTCCCCGCGCGCTAACCTTTTACTTTGCACCATCCCTCGAGCATGTCCTCCCTGCGCGTCCCTTCCCATTTGAGCCTCCGGCATTGCCATGGCTCCGCGCTTTCCATGAAGGCCATGGTCCCTTTGGGTGCCCTCTCTCCTTTCCGCTGATGCAGCTCTCCATCTTTCCCGGAACCTCCCGCGCACATAGCGCCGCACCCGGGCCCAAGGTGGAGCCGATCGTATCCCTTCCTGAAGTATCCATAGCGTCCGTCGTGGTCCACGCACACCTCGTTACGCCCAACCTCAAACCTCTTTGCGCCGTGCCATGAAGACCCGTTACATCGACCTGATCGAACAGACCTTCGACTTTCCCCAGAACGAATTCAAGTTCGATAATGATCTGCTGACGTGGAACGACCTGCCCTTGATGGACATCCTCAAGAAGCACGGAACGCCTTTGCGGGTCATGTACCTCCCGAAGATCGGTGAGAAGATCGACCAGGCACGCGAGTACTTCGCCAAGGCCTACAAGGAGCACAACTACAACGGCACGTACGAATACTTCTACTGCACCAAGAGCAACCAGTTCAGCTTCGTGATGACCGAAGTGCTGAAGAAGGGCGTGAGCCTGGAGACCAGCAGCGCCTACGACATCAACATCATCGAGCGGCTGATGGCCAGCGGTGAAATGCCGCGCACGGCCACCATCCTTTGCAACGGTTACAAGGACGAGCGCTACATCCAGAACATCGGTCGCTTGGCAAATAGCGGTGTGAACGTGATCCCCATCATCGACAACATGAGCGAGCTGTGGGCCTTGGATGAGCAGATCACCGGGCCCTGCGACATCGGCATCCGCATCGCGGCGGAGGAAGCGCCCAAGTTCGAATTCTACACCAGCCGGCTGGGCGTGGGCTACAAGGACATTATCCCGTTCTACATGCGCAACGTGAGCAAGCAGCGCAAGTTCAAGCTGAAGCTCATGCACTTCTTCATCAACACAGGCATCAGCGACAGTGCCTACTACTGGAACGAGCTCACCAAGTGCGTGAACGTATACTGCGACCTGAAGAAGCTCTGCCCCACGCTCGACACGCTCGACATCGGCGGCGGCCTGCCCATTGACAGCAGCCTCAACCGGCACTTCGATGTGGACTACATGATCGGCGAGATCGTCGGGCGCATCAAGGACATCTGTGACGAGAACGGCGTGCCGGAACCCAACTTGTTCAGCGAGTTCGGCAGCTACACCGTGGGCGATAGCGGGGCCACCTTCTTCAGCATCCTCAACCAGAAGAAGCAGAACGAAAAGGAGCGCTGGAACATGATCGACGGCAGCTTCATGACCACCCTCCCCGATTCCTGGGCCATCAACCGCCGCTTCCTCATGCTCCCGATCAACAACTGGCAGGACGAGTACGAGCGCGTTTTCCTCGGCGGGATGACCTGCGACAGCGACGACTACTACAACAGCGAGCAGCACGTGAACGCCATCTACCTGCCGCGCTACCGCGAGGACCGACTGCAATACCTCGGCTTCTTCAACACAGGCGCCTATCAGGACACGCTCGGCGGCTTCGGCGGCATTCAACACTGCCTCATCCCCAAGCCCAAGTACCTCCTCATTGACCGCCTCCCCGATGGCACGCTCAAGGAACGTGTCTTCAGTGAAATGCAGAGCTCGGACCGCATGCTGGCGCTGTTGGGCTACCCGCCCATGGAGAAGTGACGGAGCGGTTCCGTTGAACAAGCTGGCCCCCTTGTGAGGCCTTCTTGAAGCTGGCGGAACCTTACCGTCCGTTCCACGCCGGGGAACAACGGTAGGTATGCGGGAACAGACGGCCCTGCCCGGGTGTTGTTTCTGGGCATGCTTGCCCTCCGACCCACCACGGACCATTCGCTCGAACGCTGCTGTGAACAGCGCGCCGCCCATGCATTCCTGCCCCGATCGGGTGCCGGCCTCCCTTCGGAAACCATCCTTCCATGATGGACCTCGGGCGCTGGTCCTCCACGTTGGGATTGCTCCTCGCAGTAGGTAGTATCCCTCTCTTTGCACAGCACGAGGCGGGTTCGGCGTCCATCTACTTGGTGGGCGATGCGGGCATGGCCGGAGAGGACCACAGCGCCCCGGTGATGCGCTTGATACAGGAAGTGGCCAAGGCAGATAGCGCGGATCGCCACCTCCTGATCTTTCTCGGTGGGAACATCTACCCGAACGGATTGCACAAGAAGAACGATCCACAGCGAGCAAGGGATGACGCGGCCCTCGCTCCCCAGCTCCAAGCGGCTCATCAATTCCCCGGAAGCGCGATGTTCATCCCCGGTGAACAGGATTGGGAGAATGGAGGAACGAATGGATGGGATTTCGTGCAGCGGGAAGAGCAACTGGTGCAGGATACCTTGGGGAATGGATCCTTCCAACCCAACCATGGCTGCCCGGGCCCGGAGGTGATGGAGCTGGACCACAACACGGTACTGATCTTCATCGATACCCAATGGTGGCTTCAACTCAACAAGCGACCTGAAGGGACGCGCGATGGCTGTGAGGTGGCCACCGAGACCGAGTTCCTCAACGCGCTGGCGGACCTCCTGAAAGGCCACAGGGACAAGCAGATCATCATCGTCGGGCATCACCCCCTCTATTCCTACGGCGAGCATGGCGGCTATTTTTCCTGGAAGGATCACCTGTTCCCGCTCACCCGGCTCAACAAATACCTGTGGCTCCCCCTGCCCTTGGTCGGAAGCATCTATCCCACCTATCGCAAATTGATCGGCACCGGACAGGACCTCTCCAATGCACGCTACAAAAGCCTTCAGACCGGGATCGAGAACCTGCTGCTGATCTATCCCGGAGTGGTGTATGCCGCAGGGCACGAGCATGACCTGGAATACTTGGTGCAGGACAGCATCCACTATGTGGTGAGCGGAGCCGGCAGCACCAGCTCTCACCTGCATCGCTCGGCGCCCTTGTCCTTCGGCATCGCGGACCGCGGGTTTGCGCACATCGACATCGAAGCCGACGGCAGCATGGCCCTGGACTTCTTCACGCTTACCGGCCTCACCACGCCGGTATTCAGCAAGCCCATCCAAGGCCCCCCGAAAGGAATGCTGCTGCAGCTGGACACCCTGCCCATGCCGCTCCTGCCCGATAGCGTGGAAGTCGTGCCGGACCCCGAACTGTCGGCGGGGAAATTCAAACGGTTCATCTTGGGGAACCTCTACCGCGACCTGTGGGCAACGCCCATCAAGGTGCCTGTGCTGCACTTGGATTCCGCCTTCGGGGGCCTCACGCCCAAACGCACGGGAGGAAATGAGGAGACCATCTCGCTGAGACTGAAGGACGCGCAGGGGCATGCATTCGAATTGCGCACGGTCCGGAAATTTCCTGACCTGGGTCTGCATCCGAAGTACCGCGGCACCGTGGTGGACCGGGTGGTCACAGACGGGATCGCAGCCAACCACCCCTACGCCACCCTGGTGGTGGCCACCCTGTCGAATGCCGTACACGTACTCCATCCGAAAGCGTGGCTGGTGTATGTGGGTGACGACCCCGGTCTGGGGATCTATCGGAAGGATTATCGCAACACGCTCTATTTGCTGGAGGAGCGCCCTCGGGGGGACTGGTCCGACACGCCCAATTTCGGCAGTTCGAAAAACCTGACGAACACCACGGAGCTGATCGATGCCTTGCGCATTTCACACAAGGCCGTGTTGGATCAACGCGCCATGCTGCGCACCTCTTTGCTGGACATGCTGCTGGGGGATTGGGACCGGCACGACGGGCAGATCGGCTGGGCCACCACCCCACTTCCTCATGGAAGAACGCTTTATGAACCCGTGCCGCACGACCGCGACGAAGTGTTCTTCCGCCAGGATGGAGTGATACCTGACATCCTGCAGCGCAAATGGCTGCTTCCCAAATTCCAGCCCTTTGGTCCGGAGATCAAGAACGTGGAGGGATTGAATTTTCAGG
Organism: Cryomorpha ignava; assembly: GCA_040391235.1. Lineage (GTDB taxonomy): Bacteria > Bacteroidota > Bacteroidia > Flavobacteriales_F > PHOS-HE28 > PHOS-HE28. Next base: position 362,549 of record JBEBYG010000001.1, read on the forward strand.
CACGCTACTACCTACGCGCCTTCCTTACCGGACTCGATCGATCCACGTGGAAAAGCATTGCCGACAGCATGCGGATGGAGCTTACCGACAGCGTGTTCACCGCCGCCATCGCCCAACTGCCCGTGCCCGCCCAACGCCTCATGGGCACCTATGCACTCAATGGCCTCAAAGGCCGCAGGGACCGGTTGGACGCGTATGCCGATCGCCTCTACCTCGACCTCGCCAAGTACGTGGACCTGGCAGGGACCGATCAGGCCGAACGCTTCACGGTAAAGCGCAGGGAGGATGGCAGTACCCAAGTAGAGATATGGGACACCAGCGAGAAAGGGAACGATGAGCGGGTCTATCAGCGGGTCTTCCTACCCTCCGAGACGAAGGAGATCCGCCTGTACGGCATCGCAGGCAAGGATGATTTCGAGATCTCCGGCCGAGCCCGGAAGGCGATCAAGCTGCGCATCATCTTAGGCGAGGACCGCTCCGTGGTGCGCGATAGCTCGCACGTCTCCGGATGCGGGAAGCACACCCTGGTATACACCTCCAAGGGCCGGATCAACAAGCAGGAAACCCATCTCAGCAAGGACGCGCGCTTGGTGAAAAGCCCGGCCCGCATCCCGGTGGAGTACGTCCGTGATGAATTCGTGCCCGATATCCTGGCGCCCGATGCGGCCGTGGGCTACAACAAGGATGATGGCCTCTTCCTCGGGGGAGGCTTCACGTGGACCAAGCAGGGGTTCAAGGCCGAACCCTTCAAATGGCAACATCGCGCGTTGGTCAGCGTGGCCTTCAAGACCGGTGCATACAACTTCCACTATTCCGGGAAGGTGAACCATGTGCTGGGCCGCACCGGCTTTGGCTTGGAACTGGACCTACTGGCCCCTGATTACAAGTTCAACTACTTCGGCTTGGGCAACACCACCGCGAGGCCGGCCAATGAAAACCGCTACCGCTACCGGATAGACATGGTGGATGCATCGCCCTATGCCGAACGCACCTTCAGCGAGGTCCATCATGTGAGGGTCGGTGGCCGCTACCTCCTCGCCTCCCAGAACATGCTCAACTCTGAACTGGAGGGGCATCCCCTACTTCCCGGCTTGGATGTGTCCACCTATGTGGGCGGCTTCTTGGGGTACACCCTACTGAACGTGGACAATGTGAAGGACCCGCACCGGGGAGCCCGCGTGGAACTGGGGGCCAGCACATTTTCAGAGCTCGAAAAGCGGACGGATGTACTGGCCTTCAAAGCGGACCTGCGCGGCTATTTTCCGCTATACGCCGGCAACTATCGCGGCGTACTTGCTGCACGCATCGGCGGAGAGCGGAACGCGGGCGACATCGATCCGATCACCGCTGCCACCTTAGGGGGCATGAACGAGATGCGCGGCCTGCGCAGGGATCGCTTCTCAGGCAACCTGACGGCCTATGGCAACATCGAATTACGTTCGGACATCCTCACTTGGAAGAACTCCTTCATTCCCTTCCGCGTGGGCGTGATCGCATTGGCGGATGCGGGGCGCGTATGGCTCTTCGAAGCGCCGAACGCTCCGGTCTGGCATCATGCTTTTGGTGGCGGCATCTATATCAGCCCCTTGAACATGATCGTGCTGCAAGCCACCTACTCCGCAAGCGACGACGATGCGCTGGTGGATGTAAGACTGGGCTTCTTCTTCTGATCTTAGAACCAAGGATCCGGCAGCGTCCACATCGGTCGTGGCCAACTCGGTGACCGTCAGGCCGATCCTGAAGATCAGGTAGGCGAGGCTCCGTTGGAAGTACTTCCTGTTCTAACCATTCCAATGCCCAGATCACCGGGAACGGCGGCAACGCCGATGGCTGTTGGTAATGGAAAACGAACAAGATCTCAACCGCTTTGCCATTGTTAAATATTGGTGGTTCCGTGCAGCGCATACGGATGAAAAGACCCCATGCCGCCTTCCGGATATCGTAACTTTAATACAATGATGATCAAAGCTGTTCTTACCGGTGCCCTTGCGGGCATGATGCTTTTTCCCGGCAACGTGAAGGCCCAAGGCGATAGCTCGGTCTATCGCCTGAATGCTTGGGCTGACGGGACTGTACTGTTGGGTGCGGGCGTAATGAGCTACCTGGGTAGCCAGCGCATCAGCAGCCAAGAGGCGCTCGACCTTGAAATGGTGTCCGGCTTGAGCCAAGGCTCCGTCTCGGGGATCGATCGCATGGCCTTTCAGATGGACATGGGCGTTCGCCAGCGGGCACAGGCCACGAGCGATATGTTCCTACATCTTTCCATGGTGGCTCCGGCCCTGTTGGGCTTGGACAGGCGCGTGCGCCAAGAATGGAAACCGGTATTGGGGATGTACATGGAAGCCATGCTGGTGAACTGTTCGGTGCAGAGCTGGACCGCCAACATCGCAGGCCGCTACCGCCCGATCACCTACGTGCCCGGTGCCGACTGGGACCTGCGCACGGACGCCACCAACCAAAACTCCTTCTTCAGCGGCCACACCTCCACGGTCGCCACCGCCTCCTTCTTCATGGCCAAGGTGATGGACGACATGCACCCTGAACTGGGTGGAAAAAGATGGTTGCTCTACTCCGCTGCCGCCATACCCACGATCATGACCGGTTACTACCGGGTGCAGGCTGGGAAGCACTTTCCCACGGATGTGCTGACCGGCGCCGCATTCGGAGCTTTGGTAGGGGTACTGGTCCCTGAACTGCACAAGCGTCGCCTTCCCGGAGGGCTCAGTGTGGTGCCCTTCACCAGCGACCAAGCTACCGGTGTGCAGCTGGCGTTGCAATGGTGACCGAAGGAAAGTGAGGCGTGACGGCCAACGCGCGAATGGATCGAAGGCCCGATAGAGCCACAGGAAAGCATAAAAAAGCCCCGAGTACGGAAGTACCCGGGGCTTTCTCTTGTTGGTTGAACTACGACAGTGCCAAGGAGCCGGAGGGATCCAGCGCGGAGGAGGAACCGTTCGCGGGAGCAGCTTTTGGGGTCGCCATCTTCGCCTTCAGCGCCTCCATCACTTCGCTGTTGTGGAGCTCGTCGTCGTTCAGTTCGATCACCACCTTTTTGTTCCAGCCGAAGCGTTCCATGATGCGATCGAAGAGGTAGTAGATCACCGGCACCACCAGCAGCGTGAGCAGCATGGAGCTGAGCAATCCACCGATCAGCACCCAGGCCAATCCGTTCTTCCATTCAGCTCCCGGGCCGCTGGCCAATGCGATCGGCATCATGCCGAAGACCATGGCCAACGTGGTCATCAAGATCGGCCGGAAACGGGTGTGTACAGCTTGTACCAAAGCGGTCTTCACATCCTGTCCGGCTGCGATCAGCTGGTTGGTGAAGTCCACTACGAGGATGGCGTTCTTGGCCACCAAACCGATCAACATGATCAAGCCGAGGATGGAGAAGATGCTGAGCGATTGCTTGGCCAATGCCAACGCAATGAACGCCCCGATGATCGCCAACGGCAAGGAGAACATCACCACCAAGGGGTGGATGTAGTTGTCGTACAGCACCACCATGATCAGGTATACCAATACCAGCGAGGCCAGCAAGGCCAGTCCGAGGCTACCGAAGGCTTCACCCTGTTGCTCCAGCTGTCCGCCCATCTTCACGGTCACTCCCGGAGGCAGGTCGAGCTTGCTCACGGCGGCTTTCACTTCGGCACCTACCGTACCCACCGGGCGGCCCAGCACTTGGGCTTGCACGGAGAGCGAAGGCACCTTGTCGATGCGCTCCAGCTTGGAAGGCCCCGTAGTCTCGCCGATGTGGGAGAACTGACCCAATTGGATGGCTTCTCCGCGGTCGTTGATCACGGTGAGCGCACCCACGTCAGCAGAGGAGCGACGGTCGAATCCATCCAACTGCACGGCGATGTCGTACTCGTTATCGCCATCGCGGTACTTGCTATCGCGATCGCCGCTGAAGGCCGTGCGCATGTTGCCGCCCACTTTGTCCATGGTGAGGCCGAGGTCCGCCATTTTACTGCGGTCCACTTGTACATCGATCTCCGGGTTTCCACCCTCCACGCTCATCTTCAGTTCCGAAGTGCCTTCGATCTTGCGCACTGCGTCCATCACCAAGGGTGCGGCCGCGATCAGCTTGTCCATGTCCGGCCCTTGCACGATCACGTTCACCGGTGCTTCATCGGCACTGCCCATGATGTTCACCGGCACGGTGCTGAACTTGGCGCCGACGAACTTTTCTTCCAAGGCGATCTTGGTTTCGCGGGCAAAGAGCGCCGTGCTCTTACCGCGCTCCGCAGCGGGAACCAGGTTCACGTTCACCTCGGCCATGTAAGGCGTTGAGGTAGTGCTCATGCGGCCGCTCGACTGCCCCACCGTGGTGGTGATGGACTGAACGATCGACTCCTGCGCCAGGAAATGTTCCACCTTCTTGGTCATCCGGTCGGTCTGTTCCAACGTGGCGTTCTTGGGCAACTCCACGCGGACATAGAACTGACCGCGATCACCGGCTGCGACGAACTCCGCGCCGATGAAGCCCATGCCTACCAAGGCAAAGGAACTGATCAGCAACACCAAGGTGATGCCGAACAACCAGCGCTTGTGGCCGAAGGACCATTCCAGCAGATCGGTAAGGCCCTTCTCGACGCGGGTGAGTTGCTTTTCGAACCACAGGAAGAATCGGCCCGTGATGGTCTTGCCATCCAAGTGCTCCAGCTTCGCGAAGCGCGAAGCCATCAAGGGCACCATGGTGAAGGCGATGAACATGCTGAGCAAGGTGCTCGTGGCCACTACCACGGAGAACTGGAACAGCAGGTCGCTGATCATACCACCGGTCATGGCGATGGGCAGGAATACGGCCACGATCACCAAGGTGATGGAGACCACTGTGAGACCTATCTCGCGCAGGCCATCATAGGCCGCCTGCGCTGCGGATTTACCCATTTCCATGTGCCGGTGGATGTTCTCCACCACCACGATGCTGTCGTCCACCAGAATGCCCACCACCAACGAGAGGCCGAGCAAGGACATCAGGTTGAGCGAGAAGCCCATCAAGTACATCACGGTGAACGTGGCGATCAGGGCCGCAGGCACGGCCAACATCACGATCACCGCGTTGCGGATGCTGTGCAGGAAGAGAAGCATCACCAAGGCCACCAATATGATGGCAAGGATCAGGTCGAAGATCACGTGGTTCGCCGCTTCCAAGGTGAACGTGGAGGTATCAGTAGGAACACTGATGCTGAGGCCGATGGAAGCATATTCCTTCTCCAGTTCACCGATCCGCTTCCGTACTTGCTCGCTGAGCGCTACCGCGTTCGCATCGGTCTGTTTCTGGATGCTCAGGCCGATCGCATCGGCACCATCCACCCGGCTGATGATCTCCGGCTCCTTCTCACTGTCCACCACTTGGGCCAGTTCATTCAGGCGGATCAAGCTGCCGTCCGCGCGGCGTTTCACCACCAGCTCGTTCAATTGCTCCACGGAAGTGTATTTACCGCTCAAGCGGATCAGCGTCTGCCCATCGGCGCGCTTCACCTTGCCGGTGGGAAAGTCCATGTTGGCGCTGCGCACGGCTTGGCTCACATCGTTCATGTTCAAGCCAAAGGCCACCAGACGGTCGGCATCCACATTCACCACGATCTCGCGCTCTTGGCCACCTTGTATCTTCACTTGGGCCACGCCGGGGATCTTTGCCAGACCGGGCTGCACCTTGTTCTTCACCAGGTCATAGAGTTCGGTAGGTGCCACCTGGCCGGCCACACCCAAGTGCATGATCGGCATGGCGCTCATGTCGAACTTCCCGAGGGACGGGGTCTTGGCATCATCGGGCAGGTCGCTGAGGATGGCGTTCACCTTGCGCTGGGCATCCTGCAGGGCGAGGTCCACATCCACCTCGTGCAACAGCTCAACGGTGACCAGGGAAAAGCTCTCCATGCTGGTGGAGCTCATCTTCTTCACCCCTTCCAACGAGGAAAGTGCATCCTCCAACTTCTTCGTCACGGTGTTCTCCACCTCGCCGGGCGATGCCCCGGGATAAACGGTGCTCACCGACACCACTGGCGCAGTGATCTTCGGCAACAGCTCGTAGTTGAGCGAGCCGTAGGTGAACAGGCCGAGGCCCACCAATAAGGTCATCACCACCACCACAAGTGTGGGGCGGGTGATGGATAAGCGTGTGATCTTCATGTTGCTGATTCGTTGGGATCACTGCGCGATGGCCTTGATCCGGGTACTGTCCGTTAAATTGATCTGGCCGCTCAGCACCACGCTGTCGCCCGCTTCGAGCCCGCTTTCGATCACCATTTTGTCCGCGGTCACCTGGCCGATCACCACATCGCGCAAGCGCGCAATGCCGTCCTCTACCACATAGACCTGCGGCGCTTTCACGCTGCCCACCAGTGCGCTCCGATCCACCACGAGGTATTCCTGTGGGCTACTCTCTTGGAAGGTGGCCACGGCATACATGCCCGCCTTCAGCGGACTGTCCTTGGGGTTCTTCAGCTCGATCTCGGTGTTGTACTTCAAGGCTTCATCGGCCTTCATGCTCACGTTGGAGATGGTGCCGGAGAAGGTGGATGACGGCAGCACTTTCAGGGTAATATCCACCGGCTTGCCCTTGCTCATTTGTAGCACGCGGCTTTCGGGCACCTTCACGTTCAGCTTCAAGGTGCTGATGTCCACCAGCTTGAAGAGTTCCATGCCGGGGCTGATGTAGCTACCCTGTTGCACATGGTCATCGTTGATGTAGCCGCTCACGGGCGCCTTGATGGAGGTCTTGCGCAGGCGATCCTCGGCAGCCTTCAACTGGGCCTCTCCATTGCGCACGGCGAGTTCCGCCTGTTCCACTTGTTGCGCGGTCATGGCCCCACCAGCGGCCATGTTCTTGGCCCGTTTTAGATCCGCTTCGGCCTTCTCGAACTGGTTGCGCATGGCGAGCATTTCGGCTTGCTGGGCGCCGCTTTCCACTTGGGCGAGCAGGTCACCTTGGCGCACCTGATCGCCCTTCTTGTGCAACAAGCGAATGATGGTGCCTTGCGTCTCCGATACAATGCTGATATCCACGGCGGCCTCCAAGCTGCCGCTGGCGGTGTAGGAGTCCTTCAACGCCTCCATCCGGGCGGTGCCCAGGTCCACGGGGATGCTCTCGCTCATCTTCTCGCTGAGGGCGGCCACCGCTTTCATCTCTTCCTTGTTGGCGCTCAACTTGAAGCCGGCCAATACGATCAGCGCAGTGATGGCACCTATCCAAATGATCTTCTTCATCGGTCCTCCTTTCTTTTCGGTTGTTGCTTGGTTGTTCATGGCAGTGCTCATCGGGTCAGGGTTTTAAGTCCGCCCTGTGCTTTGAGCAGGTCCAGTTCGGCGAGTTTGTATTTGAGTGTGGCACTGTGGTAGGCGGTACGCGAATCGCTCAGCGCTTGGTCGGCATCCAGCAGGTCGGTCAGCGGAGCGATGCCCTCGCTGTACAGGCTGTTGGTCTGGTTGTACACATCCTGTGCGAGCACCAGGTTGCTGGCCTGCGCCTCCACGGTGCGCCAGCTGTTGTCCAGCGCAGCAATGGCGTTGCGCTCTTCCACGGCCAACGCGTTGGTGGTGTATTCCAGATCGGCCTCGTACTGCAGCAAGGCCACCTTCTGTTGGGCGATCTGGCTGTGCTTGCGGAAGCCATCGAACAAGGGAACAGCCAAGGTGCCGCCGATCACGGAGTTCGGGAACCAGTTCAGGCGCTGGTCGAAGAAGTTGAACTCATTGCGCTGCGCTTGGTAGTTCAGTGCTCCGAAGGCGCTCAGCGTGGGCATGTACCCCGCACGGATGGAGCGGATGTTCAGGTCCTGTAGTTCGATCTGTTGCTGAAGGACCTTGATGTCCGTGCGTTGCGCGGAACGTGCTTCCGCCGAGAACACAGGCGCACCCACCCCCATGTTGGCGGGATGTGCCAGTACCAGTTCCGCGGAAGCGGGCATGCCCATCAGCAGCTTCAGGTAGTTCACCTGTTGCTCCACGTTCAGGGCATAGCCATCCCTTTTGGTGGTGGCATTCTGGCGGTTCACCTGCACGCGCTGCAGGTCCAGCTTGCGCTTGAATTGGTTCTCCACCTGCAGGGCGGTGATGCGCTCCAGCTCCACCATGCTCACCAACTGGCTGTCCACACTGGCTTGCTGCGCCTCCAGGTCCAGCACTTGGTAATAGGCGCTGGCCACTTCGTGGATCACCTGTTCCTCGGTCTGCAACTGAAGCATCTCATACAGTTCGGCGGACCTTCTCGCCGCTTGCAGACCGGTGAGGAAGCGCTGATCATAAAGCATCTGCGTCACCTTGCCGCCCAGCGTGGCGTTGTACTTGGTACCGAATTGCACCGGCACTTGGGTGCCCGGTTTGCCGATGATCTCGCCGGGAAGGATCTGCGTGGCGATGCTCGGGTAGTAGTTGAGGTCCGCCTGCGCGCTGATCTGCGGAAGGCCTTCGGCGCGGGTCTCGTTCACCTTGTAGCGCGCGGCTTCCTGGTCCATCGCCGCCTTGCGCACATGGGTATTGTGCTCCAGCGCTTGTTGCAGGATCGCCTTCAGGCCCATGGCTTCCTGCGCCGTGGCCGGAAGCGTGGCAAGCGCGAGCAGGAGCGGCAGTGCGCACACCGCCATCAAGTTCCATTTTGTTCTGATCAACGTCATCGGTTTACTACTTACTCTTTGGTTCTCTATTTTTTGAACTTAAGCGGCGAAAAAAAAGCGTCAACGCTTCTGTTCCCACTTTTTGAAGAGCGCGGGCATCTCCTTCACGATATGATCCAGAAAGTCGGTCATATCGGCAAGGCCGCGATTGAATTCCGGAGTGCTCTTCGGCCGTTGGCGCAGCACCTCCTTGTACATGGCGCTCATCTGTCCCACGGCCACGAACTTCTCCTTCATATCCTCCTTCCAGTTCATCATCTTCACCCGGAAGTAGCGGCGGCGTTCGCCGGGACGGGTCACGTACTCCAACCGCTGGAACGTCAACAGCAGGTTGATCGCATTGCTGGTAGCGCTCTTGCTCAGGTTCAGCAAACGCGAGATCTCCTCAAAGGGCAACTCGGTCTCAGGTGATACCAACAGCAGTGCCGAAACACGCGCTGGTGCAGGCGCCAAGCCTCCCCCTTCCAAAATGACCCCCATGCGCTCAATGAGCTGCAACTGGTCCTTCGTAAGCTGGGTTTCTTTCTCTGTCTTTGCCATCGGTTCGTGTTTAACGGGACAAAGGTACTGTAAATTTCTTTTGGTTCTGCAAGTGGAGAACTAATAAAACATTCATTTGGGTGATCAGGGGTTCCAGCCTCAAGCTAAAAGCTACAAGCTTGGATTGCACAGCTTGCGGCATGCGGCTCAGGACTCAAGACTCAAGACTCAGGACTCAGGACTCAAGACTCTCAAGACCCAGGACCCACCACTACATCAACGGCGACAGCAGCCGCGCCACGCGCTCCGGCAGTATCTTATGGTCCGGGCGGGAGCGCCACCGCTCCGGGTCGATCCGCTCGGCGTGCAGGAGATCATTCGCAAAGACCGAGGCGAGCTCATCGGCCATCGGGCTTCCGTAGATCAATGCGTTCATCTCAAAGTTCAGATGGAAACTGCGTTGGTCCATGTTCGCGGTGCCGACCACACTGATACTCCGGTCCACCACCATCGTCTTGGCATGCATGAAACCCTTGCGGTACAGGAAGACCTCAGCACCCGCTTCCATCAGTTCCCCATAGAAGGAACGCGCTGCATGGTTCACCAGCCAGGAATCCCCGTTACCGGGCACCAGCAATTGCACCCGCACTCCGCTGAGAGCGGCCACCCGCAATGCGTCCAGGATGGAATCCCCGGGTATGAAATAGGGCGTGGTGATCAGGATCCGCTCCTTCGCTGAAGCGATCGCCTTCATCAAGGAGAGCATGATCGTTTCCGTTGGGGAGTCGGGGCCGCTAATGGCCATCTGCACGGCGGTATCCCCCAGACCGCCGTGTAGCTCCGGGAAGAAGGAACGATCCATCTGCAGGTTTTGCCGGGCGCAGAAATTCCAGTTGCAGAGAAAGGCGTGTTGGAGATGATGGACCGCTTCCCCATCAACCCGCAGATGGGTATCGCGCCAATAGATCTGTTCGGCCGCAGGGCTGGCATTGGTGTAGCGGTCACTCAAATTAATGCCACCGATCAGGCCGCTCTTCCCATCCACCACCACCAGCTTGTGATGGTTCCTGTAATTCAATCGGTTGGCCAACAGGAGCAAGCGCACGGGCGAGAACGGATGGGCCTCCACCCCACCCGCGATCAGTTCCTTCACCCATCTTCCTCGGATACTGCGGCTACCAAAGTCATCATAGATAAAGCGGACCTGCACGCCCTCGCTGGCCTTGCGCAACAGGATCTCCTTCATGCGATCGGTGATCGCTCCCGGCTCCACGATGTAATACTCCAGATGGATATGCTGCTCGGCCGCATCAAGCATGGCGAACAGCTCGGGGAACTTCTCCTCCCCGTTCACCAAAAGCTTCGCCTTATTCCCCAAGGTGAACGGGCTGGAGCTATCGTTCAACAGCAGCGTTGCCAAGGGCCGCACCGCCTCTGGCTGCAGCAACTCCATGTTCGCCCGTGCTCGCGTGTTGAGCAACTCCTCCACATCCTCGAGCTGCTTGGTGTTCACCTTCAGCTTGCGGCTGTAGATCTTCTTCTTCCGATAATTGACACCCACCGAAAAGTAGATGATGGCCCCCGCCAACGGCAGAAATACCACCAAAAGCAAGTAGGCCAGCGTCTTCGACGTGCTCTGTGTATCGTAGATGATCCGCAAAGCCACCCCGATGATCGCCAACACATAGGCCGCTTCGGCAACGAGTATCCAGTCCATGGGTGAACAATGGTACGAGAAAGGAGGAAAGGAGGAAAGGAGGTAAGAAGTTGGACGCGGAGACGCGGAGACGCGGAGGCGCAGAGGCGCAGAGAAAGCCTGGAGAGAGAGGTACGGAGATTGCCGCGGAGGCGCAGAGGCGCAGAGAAAGCCTGGAGAGAGAGGTACGGAGATTGCCGCTGAGGCGCAGAGGCGCAGAGAATGCAGGTGATTATTTGTAGCTGCCAACTGTCGACCCAACTCTGTTGGTTGTTTTCAGCATTCAGCTTTCCAGTTTCAGATTTTCCCTGAGGTGTTCAGTGATCGGACTGGCTGCAACTGCCAACTGCACCTGCCGACTGCCGACTCGGGACTCACGACTCACCGACTCGCGACTCACACACCACTCCTCAGCGCCTCCGCGTCCAAATCTTCTCCGCGCCCGCCGCGCCCCTGTGGTGAACCTTCAAACCGCCCGCCACCCTCTTCTCCGCGCCTCTGCGCCTCAGCGTCCAAAAACCTCCGTGCCCTCCGCGCCCCTGTGGTGAACCTTCAAGCCAATCGCCTCACTCTTCTCAGCGCCTCTGCGCCTCAGCGTCCAAAAACTCTCCGTGCCCTCCGCGCCCCTGTGGTGAACCTTCAAACCGCCCGCCACCCTCTTCTCCGCGCCTCCGCGCCTCTGCGTCCTAAAAACAATCCGCATTCCTCCGTGCCCTCCGTGCCTCTGTGGTGAACCTCCAAGCCACCCGCCTCAACCACTCCTCCGCGCCTCTGCGCCTCTGCGTCCTAAAAACACTCCGCATTCCTCCGTGCCCTCCGAGCCCCTGTGGTGAACCTTCAAAACTCCCCCCTAACTTGGCACCCAACAAATCCATTCAAGCCACTCGGCCATCCTTATGAGCAACTCCCGTCCGATCTCCGCCTTCATTGAAAAACACTACCTCCACTTCAACGCAGCTGCGCTGGTGGATGCCGCCAAAGCATACAAGGTCCACAAGGCCAGCGGCAAGAAAATGCTGGTATCACTGGCCGGCGCCATGAGCACCGCTGAACTCGGCAAGAGCCTCGCCGAAATGATCCGCCAAGGAAAGGTGGACATCATCAGCTGCACCGGCGCCAACCTCGAAGAGGACGTGATGAACCTGGTGGCACACAGCCACTACGAGCGCGTACCCCACTACCGCGACCTCAGCCCACAGGACGAACGCGCCCTCGCCGACCGCGGCATGAACCGCGTCACCGACACCTGCATTCCCGAAGAAGAAGCCTTCCGCCGCTTGGAGGAACAGGCCGTGAAACTGTGGAAGGACGGGCAGGACAACGGCAAGCGCCGCTTCCCGCACGAGCTCTTCTACGAAATGCTCAACTCCGGCTCCCTCAAGGAATACTACCAGATCGACCCCAAGGACAGCTGGATGCTGGCGGCTGCCGAGCGCAACCTCCCCATCGTATGTCCGGGCTGGGAGGACAGCACCATGGGCAACATCTTCGCCGCCCACTGCATCATGGGCGATTGCGAGCCGCGCATCATGAAGAGCGGCATCGAGTACATGATCTTCCTCGCCGATTGGTACACGGAGAATGCGGGCACCGAAGGCATCGGCTTCTTCCAGATCGGCGGTGGCATCGCCGGTGACTTCCCCATCTGCGTAGTGCCCATGCTGGAGCAGGACCTGCAGCGCAAAACGCCCTTCTGGAGCTACTTCTGCCAGATCAGCGACAGCACCACCAGCTACGGCAGCTACAGCGGCGCCGTGCCCAACGAAAAGATCACCTGGGGAAAACTCGACGTCGATACCCCCAAGTTCGTCATCGAAAGTGATGCTACCATTGTAGCACCGCTCATCTTCGCCTACATACTTGACATGTAACCCCACTCCAATGGAACGCCGCATACGATCCTTCGACACCCTTACCGACGAACTGCGCGACAAGCTGCAGGCGCAATACCCGGACGGGATCGAGAACAGCCACATACGCACCGTGAACACGCCCAAGGGCGAAACCCTGCGCGTGATCGAACTGACCACACCGGACGTGATGTACCTCATCAAGGTGAACACCGAAAGCCGCGAGGCCATGGACGAATTCCTCGAACAGGACGCTGACGAAGATGATTCCGACAGCGAGAACCTCGAAGGCAACGACGACATCGAAGGAGCCGACGAAGAGGAGGAAGAAGAAACGGACAAGGACGCCCCGCCCGCCGACGACGGCGACGAGGACGAAGACTGAAGATCAGGAGCGCCGCGCACCCGAAGCGCGGCGCACCCATTCCGCCCGCCGCTACGTATCGGGGCTATTGGATCACTTATACCTTGAACCCATGTTGAACGGCCGCTTCCACCTCGCATTCGCCACCACCGACCTCAAGCGCATGAAAGCCTTCTACGGCGGCCACCTCGGCTGCGCAGAAGGCCGCAGCGCCGAGACCTGGGTGGACTACGACTTCTTCGGGCACCAGCTCACCATCCAGCAAGTGCCCATGGTCACCAAGACCGCCGGCACCTACAACCCGCAAAGCCAAGTGCCCAGCAACCACTGGGGCATCGTGCTGGAGCTGGCCGACTGGCGCAAAATGCGCGACAAGTGCAAAAAGCTCGGCGTCCGCTTCTTCATCGAACCCCAGGTGGTGATGAAGGGCGAAGTGGGCGAGCAACGCAGCTTCTTCATCGAAGACCCGGACGGCCACGCCATCGAGTTCAAGGCGTTCGAGGAGGCGGGGAGTTTGTTCCGGAAGGGGTAGGTTGGTCCTAGATTAAAAGACGACAAAGAAGTTGAGGCTTTGCAGAGCTTTACGGCGGAGCTAATCCTTAATAATAGAACCATGCCAAACGTAAAGGAAGTATCGCTTTGGTAGCGCTGAGACTGACGGAGTGCAAATGCAATTGAGTTGTCTAATTGAATGCGACCTTCTAATATCCGCGAAGTCACGTCCTATTTAATTCAGTGAAAGTCCCACGAGTTAAATTCACATCTTCGCTAAAACTTAGTGCACACAATTAACTAACAGAATGAAGGAAGAACAGTTCCACTATTCGGAAGAGAATAGAGATAGAGACGTTGACCGCATGGAATACATGCAAAGAAAAGCGCTATTCGAATATGGTAAAAATCGACGACTTTTGGTTTATGGAGTACTTGCCGTAATAACCGGAGTAATAGCAATTCTATTGAATGAACTTGTAGCACAAAGACTTGGCACTCAATACTCCTATATCTTTTTCATCATTGGATCAACCTTTCTTATTTTGGGGGTTGGTACTCTACTATACCGCTATTTACAAGTTAGCTCCTTCAGCCGATACAGTAACTCTGAAATATCAGGTCAACAATTACGCTCAGAAATACAAGACTTAAGATTTGAAGTATTAAAGCTTAGAAAGAAAAGTGGAGGTCCCTCAAATTATGAAGATATAAGCGGAATAATAAATAGTGCAATAAATAACACTATAACAGAGGAATTCATTAAATCTAAAATTGACGCCTTCTACAGCGCTAGTGCCATATCCGAAGCGAAAAGAAGGGGGCTTCTTGAGGATTTTGACAATCTCAATTATCGCATCAATGGAGAATTAACCAGACTGAGAAAGAGCGCCACTCTAAACTTAATTATAGGGGCGCTTACGACGGCATGCGCTATAGTCGCCTTAGGTTATGAGGTGTTTAATAATGAACTCGAATTCGATAAAACGACTGAAATTTTGGCCCACTACATACCTCGAATTTCATTGATTATATTTCTAGAAATATTTGCATTTTTCTTTCTAAAACTATATAAAACAACACTATCAGATATTAAATACTTCAATAATGAGAAAACAAACATTGATTTCAAAATCATATCCTTAAAAGCAGCATTTGACACAAGGGACTCAACCCTTATCCATACAATCCTCGTGCAACTAGCTCAAACGGAAAGGAACTTCAAGCTAGGAAAAGGAGAATCAACTGTTGAACTTGAAAAAGTTAGAAATGATACGCGATATAATGACGTGATCGCCCACCTCCTGAAGCAATCCAAGCAATGAAGCCCCAACCCACGCTCGGGTGGTCGCTAACGTCCACGCTCGGGTGTGCTCCCCGGCGCTCGGCTTAACCGTTGATCCCAATACTCTGCCGCGCCTGCCGACTGCACTTAGGTGCCCGGCGCTTCTCGGGCTTCTACGGCTCTTAGGCTGTTTGGCTGTTTCGGTTCTTGGGTTCTTTCGGCTCTTAGCCTCTTAAGCTTCTTCGGCCTTTCGGTTCTTTGGCTCTTTCATTCTCTTAGGCTCTCGGCTTCCTTTGCTCATCGGCTTCGTTGGCTCTTCGGTCTCTTTGGCTGTTCGGCTGTTTCGGCGCTTCGGTCCTTTGGACTACTTCGGCTCTTGGGCAATTCGTTTCAGGCATCCGATTTGGCTCAGGCGCATTCGGCTTCAAGCATTTAGGCGGCCGGGGCCGATCGACCTTAAACCGTCCATTCACTTTCTTACAGGAACATTCCACATCCATTCCCCATCTTCGCCAAACCACCTTCCACCCATCCTATATTGATCCACTGATCCACCACCATGCCGCTCAGTAGACGAGAGATACGTACCCGTGCCACCAAGTTCGCTAAGCAATGGGCCGAGGCCAGCGAGGAAGAGGCCGATGCCAAGGTCTTCTGGCAGGAGTTCTTCCACATCTTCGGCATCCGTTCACGTACCGTAGGCAGCTACGAAGTGCATGTGCGCAAGCTGGATAACGCCCTCGGCAAGATCGATTACTTCTGGCCCGGTCTCGTGCTCATTGAGCACAAGAGTCGTGGCAAGGACCTGAAGAAGGCCGCCGTGCAAGCCGCCGATTACCTCCACGGCGTGAAGGAGCACGAGCAGCCGCGCTTCATCCTCGTCAGCGACTTCGCGCGTTTTGTGCTGTACGACCTGGAAAGCGGCAGCGAGACCGAACTGCTCCTGGAGGACTTCCCACAGCGCATCGAGCTTTTCGACTTTATCGCAGGCTACGAGGCGCGGCCCTTCCGCGAGCAGGACCCGGTGAACATCAAGGCCGCTGAGCTGATGGGCCAGCTGCACGATGAGCTGAAGGCTTCCGGCTATTCCGGCCAAGAGCTGGAGGTCTACCTAGTGCGCCTGCTCTTTATCCTCTTCGCGGACGATACCGGCATCTTCGAGCAGGATGCCTTCTACAACTTCATAGTGGACCAAACGCGCGAGGATGGCAGCGACCTCGGCGGCCAGCTCGCGCGCATCTTCCAACTGCTGAACACGCCGGAGGAGAAGCGACAGAAGAACCTCGACGAGCGCCTCACCGACTTCAAGTACATCAACGGAAAACTCTTTTCCACGCACCTGCCCATTGCCGATTGGAACGGCAGCATGCGCGTGACCCTGCTGGAATGCGCCGGGCTGAACTGGTCGCGCATCAGCCCCGCCATCTTCGGTGCGCTGTTCCAGAGCGCCATGGATGCCAAAGCGCGCCGCAACCTCGGTGCTCACTATACCAGCGAGGCGAACATCCTGAAGCTGATCAAGCCGCTCTTTCTGGATGAGCTGTGGGCCGAGTTCGAAAAAGCAAAAAGCAGCAAGCCGAAGCTGGATCAGTTACACCGGAAGCTGAGCGAACTGCGCTTCCTCGATCCCGCATGCGGCTGTGGCAACTTCCTGGTGATCACCTACCGCGAGCTGCGCGAACTGGAGATCGCCGTGATCAAGGCCCAACTGAAAGGCCAGCAAGTGGTGGACGTGGACAAGCTGGTGCTGCTGAACGTGGACCGCTTCTACGGCATCGAGATCGAGGAATTCCCCGCGCAGATCGCGCAGGTGGCCATGTGGCTGATGGACCACCAGATGAACCAGCGCATCAGCGCGGCCTTCGGCGAATACATGGTGCGCATCCCGCTGCGCGCCAGCGCAACCATCCTGTGTGCGAATGCGCTTAGAACGGATTGGCAGGGGTTGCTACCGGATGGGGTGCGCTACGACTACATCCTCGGCAACCCGCCCTTTATCGGCAGCAAGCTGATGACGCCCGCTATGCGACAAGACCTATTGGCCGTTTTCCCCGATGTGAAGGGCGCAGGCACGCTGGATTTTGTGAGCGCCTGGTACGGCTTGGCCGCACAGTACCTGCGCACGTATGGCGACCAGCTAACGCGCACCGCCTTCGTGAGCACCAACAGCATTACTCAGGGCGAACAGGTGGGCGCACTCTGGGGGCCGCTCTTGGCCGAAGGCATCAAGATCCACTTTGCGCACCGCACGTTCCGCTGGAACAACGAGGCCCGCGGCGTGGCTGCTGTGCATTGCGTCATCATCGGCTATGCTGATTTCGATGTGCCGAAGAAGCGCTTGTTCACTTATGCTGATGAGCGTGGGGAACCGGAAGAGGAGTTAGTAGGGAACATCAACCCGTACTTAGTAGATGCTCGGGATGTAGTCCTTTGCAGTCGGAGCAAACCGTTGTGCGCTGTGCCGGAGATCGGTATCGGCAACAAGCCTATCGATGGCGGCTATTTGCTTTTAAGTGAAGTGGAGCGGAAGGAGTTATTGAAAGAAGAGCCTAGGCTAAAGCCTTATTTGAAACGATGGTTTGGTGCGAGGGAATTCTTGAATGGTATTTCGAGGTATTGCGTTTGGCTGGGCGACACCGCACCCGCCACTCTCCGAGATATGCCAGTCGCGCTCGAATTACTTGAGAAGGTCCGCCAGTATCGACTAGGTGAGATTCCTGCCAAAAGTGGTCGCAAATCCAAAGCGGGTCAAAGTTCCCGCGAACTAGCATCCACTCCAAGCCGGTTCCATGTTGAGAATATGCCTAAGAGTAGCTACCTCCTTATTCCTCGACATTCGAGCGAATCTCGGATGTATCTTCCTATGGGTTTCATGACTGCGGCGGATTTTTCTGGAGATGCCAACATGATTTCCGCGAATGCGCGTCCATTTCATTTCGGTGTGCTATCAAGCATAATGCACATGTCTTGGATTCGCTATATCTGCGGCCGAATTAAAAGCGACTACCGCTATTCGAAGGACATCGTCTACAACAACTACCCGTGGCCGGAGCAACCCACCGCCGCGCAAACCGGCGCCGTGGAGAAGGCCGCGCAAGGCGTGCTGGATGCTCGGGCACAATACCCCAAGGCATCTCTCGCCGATCTCTACGACCCGCTCACCATGCCGGTCACGCTGCTAAAGGCCCACCAAGCCTTGGACAAGGCGGTGGATAAGTGCTACCGCCCGCAACCCTTCGCAAGCGATGCGAAGCGGGTGGAGTTCTTGTTTGAGTTGTATGAGGGGTATGCGGGGGGGGGAGGCGTTTACAGCCAAAACTGACTAGATGATTAGCGCGAACGGTAAGAAAGTGGTCTATCTACTGGGGGCTGGAGCAAGTTTTCAGGCATTGCCCATAGTTGGCGAGATGCCAATTGCATTTAGAGAACAATGGAAGTGGATCCAAAAGCAATGCCCTGACGATGCTACGGCACCTGCAAGACAGGGATATAAGCAGAAGCTTTTCGAGCTTGCAGACGCTGCGGATAGATATGGCACCATTGATACTTACGCCCGCTCGCTATATCTGCTGAAGGATTCTGACGCCTTGGCTTCTCTTAAGCTTCACTTAACCATGTTCTTCCTACTTGAGCAGGCATTTGAGAAAAAGGACTACAGTTTTGACGGTCACCCACACAAGGGATATGCAAAGCAGGATCAAATAGACAAGCGCTACATGACCTGGCTTGCGCAGTTATTAGACAATGAAGGGAAGATCTCCAATCGCGTTCAAATCCTATCGTGGAACTATGACATACAAGTAGAACATGCTGTTGGTCTCTATCACGGTCTCTCGGACCTATCAACTATCCATAGCAACGATCGCTTCAGTGTATATCCCAACCCTGCTCAACCTGAGGCACCCATGAACATAATGCCTGCGCTAATCCATTTGAACGGAATCGCAGGGCAAGCCGTGCTCAATGGACGTACAAGCGCTCTGTATGGTGAGCTTCTTTCAGGAAACCCAAAAGAATACGTCAAGCAGCTCTTTGAAAGATATGCTGATTATGACAAGAGAGATCAGACAATGCTCAGAGCGATGGAGAGCACCTTCAACTTCGCGTGGGAGGACCAGCCAGTGGCTAATGTCGGAGTGCAGCTTGCGATAAAGAGCGTTACCCATGCCGACGTTCTTGTTATTGTAGGTTACTCCTTCCCTTCCTTTAATCGCACCATAGATGCGAAGATCATTCAATCATTTATGGTAGCGAGCAGTAATTCAAGAAAGCGAATACATATTCAAAGCCCGAGTATGACTAAAGAGAACTTCGGTCATCTTTTCAGCCTCAAGGACTCCATGATAAAGGTCAGTTCCGATACTGCTGTGGACCAATTCTATCTACCACCCGAGTTGTTCAGTTGAACCCCTACATTGCTCTAGACCCCTTACGCTTCTTGAAAACAGCTCAAACGATGGCAAAATCCAGATCACAACAAACAGCGGAGAAGACGATCTACGCCACCTTCAAGATCTTGAAGGAAGCTGGCGGCGAGATGCGCGGTAAGGAAGTACAGGACCGTATTGAGGAGACCGTGCAGTTCGAAGAATGGGAGAAGCACCGGTATGAGAAGACCGGCAACATCCGCTGGAGGAGCGTGCTGCACTTCTATACCATCGACTGCATCAAGGCGGGTTACATGCGGAAGAACAAAGGCATGTGGATCCTTACGGAAGAAGGGGAAAAGGCAATGAAGCTTGGGCCTGAAAAATTGCTTGCCTCCGCCACCAAGAGGTACCGCGAATGGAGCGCTGACCGTAAGAAGGACACACCGAACAACCAAGTGGACGAGGGAGATATCGAAGCCGAAGTGGTGGGTGCTAAGGGACAGATCCAAAAGGCGCGCTTGGAGCAGTATGAAGAGGAAGCCTCCAATGGGATCCGTGAGTATGTGTTGAGCAAGAACCCTTATGAATTTCAAGACCTGGTCGCAGCCCTACTAAAAGCCATGGGCTATCACATTTCAGAGATCGCCGCCCGAGGACCGGATGGAGGGATCGACATCATCGCCTATACAGATCCATTGGGTACCAAGCTACCACGCATCATCGTGCAGGTGAAACACTACCCCACGAATCCGATTCCTGCAGACCACATCCAAAAGCTCGCCGGGACCATGAAGCGCAATACCGATGTGGGCATCTTCGTCACCAGCGGCAGCTTCTCGAACGCCGCACGCAAAGAAGCCCGCGAAAGCCGTGAGCACATCGAGCTGATCGACTTCGAGCGCATGGTGGATCTGTGGCAGCAGCACTATTCCAAGCTTCCGGATGAGCAGAAGAACCTGCTGCCCTTGCAGCCGATCTACTTTTTGGGGAGCAATGAGTGAGTATCCTCTACGTACTTGCTCTTCATTTTCTGGGCCGCTCATACGCTTCGGCAAGTTTCGCGATTGCCGCTTCGCTGGTTACCTCCTTATACACCACCCAGCGCGAGTCCTTAAACCAAAGCAACTGAATGGCTATAGTTGTGCCTGAGCCAAAAGCTATAATTAATGGTATCCTCCAATCCTGTGGCATTAAAAAGGTGAAGCTCAGAAAACCCATAAGAGCGATATACATCAGAACTACGAGAACAATTGTAAATGACCTTTTAGGCAGATACAGGACTGACTGCCTTGAGGGAGCACCATAGTAGCCTTTAGCTGCAATGCCTGTAAAGCCAATAGTGTAGAAGAATACCGCAACTACGAATATCCATTTTACCACAGCTCTATATGGTGCTTCCTTCTTAGAAAGAACTGTGCTGGTGTTTAGAATAGCAGGGACACCAGTTATCCGCGCATCCGTAGTAATGTTCGGTTCTCCACCCGTTGTCACAACGAGTATGGAAATGGCGTCACCGGGATTCAGCAATAACGGCTGGATCATGAGTTTCATCGAGTCCATAGTCAATTCTGGACGGACCTGTGATGCCTCGGTATCTTGCAAATGAACTTCGATTATCCGGCTGCTCTTGCCCAGACTAATAACGATTGGCTCATCGTTGAAATCCGCCTTTACAATTGGGATTTCGCCAGAGCTGGTGATTCGCATGCGAGTAAAGCAAATATCATCAACTATTTTGCCCTTATACGCTGCCTGCAAGTTTGTATCAAGTTGTGTAAGCTTGAAATTACCGCTTAAACAACTGATCTCTGTCGAGCAGCTTACCTCACGCGATTTCCAGTGTTCCAGCAATTGGAAAACTAGGGCAACACCAGCGAGGCCAAGCATGAAAAATGTAACGTAGCGCATGATCGATTTCACGCTGGCAAGTTAGTCCGTGCCTCCAACACTATTTATCTCAAAGTTCCCCAACCACGGTTCTCAAGAGTTTCCTGAGTCCCCTGCTCAGTTCTCGCCAGAGCGTCTACGCTCGTACCCTTCCACCCTATAGAAACCTATTCATCATAAAGAACAGGAAGGCAAAAAAGGCGATCACTGAAAGGATGGTCGTCCATGAGTGGTCCGGTTTACCTTCTCCATGTGGCCCAATGAAGAGCTTGACCACCTCGCTGAGGAGGGTGCGTAATCGGCGCATAGGGATGCAACGGACTCAGTTGTCAGTTGTTCGCCTGCCCGGGACTTGAGCGGGGTGTCAGTTGTCAGGCGTTGCCGCGACTGCGATCGCCTTGATGCCTGATGCCGAGATGCCTGAAGCCCCCGATCATGTACGGGGCAGGCGAAAGGCCAAACTACCTGAATGCCAAAAGCCAAGCAGCCTTGATACCTACCGCAAGCAATGGCCACAAGCCGAAGGAGCTTCCAGCCTAAAAAACCAACAACCTGCCTGAACCTGAAAAGCCTTCAGAGGCCGGTACCGCCTGAGGCCAACAAGCTTTCGCCAGAGGCCCCGCTCAAGAGCCAAGAGCCTTAAGAGGCCTATCGGCCGCCTGAAAGCCAACAGCCCGAAGAGGCCCGGAAGAGCTGAGATCGCCTGAAACCAAGAGGCCGATACCCGATACACCTGAAGCCAGCAGCCGGTGGCCTACCCCCGAACGCAAAAAAGCCCCGGACCAAGTCCCGGGGCTTTTGCTTTTGAGCGTTTGGCTGCTTAGGCGGCCTTGGTCTCCACCACTTGGCTGGCAGGGCTTGCGCCGGCGGTGCCGATGGCGAAGACACGGAAGCTGTAGCGCTGGCCGGATACCAAGCACTTGATGGTGTGTACGGTGCGGGTGGTGGTGGCCACCAAGGTCCACTTCCCGTTTTCGTCCAACTGTTCTATCTGGTAGAACTTGGCCACCTCCTGGCCGGTCCAACGGAGCTTCGCGGATGCAGCGTACGGGGTGTACACGGCTTGGAAGTCCTGTATTTCACCGGGCAGCGGCTGGCGCTGTGCCTTGCGGACCACATCGAAACCTGCACCGAGGATCTTCTCGGAATCTCCGCCACTTGCCACCTGTACGGCGTGGGCGAGATCACTGATGAGACTGCGCAGGGCGGCCTCGCCTTTGCGCTTGGCCTCGAATACAAGTTTACCCCCCACGCTGGCCGCCTGTTCGTTGGCGACCGCCAAGTTGTCGCATGCCTCCGTAATGGGTGGCAGCATATCTTGTAGCGTTGGATAATCCCGGTCGCCGGTCATCATGGTTACGATGCTGCGACCCTTGTTCACCAGGCCAACTGAGTTGAGCCTGCTGGTACCTCCCTTTACTTTAGCCATTCTTCTTTTGTGCGCTTTTTGGTTTGTTAGGCGACACAGGGAGTGAAACCTTGAACGGGGAGGCTTTGTTAGGCGTATTGCTACGACCTTAACTGTAGTAATTCTACGACATTTGTGCTTGAACGGTGCCCTGTGAAGGGTTTTTGTGTTGGATCGTAGGTGAGCATATGTCGGTTGTACGTGAACATGTGCCGCTTGTTCGTGAACATGCGTTGATCGTTGGTGTACATGCGACGATCGTAGGTGAACATACCTTGATCGTTGGTATACATGCGTTGATCGTAAGTGTACATGCGTTGATCGCATGCGAACCTGCGCTGATCGTTGGTATACAGGCGCTGATCGCAGGTGTACATGCGTCGCATGGCAGTGAACATGCGTTGATCGTTGGTGAACAAGCGCGGCATGTTCATGTACTTGTCCCACTTGAAGAGCAACGTGCGGGGTGGCAGGTCGCCCCTTCAGGTTTTGGCTCCCTTGGTGGGCGGTGGCAGGGTATGCGGGTCCACGATGCCGGAACGCACGCATATGAGCAGCAAGCCGGTCTTGGTATGTACACCCACTGCCGCATAGATGCGCTCCAGATGCTTTTCCACGGTGCGGTGTTCCACCCCCATGCACGCAGCTACCTCGTGGTTGGTAAGTTCATCCAAGGTGAACAGCAATTGCACCAACTCTAAGTGGCGCTCGGTAAGGGCCGCACGCACCTGCGCGCACGTGCGTTCATATAGGGTGATACCCTCGGGGTTGTCCAAGAGGCACTTATACACCCGGTCCGATACGTAGCGGCGGTTGGCCCTTATCTGTAGGACCACCCGTTCCACCTCCGGCAGGCCGTAGGACTTCAGCAGGTGGCCGCAGGCTCCGGCCTTGTGGGCACGCAGGATGGAGTCATCGTCCCCTTCGCAGCTCACGGCCAAGGGGACGGTATCGGGGTGTTGCTCCCGCAGGTCGGCAATGGCCTGATAGGCGCAGGCGGTCTTACTATGCACATCCACCACAGCCACATCCACGGGCGGCTCGTTCTGCAATTGCTGCATTAAATGCGGGCCATCCATGGCGGCCAGCACCACTTGGCACCCGGGTATACTGTGAAAGAAAAGCTTAAGACCCTCCAAAAATGCAGGCTCGTGGCCCACAATGGCGATCCGGAGCACCGCTTCCGGAACAGCTATGGATCTTTGATTCCCCATACTGCCTGCTAATGCAAGTATAATCAGGAATCTCTTTGGCGATGTAGGCATTCGCATGTAATTGTCTGGATGGCCATTCAGCAAAACGGGGTGTTGGGAACAGGCCGTTCATCCGGCGATCTTTCGGCTGCTGACCCCGCGCAGAAGAAGCTTGTGATCGCCACCCCAGGCTCGAGTACGCTACCCGGCGCACGGCTTAACCGTTCATCCCATCACTCTGCCGAGCCTGCCTACCGCAGGTAGGTGCCCGGCCCTTGATCCGCCGAGCCTGCCCCGGAGCTGCATCCGGGGGCGGGCTCCGCTGGTTTCCACCTGCCCGTTCCTCTTAAAACAGCCGAGGATACATTCGCCTACATGAGCGAACACCTCAAAGCCCCTATTCCGGGGGCCTCCTAATTCTGCCTACTGAAAACCTTTTGAGGATGAACGTTGAAGATGGCCGGCGTCCGCAATAGATCGGCACTCGGTACCCGGATGGAGCCCCGAGGCCGAGCGCCGGAACGGTGCATCACCCACAAGTGGCCCCTGCGAACCATCTTTGAGCGCACACGCCGGGTTGGCCGTGACCCAAGTATGGGAGCGATGGACTTGGCATGTAACCTTGTAGAGTAGCATGCATCCAACCCAAGCCGGAATTGAGCAAAACGGCCGGTTCAACCCGCCCCTGAACGTACCTGACCCCAAAAACTGAATGAAAAAACTACCTATCACACAATTAGCTCTGCTCCTCTTATTTCCTGCCTTCGCGCATGCACAGTTGTTCAGTGGGTCCATTACAAATACCACCACGGTTAATGTCGCCAAGATGGGTCTCGCATTCAATTCGAATTCGATCCTGGTCGGGACCACCGCGATCGATGTTCCTAATAACTTCAGGGAACGGATACAGCTAAGCCTGGTGTCCAACAATGGAGTTCTACAAGACGCCTACCAGTACGAAACAGCTGACCCGGCCAACTCGATCAGCTGCGAACAGATCATCGTCATTTCAGCGGATGTGATACTGCTCAGCGGAACCTATCGGTTGCCGAGCAGCCTTTCATTCCCGTTCATTATGTCGATCAACAGTGCAGGCAACACGAACTGGGCAAGGTCCATCGATAAGCCTTCTGATACGAGCCCTGACCTGACCGTGCTATCGGACAGTACGATCCTATGTATCGTAAAATACAACGACGGGCAACCCCACCAGGTCTACTGCAAAATAGATACACAGGGGCAGCTGTCTTCCTTCTTCGAGATCGACGACCCTTTTAAGATCAAGAAGGACATTTTGGCTAAGAGCGATGAATTTGACATCCTGTTCCTTGATGGCGACCTGATGAATGTAAGCAATGACCTCTCTGCCATTAACTGGAAGAGGAACTATGCGAACGTGATCGGTGTAGCGATGAACAACACCTTGAATGAGGACTACATCATTGCCACTGCCCAAGTGGCCTTCCCTGGGTATTTGACCGTTACACGCACCGATGGGCAAGGGAATGTATTATGGTGCAAGCATATAGAGTCCTGGCTGGGAACGATCCAAGATCAGGGTACGATCTTCGATGTCACCGGAATACATTCCATAAAGGAGGATGCCAATGGGCACATCATAGTTTACGCGAACAGCGAAGGTGGATCGAATGGAACCTTTCAACTTACGCTGGATGCAAACGGGGACTATGTCTCCAACTTCAAAACCACCTCGTATCACAATAAACTGATGGCCTATGGAAACCAGGAGCAATTGATCGTAGGCTACATAAGTCAAGGTTCGTTGAATACATCCAACATGACCATACAGAAGCTGGCAAATAACGGCATGATGGATTGCGACGTTGTTATGAATTTCAGCATCACGGATGGAGTTCAAGCGATGCCTATCCCGAATACGAGTGCATTCACCCCATGCCCTGCTCTTACCACAACGGATGTTCCGGTACAAAAAGCGATCCGCACAGCGGCGCTGGAGCCCTATTGCAACATAACGCTGGCGATGCAGGAGGAATTGGACGAACGCGGGATGGAGGTATTTCCGGTTCCTTCTTCCGATCACATTGAAATACTATTCGATGGCACGATCAAAGAGATCAACATCTATGACCTGAGCGGTAAGCTGCTGATCAGCACACAGCATTCAAAGATCCAGATAGGCTCTCTATCCAATGCTATTTACCTATTGGAGGTCGTTGGGACCGATAGGAAGTTCACCCGGAAAATAGTAAAGAACTAAGCGGGATCAATAAGGTGGCTGGTTCCATCCCGGCGCTCGCCTTAACCATTGATACCACACGCTGCTGAGCCTGCCTACCGCGGATAGGTGCCCGCGCTGGTTCCGCCCCTGGCGGGCTGCCTACTGAAGATCTTTTGCAGATGAACGATGCAGATTGCGGGTGTCCGCAATAGATTGGCACTCGGTGCGCGGATGGAGCTCCGAGGCCGAACGCGGGAACGGACCTAACCTTCAAGGACAAAAACCAATGAGCGAAAACAGGGAACAAGAAATGGAAGGGCGCATCACTCAATTGGAAAATGAGGTAAGGCGACTCAATTTATTGGTGGATCGCATTTACAGCTATAGCCACCTCGGTATTCACCAACCCTCATTTCCCAATAACGAAGTACTGGCCGGAGCAGCCCCCGAAACCGTGGATGCTGAGCTGCAGCAACTGATCCAACGAAAGGACATCATAAATGCCGCTAAGCGATATGTGCAGCTTACAGGCGTGGGTTTGTTGGAAGCCAAAACAGCGGTGATGAAGCTTCTCCCGAGATAAAGATCGGCGGCCTCGTGGCTGCGCTCGGAGCGGTGAGGATGGCCGGAGGGCCGCAAGAGCAGGGCACTCGGGATCCCGGATGGGGCTCCGGGGCCGAGCGCCGGTGTGGCGGTGTTCAAGGTGTGATGTCCGAAGACTTCACGGACAAGTGCGGAACCAAGCAAACCCGGGATCAAGGCGACACCTCCTTGTTCTCCTTCCGTGCGGCCCGCTCCTCCTTTCTCTGCTCTGCATCCGTGCGCAGCACGGAGCGCATGCGCTCCTTCGCCTCGGGCACCAGGTTGCGCACCAAGCCTTCGCGGGTGGCATGCCAGACGTAGTTGAACACGGAGCTTTCGGGATCACGTTCCACCGTGTAGTTGCGTTCACGGTCCGCGCTCAGGCCGCCACCGTATTCCTGCATCAGCATGATGTCCATAATGTTGCCGAACATGCTATGGCGCAGTTCACGGGGCGTACCGGGCTCCACCCGAACGATCACGTCCGTAAAATCCAACGTCATGGTACCCTTGGCGCGGCGTTCATTCCCGTTCATGAGCAAGGTGAGATGCTGCAACCTGCCTTGCTTCACTTCCATGCGCATCAAGGGGCGCGTCGCTTGGTTCAGTTGCACCAAGGGAAGCCCCGTTAACGAGGCCGCCAATTTGAACCGTTCGCTGCCGTACAACGCTGCGCTGTAGCGGCCTTCCACCCGTGCGCTGTCGAAGATGATCAGTGTGAACACGCCCGTTATGCTATCGCCTTCCGCGATGGACGCTGCCTCGTTGGTGATGTTGCGGAATTGCGCGTTCATGCCGGTGAAGGGCACCTCGCCCCACCGTCCGGTCTTCGGGTCGCGCTCCCGGTAAAGTACTTCCGCATTCACCAGCCGGGCCGTGTCCACCTGGATGGAGAACGGCATGCCCGCCAACGCTGCGGGCGGCAACTCCTTCAGTGAGCGTGCTTGTTCGGGTAAGGTCTTGTCCAGCTCCAGTCCCACCCGTAAGCCGTGGATGTCCACCTTGTGAACGAGCAGGGCCTCATCGGCGATGGACCGGTCCACGTCCAGGCCGCGGAGCAGGATGCTGTCCACGGCAAGTGTCATTTCACATTTCCGCATGCGTCCGGCATCCGTGGTATCCGTGTATTCCGGCGTGATGCGGATGTTGGTAAGCCGTCCGCTCCGGCGTGTACGTGAGAGGGAGACCGAACCTATCTGCAGGCGGCTTCCATCCGGCAGCCGCGTGCCGATGCTGTCCACGTTCAGTTCCGCCCCTTCCAAGGAAAGGCGCACGCCGGCTTTCCTTCCCGTGGCGGCGATACGCATACCGGAAGCACCGATGTTCAATCCGTTCACCTTCAGCTCCGGCAGCAGCTCATTCAGGTCCTGCACGGAGGCCTCAGCGCCTTGGATGGAGAGCGTATCGGCCACCAGCACGGACACAAGTCCCTTGCCATTGCGGCCCAAGCGCTTGAACGGATCCGCGAGGTCCACGCGCTTCGGACCGGTGTAGTAATGGAATTCCGGCTGTTCCAACGCGATGGACCGTACATGGATCTCTCCTTGGAGCAACAATCGCCAGAAGGATAGGCCGCGCAATTCCACCCGGCCCACCTTGGCGGAGAAGAGATAGCGGAACGCCCCGGTACGCAGGCTGTCCAGCAAGCGCGGCTCGAAGTCCAGGTCGGCGTCGGTTACCACCAAACTGCCGTTCCGGGCATCGGCCTTCAGGCTCCCCAAGGTGATGTGATAACCCGGAACGCTCGCTTTTTCGATAGCGGCGTGGATGCGGGCTTCCGCCTCGCGATCCAGCCAAGCCTCGCCGCCATGGCCCACCCACCAGGCCAGCCCCCCTGCCACAAGCGCGATCAGTAGCGCGAAGGCTCCAAGAAGGCGCAGGATCAGGCGCAATGCGCGGGGTCTTCGTGCAGGTGACATAGGGGTGCAAAGGTCAGGGTTGGTGACCCGGGGTGGTGCACCTGCCGCACCTCACGCTCGGGTGTGCTCCCGGCGCATATTCTATGACATCTCCAAGCGCTTGTTGTGTTTTTTAAGGCATGAGGAACTCCAGGCTTGGGAGGGAATCCAGCTGGGCTAGAAACTCTAATTTACTGGAAGGCTGGATCAGGTGCTGCAGCGAGGGGCACGGTATCGCTCCGATACGTATCGGACACTGCGTGAACAGTTATGTTGATCAATGAATTATTCCTTTCTTGGCCCTATGAACCTGCTTCGCACCACCGCTGCGGCCGGCCTGGCCTGCCTCTCCACCCTCCTTTCCGCCCAAACGCCGCAACCGGCCCAATGGTCCAGGGAGATCCCGGATTTCAACAAGAATGCGTACCAGTCGCAACTGGCCTGTGCGGACGGGACGGTCTACGGATCCAGATGGTTCTCCCAGCCGATCAGCGCCCAGTTGATCAAATTGGCCCCGGACGGTAAAACGGGATCCAAGGAGCTTGTCCTTCCCCACAAGAAGAAGCACAATGCGTTCAATGCATTCGTGATGATCGGGGGCAAGCCTTGCATCGTGTACGACGATTGGGACAAGAAGACGGGCGTGCTCCAACTGTCCCTGCAGGCCTATTCCCCCGCGCTGGATCCCGAGGGCCCACCCGTGGCCTTGGGCAGCATACCCTTGAACCCCAAGAGCTACTACGGCTCCTCGATCCTGCTGTCCACGAAGCACTCGGCCGACCGGACCAAGACCCTCATTTACTATGATGATATCCAGCAGGGAAGCGTCAAGCTGGGCATGTACTGGGTGGTGGACGAGAACCGCGAGCTCCTGTGGAGCGGCGCTTACCGCATTCCCGTGGTGGCACTGGGCAGCAGCACCAGCACCTGGCTGGCCAACGACGGACACGTCCATGTGCGTGTGAAGGCCGTTGGGCTGGAGGATGTGAAGACCAAGGAGAAAAAGGACGGGACGGAAGCTTTACGCACCCAAGCGATGCCTTGGCGCAACATGCGCACCAGTTGGTACGAAATGTTCGGCGAGACCTTCAACAAATGGGAGCCCGATACAGAGGATGGCGAAGTGGGCTGGAACCTGAGTTTCGCGAACCACGGCAACACCAACATGCTGGCCGGGCTGCGGACCACCGGTTCCGGGAAGGACATCACCGCGGAATGGGTGGTGCTCCGGCTGGATGACGGGCTTAGCCCGGTGATGGTGGGCCGGGGGCCGGCGAAGGCCGTGAGCGGTGAAGGGGCATTGGAATCCGCCGTGGTCGATGAGGCGGGCAACGTATATGTGAGCATGCTATTCAAGGAAAGCACCTATCTGGCGCGGATCGACCAAGGAAGCTCCTTGGCCTGGGAGCACATGTTGGCCTGGAACAACCCCTCCTTCTTCCTATACAAAGGCCAAGCCTTCAGCATGTCCGGCATTGCCAAGGGAAAGGTGGATAAGGTACTGGCCGGAGAAGCCTTCCAGACCGTCCAGGTGACGAACACAACGGAAGTGCCGATGGCGATCGCCGTGGGCCCCGACGGGAAGGACAGGCGCATGGTACTCCTGCCCGAGGAGGAGATCCGCGGCTTCCTGTCCTGGGAATTCAATCCCGAATCGATCATCGACTGCGACTGCCACACCAACTTGGCCCCCAAGACCAAGGGCTTCGTCAGCATCACGTTGGCAGAATAAGCCGCGGGGGCCAGCATGAGTCCACCTCACGCTCGGGTCGGCCCAACCGTTCCGCCTATGCCGCCCGCACTTCGCCGAGCTGATCACCTTGTTCGCTGTCCTTCAGCTTGCGCAGGAACTCCTTGCGCTGGCCCAAGCTCATACCGGCCAGCAGGCGGTCGCGCTCCAGCTTCTCTTCCAAGCGGTGCTGGTCTTCGAAGAACCTGCCTTGGTCCACGAAGGTGGTGAGACATGTAAGGCTGTCTTCTTCTTCATCCCGATGGCCGAACAACCAGCCTTGGTTCACGCTCACGATGTCCTCCACCACCTCCGCCATCAGGTCCACGGTGTGGCAGCTGTACATGTGGTTCTCCAAGAAGAACTGGCGCAAGCGTTCCTCGGCGCTCACGTCCGGGCTGAAGCGACCGCTGTACTGGTCGAACACATGCTTGCTGTAGTGAAAGGCCGAGCTTCCATCGATGCTTACATAAATGGCGCGCATGCGCTGGTCCATGCCGCGGTACCACGCGTAGTGGAAGCACTGTATGCCGGCCTTGCAGTAGCGCATCACCACCATCCAGTTATTGGCTTGGGGGCTGGTGTACTCGTGGAGTTCCACCAGCACGGCCTTGCGGTCGCCCTTTACGTGCTTGCGGCACAACAGCTCTTTGGTGCGCTGCATTTTGCGCTCCACGGTGGGCAGGTCGCGCAGGGCCTCCTGCAACACCTCGCCTTCGGTCATGTAGGGTAGCATCATGGTGCGGGCTTGAACGAGCCGCCGCACGGTGGGGTTTCGGATGCGCCCCGGGTGGAACCCACCTAATAGGAGCGAACACGCGCGCATTGCGGGTGGTGGCACGCGGAAGCACTCAGAGCGCCTCTTCCAGCTGTAGGGCCAGCAGGTCCTCCACCGTTTCCCTACGCCGGATCAGGATGGCCTTGCCGTCCTTCACCAGCACTTCCGCTGGCCTGGGGCGGGAGTTGTAGTTGCTCGCCATGCTGAAGCCGTATGCCCCCGCGTTGAGGAACGCGAGCACATCGCCCTCCTGCACTTCCGGCAGTAGGCGGTCCCAAGCGAAGGTGTCGGTTTCGCAGATATAGCCCACCACCGTATAGATCCGTTGCTTCCCCTCGGGGCGGCTCACGTTCACAAGCCCATGGTAGCTTCCGTACAACATGGGACGGATGAGGTGGTTGAGCCCGCTGTTCACGCCTGCAAAAACCGTGGCGGTGGTCTGTTTGATGAGGTCCACGTTCACCAACATCACCCCGGAGGCGCTCACCAGGAACTTACCGGGCTCGAACCACAGCTCCACCTGCGACCCGCGTGCCGCATTGAATTGCTTGATGCGCTCACCCAGGCGCTGGCCGAGGTCCTCCACATCCGTGGCAATGTCATCCGGCTTGTAGGGCACCTTGAATCCGCTACCGAGGTCCAAGAAGCTGAGTTCCGGGAATTTGGCTGCGGTCTCCAACAAGAGTTCCGCAGCGCGCAAGAAGACCTCGGTATCGAGGATGTCGCTGCCCGTGTGCATGTGCAGCCCCTTCACGTGGAGGCCGTGCGAGGCCACCACGCGCTCCACGTGGCGCATCTGGTGGATGCTGATGCCGAACTTGCTATCGATGTGGCCGGTGCTGATGCGCTCGTTGCCACCGGCGAGGATATGGGGATTGATGCGGATACACACCGGCACCTTTCCCCCGTAGGCTTGGCCGAAGCGCTCCAACACAGGAATGCTGTCGATGTTGATGTGGACGCCCAGTTCCACGGCCCGTTCGTATTCGGCAAAGCAGACCATGTTGGGCGTGAAGAGGATCTCCTCCGGCTTGAAACCGGCGCGCAGCCCGATCTCCGCCTCCTCGATGCTCACCACGTCGAGGCCCATGCCCAGTGTGCGCATGTGCTTGAGCACCGCCATGTTGGTCAGTGCCTTGCAGGCATACATAAAGCGTGTGGGCGTGGATCGGAAGGCCTTTTTCAGGCGCTCCGCTTGGTGCCCCATGGTGGCGGCATCATACACATACACCGGCGTTCCAGCGCGCCGCGCGATCTCCAACACCGGCACTCCGCCGATGTGATATTCCCCCCCGATCAGTTCCATCTTGAAATTTGAGGCCGCGAAGCTATCCGCAAAAAGCGGACGCTCCATCCGGGCGAGCTCCCGCTGGTGCTCACCTGTCCGGTACGCACAGGGACTAGCTGAAGGCCGGCCGATACGGCTTTTTGGTGACGGCAACCTCAACTACGCCTTGGAGCAGTTGGCCGAGCTGTATTATTCAGCAGATCTGTACAAGAAGCACATCTACCTGACGGGTGCCTACCAATTCCTGGTAAACCCGGGTTACAACAAGGACCGGCACGGTCCGGTGAACATCTTTTCTGCCCGGCTGCATCTGGTGGTTTGATAAAGCAGCCGCCACCTCGCGCGGGTCTTCCCTGCATAAATACGGGCGCGGGCGCAAAGCGGGCATAGGCTGGTGCTTCCAACTTCCGTACTACATTCAAACCCCGAAAGCACCTCATTCCGGCATGATCACCGCTATGGAGAACAACAGCACACCAAGTCCACTGGTAAGGTCCGCAGTCCTGGGCACCACCCCTACCTGTGCTACCCTGTGGAGGTTTATGTTGCTTTACCCTCCCCAATAGTGAGATAGTAAACACTTCCCCTCACAAACTGTAAGTGAAATAAACCACATATAGCGTCTATCCACTAGTTGTGTGCAATGTGAAAAATGAATAACGTCATTATCATATTAGCTCTCGCCTTCATTCTACCTGGTTGTTCAACCAGTCGACATCATTTTGTACTATCGAATTTGAAGATTGAGGGAAAAGGCGAAAATCGTCTAATTGAAAACAGGAAACCTGATTATGGCGATGGGCGCAGAGACGGATGTATCGTAACGGGACAAATATCAATGGCGATAGACACTCTAAGTGATAAGTTTGTTACAGGGAAAGTAACAGACTCAAAAACTAACGAACCTTTGCTCTTTGCGTCAATGTTCCTCGTTCTTAGCACTGATACTTTGAAATCTGAAACAGACGGCACAGGTCGCTTCAGCATTGAATACAGTGGTAAGCTCCATAAGATCCAGACAGAATACCTTGGGTACAGAACGCTGTATGTGGATTTGACAAGAATGAAATAAACACACTGCACACAACAACGGCTATACGCAACCACCTACACACAGGCCGACGCTTCGGTTGCGCATAGCCTGAACGTTATACCACAGCACGAATGCGCCAACGCTCGAAAGCCAACGCACTGAAAAGAAACCGGTCAAATGCGAATAGATCCGCTCAAATTGCTCGTTCCGAAAGGGTACAAGTTCAGGCAGAAAGTGCTTGACAAGATGTTCGCTATTGCCAAGTCGAACCGTATACCAACGTGCCACCAGGATGACTTAGTCAAGGCCACGAATATTCGACAGGAAGAAATAGAGACCATCATCCTTTACTTGGTTCGAAATGACTACGCGAAACACGTTGGGAACGATGGAGATCCTCTTTACTCCCTAACCGCAAAAGGTCAGTCTGCGAGTATTGACAAGGAGTTCCTTCGCACCGGTCGGAACGAGAGGTACAAGACACTCGCCCTTTACGCTTTAATTGGTTCATCCATTGCAGGAGTATTTACGTTTGGACAGTCACTGCTATCTACCTCCAGCGAGAACCAAATACCTCCCACAGAAGAAACGACCACTCAACAGCACCAGCCAGCAGAAAGGAGTGAACAAGAAAGTCCTCCAATCCATACATCCGATAGCGTTTCATTGATATCAGATTCTGCAATGCGTCGCACTGCGGTTAACGAAAAGACCAGTCCATGAAATGCGTGCCGGTTTCTGATTCTTCCTTATAACTGAAAGTAATCCGGGGCATTGCTTTCATGGTCGTAGGAACACGTGCCGTAGTACAACACAGGCTATACGCAATGCCCTCCAACGCGCAAAGAGCCAAGCGCAAAGGGCGCTGCGCATAGCTTTACCGTTGGGGGCAACTAAAATGAAAGCACTCCTCTTAATCATTTATGGGTTCTATAATTTCATAAGCATAATATTTACACTTTGGATTCTTTTATATTTGAATACATACATAAACCCAATGTTCATACCACACGATTTGAGCTGGGCAAATGGTGTCCTTCGCGAGGACCAGACTTATTTCATGTATGCCCAATTCGGCTTTCTCTTATTTGAAATCGGCATTTTTACGCTTATAGGTCTTATCGTTAACAGAGCTTATTTCAGGGTATATATCAGGAAACATGAGTCAACTATTCCAAAGTGGTCAGCATTAGCAATATTTACATCCTTAACTTTTATAGCAGGGTACTCTCTTTTAGTATTTCATTCAAAGCTGTAGATGAAAGAAGAATTTAACTGCCCCCAACACAGTGTATAGCACATACCCTTCGGGACACGCGCCATACACAAACCGTTGGAGTCCTCCTAAAGAGACAGCAAACCCCACGGGCAACCCTTAACAAAAACTCATGCGAAAACTGATCTCCTTCATGCACATCTCGCTGGACGGTTTTGTAGCCGGACCGAACGGAGAGATGAACTGGATCAACGTGGATGAGGAGATCTTTGACCATGTCGGTAAGCGCATCAGGCAATGCGACACGGCCTTGTATGGCCGATCCACCTACCAGATGATGGAAGGGTACTGGCCCACCGCAGGTGCCAAGCCGAACGCGAGCAAGCACGACATTGAACATGCCAAGTGGTATAGCCAGGTCCACAAAGTGGTTCTATCAAGAACGCTGAAGGAAACGGGGTTGACCAATACCACGGTCATCGGCGACAACCTTGCGGACCGTATCCGTGCCATCAAACAGGAGACCGGTCCGGAGATCTTGGTTTTTGGCAGCCCAACAGCCACCCATTCGCTTATCCAACCGGGCTTGATCGATGGCTTCTGGCTCTTCGTGAATCCGATCATCCTGGGCCGGGGCATTCCACTTTTCGTGGACATTCAGGACCGGATAAAGCTGGACCTCTTGACCACCCGACCCTTTACATGCGGGGTAACGGAACTGAACTACACGGTGGACAGGCGATAGCACCGCCCTCCCCGCTGCCGCGTGCAGGGGGAGCGGGGCCCGGATGATGCTCCGTGGCCGAGCACCGGGGTGGGGAGCACGGCATTTTCACCTTTCTTCCATCCGCGCCAGCAACCGCTGGACCATTGATCAGGACGTGCTGATGCCGGCACCCCTTTCCGCGTAGATTTGGATCTACACATGCGGCAGGGATTGCTCCACTGAAACCCTGCGCGGATGATGCCCCCATGAACGAGCAAGGCGGTTCCTCTTTCGCAGTCCCACAAGGCGGGCTGGCTCCTTTTTTCAGAAAAACCTTTCGGCCACTGTATGCAGGGGTGTTCTTGGTCGCGTGCGCTTCCATCAGTTCCTGCACGGGCCAAACCAACAGCCAGCCACCGGAGCTTTCCCCCAAGGCAGCGCAGGCACACGCGGGAAGCCCGCGGATCGTAAAGACACAAGGCGCGAACAAATTCCAGAACGTACACTGCGGTGTGCAGGACAAGGCCGGAGACCTCTGGTTCGGCACCACGGGCGAGGGCGTGTATCGCTACGATGGAAAACTGTTTACCCAGTTTACCGTGCAGGACGGCCTGAACAGCAATACCATCTGGTCCATTTTGGAGGATCGGAACGGGAACATCTGGTTCGGCACCGATAACGGCGCCTGCCGGTACGATGGGAAGACCTTCACGGCTGTTCCAATTACCGCGACCGATGTGGGTGACCTCTACCTCGGCAAGTCGTCGATCACGGTTCCCTCGCCCCGAAATGAAGTGTGGAGCCTGATGCAGGACAAGCGCGGAACCATCTGGTTCGGCACCGCCGATGGGGTGTTCTGTTACGATGGAAAAGCCTTTACCCGCTTTCTGGCGGGCCGTGGAATAATGAACCCCAGCGGCCTCAGCCTGAAAGCCGTGCAATGCATGCTGGAGGACCGGTACGGCACCATCTGGTTCGGGTCGGGGCCACCGGCCCTGGAATGCATTTGCCGCTTCGATGGCAGTTCCGTCAGCAGTTCCAAGCCCGGCGGCGAAGGCTGGTTCCGTTCCATTATGGAGGATAGCCACGGCACCCTTTGGCTGGGCACCCGGCACCAAGGGGTATGGCAATACGACGGGAAGGGCTTTACGAACTTCACAGCGAAAGAAGAGCTGAACAACCGGGGCACCGGGTCGTTAACGGAAGATGCACAAGGGAACATCTGGTTCGCCTCCTTGGGCCAGTACCCGGAACTGGGCGTGTGGCGCTACGATGGGAAGTCCTTTACGAACTTCACCACCAAGGATGGCCTGCCCGATAACACGGTCTTCTGCATCCTGCGCGACCGTTCCGGCAACCTTTGGTTCGGCACGAACAACGTGGGCTTGGCCCGGTATGACGGAACGTCGTTCACGGACTTTTCGGAGGATACATCCTTGGCCAAATGAAGGAGCAATTACGCGCTCGTGCAGGAAGTTGTGTAGGGGAACTCGGGCCCTTCGAATACCTGAGTGACCGAGGGCCCCACGGATTGAAGGACAGTATGGCACTAGCATGAGAACACACCTTTTCGCAACGCTGATCCTCGCCTGTACCGCGTTTACAGGTTTCGCGCAAGGCACCTCCCAGCGATCCGACACTTCAGCGCATGCAACGGATCCCATGCGATCCATTATAGCATCCCGCACCTTTACGCTTCAAGAAGACTACCAAGGCGACTGGGGCGACCATTTGCAAACCTTCCATTTCGCGGCCGGCGATACGAGCATCACCGTCCAATGGAAGGATCCGGCGTCGGGGAAAGACCTGGCAGTACGCCTCCCTCTGAAGGAGCTGGATCGCTTAGCGGACCTCTTTCTTGAATGCTCGTCCCGGATCGATTCCTCCCGCACGATCAGCACGGAACACATCTCCTATCTGTTCAAGAACAACAGGTCCACGTATGTGATCGACGACCTGTTCACGATGGAGTGCCATGAGGTCTTCAAGGCGTGGAAGGCGATGCTTCTGGCCGCATGGCAGCGGCAAAATGAATAGTTGAAGCGGGTTCTGCGGAACAGCGACCCTTCGGGATACATTCGCATGTATGGGTGTACAAATCAATGATGGCCCGTGGCCGCAACAAGGGCGCATCCTTCCTGACCTGGTAGACCCATGACAAAAAGAGCACTCATCCTCCTGAACTTCCTCCTGGTGATCGCTTTGATCACCTTGGTCATAAGGGATGAGTATCCATTACGGGCCAAGCTCAAGTACCAAGAGCTTAAGAACGATGCCCCCCTCCACCTCAAGAACAAGAGCTACCACGACCGCATGAACCTCTATCAGCACTACCAAGGAAAAGGCCGCATCGTGATGCTGGGGAACTCCATTACGGGCGGCGTGGAGTGGAATGACTTACTGGGCCGCAATGATGTGGTGAACAGGGGGATCGACAATGACGTGACCGCAGGCTTTCTGGCCCGCATGGAATACACCCTCAATGTGGAGCCGGAGCTCTGTTTCATCATGGGCGGCGTGAACGACCTGCATAAGGGTGTGCCGCCGGAGGAGATCGTGAGCAACCTTTCCGAACTGATAAATGTGCTGCGCGAGCACAACGTGAAACCGATCATCGCCTCCATTCTTCACGTCACTTCCCCCTATCCGGACTTCGTCCGTTTCAATCGGTCAGTAAAGCAAACCAACGGTCTGATCCAAGCCATGTGTGCCCAGCGGAATGTGGAGTTCGTGGACCTCAACAGCTCCCTTGCTCCCGAGGGGGTGTTGCTGGATGTGTATTCCTCCGATGGCATCCACCTCACCGGGGCGGGCTATGCAAAGTGGCGGGAGATCCTATTGCCGATCATTGAACGGGAGTTGAAGTGATGTCATGAACGGGCATGAACGCGTCGAAGCCAGTGCGCGGTGGGATCCGGGATCAAGGGTTCAGTAGGGCTTTCCCGAACAAGCACGATCAGCCCTTGTTACTTTCACGCACGTGGTGCCGATGCAGAAAACCGTGAACAAAACGAGATGTTGATCTGGAGCGAGGTCTTGATCCGCTTGGCCTTGGCCTCCTTGTTCGGGGCGCTGGTGGGCTTGGAGCGGGAACGGAAGGACTGGGCGGCCGGTATGCGCACGCACATGATGGTCTGTGTGGGCTCGAGCTTGATCATGATCGTATCAATGTATGGGTTCGCGGATGTACTCGGCCGAGACAACATCGTACTGGACCCATCGCGGGTGGCGGCGCAGGTGGTGAGCGGCATCGGTTTCATCGGCGCCGGGACGATCCTGTTCCTGAAGCAAGGCGCCATCCGCGGCCTCACCACCGCGGCGGGCTTGTGGACCGTTGCCGGTATCGGGCTGGCCACGGGCGGCGGGATGTACTTCGCGGCCGGCGCCACCACCATCATCGCACTGATCATCCTGTGGGCGCTGCAACCACTGGAACGGTACTATGCCAAGCGGTTCAAGCAACGCACCTTGCGGATCACCACCAACTTGAACGTCAACAACTCGGTGCTTCTGAAAGACCTGTTCAGCAAGGAAGAGCTCAAGATCCAGACGTTCACCTTGGACAAGGCGGACGACGAGTACATCTTCCAGCTCAAGTTCGACAACATGGACATGCCGACCATCAATGACATCATCCACGAGTTGAAGAAGGACCCGACGATCAAGGAGGTCTTTTGGAGCCAGTAGGTCTATGCCTTCACCACTTCTTTAAGGAAAACTGCCGGTGTGATGATCTTCGTGTCACCATACTTCTCAAGGACCAGTAGATCCTCATCGCCAGTGACCAGCACATCCGCCTTAGCGGCCTTGGCCAATGCAAGTAGGAAATCATCTTTGGCATCACGGCAGATCGGCCGCACTTTCGGCTCAGTCTTCAACACTTTCGCTACACGCCCTAAACGCTCTATGCTCTCTTCGGCCTGTGCCAAGGTGAAGTACTTGCGCATCTTCGGTCTGCGGGTAACCTCGACAAGTTCGGCTAACGCTCTGGTGGACAAGCACAATTGGTAGTGCTCTTGTACCAAGAGCCTGTCGAGCTCACGCAACCGACGTCCGATCAACCAACTGATCAGGACGTTGGTGTCAACGACGATTCTGATGCGTGCGCGAGGCGGCATGCATTTCGGTCCTTACCTCTTCAACGATGGTAGTGATCTCGCTGTCCTTGAGGGTTACTTGGCCCCATACCTTGTGTAACCAGACCAGATCATCCTTCATCTCCTCCTGGCGGATAGCCTTCATGAACTTGCGGCGGTCCGCGGCAGAAAGGCGACTGACACGGGCCAGCACGTCATCCACAGCAGCACTTCGGTCACCTTTGGTATCAAAGCTCATTTTCGTACAAGTGTTGCTCAAATATAACGAGAACTCAAAGCTGCACCACGGAACGGCTCCTACCAATAAAAAAGTTCAACGCGGAACAGCACGAACCGAGCAGAAAGTACCTTGCCGTGAACTGCTACTCATCCGTCCCATCGAAAATGAAAAAGCAACTCTACTCCTTCCTCCTGATCGCGGTGGCTTTGGTCGCGGTGGCCTTTACCGTGCAGGATCCCATCGAGCCATGGACGAAAGAGCAACTGATGGCGCCCGCTGACCTCGCGAGGATCCTGAACGATGGCACCATCCCGCAGCCGATCATCCTCAACATCGGTTCCGTGGGGGATATCCAAGGCGCGGAGTCGATCGGTATTGCTAAGAATGAAGATGGACTGGAGAGCCTGCGGACCCGGCTGAGCTCCCTTCCGAAGGATGCGGAGATCGTGATCTACTGCGGATGCTGCCCCTTCAAGGATTGCCCGAACGTTCGCCCGGCCTTCAGCTTGCTGACCGAGATGAAATTCACCGACCCCAAGTTGCTCGACCTTCCGGATAACTTGAAGGTGGACTGGATCGACAAGGGGTATCCGATGAGTGAGTGAGTTCCGGGATGCGTAAAACCGGGGCTTCGAAAACCTCAGCCACCGGTTTCGTTGAGTGTCGCAGCGTTCCAAAGGCCAACCTTTCAAAAGTTATCCACCCCGGGGAGCCTCTTGGCACGCTTGGGTACCTTCGCGCACGAATCCCAAGACCTTGAGATCATGACGGAATCCGCCCCTGCGAAAGTGTCCAGCGCATCCATTGAAGAACTTCAACGCATCGCCAGCCAGGTGCGCCGCGACATCGTTCGCATGGTGCATGCCTGCCAGAGCGGACACCCCGGCGGCTCACTCGGCTGCACGGACTACATGGTAGCGCTCTACTTCCATGTAATGCGCCACGACGCGGAGAACTTCACGATGGACGGCATCGGCGAGGACCTCTTCTTCCTCAGCAACGGCCACATCAGCCCCGTGTTCTATAGCGTATTGGCCCGCAGCGGCTACTTCCCTGTGGACGAGCTGAAGACCTTCCGCAAGCTGAACTCCCGCCTGCAAGGGCACCCCACCACGCACGAAGGCCTGCCCGGCGTGCGCATGGCCAGCGGCTCACTCGGACAAGGCCTGAGCGTCGGCATCGGCGCGGCCTTGGCGAAGAAGCTCAACGGTGATCCTTCACTCGTATTCACCCTGCATGGCGACGGCGAACTGCAGGAAGGCCAGATCTGGGAAGCTGCCATCGCAGGCCCCGGAAAGAAGGTGGACAACCTGATCGCCACGGTGGACTGGAACGGTCGCCAGATCGACGGTGATGTGGATGATGTGATGCCCCTGGGCGACCTCAACGCGAAGTGGAAAGCCTTCGGCTGGGACGTGCTGGAGATGCAAGGCAACGACATGGCCGCGGTGCTGGAAGGTTTCAAGGATGCCATCAGCCGCACCGGCAAGGGCAAGCCCGTAATGATCCTGATGCGCACCGAAATGGGCTCCGGCGTGGACTTCATGGAAGGCACCCACGAATGGCACGGCATCCCACCCAATGATGACCAATTGGCCGCCGCCCTCAAGCAATTGCCCGAGACGCTTGGGGATTATTGATCGGTGCGCTGTGGCTACTCTTTTGGTTTCCGGCACGCTTTTGCTTTGTCTCGCGTTATGAGGCTTAAGATGGCAGTTGTCAGTTGTCAGCCTGCCCCGGGCATTGACCCGGGGTCAGTTGTCGGGCGTTGCCGCGACGGCCTCCGACGTGCCATCCGCAGTAGCCGGGTGGCACCGCACGGGCGACGCGCCATTCTACATTCTACATTCTACATTCTACATTTTACATTCCTTCTCCTCGCTCTAGGCTCCACCGGATCTGCGTACTCCCAAAAGCCTACACAAGAGAAGGAGCTCACTCGCATCCTCTTCGTAATGGACGCGAGCAACAGCATGAACGCATTCTGGGGCAACGAGCCGCGGATCACGGCCGCCCGCCGGGTGCTCTTGGAATCGCTGAAGCCTTTGGAAGACCTGAAGAACGTGCAACTCGCATTGCGCGTGTACGGCCACCAAACGCGCATTGAGCCGGGCAAGCAGGACTGCGACGATACCAAGCTGGAAGTGCCTTTCGGGCCGAACAATGCCCAGGCCATCCGCGACAAGATGAACTCGGTGCAGTGCTTGGGCACCACGCCCATCGCTCGTTCGCTGGAAAAGGCGGCAGGTGATTTCCCGGACAACAAATCGCGTAACGTCATCATCCTGATCACCGACGGCATCGAGGCCTGCGACGAGGACCCGTGCGCGGTGAGCCGTGCCCTGCAAGCGAAAGGCATCATCCTGAAGCCCTTTGTGATCGGCATCGGCATTGACGAGGCCAACAAGTTCAGCCTGAAGTGCGTGGGCAACTACTATGATGCCGGCACACCTGAGACCTT
This sequence comes from Cryomorpha ignava, assembly GCA_040391235.1. Classification (GTDB taxonomy): domain Bacteria; phylum Bacteroidota; class Bacteroidia; order Flavobacteriales_F; family PHOS-HE28; genus PHOS-HE28. Next base: position 404,403 of record JBEBYG010000001.1, read on the forward strand.
CGACCGGGTGCTCCGCGTGGTGATCGAACAAGCATTGCGCAGCACCACCACCCAATTGCTCTTGCTCACCGATGATAGCCAGCCCACGGAGACCGATGTCCCGGTGAGCTTCTACGACCAGCGCACGGGCGAGGACCGTTACGACTTTGTGCATACCATGAACATGCGCGGCGTGCCCGACACCCTGAGCATCGACCCGGTCTTCACCTATCGCATCGTGGCCCACACGGTGCCACCAAGCGTGAAGGAGAACGTGGTGATAGAGGCCGGACGGCATAACGTAGTGGCCTTGGTGGCCGGGCAAGGCACCTTGGAGCTGAAGATCGCAGGGGCCGTTACTGCGGAGATCCCGGTGCCCTGCATCATCCGTAAGCAGGGGGAAGCCGCCACGCTGAACGCCCAACCGATGAACACCTCACAGCTTTACCGGACCGGCACGTACGATCTGGAGGTGCTCACCCTCCCCCGCCTCTCCATCCCGAACGTGGTGATCCGGCAAGGGGCAACCACTCCAGTGAGCATCCCGAAAAGCGGCGTGCTGAACGTGATCGCCAAAGTGCCCGGCCCCGGAGCCATCTTCCAGGAGATCGGCAACGAACTGGTGTGGGTAGTGGACCTGGATCGGCGACTTGCCCGCAACCAATTCAAGCTCCTTCCCGGCGACTACCGCGTGATCTATCGCCCCGGTGGCGCTAAGGAAACCGCTTTCTCGATCGTGAAGGATGTGACCGTTGCGAGCGGAAGAGCGATCAATATCGAACTTTGAGGCAAGAGTATTCACCACAGAGACACAGAGAGCACAGAGGAATTCGGTCAGTCTTGGGTCGGGAGTCCTGAGTCTTGAGTCCTGAGTCGGAGAATGTCGAATCACCAATCACGAGCATCCAATCACCAGCACCATGACCACCTACCCAGTACTTGACAAGAAGGACACCCGCAGCGGCTTCGGCGAAGGGCTGTTGGAGATCGGAAAAACGGACGACCGCGTGGTGGCCCTATGTGCGGACCTCACAGGCTCGCTGAAAATGGGCGATTTCGCCAAGGCCTTCCCCGACCGCTTTTTCCAAGTGGGCGTGGCCGAAGCCAACATGATGGGGATGGCCGCCGGATTGACCATCGGCGGGAAGATCCCCTACACGGGCACCTTCGCCAACTTCAGCACTGGCCGGGTGTACGACCAGATCCGCCAAAGCATCGCCTACTCGGGCAAGAACGTGAAGATCTGCGCGAGCCACGCGGGCCTCACCCTGGGGGAGGACGGTGCCACGCACCAGATCCTGGAGGATATCGGACTGATGAAAATGCTGCCGGGCATGACAGTGATCGTGCCCTGCGACCACAACCAGACCAAGCAGGCCACCATCGCCATTGCCGACCATGAAGGCCCGGTATACCTGCGCTTCGGTCGCCCGAAGTGGCCTGTCTTCATTGCACCCGATACACCGTTCGAGATCGGCAAGGCACAGCTGCTGAGCGAAGGCACGGACGTGAGCATTTTCGCCTGTGGGCACTTGGTGTGGAAAGCACTGCAGGCCATGGAGGAACTGCAGAAGCAAGGGATCAGCGCGGAGGTGATCAACATCCACACGATCAAACCATTGGATGAAAAGGCCGTCCTAACTTCCGTACGAAAGACCGGATGCGTAGTGACCTGCGAGGAACACCAACGGAACGGGGGCTTGGGCGACAGCATCGCGCAATTGCTCGCCCGCGAGTTGCCCACGCCCATGGAATACGTGGCCGTGAACGACAGCTTCGGAGAGAGCGGAACCCCGGAACAGTTGCTCACCAAGTACGGCTTGGATACACCGGACGTGGTGGCTGCGGTGAAGCAGGTGCTGAAGCGGAAGTGAGCTCGGCTCGAACGAGTGTCATTCCGGACTTGACCCTGCCCCGATGCATATTGGGGCGCGCAAATGCTTGGCCTTGGTTGTCACCAACACCTGTGGCCATCTGATCCATGAGTGAACCGAGCGACGAGGAACTGATCGCGCTCTTCCGCAAGGAGGAAAGCAGGCACTATGCCTTCAACCTCCTGGTGCGCAAGCACCAGCAGCGGCTCTACGCCTTCATCCGCCGCATGGTGACCGACCCGGACGAGAGCAAGGATGTATTGCAGAACGTCTTCTTGAAAGCGTGGACGGGCCTGGAGAAATTCCGCGAGGATGCGCAGCTCTTCAGCTGGCTGTACCGTATCGCTCACAACGAGAGCATCAGCCACCTTAAGCGCATGCGGCGCGGTCTGTTCACCAGCGATGCATCCGTGACCGAGCGCCTCACATCCAGCTTGGGATCAGGAGAACATTTCAGCGGTGACGAGATCCAGCGGAAACTCCAACGGGCCGTGATGACCCTTCCGCCGAAGCAGCGGGCTGTCTTCACCATGAAGTACTTCGATGAACTGAAATACGAGGAGATGAGCCGCGTAACAGGCACCAGTGTAGGCGCGCTGAAATCCAGCTATCACATCGCGGTGAAGAAGATCGAGGCTGAACTGACCAAAGCAGCTCACGGCGATCAAACCATTTAAGGCGCGCCCAGTCCAACAACCGCAAGACAATGAAAGAACTGAACGAAAACGAGGAACTGCGGCAAAGCGCTCCGACCCTGTTCGGCCTGCAGAAGCAAGACCCGTTCGTAGTGAGCGAGGGCTTCTTCGAACGTTTTCCGCATGAGGTACAGGCCCTTGCGAATGCGCCGCAACGGACGCACTACGGCGTTTGGATGAAGCGTGCCGCCTTCGCCCTCCCGATGATCGCCTTGATCGCCATCGGCATCCGAAGCATTCAAGATCCCTCGGACAGCAACACCACTGCCGCCATTTCGATCTCGCCGGAAGCGGCTGCCCAGTACATGGCCTCCACCGACTTGGATACTCCGGAACTCTTGGCGGAATTATCGGCGGATGAATGGCCTGTCTTCGATGCCGTCACCGTGCAGCTATCAACCGATGAAGCCATGGCCTACTTGGACCATGAGAACATCGACCTCACCGACCTGATCTACAACCCATGAACACGCGTTTCCTCCGTCCCCTCTTCGTCCTGTTGCTCACCTGCACGGCCTTCGGCATGTTGCATGCGCAGGACGACGAGCCGCAACAGCCGGCCCTCAGCGCCGAACGCCTGCAGGAGATCAAAGCGCAGAAAAGCGCTTTCATCACCCAGCGGCTGAGCCTGACCCCGGAGCAGGCGCGCACCTTTTGGCCGATCTACGACCGCTACGAAGCTGAAAAAGAGGCGCTCCGCAAGGAGATGCGCAGCGGGCGTTCCGGAAACCGGGGACAGCAGAAGCAGAAACTGACCGAGGCTGAAGCTGAGCAACTTCTGAACCAGCGTCTGGCGAACAAAACCAAGGAGCTCGACCTGCGGACGCGCTATACCGAGCAATTCAAGAAGAGCATCGGTGCGGTAAAGACCTTGGAGCTTGAAGGCGTCGAACGGGATTTCAATAGGGAGTTGCTGAAGCGGGTTCGTTCGCAGGGACAGGAGCGCGGTAAGTGAGCAGTTTTTACTGCCAGGACGCGAAGCGCGCCAAGAAGAGAAAACCGACATCGCGGCCACGGCATTATCGGTGTCATCTGCGCCATCTGCGGTTAAGATCAGATCCGCTGTTCCACCGATCTTTGCGGTATGTCCGACCTCCGTGCTTCCTTCCTCGATCATCTGGCGCAGACGAGCCCCTTCCCCATTGCGTTGGACATTGTGGGTGCTGAAGGCTGCCACCTGCATGCCCGCGACGGCAAACGTTATCTGGACCTGGTGGCCGGCCTCGCAGTGAACAATGTGGGGCACCGGCATCCGAAGGTGATCTCCGCCATCAAGGAGCAGGCGGACAAGTACCTGCATGTGATCCCTTATGGTGAGTTTATCCAAGAGCCACAGGTGCGCTTTGCGGAGAAGCTGACCTCTGAGCTTCCTGCGGGCTTGGACAGCGTGTACTTCGTGAACAGCGGAACGGAAGCCAATGAGGCGGCCCTGAAACTGGCCAAGCGCATCACCGGCCGCACCGGACTGGTGGCCTGCCACAAGAGCTACCACGGCAGCACGCACGGCTCACTCAGCATTACGGGGAACGCGGAGAAGAGATACCGCAACCTGCCTTTGCTCCCGGGAATTCACTTCATGCGCTTCAATAACACGGAGGACCTATCGCTGATCGATGGCCATACAGCTGGCGTGATCGTGGAACCGATCCAAGGCGATGCGGGCATTCGTGTCACGGACCTATCGTGGATGAAGGCGTTGCGCCAGCGCTGCGATGAGATGGGCGCGATGCTGATCTTCGATGAAGTGCAGACTGGCTTCGGTCGTACCGGGAAACTCTTTGCCTTCGAGCATTTCGGTGTGGTGCCGGACATTCTGGTGCTTGGCAAAGCCTTGGGCGGGGGCATGCCGATGGGTGCTTTTGTCAGCTCCAAGGAGCGCATGGAACTGTTCACGCACGACCCGGTGTTGGGCCACATCACCACCTTCGGCGGGCATCCGATCCCGTGCGTGGCGGGTTTGGCAGCGCTGGAAGTATTGCAGAACGAACACTTGGCCGCCAATGCGGAACGCATGGGCGCACTCTTCAAGGAAGTGCTCGTTCACCCCGCCATTCAAGAGGTGCGTGGCCAGGGCTTGATGCTCGCCGTGGAGCTGGGCGATGCCGAAATGGTGCAGCGCGTAGTGATGGGCTGCCTCGGGCGTGGCGTGCTGGGCTTCTGGTTCCTGAGCTGCCCAACGGCCTTCCGGATCGCACCGCCGTTGTGCATTACCGAGGAGCTGGTGTGGGAGGCGTGTGCGGCGATCCAAGCGGAATTGGAGGGTATGAAATAGCCGCTGAGGCGCAGAAGAAGGTCCTGATTTCAGAGAAGCACTCGCGACACGCGAGCGCTTGCCTACGCTGGCGCTAGCGTGTCGCGAGCGCTTGCCTACGCTGGCGCTCGCGTGTCGCGAGTGCCAGCGTAGGCAACTGATCTCATTAGTCCATTCACGGCCCAATCGGCATTCTCGGCGCCTCTGCGGCCAAAATTTCTCGGCGCCTCTGCGTCTCTGCGGCCAAATAATGCACTGCGCCTGTGCGCCTCCGCGGCCAAAAACATCCGCGTCTCCACTTAGAACTGCCCGGTATTCAACATCACCAGCGTACAGGCCTCAATGGTCTCGATGCCAGCAGCCTCCGCTCGTTTTGCGAACTCCCGGTTCTCAGCACCGGGATTGAAGATGATGCGCTTGGGTTTCAGCGCGAGCAACTTTTGCTCCCAAGGAGCTTGGTTGTGGTCGTTGAGGTACATCGTCACCGTATCGATGGCGCCTTCCGGGATTTCCTTCACGATGTCAACATCCCCCACCTGGGCTTCGCGCAGCCCCACGGCCACCACGGGTTGACCGTGCTTCCGCAAGCTGCGGATGGCCATGTTGGAATATCGCTCCTCCTTGGTGCTGGCACCCATTACCAATGTCTTCTTCTCCATCGTCCCGTTCTTTCAGCGCCAATGATCCGCATACCACGGAACGGCGCGGTCCAATCCTTGGTCCACACTGGAACGCGGGGTATAGCCCAGTTGTTCATGGGCCTTGGAGATGTCGGCATGGGAAGCCTGAACGTCTCCTTTGCGTGGCGGCGCATGCACTACGCCCACCTGAGCGATGGCGGGATCGATGCGTGCCAACCTTTCCTGCAATTTGCCCAAGAGCTCGAGCAGGTTGCAACTATCACCGTATGCAATGTTGAACACCTCCCCAGCAAGTGCAGAAGGCGCTTCCAAGGCACGCTGAACGGCCTGAACGGCATTCCCTACGTAGGTAAAGTCACGGGTCTGCAAGCCATCGCCATTCACCACGGGCGGCTCGTGCTTCAGCAAGGCCCGGATGAACTTGGGGATCGCGGCGGCATACGCCCCTTCTGGATCCTGGCGTTCGCCGAAGATGTTGAAGAAGCGCAGGCCGATGGCTTCCGTGCCGAACAAGCGCCCATAGAGCACGGCATAGGCCTCGTCCATGGCCTTGGTAACGGCATAGGGTGAAAGCGCATTCCCTTCCCGGCCCTCCTTTTTGGGAAGCAGCGGGCTGTCACCATAGACGCTACTGCTACTGGCGTAGACGATCCGCTTCAACCCCAGCTTGCGCGCAGCCTCCAACAGATTCAGAAAGCCACCCAGGTTGGCGGCCTCACTTTCAAGCGGGTAGGCGATGGAGCGGGGTACACTACCCAATGCGGCCAGATGTACCACAGCGGTAACGCCTTCCAAGGCCGCTGTGAGCTCTGGGAGGTTGCAGATATCACCTTGGATGAAGGTGAAGTCTGCAACCCCTTCCAAATGCTCGATGTTCCGGGTCTTACCCGTAGCGAGGTTGTCGAAGCAGCGCACCACCTGGCCAGCGGCGAGCAGGGCATCGCATACGTGCGAGCCGATAAAGCCCGCGCCGCCAGTGACGAGGATGGTGGACCGCTGATCGCCGGGCATACCCTCAATGCATCACTTGGCCACGGCCATGGAGCGCTTCTCACGGATCACCACGATCTTCACTTGCCCGGGATAGGTCATCTCGGTCTGGATGCGATCGGCGATGCTCATACTGATGCTATCCGCTTCGGCGTCGGTTACGTGATCGCTTTCCACCATCACGCGCAGTTCGCGTCCGGCTTGGATCGCGTAGGCCTTGGAAACGCCGTTGTAGCTCATGGCGATGCTTTCCAGTTCCTTCAGGCGTTTGATGTATTGCTCCACCTGTTCGCGTCGGGCGCCGGGGCGTGCGCCGCTGATGGCGTCGCAGGCTTGTACGATGGGCGCGAGCAGCGTGGTCATCTCGATCTCGTCGTGGTGGGCACCGATGGCATTGCAGACATCGGGCTTCTCGCCGTACTTCTCGGCCAGCTTCATGCCCAAGAGGGCGTGTGGCAGCTCGGGTTCATCTTCCGGCACCTTGCCGATGTCGTGCAGCAAACCGGCCCGCTTGGCAGCCTTTACGTTGAGGCCCAGTTCAGCTGCCATAGTGGCACAGAGGTTGGCGGTCTCGCGGCTGTGCTGCAGCAGGTTCTGGCCGTAGCTACTGCGGTAGCGCATACGGCCCACCATGCGCATCAGTTCGGTGTGTAGACCGTGGATGCCCAGGTCGATGCATGTGCGCTTACCGATCTCCAGGATCTCCTCCTCAAGATGCTTTCTGGTTTTGGCAACGATCTCCTCGATCCGGCCCGGGTGGATCCTGCCGTCCTTCACCAGTTGGTGCAGGGCGAGGCGTGCCATTTCGCGACGCACAGGGTCGAAGCAGCTCAGGATGATCGCTCCGGGCGTATCATCCACCACGATCTCCACTCCGGTAGCCTCTTCCAGTGCGCGGATGTTCCTGCCTTCCCGACCGATGATACGGCCCTTGAACTCGTCGTTCTCGATATGGAACGTGCTTACCGCGTTCTCCACGGCGTGCTCGGTGGCTACGCGCTGGATGGTCTGGATGACGATCCGCTTGGCTTCCTTGTTGGCCGTAAGCTTGGCTTCTTCCACCACATCCTTCACCAGTGCCATGGCACCCGTGCGTGCTTCATCCCTCAGGGAATCCATCAGCTGCTTCGTTGCCTCTTCGGCATTGAGGCCACTGATGCGTTCCAGCTGTGCCACTTGCTTCTCATGGGCCTTCTCCACCTCCTGGCGGCGCACTTCCAAGCCCTGCATGCGCTGGTCGAGGTCCTGCTTCTCGGCTGCAAGGGCTTTCTCCTTGTGGGAGATCTCCTGCTGCTGACGGCTCAATTGCTGCTCCCGCTGCTTATGCTTCTCCAGCCCTTGCTGTATGCGCTTATCCTTCTCGAACGCATCGCGTTCGTGCTCCTCCTTCATTTGAAGGAACTTCTCCTTGGCCTGCAGGATCTTCTCCTTCTTGACCGCTTCTCCTTCGGCTTCCGCCTTGCGCAAGATGCCCGTGCTGCGCTTTTTCATCAAGCTGTTAAGCAGCAGGTACACGATGGCGCCTCCGGCCGCAACGCCCACGAGGACGCCGACCACTATGGCAACAATGTCTATTTCCATTTCCACTGATCTTTTTAGGTTGGTTCAGTGGACCATGGGTGCTCCGGGGAGCGAAGGGGGCTTCAGCCTTCGAGTTCGTTCAGCAATCGTTCCAGTTCGTCCAGCATCTCCTTTTCCACGGGGGATGCCTTGGGTTTGGCCATGTTCAGCGCGCGGGTGGTTACCTCCAATGCGGCCATGGCCAATAGATCCTGCTTGTCGGTAAGCGGGTAGCTCGTCTTCAAGCGGGTGATGCTGTCATTGATCTCTTGGGCAGCCGTACGGATGTTCTCCTCCTCATCCGGGTGGATGGTGAGGGGGTATGCCCGTCCGGCGATTTCTATCCTTATCGATCTTTCTTCCATGGTGTCCGCCCGATGGTGTCTACTGATCCAGTAGCGCCAGGCATCGGTCTATTTCATTCACCAATTCGTCGATCTTCTCCTTCGTTCCTTCCCGCTCCGACTCCACGATGGCAGCCTTTGCGTTCCGAAGAACCTCGTTCTCCTGTTCCAGTTCCTTGATCCGGGCCTTGAGCACATCATTCTCACGGCTACCCTCTCGGGTACGGGCTTCTGATGCCTCCAATGCCGCCGCAGTACGCGTAATATCCGCATGCAATTTCTGCAACCGAGTACGCGCTGCACCTATCCGCTCAAGTAATCCTTCCATTCTCTGGGCAAAAGACCGTTATGGTCCGAGGCCAAATATAGCGGGCAGGGGCCTTGTTGCACGCTCTTTGTTTACACGTCCCATTGTTCATCACCCGTTACCCTCCTTCCCACTACGGCACTTTTACGCCGGTAGCTTGCACCCATCTTAGGAGAAATCCAATTCAGGAACAGCGCAAACAGGCCGCCACCCGACCATAAGCTTAAGACAAAGTGACAACGATAAAAGCATTGACGACCAGCGCCTTATTATGCGCCACTTCGATCACATTCGGACAGATCCGGGACCACGGACTGCAGCACCCTATGGACCTGCCCGTGGAGGTTGCTGGCAACTTCATGGAGCTTCGGACCAACCACTTCCATTCGGGACTTGACCTGAAAACAAATGGGCGGATCGGCCAACCCGTGAAAGCTGCCGGTGACGGCTGGGTGAGCCGGATCAAGATCAGCCCGTGGGGCTATGGCAAAGCGGTCTATATCGACCATCCCTCAGGCTACACCACGGTTTATGGTCACTTGGATCGCCTGAACGGCGTCTTGGCCGCCACCTTGCTGGACCTTCAGTACTCCGGACGCAACTTCAGCGTGGACAAGTATTTCAAGAAGGGGGAACTACCCGTAACGCAGGGCGAAGTGATCGCTTTCAGCGGGAATACGGGAGGCTCCACCGCGCCTCACCTCCACTACGAGGTGCGCCGAACCTCGGACCAGCATGCCCTGGACCCGGAGGCTTATGGCGTGAAGGCGGCCGATCGCATTCCGCCCACCATCACCGGCATACGGATCCAACCGCTTGATAGCGCCTCCCGCGTGAGCCCTTATCCTGCTGGTTCCGTGGGATTTGCGGTAACTGAACTGAACGACTCCACCTACATGCTCAAAGCGGGGACCAATGCGGCCGCCTGGGGGACGGTAGGCCTGTCCGTGAATGCGATAGACCGCTACAGCAACAGCAGCAACACCTGCGGCATCCGTTCGCTCAGCGTAAGCGTGGATGGCAAAACGGTCTGCGATATCCACCTCGACGATGTGGACTTCGGAACGCAGCGTTATGCCAATGCTTTCATGGACTATGCCTTGTTCAAGGACAAGAACATGCACTACAACCGATGCTACAAACTGCCGAACAACCGGCTGGACCTTTATGGCGGCGCCATCACTCCTGGCGTGATCCGGGTAGAACCCGGCAAGGACCATGCTGTGCAGGTGATCGCCACGGACGGCTCTGGCAACCGCTCCAAGCTCACCTTCGTGCTGCATGGTGCCACGGTGGAGGAGGCTGCCAAGTGGCCCGTACCGCGGACGGAAGGTCAGCTATACCCCTACAACAGATCGAATGTGATCGTGGAGCAGGGCATGCGTTTCAACTTGCCAGCCAACGCTTTATACGATGACACCTACCTACGCACGACCGTTTCTGCGGCACCGGCACGCGCCTTAGCTCCACTCTTCGGCATCGGGGACCCGTTAACCCCTCTTCAGCTTGCTGGCGAGCTCTCCATCGATGTGACCGGCGACTTCCCTCCAGAACAGGCTTCCAAGCTTCTGATCGTCCGCTGGGCGGGCGGCAGACCGTCGGCTGAAGGAGGCAGCTTTGCGAATGGCAAGATCACCGCGAGCATAAAAACGCTGGGCCAGTACACTGTCATGATCGACACGGTACCTCCGACATTGAGTCCTCTCGGTCTCCAGGCGGACATGAAGGGAAAGAAGAGCTTCAAGGTCCGCGTGCAGGACGACCTCTCCGGAATGGACCAATGGATAGCCAAGATCGATGGCCAGTGGATCCTGATGGAATACGAGCCGAAGACCCATTCGCTGGAGCACACCTTCGACAAATTCAGCGACACCCCCGGAGCGCATGAGTTCGAGCTGGAGGTGACCGATGAACGGGGGAACCGCAGCCGGATCACCCGCAGCTTCACGCGGTAGGCTGAAGGTGGAACGCAACGAATCGGGACGGGCTTGCGTACCACGCCGCCTGAATCCACCCATGCGCACCTCTTCTCCCCTCGCCACGTCCGTCCTTGCTCTCGGCCTCCTCTTTACTTCGAGCGGTTGCAACAATGGTTTGCTCACGGGCAATGGGCCGGAAGGCGTTATCGAGTACACCATGTCCTTTCCGGAGATGGACCCCAATGGCTTGATGGCGGACATGCTTCCTGAAAAGACACTCCTGAGCTTCAATAAGGACCACCAATCCTTGGACCTGAGCGCGGGGATGGGCATTTTCAAAACGAGCATGGTGGTGAACACGCCAGCCCAGCTGGTGGACTACCACATGAGCATTATGGGCAAGAGCCTGATGGCCGAGCTACGTCGGCGCGACCTGCTCAGCCTGAACAAGACAGCCCCCACCATCGCAGTGATCAACACCTTGGCGCGTGATACCATCGCCGGCCTGCCATGCAAGCAGGCTTACCTGATCTATGAAGGCATGGATATTCCGGAGGCCGAAGTGTGGTATACGGAAGAGATCCAGATGGAGAACCCGAACTGGTATGGTCCGTTCAGTGACATTCCGGGAGTATTGATGCGCTACGAGATCGTGCAGCACAACATCCGGATGCGCTTTGAGGCCAAAACGGTGAAGATGGGCCGCGTGGACCCGATCAAGTTTGCCGTTCGTGCTGACCACCAGAAGGTTAGCCCCGAAGTGCTCTACCAGCAGCTGGACGAGGTTCTGGGGACCTTCAGCAATTGATCGCTTGGCCAAGGCCCCTGCGAGCCGCTGCTTTTCCGCCCCTTTGGGAATGCGTCCGACGCATTGCACACATCCTATCACATCGGGTTGTTGATAATAGGCGATGCCCGTAGGGCGTTCCACCTTGTAGCGCCGGTAGTTTTGTCATTCGCCGCGCGTGCCCCGCGGGCGCAAGACGTCCGCGGGTGCATACCATGGTCCGAACCTCCCTTTGGGAACCTATTCCTCCCTGCCTTTGGCCAAAGAACGAAAGAACAAGTTGCGCGAGCAGCCCACCGTCGAGGAAGATCGACCGGTGAAACGCGTTGCACCCAAGAAGTCGAAAGTGGCCAAGTCCGCATCCGGCGAAGGGCGCTTTGCCCGCGTGGCTGCTTTCTTGCGGGATGAGCGCGTCCATAAGGTCTCCGGGTTGTTCCTGATCTTGGCGTCCTTCTACTTGTTGGTAGCCTTCACCAGCTACCTCTTCACCTGGCGGATGGACCAGGACCTGATGAGCCGCTCTTGGGGGGAGATCTTCCAACCTGAAGTGCGTGTAGAGAACTGGTTGGGCAAGATCGGGGCGATGCTGAGCCACCGCTTCATCTTCATCTGGTTCGGCGTGGCCGCCTTCATATTCGTACTCTGGGCCTTCTTGGCAGGTGTATGGATCACCTTGCGCACTTGGCTGCTACCAGCGGGCAAGACCTTGCGGTGGAGCGTAATGGGCCTGTTCTGGCTGCCCACCATGTTGGGCTTCATCTTTTCGAAAGGTGGATGGCAGATCATGGGTGGTGGTATTGGCTATGCCATCAACAACCACCTCACCGCTTGGCTTGGAAGGTTCGGAGCGGGTGCTGCCATCTTCTTCGCCGCCGTGGCTTTCGGCGTCTACACGTTCAACCCGTCATTCTCTTGGGTGGCGGCCCTGTTCGAGCGCAAGCCGCGTGTGGAGGAAGAGGAGGAAACTGACTTTCCGGAAGAAACAGTTGTAGAGCACGGCAACCGTCTGAAGGCCGTGGCCGAAGCCGAGGAGGAGGAAGAAGCTCCTTGGGAGATCGAGCCCGAGGTGGAAGAACCGGTGGCTGAGGAGGAAGAAGAGGAAGTAGAGGACGAGGAAGAGCCTCAGCCTATGGAGGTGTTGGCTGAAGAGGAAGAACTGGAGCTGGCTCCGACGCCGAGAGTGAGCGACCTGAGCGAGATCAGCGAGGAGGTCAACGGCTTCAGTGTGCAAGTGAATGCACCCGAGGAAGCCCTGAGTGAAGCCGAGATCGACTCCAAGCTGAAGGAATTCGGGGAATACGATCCCACGCTCGACCTGAGCAGCTACATCCCCCCTACCCTGGACCTCTTGGTCGAGCACAGCACCGGTGAACTTACCGTGACGAAGGAGGAGCTGGAGGAGAACAAGAACAAGATCGTTACCACGCTCAACAACTACAACATCGGGATCGAGAAGATCAAGGCCACCATCGGGCCCACCGTGACGTTGTATGAGATCGTGCCGCAGGCGGGGGTACGCATCAGCAAGATCAAGAATTTGGAGGACGACATTGCGTTGAGCCTGGCCGCCTTGGGCATCCGCATCATCGCGCCGATCCCTGGCAAGGGCACCATCGGTATCGAAGTGCCCAACAGCAATCCACAGATCGTGAGCATGCGTGCCGTGGTGGCCAGCGAGAAATTCCAGAACAGCAAGTATGATCTGCCCATCGTGCTCGGCAAGACCATCAGCAACGAGACCTTCGTGACGGACCTGGCCAAGATGCCGCACTTGCTGATGGCCGGTGCCACAGGACAGGGTAAGTCCGTTGGCTTGAACGCGATCCTCGTTTCGCTGCTCTACAAGAAGCACCCGAGCCAGATCAAGTTCGTGTTGGTGGACCCGAAGAAGGTGGAACTCACACTCTTCAACAAGATCGAGCGGCACTTCCTGGCCAAGCTGCCGGGCGAGGGCGAAGCGATCATCACCGATACCAAGAAGGTGGTGGCCACGCTGAATAGCCTCTGCATCGAAATGGACGAGCGCTACGAGCTGCTCAAGGATGCCGAAGTGCGTAACATCAAGGAATACAACGCCAAGTTCGTCAGCCGTCGCCTGAATCCGGAGAACGGCCACCGCTTCCTCCCCTACATCGTACTGGTGGTGGACGAGTTTGCGGATCTGATCATGACGGCTGGCCGTGAGGTGGAAACGCCCATCGCCCGCTTGGCCCAGCTGGCCCGTGCTATCGGCATCCACTTGATCATCGCCACGCAGCGTCCTAGTGTGAACATCATCACGGGTACCATCAAGGCCAACTTCCCGGCCCGTATCGCCTTCCGCGTAACCAGCAAGATCGACAGCCGCACCATCTTGGACAGTGGTGGAGCGGACCAGCTGATCGGTCGTGGAGACATGCTCTTGAGCACCGGTAATGACCTGATCCGCATCCAGTGTGCCTTCGTGGACACGCCGGAGGTGGAGGCCATCACCGCTTTCATCGGCAACCAGCGTGGCTATCCGGATGCCCTGCTCCTACCCGAGGTACCCACCGAGGACAATGAAATGGGATCCGTGGATGATGGCGATCGCGACAGCATGTTCGAGGACGCCGCCCGCGTGGTGGTGCAAACGCAGCAAGGCAGCACCAGCCTGATCCAGCGCAAGCTGAAGCTGGGCTACAACCGCGCAGGTCGGATCGTAGACCAACTGGAGGCCGCAGGTATCCTTGGTGGTTTCGAAGGCTCCAAAGCGCGGAAGGTGTTGGTGCCTACTGAGGCAGCACTGGATGAGATGCTGCACCCTGCAGGAACGACTGCGGGACCGGGACATGGGGGATATTGATCAGCGATCGCTCGCTTGGCTTGAACCGGTCACCTGACTGGATCACGGCAGTTTATCCATCCGTTGGAACTCCTCTCGGGATCCTGCGTTGGGCTAGTCCCCGTGCCGCACCCAATACCGCTTACCATAGCTGCACAGCACCTCCTCTCCTTCCCGAATGCGACGCGTAGCGCGAAGACACACCTGGCCACTATCATCCAGTGCGATCTTGGCATTATTGCGCAGCGTAGTGCTGGCACTGCCCTGCGCATCATTGGCGAACTTGGCGAAGCCCTGCACACCCATGGCATCCAAGGTGGTACCGTCCGGCAGTTCCATGAAGTAACGGTCCAAGCCTTGCTCGGCACGTTGAGCAGCTTCCTTGGTGGATAGCCGCTCACCGTGATAGATGGCGATCACTTCGTCCTTGTAAAGGGTAACCGCTGTGAAGAGTCCCTGCCCAGCACCCGGCAAGCCGGAAATAGCGGTGTAGAGGTAGTCTTCTTCCTGAAGCGGAATGCCATCGGGGTCCATGCTGGCGCGAAAGTACCGGCACAAGCGCCATCCATCCAGAACGAGCAGGTCCGGAGGTCGCTAAAAGTGCTACCCGCTATGTATCGTCTCCCACCGAATCCGAAATGCAAGCGTGACCGGCCAGAAACAGCAAGGCCCCTCATCGAGGGGCCTTGCCAAGTTGTGTTGTTTCAGGCTACTGTCCGCCCTCGTCGCCGCTCACCTTCTTCAAGCCATCCTCGATCATTTCATAGAACTGATCCAGTTTCGGCAGGATCACGATCCGGGTACGACGGTTCTCTGCGCGGTGCTCGGGCGTGTCATTGGCTACGAGCGGCACATATTCCGAACGGCCGCCGGCGGTGATGCGCGCTGGATCCACACCCAGTTCTTGCGTGAGCATACGGGTAATGGACGTCGCGCGCAGTACGCTGAGATCCCAGTTGTCCTTGATGCAAGGCTTGCTGATCGGCACGTTGTCGGTATGGCTTTCCACCAGCACGTCCATCTGCGGCTTGTCATTCACCACCGTGGCGACTTTGCCGAGTACCTCCTTCGCCCGTGGCCCCACCGTGGTGCTACCGCTCGGGAAGAGCATCTTATCGCTCAGGGAGATGAAGACGACGCTCTTCTCCACGTTGATCACCACATCCGTGTCGTTCAGGTTGCCGAGTGAACTTTTCAGGCTGATCACCAGGGCCAGTGTCACGGAATCTTGCTTGTTCTTGGCGTCCTGCATATTGCGGATCTGCAGGTCCTTCTCCTTGATGCTTTCCAAGGACTTCTCCAGGTTGGAAGCCTCCTTGGCGCTCAGGGTGGCCATGTTCCCTACGTTATTCAACAAGGCCTGGTTCGTCACGCTCATCTCAGCCACCTGATCCCTCAGGTGATTGTTGCTGGCCTGCATCACAGCCTTGGCGGTGTTGCATTCATCCAATGCACGGTTGGCTGCGTCCAGCTTGTTGTGCAGGGTTTCGTTTGAAAGTTGGATGGCTGTGTACTTCTTTTTGGATACACAGGAGCCGAGCGCGAGCGATGCGGCTAAAAGGAAGAGGATTGGTTTGTTCATGGGCAATTTTATTGCGCTACGAATGTAGCGTGTTGTTGTATGGTGGCTGGGATCCAAGTGAACTTATCGAGCAAACAGTCACGGCCGGGCTTTGTTCGTCGTTGCGGTCCATGTGACCTCTGGTGCCGTATTTATAATGAGGACAATCGGAATCTCGCTCATGGACAGATCTGCCCCGACGACCTTCCAACATGGCTACATTGCGGATCGAAACGCACACTCGTCATTCATCCACCGATCAACACCAACTAACATGAGCGACAAAAAGGACGAATCCAAGAAAAAGGGTCCGGATAGTGAACAGAAATTGACGTCCATTTCAGGCTGCCCGGTGGTGGACAACCAGAACGTGCTTACTGCTGGTCCGCGTGGACCACAGCTTTTGCAGGATGTTTGGTTCCTGGAGAAACTGGCCCATTTCGACCGTGAGGTGATCCCGGAGCGACGGATGCACGCCAAGGGTTCCGGCGCTTACGGCACCTTCACGGTGACCAACGACATCACGCAGTACACCCGGGCAAAGCTGTTTTCCCAGGTAGGAAAGAAGACGGATATTTTTGCTCGCTTCTCTACGGTGGCGGGGGAACGCGGCGCTGCCGATGCGGAGCGCGACATCCGCGGCTTCGCAGTGAAGTTCTATACGGAGGAAGGCAACTGGGACCTCGTGGGCAACAACACGCCGGTGTTCTTCATGCGCGACCCGCTGAAGTTCCCCGACCTCAACCACGCCGTGAAGCGCGACCCGCGCACAAACATGCGCAGCGCGCGCAACAATTGGGACTTCTGGACGAACCTCCCGGAGGCGATCCACCAAGTGACCATTCTGATGAGCGACCGTGGACTACCGGACGGTTACCGCCACATGCACGGTTTCGGCTCGCACACCTTCAGCTTCATCAATGCCAAGAACGAGCGCTTCTGGGTGAAGTTCCACCACGTGTGCCAGCAAGGCATCAAGAACCTCACGGATGCGCAAGCCGCGGCCATTGTTGCCAATGATCGAGAGAGCGCACAGCGGGATCTGTATGAGGCCCTTGAACGCAAGGAGTTCCCGAAATGGAAACTGTGCGTACAGGTGATGCCGGAGAAGGATGCCTCCAAGGTGCCCTATAATCCGTTCGACCTTTCCAAAGTGTGGCCCCATGGCGACTATCCGCTGATCGAAGTGGGCGTATGGGAACTGAACCGCAATCCGGAGAACTACTTCGCGGAGGTGGAGCAGGCCGCCTTCAACCCGGCGCACGTGGTGCCGGGCATCAGCTTCTCCCCGGACAAAATGCTGCAAGGGCGACTCTTTTCCTACGGCGATGCGCAGCGCTATCGCTTGGGTATCAACCACCAGCAGATCCCGGTGAACGCACCCAAGTGCCCTGTACACAGCTTCCACCGCGACGGTGCCATGCGCGTGGATGGCAACCACGGTAGCACCTTGCATTACGAGCCCAATAGCTATGGCGAATGGCAGGACCAGCCGAATTTTGCCGAGCCACCGTTGGCGCTGGAAGGCGCCGCGGACCATTGGAACCACAAGGTGGATACCGACTACTTCTCGCAGCCTGCAGCACTCTTCCGCCTGATGAAGCCCGAACAGAAACAGGTGCTTTTTGAGAACACGGCACGAGCCATGGGCGATGCACCTGACATGGTGAAGATGCGGCACATTGCTAATTGCACCATGGTGGATCCGGCTTACGGGAAAGGCGTGGCGGATGCCTTGAAGTTGCCAATGAAGTAAGCGGTCGCCTTCTTAAAAACACCGATCGGAACGCCCGTGGAACGGAAGGACCACGGGCGTTCCTGCATCTACCCCCCAACATAATTCGCATTCTCAGCGTCTCCGCGGCTTTCCCCCCTCAACGTGCATTCTCAGCGCCTCTGCGTCTTCGCGACTCTCTCCCTCAACTCGCGTTCTCAGCGTCTCCGCGTCTCCGCGGCTTCTTCGCCCCTCAACTCGCATTCTCCGCGCCTGCGCGTCTCTGCGGCTTCATCACTCAACGCGCATTCTCCACGTCTCGGCGGCTCCGCATCTTCCCTTCATACACATCGGCCTGTTCACGTCCGGCGCCTCCTTGGCATCATACGGGGCCTCCCGTTCCGCTTCTTTGCAGGGTAACAACCGCGTATGGCTCTCAGTCGCTTCTGGACGTTCATCCTCATCTTCAGTATTGGCTATGCCTTGGTCATGCTGGCCACCGGCAGGCAGCACAGCCTCGGTGCGCTGGTGAACGGCAACCAAGGAGACCCCTTGATGGTGGCCGAGAAGGACAGCGTGGAGTTGCAGGGGACCGCCTTGCTGTTGGACCTTCGCGCAGCCGGCCAGGCCGGGGTGATGCGCGGCGACACGCTGATCACCATGGGCAAGGGTGGCATGGTGCGATACAGCCACGGAAAGCAATCTGCGGACGGCCTCTTCGAGACCTGCAAGAACACCGTCGTGGACCTCTGGTTACCGTTGATCGGCTACCTCACTTTCTTCTGTGGCCTGATGAACCTCTTGGTGGATTCGCGCGCCATGGAAAAGCTGGCCCGCTTCCTCTCCCCTGTCTTCCACCGCATCTTCCCCGACCTGCCCAAAGGCCATCCTGCCTATGGCTTCATGACCTTGAATTTCGCGGCCAACTTCCTCGGCCTCGACAATGCTGCGACGCCCTTCGGCCTGAAGGCCATGGAGAGCATGCAGGAGAACAATCCCGATCCGGACAAGGCCACCAACAGCCAGATCATGTTCCTCTGCCTACATGCGGCGGGACTTACACTGTTGCCCACTTCCATCATCGGCTACCGCGCAGCCATGGGGGCGGCGAATCCTGCCGACATCATGATCCCCACCATCGTCACCAGCTTCGTGGGGACGCTGGCAGCCTTGTTGTTCGTTGGCATCCGCCAGCGGATCAACCTCTTCAAGCTGCCCGTCATGGTATTCGTTCTGGGCGTAAGCATCACCATCGGCGGATTGATGGTGTACATCAGCAGCCTCACGGGGGCGGCTAAATTCCACTTCACGGATAACCTTGGCAACGGCATGTTGTTGACCATCATCCTCTTGATCGTGGGATACGCCTTCCTGCATGAGCGTTACTTCAAGGAGAAAGGGACCAACATGTTCGACTCCTTCATCCACGGAAGCAAGGATGGATGGACCACAGGCCTGCGTGTTCTGCCGTACATGATCGCCATGTTGGCCGCGCTTAGCATCTTCCGCAACAGTGGGTTGATGACCATTGTGATGGACGGATTCTCCAGCGTTCTGGCCTTCTTCCGGGTGGATCGCGAGATCATCGATGCGATCCCGGTGGCCCTGATGCGCCCCTTCAGTGCGGGCGGTTCGCGCGGCTTTATGCTGGATGCCATGAAGACCTACGGCCCCGATACGCTCACCGGGCAGCTTTCTTCGGTATTGCAGGGAGCGGCTGAGACCACCTTCTATGTGATCGCACTCTACTTCGGCGCGGTGAACGTGAAGGACAGCCGCTACACCTTGGGCATCATGCTACTGGTGGACCTGGTCTGCGTACTCACCGCGATCGTGGTGTGCTCGCTTTACTTCTGAGCGAACGAACTTTGTGGTCATGTCCGACCACGAGGAATCCTTCGCCTTGAACCGCGCGCTTTGGAATGCGCGCACCAAACACCATATCGGCTCGAAATTCTATGATCTGGAAGCCTTTCTTGGTGGAAAGAATTCGTTGAGCACGAAGGAGCTTGAGCTGTTGGGCGATGTGGCCGGAAAGCACGTGCTTCACCTGCAATGTCATTTCGGGCAGGACACGTTGTCCTTGGCGCGGATGGGCGCTGTGGTGACCGGGTTGGACCTATCGGATGGGGCGATCGCTGAGGCTCGGAAGTTGGCGGTGCAGACCAACCTGAAAGCGGACTTCATCGAAGCGAATGTGCTGGATCTTCAAAATGAGTTGGAAGGTCGGTTCGATCTCGTATTCACCAGTTACGGCGTGCTGGGCTGGCTGCCGGAATTGGGTGGCTGGGCGATGAATATTGCACGCTATCTGAAGCCCGGCGGCAAATTGGTGCTGGTGGAATTCCATCCGGCCGTGTGGATGTTCAACAATACGTTCACGGAAGTGGCCTACTCCTACTTCAACCGCGCAGTGATCGAAGAAACTGAACAAGCGACCTACGCTGATAGTACGGCGGAGATCAACCTGAAATCGCACGGATGGAACCACGCTCTTGCAGGATCGATCTCTGCATTACTGCATGCAGGCCTGCGGATCGACCGCTTCGAGGAATTGGATGGCTCACCACATGATTGCTTTGAACGGACCGTGAAAGGCGACGATGGGCTCTATCGCATAAAAGGAATGGAAGGCAAGCTGCCGATGGTGTTCGCCTTGGTTGCATCGCGCACGTGATGGCGTGCTGATGGTCGTCAACATAAAGCGACCCTGTGTAGTAGTAGATTCGCGCCTCTTTTCGCACCCCATGTCCAGCAAGATCGTAAAGCGCAACTCCAAGATCCACGGCAAAGGCGTGTTCGCCACAGCGCCCTTCAAGGCTGGTGAAGACGTGATCGAATACAAGGGAAAGCTACGCGGACACGCGGATGTGGATGCGCAATATGCGGGCAAGGACACCGGACATACCTTCCTCTTCCTCCTGAACGAGGTCTATGTGATCGATGGTAACATCGGTGGGAATGTGGCCAGGTGGCTGAACCATAGCTGCGCGCCCAACTGCAAGGCCTGGGTGATCGAGGAGGAAAGCGGGGACCCCCGCAAAGAGAAAGTGATGATAGAGGCCCTGCGTGACATTGCAGCTGGCGAGGAACTCACCTACGACTACGACATCAGCATAGAAGAGCCCTTCACCAAGAAGGAGATCGAACTTTGGGTCTGCCGCTGCGGCGCTCCGAACTGCACCGGCACCATGCTCAAACGCAAGAAGGGCAAAAAAAAGTAAAAAGCCATGTCCTCACTGATCCGTGTTCGCCGTTCGCCCATCCATGGGAATGGTGTGTTCGCTGCAAAGGACATTCCGATGGGCACGGAAGTGATCGAATACACCGGTAAGTTGATCACCATCGCGGAAGCGGATGAGCTGTATGACGAGGTCTACAAGGGTCACACCTTCCTCTTCACCTTGAATGACGATTGGATCATCGATGCCAACCAGAGCGGGAATGATGCCAAGTGGATCAACCACAGCTGTGAGCCGAATTGCATCCCGGTCCTCTATGAGGATGAGCATGACCGCAGTCAGGACCAAGTCTTCATCCTTACGCTGCGCGATATAAAGAAGGGTGAGGAACTGAACTACGATTACGGCATCAGCTTCGACATCCCGTACACGGCCCGTTTGAAAAAGATCTGGGTTTGCCATTGTGGTGCTCCAAGCTGCACGGGTACCATGTTGAAGCCGATGGACCACGAACGCAGGATGGAGCCTTGAAGAGCTTGGCACGCCGCTTGCCTGAATCGCCCCGACCTAAATTCACACCACCCATAGATCCAGGTTATCCCATGAAAAAGACCTTCCTCCTTCTCGCAACACTCCTATTGGTACTGAATTCCTTCGGCCAGGACGACCCGAAGAGCAGGGCCATTGTGGACCAGCTGATCGCAAAGAACAAGAGCTACACGAGTTTTGATGCGGATTTCACCAGCCGTCTGGTGAACGCGGCCAGCAAGCTGGACCTCAAGCAAGAGGGCAACATCAAGGTAAAGGGCCGCAAATTCCGCCTAACCATGTTGGACAATGTGGTGATCAATGATGGCAATGCCCTGTGGACATACAGCAAGAAGACCAACGAGGTGAGCATCAGTGACCCCAAAGAGATGGATGAGACCTTGGATCCGGCCAACCTGTTCAACGTGTATGAGAAAGGCTTCAAGAGCGAATACGGCGGCTCCAGCACGGAAGACGGCGTAGCGGTGGAAACGATCAAGCTCTACCCGTTGGATCCTGCGAAAAAGCCATTCCACACGATCATTCTTACGGTGGACAAGAACAAGATGGAGCCACGCAAAGTGGTGATGAAGTACAAGGACGGGAACGAGGTGACCTACGTCCTGAAGAACTTCAAGCCCAACGCCGAGATGGTGGACGCACTGTTCACCTTCGACAAGAGCAAGTACCCCGGTGTGGAGGTGAACGATATGCGGTAAGCTCCAACCAGTCTACCAGACCATGTAGAGGCATCCGGAACTTTCCGGATGCCTCTTTCTATTGTGCCCATGTCCCTCGACTCCAGAACAAGCTCCTCCTGACCTGGTCGTGCCGCCCTGTGTGGTCCGGTGCCTGTTCATTCGTCACACTACCTTCGGATTCCACTACATTCGCGCCCCTTTTTGATGGAACGACCGCGATGGTCGATCATCGCTCTGGGCTTAACCCATGCAAAAACCTCTTCCACAGCAATTATCCTGGGCGGGGGTGATCATCACGCTGGGGATCATATACGGGGACCTCGGCACATCGCCTTTGTATGTGTTCAAGGCCATCATTGGCGAACGGGAGATCACCCAGCAGTTGGTCTTCGGTGGTATCAGTTGCGTTTTTTGGACCCTTACCATCCAGACCACCTTTAAGTACATTCTGCTCACCCTACACGCGGATAATCGGGGTGAAGGCGGCATCTTTTCGTTGTACGCCTTGGTCCGTCGTTTTGGAAAATGGCTGTTCATTCCCGCTATTCTCGGTGCCGCCACTCTACTTGTGGACGGTATCATCACCCCGTCCATTACGGTCTCCTCAGCTGTGGAAGGATTGGGGGGCCTGTCCATGTTCGCGGGGATCATTGAGCCGGGAAATGCGCTCACCGTTGGATTGGTGATCACCATACTTTCGATCGTCTTTTTCGTCCAGCGCTTCGGTACCAAGGCCGTTGGTTTTGCGTTCGGCCCGCTGATGTTGGTATGGTTCAGTATGCTGCTGATCCTCGGTGGTATTCACATCGTGTACTATCCGCATGTACTCAACTGCTTGAATCCCTACTACGCGTATGACCTGCTAACGCGTTATCCCAATGGCTTCTGGCTGCTGGGGGCTGTATTCCTATGTACTACGGGTGCGGAAGCTTTGTATAGTGATCTTGGGCATTGTGGTCGTCGGAACATCCAGTACAGCTGGATCTACGTGAAGACGGCCTTGGTGGTGAACTACATGGGACAAGGAGCATGGCTTCTCCATCAAGGAGATACGCACCTACTGGGCAGGAATCCCTTCTTCGAACTGATGCCGCCTTGGTTCCTGCTCATGGGGATCGTCATTGCCACCTTTGCTGCCATCATCGCCAGTCAAGCCTTGATCAGTGGTGCCTTCACGCTGATCAATGAAGCAATGACGCTCAACTTCTGGCCCCGTGTACGGGTGAAATTCCCTACCGTGGTGCGCGGCCAGATCTACATCCCCAGTGTGAACTGGATGCTTTGGACCGGATGTGTGGGCGTAATGCTCTATTTCCGTGAGAGCGGCTTGATGGAGGCCGCGTATGGTTTTTTCATCTGCGTAGCCATGCTGATGACCACCACGTTGATGTTCGGCTATCTCTATTATGTGCGGAAGTGGACCATGTTCCTGGTGCTTCCAGTGATCGCACTCTTCTTCACCATTGAAAGCGCCTATTTCGTTGCCAACGTAGTGAAGATCACCCATCGTGTGTGGTTCCTGTTCTTCGCTTTGGGGCTGGTGGGGATCATGTTCGTTTGGTACCGTGCCCGCAAGATCGCGAACCGATATCTCAATTTCGTCCCCCTTGCCGATCATGCACAGGCCCTGCGCGACCTGAGCAATGACCCTGATATCCCCAAATTCGCCACGCATCTGGTTTACTTGACCAAGGCCAACCGCCAGGACCAGATCGAGCAGCAGATCATCAATAGCATCCTTGCGAAAAAGGTAAAGCGGGCTGAGATCTATTGGTTCGTTCACGTTAACTATACCGATGCTCCTTACACGATGGAATATCGGGTGAAGGAAATGATCGACGACAAGGTGATCCGGATCGATTTCGATCTCGGTTTCCGTGTTCAACCTCGCATCAACTTGCTCTTCCGCCGCGTTCTTGAAGAACTTGATGCAGAGAGCGAACTGAAATTCCGAAGCAAGTATGAATCCATCACGAAAGGCAACTTTCACACGGATATCTGCTATGTTCTCATGGAGCGGTTCCTGTCCGTGGAGAATGAGTTCAACTTGCGCGATGATCTGGTCCTGGACATTTACTATGCCCTTAAGCGCATGGCACTGAGCGACCGCGAAGCTTTAGGTCTGGACCCGAACGTCACCATTGTGGAGAAGATCCCCTTGGTGATCCAAGGTCCGCGTGACATCGCCTTGGTCCGAGTAAGGAATACTGTCCCTGCTCCTCCTATCGAAGAGTAAAGGCCCTGATCAGTTGATCCCGCGCTCCTTCGAAATGCGCTCCCACGCATCCTTCACGTTCTTGAACTTCTCCGAGGCGGCCTTTTGGAACTCATCCCCCAGGTGCGCCACCTTATCCGGGTGGTGCTTCATCGCTGCCCGTCGGTAGGCCTTCTTCACCTCCTCGTCACTGGCCTTCGGGTCCACTTCCAGGATGGTGTATGCGCTGGCGGCGGAAGGTCCGCGGAACATGGCATCCAAAGAGGCCAGGTCCTTCTGGCTGATACCCATGTCGGCAGCAATACGCTCCAGCACCCGATGCTCTGCCACATGGATCCGCCCGTCCGAATGGGCCAATCCGATCAGGTAGTGCATTACCTGCAGGCGTTCGGGATGTGAGAGGTGTCCGCGGATCTGGGCGCATACATCGCGCAAGGGGATCTCCCGCTTCAGCACATCACGCAGGAGCCGCAGCAATTCCGCACTGTGTTGTGGGCCGAACTGCTGCACAAAGAACTGGCGCACGTGGCCGAGCTCGCCGTGGGTGGCCTTACCATCGGCCTTCATCACTGCGGCCGTCAATACCACAAGGCTTAGCGCCAGATCACTGGAGGTGGCAGAGGTTTGGTAAGGACCCGGTCGAGGACCGCGGCCGGGCTTTGCCACCACGATCCCTTGGGCATTGTCCATCAACGCGCCCAGCGCGAAGCCGACCACCGCGCCGATGGGTGTGCCGGTGAGCGCGAAGCCCAGACTGCCAAAGATCCACTTGTTATAACCGCTCATACACTACCAGGATCCACCAGCACCACCGCCGCCGAAACCGCCGCCGCCGAAACCGCCGAAGCCGCCACCGCCGCCGCCAAAACCACCGCCGCCACCGCCGCGCGAGAAACCTCCCCAGCTTCCACTATGGCTGTTGCTGGCGGCATTCATCAGCGCCCATGCCGCCCAGAAGTCCATGTTGTTCACGCGCGCATATTTCCGTGTGCGGTGGATCATGGAGAAAAAGATGAAGACAAAGAAGGCCACTATCATCAGGATCGGTGCCCACGGCACGGGATCCTTGCCATAGCTCCGCGCATTGATCTCGCCCTTGGCCATGCCCATCAATACATCCGTGGCCTTGTCCATCCCAGCGTAGTACTCGCCGAGCCGGAAGCGCGGCAGGATCTCCTCCTCCACGATCCGCTTGGCCGTCAGGTCGGGAATGGCCCCTTCCAATCCATAGCCGACCGCAATGAACACGTGGCGATCGCCAGCCGGTCCGTTGGGCTTCACCAGAATGAGCACACCGTTGTCCACTCCCTTTTTGCCGAAGCCCCATGCTTGCCCCAGCTGGAATGCGAAGTCGGAAGCTGGATAGCCGCACAGTGTATCGACGGCCACAACAGCAATGCGATTGCTTGTTTGTTGGGCAAAATGGACCAGCTTATTGTTCAGGAATTCTACCTCTTGGGGGGTCAGGAAATTGGTGAACTGGAAGACGAGTTGGTCCTGGTTCGTAGGCTTCGGCGGAAAGCATGGATCCGACTCCGCAGCGAATGCAAGCGCTGCGAAGGCGATGGATACCAACAGGAACAGGATCCGCAGTTTCCTCATTTTCCGAAGCTGACGTCGTCGCTTAGTTCGTTCACATCATTGCGCTGGTAGGGGAAGTGCTCGCGCAGCTTCTCGCCCAGCAGCTCCACTCCGGCGCATAGGCCCTGGCAGAAATTGTCTTGTCGGAAATGACCGAGGATCACCTCCAACACATCGTGCCAATAGGTGTCACCCAATTTGGCGTGAATGGCGACATCGCCGATCACAGCCACCTTGCGGGCGGGCACGCTCACATAGACCAGCACTCCGTTGCGTGCCTCCGTATTGGCCATACCGAGGTCCTTGAATACGTAGGCGGCATGGTCCAGCACTTCCTCCATGATGGCCACATCCAAGTGAACGCGGATCTCTCCACTGGTGCGCTTCTCGGCCGTTCGTACGGCATCGCGGACGCGATCAAGTTCCTCTCGCGTAAGCCACTCCTCGATGGCGATCCGTTGCTTCACTTTTTGAAATCGATATCAGGCGCGACGTCGGTGCCTTCCTGTGACTTGAAGTAGGCCTTCTCTTGAAAGCCGAAGAAGCCCGCCAACATGTTGTTTGGGATCTGCTTGATCTTGGAATTGTAGGCCCGTGCAAGGTCGTTGAACTTGCGGCGCTCCACGCCGATCCTGTTCTCCATGCCCTCATACTGTGCTTGGAAATCGCGGAAAGCCGTGGTGGTCTTGAGGTCAGGGTAGCGCTCCACAGTGACCATCAAGCGGCTGAGCGCCCCGGAAAGCTGCTCCTGGGCCGCCTCGAACTTCGCCATGTTCTCCGGCGTGAGATCGTTGGCGGTCAATTGGATGCTGGTGGCCTTCGCACGCGCATCGATCACATCCGTAAGCGTGGTCTTTTCGAAGTCCGCCGAGCCCTTAATGATCTCAACGATGTTCTTGGTCTTGTCGGCACGCAGTTGATAAGCGTTCTCCACGTTGCTCCATTGCGCGGCCACACCTTCGTTCATGCCCACCATGCCCCGCTGGAAGCTGATGGCCCAAATGGCGATGACGGCGACGACGCCCAATACGATCAGGAGATTACGATTCATGGAATTGGTGTTTGTCTGTTTTGCTCGGATGGTCCAAGGGAATGCAAAGATGCATGCCTTGGACGGAACGGTTGCTCCGATCGGTGTGAACGGTCGATGAGGGTGAATAGCGGTTAGCGGATGATCGGTGCCGACCGCCGCTGGCCGCTATGGGAAAAACTCCGCTACCGGAAAATACCCACCCACTCCCCTTCCGCGTCGATGCGTGCCCGGTACATGCCGGTGCAATTGAAGTCCAGCACGATGCGGCCGTTCTTGTCCACCGCGATCAATCCTCCCTCGCCATCGAGCGGGGGCAGCTTTTCGTGGACCACTAACCGCACTGCTTCTTCCAGCGAAAGACCCTTGTAGGCCATGAGCGCATGCACATCGTGGGCAGCAACCGCGCGGAGAAAGGCCTCTCCGTTGCCCGTGCAACTGATGGCGCAGGTCGCATCGTTCGCATAGGTGCCGGCACCGATCACCGGGCTATCCCCGATGCGTTGCCAGCGCTTGTTGGTCATGCCACCCGTGCTGGTGGCGGCCGCGAGGTGGCCATTGGCGTCCAATGCCACGGCTCCCACGGTACCAAACTTCTTTTCGCCCGTGCTATGGTCCAAGCGCACCTCTTCGCTGCCGCGGACCGCCTGCCATTGGTCGTACCGGAGCTGATCGAAGAAGTACGGGTCGTCCTCCAAGGGAACCTTTTGGCTGTATGCGAACTCAAATGCCCCTCGCCCACTGAGGATCACGTGGTTGCTCTTTTCCATTACCAACCGGGCCAAGCCAACGGGATTCTTCACGTTCTGGACACCGGCCACGGCTCCGGCGCGCAGGTCGCTGCCTTGCATGATCGCAGCATCCATTTCATGGGTGCCCTCGGCCGTGAAGACCGAGCCGCGCCCTGCATTGAAGAGCGGGGTATCTTCCAGCACACGCACGGCCGCTTCCACGGCATCCAATGCACTTCCGCCGGAAGCCAGCACGGAATGCCCGCGTCGCACCGCAGAGGAAAGAGCCCCTCGGTAGGCAGCCTCCTTTTCAGGTGTCAGAGCTGAAGGGTCGAGGGTTCCGGCACCTCCGTGCACGGCGATCGCTATCTTGTTCATGTCGTCCTATTCTTTCTGTTTACCGATCTGATGGAGGTACGGCACGGCCAGCCCGATCCCTGCGCCCACGACATAGCCGACTATGACATCCGTGGGGAAATGCTTTCCGGCCTTCACGCGGTAGAACCCGACAAGCATGGGCCATGTTGCGGCCGCCGACCACGTGATCGATTTGGTCGACTTGCTCGCATCGCTCTGTTCCACCATTTGGGCGGTGACGAAGGCGATCGCGGCAGTACTGGCCGTATGGCCGCTCCAGAAGGAGCAATACGCATCTCTGGACATGCGCAACGCATCGGGCACGTTCGGATCATACGCATAGGGCCTAGGTCGGTGAACTGCTTTCTTCGTTAGATCCGTTAGCCCGATGGTCAGCAAGGCAGTCTCCCCGATGAGAGCGGATGGTGCACCCATCCCGGGTGTAGGTCGAAAGATCAGCGCCATGGCGACGGCACTGCCAATGCCGGTGATAAGCAGCAGGTCGCTGGTATGTGATGCAGCAGGACTCCATTTGAACGCTGCCTGCCTGTCGAATGCCCACAGTTCATTGCGGTCGGTGGCCTGCGCTTTCAGCCATAAGCCCTCCAGGTCGGGTTTGATCAAGTGCGAGCCTCCTTCAAAAGCAAGGCCGGGCAGGATGATGGCCAATTCTCGGCCGGTGCCGAACGTATAGGGTGACTGCGCACTGCAGATCACCGTCGCAATGCAGGAAAGAACCGCCAGGATGAAGGTCCGCAGCGCGGAAAGGGGTGGGAAGTGCACGTGCAGTTCCGGTTACTCCTTTACGAGCACACCATCCGCCTCGAACTTCCAGCTGATCTCCGGCTCGGTGATCGCTTCGATCTCTTCCTTGCTCTTGCCTGCATCCTCGGCGTAGTGGCGCAGCATGTTCACATCGGTCACATCCTTCTTGGCTCGACCTTGCATCACCACTTGCTTGCCTTCCAGGCCCGTCTTGGGCACAAAGAAGCCATAGTCGCGGAAGCGCACCATCATGGGCGAACCATCGGCCATCTTCACTTGCATCCAGCAACCCTTCTTACCGCAGCTCTCAATGATCTCGGTGGTCACCTTGGCCACAACTGAATCCGCTCCTGCCATCGCCTTTTCGAACTCGGCCATGGTTATGGCACCGTCGAGCGTGATGGGGTCGCCGTAGCTGACGTACCCTCCGGAAGTAACCTCGGTGGCGGGCTCTTGGGCGTAAGCTCCCAATGCGATCGGCGTGAGCAGGAGGAAGAACAAATGCTTCATAGTTGTTTTTTCGGTACGCGAAGATAAGTCCGATCCCGGTCTCCTAAAGCGGATCCGAAGTTCACCTCTTGAGCGGTGCAACTTCTCGATAATGCCCCTGTCGCGCATGCGGTGTCCTCTCCCGCTGATGAAGCGACACGACCAGCACGGTGAGCTGATAAGGTCGTCAAGCAAGATGCGCTTTCCACGGCGTGAGCGGAGCTGATTTTCGGGCGATACTTAGCGCATGCACCGGCACCGGGTAGTTCATACCTGCCCACCGGGTGTGCTCTGGCAGCATGTGTACATCCCTATTTTTCGGAAAGCCGGTCCTTCGCGGGATCAGAAGGGTGGGCCGAAGTAATTTCGCTCCATGCGCCAGCAACTCCCCTTCCTCGCCTTACTGCTTTTCGCAGCTTGCGGCAATTCAACCGACACTAGGCAAGTTGCCTCGCCGATGCGCCCGGACCTGCTCGCCTCCCACATTGACAGTACGGTGAGCCCCGGCGACGACTTCTTCGAATTCGCCAACGGAAGGTGGATCAAGTCCAACCCCATCCCCGGCACCGAATCCGCATGGGGCATCGGCAACCTGATCGTGGAGGAACTGCGGGAGAAGATCCGCACGATCAATGAGGAAGCCGCCAAGGCCAACGCCTCCAACGGCTCCGACCAACAGAAGATCGGCGACTTCTGGACCACGGGCATGGACAGCGCCAAGGCTGACCGGCTTGGCACCACGCCGCTGAATGACCTGCTCAAACAGATCGACGGCATCACCAATGCAAAGGAAGCCTTTGCCGTGGCCGGAATACTGAACCGCGCCGGAGCGAACGTGCTGTACAATGTCGGAGTGGACCAGGACGCCAAGAACAGTGAGAAGATGGCCGTGAGCCTTTGGCAGGGCGGCCTTGGACTGCCGGACCGTGACTACTACTTCAACAACGAGGAAGGCGTGGCGAAGAACCGCGCCGCTTATCCGGCGCACATCGCCCGCATGCTGGCCTTCCTCGGGCAGGACAGCACCACAGCAGCCAAAGCGGGGGCTGCGGTAATGACCTTTGAGACGGCGCTGGCCAAGAAGAGCCGCACCTTGGACCAGCAACGTGATCCTTATGCCAACTACAACAAGATGGCCGTAGGTGGAAAGCTCCGCCAGACCACGCCGCATCTGAACTGGCGTGCGCTTTTGGACAGCTATGGACTCCCGAAATGCGACAGCGTGATCGTGGGCCAGCCGGAATTCTTCACCGCCGTGGACGGGCTGCTGCAGAACACCTCTGTGTCGACGCTGAAAGACTACTTCCGCTATCACCTGCTCTCGGCCTTTGCCGGCAACCTCAGCAGCTCCATCGCCCAAGAGGACTTCAACTTCTACGACAAGCAGCTGTATGGGCAGGAACAGCAGCGGCCACGTTGGAAGCGCGTGATCACTGAGGAAGGCGGATCCATCGGCATGATCGTGGGCAAGGTCTTCGTGAAGGATTACTTCCCGGAGCGCGTGAAAAAGCGATATGACGGTCTGGTGGAAGCCATCCGAAGTGCCTACGGGGACCGGATCAAGAACCTGGACTGGATGAGCGCCGCAACCAAGGAGAAGGCACTGGAGAAGCTCAACACCATGACCCAGAAAGTGGGCTACCCGGATGTGTGGAAGGACTACAGCACGCTCAAGGTGGACACCGTGAGCTACGCCGCCAACGTCCTGGCCGCCAACCGCTGGCACTTCGATGATGAGTTGAGTAAATGGGGTAAACCGGTGGACCGTACGGAATGGGACATGACGCCGCAGACCTACAACGCCTATTACAACCCCAGCAACAATGAGATCGTGCTTCCTGCCGGCATCTTCATGCTGCCGGGGCTGCCGGATTCCCTTGCGGACGATGCCATGGTATACGGTTATGCGGCCGCCAGCACCATCGGACACGAGATCACCCACGGCTTCGACGATGAAGGCCGCCAGTTCGATGCCAAAGGGAACCTTGTACCGTGGTGGACCTCGGAGGACAGCGCCCACTTCACCCAACGTGCGGAGGTGATGGCCAGGCAGTTCGATACCTACGAGCCCATACCCGGCATCCACATCAACGGGCACGCCACCTTGGGCGAGAACATCGCGGACTTCGGAGGCATTACGCTGGGTTTGGACGCCTTTAAGAAGACCGACGAGTACAAGAGCGGCAAAAAGATCGCCGGCTACACGCCGCTGCAGCGGTACTTCCTAGGCTACGCGCTGGGTTGGCTGGGGCAACAAAAAGAGGAAAGCCTCCGCAGCCGTCTCCTAAGCGACGTCCACAGCCCCGGCAAATGGCGCGTGAACGGTCCCTTCGCGAACGTGCCCGAGTTCTACGAGGCCTTCAACATCAAGGAAGGCCAGCCCATGTGGCGTGCCGATAGTGTAAGGGTGAAGATCTGGTGATCAACACCCAGCCTCTTTGTGGCGCAGGTCCCGAAGCGTCAATCATACGTTGCTGTTCATATGGACGGAGAATTGGATCGAAACCGGTGCGATCCACGGCATCGGCCGTGGTCCCCTGAATTTATTTCCTCAAGGCGGCGAACTGTGGAAACGGGTTTTCTTTGCAAGAGACCTGTAAAAAGCAGGACACATCCATTCTCCATTCACAACTCTCCAACCATGAGAAAAACCCTTACTCCTTTTGCAGGCTTACTGATGCTCTCCCTTTCCGCCCAACACACCATCCAGTTCAGCGATCTGGATCCGTTCGGTGTGGTGAGCGAGATGCATCTGCTGAATGCTCCCGCAGCACTTCCAGCCCTCAGCAACGGTGCCAACCAGAGCTGGGACCTCAGCAGCATCACCTTGCAGAACATAGGTGTTCAAGCATTTGCTTCCGCCGTGGGCACGCCCTATGCAACCACCTATCCAACAGCTAACTGGGTATGGTCACAGACGGTCACGGGCCTTGGCACCGGCTATACTTATTTGAACATCAGCTCCTCCGGGATCGACCTTTTGGCGCGTAACGTGCCCATTTCCACGTTGGAATATAGCGACCCTTCACAAGTGATGAAGTTCCCCTTTGCTCTTGGGGAGAGCTACAGCGACACCTATATGAGCACCAATGGCGGTAGCACCATGACCTGGACCTATTCCGGCCATGGCACCGCCATTACGCCGCTAGGCACCTTCACCAATGTGGCAAAAGTGGAGAATACCGAAGGCGATGTATTGTTGTGGAACACCTCCCCTCTTTACCCGATCATGATCGCTGATGGGAACAACACGCTCTTCTTCATCCAGAACAACGTGGGCGTGAACGAGCTTGAGGAAAACACGTTCCGAACATGGCCTAACCCCTGCCGGGATATGCTCAACTTCTCCGGCACCGTCGATGGTTCCGAGTGGAGCATTGTGGATGCTCAAGGCCGCACACTCTCGAACGGGCAGCTCACCATGGGTGGAGGCCAACAGGTGGACGTATCGGGCTTGGTCACCGGCAGTTACGTGCTGGTGCTCAAAGCCGGTGGCGTGATCCGGCATGCGCGCTTCGTAAAGGATTAGTGCGAACGCTCAAAGTTCGAACGGAGCTTTCAGCTTTGGCCCGCATCTTTGCAGAGCGATCCACCCCGGAAAACACCGGGGTGGATCCTGCACCCTGCATGGCTGAAGGCGTGTGGGACATGGCATGAGCGACATTATCCGACTTCTTCCAGACCATGTGGCCAACCAGATCGCTGCAGGCGAGGTTGTGCAACGCCCCTCCAGTGTAGTGAAAGAGCTGCTGGAGAACAGCGTGGATGCGGGTGCGCAACAGATCACGGTATTAGTGAAGGACGCCGGGCGCACACTGATCCAGGTCACGGATGACGGGCAAGGCATGAGCCCCACCGATGCCCGCACAAGCTTTGAGCGCCATGCCACCAGCAAGATCCGCCAAGCGGACGAACTGCAGACCATCCGAACGAAAGGCTTCCGAGGCGAGGCCTTGGCCAGTATCGCGGCCATTGCCCAGGTGGAACTGAAGACACGGCAGGCAGGTGATGAGCTGGGTACGCGGATCCTGATCGAAGGCAGCCGGGTGCAGGTGCAAGAGGCAGTGGCCTGCCCGGTGGGTACGTCGTTGCATGTGCGCAGCCTCTTCTACAATGTGCCGGCGCGTCGGCAGTTCCTCAAGAGCGACCCGGTTGAGATGAAGCACGTGATCGAGGAGTTCCAACGCGTGGCGTTGGCCCACCCCGGCATCCGCTTCCGCCTGCTGCACAACGAGCAGGAACTGTTCCATTTGGAACCTGGGAACGAGCGCCAACGGGTGGTCCATGTCTTTGGGCGCAAATACGACGAGCGCTTGGTGCCGGTGGAGGAAGCCACGGAATTCCTGAAGGTGGAAGGCTTCATTACCAAGCCGGAATTCGCCAAGCGTAGCCGCGGCGAGCAGTATTTTTTCGTGAACAGCCGATTCATCCGCAGTCCCTATTTGGAACATGCGGTGCGACGCGCCTACAGCGAGCTGATCGCCCGGGACAACTATCCAGGCTGGTTCCTCTTCCTCGAACTCGATCCGAGTTGGATCGACATCAACATCCATCCGACCAAAACGGAGATCAAGTTCAGGGACGACCGCGCCGTGTACGCCATCGTACATGCGGCTGTGCGGCGAGCATTGGGGCGACACAACATCACGCCCAGCATCGACTTTGAACCGGAGCCGGCGCTTCTACAAGGGTCTATCAGCACAGGTACCGTACAAGGGGAACCGCCGATCGGATCTGGCCGCTGGAACCCGCAGCAGCTTCCAGAGCGCCCCTCCAGCGCGGGCTGGCAGCAGCTCTTCGATCTGGGGAATGACCGCGTGGTTCAGCACGACGAGAAGCTACCCGGCCAGTCACCCGATAAGGAGCTGCTCCGATCCGACCCTTCCGAGCGACCGATCCCGCAGGGATCCAGCGGCCATCGCCCTGTATTCCAGCTACTGGGCCGCTACATCCTGGCGCAGCTCAAGAGCGGCTTTGTAGTGGTGGACCAGCAGCGCGCAGTGGAGCGCATCATGTACGAGCGCGCGATGCGAAGCTTGGAGAAAGGGGGTGGCACCAGCCAAGCACAGCTCTTCCCGATTACGATGGAGTTGAACGCTCCGGACCATGCGCTGCTCCTGTCCATCCTTCCGGAATTACATGCATTGGGCTTTCTGGTGGAACCCTTGAGCGGTCGCAGCGTGGCGGTGAACGGGATGCCGGCTGAAAGCGGTGCAGAGGATCCGGCGGACCTGCTGGAGCAACTGTTGGAGCAGGTGCATAATGAGCGCGGATCGCTGAAGGCCGACCGCCATGCTACCTTGGCCAGGGGTATGGCCCGCAGCGCGATGAACCAACCTGTAAAACACTTGGGTACCGTGGAAATGCACGACCTGATCGACCGCTTATTCGCGTGTGAGATGCCCTACTTCACCCCGGGAGGTAAACCCATTCTGATCACTTACGGGCTGAAGGAGCTCGACGAACGCTTCGAACGCTCATAGAACATGTTTGGCAATCAATCTTCCAGTTTGCCCGTAGTGGTAAAGAACCTCTTGATCATCAACGGGCTGATGCTCTTGTTGAAGATCGCCATGGGGACCGACGTGCTGGGCCGGAGCATTCTGGACAATTGGCTCGGGCTGCATGCGATCGGCTCGCCCGATTTCAAGCCTTGGCAAGTATTGACGCACATGTTCATGCACGCCGGGCCGAACAGCGGGCAAGGCTGGTACTGGCACATCGCATCCAACATGTTCGCGTTGTTCATCTTCGGAGGGCCCATCGAGCGGGTGCTGGGTGCAAAGCGATTCCTGAACTACTACCTCCTCTG
This sequence comes from Cryomorpha ignava, assembly GCA_040391235.1. Taxonomy (GTDB): domain Bacteria; phylum Bacteroidota; class Bacteroidia; order Flavobacteriales_F; family PHOS-HE28; genus PHOS-HE28. The sequence continues at coordinate 439,219 of JBEBYG010000001.1, forward strand.
CGGTCTGGGAGCAGCGGCACTACAGATGGGCGTGAATTATGTGGAAACCCAGAACACTGTAGCGAAACTGCAAGAAGTCGGTGTGAGCACCTTGGAGGTGAAGCGGATGGTGGAGGCCAGCCACATCTCCATGGACGAAGCGAATAAAGTATTGAACGATATCGTTGCGCAGCACCCTGGAAGCGGTGATGCTGTGAATGCGATGTTCTGGGATTATGCGAGCGTGATGGTAGGTGCCAGCGGTGCCATCTTCGGGATCCTGATCGCGTTCGGCATGCTTTTCCCGAACGTGGAACTGATGCTCCTGTTCCTGCCGATCCCCATCAAGGCGAAGTATTTCGTTGCGCTCTATGGCCTTTGGGAACTCTTCTCCGGCGTGCGGCAACAGGCGGGCGACAACGTAGCGCACTACGCCCACTTGGGCGGGTTGATCTTCGGTTTCTTCCTTATCCGGTATTGGCGGAAGAAAGGGTTGTTATGAGTTTGGACGCAGAGACGCAGAGGCGCAGAGAATGGGGTCGAGAGTCCTGAGTCGTGAGTCGTGAGTCTTGAGTCCGACCGCCCAGTCACCTATCACCAGTCACCAGTCACCAAGCACCATAGCCATCTCCGCGCCTCTGCGCCTCCGCGTCCCTATATTCATCTCCGCGCCTCTGCGCCTCCGCGTCCATTCCCCCTCTCTTCCCCATGTCCATCGCTGACGATATCAAACAACACTGGCACACCGGCGGGATGCTCAAGCGATTGCTGATCATCAACATCGCGGTATTCCTGGGCATTTGGACCGTGGAGCTCGTTGGGTGGCTCTTCGGAGCCAAAGGCCTGAGCAATTACGTGCTGGACCAGTTGATGGGCAGCAGCGATCCGATGAAGTTGCTGCGGAAGCCGTGGTCGCCGGTGACCTACATGTTCACCCACCAGGCGCCTATGCACCTGTTCTGGAACATGGTCATGTTCTGGTTCAGCGGACAGATCTTCCAAAGCGTACTTGGCGACAAACGCATGCTGGGCAACTACTTGCTGGGGGGGCTGTGCGGCTTTGCCTTCTATGCGCTGGGATCAGCAATGCCGGCGCACTTGTCATTGGGTAGCCATGGTCCTATCCTGGGTGCTTCCGCTGCGGTGATGAGCGTTTTCATCGGTGTGGCAAGCTACCGGCCGGACATGCAGGTGAACATGTTCCTTCTGGGTCCGGTGCGGTTGAAATACTTGGGGATTGCGGTGTTGGTACTGGACCTGATCGCCATTCGGCAGGGGGACAATACCGGCGGCCATCTGGCGCATTTGGGGGGAGCGTTCTACGGCTTCCTGGCAGCGCGGCAACTCAACAACGGCACGGACTGGTCCGGTGCTTTCGTGGATCGGCTGGAACGCATCCGGCAATTCTTCATCCGGAAAAGGGGTCCCCGCATGCGGGTGGAAAAGCACCCGGGTCGTACCGCCTCAAAAATGACGGACGCAGAGTACAACGTCGCCAAAAAGCAGAAGCAGGAACGTATCGATGCCATTCTGGACAAGATCTCCCGGTCCGGATATGATAGCCTGAGCAAGGCAGAGCGCGACTTCCTCTTCAACAGTGAGAGATGAGCACGGAGCTTTTGAATGCCGGCACTAAGAAGCGGGTATCGCGCTGGCACCGGCCGATCTGGTGGGCCAATGGGCTTGCGGTGATCGCGCTGCTCCTCGCCTACCTCAGTGCCCGGGTCGATCCGGCCACATTCTGGCCCTTGGCATTCTTCGGCATCGCATACCCCTACATCCTTCTCGCAAACCTCCTCTGCATCGGCTGGTGGTTGCTTTTCCGCCGCAAGCGGGTCTGGCCGTCGCTCATCGTCATACTCGCAGGATGGAGCTATCTCGGCGATTACGTACAGTTCATCGGAACCACGAAAGCTCCGGAGAATGTGCATTCACGCTTCACGCTGATGAGTTGGAATGTGCGCCTCTTCGACCTGTACAACTGGACCCACAACCAGCAGACGCGCGATGAGATGATGGAACTGATCCGGGTGGAGGACCCGGACATCCTCTGCATGCAGGAATTCCTGAACGTAGGGCCCGGAAACCCCTTGATGGTAAAGGACTCCCTGCTTAGCAGCTATCGCTATACGCATTGTGCGGATGCCTATACAGTGCATACCCGCACCGATCAATCAATGGGCATTTCCATCTTCAGCACCTGGCCGATCATCGACCAAGGCACCATCCACTTTCCGGATGAGCTGAACAACCTCTGCCTATGGGCGGATATTGTGGTGGATAAAGACACCATCCGGGTGTATACCGCCCATCTGGCCAGCCTTCGTTTCGGCGATCATGATTACGAGTTCATCCGGCACTTCGAGCTTGGAAGCGGTAGTGATTCCCTTGCCACTGCGGGTACACGCATCATGCGTCGCTTGAAGGATGCCTTCATCCGCCGCTCCGGCGAGGTCAGGAAGATCGCCGCCCACATGAAGGATAGCCCCTGGCCAGTGATCTATTGCGGCGACCTGAACGACACCCCGCTCAGCTACAGCTACAACGAACTGAAGCGAACGGGGCTCACCGATGCCTTTGTGGAAAGCGGCCAAGGCGTTGGGCACACCTACATCGGCGATGTACCGAGCTTCCGGATCGATCACATCCTGCGTGGACCACAGTTCCGCTCGTGGGGCTTCCGGACCTTACCGGATGAGCTGAGCGACCACCGCGCCATCATCACTTCCTTGGGCTTGGTAAACCCCTGAACCGATCACCGCTTCAGGGCTTCGTTGGCTGCCGTTGGGCAGGGCTCGCAACCCCATCCAGAACAGGCTCCACAGCATAGCCCATCCGACGCAATCGGGCCAACACGCCATCCACGCCCGGCAAATGGCCGGCACCCAGTGCAAAAAGGAGCGTCCGCCCCTCCTGCATCAGGCTATCGGCACGTTCGGCCATCACCTTATTGCGGTCGGTGAGCAAGCGGGCGTTGAAGCCATCTGGCAGCCCACCTAAAGAGGCGATCTTCGTAAGCCGGTCCAGGTCCTGCGCGGAATAAGCCTCCATCATGCCGTCCATATCGCCCAAGTAGAGGTTGTTCTGCACCAACTGATAGAGCATATTGGCCTGCTGCTGCAAGGGCAGGTCATTCACCGCGGCCAGTTGCTCTTGCATGGTCTCCACTCCTAGTACCTCCTTCCCCATCTCCTTGGCCTTCACCTGCAGATACTGGTCGAGTACCATCGCGCTATCGGCGCGCATCACGCTTTCGCTCAACAGGCCCATCAGGAAGAACGGCTTGATCCGCTCGCCCAACATCGCCATGGGGCCCAAATGCTCTGATACAGCATCCTGCACACGCTGTAGCTTTCGTTTGGAATAGAGATCAGCCAAGGTTGTTCCAGGAGGCATCATCATGGCCATCGCCAGATCCATCGAAGCTGCGGTAGTACTGGTAAGGTCCAGCTCACCGGCCACGCCATCAACGCCTCGGATCACCTCCAACAGCTTCGGCACTTGGCCGAAGGCGCGGGCATCCCGGCTATGGACCGTACCCACCACATAACTGGCATGGCTCAGTCCTTGGCCGTCCACCTTCCACAGCAATGCCTTGGAAGGGGCTTGTGACCAGCCGAATAGTGGAAGGAGGAAAAGGGACAGGGAGAAATTGCGCACGGCCGAAAGTTAGCCAGCATGGCTGATGCATTGTGCCCAATTACCCGGACCTTACATGGGGATATAGGCCAGCGTCAGGAACACGACTGCAAGCAATGCACTGATCAGTCCTCCCATAAAGATCACTTGGCTACGTTCGACGGTGATGTTCTGCGGCATGGTATGAAGGGCTACGGGATAGGTAGACGAAGCATGGCCTATCGGGTTGCCCCCGGCCCTGTCAAGAAGAAGGCTGCGAGCGACTGCAGTTCGACCGGATATAACAAAGCTGTTGGCTCCCGGAGTTTCGAATGGGTCTACCTGCCATTCATGTTCCCGGGTGCTTGGGTACCTTCGCAGCCTTCCATCCGGGCTATCAACCCGATGAGAGTGATCGGTGCCTTGCCGCCAGAGCAGATGAGTTCCCCTCGAAAAGCCGCTTTCCACACCTTGGGCTGCAAGCTCAACTTCGCTGAGACCAGCACGCTGGCACGTTCGCTGGAGGAGGCCGGCTATGCCCGAGTGCACGTGGAGGACCGGCCGGACGTGTTCGTGCTGAACACCTGCAGCGTTACCGAGAATGCCGACAAGGAATGCCGCCGCCATGTGCGCCGTTTCCGGGGCATCAACCCGGATGCCTTTATCGCGGTGGTTGGCTGCTATGCCCAATTAAAGCCGGACGAGATCGTCTCCATCCCCGGCGTGGACCTGGTGCTGGGAGCCAATGAGAAATTCGATCTGGCCGCCCATCTTGAAGCGTTCGACGGAAAACAGGCCTTAGGCCAAGCCCATTATGGGGCCATCAAGGATGTGAAGAAGTTCGTCCCGTCCTACAACGCCAACGACCGCACCCGCACCTTCCTGAAGGTGCAGGATGGCTGCGACTATTTCTGTTCCTTCTGCACCATTCCGCTAGCCCGCGGGAGAAGCCGCAGTGCCACCATTGCTGAAACGGTTCAACAGGCAGGATCCATCGCCGCCGCCGGTGTGAAGGAGATCGTTCTCACAGGTGTGAATACCGGCGACTTCGGGCGCCAGCATGGAGAGGATTTTCTCCAACTGATCGAGGCATTGGACCGTGTGGAAGGCATCGAACGCTTCCGCATCAGCAGCATCGAGCCGAACCTCTGTAGCGTTGCCGTCATCGACTTTGTGGCCGGCAGCCAGCGCTTCATGCCCCACTTGCACATGCCTTTGCAAAGTGGCAGCGATGAGATCTTGAAGCGCATGCGCCGTCGATACGATAGCGCGCTCTATGCCGATCGCGTGGCACATATCCGCCGGGTGATGCCCCACGCCAGCATCGGGGTGGATGTGATCACTGGCACACCGGGCGAAACGGATGAAGAGTTCCTGAAGACCCACGAGTTCCTGCGCTCCATCGATGTGAACTACCTGCACGTTTTCACCTACAGTGAACGTGCGAACACCACGGCCGTGCGCATGGAGGATGCCGTGCCGATGAACATCCGGCGCGAGCGCACGAAACAACTGCGCATCCTCGGCACCAAGTTGCAACGTGCCTTCTACGAAAGGCACAAGGAAGACACGCGGCCGGTCCTGTTCGAATATGGTGATGAAGCCTCAGGTGCACCCCAAGATCAGCTCTTCGGATACACGGACAACTACATCCGGGTTGCACTCCCCTTCGATCCACAGCTGATGAATACCGTCGCCTCCGTAGAGCTTGGCGCGATGAATGGCGACGGGCATATGGCAGGCGCACATGCGAGCGGCATTGGCCAAACGGCCTGATCCACGGCGCGGGTGCTTGTGCGCCTGTCATCCTGCTCGGAGGTTAATACTCCCTTGGTATCGCAGGCCCTGCCTCACTGGTGGTTGACCGTTGCGTTCCTCGTTGGCCGATCGGATAAATATGGCTTATTTTGGGCTGCAAGCACTAGCTCCTACAAAACAGTTGAACCCCAAAAAAACGCTCTGCATATGACCCCACGAATATTCACGACACACGCTGCTCACCCGACACTTTGGCGGGTTTCCACATTGGCTTTGGTGCTCATCCTTTTCGGTACATTCAAGGCTTTCGCCCAGCCCGGCAACGTTTGCGGAACACCCTTGGTGGTAACCACCCTCCCTTACGACGATTCCGGTAATACAGGCACCTATGGCGATGATTACTCCAATTCGGACGTTCCTCCGTTAGCAACGGGGGCCATTACCACAGGCACCGGAAGCGATTACTACCTCACCGGGGACGATGTGGTTTACGCCTACACCCCTTCCGGTGATCAAGTGATCACCATCTCCATCACCAACCCCGATGGCTGGGTGGCCCTTTGGGCTTTCACGGGGTGCCCCTTCGCCAGCACGGTGGGCTATCACACCAGCATTTCAGGAACCACCCGTACCATCAACAACCTACCGGTACAGGGTGGCACGACCTACTACATCGTGATCAGCTCTTGGCAGGATGACCCGCAAAGCACCCCCTATGCCTTGCATATCGAACTGATCTCGGCATCGACCCCATGCACGGCCACTCCCACCCCCGGAGCAACCACCGGTCCAATTGCGGTCTGTCCCGGAGTGAATTTTACGCTTGGTGTGGCGAATCCCTCCACCGACGGTGGCATCACATATCAGTGGGAGTCCTCGACCAATGGCACCACGTGGGTGAATGCATCCGGCGCCAGCACATCCGCCACCTACACTACCACGCAAACCACGCAAACATGGTATCGCGTGCAGGTGACCTGCACAGGGAATGGCACAGGGATCAGCACGCCGCTGCAGGTAGGTATCACTCCGGTGAACGGGTGCTACTGCATACCTACTGGTTCAACCAACAATACCGACGAGATCCTCAACTTCACCCTTGCCGACCTGAACAACACCTCCGCCCCGTCCGAGGGTACCAACGGCTATAAGGATTACACAGGAACAGTAGCACCAGCCCATTTGGTCGCTGGCAGTTCCTATGTGGCGTCGCTGATCAGCAATACCGGTAGCGGCAACCACGGTGCGGCCATTTGGATCGACTATAATGATAACGGACAATTCGAAGCATCGGAAAAGGTGTCCCTCATCCCCTTGACCATATCCGGGGGTGCGACCGTGAACTTCCCTGCATTCACGGTGCAAAATGCCTTGGGACAGCACCGGTTACGCGTTCAGTACCGATACAACGCGGCAGGCGCTGACCTCGATCCCTGTATCGCATCAACGTATACTGAAACAGAGGATTACTTGGTAGAGGTCACCGGGACCGGTCCGGAGGATTGCCTGGGCGTGAGCGGTGGCAGTGCGCTGCCCGGCACCCCCTGCGTGGCTACTAGCGGTTTCGGAGGCATGTGGAGCGCCACTTGCGTGTGTGAGGAGAACGTAGGCATTGAAGAATCCTGGAACGCCAATGGCGTGTCGGTATTCCCCAATCCGGCCAGCACGGAATTGTTCATCTCCACGCCCAACAACAAGCCTGTACACGTAAAAGTGTACAACATGGTAGGAAACTTGGTGATGGAAATGGACATGACGACCCATCTGAACGTAGCCGCTCTTGCACCCGGTTACTACAGCTTGTTTGTCAGTGATGCGAAGGGCGCGGTTCAGACCCGGACCCGCTTCATGAAGCACTAAGCGGATCGTCTGCGAATAAGGAAGGGCTCCCGATCCGGGAGCCCTTCCCTTTTGGGGCATAGCATACCGGATGACCCTAAGGTCGTTCCTTCACAGGTTGCGTTCTTCACATTTGATCGGAAGATGGTCGGATCCGTTTCCAGTGGTCCGGTATCTTCGCCACCGCTTTGTCCCGGCATACCGCTCGGTATCGCAGCCTGACAACGGCCAGCCTGACAACTGGCAACTGCCGCAACATGTATCCAACCCTCTACCACGCCCTCCTCGATCTCACCGGCTTGAACTGGCCCGTGTTGAAGTTCCTAAACAGCTTCGGATTCTTCGTGGCCCTTGCCTTCATCGGGGCCTATCTCACATTGGTGTGGGAACTCAAGCGAAAAGAGGACTTGGGACTGATCAAGCCGAGCTATCAAAAGGTGATCGTAGGTGCCGGCGCAAAGCCGGGCGAGCTCATCATGCAAGGCTTGGTGGGCTTTATTGTAGGCTGGAAGGGGCTCTACGTATTGCTACACATGGATGAGGTGACGGTGAACCCTCCGGGCTTCCTGCTCAGCGGAACCGGCAACTTCATCGGCGGCCTAATAGCCGCAGCCTTCTTCGTTTGGCTGCTCTGGCGTGAAAAGGAGAAACATCGCCTCAAGGAGCCTACGGAGAAGACCGTGGTGATCCATCCGGCACAACACGGTGGCAACATCACCCTCACCGCCGCGCTCTGGGGATTCATTGGCGCCAAGCTCTTCCATTGGCTCGAAAGCCCACGCGACTTCCTCGATCTGATCGCCACCGGCAATGTGCAGGACCTCGTCTCAGGCCTCACCATGTATGGTGGGCTGATCGTCGCGGGCATCATGGTGGTACGCTACTTCAAGAAGCATGGCATGGCGATCCTTCCCTCCATGGATGCGGCAGCTCCCGGGTTGATGTTGGCCTATGGCATTGGACGACTGGGTTGTCACGTGGCCGGTGATGGCGATTGGGGCATTGCGAACACAGCCCCCAAGCCCGGCTGGATCCCGCAATGGCTTTGGAGCTACGACTATCCGAACAACGTGAACGCCGTGCTCGGGCCGCATCGGGGTGGCTACAGCGGCGTCCCCATCACGCAGGGCACTTGCTTCGAAGGCTACTGCACACACTTGGTGCCGGGCGTCTTCCCCACCCCGCTCTATGAAGTGATCATGTGCTTGGCCCTCTTCGGAGTGCTGTGGTGGCTGCGGAAACGCCTGGTTATCCCCGGGATGCTCTTCGCTGTTTACCTGATCATGAACGGTGTGGAACGCTTCCTGATCGAGAAGATCCGCGTGAACGAACTGTTCCTGGGTACATGGACCCAAGCGGAGGTGATCAGCCTGCTGCTCGTATTATTGGGCGTTGGAAGTATGCTGTGGCTGCGTAAACGCAACAACAATGGAATTGAAACAACTGACTGAACAGGTCACGCTCCTGAGCAAGGAGATCGCGGCCTTCATTCGCGAGGAGAGCCGCCGGTTCACGGACGCGAGCGTGGAGAGCAAGAGCCTGAACAACCTCGTGAGCTACGTGGACAAGGTGGCGGAGCAACGCTTCGTGGATGGCCTGAAAATGCTCTTGCCCGAGGCCGGATTCATCGCAGAGGAAGGTACCGGCGAACGCGTGGAAGGCCTCAACTGGGTGATCGACCCGTTGGATGGCACCACCAACTTCGTGCATGGCGTGCCCTGCTACTGTACAAGCGTAGCGTTGGTCAAGGATGAAGAGGTCTTGTTGGGCGTGGTGTTGGAAGTGAACCGCGACGAATGCTTTGCGGCTTGGCGCGGTGGCGGGGCTACGCTCAATGGTGCTCCCATTGCCGTTTCCAACCGCAACCAATTGCAGGACAGCCTCCTGGCCACCGGTTTCCCCTATGATGACTTTGGCTTCGAATCCGAATACATGGACCTGCTGCGCGAACTGATGCACCGCACCCGCGGCATCAGGCGCTTGGGCAGTGCAGCTGCCGACCTGGCTTATGTGGCTTGTGGGCGGTTCGAGGCCTTCTATGAATACGGCCTCAATAGCTGGGACGTCGCAGCCGGTGTGATCCTCGTGCGCGAAGCAGGTGGGAAGGTCAGCGGCTTCCATCCCAGCAAGGACCCTGTGTTCGACGAGGAGATCGTGGCCAGCAACAGCGCCATCCATGAGGAACTCCTGGAGGTGATCGAAAGGAACTGGCAGCGGCAGGATTAAAGGTGCGTCGTTCCTACCGGAAAGCCGGTTGATCGCATTTTTAGGCCGGTGGTTAAAGGGAAAAGTCGCGGATTTGGATACCGCGTGTTTAAAACTTTAACTTTAGACAACCAAATCCGCCCAGCCATGCGAAAAGTCATCCTCCCTTTATTCTTGGCCGCCCTTCCCGCTTTTGCGTCCGGCCCGGCCAAAATGCAAGTTGTGGTACACAGCACTGATAAGGTCGTCCGCGACTATGTGTGCAATACCAATAACGGTGCAGGTGCAGAGGCTACCGTATTCCGTACAGAGGTGACCTCCCAAGGAGGATTTACTTGGCACGTGGTAGGCGGAGTAGCACCTTATCGTGTGATCCAGAATGATGAAAACACGATGAAGGGTTGCATCACCGTAATGGATGCGGAAGGGCAGATAGCCACCGGCTGCAGCATGGTCGGTCTACAAAGGGTGCGGGTCGCGGTGGATTGCCAAGGGTTGAAACGGATAGACGATGGTCCGTACGGCTTGGTACCGAACGACTCCACGGATGCTGCTCGCACAAATTGGAAGGGAGATGCTCCGCCTCCCCCCGTTGTGCCGGATGTGAATAACCCCACGGACAAACCAACCCCGTCACCAACCGGTGGCGATGGTCCGGGTGAGACCTATCGTCCACCAGTGAAAATACCTTCGCCCGATAGCCCTCCCCCGGTAAAGCCGAAGCCGGACCTGGACAAGGATCGTCCTGTGCTCAAGTCCCCACCCCATGGCCCGAAGCCGAAGCCACAGCCATCCGTCACGAACAAGAACCCCAGGCTCCCCAGCGTAGCGCCTGTGCCCAGCCGCGGCACCGGTGGAACCAGCACCCCTCCCCGGCCCACAAATCCGCCGGTCCAGCCTGCTCCAAAGACCACTAGCACTCGGTGAAGAATACCCGTGGTATCAAAGGAGCGGCACGATCGCAACAGGGTCGCAGTTCCTTTTCCGGACCTGCATCTATGAGTTCATCCGAACTGCGCGAGCTGTTGGATGAAGCCTTCGATCGGTATTCAACACCGGCCTTCATTGCGGATGACCCCATCCAAGTACCGCGTTCGTTCACCTCACGTGCCGATGCCGAGACCATCGGCTTCATTACCGCCACCATCGCTTGGGGCCAGCGGAAGACCATCATCGCGAATGCGTGGAAGTTGGCGCAGTTGATGGACGAGGCCCCGTTCGACTTCATGATGGGTGCCTCTCTTGCGGAACTGAACAGATTGGACGGGTTTGTTCACCGCACATTCAACAGCACGGACCTGCGCCAATTCATATTGGGCCTGCGGCATCTCTATAAGGAACATGGAGGCTTGGAAGCGGCATTCATACCAGTAGTAGCCGTTAATCCTCTTCCGCCCATGGCGGAGATGATCTCCATATTTCGCGAACGGTTCTTCGAGCCTGAGCACGAGGCTCGTACACGGAAACATGTCGCCGATCCGGCGCGAGGAAGCAATGCCAAACGGATCAACATGTTCCTGCGGTGGATGGTGCGCCCGAACGACCGGGGCGTGGACCTGGGGCTCTGGAAACGGATCCCCGCCTCGGCCCTCCACGTGCCGCTGGATGTACACACGGGCCGTGTAGCCCGGGAGTTGGGGCTTTTACAGCGCAAGCAGGACGACTGGAAGAGCGTGGTGGAACTCACCCACGCACTCTGCGAATTCGACCCGGTTGATCCGGTGAAATACGATATCGCCCTGTTCGCTATCGGGATCGATGCCAACAAGAAGAAGGGTTGTCAGAACAAGCTTCAGCCCACGCTGTAATTCGGCGCTTCACGCGTGATGAAGACATCGTGCGGATGGCTTTCCCGCATGCCCGCAGCGGTAATGCGCATGAAGGTGGCTTTTTGCAAGGACGCAATATCCGCTGCACCGCAGTAGCCCATGCCGGCCCGCAATCCACCTTCCATTTGGTGGACCACCTCGTGCAACGGCCCTTTGAACGGCACGCGCCCACTGATCCCTTCCGGCACAAGCTTCTTGATGTCCTCCTCCATATCCTGGAAGTAACGGTCCTTACTACCGCGCTGCATGGCCTCCAAGCTGCCCATACCGCGATACGTCTTGAAGCGACGCCCTTCATAGATCACGGTTTCACCGGGGCTTTCCTCCACGCCGGCGAAGAGCGAGCCGATCATCACACTGTCTCCTCCAGCCGCAATGGCCTTCACCATATCGCCGGTGTATCGGATCCCGCCATCAGCGATCACGGGCACCCCGCTTCCTTTGATGGCTTCGGCACAATCATGCACCGCGGTGAGCTGTGGCACGCCTACACCGGCGATCACGCGCGTGGTGCAGATGCTGCCCGGGCCGATGCCCACTTTCACGGCGTCGGCACCCGCCTCCACCAACGCTTTGGCCGCAGCACCGGTGGCTACGTTACCTACTACCAGATCCACTTTCGGGAAGGCCTTGCGAATGGTGCGCAACATCTCCTGCACGCCAATGTGGTGACCATGGGCGGTGTCGATCACCAAGGCATCCACACCGGCATCCACCAAGGCCGTGGCCCGTTCGATGCTATCGCCGGTAACGCCAATGGCCGCCGCTACGCGCAAGCGTCCGAGGTGGTCCTTGCAGGCGTTCGGACTCTGCTTCAGTTTGATGATGTCCTTGTAGGTGATCAAGCCTACGAGCTTGCCCTTTTCATCGGTCACCGGCAGTTTTTCGATCTTGAACTCCTGCAGGATGTCCGCTGCCTGGGGCATCGTGACATCCGGACGAGCCGTGATCACATTGTCCTTGGTCATCACCTCGGCGATGGGCTTGGCCAACTGCTTTTCAAAGCGCAGGTCGCGATTGGTCACGATCCCCACCAGCATATTATCCTTGGCAACCACGGGTATGCCACCGATCTTGTTCTCGGACATCAGGCGGAGCGCATCACCCACCGTAGCCCCTTCCATCAACTTCACGGGATCGGTGATCATGCCGCTTTCGCTGCGCTTCACCTTTCGTACTTCGTTGGCCTGATCGGCAATGGTTTGGTTCTTATGTACCACACCGATACCGCCCTGCTGGGCGATGGCAATGGCGAGCTCCGAACCGGTCACCGTATCCATGGCTGCGGATACGATGGGCAGGTTCAAGGTGATGTTCCTACTGAAGCGCGTCCGGATGTCAACCGCGCGTGGCAGGACCTCGGAATAGGCAGGTACCAACAGGACATCATCGTACGTGAGTCCTTCTGCTGCAAAACGGTCGGTAAGCGAAGAAGCCGCTGTGGCTGGGCGATCGCCGCGCTCGGGGGCGATTACAGTGGTGGATCGTTCCATGCACAAAAGTACACTTCCCGGGGGGAATGAGCTTCTTCACGTGGATCTGTTTGTCCACGGTGATGGGATCCTTGTGGATAATTAGGGCCTTACGGAAATGCATGGCCATGCATCTCACCCTTTAACACATGGCTTTCAACCACTCGTTCATCTGCAAGGCCGCGACCACACAGGGTGAATGACCGACATGCAGGGTGAAGAGCAACCCGATCAAACCATGGATCCCTCCCATGCATGGCCATGCATAGGAGATTCAAATGAATTAGGATCGGCCTGTGCATCCACCCTCAGAGACAAGTCGTTGCTTGAAAAACTGCAACTGGGGATCAGGCGGTCATGTGGAAACCGGCACTGCTTGAATTGCATGGCCATGCAACTATCACATTCCTCGAGGAATCAACCCCTCAACGCCCAGCAAGGAACGTCACCGTTCCCCTCCGCTCCACGGTCTTACCCGATCCGTTCAGGAATGAACAGTAGTAGGCATACACCCCTTGGGGCACCATCCGGCCATCCACCCGGCCATCCCAGGCTTCATAGCGGTCCGTGGTGGTCCAGATCTGTTGGCCCCACCGGTTGAAGATGGTGAACTCATATCGGTCCACATCCGCGTAGGACAGCACCGGATGGAAGGTATTGTTGTAGCCGCCTTCAATAAAGGCGTTCGGGATCCATACTTCCTCCTGTTGTACGGCACATGCGAAATTGCTCGTCGAGATAGCGTCAGTTCCGGAAGGATTGCCCGCTTCTTCCGCCACCACATAGTAGCAGAACTTCCCGGGCGTATCAGCCAGGTCCTGCACGTTGTCATCAAAGCTCCATACCCCCGTGGCAGTGGTCCCGATCAGTTCAAAAGGTCCATCGGCCACACTGCGGTACACCGAATAGCCAGCCACGGAACCTGCCCATTGCACGTAGCCGCTCCAGCGGAGTTGGTTGAACCCGTCCAGTTCCGGAGTGGCGGTCAGCAGGATGGATGTACCCTTATTGCTGGTGACGACCGTATTCCCACAGCTGTCCTGCACCAGCACGCGATAGGTATAGCTGCGATCGGAGGTGAGCACATCCTCATCGGTAAAGACCACTACGGGGCCTATTCCTCCGGGAATGCTCGCGATCTGCTCCCACGGCTTGCCGTTGTAGGTGCGTTCCAATACCAATCGCTTGGTGAATGCATTCATGTCCACACTATCCACCACCTGCACATCACCGTTTCCAAGCACCGTAGAGGTGCGGATGTAGTTCCATTGCGGCACCGGTGGATAGGACGTTGTACGACAGACCTTGTTGGAGAGAGAGATCTTTCCGGGATCCGTGCCGATCGCCTTCACGATGTAGCAATATGCATGGCCGGGGAGCACTCCCTGTTGCAGATACTGGAAAGTGGAAGTGGACAGGGTGGCCAAGTAGTTCACCGGCCCGGTATTGTCCAGTTGGACGTAGAGTTCATAATGGTCCACAGGCCATCCGGCGTAACCGGTGCGCTCCACCAAGATGGTCCCGGCGCAGCGGTCGTAGCGGGTGGTGAGGAAGACCGTGGTATGGGGGGTGGAAGCGGCGCTGGTATTGGGGCTTGGTGGATTGCCTTTCCAACACGTATCGATGGCAGCAATGGTATAGGATTCGGCCCCGACACCCGCATTGCTCAAGGGCCAGGTGTAGGTGGTATTGAACTGCCCATACAAGGTATCGAGGATCATGTTGCCACTGGGAGTGGAGAGTACGATGATGTAGCCATCGGTATCCGTCTCGGGGCTCGGCGCCCAGTGTACCACCGTTTGGTTGCTGGCGGTATCCACCGTCACCTCCAAGATCGTCGGGGTTGTCGGCGGGGTGATGTCCTGGAACATAGCCCCTGCAGCACTGCTGGTGGACACGCATCCGCTGGCATCCGGAACACGCACCCGGAAGTTCAAGAAATCCTCGCAGATGGTGACCACTTTCGACCAGTGACGGAGGTTCACTGCCACACTATCCGCACGCGACCACGTGCCGGTGGGGTACTCCATATCGATCCAAGTGTTCGGTCCAGAGGTTCCCAATGGCGGAGTATGCGGCAGGTTCCAATCCACCACCGAACTCCCCAAAGGCACACTTTGAGAGACCTGCACAAAAATGGAAGCCAGCGTATCGCTCGTTATCGAAGTGTTCGGAGGCCCGGAAGTGGATACGGTGGTCAGGTAGTAGAACTGCGGCGCCGCATTGGCACCCGCCCCTACGTGGGTGAAGGTGGTCTGGGCGTAAGTCCCTACTGGCCCGAGCATCGTGTACGGCCCAGCAACTGACGCGGCATGGTACACTTCGTACTGTTGGAATTCCCCTGTAGGGTCGGATGGAACCACCCAAGTGAGCACGGCTTCACCGGCAGGCCCTACGGAGACACAACGCAAGGATGGTGGGTCCAGGACAGTGGCCCATAAAAGCACCGGACAGAGCAGGAGCAGGATCGATCCCAGTATGCGCACATTCCACCAACGTAGTTCCATCCCGATCCGTATCGGTGTAGTGACGTAAAAACCTCCTGTTCGGTTCATGCTCAGCGCGACTCTGTCGCTCGTCAGGCGATCTTCAAGGAAGCCATTCTTGATCTGGCCTCCTCGAACTCCTTCATCACTTTCTCCACGATCACTGCGGCAGGCAGCACTTCCTTCAAGGCTGCTCCCACTTGGCCGATCTCCAGTTCACCCTGTACCAGATCGCCTTCGAACATCCCGCGCTTTGCACGGGCCCTGCCGAGCACCGTTCGCAGCTCCTCCGGGCTGGCACAATGGGCATAGGCTTGTTGCACCTCCTCGTAGAACTTGTTCCGCATCAGGCGCACGGGCGCCAACTCCTTCAAGGTGAGAATGGTATCTCCCTCCTTGCTATCGATCACATATTGCTTGAAGTCCGGGTGCCCGCTGGACTCCTCGGAGCACACAAAGCGGCTGCCCATCTGCACGGCATCGGCCCCCAGTGCCATGGCCGCCAACATGGCGCGTCCATCCGCAATGCCACCCGCCGCGATCACCGGCACCTTCACCGCATCGCATACCAAGGGCACCAGCACCATGGTGGTGGTCTCTTCCCGTCCGTTGTGGCCGCCTGCTTCAAAACCTTCGGCCACCACTGCATCCACACCGGCGTCCTCCGCCTTCCGGGCGAACTTCACGCTTGCCGTTACGTGGACAACAGTGATCCCGGCATCCTTCAACTTGCGGGTCCATGTACCGGGATTCCCTGCACTGGTGAATACGATCGGCACCTTTTCCTCGATCACCGTGGCGATATGTTCCTCCACCGCAGGATACAGCATGGGGATGTTCACCGCGAACGGCAGGGAGGTTGCTTCCTTGCACTTACGAACATGTTCCCGCAGCACAAGGGGATACATGGAGCCTGATCCGATGATACCCAAGCCGCCCGCATTGCTCACCGCAGCGGCCAGTCGCCAACCGGAATTCCAGATCATCCCCGCTTGTATCAAGGGATAGCGGACGCCGAAGAGAGATGTGACACGGTTGGACAAGGAGCGCGGGATTCTAAGTTTGAAGGGGCCGCGAAGGTAGCCCTGTGGACCAGAAAGGGATCGTTGATATCCTGTATCTACGATTTTGCGTAGAACGAGGCTTGCTTTTGTTAAGTTTGCCAGTCAATCGGAGAATCCATCGCATGAAGGCATACAGCATACACATAGCACTGGTAGTGCTTATGACGACCATTTTGGTGGGTGAAACCCGGGCTCAGTACGATTGGGATATCGGTGGCCAATTAGGTGGTACCAACTACTTGGGCGATATCGGTGGAAAGGAAAAGACACGCCGTGACTTCATCTGGGACATGAAGCTTAACCAGACCCGCTGGACCGTGGGTGCCTTTGCACGCCGTAAGATCAACCGCACCATTTCCGTAAGCGCTGGCATCAACTACCTCCGTATCCAAGGGGCCGACCACTTGAGCACCAACCCTGAACGCGTAGGCCGGAACCTGAACTTCCGCAATGATATGTTCGAGCTCTACGCTCGCCCCGAATTCACCCTTTTCCAAGATAATGACCTGGGTGGACGCGGTCGTTACCGCACGGATTTCCGCCTGTTCGCCTATGTAGGTGCCGCGGTCTACCTAAGCAACCCCAAAGGGCAGATCAATCACACCGGCGAATTCTACAAGCTGCGTGAGCTCACCACCGAAATGGAGAACTACTCCAGCCTTGGTTTTGCCATCCCAGCGGGTATCGGCTTCCATTTCACCTTCAAGCGTCGCCACCGCCTTGGTTGGGACTTCGGCTGGCGCACCACCTTCAGCGATTACTTGGACGACGTGAGCACTGTATATGCTGATCCGGATCTTCTGCCAGGAGGCGCTACTGGTCTTTCCGCACAGCTTGCCAGCCAATCCACCTTCGTGGATGTAGAGGGTGTACCTGATCCCATCCAGTACACCAAGGGACTGAAGCGCGGCGACCCCACGCACAACGATAGCTACCTTACCATGGGCTTTACCTATAGCTATGTGCTGCGGGGACAGTCCAACTTCTACCGCCAGCGTTACAACTGGATGCGTGGCAAAAAGCGGATCGGTCGTAAGAGCCGCGCTAAGTTCTAAGCACAAGTGGATCACATTGAAAAAAGGGGCTTCGGCCCCTTTTTTTGTGCAACTGAGTGTCATTCCGGTCCTGACCCGGAATCGCGAAAAAATCCTGGATCCACGCGTTCGACTTCTTGCTGAGTGCGTAGACGTTCAGGGCCTCTGGCTCGTCTCAAGCGGGGGTCGCACAACCGGCAAGTCCGCAAATATCCCGAAGGGTGGCGGATCCGGAATTACTCGATCCGATTCGCCTGCATCCACTCCTCCAGTACCACCAGCATCCACACTCGGCTCCAGGTCACGCCCAGATCCCCTTTCAGAAAGCGCTGCCAGAGATCGTTGATGCCCTCGGCATTGAACTGTGGCCTCCGCGCCAAGGCTTCCATGCGGACCTCGCAGAACGACCGGAGCTCTGCGCGCATCCAATGGGCCCATGGCAAGGTGAAGCCCATTTTGGGGCGGTGCGTCACCTCGCGCGGCAGAAGGTCTCCCAACGCATCCGTCAACAACTTCTTCGGCGTATGGGGGAACTTCATGTCATCGGGCACGCCGAGCACGAAGCTGGTAAGGTCATGATCCAGGAAGGGGGAGCGCACCTCCAGCGCGTGGGCCATGGACATCTGGTCGGTATCGCGCAACAGAACATCGGGCAGGTAGGTGACCAGTTCGGCCACGCTCACTTGGCTCAGGGGCTCCAGCTGCGAACCTTCGTTGCTCTCCAGCCATTGGCGCACATCCGCTGCCACGGCATCGGGATGCAGGTTCACGGCCAACAGCTTCTTCCGGAGTTCGGCATCGCTAAAAGCCAACCGGGCCAAGGGATAGGTGTCGGCCACCTTCCAGTCGCGGAGCTTCAGAAGCTCCGCCGCTTTCCAACCGGCAGCTCCTGCCTTCCTGCTCTTCACGGCCATACCGATCAGCATACGCAACGGCCGAGGAACAGCGGTGATGCCCCGCTTCCGCAGCAAGGCCACGGAACGCTTGAACACTTCGTAGCCCGCAAAGACCTCATCACCACCCAGGCCGCTCAAGGCCATGGCGATACCCGCATCCTTGGTCATCTTGCTCACCACCCACGTGTTGGGGCCATCCGCGCTGGGATGGTCCATATCCGCCAGTGCCTGGGGAAGCATCCGCAGCATGTCCTCCGGGCGCAATCGGATCTCGGTATGCTTGGTGCCGAACTTCTTCGCTATCAGCTGCGCGAAGCGCGCCTCGCTGAATTCAGCCTCATCGAAGGTGACGGTAAAGGTGTGTACCCGGCCCCGTGTGGACTGGGCCATGGCACCAACCACTGCACTACTATCAATGCCACCGCTGAGGAAAGCACCGAAGGGAACATCGGCGACCATGCGTTTCTCTACCGCACTGAAAAAGCGGTCCCGCACTTCGCGGTGCGTGTCTTTCAGGTCCATACCGGTCGCAGCCGGATCGGCGCTGGCAGCTACGTTCCACCAACGATGGATGGACATCCCTTGGGAAGACCACCGCAGCACATGGCCAGGAAGCAACATGCGCACATCTTTCACAATAGTAGCTGGAGCATGCACGGAACCATGGCGCAAGTGATCGCACAAGGCCCCTTCGTCCAACGTGCGAGGCACTACGTCCGAGGCCAGTATGGCACGCAGTTCACTGGCGAATAGCAAGCGGCCACCCTGCTCCTGATAGTACAGCGGTTTTATTCCGAAGCGATCGCGCACGACCACCAATGTCTCCTGCTTCACATCCCACACGGCAAAGGCGAACATGCCTTCCAACTTGTCCAAGCAGGCCTC
This sequence comes from Cryomorpha ignava, assembly GCA_040391235.1. GTDB lineage: Bacteria > Bacteroidota > Bacteroidia > Flavobacteriales_F > PHOS-HE28 > PHOS-HE28. The sequence goes on from JBEBYG010000001.1 coordinate 458,284, forward strand.
GCCCCATTCCACCCAAGCTTCCAACAACACCTCCGTATCGCCTTTGGTCCTGAACGTTCGGTGGGACAAGCTTTCGCGTAGCTCACGGAAATTGTAGACCGCACCGTTGTACACCAACACATAGCGCCCATCTGCACTGATGAACGGCTGGTTGCTCGCCGGCTCCGGATCAATGATGCCGAGCCGCCGATGTCCCAATACCACGTGGCTTCCACGCCAAAGCCCTTCGGCATCCGGCCCGCGATGAGCCAGCGCTGCGGTCATCCGCGACACGATGGCTTCGCTTTCACGCTCTCCGGCACCTGCTAGGTCGGGTACTGCGATGCCTGCGATGCCACACATATGCGCTGATCAACCCAGTATGAAGGACGTATCGGCGAGCACGCGCTCCAGCCCGTTCCGCAAAGGAAGCAGGTCGCGACCCAAGAGGGAACGCATCCGTCCAATATCCGGCATGCGCCGGGTCATGTCACCTTCTTCCAAGGGGGGTAGGTGAATGATCTTCGAGGAACTACCGGTAAGCTCGATCACCAAGCGGGCCAGCTCCAGGATGGTGGTCTCCTTGTCGTTGCCAATGTTGGCCACGTCGTTGATCACTTCCTTCTTCAGGTAAGTGGCCGTGGTGGCTTCAATGTTATCGTCGATGTAGCAGAAGGTCCGCGTCTGGTTACCATCGCCGTACACGGTGATGTCCTGTCCTTTCAGTGCGGCGCGGATGAACTTGCTCACCACGAAATCTTTGCTCTGCTTGGGTCCGTAAGTATTGAAAAAACGGAAGACCGTATAGTCCAAGCCATACTCCTTGTGGTAGCTGCGCAGGAAGGCCTCTCCGATGTTCTTCACGATGGCGTACGGCAGCTTGCTGTTCAGCGGCGTGGTATGCTCGTTCTGCGGGAACTCCACCGGCTCTCCATAAACCTCGCTGCTGCTGCTGAAGAAGACCCGCTTCACGCCGGTATTCTTGCACAGGTCCAGCACGTTGCGGATACCGTCAATATCGTGCAGTACGCTCACCGGGTTATCGGTGGTGCGCTTCACCCCCACCACGGCTGCATAGTGGAAGACATAATTGGGTCGGTAGGCGTAGAACACACTGCTGATATCCTCAAAGCGGTTCACATCGCATTTGATGAAATGGAGCCTTGGATGCTTGTCCAGTTCGAGCTTGCGCAGATCCCCGGTGGTAAGGTTATCCACTACGATCACTTCGGTATCGGGTTCCTGGGCCAAGCGGATGGCCAGCGCACTGGGGACGAAACCGGCACCGCCGGTAATAAGGATACGGGTCATGTGTTAGAAAAGGGTCGGTGAAGCTAATGTTTACCGGGCAGGCAGTATCAAGGGTTCATGGATCGGAACGGCTTCCTCCTGCTCCGCTTCGGGTTCCTCCTTCTGTTGGAGGGAGCCCATGATCTCATCTTCCGACACAATGGCCAATATCACCAGGAACAAGGTGGTGTATGGGCTCAGGGAGCCGGCCAGCCAGCTCTCGTAAAGGATGGAGAACAGCACGGCAAACATGATGGCCAATGAAATGGGGGTGTTCTTACTGGCCTTGATGAAGATGAGCCCGAAGCTCCGGAAGTACAAAATCAGACCCACGATACCGGTATTCAGCCAAAAAGCGAGGTAAGTGTTGTGAACGCCTCCTTGGTGCCCCAACGCAGAAAGTATATAGCGTGCCTCGTACATAAGGATATATTCATTGTCAAAGCCGCCACCGAAAAGGAAGAATCCTTTGTCGTTGATCAAGTTCCACGCGAATTGCCATGCCACGTAGCGCCCTGAGCCGTCCGCGATGGTATCCACGCGCAGGTACTCCTCAAGCCCCAAGGCGCCAATGATGGCGGGCAGATTGCTGGTAAGCAACTCCCCAATTCCAATAAATGCCACGAAGGAAATGATACCGAGGAATGTGGAGATCCGGAAGAACTGGATAAACAACACGAACATCAACGTGGACATCAATGCCGTTCGCGCTCCACAGGTTATCAGGTAGTATATCAGAACCCCATAGATGAACAACTTGCCCAAGCGTGAAAAAAGTTCCGGCCGCAAGTAGTTCACCACCGAGAAGAGCAGGAATACCAAGAAGCAATATAAGGCCATACCATTCGGATTGCCGAAGATCCCACGGAATCGACCATCAATGGTATACCACCACTCCGGTCCGAGGTAGCGGATGGATTGCTGCGCAACTAGTAACAAGACAAGGAACCAGATCAGGTTGCTGAAGAAGGGCCATGCGGACTTCCTGAAATTGAGCAGCACCAAGTTCGGGATCACCAAGAAAATGCTGGCATAGGAGATCGTTTTCTGGATGGCGACCACGGGAATAGGAGAGGCAACAATGGGCAGAAAGGCGTAGACGAAGAACGGCAGGAAGATGCCGAAAACCCGTGCCATGGGGTGCATTCGCGCCCGATCCATGACAACGATGAGGATGAGCGTGACGATGTACGCATACTTGGCGGTCTTCATCACTGCGATCTGCGTGATGTGCGGGTCCATGTCGGAAAGCACGGCACAGAGCACGAAGCCGAAGAGCATCTCCTGCCACATTTCGTTGCGGCGCATCAGGAAGATGCTGATCGGGAGTACCGCATACAAGAGCACGGGGGCCTTTGCCGCGACCACGATCCAAATGGTAATGAGGACCCAAAGCGTGGTATGCGCTCGAATGAACTTGATCATCAGGGAAGCCGGCAACGCCGGCGAAGGTCGCGAAAGTAACCTACTAAGCTACAGGCGGGCAGCAGCTGTGCTGGGTATGATCATGCGCCTGAGTGCCGGGATCGTTACTCCGATGCATATCGGGACTGATCGGCGCACTGATGCATGAGTGAGGAATGGTCTTTGATGCAGCACTCAAGCCACAAGCTTTAAGCTGCAAGCCATAAGCTCGCATGCACAAGCTTACGACTTTCGGTTTGTGGCTCCGACTCAAGACTCGGAACGCGAGACTTCTGAAGTCGCGGCAAGCTCAAGGCTTGAACGTACGAAGTGCACGCTCCAAGGCATTCACCTTGCACGTGACCACCCGCTCCCATATAAACTGCTCCTTCGCCTTCACCAAGGATCGGTGTTTCATTTGCATCAACCGCTGCGCTGGCAAGTGCATGGCTTGCTCCAAGGCGATCTGGATCGTCCCGGGTAATGGTGCCGGAAGCAACCAGCCGTTCCCAGCATCCACCTGCTTGGCCACAGCTCCTACGTCCGTGGCCAATATCGCCAAACCTGACGCCATGGCCTCCATGATCACCGTGGGCATACCTTCGGCATAGCTTGGACAGACGAGCACATCGGCGGAACGCATCACCTTTCGCACTTGGTCCTCATCTGACAAGGAGCCGTGGTAAATTATATTGCTCGCGTTCAATTGATCTTCTTTCCCAATGGGTCCCACCATGTGGAAGATGAGGTCATCCTTCCCCTCCGCGTGTAATTTCAGCAGTGCAGTGTTGAGTTCCTTGATGCCTTTGCGACGTTCATTCCTGCCCACAAAAACAAACGTGCGTGCACCATCCGATACAATTGGATGTACTCCATCGATCCAGCGTTCCTCGATCCCGATCGGGCACTCCAGGATCCGCTCGGGGGGTACGCCGATCTTCTGCAGAATGGCGGTGATATGACCGCCGAAAGAAAAGACAAAGTCTGAACCCAATGACACCTCCCGGGCCAGGCTGCGCAGAGGAGCACGACCCAAACGGGCCTTCAGTGAAGGCATCCGCTGGTACATTTCATAGCCATGGAGATTGGAGACCACCGGGATCTTCACCTCTCCCCTCCTTCTCCCTTTGATAAAGCCCAATCCCGTAAAGCCTTGGCAGTAGATCAGGTCGAACTCGCCTAAGCGATCTTTCAACCGCTCATACACATCCTCCGCATAGCGTCGGCTTTCCCGCAGGTAATGGCCGGGTAACGAACCCCGCACCGGCTCCGGCACCCGGATGAACGAACTATTTTTTTTGTCGAAGCCGGCGAACTCGGGAAGTCCGAGCTCATCAACGTCAATACCTTCCGGTACACTATGAACGACGGCTACGTTGATCCCGGCCTTGGCCAAGTACTTCCCCAAATAGTAGGAATGCTTCTGCATACCTCCCATTACAAAGGGAAAGACCCCATCAGTAACCAATAGTACCCTCATGTGAACAAGTGGCGGGATCCACAATTCATGCTTTCGGCAGGTCCACGTTCGTACCGCTCACAAGGAGTCCACCCAGAGCTTCATCATAGATCCTGCTAAGAGCCGCATTGCGGATGCTCAGATTGAAGCGGGCATCGATGATCGGTGCATTGGCAGCTCCCATTCTAAGACGTAGTGCTTCGTCGTTCATCAATCGGTGGAGATGTGCCGCGAGATCCTCTGCGATCTCCTCACTCTTCCGTTCCAATACCGGGAGTATCCATCCATTCACGTCGGGCTGCACCAGTTCGGGCAAGGCGCCTGCATCGGAACTGATGATGGGTAATGCGGTGGCCATGGCCTCCAGCACGGTATTGTTGAACGGATCGGCAAAAGTGGTGGCTACGAACACATCTGCGAGGCGCATGTGCTCGATCACCTGCTCATGTGGCAGGTGTCGATGGAGTGTGATGCGCGGATCCTCGGCAATGGTGCGTTCGGTCCATTGGATCTCTTCTCGGGTGGCAGTAATGCCCCAATCCACCGCAAGGCCGCTGATGATCTCCAAGGAGACATCCTTCCGATCCAACAGCTTGAATGCCTTCAGCAGTTCGATGCCGCCCTTTCGGTAAAATCCGTTGCCTGCGAAAAGGATCCTGAAATGGTCACGGCTTCGCTGTGCTGGCGCGTATTTCTCCACGGCACGGTACACCACATGCATTTTCCGTTCGTCCACTCCCGCCTCCACCAACTTATGACGGTTCATCTCCATGGTGTTCCGACTGGTGAAGATCAGTGCCTTGCAGTGATCGGATGCCAGCTTACGAAGGGCCCACTTATAGGCCGGATGGTCCGTGCGCATACCCTCGAATCGGGGCAAGTAACTCTCCACCTCGATCACCCAAGGCCGGGCGTTGGCCACCACGCTGTTATAGGTATGGTAGATATCCGCCTTTCGAAAAGGGAGGAAGAACTTGGTGTGGGCCAGAAACTCAGTCCGTATGCCTGCCATGTGCCACGGAATGTCCAACATGCGCACATAGCGATGACCCGCAGGGGGATTACTGAAGCAGTAATGCTGCCAGTAACGGGTCTTATGGCTGATCCCGATGGTTCGCATGGCATGAACGCCGTGTTGTGCACGGCGAATGACTTTGCAAGGATAGTGGAATCAGCTCATTGTTTCGGGACCGTCAGGGACATGTACCATTCGTGGAACGCACGCAATCCCGTCTCGAGATCCACAATTGGCTCATATCCCAAAAACCGCTTCGACTTGGCCACACTCGCACAGGTGCGTGGCACATCACCCGGCTGTTCATCGTGCTGTTCAATGATAGCCTTCCTTCCCGTTTGCTTCTCAATGGCCGAGATCAAGTCGTGCAACTGCACCACTTTGGAGTTGCCGAGGTTGAAAATATCGAAGGCGCCTCCGCTGTCCGTTGCATCCATGGGACGCTCTAAAGCCGAGGATATACCTCGGACAATATCATCGACGTACGTGTAATCCCGGCCCGTGCTTCCATCCCCGAACTGCTTGATCGGAGTTCCTCCTATGATCTTACTGAAAAAGGAATGAATGGCCAGATCGGGCCGTTGCCTTGGGCCATAAACGGTGAAGAAGCGAAGCACGGTGGTGTTGATCCCATGCAAGCGTGCATACGTGCGGGCAAATTGCTCCGCTGCAAGCTTGCTAACTGCGTAGGGGCTGATGGGATGCAATTCCACCCCATCCTCCTCCCAAGGCACATTCGGGTTCAAGCCGTACACGCTGCTGCTACTGGCCAATATGAAATGACCCACCTTGGCGGAACGGGCCGCTTCCAGCACCTTGAGCGTACCGGTGACATTCACCCGGTGATAGTCCAATGGATGCTCGATACTGGGCCTCACTCCCACCTTTGCTGCCAAGTGTACCACAACGGCTTCCGGACCTCCCTGCCCTGCAAAAGCCTTCTCCAGCACTGCATCATCCAGAATATCACCTTCTATAAAGGTGTAGGCCGGATCTTCCAACGGACCGGCAATGTTCGCATCCTTGGCTGAGCGCGGATAGTTGTGGTCGTAGTTATCGATGACGGTGATCTGCCATCCGCCTTCGGCGAGCAACCTATCCACCAGATGGCTACCTATGAAGCCCGCACCGCCCGTAATGATCACCTGTTTCCCCATGCCCGCGTTCGGCTGGCAAGCTAACCAATCAGAGGCTCATCGTCACGTCCGTGAGCGCATCTATCTTCGCCGCACATGCGTCCAGGCGAGCACTTGCTGATCATCTGCCACGGCTTCCCCCCGAATTACGGTATCGGGGGCCGTAGGTGGGCCAAGTTCGCCAAGGAGCTTGCCAGGCGGGGCCATTCCGTTCATGTGATCCACAGCGCAGGAGACGCCGGCCAAGCGGGTTCGCTGTGGACAGCCGATGCAGAAACACCGGGGGTGATCAAACATCCGCTACCTGCACGCTATCCTGCAGCTTTTTGGCGCTCGGCGCCGCTATCCGTAATGGACAAGGTGGCCTACCATTTGTGGAAATGCATCCTCAGCCTGTTCACTCGCTACAATTTGTACGACCGCGGAATCTTCTGGAGAAAGCAGTTGGTCCGCAAGTCCTCGGATCTGATCCGAACGCACGGCATCCGGAATGTGATCGTTACAGGCGCTCCGTTCAGCTTGATGGCCTTCACTGCGGAATTGAAAAAGCGCTTCCCGGAGATCAACCTGATCGCTGACTTCCGGGATCCCTGGACCTGGGGTACGGATTATGGCTTTAGCATGTTGAGCCCACAACGCATGCGCCGAGAGAAGGAGCGTGAAGCTTTGGTTGCCCATGTGTTTGACCGGCTCATAGCCTCAACGAGTTCCATTACCGAACATCTGCGAGATACCTATGGCGGAGCACCAGAGCGCTACCTCACCATTCCGCATGCGATGGATCCTGATGAGTTGATGGTAGCAACCAGTCCAACTACTGACGGGGTATTCAAGATGATCTATGCTGGTAGCCTTTACGACGGCCCGGAGGCGGATCACTACTACAAGACCTTGTGGAGTTCGTTCGAAGCCCTGCGGGGAAAACACCCGGATGCCTTTGCCAGCTTCCGTTTCGACCTCTACATCACCGGACAGGAGACCCATACCTACGCACAGCAATTGAAGGAGCGGGGGTTGCAGGAACACATCCGGTTCCACGAACCGGTACCCCCCCAGGCGATCTTGGAACGCATTGCGGGATCCGACCTCGTGCTCGCCTTCCTTCCGAAGAACAAGAAGGACATCATGGTCACCAAGTTCAACGAGATCTTCCACCTGCGTCGCCCGGTGCTGCACATCGGGGAGCCGGGCTTGGCAAGCCGCACCATCACCGATCGAAGGCTGGGCGCATCTTTGCGCGTGGAGGAACTGGTCACGGAGCTTCCTCGCATCATCAGCGGGGAGCGAAAGATCGAGATCGATATGCAGGTCGACCATAGCGAACACTTGCTGGCGAACATCACCGACCTATTGGTGGAGAAGACCTTTGTATAGACTCTCTGGATGCCCGAGAGCCTAAAAAATCGTCCCATCCTGTTGATCTGCCACGGTTTCCCTCCCGTGCGCGGCATTGGAGGCAGACGGTGGGCCAAATTCGCCAAAGAACTGGCATCACGCGGCTCTCCCGTCCATGTGATCCGCAGCGCCGGAACCAAGGACCGCTTGGATTCCCTCTGGAGCGAGGACGGCGCGAGCCCCGGCATCATACATCATCCCATACCGCCGAACTATCCAGCAGTGCTGCACAAACGGCCCCTCACGTCCTTCACGGAGAAAGTGATGTATAGAGTGTGGTCCAAGCTATTACCGTTGTTGGTTCGCGGTAACATACACGACTCCACGGTTTTTTCGCGGAGAGTGATCTTGGGTGCAGCAAAGCGTTTGGTCCGAGAGCACGGTATCCGCAATGTGATCGTCACCGGAGCTCCCTTCCGGCTAATGGCCTTTGCCATGGAACTGAAGAAGGAATTCCCCCAGATCAACTTGGTATCCGACTTCCGGGATGTGTGGACTTGGGGCAGCGGGTATGGCTTTGGGTCGATGTCCGCTAAACGCCTGCAGTATGAAAAGGACCTGGAGGCCAATGTCGCCCATGCCAGTAACAAGATCATCTCTCCCCATGCCACGGTCATCGATCATCTTCGGAACACGTACGGAGGTGAAGCAAGCCGTTATGTGATCATCCCCCACGCCATCGACCCGGACGACATGGAGGTAATGCCAACAACCAGGCCTAACGGCGAGTTCCGGATGATCTATGCCGGCAGCCTTTATGGCGCTGAAGAGGCTCAACGCTATTTCACCAGCCTGCTGGAAGCATTCGAAGTGCTTCGACGTAATAAGCCGAGTGTCTATGCCAATTGCCGACTCGATCTGTACATCACCGGCCACAACACGTTGGCGTACCAGCTACTGGTGAAGGAGCGCGACCTACAGGATCGCATCCACTTCCATGCCCCCCTGCCACCGAAGGAGATCTTCAACCGCATCGCCCATTCTGACCTCGTACTCACTTTCATCCCACCCATGAACAAGGATGTGCTGGGTACCAAGTTCAGCGAGATCTTCCATCTTCGCATACCTGTACTGCACATCGGCGAGCCAGGTTTGGTGAGCCGCACCATCATCGGCCGGAAGTTGGGCGATTCGCTCCGCGTGGAGGAACTGGCCACGGAACTGCCGCGGATCATTAGCGGGGAGCGCAAGATCGAAGTGGACATGAACGCCGATCACAGTGAATTTCTACTGGCCCATATCACGGACCGCTTGATCGAGGAGGTACTGATCTGACAAATGAGCTGGCACTCGCGACACGCGAGCGCCAACTAAAGGCGGACACGCAAGCGACATCTCAGTCAACAGCGCTATCCGCAACACTTCATCTATGTTATCTGCGTCATCTGCGGTAAAGCCCTTCTCGGCTCCCTCTTCCCCCCAATTGCTCGAGCAACCGCGCGTAAGCTGCATTGTGCGCTTCCTTCGTGAAATGCGCCAACGCATATGCGCGACAGTGCGCGTGTTCCTCCGCGCTGGGTCGTTCCAGCACAGGCAGCCGCGCACCTTCGGAATGCACGAGCCCGAGGTTATTCTGTTGCACCACGGCGGAAAAGTCCCCGATGCGTTCGCTGATGATCACGGGCAGTCCACAGGCGAGGTATTCGGCGAACTTGGTGGGCGAGGCTACGCGATTGGTAAGTGTATCCTCACGGAGCAACAACGCCAGATCACAGGCTTGCAATGCCTTCGGGACTTCCGCGGGCGGCACCCAAGCGGTGAGCACGCGACCGAGATACGCCTTCTTCAAGCCATCGATATCCGCATGGGGCGGGCTGAGGAACAGCACCTTCGCATGTGGTTGTAAATCCAGTACAGAGCGCAAGAGTTTGTCCAGCATCTCGAAAGATTGCCAACCGGCCGTAGACCCGGAGTAGACCAGCACCACATCCTCCGGAGTGAAGCCAAGCGCTTCCCGTTTGACCTCCACCGCAACCGGCTCGGTCAAGTGTGCTCTGCCCAAGGTGCAAGGGATCACCACATGCTCCTTGCCGGTGTAGGCATAGCGCTCGCGCCAATGGTCCACCAAGGCTTGGCTCACCGCGATGCGCAGATCGCTCTGTGCCACCACTTCCTGTTCCACTTCGCGGAACTGGCTGATCAATGCATCATCATCAATGATGCGGTACTCCTCCCACTCGGCCGCATAGGCACCACGTGCATCGAAGCAGACCTGCTTCACCCGTCCCTTGTCCCTCGCGCGCAGGGCCATCCACGTGGCCAAGGCACCGCGTGCGATCATGCCGCTGGGGTGGATCCATCGGCAGACGGCCTTCACCAGCATAGCATTGCTGCGCCAGCGTTTCATCTGCGGCACCATGGGCAGTACCAAGGCATCCGGGCTGTGGGCGCGGATCTTCCGGCGGATGCCGAAATAATCGCGGGCGCTCACCAAGGCCAGCAGTCGCACCGGAGGACCGCCCAAGGTATTCAGGTGGGCCACCACATCCGTGACCTGGCTCCAGTACACGCCCGAAGGCTGGTCGTTATAGGTGAGAAAAAGGATCACGTTCGTCCAAGGGAATTTTAGATTGATCGTTTTATGCCTCCGGTTGTCCCCTGCGCGAGCACCCGCTCGGCTTTTTGCCGAGTGGTCGGTACTCTAGGGTCTCCGGCCCGTCTAATTCCGTGTGCATGTCGGTTTGAGACGGGCCGGAGGCCCTATGCAGGAACGCACTCGGCAAAAAGCCGAGCGCGAGCAACTGTTGGTCGTTATAGGTAAGGAAGAGGATCACAGCTTGGCGATCACGTCAAATACACGTTCCGTGGCATGGCCGTCCCAGAGCGGTGGCACTTCCCCGCGCTTTGCACGTCCCTCCGTGATGTCCGCAATGGCAGCTTGCAGCAGCGGCAGGTCGAAGGTGATCAGGCGATTGGAGCCGAGCGTGATGGTGACGGGGCGCTCGGTGTTCGGCCGTAGGGTAAGGCAGGGCACGCGGCGGTAGGTGGTCTCCTCTTGGATGCCGCCGCTATCGGTGATCACAAAGGCGCAGTTGGCTATCAGCTTCTGAAAATTGAAGTAGTCCATGGGCCCGGTCAGCAGCAAATTGTCCAATGCCTTCAGGCGTGGCACCAGGCCAGTGGCCTCCAGCTTCGCGGTGGTACGCGGATGCACCGGGAACACTACGGCGCGTTCGCGAGCTACAAAAGCGATCAGCTCCACCAGCTTGGCCAGCTCTTCCGGCGAGTCCACGGTGGCGGGGCGGTGGATGGTCATCAGCACATGGCCGCCTGCTCCCAAGCCCAGCTCTTCCAACACGGGTGCGGACTGCACCTGCGCATCGTAAGCCACCAGTGTATCGATCATGGTGTTGCCCACAAAGTGGATGTTCTCAGCCTTTCGGCCTTCGGCTTTCAAGTGGTCCAAGCCGCTTTGTTCGGTCACGAAGAAGTGGTCCGTAATGCGATCGGTCAGGATGCGGTTGATCTCTTCCGGCATGCCCAGGTCGCCGCTACGCAAGCCGCTCTCCAAGTGACCGAGCGGGATGCCCATCTTATTGGCGACCAAGGCTCCGGCCAAGGTGCTGTTCACATCGCCGGGCACGATCATCAGCTCCGGCTTCAGCTCTGCGGCCGCAGCCTCCAGAGCGATCATGATATGGCCCATCTGCGCGGCCGGGCTGGCGTGCGGGGTGTTCAGAAAGCGGTCCGGCACCAAACCGAATTGATCGAAGAACACCGTGCTCATCTTCTCATCGTAATGCTGGCCGGTATGGACGAGGTCCACCTGCATGCCGCGTTCGGCGGCCACCGCTTTGAAGCGGGTCACCTTGATGAAATTCGGGCGCGTGCCCACTACGACCATCAACTTCTTCATCCTTTCTGTGCTGTTAACTCAGCATGGCGCGAATGTAGAACCCTTCGCCCAAGGCACGGGAGGATGGCTCACGGTCTAACCGCAGATGCCGCAGATGGACGCAGATGGACGCAGATAAATGCCGTCCTCCGAGTTGAACCACGGATGGACACGGATAAACACGGATAGTGCCGTTGCCGCGATGGTTTTCCAAAGATGGAACAGATAAATTCCGGCTGCCGAACTGAACCACGGATGGACACGGATAAACACGGATAATGCTTTTGCCGCAATGGATCAACCACAGTGACACGGAGAACATGGAGGCTCACAGAGGAATGCATGCTGCCCAGAGAGACAAAGAGTGGCTTGGCGGCCGACTGCCTTTGTCCCTAATAGCTTAACCGCAGATGCTACCGATGGCCAAAGATGGCCGCGAAGGTGTGGGATAACAACGTCCACTACTGACACCCGGCAACGATGTTAAGCCGCTGATGCGGCACTATGAAGTCTGCCGCGCACTATCTGTGCCATCTGTGGATAGAACCTTCAACGCCAGAATCTGTGACACACGATCTGTGTTCATCCGTGTTGATCTGTGGTTCAAAAAACCGAAATACCGATCAATCTTCTGATCGGCTGACACCTCTCGGTAGCGTCGCGGCGATCAGCACGAACACCAGCGGTACCGGGTACTGCAGCATGTGCGACACCCGCACTGAGACCAGCTCGAAGGGCGCCGCCCAGCGGGACAGAAAGTGCATGAGCAGCGAAAGCACCGCAAACACCGCGAAGCCCATCAAGATCGGCACGGCTTGGTTCCACGTGCCAAAGAGGATCCGTGCCAGCAAGACTGTTAGCCCGGCCATAAGCGCCATAGAGAGCAGCGCGAGCGACCACTTCACTATCAGCATGCCTTGCAGGTCCAAGCCGGCCGTCCAAGCTTGCACCATGGAGTGGGCATAGGAAAAGGAGGTGTGCCGGGCCAGATGGTCGATCTGGTAGTTGATGTTGATGAAGGTGAATTCGCGCCATGCACCGAAGCCGATACCCGCCACCAACACCAGGCCCACCTCTATGCGGCGGTCCCAACGGATCCCCCTTTGCTTCATGGAGCCTTGGTACTGATCGTTCGGGTGGCGAAACGCTTCACCCAGATGTACCACAGGAAGAACACCCAACCATAAACGATCACATAGAAGGTATAGTCATGGTTGAAGTTCAGCCATTCGTAGTTGATGCTTACCACAATGCAGAGCGCCGCCACGCGGATCGCATTCACCAAGTGGATGGTCAATATGCCCAGGGCACCGAACCAGAGTTTGTGCTTCCACGGTCCACCATAGGCGATCAGAAAAATGAGAAAGACCGCGAACAGGCCCACGCCGTTGCATGGATCACCGATCCAGAGCAAGTGCCCTCCCTCCACGCCGATGGTGCGGATGTTGTCCGCGTTCACCGGCTCGGGGATCAGCTCGTAGCCCAAGAAGGTCAAGATCGCCCCGGCCCAAAGGATCAATGAATTGATCACGCCATGGTCCAAGGCGCCCCAAGGGTGTAAGATGAAAGAATAGAGCAGGTACCACGCTGCATAGAGCGAGGCGGCCAAAAGCAGAAAACGCAGTAGCGGGTCACGGGCCGTCATCCGTGACGGCACGCCGGATGACATCAGATAGCGGACTTACGCGCTTTGCGTGCGTCCAAGGCCTTCTTACCTCCCAAAAGTGCACCAGCGCCTATGAGCAGGGAGAGACCACCATCGATCGGAATACAGGGAGGCGGCCAGCAGGGAGGTCCGCCACCGGTGCCCGGCTGGGCCATTAAGGCACCCATCACAGGCACCACCAATAAGGCGGAAAGAAGTAGCAAGCGTAGCGTGATCTTCATGGATAGTGATCGATCGAAAAGCAAAAAGTGATGCCAAAGGTAAACGAATCGGGTTATCAACGGTTGCCTCATTTATTTCCATTTGGTCCGCCGGGCTCCAGCCCGGCAAAACACTCCGGTCAAGGTCCGCGGGAGTCCAGCCCGGCCCCTCGAAGCAGATCCCTATTTCCTCACCACCTTCCATGGCTATATTTGCCGCCCTTGCAAAAAGCCGCATCCCGGCCTAATCACCCGTGCTTTGCGGTACCAGTAGACGAACATGTCAGCAGCGCCAAGCTCCAAAGGGGGCATCATCGAGGTGAACGACCTGCGGAACCTCATCCGCATCGTCTCGAAAAACTGGTATTTTGTGGTGATCGCGCTGGTGCTCTCCGCCGTACTTTCCTACCTCTATTCCTATAAGATACCGGATGTGTACGGGGCCAGTACGCAGATCCTCCTGAAGGATAAGACCTCCTATGATTACCAGAGTCAGGTTTACAAGAACATCGGTTATGTGAACGCCTATGGGGATATCGTGAACCAAAAGCGGGTGCTCACCAGCTACGACTTGGTGGACCGTACATTGAACAAGCTGGATTTCGAGGTCTCCTACTTCATCATCGGCCGCTTCAAGACCACCCAGGTCTACGCGAACCTGCCCTTCACCGTGCAGATCCAGATACTGAACAACAAGCTCTATGAGCGCCCTTTCGATCTGCACATTACGGACGCCAAGAACTTTACCATCAGCTACGATGCCGGCCAAGGAGTGGTCACCAAGAAATTCCCCTTCAATTCCGATATCGCCGACGAGGACTACACCTTGCGTGTGAAACCTAACGTGGACCTGAGGCCCTCGACCATTGATAAGTACACTGCCAGCGACTACCGTTTCATTCGCCATAAGCGCGAGCGCCAAGTTTCCAAGTATGCCCGTTCGCTGGAAGTGGTGAACTTGGAATACACCACCATACTCAAGATCACGGTGGAGGATGAGATCGCCGAGCGGGCCAAGATGTTCTTGGACACCCTCAGCAACGAATACATCAAATACACCCAGCAAGGCGATATCGATATCAACGAGAACACCTTGACCTATATCGACAAACAGCTCGAAGAGGTCTCTGGCATCCTGAGCGAATATGAAGATGATCTTCAAGCATTCCTGAGGAGCAAGGATATCCTGGACCTGAACAAGGAGAATTCACAATACTTCAACCAGTTGGTAAGCTTGGATGCCGAACAGCGCAAGTTGGAGCTGATGATCGAGAGCGTGGATGCCCTCAATGATTATGTATTGAACATCGGGGATGCTGAATTGCTTCCTCCCTCCTTCTACATCCTGGACGATGATGTATTCCTGAAGACGACCTTGAACAAGTTGTACTCCATGCAGATGGACATCAATCGCTACATGTATACGGTGGAGCCAAGCAATCCCACTGTAGTGGAGGCCAAACAAACGATCCAGCTGACCCGCGCGAATCTGTTGATCTACTTGAAAAATACACGTGAAGCCATCGTCCAGAAGATCAGTGATCTGAACAAGCAGGCAGGAGAATATACCGATCTGATCCGTGCGGTGCCACAGAATCAGCGCGACGTGGAGAATTTCCAGCGTAAGGTGAAGGTGAATGAAAAGCTATATGAATTCCTCTTGGAGAAGCGGGCGAATACGGTGATCGCGCGGGCGGGCATCATCCCCCAGACCAAGGTGATCGAGGCCGCGCGCTCCATGGGCGTGGTGCGCCCCAACAAGGTGAAGATCCTATATACCTTCCTCGTGGGCGGAGGCTTGATCTCCCTGCTTCTGGTCTTTGTCCGCGTGCTCTTCTATGACCGGGTGGACAATGCTGACCAACTCCGCAGTGCCACCAGCGTACCCGTTTTCGGCGAGGTGATCCTCAGCGACAAGGCGGAGGAGAACTATGTGGTGGTGGACAGCGACCCCAAGGCAGCCATCACGGAGAGCTTCCGCACCATCCGCACCAACTTGGAATACCTGCCCGCCACCGATACCGGCCGCGCGGTGATGGTGACCAGCTATCGGCCCAACGAAGGGAAGACGTTCTGCTCGGTGAACCTCAGCGCCATCTTGGCCAAGGCGGGCAAGAAAGTGCTGCTGCTGGAGCTGGACCTGCACAAACCCAAGGTGGGTACAGGCCTCGGCCTCACCAATAACATCGGCATCAGCACCATACTTGTGGGGAAGGCAACGATCCAGGAGTGCGTGATGCACACCCAGATCGAGAACTTCGATGTGATGCTCGCCGGGGCCACCCCGCCCAATGCCTCCGAACTGGTCCTTAGTAAGATGCTGCCGGAGATCTTCAACTACGGCCGCGAGCACTACGACTATGTAATGATAGATACCCCGCCGGTAGGCTTGATCACCGATGCCCTGCTGATGATGCGTCATGTGGACGCCACCCTCTTTGTGATCAATACTCGCTTTGCCAATAAGGACCATGTACGCAATGCCATGGAGATCCACGCAGCCAACCCGGTGAAGAACTTCGGCTTTATCCTGAACGGTGTGCGGATGAAGAAGAGCAAGTACTACTACAATACCAACTACGGCTACGGCTACCGCTACGCCTATGGTTATGGCGGCTACGGCTACGGTTATGGCAGCAAGCGCAAGAAGGAAGATGGGAAGGAGACCGATGGCAAGAACCAGAACGCATAGACCGTGATCCAGGAAGCAACATCATCGGAAACGAAGAACCTTGGTAACGAGAGCCATTGGGATGTGGTGATCGCCCCTGCTTCTCCGTGGTGGCAGCTGAATTTGGGTGAGGTATGGCGCTACCGCGACCTGTTGCGCGAACTGGTGGTGCGGGACCTCACCGCTGTGTACAAACAGACCATCCTCGGCCCCATGTGGGTTTTGGTGCAGCCGCTGATCACCTCCATCATGTTCGCGGTGATCTTCGGTATGGTCGCACGCTTGGCCCTGCCAGGCATACCATCCTTGCTCTTCTACATGAGCGCCATCGTGCCGTGGTCCTTCTTCGCAGGTGTGATCAACAAGACCTCCGCCACCCTCGTCGCCAATGCCAACCTGATGACCAAGGTGTATTTCCCACGCCTCATCCCCCCCTTGGCCTCCGTATTCTCCACCGCGTTCAGCTTCCTGGTGCAGCTCACGCTCTTCTTTGTCTTCGCCGCGGTATACAAGCTTTCAGGTAGCTACGATTGGAGCCCCGGCCCTGCCTTGTTCATGTTGCCCGTATTGATCCTGCTGGAGGTGATGCTCGCTCTGGGGGTCGGACTCATTGTGGCCGCCATGACCACACGCTACAAGGACCTTGGTTTCCTCATCGGCTTCGCCGTCCAGTTGCTCATGTACATGAGCCCGGTGATCTTCCCCTTGGCCAAGGTGGACCTCGATAGCCCTGTACGTCCCGTACTGGAGGCCAACCCCATTACCCCTATCATCGAAGGCATCCGTGGTGCCTTGCTCAATACGGCCATGGATTGGTCCACACTCTGGTACTCATTCGTCTTCGGTGCCATCACACTCCTTCTCGGCTTGACCCTTTTCCAGCGCGCGCAGCGGTCGTATGCAGACGTTGTTTAGAAGGCTGAAACTGGAAAGGTGAATGCTGGAACAGTGCAACGGAGATAATTGAAAAGTCGGGAGTCTTTGAGGCTTTAGGTCACACCACAGAGGCACGGAGACACAGAGTTGCACAGAGAAACGTATTCCGGAGTCTTGAGCCTTGAGTCATTCGCCCCACCGAACACTACAGCCACTGCATTCTCCGCGTCCCTGGCTGCCGAAGGCATGCTCTGCGCCGCTGCGGCCATTTTTGATCACCGATCGACCGATCACATCCTCTTATCTTCGCCACGTATGGAACAGGAACCCGTGATGGTGCAAGTGCAGGGTGTTGGCAAACGCTACCGCTTGGGCGTCACCAACCGCCAGCAATTGACCGATGATGTAAAGGCCTGGACCGCCAAGTTACTGGGCCGGCCCGACCCTACCATCGCTGTGGGTGCCGAAGTGGATCCCCAGCGGATCGGCGAGGATTTTTGGGCCTTGCGCGATGTCTCTTTTGAAGTGCGTCGCGGTGAAGTGGTGGGCATTATAGGCCACAACGGGGCCGGCAAAAGTACCCTGTTGAAGCTGCTCTCCCGCATCACCCTGCCTACCGAGGGTACCATACGTATGCGGGGCAAGGTCTCCAGTCTGCTGGAAGTAGGCACCGGTTTCCACCAGGAGCTTACCGGTCGAGAGAACATTTACCTCAACGGCGCCATCCTCGGCATGCGCAAGGCGGAGGTGAATGCCAAAATGGAGGAGATCATCAACTTCAGTGGCATCACGCATCACATCGATACGCCCGTAAAGCGCTACAGCAGCGGTATGCGGGTGCGGCTCGGCTTTGCCGTGGCGGCACACTTGGAGCCCGAGATCCTCATTGTGGACGAGGTACTCTCCGTGGGCGATGCCGATTTTCAACGAAAGAGCATGGGCAAGATGAAAGACAGTGCCGCCAGCGGTCGCACCGTCCTTTTCGTCAGCCATAATATGACCGCTATGCGGGCCCTCTGCCAGCGTGTGATCTGGATGGAGCATGGCCGCATCCGCATGCAAGGCCGTACCGAGGAGGTCGTCGGTGCATACCTCGGCAGCTATTCCAGCAGTACAACGGAAAAAGTGTGGAATGGACCGGAAGCGCCCGGAACGGAGATTGCTCACCTGCACCATGTCAAGGTCACAACCGCAGCAGATGATGGGCTTTTCCATTGGGAGAATCCCATTAACGTGGAGATCGCATTCGAGAAACACGTAGAAGATCCCGCGTTCTTGGTTATCCACGTGAACAATAGCGACAATATGGTGGTCTTTACTACCAACATCCGTGAATCATTGCCTGAGATCGACAATCTTAAGCCGGGTCACCATGTGGTGTCTTGTTGCTTCCCTGCACATCTGTTCAATGCAGGAGATATGAGCCTTAGCATCGGGGTCGCCCATAATGGCCGAATGAGCTTCATGATCGAAAATATCGTGTCGTTCACGGTCGTCGAACCCCCAAGAACAGGGACTTGGCATGGGCGTCGCCAAGGCATGTTCCGGCTTAATTTGCCTTGGGAGATCAGATCCGCCATAACGCCTACTACCACCGTCTAACGGGAAGGAGAGGGACATGCTTGAAGTCGAGACATAACTTGCATGGTTGCAGACACTCTTTGGCATTGATCGCAACATCGAGCAATTGTTTGCACTTCCATGAATCATCGATCTGACTGTGCCCTTTGATCCAATGAAGCAGGATATGGAAAACCCGATGCAGGGATTTAAGAGTTCTCGGGTAAACAAAGCGGCAGATCCTACCCCCATTTATGTTACCCGCACCTTCCTTCCCCCGCAGGAGGAATACCTCCACTGGCTGAACAAGGCATACGCCAGCCATAACCTCACCAACAACGGCCCCATTCTCCGGGAACTGGAAGAGACCTTGCGCGCCCGTTTCGATGTGCCCTATCTGCGTCTGATGGCCAACGGCACATTGGCCCTGCAACTGGCCATCCGTGCCTTGGGCGTCAAAGGCAAGGTGATCACCACGCCTTTCAGCTATGTGGCCACCACCAGTGCCATCCTCTGGGAAGGCTGCGAGCCGGTGTTCGTGGACATCGACCCGAAGACCTGCTGCATCGACCCTACCCTGATCGAGGCCGCCATCACGCCGTATACCACGGCCATTCTGGCCACACACGTCTATGGCATCCCCTGTGATGTGGAGGCCATTGATGTCATCGCCAAGAAGCACGGTTTGAAGGTGATCTACGATGCTGCCCATGCCTTCGATGTGGAATACAAGGGCAAAAGCATTCTGGCATACGGCGATGCCAGCACCCTCAGCTTCCACGCCACCAAGCTGTTCCATACGGTGGAAGGCGGCGCTGTGATCCTGCAAAGCGATGAGGATGACCAGCGCTTGCGACTGCTGCGCAGCTTTGGTCACGTGTTCGACGAGCACCACAGCTTGGGGATCAATGCCAAGATGAGTGAAGTGCATGCCGCCATGGGTATGACGATCCTCCCCCATATGGCCGAGATCATTGCGGCACGATCGGCATTGGCAGCGCGCTATGATGAAGCATGGAGCGGCTTGCCCGTGGAGCGGCCCACAGTGCCTGCAGGCACCACCTACAACAATGCCTACTACCCGTTGCTGTTCCCTACCGCTGCCATCCGCAGCGCTGCACAGGAGGCCTTGATGGCTGAAGACATCCACCCGCGTCGGTACTTCTACCCGAGCTTAGACATGTTGCCCTATGTGCAGGCCACGGTCTGCCCTCGCAGCCGTGATGCTGCCGACCGGATGCTTTGCCTGCCCTTGTACCATGGCCTGGACACCGCTGATGTGGACCGCGTGATCGCGATCCTACAACGGACCTTGGGCGGCAACGCATGAAACGCTACCTGCCGCATATCGCGCTTTGCCTGCTCTGGTTCCTGATAGCGAACCTCTACCAGAGTTTCGAGCAACTGGACAAGCACCAGCACTACCTCACCACGAACAGGTTGATCGCCTATGTGGGCGCCCATGCCATCCTGATGTTGGCCTGTGTCTTCGTTCTGCTGCGCGAGGCAAAGCGACCGGACAATTTCATTGTCCGCTGCAAAAGGACCTTGGCCGCATTGCCTATTCCTCGGGCAGCAAAGGCCGTGGTAGGCGTGGTCCTGATGATCCAGCTGGTGCACATCACCTTGGGAGTCACCAACTATCCCTTTGCCGATGTGGGCATGTTCCGGTGGGCGAAACCTGCGCGTGAACTACCTACCGTGCTC
Source organism: Cryomorpha ignava (assembly GCA_040391235.1). GTDB lineage: Bacteria > Bacteroidota > Bacteroidia > Flavobacteriales_F > PHOS-HE28 > PHOS-HE28. Next base: position 478,477 of record JBEBYG010000001.1, read on the forward strand.
ACCGTGCCCAAGTACTATTACTACGATGCCGCGCACCGGATCCATCCACTGGAAATACGGAAGCAACACATTTGGGCAACGGCTGATCTGCTCGGCTGGGGCTACAACAACGAATACACCTTCTCCGCCAATTACCATTACAAGGGACAGCAGATCAATTTCCACCTGCTCTCGGATGCGCTACGGGCACGGACCGGTATCGACACCCTCTGGGTGGGGCTCCAGACCGTGGACTTCGCTACAGGAAAGGTGAGCTTCGATCCGGACCTTGCGCATGCTGTAGCGTTCAATGACAATGAACGCGTCTTCTATGGTCCGCTCTACATACCGGAGTACCAAAGACAACGGATCCATGGAATCCCTGTTCCCCAGTAACATCTTCCGTCGCTTCCACTGGCCGGGTTCGCCCTACCAACTGGCCGTGTTGCGCATGGCCATGGGTGTGCAGGTCTTTTACGCGGTGAACAGTAAGATCTTCGACCTCTTGTTAGCGGTAGGTGCGCGGCAAGGCACGCACACCCTGTTCCCGGAGGTCTGGGATAGCTTTATTGCAGCGCACTGTGTGCCGGGGCTGTTGTTGGCCTGCAAGGTGCTTTCCGTGCTCTTGGTGCTCGGCGTGTTCACCCGGCTGGTATTACCCCTCTTGACGTTTGCGTTCGTTGCCCTTTTCGGATTCTATTACTTGGGGGTGAATGCACCCATCCACTGGTTGTACCTCTGGTTCCCGCTGCTGGTATTTTGCTTTGCAGGCTCTGAACATGTGTGGTCCATCGATGCCATTATGCGCCGTTCGAAATACAAAGCACTTCGAAAGCAAGGAGCGGTACAATATCGATGGCCCGTGGAATTGACACTTGGCTGGTTCGTGTATATCTACTTCGCCGCCGGTCTCGCCAAGGTGTTCCCGATCTTGAAAGGGGTGGCTTGGCTGAACGGCCAAACCTCCAAGGAGATCATCTACTACCGCTATCTGGACAGCCCCTTCCACTACCTCTTCGGCCAGCCGTTCTTCAACTATGCCGAAGCCTCCTTCGTTTTTGGCGCGCTTACGATCAGCGCAGTGCTCCTGGAGCTGTTCACGATCGTGCTGCTCTTCACGAACCGCTTTCACATCTTGGTGCTCGTGCTTGTGATCGCCATGCACTTCTTCCTCTACTTGACCGGAGTGGCCGGTTTCATGCAGACCGCACTCGTGCTCGGATTGGCCTTGTTGAAACCTCAACGTTTCGATCAACTGGCTGCGCTTTTGCCAAGTACACCACGCCGGGAGATCGGATCGGCTCCCGAGCGCTGAGGTTGAAATGCCATCTTTGCGGCCCCCTCTGCCCGCCTATAGTATGAAGATCCTCTATGTGACCCGACACTTCAACCACAGTGGTTACCTCATTCTGCAGAGGCTGATCGCGGAAGGGATCCCCATAGCGGCCATCCTGTTGCACAAGGTCCGCGATCCTTGGCGATCACCTGTCCAAGGCTTTTTCCTGCGCCTGTGGTATCGGTTCACGTGCTGGTACTACCGCTGCTTGCCGCTGCGCACCGTGGCCAGCGAGGAAGCCTTGGCCAAGCACCATGGCATAGAACGGATCTATGCCACCTCGATCAAGAGCGACGAATTCCATGCTCAGCTAAAGGAATTGGCACCGGACCTGATCGTGCTGGGCGGTGGCTGGCACGAGTTGATCCCGGAGCGGGTGTACTCCTTGCCATCACTGGGTTGCATCAATACCCACCCTTCGCTCTTGCCTGCCTTCCGGGGGACCTCCATCACCCGCTGGCAAGTACTGAACGGCGTGGAGACCTCGGGCTCCACCATTCATTACGTGGACGACCGCTTTGACACGGGGGGAGCGTTGGCGCAGCAGGCCGTGCCGGTATCCCCGGATCTTCCACCCCAAGAGCTGTTCCGCCTCCTGGGTGAGGTGGGTGCCGATATCATGCCCCGTCTTCTCCGCTCCTTCCAAAGCACGGGCCGCCAACCCACGTTCAGCACCGAAGGGGATGAGCGCTACAGTAAGTATTACAAAAGATGGACCTGGTCCGAAGCAGGCCTGCGAATCGATTGGACGCTCTCGTTCCGGGAGATCCACTTCTTCGTGCTGGCCTGCACACAGGAGAGCTATAAATACCTCGGCCCCCACTTTACACTTGGTGGCGATCGCTACTTCCTGCGAAAAACCCGCTTGGTGGAACGGCCGGGCGTACCCGTGAGCAATACCCCCGCCAGTGCAGGTCCGATCCTTTGTGAGGTAACCGCTGAAGGCCACTGGCGCTTATCGCGTGAGCACGACCCCTACGTACTTGAATTGATCCAGGTCCAACGATTCGATTCCCGCTACAAATGGCGGCGTGCCAACACACCTGCCCGCCTTTTGCCGCCTTTGCAGGACGCTATCTTCGCACCACATGAGTGACCCCAAGAACAACCCCACCCGCCCGAACCAGGAGCGCATCTACCGGGAGCTATTCGAAAAGCACAAGGGCACCACCATGGCGGTAAGCTCGGAGTCGCCTGCGCACAAACGCATGCGTTTCGAGCGGATCGCAGGGATCTTTGCGAACGATGATAATTTCACGGTCCACGACGTGGGCATGGGCATTGCGGACCTGAACGCCTACCTCGTGGAGACCCTGCCGGGGAAGAAGTTCACCTACAGCGGCACCGAGATCCTGCCGGAATATGTGGAGGCCGCCCGGGAGCGTTTCCCGGATCTGGAGTTCATGCTCCGCGATGTGGCGGAAACCGTACCGACCGACCGCCACGACTGGGTGGTGATGAGCGGTGTATTCCATCAGCGCCGCGAGAGTTCCATCCGCGAGTGGGAAGCGTTTGCAGAACACATCCTCAGCCACTCCTTCCAGATGGCGAACAAGGGCATTGCCTTCAACTTCATCTCGCCTTTCGTGGACTTCTACCAAACACAGGTGTACTACAGCAACCTGCCCAAGCTGATCAACTTCATCAACGACAAGTTGAGCCGCTTCTTCGAGATCCGGCACGACTACGCACTGTTCGAATTCACGGTGTACGTATACAAGGAGGCCTACATGTTGGAGCGCTTTCCGCAGCCTGAGTTCCGCAAGTATTTCAAGGTGGGCCCATGAACCTGCTGTTCACCAGCGCCGGCCGTCGCGGCTATCTGTTGCGCTACTTCCGGACGGCCTTGGCGGGCCGAGGTGCCATACACGCCGCCAACAGCGACGGCATGGCCAGTGCCTTTATGGAGGCCGACCACACGGTGATCTCTCCGACCATCAGCGATATCGGCTACATCGATTTCCTGCTGGCCTACTGCGAACAGCACGCGATACGGGCGGTGATCCCTTTGTTCGACATCGACATACCGGTGCTTGCCGCCCACGTCGATCGGTTCCGCTCCATCGGCACGGAACTGGTGGTTTCCTCACCGGAAGTGGCCGCGATCTGCAATGACAAATGGGCCACGCATGAATTTCTGTTGCAGCATGGATTCGGCTCTCCGCGCACGTGGCTTTCGGTAGAGGACGTTCACAGCGCACTGGAGAGCGGGAACTTGAGCTATCCGGTGATCGTGAAGCCGCGTTGGGGCATGGGCTCCATTGCTGTTCACCTGGCCTACAATGATGCCGAGCTGGTTGTGTTCCACGAACGCGTACTGCGCGAGGTGCAAGCCAGCTACCTCAACCATGAATCGAGCGCAACGCCGGACTCCATGGTCCTGTTCCAAGAGCGCCTTGCCGGAGCGGAGCACGGCCTCGATGTGGTGAACGACCTGGAGGGGCGCTACTGCGGCACCATCGTAAAACGCAAGCTGGCCATGCGCAGTGGCGAAACGGATTCAGCCATTACCGTGAACGAACCCCTGCTCCAAGAGCTCGGCACCCACCTCTCAAAGGCGCTGGGCCACCGCGGAAACTTGGATGTGGATGTTTTCCTGCATGAAGGTAAAGCCCATGTGTTGGAGATGAATGCCCGCTTTGGTGGGGGCTATCCGTTCAGTCACTTGGCCGGAGCCGATCTACCGCTCGCCCTGCTGCATTGGTTGGAGGGCGATGTAGCGCCCCCCGAGCTTTTCGCCGTTCGCGATAAGGTGGTAGGTATGAAGGGCATCGACCCTGTTGAATGGAAGGAGCGATGAGCGAAGTAGTCCCCATGGTGTCTGTGGTGTGCTCCACATACAACAACGTGAAGTTCATCGGGGAGACCCTCGACGCCTTTCTTGCGCAGCGAGCCAACTTCCCGATCGAGTTCCTCATCCACGATGATGCCTCTACCGACGGGACCTCTGATATCGTGCGTGCCTATGCAAAAAGGCATCCGGATGTGATCATCCCGATCATCCAGCCTGTCAATGTATACTCCCAAGGCATTAAACCCTGGCTGACCTGCTTTGAGCATGCTCGCGGCAAGTATATCGCGCTCTGCGAAGGGGACGACTACTGGACGGATCCTTTGAAACTACAGAAGCAGGTGGACTTTATGGAAGCTCACCCTGGGTATTCGATGTGTTTCCACAGGGCCACAGCTTTACGGGACGGGATTGAAGAACCGTTCCCGATGCCCAGCGCGGTGGATATGAATGAAATACAATTCAGTGACTTGCTGGATCATGCTAATTTCATTGCGACCGCAAGTGTAGTATTCCGAAACGAACTGATGCCCCTACCAGTCTGGTTCTCCAAGCTCCCATTTGGTGACCTCGGCATACACTTTCTGAATTCCCGAAAAGGTAAGATCAAATGCTTGGGAGATTTCATGTCGGTCTATCGCATCACCTCGCAAGGAGCGTGGTCCGGCATTAGTGACCTGGCCCGGCAGCAGAGCTACTTGCGCTTCTTCAAGATCTTACGGCCCTACTTGATCGGTCCTGAACTCAGTATTATGGAGCGAAAGCGAGATTTAGCCTTGGACAAGGTCGCTTCTGCGCACTACCCGGTGAATCCCAGACGGAAAAAGATCTATAAAGCCTACCTCAACTTGACCTGTTAAATGTCTGGTCTGTCTTACTATGGTTCCTCCATCCCTCCACATGCCCAGACCTTCGAACTTGCACGTGCCCTCTAATAACCAAAAGCCTGCCAGCACCTTTTCGCTCCCCTCGGCAATGAACCCGAAAGTCTCCATTGTCGTCACCTGTTATAACCTGGGTGAATTTCTTCAAGAGGCCCTGGACAGTGTCGCTCAATATCCCTATCCGGAGCACTACGAGGTAGTGATCGTGGATGACGGCTCAACGGACCCGAACACTGTTCGCGTATTGGACGGTCTGGACATTTCAAAGTTGAAAGTGATCCGCCAAGTGAACATGGGGTTGGCTATTGCCCGCAACAATGGCATCCGTGCGGCACAGGGCCAATACATTATCCCGTTGGATGCAGACAATCAGCTGCTCCCCGCGCAGATAAGCAGGACCATTGAGCTGCTGGATAGCGATCCGGAGATCGATGTGGTCTATGGGGACTTGTATCGCTTTGGCGAAGAAAGTCTGCGCGTCAATGTGGGGCACTTCGATTTTGGGCGGCTGTACCGAAGTAATTATATAGATGCTTGTGCCGGCTTTCGTAAGAGCCTATGGGAGCGATTGGGCGGCTATGATGAACAGATGCCGATAATGGGTTTCGAGGACTGGGACCTTTGGCTGCGGGCCTCCGTAAGTGGTGCAAAATTCCGTTATGTACCCGAAGTATTTTACAACTATCGCGTGCGTAAAAGCTCCATGATCGCTCATACCAATGCCAACAAGCCGCTCTTGGTGGAATACATCTTCAACAAACCGGAGTTACGCTTCTTGCGTGACCTACGGTTAGACCACATGCGCTTGGAGGATGAGCTTGCGATCAAGCCACCATTGACAGGCAGGGAACATTTGGCGATAGCGCTGGACTTGTTCAAGAAGCGATTTAAGAAGAGTTGATTGTGCGCACAATCCGCACAACCTGAGGGGTATGCAGCTTTACCGCTTCTACCTCGGCCGCTTCCGGTATCTCATGGGGCGGTATTGAGTTCATCGGTTCGATAGCGTTACATTCTCTTCGAATTGAGCTATCGTGGGCTTCGCGCATAATTAAGCGGCCGTGCGGCTTTAACAACCGAGTGCAGCTCGAACTCAATTGAGCATGGCTTGGATCCGATCGGGCCACACTTGAACACAAACGAGTATATCTCGATCTCAAATGAGAGTCGCTTGAACTCCCTTGAGTGCGGATTGAACGCGTTTGAACACAGCTGGAACCCAAACGAGTGCTACTCGAACACATACGCGTGCAGCTTGAACTTGATCGAGTGTGGCTCGAACTCAAATGAGCGCCGCTTGAACCCGAACGAGAGAAACGCGAATTCAACCGAGTGCCGCTTGCACTCACTTGAGCATGACTCGAACTCAAGTGAGCTTAGTTTGAACCCGATATAGTACGGCTCAAACTCCAATGAGTAGCGCTTGAACTTAAGGGAGCGCGACTTGAACCCATTTGAGTGCGGCTCGAACTCGAACGAGTGCGGCCCGAGCTCAATTGCGTACGGCTCGAACTCGATCGGATGCGGCGGAAGCCGATCCGCACATTACACGCATTCAATTGAGGAATGTCACCTTTTTCACTGAAATACGTTCAGGGGTCCGTTCCGGAACCTACCGGCACACTAAAACCTTCCGATCTCATGAAAAGGATGGCTAAAGTAAAAATGGGCCTGAACAACCTCACCGCCACGGAGCTGGTGGAAAAAGGACGGGGCCATGTGGAGAGCTGCACAGGCGATCCGGACCTGACACTACCAGCAAACTTCCTCACAGAACTGGCCACTGCCTGCGACGCCTTGGAAGCAGCCAATATCGAAGTGAGTGCTAACGGGGGTCGGCAGGACACGTTTACACGTGCGGTGCGTGTGCGGGACGTGCTACAGCTCGTTCGCATGTTGGCGAACCTTGTGCAAGCCCAATTCGGCGGCGACGGTGAAAAGATCCTCCGTACCGGCTTCGATCTGCACAAAGCCCCACAGCCTGTGGGTATACTGGATGCACCGCAGGAACTCCGCGCCCAACGGGGTGTCTTGGATGGGGAAGTTAGACTGCGTTGGAAAGGCGTGCGGGGCAGGCTCGGGTATGTGCTGGAGATGAACGCAGGTGATCCAAATGCCCCGGAGGACTGGAAGCAGCTCGCGCAAACCGGAAAGAACTACTACACCGCTACTGGCTTGGAGAGCGATAAGGTCTATGCCTTCCGCGTCCGTGCCTTCAGCTCCGCTGGCACCGGTGTGCTCAGCGATGTGGCCTCGAGCAAGGCGGCGTAAAGTGGTGCCGGTCCGAGTGCATTTGTGACTTTCGTACGGCGACATTCCTTGGCCGGACGGTACTACGCTCCGATCAGGCAGGTAGGCGACACTTCCTGCGTGAAGTTGAATTTTCCCGAGTGGTGCTTGTGGCGAGGGATGTACATGAATAAGCCCGACATTCGCGGCTCACGGACCGGATGCCCCCGCGCACCTCGTTTTCCAGGATAGTCCAAGCGGCCATGTCGTTGTTAGAGAAGCAATTCATATTCGTGGTGGGAGCGCCCCTAAGCGGCGGCACTTGGCGCTACGGCATGCTGGCCCTCTCGGAAGTGGGGGTTTCCTCCTTCAGGTACATGGGCATTCGAGCGGTTTGCTTCCAGCTTCTACCGATCACTTGAGATCCAAACCCTGAATGGATCTGTACCAGAAAATACGGTTGCTTTCCCACCAAGTGAGACCGCGCATGCGTCCGGCGCTGCTCATTATTGGTGCGCAGAAGGCAGGTACCTCTGCCCTCTTCGATATGCTATCGGCACATCCCCAAGTGCTGCCTCCGGTATGCAAGGAACTTGACCACTTCGATCAAGCGGAAGCCTACTCCAAAGGCATGCGGCATTACCGCTCGCACTTTCCTGTAAAACCCTTACGCGCCGTACACTGCATCACCTTGGAGGCATCCCCGGCGTACTTGTACTTCTCCAGGACCACTGCACCGCGCATTGCCCAAGACCTGCCCGAGAGCTTCTGTTTGGCCATTCTCCGCGATCCGGTAAAGCGTGCCTACTCCGCTTGGAACATGTGCCGAGAGTTTAGGCATAAGCCGAATCCCAAAGGACTACCGGAATACCGCTCCTTTGCCCAAGCGGTGGAGGATGAACTGGCCGGGCGCACCACCGATCATCGCCATAAATACCTGCTGCGTGGCCATTACGCCTCGCAGATCGCGGATTTCAAGCAGCACCTTTCTCCGGAAAAGCTGCTGGTCCGCTCCTACCTGCAACTGAAGCGGGATCCTGCATCCTTGGTGAATGAGCTTGCCCGCCTATTAGGCCTATCCGCCGTGCCTACCGACCATGCCATGTTCACCATCCGGTCCAATAAGCGCCCCTACTCCGAGCCATTGGACCTTGGCTTGGCCAGCGAGCTCTACCGGCACTTTGCCCCGGAAATGACGCGCTTGGATGCTGTGCTTGGTCATCATTTGGATATCATTGAAGACCATGGTTGATCAACTTGGATCTCCCACACGCTTTGCATGCATCATTGGTGCCCAGCGCAGTGGCAGCACTTGGCTTCACCAGATGCTGGACTCCCACCCGGAGATCGAAATGGCCAAGCCGGTGGCGCCGGAACCCAAGTTCTTTCTAAGGTCCGTTGATGGACCGGAGGCACGTGAGAACTACCTGCAACAGTATTTTTCCAATGCACGCACCTGGAAAGTGCTGGGCGAGAAAAGCACCAGTTACATCGAGCATCCGGAAGTGATATCCCGGATGCTTTCGCTTTTCCCACAGGCCAAGGCCATCGCCATCCTCCGCCATCCGGTATCACGGGCCATCTCCAACTACCGCTTCAGTGTGCAACGTGGCCTGGAGACCCGAAGTCTCCGCGAGGTATTTGTGGATGAACTACCCGCCCCGCCCCATCCGCAGGGAACCTCAGTTGACCCCTTCAATTACGTGGGCCGCAGCCATTACATGCAGCATCTGCAGCCTTGGATGGATGCGTTGGGGAGCCAGCTCCGGATCGAGATCATGGAAGAGATCCAAGAAACCCCGGAACGCCTGCAGGATCTTTACGCATGGCTGGGCGTAGAGCGTGATCACGTTCCGCCGGACTTTCGATCGGCTCCCAACGCGATCCCTGAACAGGATCGTGGCGCGGTGGATCTCGCGGTGATCCGTAAGTTGAGCGCCCACTTCGCCCCCCTGACCCCTGCACTTGAGGAGCAGCTGGGGCGCCGCATATCCCATTGGCATGATCCGCTTTAACCGCCCCTACATCACCGGCCATGAAATGGAGCATATGGCCACCGCCATTGCAGATGGTCGCTTGAGCGGTGATGGGGCGTTCACGGAACTGGACCAGGCTTTTTTCGCGAAACGGTATGGCTTCAGGACGAACCTGCTCACCACCAGCGGAACGGATGCGTTGGAGATGGCGGCCATACTTGCGGAACTCGCACCGGGCGATGAGGTGATCATGCCCTCGTACACCTTCGTTTCAACCGCCAATGCCTTTGTACTGCGCGGCGCCAAGCCGGTATTCATCGACAGCTATGCCGACCATCCCAACATGGACCACTCCCTGATCGAGGCGGCCATCACGGCGCGGACCAAAGCCATCGTACCGGTGCACTACGGCGGGGTGGCCTGTGAGATGGATACGATCATGGACCTGGCGGCGAAGCATTCCCTGCTGGTGGTGGAGGATGCAGCCCATGCCATCGATTCAACATACAAAGGCCGGCCATTGGGGGGCATTGGCCATTTGGCCTCCTTTTCCTTTCATGAGACCAAGAACATCCAGTGCGGTGAGGGTGGCTTGCTGGTAGTGAACGATCCTGCCTTGGCCAAGCGGGCGGAAGTGATCCGGGAGAAAGGAACGGACCGTTCTGCGTTCTACCGTGGCGAGATCGCGAAGTACGGCTGGATCGATATCGGCAGCTCCTTTCTTGCTTCGGAGCTTACAGCCGCCTTCCTCTATGCGCAGCTGATGGAGCTGGACACGATCCAAACCCTGCGCAAGCAGGCGTGGAACGGATATGCAGAGGGCCTCGCCTCGCTGGAGGAATACGGTTACGGACTGCCCTCTATCCCGAAGCACGGCACCAACAATGCACATTTGTTCCACGTAGTCTGCCCTTCCTTGGAAACGCGAACGACCCTGATCGACCACCTCAACCAGAAAGGCATACGGGCCGTGTTCCACTACCAGCCGCTGCATTCTTCCGCCTTCCACACGACCCATCACCCGCACCAGCCTGAACTACCGAACGCGACCCGGTTCGGCGACTGCTTGGTTCGCTTGCCCCTGTTTGCGGGACTTACCGCGCCAGAGCAGAAGCTGATCATTGATGAAGTCCTAGAATTTGCGGCTCGCCGTTCTTAAGGTGTGTGCCTCCTGCTCCGCAAGTCCCTGAGTGCATAGATTGGCTCCATAAAGTTCAACATGTCCACAGCACTCCGGCCCAAGGTCAGCATTGTAGTGATCACCTAACAGCAGGTGGATTACCCCGCAAAATGCTTGGACGGCATCCTGATACAGCGGACGGAAGGGGCCATCGAGATCCTGGTGTGGGATGATGGCAGCACGGATGAGAATCGTGAAATTTGCCGGGCTACGCGCAGAAAGACCCGGACAATGTGAAGCTCCTGAACGACGTGTTCATCAGCCCAAGGTTCTATAAGTCCACAACAAAGCCACTATGACACATCCTTCAATTAAAAGATTTAGAACAATACTGTTCAAGACGAAGCGGAAAGTCAAATTGGCTCTCTCAAAAAAACTGTATGTCTCCTTCGGAGAGAATTGTTTGACTGATAATATATTGGAAAGACACGGTCTAAAGCTACTGACAACCCCCTTTTCGCATGCGCGCTCAAACGTGGAGTACATACTAAATTTAGAAGCAGACGACTATAAAGATTTCCTCAATCTGGATCACATTGCATATGAGAAATTGAATAAAAGCAATGTTCCTCGCTTGAAGAAATACAATGTTGTGCATAACGAATACAATAGACTACATCTCAACGGATTCGAGTTCACCCATCACGATGTTATCAAGGACGAAAAGGCTCGATCGAAAATAGAAAACAGGGTACACACGTTGCGTAGCTTTATAGGTAGGAAGAAGTTCATGATCTTCTATCACCATCGACTGAGTCCAAACACGAACATGGATGCATTGCTTCAAGACCTGACTACCTTGAAGGAGGGATACTCGACCAGCAGAATAAGATCTGAGGCTATTTGCTTTACTCAGCGGATCATACAAAGTAAGGAGGATAGAAAACTATCTTACTCCAAAAGAGATGGAGTTCATTTCTTCCTATTTGACACACTGAGTATTTGGGAAGGTGATGATGATAATCTACTTTGGGCAAGGTGTGATGAGGATCTAATAACAGAAATGGTTGACATCGTGAAGAAGATCTGAACTGTATTTTCTGCTTTGTCCTCTCCGATATGCATCGGCATGCTCTACCTGTGGGAACAGTCGACAGTCTGCCTTTTTAGAATGGCGTTAAGAGTTCTCCTGAACGATACGGTCTTCGCACCCGCTCAGGAAGGATCCAGAAAACGGCTGCGCAGTTCGGGGGTGGGGATCATGCAGCTGTCCTTCTGGCCAAACCACTTGTAGCGGTTCTTTGCGATAAAACCATATACCCAGTCCCTGATCGGGCGTGGCACGATCATAAAGCCGTACGTAAGTGCCCATGCTCCTCCGAGGTCCTTTAAGATGGTTAAGGCTGCCGTTGAGCGGTACATCCGTGCGTCCCCTTTCACATAGATCACCGTTTGGAGGTCATCGGGCCGCAATTCAAAGCCCTTGAGCAACTCCAAGGCTGCCTCGGACTGCAATGTGCCGAACTTGAAACGCGCAGTGGGGTCCCGTTTGATCACGAACTGCACGAAACCATCGCAGAGGTTGCAAACTCCATCAAAGAGTACAACCTGTGGTAATGGATCCTTGGTGGGCATGGTGACGTGGAAGCTGGCCGCAGCATTGTTGACCGACCGGAACCGGCACTGATCGCCAACCTCGCGGGTTGCAAAGGTATGATCGCCTTGAAGTACGGACCTCCCCCGGCACAAGCCTTCCGGAGCATCCCCTGGCGGGGAAACATATCCCACCTACTTTCGCCATTGGAGAACCCCAAAGGGCTCCCGACCTTTCGTGATCAATTACTCCTGGGCACGCCCTCCCGGTTTCCATCAGGCCAAGTGATCCCGCAGGGTATTCGATCGCATTCAACTCATCCCCGTATTGGAACAAGCAGCACTCCAGCCCAAGGTCAGCATCGTAGTGATCACCTACCAACAGGTGGACTACATCGCACAATGCTTGGACGGCATCCTGATGCAACGGACGGAGTGGCCGATCGAGATCCTGGTAGGGGATGATGGCAGCACGGATGGTACCCGTGAGATCTGCATGCACTATGCGCAGGAACATCCGGACAAGGTGAAGCTGTTCGTGCGGAAACAGTCCGACCGGAACCCGGCACATCCTCCGGGGCGGGACAACTTGCTCGCTCTTTTAAATGCTGCGGAAGGCGAATACATAACCCGATGTGACGGCGACGACTATTGGACGGACCCCGAAAAGCTCCAGCGGCAAGTGGACCATTTGGATACACATCCGGAACATGCCGGTTGCTTCCACTTGGTGGAGGCCATTGATGAACAGACCGGTGTAATAGAGCGGCTACATGGGGACCATGCAGAGAAGCTACATTTCACTTTGGAGGATACCCTCACGGTCCGCTCCATCTGCCACCCCTGCAGCTTTATGTACCGCCATGCTGCACTTCCACAGCTACCGGACTGGCTGGGTCGGGTGATCAGCGCCGATATGGCCATGTATAGTCTGGTTGCCGGGGAAGGGGCGCTTTACCGCATGGGGCGATCGATGGGGGTGTACCGGAAGCATGGTGCCAACATTACCGCATCCGATGCACATCAAGGCTCCATGTATCACCGGGAACGTATCATTCTTTGGCTCCATATTGATCGGCATTTCGGCTACCGGTTTACCGCCCGCTGTGAGCAGCTATTCCGCCATCATTGGCGCTACATCCTTCGCCAGAACACCCCCCAGCCTCGTGGTAAGTATCTGTGGATGATCGTCCGGGCTGTTCCGGGCTGGTTCCTCGCAAAGCCTTCTTTTGCCATGGGTCGGCTCAAGGAAGTGTATACAGGCAAGGCCCGTCGCCTTAATGCCGCCCTTTTTCCACTACCTTATATCGCCATTGTCACGCCCAACAGGGGTAAATGGAGCGAGACTTTCATCAGCGCACATATCAAGCGCCTGCGGGAGCACGAGCTTGTGCTTACCGATGGGCAGTTGCCCACGAAGCTTGGGGACGGAACGCCGATACTGAACAGCACACCGGGCTACCGCTGGCGCAATAGATGGGAGCAGAAGGTATTGGGGTGGAGTTTGGCACGGATGCTCAAGGCCCGGATAGTAACGCTACTGAAGAGGAAGAAGATCGAGGTCGTCTTGGCTGAATACGGCCGAACAGGCGAGGCGATGCTCTCCATCTGCCAAGAGCTGGACCTGCCCTTGGTGGTACACTTCCACGGGGTGGATGCGCACCACGATGCCGTACTCGCGAAATATGATAATTACCGCAGGATCATAGGTGGGGCCAGTGCCTTCATTGTTGTAAGCCGTGTGATGGAGCAACAGCTGTTGGCCTTGGGAGCACCCCGAGAAAAAGTGTTCTACAACTGCTACGGTGTGGATGTGAATACCTTTCAGATGGGTCAAGTGGCTACAAGCCCGCCCCATCTGCTGGCCGTAGGCCGGTTCGTGGAAAAGAAAGCCCCATTGGTCACCTTGCTGGCATTCTCCAAGGTTCTCCAAGTGCGCTCGGATGCAAGATTGACCATGGTGGGACAAGGGCCACTCTGGGAAGGTGCGCAGCAACTGGTGCGAGCGATGGACCTAGGCGAGCAAGTGCAACTCCCAGGGGTACGCACCAGCGAGGATATCGCGGCGCTGCTGCGGGGCAGCCGGGCGTTCGTTCAGCACAGCGTGGTTACCGAGGAGAACGACCGTGAGGGCACACCGCTCGCGGTGTTGGAGGCCATGGCCACAGGCATCCCGGTGATCGCTACTCGCCACGCTGGCATAGCGGATGTGGTGGCTCACGGCGAACGTGGCCTGCTCTGTGAAGAGTTCGATGCGGAAGGCATGGCGGAGAACATGCTCGCGGTATTGAACGACATGGAACTGGCCTCCCGCATGGGGGCGGCGGGACGCGCATACGTGGTGAAGCACCACCGTGTGGAGGACCAAGTGGGATCACTACAGGCGATCTTGGAGCAGGTCGTTCAACGCCATGGCAAGGCGTAGTTCCGACATCCGTTCACACGGGACCTATGATAATGATCGGCCCTTGCGGCGCCCCATATAGTACTGCCATGTCAGCTTGTGCAACAGCTTGGCCAAGCGGCTGCCCTCCCCTGCCGATCGGGTAAAAAGCGCATCGCGGAAATAGTAGCGCCGCAAATACTTCCGGTATTTCACCCCAATACGCAACGCTGCAACCTTCGAGGGTGCGGTTACAACGCTCAACAGCCGGTATTGGAAATGGAAGTGCTCCGTGGATCGTTCATCCACATCGCAGCTGCTCGCCCATTCCCAAAGCTCTTTGTACATCAAGTACCGGCTGTGCTTTGATCGCTGGCGCGTAAACCGATTGTTTGGATGCACTCCGCGCATGGCCACAGGCGTATCGAGGAAACCTGGATATAGGCGGGCATACCAAGCCAGTCGGATCATGAACTCCGTATCCTGATGCAGTTTGAGGTCGTCCCGCATCAGACCGTCCATACGCTTCAGCACAGACCTTCTGAGCGTGAGCGTATTGAGATGGAAATTTCCGAAATTCGCTTCGCTGGCACCTATGAGCCCCTGAAATAGCTCCTCCGGCGCGACCCTGCGATGGACAGTGGTGAAAGTATTCTTGTATGTGCTTTCAAAAAGCTTCTTGCTATCGGCATCGTGGAAGTACGGAGCGATGGCACCATATACCCCATCCGCATCCGGATGCTTTTCAAACACGCTCTGTTCGGCATCGAAGCGGTTGGGCAGGAAAATGTCATCCGCATCCAGAAACGCGATGAAGTCCTCCTTCGCCTTTAGCATGCCCAAGTTCCGTGAGCCTGCTGCCCCCTTATTCACCTCCCCGGGATGGCGGAGCACTCGCACCCTCGGTTCGCGGGATGCGAGTTTTTCACAGACCGCCAGGCTATCATCCGGTCCGGCATCATCCACCAAGATCACCTCCTTCACCTCATTGAACTGAAGCGTGGAGGCCACGGCATGCTCAATGAACCTGGCCGCGTTATATACCGGTATGATGACGGAAACACATAGATCCATGCGCTGCGGACGACTACGGCGCAAGGTAAGCGGAGGTTGAGCGCCCTGAGTGCATCTTCATGCATCTCGCAAGCGATCTATTTTCGCGGCCAACATGTATCGGACCATGGTCCCCTCCCCTGTAAAGGTTACCGTACTGACCACCTTGTACAATAAGGCACCTTATGTGGAGGAAGCGGTGCGAAGCATATTGGCGAACACCTTCACGGACTTTGAGTATTTGGTAGTGGACGATGCCAGTACGGACGGTGGCCTCGAAAAAGTGAAAGAGATCAATGATCCCCGCATCCGGATCTTGGAAAGCCCGGAGAATAGGGGTCGCGCTGCCGCGGCTAACCGGGGATTGGATGCGGCACTTGGGGAATATATAGCTGTGCTGGACGGAGATGATCTGGCGACACCCGATCGACTTGCCAAGCAAGTGGCCTACTTGGATGCACACCCGGAAGTGGGTGCGGTAGGGTCCTGGGTCCAGTGTTTCGCCCATTCCGATCTGCTGAACGCCATACCCGCGGACGATCGCGGGGCACGCGCAAGGATGCTCTTTGGCATGCCTGTGATATATGGGGCGGCTATGCTGCGACGGAGCGTGATAGAGAGACATGGCCTGCGTTGCAACCCAACTTGGTCGCACCCGGGCATGGACCGCCTATTTGTGCTGGACGTGGGCCGGCATACGCAGTATGCCAACGTTCAAGAAGCACTGACCCTGTACCGTGTCGGCGAACAGAACATGCGCCATGGAAGGAACCTCGTGGAGGATATGCACCATCTGTATCGTGCGGTCTTTGACCACTTCGGTATACCTGCCACCAAGGAGCAGATCGTTCTTCAGACCTTCCTGCACGGGGACCTGCAAGGGTCCCCACCCAACGCGGGCCAGGTGCGCCAACTGGCCGCATGGATAAAAGAGCTGAAGGCCACGAACCAACGGCTCGGTCTGTTCCCGGTCCCG
This sequence comes from Cryomorpha ignava, assembly GCA_040391235.1. Classification (GTDB taxonomy): domain Bacteria; phylum Bacteroidota; class Bacteroidia; order Flavobacteriales_F; family PHOS-HE28; genus PHOS-HE28. The sequence continues at coordinate 494,797 of JBEBYG010000001.1, forward strand.
GAATTTGAAGTCGGTCTGGAAAAGCGATGGCAAAGTCTGTTCCACCGGATCGTTCAAGCAGATGCCTGGAGTGCCCTGAACCATATGTGGCTCACAGGCAGGTTGCATACGCGAGCGGGCTACTGGGGCAAGGTTTCATCAGAACGTTGGCTCAAGCGCTTCTTCTAACCTTTGTTCCACCTACGGTAGTCTGATCATCCTTCTGGCTTGACATTGGCTTCCACCCCGGAGCGAACCATTATTCTACTGAACGTAAGCCTCGGCGAGATTGCTCCCCAACTATCTTCAAGGGCAGCGTACCGGCGAACGGGGACGTCAGCAACCAGACGAAGAGCAGCAAGAGCCCCGTCCAAGCAAGAGCTAAGAACAACATCCTGATATCCTCGCCGCTCTGACCAAAGGCCTGCGCAAGAGCACTTCTTGCAATTCCCAAGGGCTGTGTGGAAAGGACCATGCCGAGCGCGAGCAGGATCAAGGCCACATACTTGAGCGCGGGCCACCTCAGTTCCGGTACACCGATCCTGGACCATGGAAAAAAAGCCATTGCGACAACGGCATTTACAGGGAAGGCGATGTTCATGAGCAGGGTATTGAGCAGATGGAATAAGCACAGCAGGGTCATCCAGAAGATCCAACGCTTTCGTTTGAGCAGTGCCCAGAAGAACCCAAGCTCGAAGACCACAGCGAAGATGTCCGCGAATTCCCACAACCAACGATATGGCATATGCACCGCCCATGAGGCCAGCAACGCGGTATGGCCTGCACTGTAGTACTCGTTGAACAACCAGGCCAGAAAGCCCCCTGTACCGAAATCGAGGTCGACCCAGACCAAGGCCTTGCCAAAACCGGCAGTAAAGAAGGAAAATGCAACGAAGATGCCGAGCAAGGCGAGGTCGGTGAATCGGTTCGTAGCCTTCCCGGTCAACTTCTCAGCGATCAAGGCATCCACAGACCAGTGTCTGCCCCAATCAGAAGAACTGAGTGAGAACAGAATGCAAAGCAGCAGTATGGGATGGTCGATCTTTCCAAAGGCATAGAAGAACGAATTACCTACTACCAAGAGGACCAGCAGCCCCCACGTCGCCATGCGCGTACGTAGCCCTATGGTGAGGAGGCAGGCAAAAAAGATGGTGACCATATTCAGTGCAGTAAAGAACCATCCCGGTGGAAGCCTGCTGAAGAGATTGGCCAAGCCTAAGAGCGGAGGTGAATAGAACGTTGGGGGCACATCCGCCAACCACTCGTAGGACGGTAGAAGAAAGAAGATCACCAGCATCCCGAAGAGGATCCGGTATATGGACAATGAGCGGGAGTCGATCCAAGTTGCCTCCCTGAACAGATGTGCTATTCGCTCAATTCTGTTCATCACGCAGTGAAATATCGAAACTTGACTGCACCTCATCTTCCACGAGGGACCCGTCGTTGGTGTTGACCTTCCGTACTGACCTGCGTACGAGGAACGCTACAGCGTCCGTATGGCCCAACTGCTTCATCCGAGAGCGCAACCAGTTGATCGTCTGCCGACGTTCCGCCGGGGTCCAGTTTCTTTCCTTACCAAACCAATTCGTCCAACGAGTTTGGTATCGAGGCCGTGCCAGACCGAAGCTCGACCTTGCGAGCGGAAATATATAATTGCGTGGTATGCTGCCCATCAATTCGGCTGGTCTCACCGCGTATGCAGTGCTATCCGCGGTGATCACAACCAATTCGTACTCGCCAAAAGTGATGGTCGAATCGTTCAATTCAACCATGCTCGCCCCAACCGGCATGAGAACGGCGGGATATATTTCAAGCTCTTGCGAGATCTCACGCAAGACGAACGGACCCAGCAGCGCGGCAAAGAGCAACGCATACCAGATCTTGTTCACTTCTCGTGTCGGAAGGGCCTCTGAGCCAAAATGTTCGCCCTTCTGGCCATTCTCTTTCTGTGATCCCATCGCCATTGGCGTGGCCAAGATGACAATAAATGAAAGATCATTTCTTCAGGCTCTTTCGGCCATTGGGTGCAAGGATAACCAGCTTATCACCCTGTAGTTGAACTATCGTCTCCGCGCGTTGCTCACGAGGCGTCGAGGAACCGGGTGCGTAGCTCCCGTGTGGGTATCATGCCGTTATCCTTCTGCCGGAACCACTTGAGCGGTTCTTTGCAATAAAGCCATACACCCGGTCCCGGATGGGGTGAGGGACGATCATGAAGCCATTCAGTGCACTACCGAGCAGCTCAGCCGTTAAGGCATTGGGCAGCAGGACGCTGGTCTCCTCCGTTACGACCTCACATACTCCGCCCGCATCGGCGGCCACCAAGGGAAGGCAGATAGAGCAAGGTTGATATGGATGGGAACCGGTCCTGCTCAAGGCATCGTTGGGTGCAAAAGTATGATCGGCGTAAATGTCTGAAAAGTGGGACTGGAATGCTTAGTCCTACTTTCACGCCCATGCCAGCCACCCCAATAAAAGTCACCGTCCTGATGACCTTATACAACAAGGGACCTTACGTGGCGGAGGCGATCCACAGCATCCTGGACAACAACTTCACCGACATGGAACTGCTGGTAGTGGATGATGGCAGCACGGATGGAGGCGTGGAGAAGGTGAAAGCGATCGCGGATCCGCGGATCCGTATTCTGGAGAGCGCGGTGAACACCGGCCGGGCGGCAGCGGCCAACCGGGGCTATGATGCAGCCAGAGGTGAATACGTGGCGGTATTGGACGCCGATGATCAGATGCTCCCGGGGCGCTTGGCCAAGCAAGTGGCATTCATGGATACGCATCCGGAGGTGGGCGTGTCCAGCACTTGGTTAAGATCGTTCGGCACCAAGGATGTGGTGGTGGAAAATCCCGTGACCGACGAAGAGATCCGCTGCCGCATGTTGCTGGGGCTTCGCGTGAGCTACCCTGCATGCATCATACGCCGCTCCGTGGTACAAGAGCACACCGTGCGCTGCGATCCCACTTGGCTGACTCCGGGTATGGATCATCTTTTCCTGCTAAAGCTGGGCCTGCATGCGCAATATGCCAACATCCCGGAGGCGCTCACCCTGTATCGGATGGGCGAACAGAACATGGATCACGGGCGGGACCGGACCGCGGATCGCCGATCACTCTTGGAGGAAACGTTCCGGATCCTGCGTATTCCAGCCACCAAGGAAGAAGTGGACCTGCACCTGATGCTGGCCAACCTGCACACGGCCGAACCCACCGCGCTGCGGGTTCGGGCATTGGCTTCTTGGATAGAACGGCTCAAGGCCCATAACCGAAAGGAGGAACAGTTCCCTGTGGCTCTGTTCGAGAAGCACTTGGACCGGCTGTGGAACAAGGCTTTCTTCAACCTTACGGACCGCAGCCTGCAGGCCGGATGGACGCACTTGCGCTTGACCGAAAGGCCGGAGCCGGGCAAATGGTATTACCTGTTCCGTAGGCTGGGTCGTTCCCGAAGCTCCATGGCATCTCATTCCGCCCCGGCTCCCTTGTGACCTACTTCCAATGAAAGTGAGCGTGGCCATGCCGGTATACAACAAGGCGCCTTTCCTGAAGGAAGCCTTGGACAGCATTTTCAAACAAACATTCCAGGACTTTGAGATCATTGCCGTGGATGATAAAAGCACGGATGAAAGCTTGGCCATTCTTCAAGGGTTCGAAGATCCGCGGCTGCGGATCATACCCCTGGAGCATAACTTGGGGCACCCGGGGGCTACCCAAGTGGCCTTTGAGCACAGCAGGGGTGAATACATCCTCCGCTTCGATGCGGATGACCTGTGCCATCCCGAACGCTTCGTCAAGCAGGTGGCCTATATGGATGCACACCCGGAAGTAGGGATCAGCGGAAGCGGCATCCAATTGTTCGGTAACAGTACGGACGTGTGGAAATACCCTGTGGACAATGCAGCTTGCCAAGCCCATCTTTTCTTCAACCCGCCCGTGGCGGATGGTGCCTCTATCATTCGCCGTTCGGTACTGGAGACCCACCAGATCGGCTTCAATGCCAGTTGGCCGCGTGTAGGCGCAGATTGGTTACTGATGATCGAACTCGCTGCTGTCACGCAATTCGGGAACTTGGATGAGCCCCTGCTTCTCTATCGGCGGGGTGACCAGAATATCAGCGCTCGCTCACAAGCGATGGAGATCCGTCAGGAAGCCACGCGTTTGGGCTTACGCATGCTTGGTCTCGAGGGCACGAAGGACCAGGTGAGGCATCACTTGGCGTGCTCTATGTATATGCCCGAAAAGACTCCAGATCAGCTCCGAGGCGTGCATGACTGGCTGCGCCGACTGGAACAGCTCAACGGGTCGCTGGGCCATAGCCCCGAACTGCTCTTCCGCAGAGAGACCGAGCGCATCTGGAAGCGCCTCTTCTTCCTCTTGGAACGAGCGGACCGGAAAACCCTTTGGACGTACATCCGCTTGAACGGAGGGCTCTCAGCGGAGCGCGTTCTTTACCTGCTTAAGGTGCGCCTTGCGCCGTTCCTGAAGCGCGGCAGCAGCGGAACTTAGGAGCAAGCCCGGAAGACCGGAAGTGGTTCAAAGAGACGGCCACAAACCATTTCACCCCTGACCGATCTGGTGAGCGATCATGAATACTACTTCCGCATCCGCGCCATTAGGCCGCCGGTGAAAACGTGCTGAGCGATCTGGCCATGAGCAAGGGTGCGTGAGCGTCACGCAACTTATTGAATGCATCCGAATGGGGGAACGGTGTTAATCTTGCCACATGCCTCCCCCCCGCATTGCTATTGCCTCACCGAACCGGAACATTTGGAGCGAGACCTTTATCGCCGCCCATCTGAAACGATTAAAGGGTGTGGAACTGGTGCTCACGGATGGCTTTCTGCCGAATAGACTGGGCGATGGCACGCCCATTTTAGTGAGTACACCCGGCTTTCGCTGGCGTAATCGTTTCGAGCAACAGGTCTTGCGCTTGAATGTGCCCGAGATGCAGCGCCGCCGGATCAGCACCTTGTTGCGATCGAAAAAAATTCAGGTCTTGTTGGCTGAGTATGGCCAAACCGGAGAGGAAATACTTGCCTCTTGCCAAGGTGCTGGCGTGCCACTGGTGGTCCATTTCCACGGATACGACGCACACATGGCGGAGCAACAAGAGAAGTACAATAACTATGAGCGCATCTTCGAAGGGGCATCCGCACTGGTGGTTGTTAGTCGCTCCATGGAAGAAGAGTTGCTAAGGTTGGGCGCTCCGCGAGCGAAAGTGCATTACAACTGCTATGGTATCGATGTGCTCCAATTCACTGCCGGTTCGCCCAGAACCGCCCCTCCCCACTTTCTATCGATCGGCCGCTTTGTGGAGAAAAAGGCCCCAATGCTCACGTTGTTGGCCTTCCATCGCCTGCATGAACAGCGACCCGACGCCCGGCTTACCATGGTGGGTTCCGGCGTACTTTGGGAAGCGACCCGCCTGATGGTAAAGGGCTTGGGCTTGGAGGGCAGTGTGGACCTATGCGGAGTTAAAAGTCCGCAGGAGGTCTCGGACCTGCTGCACCAGAGCAGAGCATTTGTGCAACACAGCGTTGTGCCGGAGTCCGGCGATAGTGAAGGCACGCCCTTAGCGGTGCTGGAGGCCATGGCATCAGGTATTCCGGTGGTAGCCACTCGCCATGCGGGCATCGCCGACGCTGTGCAACATGAGCAACAGGGCTTACTCTGTGAGGAGCTCGATGTGGATGGAATGTTCACCAATATGCTACGCCTCTGTGATGACGCTGAGCTTGCTGGGCGCATGGGGGCTGATGGCCGCAGGCGCGTTGAGGATATGTACCGAGTAGAGGACAGCATTGCCAAGCTGAGCGCGATCCTTGAAAAAGTTGCCGCCCCTGCCAAGTGAGCTGTTCTTATTCACTGGCTCCGGGATAACGACGAACATGCCATTTCGCCCGCGGTGAAAGCCGGCGCAGGGTCATACCCGGAATGACATTCGCTCCCACGGATACTTCAGTCAAGCTATTTTCGCCGTAATGGCAAACCCCAAGGTCACGGTCCTATCCACTTTATACAACAAGGCACCCTATGTGGAGGAAGCGATCCGGAGCATATTGGCCAACACCTTTACTGACTTTGAGTACCTGGTGGTGGACGATGCCAGCACGGATGGAGGTGTGGAAAGGGTAAGATCGATCAGCGACCCCCGGATCCGCATTATTGAAAATTCCGTGAATACCGGCCGGGCTGCAGCGGCTAACCGTGGCTATGATGCAGCTCGCGGGGAATACGTTGCCGTGCTGGACGCAGATGACATCGCTACGCCGGACCGGCTTGCGAAGCAGGTCGCCTTCTTGGATGAACACCCCGATGTGGGCGCAGTGGGATCCCAGATGAAGGGGTTCGGCAGTTCTGACGGATTGATCACAATGCCTGCAAGCGATGGAGGTGCACGCGGACAGATGCTCTTCGGTATGCCAGTGCTCTATCCGGCCAGCATGCTCCGGCGCAGTGTCCTGGACAAGCATGGCGTGCGCTGCGACCCTCACTGGCTGCATCCGGGCATGGATCTTCTGTTCATGTTGAGGGTCGGTGAACATACCCAATACGCGAACTTGCAAGAAGTTCTGACCTTCTACCGCGTCGGAGAGCAGAACATGCGCCACGGAAGGAATGCGGTGGAGGATATGCATTATCTGTACCGGGCGGTCTTTGACCTTTTCGGTATCCCAGCCACGGAGAAGCAGATCGTGTTGCAGACCTTTCTTCATGCTGACCTGGGCGGGCCGCCCCCCGGCGCAACACAAGTACGCCAATTGGGAGCCTGGATAAAGAAACTGAAGGCTGAAAACCAGCGGCTCGGCTTGTTCCCGGTCCGTGAGTTTGAAGCACAATTGGAAAAGCGTTGGAATGGCCTTTTTCACGGGATCGTCCTACACGATGCGTGGAGTGCCCTCAACCACATGTGGCTCACCGGTGAATTGAGGGCGCGTGCGGGCTACTGGAGCAAGGTGACATCGCAAAGGTGGTTGGGCCGTTCGTGATCCTGCTCATGAGGATTACGATGGCCTGTTGGAGGTAGTGCTCTCTCGCGGAATGTCTACTTTCGCGGCTTATGCCTTCTGCCCCATGAAAGTCACCGTTCTGATGACCTTATACAACAAGGGGGCCTATGTGGAAGAGGCTGTACAGAGTGTTCTGAACAGCACGCACACGGACTTTGAGCTATTGGTGGTGGACGATGCCAGCACGGATGGAGGGCTTGAGAAGGTGAAAGCATTTACCGACCCCCGGATCCGGATCTTGGAGAGCGCGGTGAACACGGGCCGGAGCTCTGCAGCAAACCGGGGATATAATAATGCGCTCGGCGACTACTTGGCCGTACTGGACGCGGACGACATCATGCTTCCAGAGCGTTTGGAAAAGCAGGTCGCCTTTATGGATGCGCACCCTGAAGTAGGCGTGTCCAGCACTTGGTTGCGCATGTTCGGCACCATGAACAGGGTGATGGAGATGCCCGTTACGGATGCGGGTATCCGCAGCAGCCTATTGCTTGGTCTTCCAGTGAGCTACGGTGCCTGCATCATTCGCCGCTCGCTGTTGCGAGACCCTGCGCTACGCAGCGACCCTGCCTGGTTGCTCCCGGGTGAAGACCATCTCTTCTTGCTGAAACTCGGACTGCATGCGCAATACGCCAACATCCCGGAAGCCCTCACCCTGTACCGCCAAGGCGAGCAGAACATGAAACATGGCCGCGACCGCACTGCTGACCGCCGCCTGCTGCTCCGCGAGACATTCCGGCTGTTGGGCATTCCGGCAAGCCAAGAGGAGGTGGACCTTCACCTGATGTTGGCCAACATCCATACCATCCCACCCACTGCTGAACGGGTGCGCGCCTTAGCGGCTTGGTTACAGCGGCTCAAGGCACAAAACCGGAGCACTGGGCAATTCCCCGTGAAGGAATTCGAGAAACACTTGGACACCCTCTGGATAAGTACCTTTCATCCGCTTGCGGATCGCAGCACCTTGGCTGGATGGGCGCAGCTACGACTGACAAACCCCTCGGATCTCCGCAAGTTGTACTATCTGTTCCGAGGCCTCGGCGGCAGAACTGCTCCCATTCAGTCCGGCTCCACCAAAAGTTCATAGTTTTCAACGGATATGAAAGTGAGTGTGGCAATGCCCGTGTATAACGCGGCACCTTTTCTGAAGGAATCCTTGGACAGCATTTTCGCACAAACATTCAGCGACTTTGAGATAATCGCAGTGGACGATAAAAGCACGGATCAAAGCTTGGAAATGCTTCGCTCCATTCAAGATCCACGGCTGAGGATAATCTCATTGGAGCGCAACCTTGGCCATCCAGGTGCAACCCAAACGGCTTTCGACCAGAGCCGCGGCGAGTACATAATCCGATGCGATTCCGACGACCTGAACCATCCCGAACGCTTTGCCAAGCAGGTGGCTTACATGGATGCAAATCCGGAGGTGGGTGCCAGTGGAACCTGGCTCCAGTTGTTCGGCGAAAGTGAGGGTGTGTGGAAGTACCCGTTGGACAACACCACCTGCCAAGCCCGCCTTATGTTCAATACACCAGTGCCGGATTGTGCGGCTATCTTTCGTCGTTCTGTATTGCAGGAGAACAACATCGGTTACAAGCCGGACTGGCCTAAATCGGGCGGGGACTGGATCCTCATGATCGAACTCGCCGCCGTAACGCGCTTCGGCAATCTTGAGGAGAAGCTCCTCTCCTATCGGCGCGGTCCTCAGAACGTCAGCGGCGGGGACGGGGCGTCTGACACACGTCGACAAATGGTCCGTATGGCACTTCAACGGTTTGGATTTGAGGGAACGCAGGAGCAGGTCAATATCCACTTGGCGTGTCTTCGTCTACAAAAAAACACATCGCCCGATCTGGTCCGCGACATGCACGTTTGGCTTCAGCACTTGAAGCAGGCCAACCGCGCCATGGGCCAATGCCCCGATGCTGCATTCCGGAAAGAGGCCGAATTTGTCTGGAGGAGGCTGTTCTTTTCAGTACTGGAGGGTGACCGAAAGACCCTGTGGACCTACATTAAGCTGAATGGAGGATTACCGCGCGATCTTTGGATCTACCTATTGAAAACTCGCATCTCAACGTTCTCGTCAAAAACCTAAGATGCAGAGCGACGCCCCACCAGAGATGAAGAAAGGCACCGAACTCTGGCTTTTCACCATGCGGTTTCCCTTCGGACACGGGGAGGCCTTTCTGGAAAACGAGCTGCCCATACTGGCGAAAGGCTTTCAGCGGGTACGGTTGTTCCCTTTGTTGGCCATTGGCGAGCAAAGGCCCTTGCCTCACGGCGTGGAGGTAAAACAGCTGTTCACCGAGGAGGAGGCGTACCGGCCGATCGCCCTTTGGCGCATGCTGCTGGACCTGCCCCGCGTGCTGCATGTATGGCGCATGGGAAAAAGCTCCGCCCCTTCCCCCGCGATCTTCGCCAAGCACAAACGAGAGTTCAGAAGCCAGTTGCGCCAAGCGCTGGAGCGCGAACGTGTGCTGCGGAAGCACTTGGAGGGCCAGTACGAACCGGGAAGAGTGCGGCTGTATTCCTACTGGACCAGTGATTGGGCCACGGTGCTGGGCTTGTGGAGACGCAGTAACAAGCACATCCGATTCGTTACCCGCATGATGGGCTTCGATATGTTCGCGCACCGCGCACCGGATGGCTGGCAACGCTTTCAGGATTTCCATGTGGAGCAGGTGGAGCATGTGTATACCATCGCCAAGGCGGGGTACCAGCACATGCAGGAGCGCTATCCCGAAGCTGCGGACAAGTTCAGTATCTCCTACCTGGCCACCACGGACAACGGCCTTGGCCCTTGGTCGCCCGCAGATGAATTGCGGGTGGTCTCCTGCTCCAATTTCGTGGAGCTGAAGCGCGTGCCGCTGATCGCTGAGTCCCTTCGCAATGTGGACGGCCCAGTGCACTGGACCCACTTCGGGGATGGCCCGGAGCGGGCGAACGTGGAGGCCGTGATGAAGACCTTGCCTCCCAACATCCACGTGGAACTCATGGGAAGTCGCCCGAACGCGGAGGTGATCGCTTGGTACAAGACCAATCCCGTAGATGTGTTCGTACACGCCAGCTACACCGAAGGCGGCGCGCCCGTGGCGTTACAGGAGGCGGCAAGCTTCGGCATTCCTTTGGTGGCTGCCGATGCCGGCGGGGTGTGCGAGATCGTGACGGAGGAGACCGGTGTCCTGCTACCGAATGCCCTTACTCCCGAGCTGCTCGGCAATGCGCTTCAGGGGTTCCGACGAACCGGCTGGTATGGCACGGAGGTGCGGGAACAGGTCCGCGCGTTCTGGGGCCGGCAGTTCAATGCCAGTGAGGTGTATGGCCGCATGCTACAGGAATTGCTGAAGGACTGAAGGGATGCTCTTTAACTCATTCGCCTTTCTCTGCATCTTCTTCCCGTTGGTGACCACGCTGTACTTCGTGGTGCCGCACCGCTGGCGTTGGGCGGTGCTGCTGGGAGCCAGCTGTTGGTTCTACATGGCCTTTGTGCCGGTGTACATCCTCATTCTGGCCTTCACCATCATGGTGGACTACTTCGCCGGGATCTGGATCGAGCGCAATGAAGGACGGAAACGCAAGCTGCTGCTGACAGCCAGCATTGTGGCCAACCTGAGCGTGCTGGCCTTTTTCAAGTACTTCAATTTTCTGAACGAAAGCATCGCCGTGGCCGTGCGCGGGCTGGGCTTCAACTACGGCGTGCCCGACCTGGGGATCATCCTGCCGATCGGCCTCTCCTTCCATACGTTCCAGAGCCTGAGCTACACCATTGAGGTGTACCGCAAGCACCAGAAGGCCGAGCACCGCTTCGGCATTTTCTCCTTGTACGTGATGTTCTATCCGCAGCTGGTGGCCGGACCGATCGAGCGCCCGGAGAACCTGCTGCGGCAGATCAATTCATCCGAACTCGGCAAGGGTATCCGCTCCTTCTTCGATCAGGACCGAGTGATCGCGGGTCTGCAGCAGATGCTCTGGGGCTTCTTCAAGAAAGTGGTGATCGCCGATCGCTGTGCCGTGGTCGTAGACCAAGTGTATAACGACCCCAGCCAGTATGGGGCGCTCTCCATCGCCTTGGCCAGCTACCTCTTTGCGGTGCAGATCTACTGTGACTTCAGCGGCTACACCGACATTGCCTTGGGGGCTGCGCGCGTGATGGGCTTCAAGCTGATGGTGAACTTCCGCACGCCGTACCGCAGCGCCAACATCAGCGAGTTCTGGAGCCGCTGGCACATCAGCCTCAGCAGCTGGTTCCGCGATTACCTCTACATCCCCCTCGGCGGAAACCGCGTGGTAAAGTGGCGCTGGTACTACAACCTGATGATCGTGTTCCTGGTGAGCGGGCTGTGGCATGGCGCGGATTGGACCTATGTGATCTGGGGCGGGCTGCACGGTACCTACCTGATCTTGGCCATCGTATTCGCGCCCTTGATGGTCCGATTCTCGGGCTTGCTGGGGCTGGAAAGTCGCCCCCGGTTGAAGCGCGCTTTGAACGTCTTTATCACTATCCAGTTGGTGAGCTTTGCATGGATCTTCTTCCGGGCGAACAGCATCCACGATGCGGGTATCTTGGTAAGTCGCCTCTTCAGCACCCCGATCACTCCGAATGACCTCGGCCGGCTCTACTACAAACTGCCCCGCAGCATGTTCGATACCACGTTGGCCTTGGTAGGTCTGTTCATGCTGATCGATCCGATCTATGATGCTTGGATCAATCAAGAGCGTCCCATCCCTTCTGGCTTCCGGGGTGCAGCCCTCTTCGGAGTGCTCTTCGCGGGGATCCTGTTGTTCGGCTACTTCGGTTCCACCAGCTTTATCTACTTCCAGTTCTGATGGGCCCTTTGACAAATCGCCTTCTTCAGACCGCGGCAGCGGCGATGGTGATCTATGCAGTGGCCATGTTCACCATGATCAAGGTGCCCATCAATGGCGTGCCCCTCATTTTCCGAACCGGCGACTACTACAATCTACCCGGAGGGCATTCCTGGCAGCGGTTCCACGAGTTCGATCCCGTTACCCGTTGGGATGCGGTCATCATCGGCTCCTCCCATGCCTATCGCGGTTATGATCCAGCCGTCTTTGCGGAGCACGGCCACCAGGTGTTCAACCTCGGCTCCAGTGCGCAGACCCCGATGAACAGCTACTATGTCATCAAGCATTATCTGGACAGTACGAATTGTGGGTTGTTGGTCTTCGACGTGTATGAGGGTTCCATGCAGAACACCGGACTGGAAAGCACAGCCGACCTGACGCAGAACGTGACCAGTGATGGCGCAGCAATGGGGATGGCGTGGGCTTTACGCGATCTGCGCGGGCTGAACATGATGGCCCTGCGGATGATCTCCCATCCAACGGAACCTGCCTACACAAATCCGGATTACATCGGCCTGGGCTACGCCGTGAAGAACGACAGCGTAGGGACCGAGGCCGGGCCTCCTTCCAAGAAGTCCGTGGAACTTTTGGAACGGCAGCGCCACTTCCTCGAAGCGTGCATTCAGCTCTGCCACGAGCGGGGCATTCCCGTGGTGATGACCAGCCACTATGCGCGTCGCAACATGCGTGGAGAAGGGCATGAAGTGCTGGTCCACTACATGGACAGCATCCTCACCGGCACGGGCATTCGATACTTGGATTACACGAACACTCCGGGTATCGATGACCGGAACTGGTTCTTCGATCATAACCACTTGAACAGCACCGGGGCGAAGATCTTCACTGGGCAGCTGGTGGATAGCTTGGAGAGCTTGGGGTACTTGGGGCGATGAGAAGCCGATAGGCATCGGAAGTAATGGTGGGCCACGGATGACGTCGTTGAAGGCTCTTAACCGCAGACTTCATAGTGTCGCAGAAGGCGGCATGACGCAGATTGACGCAGATGATCAATTGCAGACAAAGTCGTTGAAGATTCTTAAGCCAATCCGGCTCCTTTCTCCTCGTGTACGATCTGGCTGTCCGAGCCTGTGGTGGTGAACATGTTCTCCCGCACGGCGAAGGCATTCAGCTTGCCCTCGATGATCAAGGTGCCGATGGTGGCATCCGCGGGTGCTGAGATGCGTGCCCCATGGGCATGGAGGATGTCGGCACCTTTGCGGGAGACCGCATAGGCATGCGTGCCTTGGTGGTAGCCCGCACGGTCCAGTGAGTTGGAATAGTGGCGCAGGTAGAGCCGGGAAGCTTCCGCGTAGCTGAGGCGGTACTTGCTTGGCTTGAACAGCCGGGCCAAGGGCAGGATGAGGTAGAGCTTGAGCCAGAAGCTGAACGGCGCCCGGCGATGGCCGCGGATGCCGAGATACAAGAGGTCCCAATCCGGAGGTAGCTCACTGATGCACTGCTCCAGGTGGGTGAGCTGTTCGGGGATGGGCTCGGCATCATCCTCCAAGATCAGCGCTGAACGCAAGCCTCTGCGCTGGATCTCCGCATAGGCTCTTCGATGGGAAATGCAGCAGCCGATGTTGGAGGCGTGCAGCTTCCGGGGGATGGTCTTGTGGTGCAGTGCGGCCTGTTCATCGTATACGGCCGCTATTTCCTCCGCACTGAGGTCATGGCCCATGGTGGCATCGAGGAATTCATGGGCGATGCCATATTGGCCAAGGGCCTTATCAATGGTGCGTTTCCGGGGGTGGTCGCCCTTTTTGCTGATGACGAGGACTGCCCCGAAGTGGCGGGAGATGTCCGTGGAATTGGAAGGGGGACGCGGATGCATGGTGGGCGGTGCGGCAAGGTAATTCGCTTGACATCGTTCCCCGGATATGCATCGGGCAGATGATCATAATACCCCTCCCGCGATGGAGGGTCGGAGATAGCGGCGTTGAAGGCTTGAACCACAGATGAACACAGAGGAGGCGTTACATGCTTCTCGGGCCCGCACCAGCCTCATCGGGGTCTGGCATTCATCTGTGAGCCTCCTTGCGCTCCGCGGCTTTGTGGTTAAACCAGCACGGCAACGGCACTATCCGTGTCCATCTGTGTGCATCCGTGGTTCAGTTCGGCGGTCGGCATTTCATCTGTGTCCATCTGTGTAATCTGTGGACAAAAAAACTCAGCGCTTTGCGCATCAAGGTCCACTGGGTGAGGCCCGAATGGAACCGATCCATCCCCCGGGCTACTTTTGCGGCCACATCTCCATTCCATCATGCTACCTACACAAGCCATCGAATCCACCCTTACGCGCGACGCCGCGATCTTCGACATCATTGAACAGGAGCGGTGGCGACAGACCAAGGGTCTGGAGATGATCGCCAGCGAGAACTATGTGAGCGCGCAGGTGCTGGAGGCGATGGGTTCGGTGCTGACGAACAAGTATGCCGAAGGGCTGCCGGGCAAGCGCTACTACGGCGGCTGCGAATTCGTGGACATGGCCGAGAATTTGGCCATCGATCGGGTGAAGAAGCTCTTCGGGGCCGAATGGGCCAACGTGCAACCGCATAGCGGCGCCCAGGCCAATGCCGCCGTGATGCTGGCCTGTCTGAAGCCGGGTGATACCATCCTCGGTTTCGACCTGAGCCATGGGGGGCACCTTACCCACGGCTCGCCGGTGAACTTCAGCGGCAAGCTCTACAACGCCACGTTCTATGGTGTGGAGAAGGAGACCGGCCGTGTGGATATGGACAAGGTGGCGGAGAAGGCCCGCGAGGTGAAGCCGAAGATGATCATCTGCGGTGCCAGCGCTTACAGCCGCGACTGGGAGTATGCTCGCTTCCGTGCCATTGCGGACGAAGTAGGCGCCCTGTTGCTCGCTGACGTGGCCCACCCTGCCGGATTGATCGCCGCCAAGTTGATGGGTGATCCCCTGCCCCATTGCCACATCGTTACCACCACCACGCACAAGACACTCCGCGGACCTCGTGGTGGATTGATCATGATGGGGAAGGATTTTGAGAACCCATGGGGCCTGAAGACGCCGAAGGGCGCAACCCGGATGATGAGCTCGCTGCTCGATAGCGGGGTGTTCCCCGGCACACAAGGTGGCCCGTTGGAGCACGTGATCGCTGCCAAGGCGGTGGCTTTCGGCGAGGCGCTGGACCCGAGCTTTGTTACCTATGGCGAGCGCGTGCAAGCGAACGCGGCAGCCATGGCGAAGGCATTGATGGCCAAAGGTTACCATGTGGTGAGCGGTGGCACGGACAACCATTGTATGCTGATCGATATGCGCAGCAAGGACCTCACCGGCAAGGAGGCCGAGGCGATCCTGGGTGCAGTGGATATCACGGTGAACAAGAACATGGTCCCTTTCGATACGCAAAGCCCCTTTGTTACCAGCGGTATCCGCATTGGCAGCCCGGCGGTTACCACCCGGGGTTTGCGGGAGAGCGAGTGTGTGCAGATCGTGGAGCTGATGGACAGCGCTTTCAAGGAGAAGAATGATCAGGCACAGCTGGATCGCATCCGTTTCCAGGTGAACGGGATGATGAGGTTGAAGCCGTTGTTTGCTTGGTAACCGGATCCGCCGATATCCATCGGGGCAGATGATGGGTCGGAGATGCCGTCGTTGAAAGCCTTAACCACAGATGGACACAGATGGCCACGGATGGGGTGTCTGAGATGGCGTCGTTGAAAGGATTAACCACAGATGCACACGGATTGACACAGATGGGTTGTCGCAGACTTCGTAATGCCGCAGCAAGCGGCATGGCGTCGTTGACGGTTTCAACGACAGATGAACACAGATCGGCACAGATGGGTTGTCGCAGATACTTTTGAGCTTCCGCTGAATGATGGTGGTTTGGATGTTGTCCTGTGCAGGAACAGATGTTCCATCGACGTTGTTGCATCGCTGACCGAACAGATGAAGAACCCGAAAAGCATCGGCCCGCTATTTATCGAGCATGGGGTGCTTGTGGATGATGCGGCTGACCGCTTGATCCATCGACAGCGCTCGGCGCTTTTGTCGGTCTTCATGGCTGCGTCGTTCCTGTTGCTCACCCTCACAGCAGCGGCCCAGAACGTTCCGCATTTGAAACACCGTGTCTTCGCCTATTGGGGTTACAACCGGGCGCAGTTCACCACCAGTGATATCCATTTTACCGGCAGCGATTACGACTTCATCCTGCATGATGTGGTGGCGAAGGACAAGCCGGAGGCGTTCACGCTGAACAATTATTTCAACCCGAAGTACATCTGGATCCCGCAGTACAACTACCGCGTGGGCTGGTTCTTGACCGACAAATGGAGCTTTTCCCTGGGGTTGGACCACATGAAGTATGTGATGGCGCATGATCAGCGCGTCCAGCTCACAGGCATCATTAGCAGGGAACGCTCCCCCGCGTATGCCACTTCCGGCGAGACCGGCGAGGTGCGCCTGACTCCCGACTTCCTCACCTACGAGCACACGGACGGCCTGAACCTGCTGGCTCTGGACGCGGACCACTACGACCGCATCTGGTCCAGCAAGAACGGGAAGCAAGCGATCTACTTCACGGAAGGACTTTTCGTGGGGCCGGTGATCCCGCGTACGGATGTGCGCTTGCTCGGAGAAGGCATCAACAACAAATTCCACTTGGCTGGTTATGGCGCTGGGGCGCAAGTAGGTGTGTTCGGCCTCTTTTGGGACCGCGTATTCCTGCGGGCCAACGTCCGCGCCGGGTATATCGAACTGCCCAGTGTGCTCACTACCGGCAAAGCGGAGGACCGCGCCAGCCAGCACTTTTGGTTCGTGCAAGAGAACGTGGTGCTGGGGGTGTTGATCGGGCGCACGAAGGCTGCAAGGTCCGCGGATTGATGCGTTGCTGTTCCCGGTTGTTCACCGGAGGTATCGTCTTCGATCTTGAACCACAGATGGACACAGATGGGCACAGATGGTGTGTCGCAGATGGTTTATCGCGGATGCCGTCGTTGAAGGTTCATCCACAGATTTCACAGATGTGCACAGATAGCGTGTCGCAGATCACGTCGTTGACAGACGATTGTGATGCCGGGTTTGGCCCGGCATGACAGACGGCATGACAAGCGGTAGGCCCCCCACGTTGGTCAACGACCCGTTGCTCCGCTACCTTGCCCCCAATGCTTTCCTCCGTGCGCCGATCCACGCTGATCATTTTGGTCCTTTGGACGGGCATTACAGCGCTGGACTTTAACAAGGCGTTCCACATCGACGATACCTTTCACCTGAAGGCGGCACAGTGGCTTGAGCACCATCCGGCAACACCGCTTTCTGGCGAGGTGAACTGGGGCTATGATCCGGAGCCTTTGCACCACTTCAACCAACCGCCGGGATTTTTCTACGTAGTGGCCGTTACCGGACACTTCTTCGGCTACACCGAAGGCCCCATGCATGCCATGCGCTCGCTTTTCACGCTGCTGGCGCTGGTGTGCTTCCATCGCTTGGCGAGGCACTATGCTCCAAAGCAGGCCCTGTGGCTCACCGCCCTCTTTGCACTTTGCCCGGCCTTTTTGGTGAACCAAGGCCTAATGACGGACGTGCCGCTACTGGCGATGCAGTTGCTCTTCTTCAACCTGCTGCTGGTGCCCGGCACGATGCGACGGGGTGCGCGCTACGCATGGGCCGCCTTGGCGCTGAGCGGTGCATTGTTCATCAAGTACAGTACGCTGCCACTGCTGCTGGTCTTCCCCTTGGTGCTGGCGCTGAAGCGCGAATGGCGCTGGCTGCCATTCACCTTGATACCCGTAGCACTCCTCGCAGCGTGGTCGGGCTGGAACCTGCACGAGTACGGAAGCGTCCATCTACTGGATCGGCAAGGCGGCGACCCCTCTGTGCGCGGCATCTTCGTGCGAACCTTGGCCTTGCTCACCGCCTTGGGCGCGGTAAGTCCGTTCACGCCGCTCTTCCTGCGGGGGTTGGTGCCGGGCCGCGCTCGCTGGCTTTTCCCCGCATGGTTAGGCGCGGTGGTGCTCGCATTGCTTTTCGTGGTCGCTGCCTATGCCGGCTTGATCGCGGAACCCGCCTCTGATCAGATCCTGCGGATCCTCTTTACACTGAACGGCGTGCTGGTGGTGGCCTACTGCATCCGATATGTACCCACCAAGCTGGTCCTTACCACTGCAGGTCCTTGGACGTTGGTGCTCTGGGCCTTGGGACCCGCGCTTTTCCTCGCGCTCTTCTCCCCCACCATGGCCACACGCTATGTGCTTCTGTTGATCCCTCCGGTGCTTCTATTGATCGCTCCCGCGTTGGCTGCTGCGCGGATCCGCGAGAAGACCTTGGCGTTGGCCTGTACCGGGGTGCTGGGCATCCTGCTCACCATTTCGGACAAACAGTTCGCGAACTTCTATCGACAGCAAGCCCCCCACATCGCTGAGGAAATGAAGCAACAAACCGCCGGAACCGTTTGGAACTTGGGCCACTGGGGCTGGCAGTGGTACGCAGAGCAAGTGGGCATGCCCATGTATGGCCGGACAAATAGCCACGTGGAGGTCGGGGACATCCTGGTGATCCCAGAGGACTACGATGCCCAGCTTTTGGAAGAGCGACTGACCGTGGAACCGATCGCCCGATGGACCGAAGCGCCGGGGCTGGCCACGTTCTTCTGTGTGGAACAGTTCGCTGGGATGTACACTTCGAGCTATGAGAAGTTGCCTTGGAGCCTGAGCCGATCGCATGAGAAAACGATCGTGGCGTATCGGGTGGTGACGGTCCACTGATCGATCAGGATCTTCCGGGATGGAGGATGGAGGATCGCAGATGACGTCGCTGAAAGTCTTTAACCACAGATGCACACAGATGTATACAGATAGTGTATCGCAGACTCCGGCGTTGAAAGTGCTTAACCACAGATGGCACAGATGGACACAGATGTCGTGTCGCAGACTCCGGCGTTGAAGTGCTTAACCACAGATGGCACAGATGGACACAGATGTCGTGTCGCAGACTCCTTCGTTGAAAGTGCTTAACCACAGATGGACACAGATGTACACAGATGGCGTATCGCACACTCCGGCGTTGACGTGCTTAACACAGATGGTGTGTCGCAGACTTCAATAGTGCCGGGGCAACGGCGTTCATCTGTGGCCATCTGTGTAATCTGTGGATGAAAGGACGGCCATCCGGACGGGGATCCGGTATTGAACAAGTAAGGGTGGACGCATCCCGTGGCCCGTTTTATCCAGCGGCGCAGGATAGCGATCTTTGCGCCATGACCGACCCCAATAATTCCTCGAACAATACCGCTATGCGCTCTTGGCTGGAAACGCCTGCCAACAGCGACTTCCCCATTCAGAACATCCCGTTCGGCATCTGCAGCACCGAAGGGAATGCTCCCCGCCCCTGCAGCCGCATCGGCGACCATGTGATCGATCTGCAGGCCCTCGCAAACGCGGACCTGCTCAACGACCTGGGTATTGATCAGGCCGTGTTCAGCGCCGATACGCTCAATCCTTTGATGAAGCATGGTAAAGCCGGCATTCGCCAGCTACGCCAGCGCCTGATGGAACTGTTCCGTTCCGACAATGGCTTCCTGCAGGAGCGCACCTCCTTGGTAGAGAAGGCCGTGTTGCCCAATGACGAAGTAACCATGCACCTGCCGGTGAACATCGGCGACTACACCGACTTCTACAGCAGCCGCGAGCATGCCACCAACGTGGGCACCATGTTCCGCGGTGTGGAGAACGCGTTGATGCCCAACTGGCTGCACCTGCCGGTGGGCTACCACGGTCGTGCATCCTCCATTGTGGTGAGCGGAACGGCCATCCAGCGCCCCATGGGCCAAATGCGTCCCAACCCCGAGGAGCCGCCCATCTTCGGCGCCTCCAAGCAACTGGACATCGAGCTCGAGACGGCCTTCATCACCTTCGAAGGCAAACCCCTCGGAGAACGCATCGACGTGGACGAGGCAGAGGACTTCATCTTCGGCATGGTGCTCTTCAACGACTGGAGTGCACGCGATATCCAGAGCTGGGAATATGTGCCTTTGGGCCCCTTCCTGGGAAAGAACTTCGGAAGCAGCATGAGCCCCTGGATCGTGACCATGGATGCCTTGGAACCGTTCCGCACGGCAGGCCCCGCGCAGGATCCCACCCCGCTGCCCTACCTGCGCCACTCCGGCGAGCACAGCTTCGACATCACCTTGGAAGCCTCGCTGATACCCAACAACGAAGAGGCGACCGTGATCTGCCGCACCAATTTCAAGCACTTGTATTGGAGCATGTCCCAGCAACTGGCTCACCACACGGTGAACGGCTGCAATGTGCGGGCAGGTGATATGATGGCAAGCGGCACCATCAGCGGCCCCACTCCGGACAGCTTCGGCAGCCTGCTGGAACTGAGCTGGCGCGGCACCAAGCCCCTTACACTGAAGGATGGCAGCCAGCGCAAATTCCTGGAGGACGGTGATACCGTGGTGATCCGAGGACATTGCGAGCGCGATGGACTGCGGATCGGCTTCGGAGAAGTACGAGGCGAGATCTTGCCTGCGAGGTAGTAAAGGTCTTAGGTCTTATGGGGACTGGCTTATGTGGGTGCTCATACCGAGATCCCGTATAGGACATAAGACAACTAGCATAAGACATAGGACAACCGGCATAAGACATACGATAACAGCATAGGACATTCCCCAGTAAATTTGAAGCATGGCCAGTACCGTTGAGACCACCGCCCCGATCGATCTGGAGGCTGAGAAGGAACAGATCCTTCGACGCTATCGTGGTCTGCTCCGTGCCGTACCCGGTGAACGCACTACAGAGAACACGCGCTTCATCCGCAAGGCCTTCAACATTGCCGTGGAGGCCCATAAGGAACAGCGGCGCAAGAGCGGAGAGCCCTACATCTATCATCCTATCGCCGTGGCGCGCATCTGCGCGGAGGAGATCGGGCTGGGCGTAACCAGTGTGGTAGCTGCGCTGCTGCACGACACTGTGGAGGACACCGACCTCACCTTGGAGGATGTGCGCGACATCTTCGGCGATACCGTGGCCACCATCATCGATGGGCTTACCAAGATCAGCGGGGTGAATTGGCAGACCGACAGCATGCAGGCGGAGAACTTCCGCAAGGTGCTGCTCACCCTGGCGCAGGATGTGCGCGTGATCCTGATCAAGCTCGCCGATCGCCTGCACAACATGCGCACGCTGGAAAGTATGCCGCGGGATAAGCAGCTGAAGATCGCCAGCGAGACGCTCTTCCTCTATGCCCCGCTGGCCCACCGGCTTGGCCTTTACAGCATCAAGAGCGAACTGGAGGACCTCGCGCTGCGGATCCAGGAACCGGTGATCTACCACGACATCGAACAACGCCTCAAGAAAGGCGAATCCGTGCGCAAGCGATTCATCAGCCGCTTCATCCTCCCCATTCGCCAAGCATTGGACAAGGAGGGGTTCGAATTCGAGATCAAGGGGCGACCCAAGAGCATCTACAGCATCTACCAGAAGATGCTGACGAAACACGTCACCTTCGATGAGGTGTACGACCTCTTCGCAGTACGTATCATCGTGGAAAGCAAGCCTGAACTGGAAAAGGCCGATTGCTGGAAGGTCTACTCCATCGTTACCGACTACTACCAGCCCAGCCCGGACCGGCTGCGCGACTGGATCAGCCTACCCAAGGCCAACGGCTACGAAAGCCTGCACACCACGGTGATGAGCCCCGGCGGAAAATGGGTGGAGGTGCAGATCCGCAGCCGCCGCATGGACCAAGTGGCCGAGATGGGCCTGGCGGCGCACTACCGCTACAAAGGCGAGGAGGAGCACGCCAATGCCATGGACGGCATGCTGAACAAGATCCGCGAGATACTCGCCGATCCCGGCAGCAACGCGCTTGATTTCGTGCACGACTTCAAGCTGAACCTGTTCAATGATGTGATCATGGCCTTCACCCCCAAGGGGGAAATGCGCAACCTGCCGATGGGTGCCACGGCCTTGGACTTCGCCTTCGACATCCACAGCCAGATCGGGCGCCACTGCATCGGTGCCAAGGTGAACCACAAGCTGGTGCCCATGAGCCATGTGCTGCGCAACGGCGACCAGGTGGAGGTGATCACCAGCCGCAAGCAGCAGCCCAAGGAGGAATGGCTGAACTACGTGGTGACCGCCCGCGCGCGGCACAAGATCAAGCAG
This sequence comes from Cryomorpha ignava, assembly GCA_040391235.1. GTDB lineage: Bacteria > Bacteroidota > Bacteroidia > Flavobacteriales_F > PHOS-HE28 > PHOS-HE28. Next base: position 516,786 of record JBEBYG010000001.1, read on the forward strand.
GCCCTGCGCGAGCAGAAGCGCAAGTTGGCCATCGTGGGCAAGGAGGCCGTGCAGCGCAAGCTGCGCGCATGGGGCGCCAAGGTGAACGAGGAGAACATCGCCGTGCTGGAGGACCACCTGCTGGCCTCCTCGCCCACGGACCTGTTCTGGAAGATCGCCCGCGAGCGGCACGACCTGGACGCCATGCCCCAGCCCACCGTGAAGAACGGCCGGCTGATCCTGCCCAAGGGCGTGCGCGCCAAGGATGAGCGGCCGCTGGAGGAGATCGTGGCCGAGATCCGGGGCACGCAGGGCGGCACGCTCACCATCGGCGACGAACTGCAGAGCATGGACTACAAGCTCTCGCCCTGCTGCCATCCCATCCCGGGCGACGACGTCTTCGGCTTCATCACCCCCGGCGAGGGCATCCGCATCCACCGCGTGAACTGCCCCAACGCCGTGCAGCTGATGAGCAACTTCGCCATGCGCATCGTGAAGGCCCGCTGGAAAGGCAAGGACAGCGTGGAGTTCCTGGCCGGCATCCAGTTCAGCGGCATCGATGCCGTGGGCCTGGTGAACCGCATCACCACCATCATCAGCCACGAGAACAACGTGAACATGCGCAGCATCAGCTTCGAGAGCAAGGACGGCATCTTCGAAGGCAAGGTGATGGCCTATGTGCACGATGCGGAGCACCTCCGCTCCTTGGTGGACAAGCTCCGCGATGTACCCGAGGTGAAGCGCGTGGAGCGGATCGATCATTGATCCAGTTGTCTGTTGTCAGTTGTCAGTTGTCTGTTGTCAGTTGTCCGTTGGCAGGGCTTCCTCCGCCTTTTGCGGGGCTTTTGGGTCCTGTGCTTCGTGGATGCGGCTGTTAGTTGGCAGTGGCAGTGGGCCAGTGGGCCTCACCTCGCTTGAACCTGCGGAGGTTCTATTGATGGATTCCAAGGTGCATCAGGGCCGATATGCCCCGATATATATATCGGGGTGGCCCCCCTTCGGGAGACCACTGATGGAGCTATGAGAGATGCGTCCGCCCGTCGCGGCCACGCCTGACAACAGACAACGAACAACTGACAACTGCTCCCTCCTTTGAATGCCGGATCATGCATTCTCTGCGCCTCAGCGCCTCGGCGTCCACTCTTCGCCTCACTCCCTGGAATACTTATGCGGATCTCGATTGTCGTCCTCGATCTGCATCTTCACGGACCACATCTTCAGGCCCAGCATGGCCAGTTCGCGGTGCCCCTTGTTCAGCAGCCATTGAAAGGCTTCCTCATCGCCGCCGCATTCGGCCACCTTTCGTAGCACGAGGAAGTCGTGGGCTTCCAGCCATTCCAGCGCCTTCTTGTCGCCCTCGATCCCACTGATCACCGCCATCAGGTGGGCCTGTCGGTTGTCAAGCAGCCATTTGCGCGCATCCGCCTTCAGGTACATGGCGAACACGAAAATGCCGAGTTCAGGATATCCGTTCTTGATCAGCCAATCGCGGATGGTGGCATTGCCACTGATGGCCTCGCCCCATGCGACGAGGACCTTGGCGGGGTATTGAAGGCGCATACGGTTTGAAGATAGCGGGACGAAGATCATGCATCTCGCCAACCGGACCGCCACCTCCCCTTCCTACCTTAGCCCCATGCGTTACGGGATCGTTCTTATGGCCGTGCTAATGCCGGTGCTTCTATTGGCACAAGGGCAGACCCGACAAGAGAAGAAAGTGCGTTCCCAATTGGAGCGGGGCAAGGCCTATCCGGCCATCCGCGTTGCATCGGGCATGCTGGGTAAGGGCAACCATCCCGAGTTCTATGCCTTGCGTGCCGAGGGGTACAACAACATTGCTGAGCATACCAAGGCCGAAGCGGATGCACGCATGGCCATCCGCTTGTTGCCGGACAGTGTGGCCGGTCTTTACCAATTGGCTTTGGCCGAGCAAGGTCTAGGGCAGTTGGATAGTGCAGCAGTGCATCTGAGGGAGGTCCTGGAGCGCTCAGCGAATCTGGAGGCCCGCTATCGCTTGGCGATGGTGGAGCAGATGCGGAAACACTTGCCCGAGGCCATGCAGGAGATCGATCGCGCCATTGCCTTTGAAGGGGGCACCTCCGCGGCATCGGCGCGGCTGCACCGGGTGAAGGGCGAGATCGCCGCCATGATGGGAGACAGCGGAATGGCCCGGAAGGAATTGGATCAAGCCATCCAACTGGCCCCCTCCGATCCCGTGAACTACAACAGCCGCGGGTACTATGCATACGCGTGGAATGGGGACCACATCGGTGCCATCGCGGATTACGACCGCGCCATCAAGCTGAACCCCAACTACAGCTATGCCTTCAACAACAGGGGCTGGAGCTACTACAAGAGCGGGAATACCGACCGCGGCATCCGCGACATCGACCGGGCCAGGCGCAAGAAGGTGCATAACCCGTTCGTCTACCGCAACCTGGGCGTGATCGCGTTGGAGACAGGTGATACCACCAAGGCCTGCATGCTCCTGCGCCAAGCATTGGACAAGGGCTTCACAGGGCTGTACGGGAACGAGGTGAACGAGCTGATCGCCACCTCCTGCAAGGGATCCCCGGATGCCACCCCCAAGGCACCTGTTCAACCAGCAAAGGGACCCGTGGATAGAAAGACGGATCAGCCTTTGCCGAGGAGCAATGCGCCGGAATAAAGAATACTGAAGTTGAAACTTGAAACAGAGAGATGGAGCAAAAGGCAAGCATGATGCGCGACGGCGCTTTGGAAGGGCAGGTGATCGTGGTGACCGGCGGTGGCACCGGCTTGGGCCGGAGCATGGCCGAAGGCTTTGTGCGCTTGGGCGCGAAGGTGTGCATCACCAGCAGAAAGCTCGATGTACTGAAGGCTACCGCGGCGGAAATGGAGAAGGCCACCGGCGGCACGGTGCTTCCTGTGGCCTGCGATGTGCGCAGCTGGCAGGACGTGGACCGGATGCTGGCAGAGGTAGTGGCCGCATTCGGCAAGGTGGATGGCCTGGTGAACAATGCAGCCGGCAACTTCATCAGCCCTACAGAGCGATTGAGCACCAAAGCTTTTGAGACCATCATCGGGATCGTGCTGATGGGCACCGTGAACTGCACGCTCGCTTTCGGCAAGCACTGGATCGCCAAGGGTGAGAAGGACAAACGCGTGCTGAACATCACCACCACCTATGCATGGACGGGCAGTGGGTACGTGGTACCGAGCGCCTGCGCCAAGGCCGGTGTGCTGGCACTCACGCGATCACTCGCGGTGGAATGGGCCAAGTACGGCATCCGCACCAATGCGATCGCACCGGGCCCCTTCCCTACCAAAGGCGCATGGCAACGCTTGCTACCCGGCGATATGGTGGAGAAGTTCGACATGGCAAAACGCGTCCCGCTGGGCCGCGTGGGCGAGCACCGCGAACTCTCGGACCTGGCCTCCTACCTGATCTCCTCGTATAGCGGCTATATCAATGGCGAAGTGGTCACCATCGATGGCGGTGAGTGGCTGAAGGGCGCTGGCCAGTTCAACATGCTGGAAATGATCGAGCCGGAGATGTGGGATTCCATTGAGCGGATGGTACGGGGAGCGAAGTCGTCCTGAGTCGGGATTCTTGAGTCCGAAGCCACTGGCGTCCGGGATAATATCGGCTAACGCTCTGGAGCACCTCTCCTGCATGGGTATAAAGCTGGACTCCTGAGGGTGACCCTGCCAAAGCTCTGGGGAAATGAGCTGCGGCTGCGCCCCCTTCGAGGTCGGAACCCAATGGCAGCAATGCATTTGACCCTGAAGGGGTCACAGCATATTGTATCAGAATGTCAAGTCGTGAATCGACCCTGAAGGGGTCACAGCTGGTGTTTCCTGTTTTCTCCGGACGCCAGTGAGTCCGGAGCTTTGAGTCGCGAGGCCTTCGATCCCTGAGGTACTCGAAGGGCTAAAGGCCGTGTTCATTTGTGGCACCTTGTTTGCCTTCGCTACGTATGAGGGGTGGCTGGCGGGCCAAAACCAACACGTTCCCGGCGCTTACAACTCATTCCACCGAACCTTCTATCTTCGTAACCACAAAAACCAAACATGCCCATGAGGACGTTCAAATTGTTCGCTGCTGCACTCTTGATCAGTGTTGCGTCACTGGCGAGCGCCCAATCCGATAAGGACAATGCAAAGGCTTGCGCCGATATGGCCAAGGCGAAGGCCGAAATGCTCACCAAGGAGCTGGCCCTGAACGATGCGCAAGCCGCCAAGGTGAGCGAGTTGTTGACCAAGAACGAAGAGAGCCTGATGGGCATGCGTGGCCATTGCGAAGTGATGGATGCGAAAGCCAAGAAGCAGGATGAAGCAACCTATGCTTCCATCAATGAATTGCTGAACCCTCGCCAGCAGAAGCAGATGATGGAACTCCAAAGCTCCGGCAAGCTGGATGCCTGCGGCAAGGAAGGCGGCAAGGGCTGCTGCGCCGGTAAGAAGGACGCAAAGAAGTCCGCCGCAAAGGAGGAACCCATCAAGTCCGCCGAGCCTGCAATGAAATCGATCCAGTGAACCGATCCGGTTGGATCAATAAGAAGGGCCGCAGATCGCGGCCCTTCTTCATTTGTACAATATTCTGATGGCAGCGTAAGCTGGCCATAGGCCGGGATCACTCTACCTGGATCACCAAGTACTTCGAGAGGCTCCAGAAGGCGGCCGTGTCCTTGATCGTGAGGTTATTCACGCGGTCCTTGCCCACCAGCTCATAGCTCCCCGCCGGGTGCGCGGTGATCACCTTGGCCTTCTTGGCATCCACCGGGATCACCGTCACCTTGGTGATGTCGATCTCCTTGAAGTAGTTCTTGTTCAGATCGGCCGTATTCAGCTTGTTCACGCTGCCGATACCGATGACGCCCCCCTCCTTGGTGAGGATGTTGTTCTCGCGCAGCTCCTTCTGGCTACCCACGCAGTAGTAGGCGGTGTGCAGTTCACCCAACTGCATGCTGGCTTGTTGCTCCTTATCCTGGTACATCTGGATCATGCTGGCCAAGGAGGCGTTGGTGCTGGCGAGCTGTTCCTTGATGGAACCGATCTCCGCATCCTTTTCCTTCACCGAATTCTCGAATCCGGCGATGGCCTTGCTCAGTTCGGACAGCTTGTTATCGTCGGCTGCAGAGGCCTTCCGCATGCGCGCAATGATCTTCTTGTTCTCATTCAGCAACGAATCGATCATGCGCAGGTCGTCCACGATGCCCTGCTCCATGGTGGCACCGCCCTCCACTCCTTTTCCTCCTTTGCTGAGCAATCCCTGCTTCTCGCGGATCATGCGGAGGTTCTCGCTCACCCGGTTGAAGGCACCGAACATCTCATTGATGGTGGAGTCCTTCATGGAATTCTCTTCCGCTACCACGACCTTATCGTGCTCCAATTGCTTGTACTGCTCGCTCTCGGTGGGGTCGTTCTTGCAGGCACTGAAGAGTAGTAATGTGGCTGCGCAGGTTGTTAGGAGGGTTCTCATTCGTTTTGGTTTCTTGTGGTGGACGAAGGTCCGGTCTTTGCTGATAGAGCCTACAAATGTGCGGGTTTGTTGCCGACGGAACGCTTCGGGCCTAAAAAACGTACACCGCCCCACCTTGCATACCGCATCTTTGTGCTCCACACTAATCATCGATGAACACCCGTTCCACCTTTCTTGTTCGCCTGCTCTGCGCGCTCTTGGTGTGTGCATGGGCGATGGATGGAACAGCCCAAGGAAAGGACGGTAAGCTCGCCAAGGACTTTGATAAGCTCTCCGCGAAAGAGCGTTCCCAAATAGCCGCCAAGGAAACCCAGGAAGCCGCCGAGGATAGTGGTTACCAAGCACTGATGCGACAGGCCGACCACGACTTCCAGGCCACTCGCTATGAGGACGCATTGGCATCCTATGAAAAGGCCCGGGTGATGCGGCCGTATAACGTATATCCGAAGGTGAAGATCCAAGATCTGCAGGCGTTGATCAAGAAGCGGGACCAAGAGAAGGCCGCTGCACAGCCGCTCCCCACGCCCGAGCCCATGCCCGAACCGCAAGTGACCGAGGTGCCTGCGGTGGTCCAACCTCCCAGCCCGAGCCCAAACCCCGCTCCGGTACTTACACCAGCCCCACCATCTCCGGCAGTCCCCGAACTAGCTCCTAAACCTGTGCCACCCGCCCCGAAGGCCCCTGCCACTGTGCCCCCCCCATCACCGGTGATAGCCTCCCAAGTAAAGGTGGATGAACCTATCGGAACACCTCCTACAACGGCCAAGCCAGCGGTGCGCAGCACCCCCGCTAATGAGAGCAGGCCTGTAACGACGGGGGAACGGGTCTATGTGGAAGCCGGTGCAGTGGTGACCGAGCGGACCGTGGATGATGATGGCAGGGCCGTTATCTACCGGAAAGTGGTGCACGCTTGGGGGCAGACGTTCTACTTCAAGGAAGGCCTGGCCATTTCCCAGTTCCAATGGGACCAGCGCTTCAGTGAATAGGATTGCACACCAGCTTCACCGGCATTTCCAGCAGGGACATATAGTCCTGCCCCGCTTCCTCCATGTCGAGATCCTCGTGCTCATAGTGCCATTCCATCAGCACCTTACCCTTCCCCGAAAGGTGGATCTCGTCCAGCAGCTTCAGCAGATCCAGTATGTACTTGGAGCTACTGGAATTGAAATAAGTAAGGGAAAGCTTCACAAGGGTCTGCGGCGCCGGTTGACGTATGTAAAGCTCTACCTGATCGATCAGTGGCCTGAAAAAGCGCTCCGCGTTCTCATGGATGGAGCATCCCTCCAATTGAAGCGTGCCGGCCTGCGTGTCGAACAGCACTTCCGGAGTTTTTTCAGTACCGGCTAGATGGAGACGTGCCATGGTGGGCGGTGAAGATATAAAGGATCACACCGCGATGCGGGGAATGTAAAATCGGGCTAGGAATTTGAAGGGATCACTGCTTCGAGTAACTTCATGCCCGGTAGAAACCCAAGAGCTATGGCCCTGAATCACATCCTTGTCCCATACGATTTTTCGGATTGTGCCACCGATGCGCTGCGGGTAGCAGCGAAGCTCGCACGCTTGAGCGGAGCCACCATACATCTGGTCCATGTCTATGAGGACATGACGGATTTCCATTCAAGCAATCATCGGATGCGCGAGGATATCGAATTGCGACTCGACCAAGTGCCCGAACTCCCCTTCCTCCAAGGGATCACCATGAAGCGTTTCATGCTGCGCCAGTTCGGCATCACCGAGATGTTCCGCAATGAACAATTGCGCGGCATGGACCTGGTAGTGATGGGCAGCAACGGTGCGCGGGGCCTTGGAGGCATGGTGGGATCGAACACACAACGGGTGGTGCGCATTGCGCCAATGCCCGTGCTGGTGATCAAGCACAACGTGGAGGATTTCGATGTGAAGGACATGGTGTATGCCTCCAACTTCACCACCACAGATATTGAGAAGTTCGATTCCTTCAGGCCGATCGTAAGGCTGTTCGACCCGAAGGTGCATCTTCTGAAGGTGAACACGCCGGGTAGTTTCCAGCGCAGTACGGACAGCTACAAGGCGATCGATGCGTTCCTGCAACGGCACGAATTGCGCAAATTCAGCACCACCATTTACAATGACCTCAGCGTGGAGGAAGGCATCCTCGGTTTCGCGCGTGCGATCGATGCGGACATGATCGCCATGGCCACCCACGGGCGCAAAGGATTCTTCCATGTAGTGAACGGCAGCGTGACGGAAGACATCGTCAATCGCACCAACTTTCCCATCCTCAGTGTAAAACTCTGATCGCACCACTACGCTGGTGCACCATTACATTAGCCTGATCAACCAGCAACACATGAAGTTCCTGTTCAAGAAGTATGCGGCGAAGAGAGGAGAAGTGATCGAGGTGGAACCGACCGCCCCTACTGTGGTGAAGTTCATGACCGGCAAGGAGTTCAAGAATTATGCTGGCGGCCGCACCCATACCTATTTCAAAGGCCAACAAGAGAATGGACTGATCCGGTTCTCCTTGCCTTTTGACAGCACCTGGCATGCCGTGGTGGAAAAAGGTGATGCGGAGGACATAACCGCTACCTGCAAGCTCTGTGCAGCACCGGCGATCAGCGAGAATTGGATCCAAGCCCCTGCAGCAGAAGCCGAGCTGGAAAGCTTGGGTACAGGTGACCAAAGCGAAGAATAATGTAAAGCCATACCCGAATGTCGCACACCAGGGAAGATGAGCTCGCCAGCCTCCTGAGAGGTCAAGGCGCCGTTATGCAAGAGGTCTACTCTATCCTGGAGAAGGAGGAGAAAAAGGACGATCTGGCCTTGGCAGCGATACACTCCAGTATGCAGGCCAGACAGAATTGCATCCACGAACTGGACCCTTCCCGCCTATTTGATGTGGAGGACATCCGGAAGAATTGTGTGCGCTACCGGCTTCGTTTTTTGCCAGCTGGCCGTTTCAAGGGCGCCATTCCGCGCGAGGCGGTCTATGCTCTGCGCCAGCTTGAAGCCCGAGCGGATGCTCCTTTGCGTGGCTTTATGATCATGGCCCCGGCGAAGCGCTTCCAGCTATGTGATGGTGATTCGGACCCGTTACTGTTCGTCCCTCTGGGTAACGGGCAATACTACCTGGTACATCAATGGGGCCGGGAGTTGCACCCTTGGCGGGCCGCTCTGGGATGGCCGGTCCGCGGTTGGCTGCAATTGACCATTACCGTATTGGTCCTCTCTGCGCTTGTTTCCGCGTTGGTGCCTACTGCTTGGTTATCGCCAGACCCGGCTGCTCCTTGGTGGGGCATGCATCGCTTCGGAGCCTTCTTCTCCACCACGATGATCATTTGTGCCGCCACTGCGTTCAGCTGGTTCACCTTTTTCGGGCAATTCAGCAAGGACGCTTGGGACAGCAAGACCTTCAACTAACGCTGCTTGCTGCGCACTGGTTGAGCTTGCAGCTCGCCGGTGGTCCCCATATCGGTCTTACATACGCAGGTGGATCGGAACCATTGCTTCAGGTCTTCGCGTTCCTCCGGCAATAGACGGCGGAAGGCCTTGCGCATCTCTTTGCGGAAGACAGCTTGGTCTGCATAGCTGATCTTCGACAATACCTCCTTGTAATATTCGATCAACGGTTTCGACATAGTAAAGGGTGTTACGAGGAAAGGATGGGTGATGTTGCATGCGAAGAAGTCGCGAACGGTTCGGATGGGTCCCCGCTTTCGGGAACCCATCCTTGCCATTGCATTGGACGCTATCAGCCGATGCTGATCTCCTTGACGGCGGGCTTCACTTCCGCCTTCTTCGGAATGCTGACGGTGAGCACCCCGTTGAGGTGTTCCGCCTTGATGCCATCGGCATCCACCAGTTCGGGTAGGCGGAAACTCCGGGTGAAGGAGCGTTTGGAGAATTCGCGGCGTGTGTAGCGCTCGCTCTCTTGTTCGTCCTGCTGCTCTTGCTCCGCGCTGATGGTAAGCACGTCCTCCTTCACGTTCAACTTCAATTCCTCCTTTGCATAGCCGGGAGCTTGAAGTTCCAATTTGAATCCTTCATTCTTTTCCACGATGTTCACGCGAGGAAGGTTGCCGGGCATATCGTCGCGACCCTGGATCTGGTCGATGTTGCCCAAGAAATGCTCCAGCATACCAGTGAGCGGCTGGAAGGTCCCGGTATAGGGACGGGTTCTCAAATAGTTCATTCTGTGTTCCTTTTTAGGTGATCGTTCAGGTGATCACGGGGCGTTGCGCGAAGAGGGTGCCAACGCCGCGGACCTGTCAGAACGGGCAAGAAGGAACAGTCGAGAATGTCGAAATGTCCGCTCTGGGCGCGGCCTTCCGCCATTCTGACCCTACTGGGCCAGAAAAACGTAGGTGATCGTTCCCCGCTGCGGTTGGGGCGCTGTTGCGGAACTGGAGAACCGGGCGCTACTTGCTGAGGAAAGCGCATTCTCCACCATACAACTTTGCGTGGTGCTAGCGCCCGCGTCCACCTCGGCCTTGGTCACGCTCCCATTGCGGTCCACGGCCACGCGGATCACCACTTTTCCGCTGCCTTTGCATAGGTATGCCGGCACGTCCAGCCGGATATCGCTGCGTCCTACAAGATCATACGACACGGTTGTGAGCCCCTCCACCTTCACCGGTTTCGGGGCCTTGTCCATGTATCTGTTCTTATCGAATTTGCTGGGATCAAGCTCCGGAACAGTGATCTCCTTGCCCTGCGCCCTGCGCTCTTCCGCCAAGCGATCGAACTCCTCCTTCTCCATGTTCAAGAGGTCCTTCTCCACGTTCTGGGCCATCCGTTCCTGCGCCGCGCGCGACATGTTCCGGTCGGGGCTTGATTCCGCGGTGGTATTGCTGGCCAAGTTGGTGATCTGCTGGGGTGTAAGAGGCGCTTCACCCGGTTGTTGTTGCTCCTGCTCAGGTTGCGGCTCATCGCTGTCCATCGATAAGAGGATCGGCTCGGGGCCTTCCGGCGGCACCCGGTTCTGAACAGTGCTGATGTTCAGAAAGAACAACAGGATGGTATGCAGCATAAGTGTCCCGATGATGCCATACTTGTGGCGATCGAACAGATCGAGGGAGCGGTCGAGCAGGGACATATCACACGCAAAGTAATGGCCCCGGTCTCTGTGGGGCGCTCCAATTCAACGCATGCGGATGCGCCATGGTGCGGGCCATTTGTTGTTCCATCGCTTTCCGGCCCCGTTCACCCAGCCGATGCCCAGCCCTTGGTAACGCACCAGTGCCGTGCCGCTGCCATCGGTTGCGGACAAGGCTTCGCCGTGCAGATACCGGAGTACTTCGGCCCGGTCCAGGTCCACGGCGGGGAATGCCCGTTGATCCAATAAAGTATTGAGCGCCAAGGCCGCGTGGGGCACCCAGCCCTCCCCTTTATGCTGAGCTACGGGAATGCCGGGAGCCAGCACATGAACCGTGCGGGTCAGTGCATTCACCAAGCCCGACCAGCGCTGATCGATCGCGTACTGCACCTCTTCCACTTCCAGCGTTGCAACTGTTCCGGGTTCCTTCAACCAATGGTGCCAAGGCATTTCCACGCCTGCTGATCCGGCTTTCCGTGGTTGTGCGCTGTTGGTCTCACTGGCGGAAACCGGTTTGCGCACCGCAGCCAGAAAGAATCCTTCGCCCTGCACCTGGTGTGGGTAGCAACGCAGACCTCTGTCCGTTACCTCCACTCCCCATGCGGGATCCACCGGAATATCCACCACCTCGGCTCCCCGCTCGTGCAGCCGGCTCACTTGGTCTTCATTCTCGCAGGCTTCCCAGGTGCAGGTACTGTAGATCAGGTAGCCACCGGGCCGCAGTGCTTCCCACGCTGCATCCAGAATGCCTTCTTGGCGAGTAGCGCAGGTTTCCACTAAGTGAGGTCCCCATTGCGTGCGTGCATAGGGATCCTTGCGGAACATGCCTTCACCTGAGCAGGGTGCATCCACGAGTATCAGGTCGCAGAAGGTTCCCATGGGTCGGAAAGCCTCCGGTGCAGCACCGGAGATCACCACGTTCGGGCGGCCCCACTTCCACAGGTTTTCAATTAGGCTGGCCTGCCGCGCCCGCACCGGTTCGTTGCATATCAGCAAGGCCTCCGGTGGCAAAAGCGCTGCCAAGTGCGTGGACTTTCCGCCGGGGGCGGCACAGAGATCCAGCACCACGGCATCGGAAGGAAGTTCAGTACAGCTTCGGAAGGCTTGCGCCAAGAGCATGCTGCTGGCTTCCTGCACATAGTAGGCACCGGCATGCAACAGCGGATCCAACGTGAAGATGGGGCGGGTCTCCAAATATCGGCCGTGTTCACACCAAGGCACCGGAGTTCCTTGGGCATCGGATGGCTTCAAAGGATTCAGACGGATACTTATCGGCGGCGGCAATAACAGAGCCTCCAAGAGCCGGTCACTCTCAGCGCCGAGCCGCTGCCGTACGTAGGGCGGCAGCTCCACCGGCGTCTTCGGAGGGACGTACCGGTTTGATCGTCGACCACCCATACACAGGATCAACGGGCCACCGTGGCCACGTCGCGAAGCATGGTGGCCGTGCGGTCCGGACCTACGGAAACGATACGGATGGGTATGCCCGTGGCCTTCTCGATGTAGTCGATATAGGCCTCCGCTTCGGCAGGTAGGGGCTTTTGCGGATCCAATTCTCCCCAACCGGGCAGGTCAGCATAGATCGGCTCCACATCGTCCGGAAGCTCATAGGGCAGCTTGTCGATCTCTTTTCCTTCGATCCGGTAGCCGGTACAGACACGGATAGTGCCCATGCCGCTAAGCACGTCGGCCTTCATCATGGCCAGCTCGGTCACACCATTGATCATCACTGCATAGCGCAGCGCGGGCAGGTCCAACCAGCCACAGCGACGCGGCCTGCCGGTGGTGCTTCCGAACTCGTTGCCAGCCTTGCGGATAGCATCGCCGACTTCATCGTGCAATTCGGTGGGGAACGGACCGCTGCCCACGCGCGTGCCATAGGCCTTGAAGATACCGATGACCTTTCCGATGCGGGATGGCCCGATACCCAAGCCCGTGCAGGCCCCGGCACTGATGGTATTACTGGAGGTAACAAAGGGATAGGTGCCGAAATCGATGTCCAGCAGGGTGCCTTGTGCGCCTTCGGCCAGTACCGACTTTCCGTCGCGCAATTGCTGGTCCAGCCAATGCTCGCTATCCACCAAGGTGAATTGGCGCATCGTCTCCACGGCCTCCAGCCATTCAGCTTCCTGGCTGCGCCACTCCACTTTGTGGTCATAGATGGAGAACAAGCGTTCGTGCTTCGCGACCAGCGCGTCATAGCGTTGCTTGAAATCGGGACGCTCGATATCCCCCATGCGCAAGCCGTTCCTGCCGGTCTTGTCCATGTAGGTGGGTCCGATGCCCTTGAGGGTGCTACCGATCTTCTTCTTGCCCTTGTCAGCTTCGCTGGCGGCATCCAAGGCGCGGTGTGTGGGCAGGATCAAATGTGCCCTGCGACTAATGAGCAAGCGTGGTCGTACATCCACACCTGCATCATCCAATTTCTTCACCTCGCGCAGAAAGATCACCGGATCGATCACTACGCCGTTGCCCACCAAATTCCATACGCCCGGGCGGAATACGCCGCTGGGGATGGTATGGAGCACGTGTTTCTTTCCGTCGAAGATCAGGGTATGGCCGGCATTCGGCCCCCCTTGGAAACGAGCGATCACGTCGTATTCCGGCGCCACCACGTCCACTACCTTCCCTTTACCCTCGTCGCCCCATTGTGCGCCGAGGAGAACATCCACTTGTGCTGCCATGGCTCAAGCGCGGAGCTTCGCCAAGGCGAGCTCGACGGTATCGAGGATAGGAAACACGGTATCCAGCTTGGTTACCACGAAAAGCTGGCGCACGCCGTGCGAAATATCAGCGAGCAGCACTTCACCGCCTGCCTTCCGCGTGCGGGTGAGCACACTGATCATGATGTTCAGGCCGGTGCTGTTCATGTAGAGCAGTTCCCCCATGTCGAGGATCACGTTGATGCCCTCGTTGTCCTTGAGGTTGGTATCCAGCACCTCCATCAGGTGATCCGCTTGCTGTTGGTCCATCAAGCGGCCTTTGAGGTGGAACACTTTCGCTCCTTCCTCGTCGGTGACATGTAGGCTGAAAGCGGGTTTATCCGTTGCTGTGCTGGTCATTCTTGCTGTTGCGTTCGGTGATGCAATCGGGGCAGAGGCCGTAAATATGCAATGCGTGGTGGCTCACTTCAAAACCCATGACCTCGGCGACGGTGGTGCGGATGTGCTGGATGCGGGGATCGCAGAACTCCATCACCTTGTCGCAGCCGGTGCAGATCACATGGTCGTGCTGGCGGAAACTATGCGCCCGCTCGAACTGGGCCTGGCTTGAACCGAAGCGATGCTTGCGCACCAAGCGACAATCCAACAGGAGGTCCATGGTATTGTACAAGGTGGCGCGGCTCACCCGGTACTTCTTCCGCTTCATCGAGACATACAATCGCTCGATGTCGAAGTGACCGTCCTGGGCGTAGATCTCGTTAAGGATGGCGAAGCGTTCAGGGGTCTTGCGGTGGCCTTGTTGTTCAAGGTACTCGCTGAAGATGTTCTGCACGTTCTGTTGGATGTCCGGGGGCGTCATCGCGATGCGAAGGTAACTTGCTTGGTGATCGAATAAAAAAGCAGCGTAAAGCCCAGTGTTCGCGGGAGTTACCTTAAGATCGGGGTGCGCCCCCTCCTGCTTGGAAGCCCCATCCGGAGGCCCCGGTACCCGGGAACGCAATGTGCGTTGGAACAAGGGTGCTGCTTGGCTATGGAAGATCAAAGGCATCGCCCTCCTCGTCCTCATCATCCACATCATCGGACAATATGGAGCTGAGCACATCCCCGAACCGGATCCCCGTGGCGAAGTTGGAGCGCCCGATGCGGCTATGCTCAGCCAAGCCGTGCAGGATGAATTCCATCCAGATGGCGCGTTCCTCCTTGGCAATGGGTGCAGGGTATAAGGGCAGGAGCTTGTCCAGCCCGTCCACGGTATTCAATGCTGCGGTGTAGGATGTTGATCTTCCATCGAGCAGCAAATCGGTCTCGTTCTCATTGAACCAAGTGACCACCTCCGCATAGGGATCGTTGGTGCCGGCCCGTCGCTTGGGGGATGGATCGGGAAAGAGGCTCTTGAAGGTGTTCCGCAAGGCCAGACCGATAAGGTGATGGGCCACTTTTTCAGGCCCCTCCTGCTCCCCCTCATAGACCAGTTCGATCTTGCCGGTAATGGCCGGTACCACCGCGAAGAGATCACTGATGCGCACCATGGTCTGCTTCTCGCCATTGTACAGGGCCCTGCGCTCGGCCGCGCTCACCACGCTCTCCAAGGCACCGATGGCCAGGCGGGCACTCACTCCGCTCTTGCGGTCCACGAACTCGCTCTCGCGGGCCTCCATGGCGATGCGTTCCACCAGCACCCGCATCAGGTCCGGCACGTCCACCATGGCGCGTTGTTGATCCGACGAGCGTACTTCCTGCGCGGTGATCTTCATGCCGAGTTCAATGCTGTCGGGGTAGTGCGTGAGGATCTGGCTCTGGATGCGGTCCTTCAGCGGGGTGATGATGGCACCGCGATTGGTGTAGTCCTCCGGGTTGGCGGTGAAGACGAACTGAATGTCCAGCGGCAGGCGCATCTTGAAGCCGCGCACCTGCACATCGCCTTCTTGCAGGATATTGAAGAGCGCCACTTGGATCCGGGGCTGCAGGTCGGGTAGCTCGTTGATGACGAAGATGCCGCGATTGCTGCGTGGCACGAGGCCGAAGTGGATCACGCGCTCGTCGCTGTAATCCAGCTTCAGGTTGGCGGCCTTGATGGGGTCGCTGTCGCCGATAAGGTCCGCTACCGTTACATCGGGCGTGGCCAATTTCTCGGTGTAGCGTTCATCGCGGTGCATCCACGCAATGGGTGTGGCATCGCCCTTGGCGGCCACCAGGTCCTTCGCATAGCGCGATACCGGAGCAAAGGGATCGTCGTTCAGTTCACTGCCGGCCACCACGGGCAGCCATTCGTCCAGCAATTGGACGAGGGAACGGGCCATGCGCGTTTTTGCCTGCCCACGCAGGCCGAGCAGGTTGATGCTGTGGCCCGCCAGTATGGCGCGCTCCAATGCCGGGATCACCGTATCGGCATAGCCATGGATACCCTCGAAAAGCGGTTTGCCGCTGCGGATGCGTGCGATCAGGTTGGCACGCAATTCCTCTTTCACGGAGCGGGAGGTGTAACCGCTCTTTCTCAATTCACCGAGGGTCTTTGGTTCTTTAGGCATGTTGGGGCGGAAGCTCTCCCGCCCGAACGGCGGGGTATGGAGGTTGGAATTCAAGAGGCTTTACGGTTGCTGGCATGATCGCGGAACACCATGTCCGCCAAACCCTGTAGGCCGGTATAGAAGGCGCGCCCTTGGTTCACTTCGGTGAACCGCTCGATGAAGCGCTGCAAGTAGGGGTCTTGCGCGATCATGAAGGTGGTAATGGGGATCTTGGCCTTACGGGCCCGCATGGCGGCATCCAACGTGCGCGCCACGATGAATTCGTCCAGGCCAAAGCTGTTCATGTAATATTCGCCATCGCGCTTGATGCAGCTGGGCTTGCCATCCGTGATCATCACGATGCGGCGGTTCTTCAGCTTGCGCCTGCGGAGGATGTCCATCGCCAGTTCCAGCCCGGCCACGGTGTTGGTGTGGAACGGCCCCACTTGAAGGTAGGGCAGGTCCTTCAGGCTCACTTGCCAAGCATCATTGCCGAAGACCACAATGTCCAGCGTGTCCTTTGGATACCGCCGTGCGATCAATTCCGCCAAGGCCATGGCCACCTTCTTCGCAGGGGTGATGCGGTCCTCGCCATAGAGGATCATGCTGTGGCTGATGTCGATCATCAGCACGGTGGCGCATGCGCTCTGGTGCTCGGTCTCCACCACTTCGAGGTCGTCCTCGGTCATGTGCAGCTCGTCGATGCCCCGCTGCTGTGCATTGCGGATGCTGTCGCTCATGGCCACCTGCTCCATGCCATCGCCGAAGCGGAAGGAGCGCCGGTCGCTGGTGGTCTCATCGCCCTGCCCACTTCGCCGCAAGCCATGGCTGCCGCGGTCGCTCTTCTTCAGCTTGCCGAAGACCTGCTCCAAGGCCCGCTCGCGGATCAGCCGTTCGGCCTTGCCGGTCAGGCTCATCCCTTTGCCCTTGGTGGGTACGCCGAGGATCCCGTGCTTGAAAAGGTCCTCTTTAAAGTTCTCAAAGGTGTATTCCGCGGAGAACAGCCCGTGTTCCTTGTCGACTTCCTGCATCCAATCGAGCGCCTCCTCCACATCGCCACTGGTGTGGGTCAATATCTCCAGAAAGATCGGCAGGAGCTTTTCGAAGGGCGTGCGATCGTCCTTCGGCGGCAGGTATTTTTCAAAGCGGATCCCAAGCATTTTCCGGTGACCACGGAACTACCGCAGAACACCGGTACAAAGGTAACCGAGCGTCGATCGGCACTGGGCCGCAGCGCAGGTAGGCGGGAGACCTGCTCGACCAACACCCTGCGCTTACTGCGCTGGCCATGGTCATCGGTCGCGTGCAAGGGGTAGATAACGAGCGGGAGCCCTTCCCTATCCAGCGCATCATGCTGGATAGGGAAGGGCTCCGGTGACCTCCTGTGTTGTTCGGAAGCGCTCAATGAACCACCACGAGCGAACGCACGCTGCGTCGCCCATCAGGGTGGGTCAACACCACTTGGTATTGGCCTGCTTCCCACTTGGAGACATCCAGGTCCATCGTGCGGCCCACGGTCTGTGCGCGCTGCACCACTGCACCGCGTGCATCGATCACTTGTACATCGAAGGTTGCATTGGAAGCGCTGGCGAATACCACCGTGGCCTGCTGCGATGCTGGATTAGGGAACACCTGCAGGGCTGCAGCTTCCATGTCCACATCAGTGATCCCTACCGCTGCTGCATCCATCCATTCGGTGTATGCGTAATCCAAGTTCAGGAACTGGGATGTCAAGGAATCCGAGACCGTACGCACCACCGGGAACTTACCCCAAAGTGGATAGTAGGCGTTCACATTATGAGCGTGGGCCACGTTGACCGTGAAGCCACTTACAGTCAATGGGATAGCCTCGGTCAAGCGCGTGGTTACACGCAATACCTCTACGGTATCGGCTCCTCCGGGCATCACTACACGGCCCCATGCATCAGCTGTGCCATTGATCGCGCCGTTGCGTGTGGCGGTGGTTCCATCCACCGTGAATGACCCTTGGAATAAGTCGGTCCAGAAAGGGAAGCCATACGTGAGCGGTAGTTGCATCTCCCACACGCTGTTGGAATAGGCAGTGGTAAAATGGTAATCCGTTCCGAGTGCGGAGATGGTCTGGGTATCCCCGATCCGCTCAATGCCGCTGCTGCTCGTCTTGTAGAAAATGGTATCCGGCCCCTCGCTGGTCAATGCAAATTCCGCTGTCGGGAACTGTGCGCCATTGGGCAGGCTGGCAGGGTTGTGCCAAGTATAGGTACGGGAAGAAGTGCTGGTGAGGCCATTGAAATCGAAGAGCACGGATGCGCCACCGGCTGCAGGTGCTACGTATGCTCCGCGTTGAACCAGAAAGGAAGCCCCAGGTTCCGGTACATTACCCGGAGCCACCAAGGTGATGGATTGCGCACCGGCGGCGAGCGCGAAGGGAAGTGCGATTGCGAGAGCAGCGTATCGATCAAGGACCATCTGATGTGTTTTGGTTGAGTGCAAACCTAAGACATGCGAGAAATTGATTCTGCTGCTTGACCTTGGAACGACCCCACCCCTACTCGGCCGTTTCTTCGTCTCTTTGCGCACAGCAATCCAATTTTCAGTATGCGACACAGTGTAAGCGAGATCACGGCGATCATCCGCGATCGGCGTTCCATTCAACCAAAGGACTTTAGCCCACGGGAAGTGCAACGGGATGTGATCGACCAAGTGCTTGGCAATGCCACTTGGGCTCCCACGCACGGTATGACCCAACCTTGGCGCTTCAGCGTTTTTACCGGTACAGGACGGGAGCGCCTTTCAGCGTTCATGGGTTCGGAATACCTACGCATCACACCTCCCGAGCGGTTCATGCAACGGAAGTACGACAACCATGTCCAGCGTCCTTTACAGAGCAGCGTGGTAGTAGCCCTCGGCATGGTGCGCGATCCGAAAGGAAAGATCCCGCTGCATGAGGAGCAATACTCCGTGGCTTGCGCTGTGCAGAACATGTACCTCACGTGTGCAGCGTATGGGCTCGGTGGGTTCTGGAGCACCGGAGCCGTGCTTACTGGTGAAGCCATGCGCAATTTCCTGGAGCTTGGGCCGGAAGACCACTGCTTGGGCTTGTTCTACATGGGTTATCCCACTGAGGAATGGCCCAAGGGGTACCGCAAGCCGTTGCCGGATTTCGTGCGGTACATAGCTGAGTAGTTGTCCGGTGTCAGCTGTCAGCTGTCAGGCCGGCGCTTGAGATTGCTTGCGTCCCGTGGTCACTGCGTTCTACTGACCTGTGACTGGTGACTCGTAGCTGGTGATTGGCGCCCACTGCCACTGTGAACTGCCATTGCCCACTACCATCACTAACTGCCACAACGCGCAAGAGCCTGCATCTCAGTCCGGATCTTTGGTGGGCGTCTCCCGGAAAATATCCTCTCGGTCCTCGGGTCTTGCTGCGGCATTCCATTGGAAGCCTTCCAAACGCATTTCCTCCATGGGTGCTTTATCCAAGGGGTAAAGCGTGGCAGCTGGTTGGGTGATAAAGCTGACCGTGCTCACCTTGCCGCTGTCCAATCCAACGGTGATGCGGCTGCAATCTGCCCGATTCACTCCTGTGACCTGTTCCACGGAATCTTTGAGTTCGGTTGCGAAGTAGACCGTCCGGCTGTTGCCCTCTGCGGTCAATTGCGTGAGTTCATCGTTCTGGAACTTGCCGATCATGGTAATGCCTGTCACTTGATTGAAGTGAATGCTATCCACTTCGGAGATCATGAAGGCGGCCCCTTCCACCAAGAGGGTTTCAGCATGCCCATCGCGCAATTTGATGCGCACCGTATCTCCGCTGATCTGATCCGCCTTGCTCCAAATGAACGGCCGCCCCCGTAAGGTGATCAAGCTGTCCGCGCCTACATAGGTCATGGTATCGCATACTCCTTGCAGGTCGCTCTTGAAGAAGCGGACGTTCCGGCGCGCATCCACACGCCTTTGCCCTAAGCTATCCTGGCTCGCGAACAAGGTGTCCGCGTGGAGGAAAAGCGAATCCTTTCCCATCATCATCACCATTTCCGCCCGACCGGTCACCATGGAGCGACCCTCGATCTGGTTATGGGTTCCCAGATGCCCGCGCACCAATAGGTCGTTCACGGTATCCGTAATGGTCACATGGCCCCAGCCGGCTCCTTCACCGGTGGTGCGGTCATAGTGCAGGGTGTCTCCAGTGAGCATCTGCCCTTCACTGAAAATGCTTGCGGCCTTGGTAAAGCGTCCCAACCCGGTGCGCGTATTGTAGCTACCCCGCTCGCAATACATGCGGGTATTCCCTTGGGTAATGTGTGTGGGGCCGAAGAATTCCGCCAGTCCTGTGCTGGTCGTATAATGGAGCGTGTCAGCCTCGATCGTACGTTCAGGATGCGTAAGCCGCACGCTATCGCTGAAGATGAATTTTCGACCATCCGTGAAATAGGCACCCTTTCCGCTGGTCAGGACGTTGTCATCCCGTTTGCTGATAATGCGTGCCCCTTCAGTGTATGCGGCCCGGTGTCCGCGCACATCATAGAGCAAGGATTGCGTCGTGAGCTCCATTCCGGGATCGCTCAAGCGCACATCCCCGGTGATGCGAGCAGTCCGTTCTTTTCCTGAATAATCCAGTCGCTGTCCCGTGATGCGCAGTGTATCGCCTTGCGTCAACTGGACCCTTCCGAAGGCGGTCACGCGTTCATCCTCATAGAGGTATGCGCTGTCGCATTGCATAAAGGCATCTTCCTGCCGGAAGCGCACATTACCGATCAAGCGCTGGGCTCCGGGAACGAGTTTCTGATTGAACTCCCAGCGGTCCGCGTTGAGGATCTCCACGCGGTCCTTGCTTTTGGAAATTGCACTTTGGCCAAATGCAGCCACCCCACATGTTGCCAACAGGATCGCAATGAGGGCCTTGAAGGTTGTCATCCTTGGGTGTATGGATGCGCTTTCCACCATGGCCCTTGCCAGTAATAGCAGAGTTACTCCTTGGGCTTCTCCCCTTTCTCAGCTTTGCGGGCCCTGTGCTTGGCATTCAGGCCGGAGACCACTGCGGATGTTACGTCCAGTCCCTTGTTGCCCACCCAGATCTGTCCTGCATCCTGGATGCTGAAGATGTAATCGTAACCGGCGACCTTATTGTATTCCTCCAGGAATTGCTGGATCTGGCCGGTGATATCGATGAGCATCCGGGTCTGGAGTTCATCCAACTGGTGCTGCGAGGTCGACTGCATCTCTTGGATCTTCTCCCCCAAGCGCTCCACCTCGGCCTGGTCGGCCTTCAATTCCGATTGGGTGCTGTACGTATGGTCCTTGCTCATCAGCTCCTGATAGCGCGTTTGGGCTTTTTGCATCTCACGCTGCAAGTTCCCTTCCATCCGCTGGCCTTCGCTGCGCACACGCGCGGCGCTTTCTTTCACCAGTTCGAAATTGTTCTGCACGGAATCCATCATGAAGTACGCGATGCGCGCCTCGGGCATGGCGGTACTATCCTGGAACAGTGGCAATGCTGACGCATTTTCAGTGTCACTCAGTCCGCTCAGCTTTTCCTTCAGGATCCGATCCGGCACCCGTGCACGTGTAAGCGACCAAATGATGGCACCCGTGAGAAGGACGTTCCAGAAAACGAGCAGAAACAACAGGGATCTTTTAGACATGACCTTGAATGGAATGGCGCGAAGTTAGCCTCCGCGCCATTCTTCAAACTTCATGCCGCCTCAATGCTGCACCAGGAAGCGCCCGTGGAACACGGTTGATCCCATCATACTGCGCAACACGTATGCCCCATCCGCCAGGCCACCGATATCGAGTGTCCAACGCTCTCCTTGGGAGAACCGCTCACCGACCATCACCTGCCGCCCGTGCACATCCAATACTTGGAAGGACAACTGACCTGCCGGCGATCCTTCTACAGACACGAGATCCCGCGCTGGATTGGGAAGCACCGTCAATTCCACGCGATCCAGTTCGTTGATGCCCGCCGCCACATCGATGTTCACACAGGTAGTATCGTTCTGGCCTTGGTTATCGGTGATTGCGGAGGTCCACACGCATAGTTTCCCGGTGGCACTTACCAAGGGCAACAAGGGTTGGGTGAAGGTCATGATCGCGGAATTCCCTGGAGCGATGTTGCTCCCCGTGTAGTTCTGCGTTACCACCGGGCCGCCATTGAAGCTGTAGTTCACCGGAAAGCCGCTGGCGGGGGTATTCCCATAGTTCTGGACGAGTGCCTTTACAACCGTGGATGCGCTGATGGTCTGTCCATTGGTAATACCGATCAGACCGGCCACACCCACATCCAAGAAGGGAGCCTGCTGGATCTGCAGACCGAGGTGAAAGTCCGTGGAGATCCTATCGCGGTACTCGGACCATGCCCCACCGAGCACTTCATAGCAGCGCAAGGAGAAAGGCCCCACTTTATCCACGGCGATGTTCACGTTGGCGCCCACCATGTACCATACCACATAGTAACCTCCTTGTGTGACCTGGATCGCGGAATTCAAGGGGTACACATGATCTCCCACGCCACCGTTGGCAGCCTGCACCATCACGCTATCGAGGAGCGTACCGGGCCCGCCATCCACACCGTCATCATCGTAGACCTTCATGCAGAAATTACTCCCGATGTTGCTGGTAATGCGTACCGTGGTGCCGGTGATCTGGCAGGGATAGAAAGGCGGCATGATATACGCGCCGATACCACCATCACCACCGTTCCACGCCAGGCCCAAGCCATCGTCCGTCAGTCCTGCCCAGCTTACTTTGTTGATGTTCGCTGTGGGTGAATAGACCACCACCTCACGCTCCATGACATTGTTAGCCGTCACCAGTTCACCGGTGATGCCGGAAAGCGTGATCTGGTGCTTGTAGGTACCGGGCGCATTCGGCACAAAAGCTTGACTTAGTAAAGGTTCAACGGTACCGCTTGGTTGAAGAGCATCCACTGTGAGTGTTTCGGTCACGATGGTCTGTCCACCGGCGGAGATCACCTTGCTTACCAAGGTGAACGGTGCCAAGGCTTGATTCCCTGTGTTCTGTATGCGTGTGGCCAAAGGCAGCGTTGCGCCCACCGCCATGGTGATCCCACCGGTGCCGGGCTCCCCTACCCAATCCACGGAAGCATCCTTCACTTGCAGCAAGGGTGTTGCCGGGTTGTAGAAGCGCACGGCATAACCCGCTGCCGGCATCATGCTTTGTGAGCGAGCCAGTCCGATGCTGCCCGTAATGCTCTCGATCCCGATGATCGGACCATTGCTGCCGGTGACACCTGTAGCACTCTGGTATTGCATGGTGATGGTGCTATCCACCTTGTTCAGGATCAGCTGGAACGTATTGCTTCCGGTATAGCCGGGCGAACTCACGCTCCAGAAAGGAACGTTGATCCATGACACGATGAACTGCGTGGCTTCATCTTTCACGAAGCATTGGCCGGGGTTCCCCGCTCCGGTGAAGGTGAGGTCCGACATGAGCGTAGCGATGTAGTTGTCCGTGCCTCCTGCAGCAGGCAAAGGGGGAAAGGTGGCGGCGATATTCCCGCCATTGAAGGCCACATAACCATTGCTGGCCACCCAGACCTTCTTCACATCATACCAGTAATACGGCATGTTGGCGGTCATGATGATGGGGCCGTGCAGGTTGTCGTCCGCTAGATCGGTGATGGCGATCCCGGTGGTGGTGATATCGATCCAGGAGTACACAGGCCCGTTGGGCTCATTGCTGTCCTTCCAGATATAACCATACTGATCGGGTCCGCCGGTAGCGGCGAAGAGAGCGGATGCAACGAAGAACAGGAGGAGGAGTGAGTAGGATCTTTTCATGGCACGGTGATTTGTGAACAAGGTATCATTTACCTCGATGCAGCCTGAAGGGATGATGAAATTCAGTCAACTGCAAAGTGGCGTTCTCCTATATGGCCCAATGCGGATCAGCACGGACCTGGCAAAGTGCGCATCCCTCCATACGTCGCTCCCGCGGCCATGCGAATGCTCAGAGGCTCATGAGCTCCTTGAAGCGCAAGGCCTGGCGACGGCTCACCTCAACCACCTCGCCTGTATGGAGGGTGCAGTTGAGCCCTCCGCTGAACCACGGCTCGATCTTATCCACATAGCTGAGGTTGATCATCTGCTTGCGGTTAGCGCGGAAAAACACATGCGGATCCAGCTTTTTCTCCAGGTTGTTCAGCGAACGCAGGACCAAGGGTTTATTCTCCCCGAAACGCACCCGGACGTAGTTGCCTTCACTTTCGAACAGACGCACCTCCTTCAGGGTAACGAACCAGCAATTCTCCCCATCCTTGATGAAGATCCTGTCATCCATCGAAAGGCTCTCGCGCATGGGATCACTCCCCTTTGGTAGCTGGGAAACCTTGCTGATCGCTGCCGCGAGCCGATCGGGATCAATGGGCTTGAGCAAGTAGTCCAAGGCATTCACATCGAAAGCTTGCACGGCGTGTTCATCATAGGCCGTCACGAAGATCACATGGGGTGCCACCTCCAACGAAGCCAGCAGCTCAAAGCCATCCTTGCCCGGCATGTTGATATCGAGGAAAAGCAGATCAGGCTTCAGCTCCCCCACGAGCTTTTCGGCCTCGTCGGCATTGCCGGCCTCCCCCACTACTTCAATGCTCGAGAAGGGGCTCAGCATTCGGCCCAGTTCATTTCGGGCCAATCGTTCATCATCAATGATCAATGCTCTCATGGTCTTTTGTCCTTTGGGGTGGATCGGTGAGTGGATTATCAACAACGAGAGGAAGCAGGATCTCGCACACCACCATCGCGTCCTCGTTGAAGATCCGGAGGGATGCCTTGCCGCCATAAAGGTGGCTCAAGCGTTGCTGGGTATTGCGCAAGCCGATGCCTACCTCCTTCGAGCGACCCCGCACATAATGGCCGGTATTCCGCACACGCAACAGCATGCCATCGTCCTGCGGCACGGCACTAATGGACACCTCGCCTCCTTCCTTTCGCTTGGCAATGCCATGTCTAACGGCATTCTCCACCAATGTCTGCAACATCATGGGCGGCACAGGGCTCCGTTCCAACGAGGGGTCCACCTCGATCAGCACATGCAAGCGCTCCTCGTAGCGCATGGCTTCCAAGGAGAGATAGGAGCGTACCATATCGATCTCCTCTCCGAGAGGCACGGTCCTTCTTTTCACTGTGGACATGGCATTGCGGAGTATGGCGCTGAGCAAGGTGATGGAACGCTTCGCACGCTCGGGATCCTCCTCGATCAGTGCCCTGATGCTGTTGAGCGCATTGAACATGAAGTGCGGATTGAGCTGGCTGCGCAGGTTGGAAAGTTGGCCTTCCCGGTTGGCGGCCTCCAGCCGTAGCGCTCTTAACTCTTCCACTCGGCTGCGCACGATGTAGTGATAGGCCACGTAGATCACGGACCAAACAAAGAGCTGCAGTACCCAACTGAGGAGCACCTCCATCAAACGCCTTCCGCTGCCAGCAACCAAAGGCTCCGCATCCCGGAACGCGGCATCGTGCAGGGCCGCTTGGAGCAAACCCGCCATGGTACCGAGTATCAATGCACCCAGCACCATGCGCAAAAGCAACTTGCCTACCGACATATCCAACCAGCGCCATTCCTTGAAAGAAGAGCGCAAGGCATGGCTGCTGACGATCCCGATGAGGGCCATGGTGAATGTCACTATGGCAAAGCGCCCCGTGTACTGCCCTTCGAGCCAAGCAGGCAGTCCGAGCAGGAGCATGTACCCGGTCCACGCCACTATCTGCGTGGCCCAGTAGAGCACCATGGTGGAACGTCTGGAAGCCATGGGCGCCAAATTAGACCGCTTCAGCACGTTCATTGCAGTTCGATCCATAAGCGGATGAAGTGGCCGATATCCGGTGATCTCACGGCTTCTTGTTCGTATTCCCCCTCTGGCCCGGGCTTTGAGGATGGACATCCGCGTTGAAAACGGGAAGGATATCTTTCCCAACAAGTAGCATGAACTTTTTGGGACATCTTCTCGTATCGGGTAAAGCCCCTCTGGTGATCGTGGGCAACTTCATGGCGGATGCCGTCAAGGGTCGAGATCTTTCAGCCTGGTCTGCCGAGGTACAAAAAGGAATCCGCATGCACCGCCACATCGACAGCTTCACGGACAACCACCCGCTTACCCTCAAGGGCCGGGAGCGGTTGCGGGAGCATTGTGGGAAATATGCTGGTGTGGCACTTGATCTGTTCTATGACCATGCCATTGCCAGCCACTGGAACCAGCTGAGTGAAGAACCCCTGCCGGATTTTGCGCGTCGCATGTATGCCTTGCTGAAGAGACATGCACACCTGATGCCTCCCCGCACGCAGCACATGCTACCTTACATGGTGCAGAATGATTGGCTCACCTCCTATGCCCACATATATGGCATCAGCCGTGCGCTCAATGGGCTCGCTTCACGCGTACCGGGTGGCGAGGCGTTGATCGGTGCCGAGCAAGTGCTGCAAGCATACGAGGCTGAATTCGCCGAGGAATGTCTGCAGTTCCTGCCCGATCTTGAAAAGCACTTGGCTCTTACCGATGCGTAGCGCGGAATACATAGGCATCGGGCTGTTCGCCGCCTTGCTCGTGCTTCCGCTTGCGGAAACCCCCAAGGACCGAACACTCCATGGGGATCCGCAGGATCCACGGGCACATCCCCATGTGGTACGTGATCTTAAAGAGATCAAGCGGGACACCTTGCGGGTACTGGTGCTGCCGGACCCGCTTTCTTGGGAAGAACGCCCCGGTGCCATGACCGGCCTTGAATGGGAACTGCTGGAGCGGTTCGCCCGCAGGCATCGGATGCCCATAAAGGCCATACCGGTACAGGACCGCGACAGCATGCTCATCATGCTGCAGAACGGGCAAGGCGATGTGATGGCAGCACAACTCTCGTCGAAAGGGTGGGCGGCCCCCTTCACACACCTCACGCGTTCCTACCGGAAGGTGGCGCGAATGGAAGCGAGTCCACGGAATGGTAGCACGGCTAAAGGCGGACCGACCGAACCGGACACACTGACCGTAAGTGCGTGGTCTCCTTTTTTGGACAGTTCGTCCGTATTGGTGAGCACGGATAGTACCCGTGTCATAAAAGTGTTGGAGCGGACGCCGGATGATCTCCTTACCGATGCCGCGCTGGGCCGTGTAAACACACTGCTGCTGACTGATGCCAGTGGGTCCATGGAAGCGAAACGACTGCCTTTGGTGAAGTTCGGCCCGCGGGAGGGTTTGTCCGTTCCCTTGGTGTTTGCCGTTCGGACCAACTCGGACCACCTGCTGCATGCGCTGGATACGTGGCTCGCATCTTCCAGGGAGTATGAAGCGCGACAAGCCATGATCGCCGCTTACGACATTGGCCTCGAAACACGGGTAAGTCAACAGCCATTCCGGACCATGGCCTTCGGCAGCGACAGCATCTCCCGCTTCGATAGTCTCTTCCAAGCCCATGCGGACAGCCTAACATGGGATTGGAAGCTTCTCGCCGCCGTGGCCTTCAAGGAATCGCGCTTCGACACGGCCGCAGTATCGTATGCCGGTGCTGGTGGATTGATGCAGATGATGCCCAACACCGCCGCGTTGATGGGTGTGGCCGTAGGAAGCGGTGTGAACGACCACATCTCAGGGGCCACTCGGTATTTGGACCGTTTGGACCGCATCTGGCGGAAGGAAATACCTGCCCCGGCGCAGCGCTTGAAGTTCGTATTGGCAGCCTACAATGCGGGCCCTGGGCACGTAAAGGATGCACAACGCCTGGCGCTGGTGCTCGGCATGGATCCGCAGCGTTGGGACGGCAATGTGGAACGCGCCATCGTGCTGCTGAACCGCCCGCGATACTTCACCAGCCCCAGTGCCAAGACCGGCTATTGCCGTGGACAGGACACGTACTGGTATGTGCGCGAGGTGGTGGAACTCTATGCGTGGCTGAGCGGAAGTAAGCACTGACCCGATGCCGCTTTAAGACAGCGAGTTTCATCAACGAAAAAGGGCCATCCTTGCGGATGGCCCTCTCTTCACCATTTTCAATTTGTATCACTGGCGCATCAACGGCATGCTCCAGCGCTCGGTGCCCTTGGTGAGCACCAGTTGGTAGCTGCCCGCCGGTGCTGCACTCACATCCATAGCATGGCCATCACCGATCGCATCCTGACCGGAAACAACGGTGCGGCCGAGTATATCCACCAAGTTCCAGTCAACCAGGCCGTTCACGCCCTTCACCTGTACCGAACCGGTAGTGGGGTTCGGCCAAAGAAGAGGTTGCGCTTCAGCTGTACGCTCCGAAATACCCACTCCTGCACCACTGTGGAGTAAACCAAAAAATCCTTCATCATCGGCTTGGGCCAACATATAGAGCGGGTTGGTATTCCAAAAGATGATCTCTCCATCACTGTTCACGAGCTTCACCACGTTGGTGTAGTTCCCCATGCTCGTCTGGAGTGTTCCATTACCGGCATAAGTCACTGTCATCGTCAGTGGCCCCTCCCCATAATCGTAGGTATCGGTGAATGAATTCCCGAGGCTGAGCGGGAATTCCAATATAGTTTGAGGGTTGAGGAATACGTTCACCTCATCCGGCACGCCTTCCACGAAAAGTTCCAGCTTGTTGCCGGTGATCTTGAGGTAGTCGTAGGATTGGAACGGCCCGAAAGCAATGCCTTGGGCGTATTGAGCTGAAGGATATTGTGCGGCATAAGGCGTTTGCGAGGCAGGTCCGAAGCTGAGCGGTATACCCGTTGCGCTCATGTCGACCGCACTGAAATTCCAAGTGACACCAGCACCATTGGCGGTAGCCTCGGTGCCGAGGGCACCTCCTACATACAAGTTCATGTTCACCGTGGTGGTGGGCAGCATACTGGCTTGGAGCGTTTGTGCCTGTACGTGGCCCAACCCGGCTGCAGCGATCAAGGAAAGTGTAAGTGTTGTTCTCATGCCGCGAACATAGGCCTTCCAAATTCATCCGAAACCGAGGCCATTCATCCATGATCGGACGGGCGGTCATCCACTACCTTTCCGGTCCTTCCCCCCTGCCCATGAGATCTGTTTTCGTTGCCATCGCTTGCTTCCTGTTCCTTTTTACCCATGCCCAGGAGCAAAGCCTTCCTCACACACTTGCCCCGGAAGAACTGCATCTGATCCCCGCATACCGGGACAGTCGCGCTTCCTTGCAGCGCAGCATTCAAGGGCCTCCGGAATTTCCGGTGCGCACCATGGCCGAATGGGAGGAAGTGCAAAGCCTGGTGATCACATGGACCGGGTTCCCTTCCATCCTCAAGCAGATCGCACGCTATGCTAAGGAGGAATGCGAAGTGATCATCGTGTGCAGCAACCCGGCATCGGTTACCCAAGTGCTGAACGATGCAAGCGCAGGCGGCCCGTTGGATAACCTGTCCAACATCACCTTTCTCCAGGCTGGCTTCAACAGCATTTGGGTGCGGGACTATGGCGCCGAAACGATCTATCGCAACGAAGTGGACAGCTTGCTCTTGTTGGACTGGATCTACAACCGCCCACGGCCATTGGACGACGTGCTTCCGGATGCGATCGCTGCGCTGAAGAACATCCCGATCTATGGGACCACCCAAGCGCCTTACGACCTTGTGCATACAGGCGGAAACTTCATGTGTGACGGGGCTGGCACGGCCTTCAGCAGCAATCTGGTATTGGACGAGAACGGCCCTCAAGGAGGCTTCAACCAGACCGTAAAAAGCGCAGCCCAAGTGGATACGTTGATGAGCGAATGGATGGGGATCGACCTGGGGCGCTACATCAAGATGAATACCCTGCCTTATGATGGGATCCACCACATCGACATGCACATGAAGCTGATCGATGAGGAAACCTTGTTGGTGGGTCAATTTCCGCAGGGCGTGAGCGATGGCCCGCAGCTGGAGCAGAACCTGCAGGGGGTGATGAACGGGTCTACCAATGTGTTCGGTGATCCCTACGAAGTGGTGCGGATCCCGATGCCGCCCAGCACCAGTGGTGGCTATGCCCCTAATGCATCCTATCGCACCTATGCGAACAACGTGTTCATCAACAAAACGATACTGGTACCCATCTATCGGACTGAATATGACACCACAGGCCTGCGCATTTTACGGGAGAGCATGCCGGGTTACCGCGTGATAGGGATCGATTGCGACGATCAGGGATCCAACATCATCGGCCAGAGCGGAGCCATCCATTGCATCACGAAGGCCATCGGGGTGGAGGATCCGCTATTGATCCGCCACAAGAAGCTGCGGGACACCTACGAGACAATCGTGCCTTACGCAGTGAGCGCCTACATCCGCCATCGCAGTGGCATTGCATCCGCGGAACTGTATTGGACCACGGACACTGCCCAAGGCTTTATCGCGGTTCCGCTGATGGCCGGAAGTGATGACACTTGGACGGCCGCGATCCCAGCACAGCTGCCTTCAACCACCATTTTCTATTACATCCGTGCTGTTGCTGAAAGTGGGAAGGTGCAAGTGAGGCCCATTGTGGCACCGGAGGGTTGGTGGCGTTTCCGCGTGTTGGACGCGGAAACGGCCATTGCAGATCCGCAAGGACCGCTGATCACCGAGGTATTTCCGAACCCGACGCAGGGTGCGCTTGTGGTTACGTTGGACCGGTTCCGGAACGAACCTATGCATGTAGCGCTCTATGATGCTACTGGCCGACAAGCGCGTGTATTGCACGAAGGCCCGATGCCCGCGGATGGCCGACTGATCTTGGATATTTCTTCCTTGGCTCCCGGGGCCTACGCCCTGGTGGCCACCAGCAAGCTGGGTAGTTCCACCATGCGGGTGCTGAAGCAGTGATCTCGAACGTCCCAACGCAGGGTCTCGAGGCGATGACCCTGCGGGGACTTGGAGAAAAAGAAAGCCCCGCCGGTAAAACCAGCGGGGCTTTCTTCAACTCACTCCGGGCCTATTTGCCCATCTTGTCCATCTCCTTGTCGAAGGTCTCCTTGAACTTCTCGTAGTCGTAGTCGATCTTCAGCTTATCATCCTTGCTGAGGCGCTCGTTGTAGGCGGCGAGGAGGTCCTGTGCGCTGAGTTCGATGGCCACATAGCATTTGTAGTTACCCGTGCCGTCCACCTTCATCATCTTCTCGCAAATGGTGCGTGTGCCGGTGAGCTTCTGATCCACCACTTCACGTGTTAGGCCTTCAAAACGCTCGGCGACCTCTTCCTTGTTGTTCATCTCGCGGCTGTTCACGTAGTTGTCGATCACGCTCTTCACTTGCGTGTTGATGGCGCTGGCCATGTCAGCACGCGCGTTGGAGAGTGCCTTCTTCTTCGCAGTGGCCTGGTCCATGCTTTCGCCGAGGTTGTTGGCGCGGAAGTTCTTCTCATCGGTGAAGAACTCGGGGCCTGAGCAGAGCACCTTCACTTCGGTCTCCCCGCTGGGTGGCTTGCTGGCCTCGGCAGCTTTCTTCTTGCTTTTGCAGGCGCTCAGCCCGCCTACGAGCATCAAGCCCATGAAGGCGATCGATGCGATCTTCGATGTAGTGGTTCTCATGGTATTCGTTTTTGGTAGTGGTGGTTGTGGTTATGTTTCTTCCAATGGCGTGCCAAAGTGCACAAAGTAGCGTCACTGTTGAAGTAGCGTGTTGATCATGGCGGGGAAAAGATCGCTTCGAATGTCTTGACCGGCCTTCTTGTAAGCATCCAGTCCGGCCTTCCGGTAATCCAGCTGGATCCCCTTGATGCCCTGCTTGCCGCTTTCATGCATCACCTCCCCACTGCGCCGATCGGTCACTTTGAGCACCTCATCCAAGGCGACCGTGAAAAAGCCGTTGCTCTCCCCCATTTCACGGGTGGTTGCATTGAGCTCGATGATGAGATCGGCATCCGCGGAGCGATCCACGGGGCGGAAGCCCATGGCCGTAAGTTCCTGCTTCAGGGCCAAGGCCAACGGTGCATCATTCATGCGCTGGCCCAAGTTGCTCTCCTCTCCTTTGAGGAAGACGATGGGCATTGTCCGATCGATCGGCACGTTCACCTCGGTGACCGTGAGACTGCCGAGCAGCGGTGCTGTGAAGGCGGGATCAAGGTCCTTGCTCACCAGGGCATCCACATCCAAGCGCACCACCACGGCAGGTCTTGCAACTGTGAGATCGAGCCGTTGCACCGTGGTGCGGGCACGTCCGTCGGTATCGGTGTTGCGGCTTTCGGTGACCTTCCCCACATACCCCGGGTACTCAATGATGATAGGCAATTGAGGCAAGGCCTTTGAGCCTTCGGCATAGGTAGCCGTGATAAGCAATTCACGCTTGAAGCGATTCGACCAATCCACCACACAGCGCTCCGGAAGCACAGCCAAGCGCACTCCGCTTGCCATGCGCTGCAGGTCGTTGAAGAGTTCATTCGCCAATGGCACGGAGCGACCGTCCACGGTCACTTGATCGTTCTCGCCCCAATACTCCTTCATGGCGATCAGCGCGCGCAGGTCGAGGTCGAACGCACTCCTGAGATCTCCCTTGCTCAGGCTCGCCTTGGCACGACTGTAGAGGTCCGTGGCCTGATCGATCGCCTTTTGCTTCCGCTCCGCTTTGATGCGCGCATGCTCGCTTTTGTCCAAGCGGTAGTATATCCAGTACTGGTTCCGGTCCTCGTAGCTGTCCATGAGCTCATAACCTTCAATGCGCTCCTTGGTGCTGGTATTGATGGTGCTGGTGAACTCCTCGTCGAACTTGTACTTGCGATCCAAGGTGTAGAGCAGGCTATTGCCTTCCACGGTTACGCTGATCTCGCTGGCCAGGTCGTTGAGCGCATTTTTCTTGGCGGCCTCCTGATAGTCGGGTCGTGCCTTAGAGGCTACACCGATGCCGATGTAGGCCATCGTGGTCACCGGCCGGGCATTCACCCATGCGGGCCTTTGGGCTTCGGTGACTGCGCTCTCCACGGGTGCTACAGCTTGCTTCGCCTTACAGGCGGAAAAGTTGAATACCAGAAAGGCCGCCCACAACGCGATATGGACATGCGACCCACTTCGTGGCCGGGCTGATCCCACCTCTTTGCCTTCCATGCTCACAGTCATGCTCATGGCAGCTTGCTCGCCAGCTCCTGTTGGATGGTGCCCGCAGTAGTCGCAGAGGTGCTGCGCAGCAGCTCATTCCCGAGCGTAGCAGTGGACTTCATTTCCCGTGGTGCGGCAAGCAGCGCGTTCAGATCGCGGCGGGCGTTGCTACGCGTATCCACAGCTCCATTCAGCTTGGGGTAGAGCGCCTTCACATCCCCGGTATAGTTCGCATACCAAGCATGATCCTCGGCTTCGCGTTCTACCACCTTGCTCAGTAGCACCTGCCCTGTTTCCAGAGAGACCAGCTTGAAGCTGAAGGAGATCACAGCCTTGTTCTCCTTGTAGAACTCGGTATAGCTCACCGGCTTATAGCGGGTCACGGTCACGTATTGGTTCGTCTCGCTATTAAGCTCCTTCACTTGGTAACTTTCGTAGCCCTCCTTGGTGCTCTTGCGAGGTGCGCCGGGAACCTCCTGATAGGAGATCACCGTACCCATGATCACGGCCTGTGCCCCCATCAGCTTGCCGGCACTTACCGCAGAGGATTCATCCACCACGCCGGACATTCCCAAGCGCTGCTCATCGAGGATCTTCTGGATGTTATCGCGATCCACCACGCGGATGAAGGGGTCGTTGATATCCGTTAGGGCCGAGGTAACATAGGCCTGAAGCATCGCAGCTTGCGCCGATTGCATCTGGTCACCAGCTACATTGAACGGCAGCACCGCTATCGCGTACCGCCCCTTTTCCACGCACAACTGCCGGAGGGCTGAAGCATCCTTATACATGGCACTGCGCTCCATCACACGGGTGAGATCCGTATAGGCCTTCCGGTATTGTCCGCCGGCCAGCGCTGCCTTACCCGAGAGGTAAAGCGGCTCCAAATAGGCGATATCCTGCAGACTGCCCGCATCCTTGTAGCCGGGCTCCAGCTTACCGATCTTGGCGAACGTGGCCTCCGCAGCCGCATAGTCCTTCTGCTCCAGAAGGTCATGGCCCTGCGTGTACAACTGCACCAAGTACTCACCCTTCACTTGGTTGAAATCCGTTGTGTAACTATCCGGGATCTCCAAGCTCACTCCTACTCGCTGTATCCTTTCCTGGTAGTTCTTGGCATCGAGGTATGCATTCACGGCGGCCTCCTTATTGCCTCCCATGGTGAACGCCTTGAAGAAGGTGCTCAGCTTGTCGTTCAGCACGAGTTGGCCGGTCTTCTTCAGGCCGATCTTGGCATCGATGTTCTTCTCATTGCGTATCGCGCTCTGCAAGAACATGTCCGCAGCTTCCGCATACATACCGCTACTGTCCAACTTGGCGGCCTTCTTGGAGTACGACTTCGACCCCGAGCATGCTGCCGCGCAAAGAAGGAGAGCAAAACCAATGGCTATGTGGGAAGCTTTCATCTGGTGGTGATGAAGGGGTCAGAGGAGGATCAACGGCTTTGGATGTAGCTGTTCAGTTCATCCACGGAACTGGAGAAGCCGAATGCATCATTCACTTTGTAGTAGTTGTTCACGTCCGTCACATGGTCGTAGGCGAACTTGGCGAAATCCAACTTGCTGTCCTCAAAGCCGAACAGCTCCATAACGCTTTTCACTTGGGCGGTGGACAGGCAGTTGCTCTTCGCGATCTGCTTGGCCAAGGTGAGCTTGGTATCATCGAAACCCTTCGACGCGATGCTCCTCTTGGCATCCTCGAAATCGGTTGTGGACATGGCCTGTCCGCAGCCACTTGCAACTACCGGCACCTCCTCCACCGGCGTGGGCACAGGAGCTATTCTACCCGTGGTAGGGGTCGAAGAGTGAGTGGTGGTAGTGGTGGTTGAAGTACTGCCCATGCCATCGTTTATCGCCACGTTGAAACCCACCCCGTTCACGCCGATGCTCATGTTCATATTGCCATCCGGCACGACCTCCGTGGTGGTAATGGTTGTGGTCGTCTTGGTAACGGGATAGTCCGTGGCGATCACTTCCTGGGAAGTCGCGGGAGTGGCTGCATCCTCAGCGAATTGGGTCGGTTTGGGCTTGGAAGCGGGTTCGGCACTGGCGGTGCCCAATGGGGCTTGGCCCTGCATACGCAACACCTTTGCGCCCTTCTTGTTGGTTGTAATGCGCAGGGTGTACTCCTGGCCCGGCTCCATCCAGCTGTTCTGCTTGAGCGTAGGGATCTGCTTATTCTCGAAGTTGACGATCAGCAAAGGGGTTTCATTCTTGATCCCTTTGGCCACCACACGTGCGGCGGGCACCTCATTCTTCACATCGCCATCGATCACCAAGGTGAACTTGTCCCCTTCTTCGGAGAAGACGACAACATCACTTGTTTGCGCACGAAGACCGGAAAAAAGGGCGAAAGCAGCAATAAGGAAAGCGTAGTTGCGTCCCATGGTGGTTGATTTTGGGTTTGCGAATGTAATCCCGGAGCCATAGGCAAGGGCTGTGCCAGATCTTTTCACTGGCTGAACCCATGGATATCCGCATGTCCGCTTGACAGAAGGATCAACCGTTCATGTAAGTGCGCAATCCCGAAGTTGAAGTCACCGGTACTTTCGTACCTGTCCAGATCGGCCCATGCTCCAGTTAAAGAACATCCGCAAGTCCTACCAGATGGGTAGCAATACGTTGCAGGTATTGAAAGGTATCGACCTGCACATCCGAAAGGGCGAGATGGTGAGCATCATGGGCTCTTCGGGTTCCGGAAAAAGCACGCTTCTGAACATCATCGGGATCTTGGACAATCCGGATAGCGGGGAGTACTTTCTGGATGGTCTACCGATCAACAACCTCACCGAGACGCGTGCGGCCGAACTGCGCAGCAAGTATTTGGGCTTCGTATTCCAGAGCTTCAACCTGATCGCCTTCAAGAACGCCATGGAGAACGTGGCGTTGCCGCTTTACTACCAAGGGGTATCCAAGCGGAAGCGGAATGAAATGGCCGTGGAGATGCTGGCCAACGTGGGCCTGAAGGACTGGGCGCACCACATGCCGAACGAAATGAGCGGTGGGCAGAAACAGCGCGTGGCCATTGCCCGCGCGCTGATCGCCAACCCGAAGGTGATCCTCGCGGACGAACCCACGGGTGCCTTGGACAGCACCACCAGCGACGAGGTGATGGAACTCTTGAAAAGAGTGAACACACAACTGGGCATGACCTTGGTGATCGTGACCCACGAACCCAACGTGGCCTCCCTTACCGAGCGGATCATCCGCCTGAAGGATGGCGAGATCGAAAGCTATGATGGGCAACCCATAATAGAGCCGGTGCATGTTCGACGCTGAGAAATGGGCGGAGATCTTCGACACCATCAGCAAGAACAAATTGCGGACGGTGCTCACCGGCTTCAGCGTGTTCTGGGGGATCTTCATGCTGATCATCCTTCTGGGCACCGGCAAAGGCCTCAGTAACGGCTTCAGCTACAACTTCCGGAATACCGCCAAGAACACCATCGACATCTGGGGTGGCCAGACCACCAAACCATGGCAGGGACTGGCTGTGGACCGTGATATCCAGCTCGATACGCGCGATGTGGAGGCCATGCGCACGGCGATCCCCGGGCTCGAACACATCACCGGCAACCTGCGGGTTTGGCGCGGGCAAAGTCAGCTGAGCCGGGGCAAACATTACGGCAACTTCACCATCAGCGGGGTAACGCCCGAATTCACCGAACTCCAGGACCAGCAGATCCTCGAAGGCCGGTTCATCAACGAAATGGACCAGTTGCGCACGCGAAAAGTGCTCGTCTTGGCGGAAGACTCACGGGATGCGTTGTTCAAAGGTGAAGACCCGATCGACCAGTGGGTACAGGTGAACAACATCCCCTTTCAAGTGGTGGGGGTGTATCGGTTCGAAAGCAGCGGCCGTGGGATGAACCAGAACAGTCAGGTATTCATTCCGCTGAGCGTTGTTCAACGTGTGTTCAACGCGCAGCAGAGCGTGGACAAGATCACGTTCAGCTTTGTGGATGGATCGATCCAAGGGGCAGCCCAAGCAGCGCAGCGGGCGGTGGCCGTGTTGGCTTCAAGGCACCGCTTCGACCCTACGGACGACCGGGCTGTTTACGTCAACAACAACGTGGAGAACGCCGAGGTCTTCGGCAAGATCTTCGGCGGCATCAATGCCTTCCTGTGGATCATCGGCATCGGTACCATCATAGCGGGCATTGTGGGCGTAAGCAACATCATGCTGATCGTGGTGAAGGAACGCACCCGGGAGATCGGCATCCGCAAGGCCTTGGGCGCCACCCCGGCGAACGTGGTGGGCCAGGTGATCATGGAAGCGATCTTCGTGAGCGCGGTTGCCGGCTACTTCGGGCTGGTTTGCGGCGTGGGCCTGTTGGAATTCATTGCGTCCAAAGTGCCCGGCACGGAGATGTTCCGCGATCCCACGGTAGACATTAGTGTGGCGCTGTATGCCACATCCGTACTGATAGTGGCCGGTGCCTTGGCAGGTTTGATCCCAGCGCGGCGCGCGGCAGCGATACGTCCTATTGAAGCTTTGCGTGACGAATGAAGGTGCAGAGCAAATATGGACGCAGAGGCGCTGAGGCGCTGAGAAATGCAACCCTCGCGTTGACTTCCGTGATACGGGCGACCACACGCAGCCAAGATCTGAAGCTCTCCGCGCCTCAGCGTCTCAGCGGAAATCCTGCATACATCGTCTCCGCGCCTCTGCGCCTCTGCGGCGAAAACCTCTCCCACCATGTTCGATAGCGAGCGCTGGAGCGAGATCTGGAACACGCTCACGCGCAACAAACTGCGGAGCGGGCTCACCATGTTCGGTGTGTTCTGGGGCATCTTCATGCTGGTGATCA
>JBEBYG010000002.1:0-286953 GCA_040391235.1 Cryomorpha ignava
CCCAGATCAAGTCCATGAAGAAGGTGTCCGGTACACTGAAGCTGGACCAGGCCGCTTACCGCGAACTGGAAGCCTTCAGCAAGTTCGGTTCCGACCTCGATGCTTCCACCAAGGCCGTTCTGGATCGGGGTGCACGCAACGTGGAGATCCTGAAGCAAGGGCAGAACAGCCCGATGCGCGTGGAAGAGCAAGTGGCCATCATCTACTTGGGATCCAAGGGCCTGCTGGGCAAAGTTCCTGTGAACAAGGTCCGCCAGTTCGAGCAGCAGTTCTTGACCATGCTCCGCAATTCACACAGCGAGACCCTTGCTGCGCTGAAGCGTGGAGAATTGAACGACCAGATCACCGGCACGCTGGAAAAAGTAGGAGCCGACGTAGCAAAAAGCTTCGCCTAAGCTCTTTTAAAGCACCGCCATGGCCAGCCTGAAGGAAGTCCGCAACCGGATCGTATCGGTAAACAGCACGAAGCAGATCACTGCCGCCATGAAAATGGTGAGCGCTGCCAAGTTGCGCCGTGCCCAGGATGCCATCGTCCGCATGCGGCCTTATGCCGAGAAGCTGAGCGTGCTCCTGAGCAACGTAAGCGCTTCTTTGGACGGCAACGAGAACAAGTTCGCCCAAGTACGGGAGGTGAAGAATGTGCTCTTCGTGGCCATCGTGAGCAACCGGGGACTGGCAGGTGCCTTCAACACCCAGGTGTTCCGACTGATCCGCAAGGCCACGGCAGAAGCTGAAGCTCGCGGCGAAAAAGTCCACATCCTTTCTATCGGGAAGAAGGCCTCCGACATCTATCGCCGGACCAGCTGGCACACGCCGGAACTTCCCGAGAACCTGGCTACCCTGTTCGATGGCCTCAACTTCGATGCAGTGGCACCCGTAGCGGAAGCCATCATGGCCAAGTTCGCCGATGGCGAATACGACCGTGTGGAGCTCTTCTACAACAAGTTCAAGAACGCCGCCTCCCAGATCGCTACCGAGGAGCGCTTCCTGCCCATTGAGCCGCCTCAAGCCACGGAGGAGAGTGCACAGGTGAAGACGGACCACATCATGGAGCCGGACCGCCAGACCATCGTGGAAGAGATCATCCCCAAGAGCCTCAAGATCCAGCTCTACAAGGCCCTCTTGGACAGCTTCGCTTCCGAGCACGGTGCCCGCATGACCGCCATGCACAAGGCCACGGACAACGCGGACGAATTGTTAAAGGGTCTCAAGCTGTCCTACAACAAGGCCCGCCAAGCTGCCATCACCAACGAGATCTTGGAGATCGTGGGCGGCGCGGAGGCGTTGAAGGGGTAGGTTTTTCGTTTTTTAGAATCTCTTGCTACCGATACTCGGGTTTTTCCCGAGTGCCAGAGTTTGTTCCGCCTAAGTCGGACTCACCTGTACTGGCATACAGGTTGAAAAGGGCCACGGCCCACAAGGATATCAGGCATTCGGCCCTTCGAGTACCTCAGGGACTGCATGCCTCAAGGCCGAACGTTCCGCTCAACTCTTCGCGTGTGAGGGCGCGACCGTAGCGATGGCCACATACAACAGCACAAGTACCGTCATTGCTCCGGTGGCGATGAATGCTACTTGCGGACCGAACGCATACCAGACCAAGCCCGTGAGCGAGCTCGCCAACAGCGCACAGAGGCTTTGGAAGCCGGCAAAGAAGCCGATCGCAGTGGCGCTGTCCGCTGGGTCGACCACGTTGACGATCCATGCTTTCGAGATACCCTCGGTGGCGGCAGCATAGAGGCCATAGAGAAAGAAGAGCGTACCGTACCAGATCAGACCGGATTCCCGGGCCATGCCGAAATACACCGCCGCGAACAAGGCGAGACCCACGAGAAAAATGCGCTTCAAGCCGATACGGTCCGCCAGCATGCCCAAGGGCAACGAGGCCAGTGCATACACCAAGTTGTAGAAGATGTACACGCCGATGGTACCGGTATCGCTGAGGCCGGCGCTTTTCGCGCGCAGGATCAGGAACATGTCCGTGCTGTTGAAGAGCGCAAAGAACAACAGGCCGATCAACAACTTTCGATACGCTGGAGGTGATGTCTTCCAATAGCCGAGGAAGGATAGAAAGCCTCCCTTCGAGGAGCTAGCCTTGGGCTTGGGTGCACGTTCTCGCAAGGTGAGGGAGAGGATCACCGCGATAACGCCGGGGATGAAGGCGATAAAGAACAACGGTAGGTAATCGTGCGGATGGAAATGCAGGAAAACCAGGGCCAGTGCAGGGCCGATGGCTGCGCCCAAGGTGTCCATGCCGCGATGCAATCCGAATACCGTCCCCTTGGTCTGGGGCGTAGAGGCATCATTCAACATGGCATCGCGCGCACCGGTGCGAATGCCCTTGCCGAGGCGGTCGACGGTGCGTGCGAAGAACACCCACAGCGGTAGGATGAAGAGCGCCATCATTGGCTTGCTCACCGCGCTGAGCGCATAGCCCCATTGCACGAACGGGACACGCTTCCCCATCAGGTCGGAGCGCTTTCCAAAGTAGCCTTTGCTCAGCCCCGCAGTCGCTTCGGCCATGCCTTCCAGCAAACCGATGAGGACCACGGAAAATCCGATATGCTCCAGATACAGCGGCATCACGGGATACAGCATCTCGCTCGCCGTGTCGGTGAACAGGCTGATCAGCGATAACGCCCAGACCGTACGGGTGATGGCCTTCATGTTGACTTGAACTTCACCAGTGCCCGTACTTGGTTCTTTCCCAGGGCCTTCGCCTCCTGTTCAACGTGATCCAAGGAGCGGGTGTATCGTGTCATCGAACGAAATTAGCGACGTTCTCGATTGGGTAATGCTCCGCATGTTGCACGGATACGCGATGAAGCATGCCATTCGGTCCCCTGATCTCGATCAAGTGGTGATTCGCGCAAGACGGCTGCCAAAGGCGCATCTTGGTATCATCCACCTGCAGAGAACTCCAAAAGGAAAAGCCCGGCAAGAAGCCGGGCTTTTCCTTTGATAGACCGCAAATAACCACTTAGAACGCACTGCTCGTCATCCTTCTCGAGCGGCCGGAAAGTGTTCCGTAGTACACGATGGAGAATTCGAATGCGCCATTGTTGTTGGTGTAGCTGCGCAGCGGCGATACGTTCACATCGTAGCTGAAACGGTACATGTTGTTGCCGTGCTTGATGCCCACTTGGGCAATGATCGCATCGTTCAAGCGGTAGGATGCGCCGCCGACCACGCCGTAGATACCGTTCATCAGCGCTACTTGGCCCAATACGCCGGCCTGGATCGTTTGATCGGCACCTTGGCGCATGTAGAGACCCTGCGGGATGATGTCCACACCCTCGGTGACCGTGACACGTGCCCCGGCATTCACGGAGTAGCGGATGGGCAGATCGCTCTTCTCGTTGCGGAAGATGGATTCATCCGGCGTGGTGACGTGGAAGAGCGCGAAGTTCCCGAAGGGGTTCACCATCTTGTTCTTGTTGGTGGAACGATAGGCTACGCCCACACCCAGGTCCGGCATCATCCTTCCCATCTTCTGGAAAAGCTCGCCGGAGGGCAGGTCGCTGTCGAAATGGTCCCGATCGTATTGTGCGTCCCAGATCAACTTGTCGTCGTTCACCTTCTTGTAGATCAGGCCCAGGTTGACCCCTGCGGAAAGCGTGTAGTTCTTCCCGGAGGAGACGTTGTAGGACCCGGTGATGCCCGTCTGGAAGTTGTTCATGATCCCGGCCATGTTGTAGTTGTTCAGGTACGCCCCGAAGCCATACTGCCGATCCATGGACATGTCCACCGCGAAGGCCGTGGTGAGGAAGTTGCTCGCCAAGCTGTTCCATTGGCTCCGCAGGTTGCTGCTCACCCGGAAGTCGCTGTTCTCGAACATGCCCGTAAGTGCGGGGTTCAGCAGGACCGCTGCAGCATCGTATTGGCTGAGCTGCGCATCCTGCGCCCGTGAGGCGCCCGCTCCGAAGAGCGTGATCGCCATGAGGAAAGCTGTTCTTGTTCTCATCGTTAGTGCGTTTAGCGGATCAGTGTGATCTTACCCGAGCGGTCATGCTCCCTGCCGTCCTCCGAAGTGGCGACGACCGAGTACACATACACGCCATTGATCTCCGGCTTCCCGTTGTAGGTACCGTCCCAGCCGAACTCGGGGTCATCGGTCTGGAAGATCAACTCGCCCCAGCCGTTGTAGATCTTCAGTTCCATGGTCTTGAAAGGTCCACCGCGGACATAGAAGATGTCGTTCACACCATCGCCGTTCGGGCTGAAGGCGTCCGGTAGTTTCGGTGGTACCACCTTGTTCTCGGTGATCGCGATGAGCAAGGAATCCGAAGCCGTGCAACCTGCCGCGTTGGACACGGTCTGCACAATGATGTACTGACCCGGGTAGCTATACGTGTGTGTAGGGTCCTGGGAAAGAGATCCCTGTCCGTCGCCGAAGTTGTAGTGCCAGCCGCTGCCTCCGAAGGAATTGTCCTCGAACACGATCGATTCATCGGTGAATGCATCGCCCGTGTAGGAGAAGGCGGCCGTGGGAGCGAACATCACCTCCACTACTTGGCTGGTGGTGGCGCTGCAGCCGTTCTGTGCGAACACCGTGAGCGACACTGGATACTGGCCCGCTCCAGCGAAGGTGTTACCAGCCTGTTGGCCAGCGGCAGTGCTGCCGTTGCCAAAGTCCCAGCTCCAGCCGATGATGGGCGCACCCGTGGTGGTGCTGGCATCGGTGAAGGCTGTGTTCGAGCCTGCGCAAGCGTTGCCGAAATTGAAGGCTGCATGCAGCGGGTTCACGAAGGACAGTATTACGGTATCCACCGCTGCGGCGCAGAAGAGATCACCCGTGGTGGTGAGGAACAGGTCCACCTGTTGCAGCTGGGCGTCGCCGGTGCTGGGCTGGTACGTAGCGTTCGCCGTGGTGTTGTTCGGCAGGAAGATGCCGGAACCATTGGTGGTCCATTGCACGCCCGTGGCGCCACTGTAGGTGCCCGCCAACTGCACATCCGCAGATGCGTCGCAGGTGGTGATGTCCATGCCTGCGTTCACCGTGGAAGGCTGGTGCATGTTCACCCCCAGCGTATCGGTGTGCGCGGGGCAGCCCATGTTACCGGTGGTGGTGAGTACGAAGCTCAGTTGCTGGAAAACCAGGTCCGGTGCGCTCGGCACGTAGGTCGCATTCAAAGCATCGGCATTGGGCAGGAAGGTGCCTGTGCCGTTCGTGGTCCATGTGCCGCCGCTCACTCCGGTGATGTTGCCGGCCAGTTGGAAGAAGCCACCATTGGCGCACACGTCCAGGTCGACACCGGCGTTCGCAATGCGTGTGGGACCCACTCCGATGAAGAGCGCATCCGAAGCGTTGTTACAGGTACCGGTGCCGAAAGCGGTAAGGATCAGGTTCACCCCGCCTGCGATGCTGTCCTGCGCCGTGGGCGTGTAGGTCGCGTTCAGTGCGTTGGCGTTCGGGCTGAAGGTACCGGTGCCCGAAGTGACCCACTGCACCCCCGCATTGTTCTGCGCGGTGCCGTTCAGTTGGATCGGCGACAGGCCATTGCAGAGCAACAGGTCCGTGCCGGCGTTCACCGTTGGTGGCACATGGTAGCTCACCACCAAGGTGTCCTTACCGGCGGGGCAGCCCGCGTTGTTGGTAGTGCTCAGCACCAAGGAGATGTCACCGATCACGAAGTCCGCTGCACCTGGGATGTAGGTGGCGTTGAGGGCCGTGGCCGAGGGGCTGAAGGAACCCGTACCCGTGGTGCTCCATTGGCCCGTGGTGGTGCCTGCGACCGCTCCGTTCAGCGCGATGTTCGGGTCCGTGCTGCAGGTGATCACATCTTGACCGGCCTGAGCAGCGAGCCCGCCGCCGAAGGTGATGGTGAGCGCATCCGACACGGCGCTGCAAGGCAGCACGCCCGTGGTGGTCACGGTGAGCGTCACCGTTCCCGCAGTGCTATCGGCTGCGCTTGGGTAGTAGAGCGTGGCCAAGGCATTGGCATCGAAGAAGGTACCCGTGCCCGAAGTGGTCCACGTGCCGCCCGGTGCATTGGCCGCGTTGGCTGCCAATTGTACTGGTGCTGCGGTGCAGGCGATGATATCGCTACCGGCCATGATGTTAGGCAGGGCGCGGACGTTCAGTGTCATCGCACTGGAGGAAGCCGCGCAAGAACCGTTGGTGATCGTGGTCAAGGTCAACTGCACAGCACCCGAAGCGATATCCGCGTTGCTCAGCGTGTAGGTGGCGTTGGGGTTCGTGTTGTTGCTGAAGGAACCCGAGCCGGACGTGCTCCACAGGATGCCTTGTGCCCCGCCGCTGAAGTTGCCCGCGAGTTGGGCGATCGGCGAGTTGGCACAGAGGTTCTGGTCCGCACCGGCGAATGCATAGCTGGTGTTGCCGAAGGTCAGCGTCATCTGATCGTTGCCGCTTGGGCAGGTGCCCGTGTTGGTAGCGGTGAACGTGAGCACTACCGAGCCGTTGGCCACATCGGCCGCGGAGAAGAAGTACTGCGCGTTGAGCACATCCGCATTGGGCTGGAAGGTGCCCGAGCCGGTGGCGGTCCAAGTACCTGAAGGCGATCCGTTCTGGATGGTTCCCAGCAGGTTGGCATGGTCGGAGAGCACACATACGCTTTGGTCCGGACCGGCGCTCACGATGATGCCGGCGGTGAGGTAGATGGTCATCGCATCACTCACCGCGCCGCAGTTGCCGTTGTTCAAGGAGGTGAGCGTGAAG
This sequence comes from Cryomorpha ignava, assembly GCA_040391235.1. GTDB lineage: Bacteria > Bacteroidota > Bacteroidia > Flavobacteriales_F > PHOS-HE28 > PHOS-HE28. The sequence goes on from JBEBYG010000002.1 coordinate 6,680, forward strand.
GTGATATGCCCCACAGCGAGGTCCGCAGCACTAGCCGTGTAGGTGGTGTTCAGTGCACCCGCGTTGGCGATGGTACCGGTGCCCGTGGTGGTCCACTGGCCCACGTTGGTGATGCCGGTGATCGTTCCATTCAGGTTGAACTGGCTCACCTGGTTGCAGAAGGTCTGGTCCGGTCCAGCGTTCACATAAGGTGCCGGCGTCAGCTGCAGCGTCATGGCGTCGCTGGCACTGTTACAGCTGTTCACCGCGTTCAGTGTCAAGGTCAGCGAGCCGATGGCCGTGTCGATGTTGCTGGGGATGTAGGTGGGCGTCAGCACGCTGTTGTTCGGGTAGAAGGAGCCCGTGCCGGACGTGGTCCACTGCACTTGGGTAGCATCACCGCTGATGGTTCCGGCGAGCTGCACCGTGGCATTGTTCGCGCAGAAGCTCAGGTCGGGACCGGCGTTCACCGTGCCGGAAGGTTGAATGGCGATGTACACTGTATCCACAGCTGCAGCGCATGCACCTGTGTTGGTAGCGGTGAGCACCAACCTCACACCATGCGCCAAGGAATCCTGGGCGCTGGCGTGGTAGATGTTAGCCAGTGCATTGGTCGGGTTGGTGAAGCTGCCCGATCCCAACGTGCTCCACACACCAGTGGAGGAAGCTCCGCTCACTTGGCCGTTGATCAGCACGTTCAGGTTGCCGAAGCAGACCACTTGATCAGCGCCCGCATTCGCGCTGGAGACCGGTACGATGTTCACGCTCATCTGGTCCATGGCGTTGTCGCAGCTGTTCACGCTCCAGGTGAAGGTGAGCGTGCCCTGGTCGCCCGGAGCCACTTGGTACACCGCGTTCGCGGCGTTGGCGTTCGGGGTGAAGGAACCTGCACCGTTGGTGGTCCAGTGACCTTGCGTGGCGTTGCCGCTGATGCTGCCGGCCAGTTGCACGGTGGCCTGGCTGGCGCAGATGCTCTGGTCAGGCCCTGCATTGGCGGTGGCGTTCGGCAGGATGGTCAAGGTCATCATGTCCGACACCACGTTGCAGAGACCGTTGTTCGTGGAGGTCAAGGTGAGGTTCACGGTTCCGTTGAGCGAATCCAATGCGCTGGCCATGTAGGTGGCGTTCAGTGCGGTGGCGCTCGGGAAGAAGGTGCCCGTGCCGCTGGTGCTCCAGGTCCCGGTGGTGGATCCACCTTGCACGCTGCCTGTCATCGGCACTTGCAGTGCGCTGGAACAGGTGGTGACGTCCGGACCGGCGCTCACCACAGGGGCAGGCGTTACGGTGAGCACCACTTGGTCGATCACGGAGAGGCAGTTGCCATTGCCCGTGGTGGTGAGCGTAAGTGCGACGTTGCCGGTCTGCAGTTCGAAAGGTGAAGGCACGTACTGTGCGTTCAGCGTCTGTGCGTTCGGCGTATAGGTGCCGAGGCCGCCGCTCCATTGTGCGCCGCCCGCCACGGTGATCGCGCCGTTCAGCGTGACCAGCGGATTGTTGGCACAGACGTCCATGTCCACACCGGCATTCACCGTAGGTGCTGGAGTGAAGGTGATGGCGAGCGTATCGCGCACCGAGAAGCAATTGCCGTTGCCGGTGGAAGTGAGGTAGAGGTTCAAGCTACCCGAAGCGATCTCCAGAGCGGTCGGCGTGTAGACCGGGCTGAACACGTTGTTGGAGGGGCTGAAGGTGCCGCTTCCACCGGACCATGCACCGCCGTTCGCGTGGTCAACATTACCGTTGAGCTGCACTGCCGAGTTGTTGGCGCAAACGGCCAGGTCGATACCGGCATTCACCACGGGTGCGTCAGTGAAGTACACCGTCATCTGGTCGGTGACGGCAGCGCAGAATGTGGTGCCCGTGGAAGTAAGCGTGAAGGTGATGGAACCCGCCGCAACCTCCGCCTCTGTGGGCGTGTATTGCAGCGCCAGCGAAGTGTTGTTCGGGAAATAGTTGCCCATGCCGCCGGTCCATTGGCCGCCCGGGGCGTTGCCCACGAAACCGTTCAACTGGAAGTTCGGGTTGTTCGAGCAGATCTGTTGGTCCGGACCTGCGTTCACCACGGGGACAGGGTCCACGATGATCACGAGGCTGTCCCGTACCGCTGTGCAATTACCATTACCCGTAGAGGTGAGCACCAAGGACATCTGTCCTGCGGCGATCTCAAGCGCAGTGGGCTGGTAGGTAGCGTTCAGTGCCTGTGCGTTGGGCGTGAAGCTGCCCGCGCCGCCGCTCCATGTGCCACCATTGGCCACGGTGATGGCACCGGCCAATTGCACTGCGGAACTATTGGCGCACACACGGGCATCCAGGCCCGCATTCACAACGGGTGCCGGCGTGAAGTCCAGGCGCACGGAATCGCGGGAGGACAAGCAGCCGCCGTTTCCGGTGGACGTGAGATAGAGCCAGAGCCCGCCTGCGTTCACTTCTGCAGCGCTGGCCGTGTACACCGTGTTCAGCGAGCTTGCGTTCGGGGTGAAGGATCCGGCACCGCCGCTCCATGTGCCGCCGGTGGCATTGGTCACTTGGCCGTGCAGCGAAGCAGCGATGTTGTTGGCGCAAAGCGTTTGTGCAACACCGGCCTCCACCACGGGAGCTGCGGTGATGTTGATGGTGACTTGGCTGCTCACTGCATTGCAAAGTCCGTTGCCGGTGCTGGTCAAAGTGACCGTCGCAGTGCCTGCAATTACTTCCGCAGCGGAAGGCGTGTAGATCGCGCTCAGGCTGTTCGCATTGGGCGAGAAACTACCTGCGCCGGTCCATGTTCCGCCCGTCGCGTTCTGCACCGAACCGGCCAGTTGTACGCTTGGGTTATTGGCACAGGACTGCAAGGGCAGGCCGGCGTTCACCACCGGTGCCGGGGTGATGGTCACCACCATCTGGTCGCTCACTGCACTGCAGAGACCGTTGCCCACTGTGGTCAAGGTCAAGGTGACGGAACCAGCGGCGATCTCCGCTGCCGTCGGCGTGTACACCGCGTTCAGGATACCGCTGTTCGGTGAGAAGCTACCTGCTCCTCCGCTCCAGATACCGCCCGTAGCCACGGTCACGGATCCGTTCAATTGCAAGGTGGCGTTGTTCGCGCAGATGCTGGCATCGAGTCCGGCGTTTGCCGTGGGTGCAGGTGTGAAGGTGTAGGTCACTTCGTCCGTTACCGCCGTGCAACCGTTGTTGCCCGTTGTGGAAAGTACAAGTGTCGCACTGCCTGCGGCGATCTCACCCTGCGAGGGCGTGTACACCGCGTTCAGCGTGTTGGCATTCGGGCTGAAGGTCCCGCCGCCGCCGCTCCACGTTCCGCCATTGGCGACCGTAACACTGCCGGCCAGTTGGATGGCTGCATTGTTCGCGCAGCGCACACCGTCCACACCGGCGTTGGCCGTGGGCGAAGCGGTGAAGGTGATCAGCACCTGGGATGATACCGGCACACAGTTGCCGTTACCGATGGTGGTCAATGTGAGCGACATGGTACCTGCGGCGATCTCGGCCGTGGTAGGGGTGTAGACCGCGTTCAGGGAAGCGATGGAAGGCGTGAAAGTGCCCGCACCACCGCTCCATTGGCCGCCACCGGCGCCACTCACGGAGCCACCGAGCTGCACCTGCGCATTGTTCGAGCAGACGAACAGGGCGTTGCCCGCATTGGCGGTGGGCGAAGCGATGATGGTGATCCTCATCTGGTCGTTCACCGCGTTGCACAGGCCGTTCTGGGTGGTCGTGAGTGTGAGCATCGCAGTGCCCAGCGCTACCTCAGCAGGGCTGGGGTGGTAGGTCGCGTTCAGCGTGTTCGCATCGGGCGACCAAGTACCGCCACCGCCGCTCCATACACCGCCGTTGGCGATGGTCACCGCGCCGTTCAGGATCACGGAAGGATCATTTGCGCATACAGTGCGGTCCACACCAGCATTCACCGTGGGAGCTTGCGAGAAGTAGATCGTCATGGCACTGCTCACCGGTGTGCAGGTGCCGTTTCCGGTGCTGGTCAGCGTGAGCGTCACCGAGCCGTTCGCCAGCTCCGTGGTGCTCGGGGTGTATACTGCGTTCAGCGCGTTGATGCTGGGCGAGAATCCGCCCGTTCCACCACTCCAGCTGCCGCCCGTGGCGTTGCTGACGGAGCCGGTCAGTTGGACACTGGCGTTGTTCGCGCAGACCGTGCGATCGATCCCCGCATTCACAACAGGCGCCGGTGCGATGGTGATCACCACGTGGGCGGACACCACGTTGCAGGTGCCGTTGTTCGTGGAGGTCAGCGTCAACGTGACGGTGCCCGCAGCGATCTCACCCAAGGTCGGGGTGTAGGTGGCGTTCAAATTGTTGTTGCTGGGGTTGAAGGTGCCCGAGCCACCGCTCCACACGCCGCCGCCTGCATTGTTCACCACTCCGCCGAGTTGCGCGGTGGGATTGTTGGCGCACACGGTGAAGTTGTTACCCGCGTTCACCACCGGCGCAGGAGAGATCGTGATCAGGATCTGGTCCGTTACCGGATTGCTGTTGCCGTTGCCCACGGAAGTGAGCGTGAGGGTGACGCTGCCTGCGGCGATCTCAGCCGCTGACGGATAGTAGGTGGTATTGAGCGAGGTGTTGTTCGGATTGTAGCTGCCGGTGCCGCCGCTCCAGATGCCGCCCGTGGCGATGGTGACACTACCACTGAGGACAGCAACCGCATTGTTGCCGCAGATCACTTGGTCCGGACCGGCGTTGGTGGATGGCGCATCGCTGAAGCTGATGACCATGGCATCGGTGGCCGCAGCGCAGGAACCGTTGCCCGTGGTGGTCAACGTCAAGGTCACGCTGCCGGAAGCGATCTCCGCTGGCGTGGGCGTGTACATCGCGTTGGTGGTGGTATTGTTCGGGTTGTATGTGCCCGCACCACCCGACCAGATCATGCCGCTGGCGATGGAATAGGAACCGGCCAAGGTGGTGGCCGCATTGTTGGCGCTAACGGATTGATCAACACCGGCATTGGCCATCGGGGCCGTGGTGAAGGTGATCTGCACTTGGTCAGCGACCGCAGCGCAATTGCCGTTGCCCGTGGTGGTGGCGGTGAGCGTCACCGAGCCGTTGGACACCTCGATCGCCGAGGGCGTATAGGAGATGTTCTGTGCGGTGCTGCCTGGTGAGTAGAGGCCGGTGCCGCCGCTCCACTGCACGCCGGTAGCCACCGTGATGGCGGCGCTCAGCGTGGCGGTGCCGTTGTTCCCGCACAGGGTCTGGTCCACACCGGCGTTCACCGTCGGTGCAGGCGTAATGTTGAAGTGTACCTGTCCGGTTACCGGGTTACAGGTACCGTTGCCGGCCGAAGTGAGCGTGAGCGTGAAACCACCTGCGGTGATCTCCGCCGCGGTCGGTGTGTAGGTCGCATTGAGGGTGATGCTGTTCGGGCTGAAGCTGCCGTTGCCGCCGCTCCATACGCCGCCCACAGCACCGGTCACACTGCCGTTAAGGGTGACCGCCGGTGAGTTCGCACAGACGGTGCCGTTCACCCCCGCGTTCACGATCGGTGCGGGTGTGTAGGTGATGATCCGGGTGCTGCTGGCCGGTGTGCAGCTGCCGTTGCCCGTGGTGGTCAAGGTGAGCGTCACCATGCCTGCGGCGATATCGCCCGGGCCGGGAGTGTAGGTCGCGTTCAATGTGTTGGCGTTCGGCGTGTAGGTGCCGGTGCCACCGGTCCAGGTGCCGCCCGTGGCGATCACCACGCTACCGTTCAGGGCCACCGCGCCGTTGTTGGCACAGACGGTGACATTGGGTCCCGCATTCGCGGAAGGTGCATCGGTGAAGTTGAGCACCACTTGGTCGGTGGCCGCATTGCAAAGGCCGTTGCCGGTGGTGGTGAGGGTGAGCGTAACGCTACCGTTGGTGATCTCCGTCGCCGTCGGCGTGTAGATCGCGCTCATGTTCGTGGTGCTCGGGTCGAAGGTGCCGTTGCCGCCGCTCCAGATACCGCCCGTGGCCACCGTGAAGGCACCGGACAAGGAGGTCACCGGATTGTTTGCGCAAAGCACACGATCGGAGCCGGCGTTCGCAGTAGGTGCAGGAGTGATCGAGTAGGACACTTGGCTGCTCACTGCCGTGCAATTGCCATTGCCCACCGTGGTCAAGGTGAGGGTGACGCTGCCTGCCGTACGTTCTGCCGCGCTCGGTGTGTAGATGGCGTTGAGCGTGCTGCTGTTCGGGCTGTAAGTGCCCGTGCCACCGCTCCAGATGCCACCGGTAGCGCCGTTGACCACACCGGCCAACGTGATCCCCGAGTTGTTGGCGCAGACGGTGCCATTGGTGCCGGCACTCACCGTGGGCGCTGGCGTGAAGGTGATCAGCTTGGTGGCCGATACCTGACCGCAATTGCCGTTACCGGTGCTTGTCAAGGTGAGGGTCAGCGAACCTGCGGCGAGTTCCGAAGGCGTTGGTGTGTAGACTGCATTCAGTGTGGTGTTGTTCGGGGTGAAGGATCCCAGGCCGCCGCTCCAGATGCCGCCCGTGGCCACCGTTACGGTGCCGTTCAAAGCCACACTGGAATTGTTCACGCAGACCGTTGCGGCCGTTCCTGCATTCACCGTGGGTGCAGGGGTGAATACCAAGGTGATCGCATCGGAGACCGCAAGGCAAGTGTTGTTGCCGGTGGTAGTGAGCGTGAGCGTCACCGAGCCATTGGAGATCTCATTCGCGGTCGGCGTGTACGTGGCGTTCATGTTCGCCGCGCTCGGGCTGAAGGTGCCCAAGCCACCGCTCCATACAGCACCAGTGGCCACCGTGAATCCACCGGCCAACGTGGCGGTCGCATTGTTGGCACAACGGCTCTGGTCAGGGCCTGCATTCACCGTGGGCGCAGGCGTGATCGTCCAGGTCACCTGGTCGCTCACTGCATTGCAAAGGCCGTTGCCTGCGGAGGTCAAGGTCAAGGTGACCGTACCGGCGGTACGCTCCGCAGCGGTCGGTGTATAGATCGCGTTCAGCGTGGAGCTGTTCGGGTTGTAGGTGCCGTTTCCGCCGCTCCAGATGGCGCCCGTAGCACCGCTCATGCTACCGACCAATTGTATGGCGGATGCGTTCGCACAGACGGAACCGTTCACTCCCGCATTCACGGTCGGTGCTGACGAGAAGGTGATGAGCTTGGTGGCCGATACCCCACCGCAGTTGCCGTTACCGGTGCTGGTGAGCGTAAGCGTCAAGGTGCCGCCCGCGAGTTCCGCAGGGGTCGGCGTATAAGTAGCATTCAGGGTCGTGTTGTTCGGGGTGAAGGAACCGGCACCGCCGCTCCACACACCGCCGGTGGCAATGCTCACACTGCCGTTCAACGCCACGTTCGCATTGTTCACGCAAACGGTGACGGCCGCACCCGCATTCACGGTCGGTGCAGGTGTGAAGCTCAGCATCACCGAGTTGGATACCGCCACGCAATTGTTGTTGCCGGTGGTGGTCAAGGTCAGCGTCACGGATCCATTGGAGATCTCGGTCGCAGTTGGCGTGTAGGTCGCATTCACATAGGAAGGGCTCGGGCTGAACGTGCCCAGGCCGCCGCTCCAAACAGCGCCGGTGGCCACACTGAAGCTTCCGTTCAAGGTCGCCACGGCATTGTTCGCGCAAAGGCTCTGGTTCGCACCGGCGTTCACCGTGGGTGCAGGTGTGATCACGTAAGTCACGTGGTCGACCACTGCATTGCAAAGACCGTTGCCAGTGGTGGTCAAAGTGAGGGTCACCGTACCCGCAGTGCGCTCAGCGGCGCTGGGGGTGTACACGGCATTCAGGGTCGTGTTGTTCGGATTGTAGGTGCCGGTTCCGCCGGTCCAAGTAGCACCGGTAGCGCCCGTGACCACACCGGCCAACGTGATGGCGGATGCATTGGCGCAGACGGTGCCGTTAGTACCTGCATCCACCGTGGGCGCAGGGCTGAAGGTGATCTGTTTGCTGGCTGTTACGGCGGAGCAATTGCTATTGCCCGTGGTCGTCAATACCAAGTTCACGATCCCGTTGGCGATCTCTGCCGCGGTCGGGGTGTATGTAGCATTGAGCGCTGCGTTGTTCGGCGCGAAGGATCCGGCGCCGCCGCTCCATACACCACCGGTCGCACCCGTCACGCTGCCGCTCAGCACCACGCTCGCATTGTTAGCGCAGCGGATCACATCCGCCCCGGCGTTCGCGGTGGGTGCTGCGGTGAAGCTCAACACCATCGAATTGGAGACCGCAACGCAGTTGTTGTTGCCCGTGGTGGTCAAGGTCAAGGTCACGGAACCGTTCGCGATCTCCGCGGCCGTTGGCGTGTAGGTCACGTTCATGTTCGAAGGGCTCGGGCTGAAAGTGCCCAAGCCACCGCCCCAGATCGCACCCGTGGCCACCGTGAAGCTTCCGTTCAAGGTCGCCACCGCATTGTTTGAGCAAAGGCTCTGGTTCCCACCAGCGTTCACCGTGGGTGCAGGTGTGATCGAATAAGTCACTTGGCTGCTCACCGCATTGCAAAGACCGTTGCCGGTTGTGGTCAATGTGAGGGTCACGGTGCCGGCCGTGCGCTCAGCGGCGCTCGGTGTGTACACCGCGTTCAGGGTCGTGTTGTTCGGATTGAAGGTGCCGGTGCCGCCGGTCCAAGTGGCACCGGTGGCGCCGTTCATCACACCGGCCAACGTGATGGCAGAGGCATTCGCGCAGACCGTTCCGTTAGGACCGGCGCTCACTGTAGGTGCAGGCGTGAAGGTGATCTGTTTGCTGGCTGTCACGGCGGAGCAATTGCTGTTGCCCGTGGTGGTCAATACTAAGTTCAAGATCCCCGCGGAGATCTCGGCTGAGGTCGGTGTGTAGGTCGCGTTGAGGGCCGCGTTGTTCGGCGCGAAGGATCCGGCACCGCCGCTCCAAACACCACCGGTTGCAACGGTCACACTACCGTTCAGCACCACGTTCGCGTTGTTCGCACAGCGGGTGACATCCGCACCGGCGTTCGCTGTGGGTGCTGCCGTGAAGCTCAACACCATGGCATCCGAAACCGCCACGCAGTTGTTGTTGCCGGTGGTGGTCAACGTCAGGGTAACGGAACCGTTCGCTATCTCCGCAGCCGTGGGCGTGTAGGTCGGATTCACATTGGACGCGCTCGGGCTGAAGGTGCCCATACCGCCACTCCAGGTAACACCGGTGGCCACCGTGAAACTGCCAGCAAGTGTCGCCACCGCATTGTTCGAGCAAAGGCTCTGATCCGATCCCGCGTTCACCGTCGGTGCTGGTGTGATCAAGTAGGTCACTTGGCTGCTCACCGCATTGCAAAGGCCATTGCCGGTAGTGGTCAAGGTCAAGGTGACGGTGCCGGCCGTGCGCTCAGCGGCGCTCGGTGTGTACACCGCGTTCAGGGTCGTGTTGTTCGGGTTGTAAGTACCCGTTCCGCCGCTCCAGATCACACCGGTGGAACCGTTCATCACACCAGCCAATGTGATGGCCGATGCATTGGCGCAAACCGTTCCGTTAGGACCAGCATTCACCGTTGGCGCAGGTGTGAAGGTGATCTGTTTGGTATCCGTTACCGACGAACAATTGTTGTTGCCCGTGGTGGTCAAGGTCAAGGTCAGGATCCCTCCGGAGATCTCCGTGGCGGTCGGCGTGTAAGTGGCGTTCAGGGCCGTGTTATTCGGGGTGAAGGATCCGGCACCGCCGCTCCACACACCACCGGTCGCAACGGTCACGCTGCCGTTCAATACCACGTTCGCGTTGTTCGCACAACGCGTCACAGCCGCACCTGCGTTCGCGGTGGGTGCAGGTGTGAAATTCAGTACCACTTGTCCAGAAACTGGAACGCAGTTGTTGTTGCCCGTGGTGGTCAACGTCAACGTAACGGAGCCGCTTGATACTTCGGCTGCCGTAGGTGTGTAGGTGGCATTCACATTGGAGGCGCTTGGGCTGAAGGTGCCGGCACCGCCGCTCCAGATCGCGCCCGTGGCAACCGTGTAAGATCCCGCCAAAGTGGCCACCGGGTTGTTCGAGCAAAGGCTTTGGGTCGCTCCGGCATTCACCGTGGGTGCCGGGGTGATCGTCCAGGTCACTTGGGCGGCTACTGCATTGCAAAGGCCGTTACCGGCGGAGGTCAAGGTGAGGGTCACGGTGCCGGCCGTGCGCTCAGCGGCGCTCGGTGTGTACACCGCGTTCAAGGTCGTGTTGTTCGGGTTGTAAGTGCCGGTTCCGCCGCTCCAGATACCCCCCGTTGCACCGGTAACACTGCCGGCCAGTTGCATGGCAGGAGCGTTCGCGCAGACAGAGGAGTTCGGGCCTGCATTCACGATCGGTGCCGGTGAGAACGTGATCGTCCGGCTGTTGCTGGCCGGATTGCAGGTACCGTTGCCGGTGGTGGTCAAGGTCAGCGTTACCTGGCCCGCCGCGATCTCAGCTGCAGTTGGGGCATAGCTCGCATTCAAGGTGGTGTTGTTCGGGGTGAAGACACCGGTACCGCCGCTCCATGCGCCGGTGGTGGCGACGGTAACGCTGCCATTCAGGGCCACCGTTGCGTTGTTCGCGCAGAGCGTCGTGTTCGCTCCAGCATTGGCCGTTGGCGCAGGTGTGAAAGTGATAAGGACTTGATCGCTCACGGCATTGCAAAGGCCGTTACCGGAAGTGGTGAGCGTAAGCGTCGCCGAACCCGTGGACACCTCCGCAGCGGAAGGCGTGTAGGTGGCGTTCATGTTGGTAGTGCTCGGGTCGAAGCTGCCCGCGCCGCTCCACACTGCGCCCGTGGCAATGGTGAAGCTGCCGTTCAAGGTCACCGCTGCATTGTTGCCGCAGACCACGCGATCGAGGCCCGCATTCACCGTCGGTGCCGGGGTGATCGTCCAGGTCACTTGCTTGCTCACGGCGTTACAAGTGCCATTGCCCACCGAGGTCAAGGTCAAGGTCACCGTTCCTGCAGTGCGTTCCGCGGCCGTAGGCGTGTAGATCGCGTTCAGCGTAGTGTTGTTGGGGTCGTAGGTTCCGCTTCCGCCGCTCCAGATACCGCCGGTAGCACCGGTCACGCTACCCGCCAGCTGCATGGCAGGAGCATTCGCGCAGACAGAAGCATTCGTTCCGGCGCTCACCACCGGGGCCGGGGTGAAGGTGATCGTGCGGCTGTTCGAAACAGATATGCAGTTACCGTTGCCCGAGGTGGTCAGTGTAAGGGTGACCGTGTTGGCCGCGATCTCCGCTGCCGTCGGCGTGTAGCTGCCAGTGAGTGAGGTGTTGTTAGGCGTGAAGCTGCCGTTGCCGCCGCTCCAAACGCCACCCGTGGCACCGGCCACCGTGCCGTGCAAAGCGATGGTTGCATTGTTCACGCAGGCCGAGCTGTTGGCGCCTGCATTCACGGAAGGGGCCGCCGTGAAAGCCAGCACTACTTGGCTGCTGGCCGCAAGGCAATTGCTGTTCCCGGTGGTGGTCAACGTAAGTGTCACCGAGCCATTGGCGATCTCCGCAGCCGTAGGCGTGTAGGTGGCCACCATGTTGGTGGTGCTCGGGTCGAACGTGCCGTTACCACCGCTCCAAACCCCGCCCGTGGCCAAGGTGAAGGAGCCGTTCAGCGAAGCGACGGGATTGTTGGCGCAGAGGGTCTGGTTGGCACCGGCATTGGCCGTGGGTGCAGGCGTGATCAAGTACGTCACGTTGTCGCTCACCGCGTTGCAACTGTTGTTCCCGGTGGAGGTCAACAGGAGTGTTACCGTCCCTGCAGTGACCTCCGCCGCGCTCGGGGTATAGGTCATGTTCAAGGTGGAAGCATTGGGGCTGTAAGTACCCGTGCCGCCGCTCCATACACCGCCTGTAGCGCCTATCACCGAGCCGCTCAAAGCGATGGCGGAGGCGTTGGCGCACACCGTTCCGTTCGTACCGGCATCCACGATCGGGGCCGGAGTGAAGGTGATGGTCCGGCTACTGGTGGCAGGTGTGCAATTGCCGTTGCCGGTGGTAGTGAGGATCAAGGTGACCGAACCGTTGTTGATCTCTGCTGCAGTAGGTGTGTAGGTAGCGTTCAGCGTGGTGTTGTTCGGGCTGAAGGAACCCGTGCCACCGCTCCAGATCCCGCTGGTGGCCACGGTCACGCTGCCGTTCAACGCGATGTTCGCATTGTTGGAACAGACCGAGGAATTCGCACCTGCATTGGCCGTAGGCGCGGTAGTGAAGGAGAGTTGTACCTGGTCCGAAACCACGATGCAGCTGCCGTTACCGGTAGAGGTCAATGTCAGCGTTACGCTGCCGCTGTTGATCTCTGCTGCGGTAGGCGTGTACACCGCATTCATGTTGGTAGTGCTGGGGTCGAAGGTTCCTGCACCGCCGCTCCACACGCCGCCTGTGGCTATGGTGAAGCTGCCGTTCAACGTGGTTGCGGCATTGTTCGCGCAGAGCACTTTGTCCGCACCGGCGTTCACAGTAGGTGCCGGTGTGAAGGTCACCAGCATGCTGTCCTTCACGGCGGCGCACACGCCATTACCCGTGGAAGTGAGGTAGATCCAAACGGAACCCGCGTTCACTTCCGCAGCCGTTGGTGTATAGGTGGCGTTCAGATTCGAATTCGAAGGGAGGAACGTGCCTAGGCCGCCGGTCCATACGCCGCCCACTGCGTTCAACACGCTGCCCGACAAGGTCACCAACGAAGCATTCTTGCACACTTGCTGATCCAACCCTGCATTCGGGATAGGCTTCGGAGAGAAGGTGAGTGTGAGCTGATCTTGTTGTGGCGTGCACTGACCGGTGGAGGTGAGCGTGAGTGTTACGCTGCCTAAGGCGATGTCACCGATACTGGGTTCGTAGGTCGCGTTCAGGCTGGTGTTGCTGGGTTGGAAAGTGCCGCTGCCGGTGGTGGTCCATTTGCCTGTGGTGCTTCCGCCGGAGACCGTTCCATGGAGTAATGCGCTTTCCCCGGCGCACAGGTTCTGGTCCAGACCCGCATTGATGTCGATCTTTCCGGAGAACTCCGAGAAGAATCCGTAACGGCACCCTGTACTTTCACCACCGTTGATCACACCCAAGGAGAAAACGTCCGTGGTGTTCTTGACGATGATCGCTTGGTTGACCGGAACCTGAGTGGTGTTGTACTGGATGCGTGCCGCCTTCCAAACACCGCCGGTGCCGGGCACCGTCACGAATGCGGAACCCGGGATCGTTGCTGTGCCCGGACCTGTGACCACGAAGTTGTTTTCCGATCCATTGCGGACCAACAGGTTCAGGAAGAAGCCCTCATTGGTGGAGCGGGTAATACCCACCTGTTGGCTGCCTGCACAATTCAACGGCGGCAGGATGGCCATGCCCATCTCGCAACCAAAGCCGGTGACGTGGATCGCATAGACCGGTTTCGAGGCGGTCATGTACGTTGAGTTATTGGCCGCACCGCTCAGGTAGTCCATGTCGTGCCGGTAGTATTGCCCGGCAAAGAGCGTGGCCACCGGCGTGCTTCCGCCGTCGATGTAGACCTTGGTGTTGTTCTCTACCGCCATCAGGAACACGGATTCGTCGCCCGTGGCGAACAGCGCACCTTTCACCGCCACGTATTCAGTCCCCAAAATGTCCACCGGTACGATCTGGTCCATCATCAGGTCGTAGCAACCGCCCGAAGGGTTGTGGTTCGAGTCGTCCTTGATGGAGATGGCGATAGGCTTATCCGAAAGGACCGCAGCACCCGAGGGGTGCGTGGTAGGATTCGTGTGGTTGCTGTAAAGCGTGTTCGCGCAGGAGTAGGTCTGGCCCTTGTTGAGGGTGACCACAAAGGGCGTTTGCGCAGGGTGGCCATCCACCGCTACCGGTGAGTTGATCAATACCGTGGTGTTGTTCTCCGTGGCCACGATCTCGAAGGAAGCGAAGGCCTTGTCGGCGTTGTTGCCGAAGTCGTGGTTGTTGAACGGTACATGCTTATGTAGGGGGATGTAAAACTCCGTGCCCAGGCCGTTGGCACCCTTCAAGGCCAGAATGTCCGGGTTGCTCGCATTGCTGCACTCGTAATAGCAAGTGATGTTCGTCGTGGAAGTGATCTGCAAGCCGGTGTTGCAGATGGTATTGGTGGGGCGCGTCTCCAACTGCGCTTTCAGGGAAGTCATGTCGTACCGCACGGAGCTGTTGGCCGGCACGTTCAGCACGATCGGTGATCCACCATTGAAGGCCGGACGAGCCGGTTGGGCGATCTTCACCGTCGCTGCCGCGTTACCGGCGGTCACGTTGAAGTAGATCGGCTCATCCCCATGCAATGAGGTCACATCCGGCGGGGCCACCCAGAACTCGGTACCGGTCTGCGCAAGCAAGCCAACGTGAGCCAGGATCAAGAGGAAAACCACAAGTGCTTGTTTCATGATGATGCAAACTGATCGCACACCAAAAGGGGATGCGAGGCGGTTGAACGGACCTTTTGCGTCAAGGTTCTTATTCGTCGGTATTTTTTCACTATTCGTCGAATTGTTGGTCGGGGTTGCATTTGCCACCCGTCCATCTTCCATAGCTGCCCACGGAGAAGGCAAAACTGTCGACGAAAGTCCTCCTACCTCCGACCAAGCGCAGGTGGGCCGTATCTTCCTTAGGTCATTCCCATATCTTTGATCTCCTTTTGAAAAGTTGGATGTCACCTCGTCTTTCCTTTCCATGGTCGTTCTTGGCCCTCTTTGCATGGGCAGCTTCCATGCTTGGAGGGCAAACAGCATATGCCGGACGAAGCTGTGACCCTGTTGTGATCGATAGCGTGATCACGAACAGCCCGCTCTGCGCAGGTGATCATATCAACTTGTCCGTGTTCGCATCCGGGGATATCATCGGCTATTCGTGGGAAGGACCGGGCACCGGCACCTTTTTCAGCTTCACCCCGGCGTACTCCTTCAGCTTCCAGATACTCGGAGACTACACCATCATCGTATATGGTGATTGCGGGAACGACACCGCAGTGGTGAGCATAACCGCACAGGGGGCCGGGGCTGGCTACGACGATACGCTCCGCATTTGTGATAATGGCCCGCCAAAGAACTTGGAAGAGGCACTCGGAGCCCATGCCACCGGAGGTACATGGGTCTTCGACGAATTGCCACACAGTGGGATCTATCAACCGGGCGTGGATGTTCCTGGGGATTACGTATATACATCCCCTTATTTGGCCAGCTGTCCGGGTACCTCTCAGACGGCTACCATCACTGTAGTGGAGGTAGCAGTAGGACCCAACGTAACCCGGGACCTTTGTGCGAGCGATAGTGCCTTCAACCTGATCGACGCCTTGGTACCGGACGCTACACCGGGTGGTGAATGGAGTTGCTTGGTCTTTATCTCGCTTGAGCCACATAGTGGCATCTACGAGCCGGGAATAGACTCTTCCGGAACATTCCGATACAGTGTGTTGGGATGCACTGCCTCAGTGATGATAAGCGAAGCCCCTCTTCTCCCCTGGTTCGAGGATCTGGACGGAGATGGCTTCGGCGACCCCTTCGTGAGGGAATGGAACTGTTATCCGCTTCCGGGCTTTGTGGCGGATAGCACCGATAACTGCATTGGGCTAATAGGTAAAACCGGAGAACCCTGTGACGACGGATCCCCCGAGACCTTGGACGATGTGATCACGGATTCCTGCACGTGCGAAGGCACGATCCCAACGGCCATGCTGACCACACAGGAGCAACAAGCGGTCGTTTCTATCTGGCCCAACCCCAACAGCGGCGACCAGCTATACCTGAGGACCGCCGAGATCGGCCAAGGCGAGGTGCGCATCTTCGATGCCACAGGTAGACTGCGTCTATCAGAACAGGTCTTACTAAAAGGAGATCAAGCAGCCATCCGGCTACCCCTGGGAGCGGCAATGGCCCAAGGACTCTACATCGTGCACTTCACCGCTGCAGGTCGCTCCACCTCCCTCCCCCTCGTGATCCGATAGGGATCACCGGAAACCTCAGCGCCCGTTTCTTCGTTCAGTGGCCCGTTCTAATCGACGGACCATGAAAACACAGCTATCAATTCTCGCTACCTGTTTTGCTTTCGCTTCTTTCGCCCAATCCGGCGACGTGGCACTGATGGAGGCCACCAGAACCTCGACCGAGGCAAAGTCTGAGCAGGTGATGGAAGAGGTTTCCGAATATGAGTTGGTCTCCTTTGTGGCCACCTCCATTAGTGGTGAAGGTGTATCCTTAAGCTGGAGCACCGCCATCGAGGCTCCCAACAGCCTCTTCACCGTGGAACGCTCCTCGGACCGCATGAACTGGCGAACGGCCTTCACCACCGATGGCGAAGGCGATACCGACGGCTACACCGCTTACGAAGTGATGGACATGGAAGCACTTCCCGGCATCTCCTATTACCGCTTGGTGGCCACAGCACAGGGGCACCAGTTTGAAGCATCCGATGATTTTGCGGTGGAATACACTCCTACACCTTCGTTGCTGATCCAGAACGACTCGAATCCGGGGCGATTCACGGTGCAGGGCGCCGGGGCCATCAGCGATCTGCAAGTGCTGAACAACCGCGGTCAATTCATCCCCATGGAAATGAACTACTCCGGGAACAACGTGCTGGTGAATGCCGAGAATCTCGCACCTGGCACCTACTTCGTGCAGGCCACGGTTAACGGTAATCCTGTATTGCGCACGGTGATCCTGACGGCTACGGGAGTGATGGGGGGATAATATCCTTCCAGTGCAACCGGGAGGATCCCACCTCACGATCCGCCCGGATAAATGCTTCACACCCACCCCGCCGCACTGGCATGCCTGATAAGCGCTGCGGTATTCCGCACGCCGATGCGTCGCAAGAGATTGCGGCGATGGGTGGCCACGGTCATCGGGCTGATGCAGAGGTCGCTCGCAATTGCCTTACTGCCTTGGCCCAGGGCGATCCTTTTCAATACGTCCAGCTCCCGGTTCGTTGGCTGATATTTCAGTCTGCCCTCGGCACCCTCTGGGGGCTCGAAGTCCAAGAATTCGAAGCCATGCGCCTGCCAGCCGATGGTGTTGGTGCTCTTAATGGCGCTAATATCCTTGCAGAGGCTGAAGGTGCTGTGGACCTTGCCAGTGACTTCGTCCACCTCGAAAACGGACGTCTGATCGAATACCTTGATGTACTGTCCATCTGCTTTCCGAATGCGGTAGTCCACCGATAGGCAGAGGTCGTACAAGTTGGCGGGGTTGCGGATCTTGTTCATCGCATCAAGGGCGCACTGGTTGAGCTGGCCCATGATGGGTGCATCCTCCGGATGCACGGTTTGGAACAGCAGGTCGAGATCCATCTCGTCATCCGGATAGCCCAGTATCTCCTGGATGCCTTGCGTATAGGCCATGCGCCCTTCGCTGTAATTATAGATGTACAGAAAATAGCCGGGAAAGCGCGGGAATTGACCCAGTAGCTTTTCGAGCCGTTCCTTAAGGCCTTTGTTCTGTTGGGGTGGGTCTGTGCGCAGGCCTTGGATCGACTGGCGCAGTCTATCCAGGTCGGGATGAAGGGGTCCTTCGTTCTCCATGAGATGCCGCAATAGGGATTACTGACAAGCTTGCGGATAGGGCGATTGAACCTGTAGGCAGAACGCCCCGAAAGGTACCGGACAAATAAGAGCAACGAAGTGGTCCATTACAATACCTAAAAGTAGGTATTTCTCAGAAAGACGATGATCGGATAACCGATAGCTTGAATGCTCCGCTGAACAACTACGAAGCACAAAGGGCCGCCCCTCGCGGAACGGCCCTTCGGCTTGAGGTTCCGGGTTACCGGATAATGCTCAACCGCTGCACGGTCCGCTCACTGTTCACGGTCATATTCACCATGTACACACCGCTGGCGATGTCGCTGGAGAGGTTGAGGATCGTGTTGAAGCGCTCACCGCTGTTACCGAACTCTTGGGCAAGACCTGCTTGCCATAGATGTCCTGGACCTCCACGGTGATATGCTGGTCCCATCCACCAAGCCATCGATGTTCAGGTTCACCTGTCCATCGCGCACCGGGTTCGGCCGAATTGTTGCGCTGCCGTTGACCTGCGCCCTGCTCATTGCAGGTCCACTGTTGTCAATGGTGATGTTGCAGGTGCTGGCGCAGAAGCCACTGTAGACGCTGTTCACCTTCACGTTCATCTCCACTTGGTAGGTGTAGCCGTTGATCAGGGGCGGCGCAACGGTGTTGTTCCACTTCAACTGCAGGATATAGGTGCTGCGCGTGAAGGTCTGGTCATAGCCTTCTT
Source organism: Cryomorpha ignava (assembly GCA_040391235.1). GTDB lineage: Bacteria > Bacteroidota > Bacteroidia > Flavobacteriales_F > PHOS-HE28 > PHOS-HE28. The sequence goes on from JBEBYG010000002.1 coordinate 24,760, forward strand.
GCGTGAAGATCCGGAACTGATACTCCGTAGCTCCCTGCGCCGGCGTAGCATAGATGAAGCTGTTATTGGTGTTGAAGGTGCGGGTCTCGTTGCAGGAGTGTCCGTAAGCAGGTGCGGGGATCAACTGCGTGCAAACGACCACCTGTCCAAGTCCCATTTCGCAACTGCTTCCGAAGTGTGCATCCAGCATGGCCTCATCCCGGTCGGTGCGCACGCGTGCGAAGTATTTCACACCCGGGACCAGCGGGTTGGTCACCATATCTCCCAAGAGCACGTAGTTGTATGGACGTGCAATGCGGCGCATAAAGCCGGCATCGGGATCGGAGCACTCGAACTGGTAATCCGCTGCACCGGTGACCTTGTTGGCATAGACCTTATTACCGAGCAGGTTATTGAAGATGCCACACTCAGTAGGTGTGATGTAATCGCCGTTCAACGGCGTCCAGCAAGTGGGCAGGCCAGGTGCGGACATTCCCTCGAAAATCTCGAGATAAGGCAAGGTGAGCGGTGGGTCACAAGGGCCGGAAGGAAAACCTACCCGGTTGAAGACCTCAACGGAGGTACGATGAGGTTTTCATGATGCTGAATTGGGGTTTCAGATGTTCGACACACGAATAGAAGAAGCCTGTCCCGAACCAGAACGCAAAAACCTATTAAGCGGTCTGAAAATTTATTAAGCGGCAGGAAATAGCCATTGGTCTGAAGCATGGGTTCGTCGAGGCCTCCTTAAAGGATGGACAGAGAATACCCCTTGATCACAAGGCGCAAAAAAATGGTCGGAACGATCTTTCCGGAAGCACGCGCTAGCGCGCTAAAGCCTTCATCACTTCTCCCCGCTTACGGCGGCTCACCTCGAGCTGGGACCCACACTTCAAAACAACGAAGTCATCCTGCAAATGGGACACCGCCGAGCAGTTCACCAATGAGTGCCGGTGTATGCGCAAAAAGCCCCACGGCCCCAGCATCTCCTCGTATTCCTTCAGCGTGCGGGCACTGATGAAACGGCGGCCATCAGCCAAATGGAGTTCCGTGTAATTGCCCTGCGAGCTGCAGTGACCCACCTCTACCGGTGCTACAAAGTAGCTGCGGTCACCGTTGGTAAGGGTAAGCCTCAGTTCCTTTTCCTCTTCCTGCTCAATGTTGTGGATGAACTGCTTCTGGATCGCCTCTTGGACAGGCCCATCGGGTTCTTGGGTGCGGAAACGATCGAGCGCGGTGACAAGCTCTTCGGACTGGATAGGTTTCAGCAGATAATCCAACGCACTGAAGCGGATAGCTTGGATCGCATAGCGGTGGAATGCCGTGGTGAAGATCACCTTGAAAGGCCACGTGCCCAGTTGCCGGAGGAGGTCAAAACCGCTGCCTCCGGGCATTTCAACGTCCAAGAAGACCAAGTCCACTTGCCCGCCCTTCAATGCTGCATGAGCCTCTGCGATATTCGATGCCTCCTGCACCACCTCCACGTCCGGTGCGAACCCCTCGAGCACGCCCTTCAGGTAATCCCGGTTCCCCCGATCATCATCCACCACCAACGCTCGGATCATGCCGCAAGTTAAACGTACCTGTCAGATGCGTAAAGTAACCCTTGTGCCTGAAGGCTCTCCTGCATGATCTACCAGGTCTTCAATGGTGATGGATCCCTCATCGCGCATGCGGCGAGAGAGCAGTCTGAGGCGTTCGTTGGTCAGTTCCATGCCCAGTGATCGATGCCCGTTCCTCCCTTTTGTTGAAACAGCTGCCCGTTCGCGCCCGACCCCGTTGTCCGTGATGGTGCATACTACCCGATCTTCTTCTGCCATGAAGTGCACATCCAGTGTGCGTTCGCCTTCCTTCGCGGTAAGGCCGTGCCAAACGGAGTTCTCCACAAAAGGCTGCACGAGCAACGAAGGGATCTCTGCTTCATCCTCCAGAAGCTCATCATCCACGCGTATGGTATATCGCAGACCGGGTAACCGGTGTGTTTCCAAATCCAAGTATTGACGCAAGAAATCCGCCACTTCCTCGATGGGCACCAGGTCCTTCACGCTTTGGTCCAGGATCGTTCTCAGCAAACGAGCGAAGCTTTGGAGATAGGTGTGCGCCTCGTCCATGTTCCCGACCTTGGTCATCTGTGCCGCGCTGTTCAGGCAGTTGTAGATGAAGTGCGGGTTCATCTGGCTGCGCAACACCCGCATCTCCAGTAGGTCGTTGATCTCGGAGATCTCGGCATTGCTGTTCTCAAGCTGCCCGTTCAAGTGCTCAAGGGTATCAGCATGCTTACGCTTCTGTTGGTAGTTGTATCGGAAAAGCAAGGCTGCGATAATGGCGAGCAAACCAATGACGATAGTACCATAAAGCTGGGTATTGCGGTTGCGCAAGCGTTGATTCTGTTCGCTGTTCATCGCTCGCAGAAGGTCGTTGTCCTTCTCCTTTCGTTCGGTATCGAAGGCCGTCCGCAGGCGGGACAGTTCACGCTGCGTATCCTCACCTTGTAGGCTGTCCTTCAGCCACAGGTATTTCTCGTAGTGTGCCATCGTGGCCTCCGCATTGCCTTGCTTGGCTGACAGCTCCCCCAAGTTGCGTTCGTAAAACATCTGCAAGCGGCTTGCCCCGATCTCCACAGCAAGCATGCTACCTGTATCGAGCATCTGCCTTGCCGCCGCGAGTTGCCCGAGCCGTAATTGGACCAATCCAATGCTCCGCATGATGTAAGCCTTGTCTTCTCTACTATCGGCCGCGTTGTATTGTGCCAAGGCCAACTTGTAATGAAACAGCGCGCGTTCCGGTTCGGTCTCGCCAAATAGGGTACCGATGTTCTCCTGCACCAAACCCAATTGCCGGTGGCTTCCAGCAACGGCATAGATCTCGGCTGCTCGTTCGTAATTCTCCATCGCCCGGGTCGCATCACCTTGCTGGTTGTAAACATTCGCCAGCGCGGTCAGACAAGTGGCTTCATTGTTCGGCCGCTTTAGCGCACGCGCCATCGCCAGCGCTTCCTTCAGGAAAGAGAGCGCTCGGGTATAATCTCCCATCTTGCGGTAACCGCACCCGATGGAATGCTGCAGGCTAGCCACGCTGCTGCTGTCCTGTGCGGCTTCCGCCATTTTGAGGGCTTCGAGGTAATACTTCAATGCGCCCACATCGTCGCCTCGCCTTTCAGCGAGGGTCCCCAAATTGCTCAAGGCCGGCGCCATATCCTTGGGATGACCGATGTGCTCGGATAATTTCAGCGCCTTCTGCATGTGTACCTCAGCGCTATCGAAGTTGCCATAGGTAAGTGCCAGCCAGCCCAAGCTGTGATGCGCATCGGCAAGACCCTTCCGATCCTTGATCCGTCCAGCAAGGGATAGGGCCTGTTCGCCGGTCAAGCGCGCACTGTCGGGGTTCGTGTGGATCAGATTAAAGCTGATCTGCGCCAACAAGCTCGCACGCATGGTGTCCGCAGTGGCCGCTCTGAATTCATTCAGCAGCCCCGGAACATCGTTCACTTCCTGGCCTTTAACCGCGTGCAAGCCCAAGATCACGAGCAATAAATAGAAAAATACACGCATGGGAAGGCATAGAGGCGGGGCTAAGATCATCATTTTCCTTCGTGTGATCTTGGAACGTAGCCACTATTTGACCTAGGCACTCGTGGGTCTGAACTGTAGTCTTTTGTCGGTCGATCCAAATCTTATCAAAATAGCCACAAGTGCCTCGATCAGTTCAACATACTCCGTGTTCTGCAGGCCAAATAAGCACGATCATTCCACGCGTATGAGGGAGGCGCCATTCCCTCCAGCCGCCCCATTCTTCCGCCCCCGCTACCTTGGCCCGAGCCTTGCTTTGCTACCGCCCTATGCGTCGTCCCCTCCTCCTCTTGCTTCTTGCCTTGCTACTGGGGCTTGCCGCAGCGTTGATCCAAGAGCGCCCGGCACAGGAACGATTGACTGATGCCGCGATAGCCCTACAGCAAAGGATCGATCGTGCCGCCACTGAATTGGCCGCCAACGCCAAGGCCGCACTCCAGAAGGATTCCTTGGCCATGGACGAAGGCCACGCGGTGGGTGAGGGTGGGCTCAGGTTGTATAAGAAGCATGTCGTAACAGCATGGACCGATCATGCACCCATCACGGATGCGGACCTCGACACGGTGCGTGGTGGTCACCTCACCTTGCTGGATGGCACCTACCTACATGCTTTTGCTGAAGATGGTGACCGCAGCGCCCATGTCGTGCAACGGGTCTGGTTCAAGCCACCGTTCGAGAACCAATACCTGCATCAGCAATTCGATCCGGGCTTTTCGCTGGAAAGTGGCATTGTAGCCGAACAGGATCCCGGTCTGGGCCCGGTGGTGCGCGATGCGCAAGACAAGGTGATGCTGCGCCTGCAGTGGGCCGATGAGATCCCGCCACCCGGCACTCGATCCCTTGTAGCGTTGCTATTGGTGTTCGCGGCGATCATCCTGGGGATCATCGCGCTTTGGTTCCTGGCGAGAAAAATGCCTTCCGCATGGGCTTCCGCACTTCTGTTCACCTCCGTGCTTTTGGGTGCGCGCTTCGCCACCTTGGCGTATGGAAGTTTCGAAGCACTGGCCAACTATCCTCTATTCGACCCATCGCTATTCGCCTCCTCGTTCTTCATGCCTTCGCTGGGTGACCTGCTTATCAATACCGCCGTGCTGCTATGTGCAGCCATGTTCCTCCACCAAACCGCACGCAAGGCCCCTCTTATCAGAAGGCCTTGGTATGCGGCCATCATAGCCGTGGTCCTGCTCTTCCTCAGCGCAAGCAGTATCGGTGCCGTGATGATCGCGTTGGTGCACGACAGCAGCGTGAGCTTGGACCTGTTCCGCGTGCAGGGATTCGATGGCTACAGCGTGGCCGCATTGCTCGCCATTGGGGGACTGCTATTGGCATGGTGCGTATTCGCTGATGCCTTGGTCCGCTTGTTTTCACCGGCCTTGACCGGCTTTCTCAAATTGCTTCTCGTGGTGCTGATGTGTGCGGCGCTGATCGTATTCAACCACTTCACCGGAAGCTACGACCTGATGCTGGTGGTTTGGCCAGTACCTGCGCTCTGGCTGCTGGACCACATGCATCAACGCTCCGGGTCCGATACCTACCGGACGATCCCCGTTCTGCTATTGATCGCTGTGTTCGCGCTATTTGCTGCACATGTGCTCAACCGGCAGACCTTCAAACGCATCGAGTTGGATCGCGAAGCACTTGCCGAGACCGCCACTACGCGGGAAGATCCCGTGATCGAACTGCTCTTCGATGAAGCCAAGCGGGAAATGGAGCGAGATGCAACACTGCTCACATGGGTCCGCAGCGGCACGCCCTGTTCCTCCACCGATCTGGACCGCCTCATACGACAACCCTTCTTTACCGGCTACTGGGACCGCTATGATCTGCGCCTCCATTTCATTCCGGAAAGCGGTCGTTCCTACTGCTCCACTTCGCCCGATGCCACCTCCTCGGCCCAGGTGATCGCGGACCGCTTCGAGCAGGGCGTGCCCGCCGGCAAGCACAGCGATCTGCGCATCACGGATAGGCCCGGAGAAGATGCACTCTACATGGGCCACCTCTGGCTGGACAGCGCACAGCTCTTCGTGGAACTCCGCCCCCGATTGGTCGCGGATGGCTTGGGATTCCCGGAGCTCCTTTTGGCCGGGCAGCGCCCTTCACCCTTCAAGCCCGGGCGCTTTGTGCGGGCACGATACGAACGGGGGGTGCTCACCTCCACCTCAGGGCCTTACGTCTTTCCCATCGCGTGGAAACGGCCCATTCCGGAGGAAGGGCTGCATTGGATCCAGGGCGGATATGACCTGTTGGCCCAAGGCGACCCACATGGCGCGCTGCTGGTGCTGGGCACGAGGATCCCGGATCGGTGGGACCATGTGACCACCTTTTCCTACCTCTTCCTCTTCTTCTGCCTGTTGGCCGCCATCGTTGGCGGGATCGGTCTGCTCTTCAGTAAGGACCGCTCCGTGCCCATGGGCATCAGCGGAAAGGTGCGCTTGGGCGTTGCCGGCTTCGCCATCGTCAGCCTGCTGCTCTTCACCTTCGGCATGCGGCGCATGCTCGAGGTACGCCAAGCGCAACGCAGCACCCGCACGCTGGACGAACGCTCGCGCGGGGTCCTAGCCGAACTGCGCCAGACCTTACGCGGCGAAGGAACACTGGCACCTTCCATGGCACCCTACTTGGACCACCTGCTGGGCAATCTCAGCAACGTGTTCTTCACCGATCTCACCCTGTATTCCCCGAACGGCGTGCTCTTCGCCACTTCCCGCGAGCAGGTGTTCAACACCGGGCTGCTGGGCCGAAGAATGGATCCACGCGCCTACCAACGTCTTGCGGTGGATGGCGCCTCCTCCTTCATCCATGGGGAACATATCGGCTCCGCCACTTTCAGCACCGCCTACATGCCGTTCCGGAATGACCAAGGCGAAGTGCTTGCCTACTTGGCCCTCCCCTACTTCGCCCGCCAAGGAGAAGTGGAACAGGAGCGGGCCGCAGGCTATGTCGCGTTGGTGAACCTTTTCACCCTGCTCTTCCTCCTGAGCGTGGTGGCAGCGGCATTGATCACCCATTGGACCACCCGACCGCTGGAGCTGCTGCGCCGGGGCCTCGAGCGCATCGGCCTGGGTGCACGCAACGAACCCATCAACTACCGCGGCAACGATGAGCTGGGACAGCTGGTGACCGTCTACAACCGCAAAGTGGATGAGCTGCGCGAAAGCGCGAGGAAGCTGGCCCGCAGCGAACGCGAAAGTGCCTGGCGCGAAATGGCCAAACAGGTGGCGCACGAGATCAAGAACCCGTTGACGCCCATGAAGCTCAACATCCAACAGTTCCAGCGCACTTGGTCGCCGGAACTGCCGGATGCCAAGGAGCGCTTGGATCGCTTCAGCGATGGGCTGGTGCAGCAGATCGAAGCATTGAACCGCATCGCCAGCGAGTTCTCCGATTTTGCACAGATGCCAGGGGCACGACCGGAGCCGGTGGACCTGAACGAGAGCGCTGCCGCCACCACAGCCCTCTTCGCCGCACAGCCCGATGCCGAGGTGGTACTGCACCCCGGCCCCTCGTTGGTGGTCTCGGCGGATCGCGAGCAACTCCAACGCGCCTTCACCAACCTGATCAAGAATGCGCTGCAGGCCATGCCGGAAGGACAAGCCGGGCGCGTGGATGTGATGCTCCGCAAAGTGGGTGACAACGCCGTGGTGGAGGTGCGCGACAATGGAACCGGCATCGCCGTGGCTGATCAGGAGCGCATCTTCCAGCCCAGCTTCACTACCAAGGGAAGCGGCATGGGCCTGGGGCTTTCGATCGTGCAGCGCATGGTGGAGAATGCAGGCGGACGTGTCTGGTTCGAGACGTCCACGGAGCCGGGGAAGTCGGGTACGTCGTTCTTCGTGGAATTGCCGCTGGTACCTTAGTGACTTTTACCGCCAAGGACGCCAAGACCGCAACGAATATTCCGCTCGTGCCGTAGCCGATACATTTGCCCATTGTGATCGATCAACTGTTGATCTGTAATCCCAGAATATGCAATAGACCTCCTACTGCGGTCGCGTATCGCTGCGGCATCAACCGCTTCGCTCACTTTCCTTTCGGCAGAATAGCCTAGGCTATTCCTTCTCAATGAAAGTGTTGCTACCATTGCGCTACGCACCCTCGTAACGAAGGCTACTGCATAATCCGGGATCATCCAAAACGCATTGAACTCCATGTCCTATTCGAACCTCTTGATCGCTGATACGGAAGGTGTCAGGACCATCACCATCAACCGGCCCGAGCAGCTGAACGCGCTGAACCGCGCCACCATCATGGAACTGGATCAGGCCCTCACCGCAGCCGAGGCCGACAAGGCCGTGCGCGTGCTCATTATCACCGGCAGTGGCCCGAAGGCTTTTGTCGCCGGTGCAGACATCAAAGAGTTCGCAGATTTTTCCGTGGAAGAAGGCCAACTGCTCAGCGCCGAAGGACACAAGCAGCTCTTCGATCATGTGGAGTACCTGAGCAAGCCGGTGATCGCAGCAGTGAACGGTTTCGCACTGGGCGGAGGACTGGAGCTGGCGATGAGCTGCCACTTCCGTGTGGCCAGCGACAATGCCCGCATGGGCCTGCCGGAAACAAGTCTCGGCGTGATCCCCGGCTATGGTGGCACGCAACGCCTCGCCCGCCTCGTGGGCAAGGGCAAGGCCATGGAAATGATCTTCACCGCCGGCATGATCAAGGCCGATGAGGCCCTGCAATGGGGACTGGTGAACCACGTTGTACCACAGGACCAACTGGTGGCCAAGTGCAACGAGCTGGCCGCAGCGATCATGAAGAACTCCCCTACCGCTTTAACAGCCGCCATCAATGCGGTGAACGCCGGGTACGAGCCGGGCGTCAACGGCATGCACCGCGAGATCGAGGAGTTCGGGAAATGCTTCGGCACAGCGGATTTCAAGGAAGGGACCAATGCCTTCTTGGAGAAACGGAAACCAGCGTTCGGTAAGTGAACCACGCCCCGATATGCATCGGGGGAACACGGATGGGGAGGTCGAAAACCGCAGATGGCGCAGATGGTCCGATATGCCCCGATACATATCGGGGTGGACGCAAATGGGGTCCGGCCTTCGACCGCACCTACGCCGCATTTGCATTTATCTGCGCCCATCTGCGCCATCTGCGGTTCGCATTTCATCAAGGTCATCCTGTTCTGAAGTGAGCGTCCTCCGCAAACTCGCAGGCCAGACGGCCATCTATGGGGTAAGCAGCATTGTTGCGCGCTTCCTCAACTACCTGCTCACGCCATTGTACACCAGCCGCGGGGTGTTCGCGCCGGCGGCTTTCGGAGTGATCACTTCGCTCTATGCGTGGACGGCCTTTCTCAACGTGGTGCTCACCTTCGGAATGGAGACCACCTTCTTCCGCTTCGCGAACAAGCACGAGCAGAGCGGCCGGGTCTACGCCACCGCCGTGTACCTGCTTGCTGCCACTACCACGGTCTTTATCGTGTTGGGGCTGCTCTTCGCGCATGGCATCGCCTCCTTCATCGGCTATCCCGAGCATGCTACCTCGGTGCGCCTGTTGGTGGTCATCATCGGTATCGATGCGATCACCGTGGTGCCCATGGCGCGCTTACGCCAAGAGAACCGGCCGTGGAAGTTCGCTGCCATCAACGTGATCAGCGTGATCGTGAACATCGGCTTCAACCTCTTCTTCCTCGCCTACTGCATGCCGAAGTACAACGCGGGCCAGAGCAACGCGCTGATCGATGCGGTGTATAACCCGGCCTTCGGAGTGGGCTATGTCTTCCTCGCCAATGTGATCAGCACCGGCCTGAAATTCCTGATGCTGCTCCCGGAATGGCCAAGCTTCCGAACCAGCTCGGAGCACACCGGCTTCGATGCAAAGCTGTTGCGACCCATGCTGGCCTTCGGGCTTCCGCTGCTGGTCGCAGGCTTGGCAGGCATGACCAACGAAACCGCGGACCGGGTGCTGATGAAGCACCTGCTGCCGGCGAACATCGCCGATACCCAGATCGGTATCTACGGCGCGTGTTACAAGCTGGCCATCCTCATCACGCTCTTCATCCAAGCCTTCCGCTTTGCTGCGGAACCGTTCTTTTTCAGCCACGCCAAGGAAAAGAACAGCCGCGAGACCTTCGCCCGGATCATGAACATTTTCGTGGCGGTGTGCATGGGCGCTTTCCTGCTGGTGATGCTCTTCCTCGACCTGTTCAAGTGGTTCATCCCCAACCCCGCCTATTGGCCCGGCTTGGTGGTGGTGCCCATCCTGATGCTCGCCAATGTTTTCCTCGGCATCTACTACAACCAGAGCGTATGGTACAAGCTCAGCGATAGAACACGGGCGGGTGGCACCATCGCCATCATCGGCGCCATCATCACCTTGGTGCTGCTGTTCTGGTGGATACCCATCTGGGGCTTCGTAGGAGCCGCCTGGGCCACTTTCATCTGCTATGCTTCCATGGCAGCCATCAGCTACGTCTGGGGCCAGAAACACTACCCCATCCCCTACAACGTGGGCCGCGTGCTGGGCTATATGGCCGCAGGCGTGTTCCTTTGGTGGGCCTGCGAGCAATTACCGCTGGAAGGCATGGTGAATTATGCCGTGCGGGCACTGGTGCTACTCGGCTATCTCGGCTTCGCTTGGCGGTTGGAACGGTCTTCCGTGCCAGGACCTGCGGAGCCCGCCTGAGGCGGATCAAGCGCGGGGCACCTACCTGCGGTAGGCAGGCTCGGCAGAGTGATGCTATAAACGGTTAAGCCGCTCGCCGGGAACCGTTGGGGACCACCCGAGCCCGGGGATGGGGCTACTTCTTCGCCTTGTTCATGTCCGCCTTGAACCCGACCACTGCCCTGTGCTTATCCTTCTTCTCCTTGGCGATCTGTGTCAGCAACCGCCGGTTCTTCTCCTCGTGGTCCATCCGCTTGAGGATGTTGAAGATCACCTTGATGTCGCGGCTGTTGTGGCTCACTGTACCGCTCAGCTTTTCCAAGGCCAGCAACAGGTCCTTATGGTTTGCCAGCAACTCGCGCATCTTCGTGAACACGCGGATCACCTGGATGTTGACGGCGATCGCCGTTGCGCTGTTCAACACGCTGGAAAGCATCAGCACACCGTGTTCGGTGAAGCAGAACGGTGCATGGCGCAAGCCCATCCGGTCCCCCGGATTGGAGGTCGCAATTTGCGTCCTCCAATTTTCGAGCTCATCGGCGTTCATCTCGAACATGAAGTCCTCGGGGAAGCGCTCTTTGTTCCGCCTGACCGCTTCTTTCGGCCTTTTGGTATTCACCCCGTAGAGTTCCGCCAAGTCGCGATCCAGCATCACCTTTTGGCCGCGTACCGTGTGGATCTTGCTCATGACCTGCTCCTCTGCGATGGCCAGTGTTTTCTTGCTCATTGAGGGCGAACTTAGATCGTTGATCGTTCAAGGTCACAAAATGTGACCTTGAACATTAGCCTATTGGGTGCCTTCGCCAAGGCTTCGTCAACCCGAAGGATGGAGCCTTCCGATGGATATCGGAACGAGGTCGCTTTGCAGGTCCGATAGGTATCCGACCTTGATCTGGCCTACTTGGTAGCGCTCGATGCTGCTGATGAACCGGTGACCGGCCATGTACTGCACCTGTCGCAAGCCGTGCTTTCCGAGCCAGTTGGTGATCACGCTGCCCCCACGCTCCCGCCACTCTACGGTGGCGAAGGAGATGAAATAGGTGCCTTCGGGATCGTGAAATTTGTAGCTACGGCTCATGCATCTCCGAAGGTAGTTCCGTGTTGCAGTCTGAAGACTGCCGAAAGCTTCAGTGCCTTGATCAGCTTCTGAGAGCATGCCCACAAGTCGCCCCGGCCTGTTTCCGCTAAGAGCTCACTTTATCGGTGGGCCGGGAAGACTGGCGGGAGCGGGGGGCGTCTCTCTTGGAAGTAGCGAGGCTTAACTGCTTATGGAAAACAGCACAAAACAGTACCGCACTTATGCAGATTTTGATGAATGGAAATGCAAAACCTACAATCCAATTTGTCACGGCATATTCTACAACGAACAAGCCTAGCAACATGGCATAGTTAGAAAATATTATATTCCTGTTTAATCTATTCAGAATAAAATAGAATGGATAGCCAAGAAGAGCGACTTCAATAATAATCGGAATCATAAATAACCAAAGCAGCATAAACCAGTCCTGTCGCCTTCGCAGTTCTATGCTTTGCTCACCAGTAAAAGAACTATTCACCGTAAATATAAATCCATAAAACAATATGTTTCTAATGAACATATATACCAACACCCTATTGAATGAAACACGCATTATTACCTGGCATATCTCGTGTAGAAATTTGGCGCTGGCTTACGCCCCTCAAATACCGGTATTACTCCTCCATTTGACCTGCTCATTGGCTCCCGATAGCCGACGAGGTCCCTCCCATGTGTACTGAAGGATGGTTGTTCGTACCGGAATAACCGAATGCCGTTCACATCCAACGAGGCTGAAGGAAATATGTCTGTAGCAGCCATTATTGATAGGTTATTTCCTGAAAGTCCTAAAGTGAGCTTTTGAGCAACATTCACGGCATCATAATTCATAAGACTCAGCCCCATCTTCTCAAAATTATTAACCATTGCATGCTGCTCAAATGTTACAGCAGCTCCGTCTGTCAGCCCCTGATAATTTATTGCATGATTAGATTGCCCGGGGTATTCATCCTTGCCCTTGAATATACCGCCCGTCCGGCGAACCTCATACATTGACTTTATGTCAATAGAAAGAAGATTCCCTTCCGAATCCTCGTTAGATTTCACTTGAATTTGCGATACAAGCTTTTCCCCCGTAGTAAATGAACCCAATGGCCCGTCCCAATTCTTTTTGTCTATATCACTAATAAATTCGAAAGCGAGGTCCTTACCCAAGTATGTTTCACCTGCCTTTGTCGTTTCTTGTGATTTCGCATTCTTATCCCACTTAATATCACCATCTGCGCCTTACACCCAATCATCATTGGCACCATTGGGGTCGATCTTGCCAATGGGGCTATTGCTGAAGGCGTGGTAACGGCTCTGCCATGGCTTGTCCACGGGATCTAAGTTCCATCTCCTTCCCACTCTCGGATCATACTGCCAGAACTCAGCGGTGTAGCTGGTGCCGGTGGCTCCATAGATCTCGTCGTCCTTCAATTGCCCATTAAATCCAAAACGATAGGCGTCGCTGCTTGAATTCCTTCCGGGCAACAGGGAGCCAAAAGGTTCATAGCCCTGCGCACTCACCACCTCCGCCTGGTACCCGCCGCCAGCCATGGGCAGCAGTTTCCCGGTCACCACGGTGCTCACATTCCCCAGGTGGTCCGTTAGCTCATACCGCTTCTTGGGCGCGGGCATCGGTTGCGTGTAGGGATAGTACAGCGGAGGCGTGCTCCCGATCATTTCCAGCTCCTGGGTGTGGCTGCCGATGCGGCTGCTGCCATAGATGGGGCGTTCCGTCAGTTTTAAACTGGCACCGGCACTGCTGCTGATCGTATAGCGGTAAGTGGCCATGATGTTACCCTGAGCATCACGAATGTAGTACTCTTTATATCCACCGTTGGCAGGCTCTCCCACCTGCTTCATGATCCGCTGGCCATCGGCGCCATAGGCGAAGAGAAGTTCCGGCTTGGTGCTGCTGGGGGTACGCGCGATCCGCTTCACCTTCCCAGCTACCGTCCAGTGGATGCTCCCGATCTCTTCGCGCTTGTCCGCGATGAGGTTGCCGAGTTCGTCGTAGCTGTAGTTGTTGCTCTGGTTCACCCCTGTGGTGCTGTTGTCGAACGTGCCCGCAGGGGCCACGATGTCCGCACCCGTGGTGTGCGCGGCATCATCGTAAAGGTCGTACAACCGGTTCTGTAGCAACTGCCCCCCTGCCGTGTGGTATTGATAGGCGAAGTCGTCATATTGCTGCCCGTTCTCATCGTGGCGCTGGGCGGCTTCGATGTTGCCGTTGGCATCGTAGTCGTACGCACTCTTATATCGGTCCGCCACCGCGTCCGTTACGCCCTCCCAGCTGTTGGCTGCTACCGTCAATCCCTCCACGCCTTGGGCCTGCTTCAGCCTGTTTAGCTGGTCGTACTTATAGACTTGCGCCAGCACTTGCGCGGGCTGGGTAGGGGCCGTCCACCCGCCCCATGGCTGGAGGCTGTTCACCGTGTGCGCAATATTGCCGTTGTACAGCGGGTTGTGCGCGGCCGCCAGCGTGCCCGTGCCGCCCACCGGCGCGAAGGAGCGCTCCGGTGAGGTACCCCAGCGCGCGGCATCTATGGCCTTGTAGTCCTCATCCCCGTAGTAGCCGATGCTCATCCCGAAGGCATCGCGGCCGATCAGCGCGTTGGCCGTGCCCGGCACGCCGTCCTGGCCCATGTCGGTTTTGGGGGTGAGCAATGGCGTGTGCAGTGGCAACCCTGATCTCCGATCACCAGCCGGATGCATTTCTCCGCGCCTCAGCGCCTCGGCTGCCGGTCACCAAGAAACATCTCCGACACGTCCTCCGTGACACTGTAGTGAAAAAAGAGGGTCACTTCAGCCGCGCCAAGTACTTATCCTCCTCTTCCCGCATGGCATGTCGCTTGGCCACGCTCTTATCGCTATGCCCCATCAGGTGCAACAGCCCGTGTACCATCACGCGGCGCAGCTCATGTTGGGCGCTTACGCCGTAGGTCTTCGCGTTCTCCCGCACCCGATCATAGCTGATCAGGATGTCTCCGGATATGCCCGTGCCTGTCTGTAGGTCGAAGGTGATCACGTCCGTGTATTCGTCGTGATCCAAGTAGCGCTTGTTATAGGGCAGCAAGCCCTTGTCGGTCAGTAGTACGAAGGTGACCTCGCCGATGGAATGGCCATGGTCCGAGGCTACGGCACGCACCCATTTCCGCAGCTTTTCGCGCTCGCGGAAGGCATTGGTAATACCGATGGCCTTGAACGCTATGATGCCGCCTGCGGCCATTATTCCGAGACCGGTGTCAAGCTGAAGGTGATCGCTGCAGTAGACCCATTGTCCGAGAATTCCACGTTATCGGAAAGGGCGCGCATCAAGAACACACCGCGTCCGTGCGGCTTTTCAATGTTCTCCGGATCGGTGGGGTCGGGCAGGTTTTCGAAGTCGAAACCCGGGCCCTCGTCGGTGACGATGAAGGTGATCTTTTCTCCTTCGATCGTGTAGCCCAGCTTCACCTGTTTATCGGGATCCAGCGCATTGCCATGGTGAATGGCATTGTTCACCGCTTCCGTAAGAGCGATCAGTATGTTTCCATAAAGCGATTCATGCACGTTATAGCGTGCGCAGGCCTCATCGATCAGCTTCTCCGCAAGGGCGATGTTCTCCGCTTTGGCGGGGAATTCAATACGTTGCGTAAAGTGGACGTCTTCAGTAAGAGCTCCCATGGTCTGTTTTCAGGGTCGGTCAAAAGTATCGAAATACTGATCCACACGGGATTTATAGTAGGGTTTGAGCCCTGGAGGCACCGTGCGGAGCAGTTCTGCCTCGCGCATTTTGTCGCGCTGGTAGTTGAAAAAGCGTGCTGGATCGGGATGATCACGGTCCTTGCCTTGGGTGCTTTCCCGCTTCTGGTCGAGCTCTCGTTCCCGTTCGGCCTTCTCCGCCTCCAGCAGTCGTGTCATGATGTCCTGCTGGCGCTTGATGGATTCCTGTGTGATGTTCTTGTTTACGATGTCCTTCTCATTCTGTTCCATCTGGTCCGCCAATTTCTGCAGACCGTTGCCACTGCCGGAGCCATCCTTGTTCAATTCCTGGGCCATGCGCTGCATTTCCTGCCGGAGCGCTGCTTGCTGCGCGGCCAATTGGGCCAACTGCTGGCTCATGCCGGGACCCATGCCACCGGGATTTTGCTCACCGGGATTTTCCCCCGGTTTCTTGCCTTTCTCCAAGGCCTTCTTCATCTCCTCCAGCTGCTTGGATAAGGCCTCTTGTTGGCTCTTGATCTTCTGCATCTTCTTGCTGTCGCCGCTGCTGCTACCCGCACCACCCGGCTTCTTGCAGCTCCCCTTGCCCGGCATGCCACTTGCCTGTTGCTGCATCTGCTGAAGCGCCTCGTCCAGCATCAGGGCCAGGTTGTTCAACGAGGTCATGGCACGCTGCTGCCGGTCGGCGGCCAACGGTCGTTCACGCGCATTGGCCCGCGCCTCGGCCAAATGTGTGAGCGCTTGGTCCATGTTCTCGTTCACCAGGTTCATCTCCCGGTTCACCATGGCTTGCAACTGCGGTACACGCTTGCTCAGCGCAAAGAGTGAGTCCTCCACCAAGCGGGCATCGTCGCGCAGCTTTTTCTGCTGTCGCCCGATGTCCACCAAGCGCGGATCCTTCACGGCGGTGACCTCCAGCTCATCCATGTTCGCTTCCTGGTCGAAGCTCAACTGTACGATGTTCTCCAGCAATTGTCGCAATGCGTCCATGTCCTCCTCGGCCTGCTCCTGCTGGTCCTGCTCCATGCTGTTCCGCATTTCCATGGCCAACTGCTCCATCTGCTCACCCGCCTTTTTCTGGCTTTCACTGGCCTTTTTATCCTGCTTCTTCTCCAACTGCTCACTGCTGTTCTTCTGCTCCTGCTCAATGCTCTTCTCCTGCTCCTCGGTCTTCGGCAGGTCCAGCGGGCGCTCCAACGCCTCGTTCTTCTTGGCCAAGGAGTCCAGTTGATCGCGAACGTCCTGGAATTCCTTGTTCAGCGAGTCCTGCTTCTGCTTCAGGTCCTCCTTATCGCTCTCTCCTTCCTTGGTCTCCTCACTCAATTTCTGTTGCTCCTCGGCCAGCTTGTCCAACTGCTCGGCGATGTCCTCCGCCTTCTGCTCCACCTCCATCTGCTTGAACTGTTCCAAGGCCCGGTCCAGCTCCTTCTCGATGTCCTCCTGGCTGAGCTTCATGTCCTGCATCTTCTCCTGCAGTTGCTCCTTGTCGATCTTCTCAAGCATCTCCTGGATCTGCTTGTAGAGTTCCTTCATCTGCTCGCTCAACACATTCTCGAAGAGCTCCTGCACCTGCTGTTGCTTCTGCATGATCCGCTCATCGACCTGCTTGAAGCTCTGCTGCTCTTGCTGCGTTTGCTTGAGCTGTTCGGTAGCTTTTTCAATGCGCTGCTCCAGCTGTTTCTGCCGGTCCAGCACGTTCTGCATTTTCTGCTTGTCCTGCCAGTTCAGCTCCTTCTTGTCCTGCATCTCCCGGCGCATTTTCTCCAGGTCGCGCTGCAGGTCCTGTGCCTGCTTGATGCTTTCGCGCAGTTCATCCTTGATCGCCTCACCCTGTTTGTCCTGTTTGTCAGCAAGCTCCTTCAGGCTGGGCGCCTCGAAATAGTGCGTGATGCTGCGCGCACTCTTGGAGCCCTGCACGCCATCGTTGTCCCATACTTCGAACCAGTACTCCAACTTGTCGCCGGGCATCAAGCGCAGATCGCCCAGATCTTCGAAGTGGAAGAAGCTCTGGCGTGTGGTGCTGGGTTGAATGCCGATGTCCTTGGTGAGTTCCCGCTTGTCCGCCGGAATGCTGTCCCCGCCAGCAGTAACGCGGTAGTGGAAAGCCAAGCGCTTGAAGCCGTGGTCGTCGCCAATGTCGCCTTTGAAGTAGAGCCGGCGGGGCGAAAGGCTGTCGGCCTTTTGTTCCACAGCGATGGTGGGATACAGATCCGGCACTACATCCACGCGGTATTGTGCGGGTGTCTGTGCCTGTAGCTCGCCATTGCCGGGGATCAGAGAGTATGCGCTGCCCTTAAGGAAGCGGCGACTGGCCGTGAAGCGTTGGTCCCCGGGGTGCGTCGGAAGAAGGCTGTACGTAGTATCATCGAATGCGATGGACAGCTTGTCCGCGCTGCGCGTTTCGGCCATCCAAGTAACGCGGGTACCAACAGGCACACTGATGTCGCCGGTGTTATTGGTCACGGTGTTCTTCAACCCCAAGTACGGCGGGTAATCCAATGCTACGGTGAGGCCGAGCAACATGGGGTTGGCCTCGGTATCCAGGCGCAGGGCCCCGCTATGGAAGCCATCAGCACCCAAGCGGAACTCCACAGCCTCCTGCACGTTGCGGAAGCGGTGGATGAAGTGCGCGGCATCTTGGCGCACCAAGGGGATTCGCTTGCCACCTTGCTCCAGGAATACTTGTTGTGGCAGGGCATCGCCCTGCATTTCCACTTTCAATTCAAAATCCTCATTTTCCGGTACGGTGAGTTCCTCGTTCAATACCACGAACTGGAAAGGCGCTTCCGGCAGGAACTCGGTGCTGTGGGCGAGGAGCCGCTTCGTAGGGCCGGTAATGACGCTGGGCGCAGCGAAGAGCATGATCAGCAACACACCCAATGGTGGCAACGCATAGCGCAGGTAGCGGCGGTTGAGACTTAGGTCGATGGCAGTACTGAACGGTACCGGCGAAAGCTCACGGCTCCGCTGCGCAATACTGGCCTCAATGAGCAATCGTCGTTGCGGATCTTCCTCGCTTTGGCCGCGCAGTTGGAGCGTGTTCAGGAGCTTGTCGCGAACCTGCGGAAAGTGGTTGCCCACAATGGTTGCGGCCTCCGCATGAGTGATCACCGTGCCAAGCCGGAAGAGCTTCACCAGCGGAATAGCGATAAAGCGCACCAGCACCACGGCGGTCACCACTGTCAAACCCCAGAAAAGCGCGGTGCGCACTCCGGTGCCGAACTTTCCGAAATACTCGCCGAGTGAGGCCATCAGAAAGAAAAGCACGAGCAGCCCGATGCTGTACAAGACCCCGCGGATCAAGCGGTCCTTGTAGTACTTGCGGATGAAGCCATCCAGCTTAGCGATGAGCAGGTCGTAGTCCGAGGCCATGGAACAGGGAAGCAGGGACCGTAGAACGGTGCAGCCCCGCTGGAATTGTCCCGAAAGTTAGGCAGTAAAAGACAGGAGCCTGCTACCCTCGCCTTACCCCAGCGATATCCCCCAACTTACAGGCAGTGCCCGCCATCGCAGCATAGCCCGAATGCGCCAAGGCCTTCAGCTTGTTGTTGCGGCGGAACCACCACACATCCTTCAGGAAGAGCGGAAAGTTGTGTCCGTTCAGCAGGTCGAACGCGATGGACAGGGTAGGTTCCAACGACTTGGCGGTATGCCAGATGCCGAAGGGGATGAAGAGTGTTTCTCCCGCGGCCACAGTGAAGGTGATGGGCGTGGCGTTGCGATAAAGCGGGAATTTATCGTAGTCCGGGTTTTCATGGTTGGTCACCAAGGATTTCCATGGATCATTCGGGTCCGGGTAGAGGTACTTCTCCTGTCCACGTGGCCAAACAGTGAATTGCTTCTTGCCGTATAGCTGATTGATCCACGCGCTGAGGTGGTAATAGTCCAAGTGGATGTAAGGGAACTGCCCACCGGGTCCGCCGATGAAAAGCTCGATGGCCCCACCCCATTGCCCCCTTGTGAACCAGGAGCTTTCCAGCCAATTCGGCGTCGCATAGTTCAATCCGAGAGGCTTCAGCATCGGCAGCACCTCCGGTAGTTGGGTCTCCACATGGAACTTGCAGGGATACGGCACAGGGCGCGAAGTGTCCTTGCCCTCCACCAGATCGAGGATCTCGTTCATGGTGTAGCCTGTACCGTCGACTTCAGTGGCCCTCTCCCCATAGTGTTGCCGGAACCAGTCCGGGGTGAAGGTGCCGTTGGCCTTCCAGACCTTGCTCGCATCAGTGAAGACCAAGGGAATACCGGGGATCCAATGCTCCTCAATGAAGCGTTTAGGACTCATCTCCTGAGTGGACGCACGCTTGATCTCCATGATTTTCCCGTTTAGAATGACCCTACTACGAGGGTTCCGGCATTTAGTTGATCATCAGGTACAAGAAACATTAAGGACCGGCCGATCGCAGAAAGCAAGATCAAATCTATACGATCCCCCGCTTACCTATTCGGGGAATGTGAGCGTAAAGGTGGTGCCTTCGCCCACTGTGCTTTCCACATCCATGTGCACCGCGTGTGCATTGAGAATGGAGCGGGCGCTGGTGAGTCCCAATCCCATACCGCCGGTGCGGCCGGAATAGAACGCCTGGAAAAGCCGCTGGATGTTCTCCTCGGCGATGCCCTTCCCATTGTCGATCACTAAAACCCGGACCTTGTTGCGGTGCATTACCGCCTTTAACTGAAGGTGGCCCTTGCCCTCCTCCATGGCCTCGATCGCATTGATGCACAGGTTGGTAATGGCCACACCGATCATCTCGGGGTCCGCCATCACCTTTCCCATTCCCGCTTCCACCACGACCTCAGCACGCATTTCCAGCAGGTCCAAGCGGTCTTGTACCGAGGCCAAGGCAGTGTTCAAAAGGGCCTCCACATTACAGGCACGCTTATGCAGTTCCTTGGTCTTGGAGGATTCAAGCAGGTCAGTGATCAGCTTACTGATACGGTGCATGTTCCGATCCAGGATGTCTGAATAAGGGCTGATCTCCTCGCGGACAGTCGGCTCCAGTTCATCCAGCATCTGCTCTAAGGCCATGTGCAAATTAGTGAGCGGGTTTCGCACCTCATGCGCAATGGTGCGGGCGATACCTCCAGTAATGGCCAAGCGGTCCCCTTCTGCCAGGAGTTCTTGGGCCCTTTTGGTCTCCGAGATATCAGTAATGGTCACCACGAAACCATCCAATAGGCGCAGCGCATGCACATGGGTCCACACACCAGGCCGATGCATGGATTGCTGATTGCTTTCGTGGGGTGCCCCGGACTCCACCACCTCCATAAAGGCATCGAACAAACCCGACTGGCGCGTCCATGGCAACTGCACCAACAAGCGCTTACCGATCAGCGATTCATTTTCGCGCCCATAGGTCCGCTCGCTTTCCTGGTTGGCCAATATCCACTCAAAATCCACCATGCGGCCCAAGCGATCGCGAATGCTCCGAAAAGCCATGATGGAACTGGGCGAACTGTCCAATACCCGCTTCAGCGAACGTTCCGCGAACTCACGCGTTCGCACCTCCTTGTTCAGCTCATCTACCTTCCGCTGGATTTCAGCCTCGGCGCGTTCAGCCTTGCTCAATGCCCGGAACAAGCGCCAGAAAAGGAAAACCGTGGCCAGGATCGCCAAGATGGAGTAGACCAACAGCATCATCGGCGTGTCGGGCTTGAGGCTGCGCTCCTCCGTCAGGTTCACCTCGCGGATCTGCTCTATCTCATTTGTGAGCCTGTTCTTTTCCGCACGGATACGTTCCATCAGGTCGAGCGACCGCTTCATCTGCTCCAACTCGTTCCCCTGCAGACCCACTGGCGAATTACGCTCGGAGAGAAATTGCTCTTGGATCTGACGGAGCATTTGGCGGGAAAGCTCCTCTATATCCGCAAGGTCCAGGTCCGTGGCACCCGCCCTGCGCAGGGATTCCAATTGTTGGATACTATGCTCCACAGCGGGTTGCGCCATGCGGAATGGTAGCACAAAGGTGGTATCGTGCGTCAGGATGAAGCCGCGAACTCCGGTCTGCGCATCCTTAAGACCGGAAACCATGGACTCAAGCTCCTGCAGCACGGCATTGATGTCGCGAATGGCCTTGTTAGCCGAGGAGTATCGATCGAAGGTGCGGATAGTGGCCACCAAGAACAGAGCCAGCAGGACCACCGTACCTGCATAGAGTGCCCTAAGCAAACGGCGCTCCTTCAGATTCAGCTTGGCCGGATCACCGATGCGGAACATCATGCTCTGGAGGGTTGGGAACCTGCATCAAGCATATCTGCCCGCATGCACGTCCTTCGTTCACCATACCAATTGCTGATGCTCGTTCAGATCTCAATACCGAAGGATTTCAGCTTGTTGTAAAGTGTCTTGCGGTCGATGTTCAGCATTTCGGCCGTGCGTGATTTGTTGAAGCCGTTACGCTCCAAGGCCTTCAGAATGGCCTGCTTCTCCGCGGAATGGGAGATCCCCTTCAGCCCATCGGACGACATGGTATCCACCGCACCGCGCTCTTGGGCACGCGGCGCAGGCATGCCACTGATCACCTCCGCCGGCAGACCGTTCATTTGCACCATGGGACCAGTGGTCAGCAGCACGGCACGCTTGATCACGTTGCCCAGCTCACGCAGGTTACCCGGCCAAGAGTGCGCCTTGATCCTCGCTTCCACGGTCTCCTCGAAACCCTCCACAGATCGGCCCAATTGTGCGTTCGCCTTCTCCAGGAAGTAGCGTGCAAATACCATGATATCCTCCGGCCGATCCCGCAAGGGAAGCAGTGCCAAGCTGAACTCATTGATCCGGTGCAATAGGTCTTCTCGAAAGCGGCCCTCAGACACGGCTGTGCGCAAGTCCTCATTGGTGGCAGCCAACACCCGTACATCCACGGTGATATCCTTCTCGTCACCCACACGCTTGATACGGCGCTCCTGGAGCACGCGCAGCAGCTTCACTTGATTCTCATAGGTAAGATTCCCGATCTCGTCCAGGAACAAGGTGCCTCCGTTTGCCTGTTCGAAACTGCCGCGCTTGTCGCCCACAGCTCCCGTAAAGGCTCCTTTTACATGACCGAAAAGCTCGCTCCCCGCGAGTTCCTTGGGCAAAGCGCCACAATCAACCGCAACAAAGACGTTCGCGGCACGCTTGCTTTGCCTGTGTATCTCCTTTGCCACATATTCCTTACCAGTGCCCGTATCGCCGGTGATCAATACGGTCATATCCGTGGGTGCAACCAAGCTGATGTGCGCTCCTAGGCCGGCCGCATGAGCGCCGCTGCCATGCACGTAGTCCACAGATCTCTCCTTTGCTCCCGCCGCCCGGGTCCTCGGGGTATCGGCCTTGGCTTGTCCATCATTGGCTAGCGCTTCCTTGATGCGCATAAGGATCTCGTCCGGGTAGAGCGGCTTGCCAACGTAATCGAAGGCGCCTTTGCGCATGAGGTCCACGGCCGTTCGCACATCGGAATAACCGGTAATGATGATCACAGCAGTATCACGGGAGATCCCCTTGATATGCTGCAGCATTTCCGCGCTGTCGGTATCCGGTAGCCGGTGGTCACATAAGACCAGGTCGTATCGCTTCTGCTTTAGAAGTTCCTTTGCGGTTGAACCGCGCTGAGCGGAATCGACCTCATATCCTTGCTTGGTGAGGAAGCGTGTGAGCAAGGTGCAGATGTCTGCATCGTCATCAATAACGAGCAAGTTGGATTTAGCCATAGTGGTTGTGGACGTGGTTTCACGCGGTGAGGCCTAGCGAGCGCAGGCCGTCTAAGATACTGCCCTTGTCGAACGGCTTGGCTATAAATAGATCGGCCCCTTCCGCTTTCGCATTTTTCTGCTCGTTGTCTACCGCGCTGATCGCTATCACCTGCACATCCGGCTGGGACTCCCGGATCTCCGGTATCAGTTTATATCCTAAGCCATCGGGAAGGTGGATATCGAGGAATACCGCTTGGTAATCGCCTGTACCCAAATGCTCACGGCCTTCCGCCATGGAGTGTGCCATATCACAGTCAATACCGACTCGACGTAACATGTTCTTCAACAAGAAGCATATCTCAGTCTCATCATCAATCAATAGGACGTTCATGGAAAGTTGGAGGGCTTCATGCAAAACGGGCTCGCTCGCTGGAGAAGTAGCAAAGAGAGCTGACCTACAGGCCGGTGGCGACGAGCAAATAACGGACCTCTTGCTTTACATCGCACATTCCCTCCACCACTCGGGGAATGGTTTCACCATTTGGGCAATCAATTCCCCATGTCCGAGGCCTCAGTCATCTCGAACCGGATTACCTAGCTGCATCACAACCACCGGCGTGGAGCCAAGCATCGTACCTTTGTAGGTTGCCGTACCCGGTCACCTGAAGGCGATGGTGGTCCTATGAGAAAGGTCATTCAATCTTCAGGCCACGGGCGGTCCATTCCAAGGATGAAAGACACGGTGCACGCATTTGAGCCGATAGTAATCGGCATAACCCGCTGTTGATCAGCAAACTAAATCAAAGGTTCCACGTGGAACACAGAGAATGAAAGACGGATACGACATAGTCGTGGTGGGTGGAGGCCACGCCGGGTGCGAAGCGGCGGCTGCAGCGGCCAACATGGGCAGTAAGGTACTGCTGATCACCATGAACATGGGGGTGATAGCCCAGATGAGCTGCAACCCCGCTATGGGTGGTGTAGGCAAAGGACAGATCGTACGCGAGATTGATGCGCTGGGAGGATTCTCCGGCATCATCAGCGATCTCAGCACGGTACAGTTCCGCATGCTGAACCGAAGCAAGGGACCTGCAATGTGGAGTCCGCGCACGCAGAACGACCGCGAGCTCTTCGCACATAGCTGGCGCAAGCAGTTAGAGGAAATACCGAACGTGCACTTCCGTCAAGACACTGTCATCGGCCTTGTGACTGAAAAGGACAGCACAGGAAAGATCCACGTTAGCGGTGTGAAGACCGGGACAGGAAGCACCATTTCGTGCCAAGCCGTAGTGCTCACGAACGGCACCTTTCTCGGAGCCGTGATGCATATCGGGGAGAAACAATTCGGTGGAGGTCGCTCAGGTGAAAAGGCGGCCTATGGTATCACCGAACAGTTGGCAACGCTCGGATTCGAATCAGGCCGTATGAAGACCGGCACTCCCCCACGGGTGGATGGACGAAGCATTGACTATTCCAAGCTACAGGAACAACCCGGAGATGAGCAACCCAGCAAATTCAGCTTCTCTGACCGCACTCGACCCGCATCCAAACAACTGAGTTGCTGGATTACCTATACGTCAACCGAAGTACATGACATCCTGAGGACGGGCTTCGATCGAAGTCCTATGTTCAACGGCCGGATCCAAGGTGTAGGACCTCGATACTGCCCCAGCATCGAAGACAAGATCAACCGCTTTGCCGAAAAGGACAGCCATCAGATCTTCGTAGAGCCCGAGGGATGGAATACAGTGGAAACCTATATCAATGGTTTCAGTACGAGCCTGCCGGAAGAGGTACAGACCGCAGCTCTTCGGAAGCTACCCGGCTTTGCCCAAGCCCGCATATTCCGCCCTGGCTATGCTGTGGAATATGACTACTTCCCCCCTACCCAGATTCAGCACTCCCTGGAAACAAAGCTTGTGGATGGACTTTATTTCGCAGGTCAGATCAATGGCACTACAGGATATGAGGAGGCCGCTTGTCAGGGCCTCATGGCAGGCATCAACGCTCATCTGAAAGTTTCCGAAAAAGACCCGTTCATTCTGCGTAGGGACCAAGCCTATATCGGTGTTCTTATAGATGATCTCATCACGAAAGGCACCGAGGAACCTTACCGCATGTTTACCAGCCGAGCGGAATATCGAATCCTGCTGAGGCAGGATAATGCTGACCTACGCCTCACGCCGCTTTCCCACGAGATCGGCCTCGCAGATGATTCACGCATGCGTCGTACGGAGCAAAAGGCGGCCCACACGGAGCAATTAATGAGCGCTCTAAGATCAGAAAGCGCGGATCCCGAAACGGCAAATCCAGTGATCGTTCCACGTGGAACAGACCCCCTCAAGCAGAAGGTGAAGTTCCACAATCTACTTCTTCGACCCCAACTCGGCTATGCGGATATCGAACCACTTTCATCAATTCTTATGGAGCTTTCAAATTCATTCGGCGAACTCCGAAGCGAGGTAGTTGAGCAAACAGAGATCAAAGCGAAATACGAGGGTTACATCGAAAAAGAACGGAGTATGGCCGACCGGTTATCACACCTGGAAGGTGTCCCGCTAAGTACGGACATGCCCTATGACAAGCTGACTTCGCTATCGATGGAAGCCCGTCAAAAACTGGAAAATATCAGACCGAACACACTCGGACAAGCGTCCAGGATCAGTGGAATTTCGCCGGCCGACATCAGTGTACTCATGGTCTATCTCGGCCGCTAAAAATCGATCGTTCCACGTGGAACAAGCCATGGAAACCATTGACCAATGCCCCATTTGTGGCTCGAACGCGAGCACAATTGCACTTTCGGCCATCGACTACACCGTGAGCCGTGAAGACTTCTCAATTCGTAATTGCACTTCCTGCTCATTCCGCTTTACATCACCGCGGCCGGACCAAGAGCAGATCGGTAAGTACTATCTGTCGGAAGACTATATCTCACATGCTGCCAAGGCCAGCAGCTTCAAGGATCGAATCTATCACTACGTCCGAAGACGCGCGATCGAGGGTAAGTATAAGCTGATCAAGGGGTACCACCCTGCTGGAAATGTGCTGGACGTAGGATGCGGAACTGGAGACTTTCTCTCCTACCTCAAACAAAAAGGCTACGCCGTCCAAGGCGTGGAAGTGAGCACCCAAGCACGTGGCCTGGCTGAGGGAAAAAGTCTTCCTGTGGCGGAGCAGCTCAACCGTATCCCGGCCGAGGGGCAATTCAATGTGATCACCCTTTGGCATGTGCTCGAACACATGGCAAACCCTATGCAAACATTGGCAGAGCTCCATCAGCGTTGCGCGGATGATGCCCTGTTGGTTATCGCAGTTCCGGACCGATCCAGTTGGGACTGCACACACTATGGAGCTCAATGGGCGGCTTGGGATGTTCCCCGCCATCTCTCGCACTTCAGGCGTGAAGACATACAGCGCCTTCTTGCAGGCTCGGGATTTGATCTGATCGAAACAAGAAGCATGTGGTACGATGCACCCTACGTGTCCATGTTAAGCGAACAGTACCGTGGAGCAGGTCCGATGGGTTCTATGGTCAAAGGTGCCTTGGTCGGTTTATGGTCCAATCTGATTGCATTGACTTCGAACAGACCAACATCGAGCTCCCTGTTCTTGGCCCAGAAGACAACATAACGCAGAAGGCCTTAAATCTTCGATTTGCGGACATTGAGCCTACTTATGGACCCACACCTATCCAGCACAAGAGATAGTTCGATATAGCTCAATTATGGAGCCCGTTGTATCTGTCTCATTATCAGGTAATTATGTCCGTCGAGGTCGAATAAACGGTAAAACGCATCATTTTAGCGGTGGCACTGACAATTGCGGCGGAAATTGCAATTAGTCGCGACTCGGCTCTTGAGGTATGACCAAGATGTGGCACAAGGCTCCTTGTGAACCGATCCGGGCAAGGGTACCTTTGCAGCCCGAAATAAGAACCCCGGTACCATGAGCACCCTCACTTCCCCATCACGCATCGCCGACCTTTTGAAACAATGGAACATTACCGAAAATAATTCGGGGGTTTCCACTGGAACTGAATGGCTGAAGGGAGAAGGGGAACACCTCATCTCAAAGTCGCCTGTGGACGATGCCGAGATCGGTTCCGTACGTGGAGCATCCCGTGCTGAATACGACAAGGCCGTAGCAAAAGCGCAGTCCGCATTCTTGGAGTGGCGTACTTGGCCCGCGCCCAAGCGCGGTGAAGTGGTGCGGCAATTCGGCGAAGAGCTCCGCAAGCACAAAGCTGACCTTGGAAAGTTGGTGAGCTATGAAATGGGCAAGAGCTACCAGGAAGGTTTGGGTGAAGTGCAGGAGATGATCGATATCTGCGACTTTGCAGTAGGCCTTTCCCGTCAATTACACGGCCTTACCATGCATAGTGAACGTCCGGAGCACCGCATGTACGAGCAGTGGCATTCCATCGGACCGGTGGGAATTATTTCTGCCTTCAATTTCCCAGTGGCTGTATGGTCCTGGAATACCGCCCTGGCATGGGTTTGCGGCGATGTGGCCATTTGGAAGCCCAGCGAAAAGGTTCCGTTCTGTAGCTTGGCCTGCCAAGCTATCATCGCCGAAGTACTGGAGCGCAATAACGCGCCGGAAGGCGTGAGCGTGATCATTAATGGTGGTCGTGAAGTAGGGGAGTGGCTCGCCAATGATGAGCGCATTCCCTTGGTAAGCGCCACCGGAAGCACCCGTATGGGCAAAGCCGTCGGGGCAGCCGTTGGCCAGCGTTTGGGCCGCTCATTGCTCGAGCTTGGCGGCAACAATGCCATCATCATTTCCGACAAAGCCGACCTCGATATCGCCATGCATGCCTCTCTCTTCGGTGCTGTAGGCACAGCTGGCCAGCGTTGCACCTCAACCCGCAGGCTCATCATACACGAGTCTGTATTCCCGGCTTTCACCCAAAAGTTGGTGAGTGCGTATGGTCAGCTCCGGATAGGTGACCCGCTAGATGAGAACAACCATGTGGGGCCCTTGATCGATAAGGCCGCAGTGGATATGTACCTCAAGGCATTGGAAGCTGCAAAAGAGCAGGGAGGCAAGATCCTCGTGGAGGGAGGCGTGGTAACCGGTGATGCATTCCAAAGCGGGTGCTACGTGAAGCCAGCCATCGTGGAAGTGACCCCCGATATGCCCATCGTTCAGACCGAAACCTTCGCACCCATCCTCTACGTGATGCGCTACAGCGGTGATGTGGCAGATGCCATCGCCATCCAGAATAACGTGAAGCAGGGCCTATCCTCATCCTTGATGACCACTAACATGCGCGAGATGGAGCGTTTCCTCAGCGTGGCGGGTAGTGACTGTGGCATAGCCAACGTGAACATCGGTACCAGCGGAGCTGAGATCGGTGGAGCATTTGGTGGTGAGAAAGAGACCGGCGGCGGGCGTGAAAGCGGATCCGATGCTTGGAAAGCCTACATGCGCAGGCAGACGAATACGATCAACTACGGCACCACGGTCCCGTTGGCCCAAGGGATCAAGTTCGACCTATAGGCCTACTCCTCCTTGTGGCGGTGTTGGCGACACTAAAGCCTTGATACCGTAACACCTGAGCCGGGTAACTTGAGCTGGGCAAGCGATGGCGGGATTGAAAAGACTTCAATCTTCGTACAAACTTGTCGCTCCTCAGCGGGTTCTTGGTCGTTAGGTTTACGCACTCTATTGCCCAAGATGCCCCATTTCCCAATACCAGCATTTCTACTTTTCCTCCTTCTGGGTGCCTGCCATCAGCCTGAAGTGGCCAGTGACGCTGACAAACTGAGCACAGGCCCATGGCACATGGTTCTGGACTTGGATACCACCAGCGCAACACTTGATCTGCCCTTCCAATTCGATCTGAACCACACAGGGCAAGCGTGGAACTTGGTGATCCATAACCAAGACGAAGCCATCCATGTGGACTCCGTGGTGATAAGAGGGGATAGCATACTGATTCGTATGCCTTTTTTCGATAGTGAATTCCAGGGCGTGATAATCAACGCCAAAGAGATCCAAGGACTCTGGTATAATCTGTACAAAGGACCGGGATATGCCATTCCATTCACAGCCGCTGCAGGTGCAAGACCCCGATTTCCGAATGCGGCCACCACCTCCGCGGCGGACATTTCCGGGGATTGGGAGGTTCACTTCATCGATGATGATGAAGGTGAACCCGCCATCGGGATCTTTACTGTCGAGAACGGGCATGTAAAGGGTTCCTTTGCCACTGTAACCGGTGATCTCCGGTTCTTGGAGGGAATCACCACCCGGGATTCCCTCTTTCTCTCCTCATTCAATGGATCCCAGGCCTTCCTGTTCCGCGCTGCAATCCTTCGGGACAGCATTTTAGGTGAATTCCGAAGCGGTAACCATTGGAAACAAGCATGGTATGCCGTACGAAACCCCGAATTCACGTTGGCCGACGACGAAACACTGACCAAACTGGACCCCAACAACCCAGTGACCTTCGCTTTCCCAGGGCTGGATGGTGAAATCCACGCCATGTCCGATGCTAAATACAAAGGCAGGGTGATGGTAGTAGAGATCATGGGGACCTGGTGCCCGAACTGCCTGGATGAGGCACGGATGCTTCATGAATTCCATGAAAAGTACGAGGGACAAGGATTGGAGACCGTCGCACTATCCTTTGAGCGCTACACGGATAGCGCTGCAGCTCTTCACGCCATCCGCCATTTCCGGGATAAGTTGGGGATCAAATACGATATGCTGTATGCCGGTTTGGCACATAGGGACACCGTTGTCCGGAAACTTCCGTTCATCAGCCAATTGATCAGCTATCCAACCACTTTGCTTATTGGTCGTGATGGTACGGTAAGGCGTGTTTTTACGGGTATCTACGGCCCTGGCACAGGGGCTCGTTACCTCCGTTTCAAGGAACGCATGGAAAATTCCATCGTGGAACTGCTTCGAGAGCCCGAAAAGGGCTGAACGCCCGTTAATTGGTCCGGATCAGTCCACTTTTGGCCGACCATTCCGGTTGGCGACCACCCATGCTGAGTGGAATACCAGTAAGGCCCGTTTCCTCAGCAGGTCAAAGCGGATCTTGTCAACCTCATCGAAGGGGCCATGGTAATCCTCATGTACGCCATTGAAGAAGAAGGCTATAGGGATACCGTGCTTGGCAAAATTGTAGTGGTCGCTGCGGAAATAAAAGCGATTTGGATCGCTGTCCGCATCAAAAGTGTAGTCCAGGTCCAACTTGGTATACAGGGCATTCTGCTGCTCTATGATCCCACCCAGTTCACTGCTGATCCGCTTGCTACCGATCACGTACACATAGGAGGAGCTATCCCCGTAAACCGTATCCACGCGTCCGATCATATCGATATTCAGATCAGCTACGGTATGGTCCAGTGGAAAGACCGGATGATCTGTATACCATTCAGAACCCAGTAGTCCTTTTTCCTCGCCGCTTACGGTCATAAAAAGCATGCTGCGCCGCGGTCCGTGGCCTTCGGCCTTTGCTTTGGCAAAAGCTTGCGCCATGGCCAATACAGCCACAGTGCCGGAGCCATCATCGTCTGCACCATTATGCACTTCACCATCGATTACTCCTATATGATCGTAGTGGGCCGTCACTACCACCAGTTCATCCTTCAGGTCGCTTCCTTCTATATAACCCAGCACGTTCTCACCGGTCAAGCGCTCATTCAGGGTATTGTAGGTGAACTTGATAGGCACCTTCACCACGACCCTTTTGTTGCCTGCGGTCTTCAACGCCTTCTTCATGTTAAGGTGTCCACGATCCAGGATGGTCTGTGCCAATTCCGGGGTGATCACCACCACCTGTAAGCCACTTGGTGCTTCCGTCGTTTCATCCAAACGCATGTGGCGCTGGTTCACCAGCTGCCCGTAGCTGGCCATCAGTGCGCGCGCGTTGTCATTCACCAGTAGTAGCACCTCCGTACCGGTTCCGGTCAGTGTTTTTGCTAAGGATTTGAGGTTGCTGAACAAGTTTGTGCTTTCATTTCCATCGTCCAGCATCATCACCACCTTGCTTCCTCCACCCAAACGCGTGCCGCCGGCGGTCACTGGTGTTATCACCATCACTTCAGATGCTTCAAGACCCTGCTTAAGATACTCATTGAAATAGAAGTAGTCTTCCATGAACGCCCGCTCCCGACCATCCACATCCAGCTTCAACCCACCCATCTTGGACCAGATCAATGGGAATTGCTGTCGGTAGCCATCCGCCATCATACCGCGCTCCTCTGCTTGCGGGACTGGTGGGATACCATAGCTCTTGAATTGATCAACGATGTAGGCCGCTGCCATCTTTTCCCCTTTCATCCCTGTTTCCCGACCCTCAAACTCGTCGCTTGCCAGGATGGTGAGATGAGTCCGCAGCTCGGCTTGGGTAATGGTGGCCGCATAGCGCAAGGCCGTGCTGTCCACTTGGCCGAAAGCGGGAACGAACAAAGTGAGCACTAAGCACACAAAGAATACTCTCGTCATGGTTCTGAAGGCGCGGTTAGAGGCCTATTCTTCAATGGCGGAAACACGCCGCTGGTGTCGGCCCCCCTCGAAACTTGTGATAAGGAAGGCTTCCGTAATGGCAATGGCTTCTTCTACGGTAATGTAACGCGCCGGCAAGGCCAGTATGTTCGCATTGTTATGCTGCCGGGCCAACTGTGCTATCTCCACGTTCCACGCCAGTGCCGAACGCACACCGTGGTGCTTGTTCGCGGTGATGTTCACCCCGTTACCGCTTCCGCAAATCACGATCCCCAACTCCACCTTACCGGCGGCAACTTCCTTCGCAACGGCATGGGCATAGTCCGGGTAATCGGTGCTGGCCTCGCTCATCGTGCCTTTATCATCTACGGTGCGGCCACTGCCTCGAAGATGCTCCACGAGCAGTTCCTTCAGCCTGAAACCCGCGTGATCACTGCCTATTGCTATGCGCATGGTCCAAAGATAGCGGAGCTACCAATGATCCAACATTCAAGCTGTTGATAAGCGAGTTATCCTGTGTACAACTATCCATTGATTTTTTGCCCTTTATCCGATCACGTGCTGCATATACAGAACTTCGATCAAAGCAAGGATTGATCATCACGAACTACACACAACGATCCAACGATCGAAGGGTCCCATCAAACACCTCATTCCATGCACATTTGTCTTGATCTTCGTTTTTGCACGATCGTTGATGACGGACCGGTAATTGCACGCAAGCCACCGTTCCTCCACCTTCCAGGATGAACCTGAGATGTTCATGGAGTGTTGAATACTTTTGGGAAGTGAGAATGACAAGTCCACGCCGCTCCGATCGTCAACACGATCAACAGCCCTTATTACATCATCACCTTCTTTTAAAAGAAGTATTACTGATACTGATGTGTGTATTGGGGGTGAACGTCAATGCCCAAGGCGACGAGGGGTTGAAGCAGTACTTTTACCCCGATGGAAAGGTCAGCAGCGAAGGACATTTGGT
The DNA here is from genome assembly GCA_040391235.1 of Cryomorpha ignava. GTDB lineage: Bacteria > Bacteroidota > Bacteroidia > Flavobacteriales_F > PHOS-HE28 > PHOS-HE28. Next base: position 56,801 of record JBEBYG010000002.1, read on the forward strand.
GGATGGCAAACCGGAAGGACCCTGGAAAGCATTTTACGAGAACGGGGTACTCAAAAGCGAAGGCAACAGGGTAGGATCCGAGTTGGATGGAACTTGGTCGTTTTATGGTCCGGATGGCGACCTTACAAGCACGATCGAATACAGCAAAGGGCAGAAGAACGGACCACAACGGAAGTTTGCAGCCGATAGCATCTTGGTGAGCGAGGAAATCTTCAAGGATGGCTTGAAGGAAGGCACCAGTACCACTTATTTTCCGGATGGGAGCTTGGAGACGGTTGTGACCTACAAAAACGATAAGGAAGAAGGAAAGGCCTATGAATATGCCCAGGATGGAAGGCCCATTACCATTACGGATTGGCGAAGTGGCATCCTACAGCGCAGGCAAGCTATCAACCGGTACGATGAGCACCAACTTAGGCAAGGTGCGTGGCAGGGATACTACCCGAATGGCTCGTTGAAGTGGGAAGGGCGTTTTGTGGATGATAAGCGTCAAGGTATCTTCAAGGAATACGATAAGCAGGGCAATCTGAAGGAGCTGGCGAAGTATGACCAGGATGAAATATTGCCTGATGCCACGGAGACCACCTTGCTGGATATCAAGAACAGTTACCACCCGAATGGGACCGTGGCCAGTATTGGTAGCTATACCAAGGATGGCAGGAAGGAAGGGCTGTTCCGACGATTCGATGTGAACGGCAAGGCCACGGACGCCTCCATTTACCGGAGTGATGTATTGATCGGTACCGGTGGTCTGAGTGAAGCGGGGGCCATGAATGGTCCGTGGACTGAATACTATACCACTGGCGAAAAGCGCGCAGAAGGAACGTATGCAGAAGGTAAGAAGGATGGACCTTGGACGTTCTTTCACCGCGGTGGTGAAGTGGAGCAGAAGGGGAATTACAAGGATGGATCGCCGCAGGGGAATTGGAGGTGGTTCTACCAGACCGGTGAACTCCACCGGGAAGAGAACTACCGGAAGGGCAAGGAAGAAGGTGGTTCCGTGGAGTATGAAAAGGATGGATCAGTGATCACCCAAGGGGAATATATCGATGGATTGAAGGATGGAGCATGGGTATACCATGTAGGCGGGCATACAGAGAAGGGCGCTTATCGGGATGGCCTACGCGATGGACCATGGACCAGTTCATATGATAATGGAAAGCGGAACTTTACAGGAGATTTTGTGGCCGGAGAGCGGAATGGAAAGCACAAGTGGTACTGGCCAAATGGGCGATTGAAACTGGAAGGACGCTATACCGCAGGCCTTGAACAGGGGGATTTTAACTACTTCAATTCGGATGGAACGCTGTTGCTCACCATCCGTTACAAGGATGGCAATGAAATGCGATTGGATAATGAGAAACTTCCTCCTCCGTATGAACCTTCCGGTCTTGCACCGTGAGGGAACCAAATAGGGGATTCCATACTAAGGAGGATATGCATATTGAGGGGGATAGGAAGGTTACGGAATCAGGGAGAACGATGGATCGCAAACGACTATACGACGACCTGCTCGGGGGTGAACTGCTCGGACTTTTCCGTACCAGTATCACGGGTCGCTTGCTGGATTGCAATCAGGCTTTGGCCAACCTATTGGGCTACAGCAGTGTAGAGGAGCTCAAAGCACTTCCCGTTGAGGGGCTCTATTTCGATCTTTCTGAACGTCAGGAGTTCATTGAACAACTGTTGGAAAAGAAGCGATTGAACAACTACGAGCTCCTGCTGAAGCACCGTAATGGCCGAGCAGTACACGTACTTGAGAATGTGATGTTGCGGGAGGAACCTGGCCGGGTTACAGTGATGGAAGGAGTGGTGATCGACATCACCGCCGTTCGACAATCTGAACTGGAGCAGCGAGTGCTTGCAACTAATTATAGGCAGCTCACCGAGCACATGAAGGATGGCATCCTCGTGGTGCAACGAGGCCAAGTGGTGTATACCAATCCGGCCGCGGAGCAGCTTTTGGGAATGACACAGCCTTTGAATTTGCCTTTTCTGGACTTGGTGGAGGAAAAGGATGCTGCGGTAGTAAGAAATCTATTGGATAAAGTGGATGCTGGTGAGGAAATAGAGGCCGTACGGCTCCATTTCCGTATGGATGACCACGATCCGCGGCCACTGCTGGTGAATGGTACGGCGACCTGGCACATGAATGCTGCGGGTGTGCAACTTACGCTGCACGATGTGGAAGCGGAACACCGGCTGATCCAGGAGCGCCTGCGAGCTACCATGGCCGAGGAAATGAACGTGGTGCTGCGTAAGGAGATAGGTGAGCACCAGCGCACGCAAGAAGCCTTGGAGAAGAGTCGAAGGATGTCCAAGAGCCTGATCGACAGTTCATTGGATATGATCGTGGCAGTGGACCCTAAAGGAATGATCACAGAGTTCAATCCAGCCGCGACCATCAAGTTCGGCTACGAAATCGAAGAAGTGCTGGGGAAAAAGTCACAGATACTCTATGGTGATCAGAACGAATTCGAACGTGTGCAGCAGGAGATGTTGCGCTACGGCGCCTACGCCGGAGAGGTCAAGAATATCACCAAGGAAGGAAAAATATTCGTCAGCTTTTTAGCGGCCTCCCGTTTGTTCGATGAGGAGGGCCATGTGCTGGGAAGTATGGGTGTGAGCAGGGATGTGACCCAGGCCAAGCGGGACCGGGAGGCTCTTCGAGTGAGTGAGGAGCGATACCGTGATCTGGTGGATAATGCCAACGATCTGATCCATAGCGTGGATATGCAGGGAAGGATCATCTTCACCAACAGTGCGTGGAAACGCACGCTGGGTTATGATGAGCGGGACCTGGTCAACCTGAACATGATCGATCTGCTGGACCCAAGTAATCGGGAGGCTGCACAAAAATGGCTGGCCAATGCTGCTACAGGTATCCCAACAGAACCTTGGCGTTCGATCTTCATTACCAAGGACGGCCGGAAGCTGCTCTTGGAAGGAACCTCCACCCTCCGCAAAGAGAATGGGCGCATGATAGCGGTGCGAAGCATCTTTCGCGACATCACGACTTCGCAAGCTGCACAAGACCAGCTTCTCAAACATGCCGCCAAGGAAAAGGCCCTGTTCGAGGCCAGTGAACACCTGTTTTGGACAGTGGATCGCCGAATAGCACTCACCAGTTTCAACCAAGGCTATATGAACATGGTGGAGCGGCTTCATGGAAAAAAGCCCAACATCAATACCGATTCAAAGACACCAAGGGAGTTGTTTGCACCAGAGGATTACCACGATTTCTGGAAAGAGAAGTACGACGAGGTGTTCGCAGGCAGAACCGTACGCTTCGAGACGGACCGTGTGGACCGGAACGGTGAACGTGTCTGCAATGAGATCTACCTCAGCCCGGTAATGGACCAGGATGGCAAGGTGGTGGAGGCTTTCGGTATCGGGCACGAGATCACTGCGGAGCGAGTGGCCGAGGCCAAGGTGCGCGAACAGTCGGCCAAACTCAATGCCATCTTTGAAAGCAGTGCCGATGTGATGATCTGGAGTTTGGACAAACAACAAAGGGTCACCACCTGTAATAAGCACTTCCGGCATGTTATGAGGGAGCATTTCGGGATCGATATCGAGGCAGGTATGGATCTCAGCCGTGCTTTTGAAATTATTCTTCCGCCCGCTGAACATCAGGAAATTTCCAAATTGGCAGAAAAGGTTTTCGCGGGAACAGCTCTCCACCACGAAGCGCAGATCAGAAAGAAGGACGGGGCCTTTAGCTGGATCGAGTTCTTCGTAAGTCCCATCCAAGCAGATGGGTCCATCAATGAGATCAGCTGCTTGGCACACGATATCACGGAGAAGAAGATCGCGGAACAGGCCATACTGGATAGTCTCCGTGAAAAGGAAGTGCTGCTGAAGGAGGTGCACCACCGGGTGAAGAACAACCTGCAGATCATCAGCAGCATCTTCAGCCTACAGCGCGACCATGTGGACGGGGACCCACGCTCCATTGCGCTCCTGCATGAAAGCCAGGACCGCATTCGAAGCATGTCCTTCATTCATGAAAGCCTTTACCAAAGCACGAACTTCAGTCAGGTCGATTTCGCCCAATACATCGATGGACTGTGTAGTAACCTGGTAATGAGCTACTCGCTCACGGGTCGAGTGCTGTTAAAGACCCACTTGGTCCCCCTGATGCTGGACCTGGACAAGGCTATTCCTTGTGGCCTCATGTTGAATGAGCTTATCAGCAATGCACTGAAACATGCTTTTCCGGATGGCCGCGAAGGGGTGATCACCATCCGATTAGAACAGGACGGAGATAGCGTGCGTATCGAGGTGGCGGATGATGGAATGGGCTTTCCTAAGGACTATGATGAAGAACGAGATCGCGGCTTAGGGATGGAGTTGGTGGAACTACTTATGGACCAACTGGACGGCGCAGTGGAGCGAGTGATCGGAACAGGGGAGCCGGGGACCGCGTATTTGATTACTTTTGATCGTTACTGAGATCAAGCCATGGCGCAGACCAATGTACTGGTAGTTGAGGATGAGAGCATCGTCAGCAAGGATATCCAGCAAAGCCTGAAGAAGTTGGGCTATCATGTGGTGGGCGCTGCCTCCACAGGTGAAAATGCTGTTGCCCTGGCCCTGGAAGCCAAGCCCGACATCATTCTCATGGATATCATGTTGAAGGGCGAAATGAACGGCATTGAAGCGGCAACGCGCATTCGCGCCGAGGCCAATATCCCGGTCATTTTCCTTACGGCCTATGCCGATGAAAGCACCCTGACAAAGGCCAAGGTGACGCAGCCTTATGGCTATATCATCAAGCCGTTCAAGGAGATCGATATCCACACGTCGATCGAAATGGCGCTTTACAAGCACAAGAAGGAGGCCGAGGTGTTGAAAGAGCGTGACCTATTGTTCAATCTGGTGGAAGGCCAAAGCAGCAACAAGGACATTCTATTCGTGAAGAGCAATAGCCGCATGGTGAAGCTCCGCACCAGCGACATCTACTACATCGAAGCGCTGAAGGATTACGTGGTGATCAATACGCTGAACACGCGCTATACCATTCACAGCACCATGAAGGATATCGAGGCTAAACTGCCCGAAAACGACTTTATGCGTGTCCATCGCTCCTTCATTGTCCGCATCGATAAGATCACCGCCATTGAGCAGCCCAACCTGATCTTGGAGAACGACAAGAAGATCATTCCCATCGGCGGCAGCTACAAGGACGACCTGGCGAAGCGGTTGAATTTGGTGTGAGGTAGATAGGCCGCTGAGGCGCTTAGAAATGCGGACTTACCATGATCGTTACTGTAAGGACCGCCCAGGAACATCTCGGGTAGCCTCGCTGCGCACACCAGCTCACCAAGTGTTCTGCCGCCTTACGACGGCTTATTAAGCTCAGATGCCGATCGTAGTAGGTTAAAACCTACCGCCGTTTCTTCCCCTTCCCCTTAGAGTTTCCGCTGCTCTTCCTACTGCTTTTCGCACCGGTTCCTTTTGGGCTACGGAAGCCCTTCTTTGCTCCGCCGCCACCACCGGCAGGGTAGGGGCGTGTTTCGTCCCACCGGCCCCGTGTGGAACCCGCTGGTTGTGCTGTCGCGGATCCTTCATCCACTAAGGTGAAGTCGATCACGCGCTTTTCCATATCCACCCCACGCACCATTACTTCCAGATCATCGCCCAAGCTGAAACGTCTTCCAGTGCGCTGCCCGATCACGGAATAGCTTGCTTGATCAAATTTGTAATGGTCCCCAGGAAGGTCGCGCAAACTGATCATGCCCTCGCACTTGTTCTCGATCACTTCCACATACATGCCCCATGAGGTGAGGCCGCTGACGATGCCTGCGAAGGTCTGTCCCACGCGGGCCAACATGTATTCCGCCTGCTTGAACTTGATGCTGGCCCGTTCTGCATCCGCAGCCCGCTTTTCCATACTGGAGCTATGGGCACAGCTGAGTTCAAGCGCACCCTTGTTCAGCGCCTTGCCGCCGGCCAAGTAGTGGGCCATGGCCCTGTGTACCATCAGGTCCGGGTAGCGGCGAATGGGACTGGTAAAATGCGTGTAGTCCTCGAAAGCCAACCCATAGTGCCCGATGTTGTCCGTGCTGTAGATGGCCTTGCTCATGCTCCGAATGGTCACCTGTTTCAGGATGTTCTCCTCCTCGGTGCCCTTGATCTCGCGCATCAGTTTGTTGATGGCCTTGGGCAGCTCCTCCGGTCGACCATCGGTCTTGAGGTTGTGGCCAAAGCTCTTGGCCAGCACACGCAGTTGTTGGACCTTTTCAGGATCAGGTAGATCGTGGATCCGGTACACAAAAGGGGGCGCACCTCCCTTGCGGGTGCTCACCCAGGTGGCCACTCGCTTGTTGGCCAAAAGCATGAACTCTTCGATCAGCCAGTTCGCGGGGCCCATTACCTTCTCAAAGATCTCAACGGGTCTGCCCTTTTCATCCAAGCGGAACTTCACTTCGTTGCCTCCCACCTCCAAGGCCCCGTTCTCAAGGCGTTCCGTTCGCAGGATCTTCGAAAGCTGGTACAGCGTAAGCACCTCGGCCTTGTACGTATCGTCCCCGCCATCGATGATGGCCTGTGCATCCGCATAAGCGAAGCGCTTATTGCTGCGCATGATGGTGCGGCCGAACCATTCCCCATGAAGCCGGGCTTTCTCGTCCATCTCGAAAATGGCGCTGAAGCTGAGCTTGTCCTCGTCCGGATTGAGGGAACACAGGTTATTGCTTAAGTGCTCCGGGAGCATGGGTACTACGCGGTCCACGAGGTACACACTGGTGGCCCGGGCTGCGGCCTCCTTATCAATAAGACCACCAGGCTGCACATAATGGCTCACATCAGCAATGTGGATCCCTACTTCCCAGTTACCATTTTCCAGCTTGCGCACGCTCAAGGCGTCGTCCAGGTCCTTGGCATCATCCGGGTCGATGGTAAGGGTGGTCACCATGCGTACATCTCGCCGAGTGGCGATCTCTGCCTTGGAGAACCCGGTGGGGATGGCTTCCGCCGCTTCTTCCACTTCCGCCGGGAATTCCGCGGGCAGGTCGAACTCCGCCAGTATGGCGTGTATCTCCACTTCGTGCTCCCCGGCTTTACCCAGGACCCGCACCACGTTGCACCGTGGCATTTCCCGCGGATCGGTCCATTCGATCATTTCTGCGATCACCTTCTCGCCTGCCTTCGCACCATTCAACCCATCAAGCGGGATCAGGAACGGACGGTTCATTTTCTGGTCGTCCGCCTTCAGGATCATATTTCCGCCCTGTTTCTCCACCTTGCCCACGTAGCGTGTGCGGCGGCGCTCCAGCACTTTCAGCACCTTTCCTTCCGGCCGGCCATGGTCGCGGTTGATGCGGATGAGCACGCGATCGCCATGTAAAGCGGTGCCAATGGAGTGCTCCGGTATGTAAACATCATCGCCCCCCTCGTTCAATCGGGCATAGCCGGCTCCGCTGGCAATAATGTCCAACTGGGCCTCGGTGCCAGCGCTTTTCTCGCCAGTGCCGGATGCTGCCCCGGTTGCCGTATAGCGACCTCGTGGAGCCGTTTCGGCCTTCCCCTTGGAAATGAGACCCTTCAGGATGTCTTGTAAGGCATCCCGGTCGCGCTTATCCAAGCCCAGTTTCAATAGCAATTGTTGGGCGGTGATACCGGTGCGGCCTGCATCGCGCAACAAGGCCAGCACTGCCGGTGCTGAAGGTCCGTTAGGTTGTCGTACCCGGGTTTTTTTGCTCATGTCGGTGCGAAGGTGGGAAGAAATGAGGGTTAGCCTTACAGGACCTCACTTTCATAAGCTTGGAAAGATCCCATCAACGATCGTTGATAACCGACACAGTTTCATTACATTTGCGGCCCTTTTCGGGAGCTTATGCTCCAATAACCATGGTCCACAACCCAAGCGATAGCGCAAAGATCTTCGGAGGCACGGCCACCCGTGATCTGGCAGAACGCATTGCCGCCGAGAGCGGTCAGAAGTTGGGTGCAGTGACCGTAAGCCGATTCAGCGACGGGGAGTTCCAGCCCAGTTTCGAGGAGACCGTGCGAGGGAACATCGTATTCATCGTGCAGAGTACCATGCCCCCCAGTGACAACCTGTTCGAGTTGTTGTTGATGGTGGATGCGGCCAAGAGGGCCAGCGCGCAGCGCATCGTAGCCGTGATCCCCTATTTCGGATTTGCCCGTCAGGATCGCAAGGATAAACCCCGCGTAAGCATCGGTGCCAAGTTGGTTGCCAACATGCTTACCGCCGCAGGTGTGGATCGCGTTATGACCATGGACCTGCACGCGGACCAGATCCAGGGATTTTTCGAAGTGCCAGTGGATCACCTTTTTGCCAGCAGCATCTTCCTACAACACATCCAGCGCCTGAATCTTCAGGACCTGATCATTGCCGCCCCGGATACCGGAGGCACCAAGCGTGCAAATGCCTACGCCAAGCATTTGGGCGTGGACATGGCTATTTGCTACAAGCAACGCAAAGTCGCCAATAAAGTGGACAGCATGACCGTGATCGGTGATGTGGTCGGAAAGAACGTGATCCTTCTGGATGACATGGTGGACACGGCCGGCACCTTGACCAAGGCAGCTGGCATGATGATGGAGCAAGGCGCTAAGAGCGTCCGCGCCATGTGTACCCATGCCGTGCTCAGTGGAGATGCTTGTGAGCGGATCCAGAAAAGCGCCCTTACTGAACTCATTGTTACGGATACCATTCCTGTGGGAGCTGAAAAGCTCCTCTCAGCACCCAAGATCAAGCAATTGTCAGTGGCACAGTTGTTCGCCGATGTGATCCAGCGCGTTCGGCACCACGAAAGCATTAGCAGCCACTTCATCATCGCATAACACCCCGTCGTCAAAATGAAGAACGTCGAACTTATCGGCATCAAGCGCGAAGCCAACGGTACCTCCGGGGCCAAGGAGATCCGCCGCAACAAGCAAGTCCCATGCGTGCTCTACGGAGGCCAGGACATCGTGCATTTCAGCGTGAACGAGCGTGCGCTGGACAAGATCGTCCATTCCCCGGAAGCACATCGGGTGGAACTCAACATCGATGGCGTAAAGCGAGTGGCGTTGCTGCAAGACAAGCAATTCCAACCGGTGACCGACGCGGTGATCCATGCTGATTTCATGGAAGTAATGGCAGGCAAGGAGGCTCGCCTAAGCATGACGGTTCGCCTGAAAGGTCAGAGCGCTGGTGTGCGGAAGGGTGGTAAGCTCAGCCAGACCATGCGTAAAGTGCGTGTGAAGGGGCAGCCGGAGGCCATTCCCGAGGTGATCGAACTCGATATCACAAAGATGGATATCGGTGAGAACATCCGCATCCGTGACATCCAGATCCCAGGGGTAACCCTTCTGGAGAAGCCGCATGATGTGGTGGTAAGCGTGAAGATGGCCAAGAGGGCTGCAGCTGAAGCCGCAACGCCAGGCGCCGCTGGAGATAAGAAGGCCGAGCCAGCCAAGAAGTGATCATGAATGATGCGTGGTTCCGCCACTCATCGTGTGTTAATTCTTAAGTCCGAGCCCCGCCCCAAGCGGGGCTTGGACATTAACAGCCCGCCCATACAGGTGCCGGAATCTCGTGTATCTGGCAGGAATGAACCTCTTCATCCATGAAATACCTGATCGCAGGTTTAGGGAACCCTGGACCGGAATATGCGGATACCCGACACAACATTGGTTTCCAAGCTGTAGATGCTTTGGCATCCACGTTTGAGGTCGCATTCGAACCCGGACGCTATGCGGATACCGCCCGCTTCAAGCATAAAGGACGCACCTTCGTATTGATCAAGCCGCAGACCTTCATGAACCTAAGCGGCAAAGCGGTACGCTATTGGTTGGAGCAGGAAGGACTTACTCCGGAGAATCTGCTCGTGATCACGGATGATCTGGCCCTTCCTTTTGGAAAGGTCCGCCTGCGAGGGTCTGGTGGTGCCGGCGGTCATAATGGTCTTACCAGCATCATTGAATTACTCGGAACGGAAGCCTTCCCACGGCTGCGCTTTGGCATTGGGAGCGAATTCGCACGGGGCCGGCAGAGCGAGTATGTGCTAGGAACTTGGAGCGCTGAAGAGCAGAAAACGCTTGCGGACAGGATCGAGCTCGTAGGGAAGGCTGTTCTTCAATTCGGTTTCCTCGGCATCGCCCAAGCGATGAACGGCTTCAATAAACGGTAAAGGGCTACCCCGACGATGCTATCTTCACCGGCATAATTCAAAGAGTACGCAACATGGTTTCGAAAAAAGTGGAGAACGCGCTGAATGCCCAAGTCGCTAAGGAGGCGATGAGCAGCCAGGTCTATTTGGCAATGGCTTCTTGGGCCGAGGTGCAAGGCTTGGAAGGGGTGGCCTCATTCCTCTACAAGCACAGCGACGAGGAACGCATGCATGCATTGAAGTTGATGAGGTACATCAATGAGCGTGGTGGCCATGCAGTGGTGCCAGCATTGGCCAAGCCACCCAAGGATATGAAAGGGGTCATGGACGTATTCAAAAGCATCCTACAGCAAGAAGTGGAGGTCAGTGGCGAGATCAATGCCATCGTGGACCTTTGCCTGAAGGAGAAGGATTACACCACCCACAACTTCATGCAGTGGTATGTGGCCGAGCAGATCGAAGAAGAGCGACTTGCCCGCACCATGCTGGACAAGCTTAACCTGATCGGTAACGACAAGGGAGGATTGTATCTGTTCGACAGGGACCTGAGCGGATCTTCCGCCCTCTGAGCCGGTTGGATCCGTATACTGTAGCAAGGTTTTTTCGGAGGATCAAGGAACGCCAAAGGTTACCGCCGGGATACGCACGGCTATACACGATCCACTGTGTATAGCCAGCCCTCTTGGAAGGCAACACCCATAGGTAGTGCGCCTACTTTGGCCGGGCTTGAGGAATGAGGCACCAGAGGCATCAACTAACCGCGAGAACCACGAATGGTCGGGCGAGTCGACCTGTTCTGTTTCCTGTGGTATCAGCATTGCTGTTACTGATGGCGGCGGTGCTGTTCGGTGGCGCAAGCCAGCGCGAGCCGGACAAGGATACCACGGCCATAATCCAAGCCAGCTATATCTATAATATTGCGAAACTGGTGGAGTGGCAGGAACCCACCATGCGACAAGGGCCTTTCGTGATCGGAGTGTTGGGGAGTGATAACCTGTATCAGGAGCTGGTGAACAAGTATGCCACCCGATCCATCGGGAAGCAGCCCATAGAGGTGAGGAAACTTCCCGAAATGCCTGAAGTGGACCGATGCCATATCCTCTTCGTTCCCTCGGCTAACAAAGACCTACTGGCAGCGATCCTGAAGCAGGAAAGCACTCGCTCCACCCTGATCATCGCGGATTTTCCCGATGCCTTAGCCAATGGTGCGGTGGTGAATTTTATTACGGCGAAGAATACATTGAAGTATGAGATCAGCCTCGTGAATGCCAGCAAGCATCGCATCGACGTTGGGCTTACATTAAGGCAACTTGCGGACAAAGTGGTGGAATAGGAATGAAACGCGCCATCTCAATAGCAGTCTGCACCCTCGCCTTAGTGACCATGGCGGTTGCTCAAGGTGACCTCTTGGGCAAAGCCAATAAGAAGTATCAAGAAGGTGACCTGAAAGGAGCGCAGACCTTGGTGGATCAGGCTGTAAAGGATCCGGATGTGGCCTCTTCACCCGACGTATGGGTGTTGCGTGGATTCATCTATAAGGACCTTTACAATGGAGCCACTGGTGACCAGGCCGCGATCTTGCGCGACGAGGCACTGGCCAGCCTATACACTGCCGTGATCACCGATAGCGACCATCAGTATGACAAGAGCAGCATCCCCGCCTATTACTACTTGGCGCGTACTGTATACAACGATGCAGCACGCGCGTTGAGTGATCTGGAACCTGATAGGGCTATCAGTCTCTATAGCAAGTATGGCGAAACCGTGAGGCGCATGGCCCCCGATACGGTGCTCACCGAACGGAACGTGGAGTTCGAGAATGCCTTGGGCACCGTGTACGTGAAGCTTTTCGGGGAGGATCGCCAGAAGTTGGAATGGTACAACAAGGCCGTGGAAACGTACAAGCGCGTGTTGGCCGCGGACAGTTCCAACTACGGGGCCAACTACAATTTGGCTACGCTTTACTACAATCGAGGCGTTTATAATATCCAACATATTTCGGCGGATAATGACATCCCCAGCATTCAGCAGATCCAAGAGGTGAGCCGCGAATTCTTCACCTTGGCCTTGCCTTATATGCTGAAGGCACATCGAATGAAGCCGGGGCGGACCGAAACGATCCTGGGTTTGGAAGGCATTCACTACAGCCTTCAGGATGAGGAGCAGAGCAGGCATTACCGCCATCTCTACGAAGAGCTCCAGCACGACGAGCGGAAGGAAAAAGACCATTGATCCGGGACCATGCGGATACGGATGACCATAGGGCGCCGAATCGGGATGGGCTTCGGCCTGTTCATTTTCTTCGCTTTGGTGGTGGTTCTGCTCACCAACCGCACCATTGAGAACAGCCGCTCCATCAACGCACAGATCAACAATGTGTACGGCCCCTCCGTGGATGCCTTGGTCCGCCTGCGGAACCTCGTGGTGAATGCACGCACCCTGATCAAGCACTGGGCCTTGGTGGAAAGCATTCCGGATGCGCCTGAGAAGACCGCCTTGGTGAAGCTTACGGAGAACGATCTACCGGCGCTTCTGGACCGCATTGATACTCTACAAGGAGCTTGGGATAAGGATGAGGTTGCCTCCATGAGCAAGGCCTTCCAGGATATGAGGGAGCTCTTTGGCATGCACGATAGTGTGAAGCGGATGCTCCCCACATTCGAGAGCTATAAGGACCCGGTGGCTTATTTCAATGCCCGGGACCTGGCTGAGGAAGGCGGCGCATTGGATCTGCAGACCGAAAAAGTATTAGCCGACCTGGATGCCCTGTTGGATGAACAAGGGCGCAAGCGCGAAGCACTCCGCGATGGCATGCTGCGCAGCTTCAATTCACTGAAGTTCTTCGTGCTCTATCTGGGCTCCGCCCTGGTGGTGATCGGATCCATCGTCGCCATACTTCTGGTACGGGGCATCGTGAAGCCAGTCCGGCGGTTAAGGGGTATCCTGCTCCAGCTGGGGCGGGGCGTATTCCCCAGGGCACGCATCGTATCGCGCAATGACGAAATAGGCGACATGAGCATGGCTTTGACCGGGCTGGTGGATGGATTGAAGCGCACCACGGACTTTTCCCATGCATTGGCAGCTGGCGACTTCAAGGCGGAATACCAACCACTGAGCAACGAGGATGTACTTGGCCACGCGCTGCTGATGATGCGCAAGGAGCTGGGCGAGCGCGAGCGAATACTCGAGGAGAAGGTGCGGGAGCGCACCGAGGAAATGGTGCGGCAGAAGGACGAGGTGGAGCGCCAGAGCAAGAAAGTCGTGGAGCTGTATAAGAACGTAACCGATAGCATCCGCTATGCCAAACGGCTCCAGGAGTCCATTCTTCCCTTGGACCAGCGGATCAACGAGCTCCTGCCCGGCAGCTTTGTGTTCTACAGGCCCAAGGATATCGTAAGTGGCGATTTCTATTGGGTGGAACAAGTGGAAGGCAAGACGGTTTTTGCTGCGGTGGATTGTACCGGCCACGGCGTACCCGGGGCGTTCATGAGCTTAGTAGGGCATAACGGACTTAACCAAGTAGTGAAGGAGCGGGGGGTAACCACACCTGCGCAGGTGTTGGACCAGCTGAACCGCATCGCGTTCGATACGCTCCATAAGGATCGGGACCAGTACGTGCGCGATGGAATGGATATGGCCCTGTGCACCTATCATCCGGAGACCCTACGGCTCGAGTTCGCCGGTGCCAATTGCCCATTGTATGTGGTACGGGAAGGTGAAGTGCTCCAGTTTGCCTCCAACAAGATGCCCATCGGGGGCTTTGAATTGAAGGGTACGACCTTCCAGGGCCACGTCGTGCAATTAGAAAAGGGCGATGCGGTCTTTGTGTTCTCAGACGGCTATGCCGATCAATTCGGCGGTCCTCAAGGCAAGAAGTTCCGTTATCGGCAGTTCCGCGAACTGCTGGTAAGGATAACACCGGAAACACCCGAACGGAAAAAGGCGCTGTTGAGTGAAGCCTTCAACCAATGGAAGGGCACACAGGAACAGGTGGATGATATTCTCGTGATGGGCATGCAGGTCTGACCCGCACGCCCACTCACCTTGAAGTATCCAGTATTGCTATTGAAAACTCCAGCCACCACTGGCGGAAGACTCCCGAGGGTTCAGCAACATCACCGGGATCATTGCTTCATTGGTGATGAGCTCCTGTTCGTAAGGCACACCCAGCACACCGAAAATGTTCCCCTTTGCCAAGTTCATGATCGTGATGAGGTCCGCATCCACGTGCATGGCATGGCTGACCACGGCATCCACGAATTTGCTGCTGTCCACGTCAGCGATGGTGGCCTCCAGTTCCACGTTTCGCTCGCCGAAGTATTGCTTGGCAAAGCGGATGTTGTTCTCCAGCTGCTTGCGTAGGAATTCATCCGTTTCGCGTGGGGTGATCACGTGCACCTTGCTGTCGAAGTAGCGTGCCATATCGGCCACCAAGGCCACCTTCTGGCGGGTCTCCTTTTGCAGGTCCATGGGCACCACGATATTGCTGTATCCGTTCTCCCGGATGTTCCGCTCCTGCACCACGATGAAGGGAACCTTCCCATTGGTGATCACGCGCAGGGCGCGGCTGCCGGTGATGAATTGCATGCCCCGCATACCATGGGTACCCATGATGATGAGCTCCGCACCGATCTCTGAAGCGGTATTGCCGATCTCTTCATACACCGAGCCCACACGCACCAACGGGCGCACCTTCACCCGATCACTCCAACGCTTCGCTCGCTCCACCTCAAACCCCACCTTGAGTCGGGCCTCCTCTAGCTCCGATTGCTTGTCCACGATGTGAAGAATGTTCACTTCGGCATTCATCAATTCAGCCAAGGCAGCTGCGTGGTTCATCGCGCAATCCGCCACTTTGGTGAAATCCGTTGGGATCAAGATCTGTTTCTTATCGCTCATGATGGGCTGGATGCTTATGGGTGGTCGGCGGCTAAGATATGGGTCAGGCTGTACCCGTTAACAGGCAGAGGTCATCTAAAAAATCGTCCAGCAAACGGTTATGAACGCCTATAAACGCATACTGGCCGAATGCTGTCGGAAGGCCGCGAAATGTTTGCAGCGGCCAAACGAACCGATCGGAACACAAACCCTAAACACTCTGAAAAATGGAAAAGATGATCAAGAACCGCGTGCAACTCATGGGCAATTTGGGCAAGGACCCCGATGTCCGGGAATTTGAAGGCGGAAAGAAAATGGCCCGCTTCAGTCTGGCAACCAATGAGCGATTCGCATACGGCGATGGCCAGTTCAAGGATGATACCCAGTGGCACGGTATCGTGGCATGGGGGCGCGTTGCGGACCAAGTATCGCAGCAATTGCAGAAGGGTGCTCGCATCTCCATGGAAGGGCGCTTGGTACACCGCTCCTATGAGACAAAGGATGGGCAGAAGCGCTACATCACGGAGGTGGTGATGAATTCCTTCCAAGTGATGGAAAGCAGCGTGGAGGTTGCGGAGGCAGCCTGATACGGAGCCTCCAAGATCAAGAGGGGCCGCAGCGGAAGTTGCGGCCCTTCCTGTTTTCTCATCAGATCACTGTACACCGCATTGCAAGGGTCCGCCAGACCGAACCTAATACGAACCTACCGCACCGAGAGTCTTCACCACCTTGATGGTTTCTGTTCGGAAGGAACCGATCGTGCGAAGCAGATAATTGCCAGCATCCAGCTTTCCAGCCGGAATGACCAGTGCTCCAACCGCTGGCGTACGTCCTTCCAAATGAATGCGGCCCAACACGTCCAACAGTTCCCAGCGGATCCCTGGCTCCACCCCCTCTACGTTGAGTAGCTCGGTGAATGGAACCGGAAAGGCATGCAGGGCTCTGTCGTTGCCGTGTACTCCCATCCCCAAGGTCGAGAAGGTGTTCACTTCCTGACAAGCCGAACCGGAGCAGGTGTCTGGTGTCAACGGCCCCCACAACTCTACTTCCCCACACACTTCGTAGCTACCCTCATCGGTGTAGGTATGAATAACCGGGCTGCCCGTGGCTGTAAACCCATCGCCAAAGTCCCATGTGATCGAAGAGTTCATGCCCGAGGTGATGCTTTGATCGAACACGGCAATGGTCTTTTCATATTGGATCACACCGATGGCTGGTTGAAGGAGCGTACCGCAGGGCACATCGTATGGACCCAAGTAGATCCAATTACAAGATGTGGCGCTGCATGTTGCAGTAGTTACAGTAAGGCATGCCTCATACGGCATGGTCCCGACATATGTGTGTTGAGGTGATGTTTCCGTTGAGGTATTGCCATCGCCGAAGTTCCACGCGTATGAATCGTAGGACACTCCAGGGAGGGATACATAGCTGAATTGTATAGCTCCACCCTGTGCGCTGATGGTGAAGTCTGCAACCACGTCCGCGCATGCTGTATCCACCGGTATGGATACCAGTTCACAATGGGTGGATTCGCACATTCCAGTCTGGTCATTCAGCAGGGTGGTGCGCAGGCAGACCATGTAGTCGTTCATCCCCGGAAAGGTGATCTGTGGCTGGAGTGCGAAGCTGAAGTCCATGAAGTCCACACCGAGGAAACCCCATTCCATGCTTTGGATGGAGGAACCCATGCTCGGGGTGATGGAAGAGAAGGCGTAGTTGTATGCGCCATTGTCCGCATAGGTGAATCCCACCTCGTTCAGGCTATCGCACGGGGGTTGCGCCATTGCACCGATCAGCCCCGATAACATCAGGAGTGCGGAGCATAGTGAGCGGGCAACGGAGGAAGGGGCATTCATTGGTGGGGGCGAAGTGTATAGGCCAAGCGGAAGCGGATACCCATGCGTTCCGGCATGGCGTAGGGTGTTCCATCGGTAGGTGACAAAGAAAGCAGCCCGGTGGCGTATCCGGGTGAAGCCCAGATGGCCAAGCGTTCATTGATGGCGTAGCCCAGATCGGCTGCCAGTCCCCCGCTCACCAGCGCGGCTGTGCGTTTTTCCGTGGAGGATACATCCACACTTCTTGTTCCACCTTGTTCATTCATTAATGTGATACCCGAGCGCATGGTGTTGAATTCGAGTGCTAAGCCACACCGCACTCCGAAATGCCAGCGCCGCCACGCCTTATGCCAGCTGCCCTCCAAGGGCACGTGAAGCGAAGTGTAATGATTCACGGCGGCCACGGTTTGGCGCACCTCGGTAAGAGTGGTCAGTGTATCCACATAGCTATCTACTATTTGGCTGTTGAAGGTGATCACGTAGGTAACCAAGGAGTCCTGCATGGAACTGAATTGGTCCAAGTGCTGGAAATCATAACGTGCCGCACTGTATTCCAAGCCGGCGGCCGCGCCAAAGCCGCCCTTGAAGTTCATCCCGGTAAGCACACCGAAGTTGAAGGTGTGATGCAGTGTTTCCGTACCCTGGAGCGCATTCACCAATTCGGCATCACCCCCATGCCAAGTGCGTGTTTCCCGGAATTGACCCGCTGTAGCGGCTACCCACCAGATCCGGCGTGGACCTCGGAATTCCGGTCGGTTTCCATAATGAAGCTCTGCAGCAAGCAACCCACGCTCCAAGATGGAAGGTCGGATCTGCAGCATGCTGGGGCGAACGACCTCCATCTCTGACGCATTGTTGCGATACCTATGCTCAAACCTTATGGCTGGTTCATACGGGACCAGCGGTAGCTCCGCTGTGGGTCTCACATCCACTGAAGAGAATTTCTCGTGCGGGGTTTCTTCTTGCTCAGCATGCATAGGTTGTGCAACACGCATCGGTTCGGCGATGGAGGACGCAGCATCCGCTGTGGCTATTTGAAGCACTGTAGGGTTCCCAAGAGGATCCGACGAGCGTGCAGACCCGATATCAACGGGCGCGGTTTCTACCACCAAAACCTGCTCGGATCGCTGCCCACGGCTTTGGGCGGAAGAATGTTGTTCATCCTGAGTTATCGCATTGGAAGCGCCCGTGCTTCCCATCTCCACTTCACTGAAGGAGGCGCTTATCAGGGTGTTCGACGGAGCCGTTTGCGAGACATCCAGGGCCATGAGGGCCGGATGAGTCATCTGCTCGGGCAGCTGCGATCCGGCCACCTCCGTACCGTTGCCGCTGCTGATGCCTAGATACGTGGCACCGCCGCCCAAGAGGAACACCAAAGCCAGCCAACCCCACCGGCGACGCAGCTGTAGCAACGTCAGGTGCGCCCAGCCACGTTCCAGCACGATGCCTTCCCATACCGCTGCGGAAGGCGCTGCTTCGGCATCCCGCAACCCGCGGGCGAAAAGCTCATCTATCGGATGTTTTTCCTTCATGGTGTTCCATCACTTTCAATTCCTCCAAACGTCGCTGTAACTGCTGTCGTGCCTTGGCCAATTGGCTTCGCGAGGTGCTTTCCCCGAACCCCATGAGCGCTGCGATCTCCGCATGATCATATCCTTCTATCGCGTATAGGTTGAATACGACCCGGTAGCCTGACGGCAGCTCCTGCACCAGCGCCATCAACTCCTGCTCCCCCAAGTTGGACAGGGCCATCGGTGCCACGGAACGCTCTTGCACATGGTCCGTCCCCAATACCTCGTCCCGCACCGACTTCTTCCGGATGTGATTGATGCAGGTATGTACCATGATCCGTCGTATCCAGCCTTCCAAAGAGCCTTCCATACGGAAGCTGCCCAATTTGTCGAACACCCGCACAAAGCCTTCCTGCAACAGGTCCTCCGCCTCGGGCTGATGCCGAGCATAGCGCAGGCACACGGCGAACATGCGCCGGGCAAAACGAGCGTACAGGGCCTCCTGCGCGCTGTGTTCCTCCCGCTGGCATCCTTCCGCCAACTCGTATTCGCTGAGCTCTCGCACCGGTGAGTAAAGATGTTTTCCAAGAGGAAGACACGGAATGGCGGCTCCGCGCTGCCTCGGTGGCGTCGTTTCCTGAAAGATATACGGATGTATGAATGACCACGGAAAAATAAGCGTTGCACAAACGACAGCAAACAGCTATGAACGACTACAAACGCAAGATCAACCGACTAGAGGGAATGAACCAATGAATGTTTGCAGCGGAGTTCAACATCAATCACTCCATCAAACCGAAAATCCTTAAACCCCAATACCATGAAAACGCTGAACAACACCGTCCGCTTGATCGGGAACCTGGGCTTCGACCCCGAAGTGCGTGAGATCGCCAAAGGGCGGAAAGTGGCTCGCTTCAGTGTGGCCACCAACGAGAGCTACACGAATACGGCCGGCGAAAAGGTCACTGACACTCAATGGCACACTGTGGTGGCATGGGGCCGCATTGCAGACCAAGTGGAAATGATGCTGAGCAAGGGCTCGCCGGTAATGGTGGAGGGCCGCCTCGTCCACCGGACCTATGCCGGCAAGGACGGCCTGAAGCGCTACATCAGCGAGGTGGTGCTGAGTGATTTCAAGGTGATCGCCTTCAACAAGCGAGAGGAGGAGGCTGAGACCAAGGCAGCGGCCTGAGTCTTGGCGGAATTCAGAAGGCGGGGGTGCGGAAAAACCGCACCCCCGCTGTTTTTTTACCAGATACTAAGCGGAGTGATCTTGCAAGTCGAAGAATGTGACGTCTTCTTGTTCCCACCTCTTATCACCCATCTGCTCCCAGCCCCGACCTTTGTTCCATGCCGAACGACCCCCAGCCCAACACCATGCTACAGGAGACGCAGCGTATTTCCACGGTGCATGTTGTGAATAAAGGCCGCCACCCGCTGCCGCATTACGCTACCGCCCACAGCGCGGGCTTGGACCTTCGTGCCAACTTGGATACACCCATCATCCTCGCACCTGGCGAGTACAGGCTCATTCCTACGGGGCTGCACATCGAACTGCCCGAAGGCACGGAGGCGCAGGTGCGTCCTCGTAGCGGATTGGCATTCAATCACGGCGTTACGGTGCTGAATTCACCCGGAACCATCGATGCTGATTACCGCGGCGAAGTGGGGGTGTTGCTGATCAATCACGGCAAGGAATCCTTCGAGGTGAAGGACGGCGAACGAGTGGCCCAATTGGTTGTTTCCCGATATGAACGGATCCGTTTCGAGGAAAACGCGGATCTTCGCGCCTCTGAACGCGGCACCGGAGGTTTCGGCCATACCGGTAAACACTGACCGAGATAACCCCGATATGAAGATCATTGTTCCTATGGCAGGCATGGGCAAGCGGATGCGTCCGCACACCCACACCACTGCGAAACCCTTGTTGCCTATTGCTGGCAAACCCATTGTCCAACGCTTGGTTGAGGACCTTGCCAAAGTGGCGGGTGAACCGGTTGAAGAGATCGCCTTCGTGACCAATCCTGCATTCGGCCCTGTGGTCGAGGAGGAATTGGTAGCAATTGCCAAAGGAGTGGGCGCCAAGGGTACCATCCATCATCAGACGGAGGCACTGGGTACTGCCCATGCCATCCTGTGCGCACAGAGCGCACTGACCGGACGCGTGATCGTGGCCTTTGCCGATACGCTCTTCCGCGCGGACATGAAGCTGGATACCGATTGTGACGGAGTGATCTGGGTGAACAAAGTGGAAGATCCCCGTGCCTTTGGCGTCGTGAAATTGGATGACAAGGGCATTATCACGGAATTCGTGGAAAAACCACCCACCTTTGTGAGTGACCTGGCCATCATCGGCATTTACTATTTCGCCGATGGCAAGCGCCTTCGCGAAGAGATGCAATACCTGATCGACAACGATATCCGCGACAAGGGTGAGTACCAGCTCACCAATGCCATGGAGCACATGAAGCAGAAGGGTGCGCGCTTCAAGGCCGGTACCGTGGATGCTTGGATGGACTGCGGGAACAAGAACGCCATGGTGGACACCAACACCAAGGTGCTCGGTTTCCTGAGGGATCAACCGGGACTGGTGAATGCCCAAGTGAAGATGACGGACAGCGTGGTGATCCCACCGTGTTTTATCGGCGGGAACGTCACCTTGGACAAGGCCGTGATCGGCCCGTACGTTTCCATTGAGAGCGGCAGCACCATAACCGGAAGCATTGTGCGTAATTCCATCGTTCGCTCCCACGTTAGTATCAGCGATGCAGTGATCGACAACAGTATGCTCGGCGAGCGTTCCTCTGTACGCGGTCAAGCCATGGACCTCAGCATTGGGGACGATTGCACGTTCGGATGATCACCCTATGAAGCAAGCGCTCCTCCCTCTCCTCCTGGTTTTCTTGCTGGCTGCTTGCAGCGGAGGCAAGGTCATGGGTGATGGCGCCTCTTCAGGATCGGATGCCGAGGGTGTAGTACCCAAGGATAAACGCGCCCAAGTGATGCGGCTGTTCATGGACGCCACCAGCGCTCGACTTCAAGGCGACCCCGGCAAGGCGGTGCAGCTCTATCGTTCTGTACTGAAGTTGGATCCTTCCAACGGAGCCTCCATGTTCGAGTTGGCCAAACTGTACCACCAAGCACAGCAAGGAGATGAGGCCTTGGCATATGCGAAAAAGGCGGTGGCTGCGGACGGAACGAACATCTGGTACCGATTCATGGTGGCGGAGCTGAGCAGCCAACTGGGCGATCTCCCAGGGGCCGCCAAGGCCTATCAAGGTATTTTGGACAAGTGGCCCGACCGCTATGAGGTCTACTTCGGCTTGGCCGAGGTGCTGAGCAAGCAGGGCAAGATCGCGGATGCACAGAAGGTTTACCGCGACCTGGAAAAGCAATTTGGGCCTACCGAGGAATTGGTGATGCGTGAGTACGACATGCTCGTAGGTGCCAACCAGATCGATAAGGCACGTGCACTTTTGGAACGGGCCATTGCAGAGCAACCGGATGACACGCGCTACTACGGCATGCTCGCCGATGTGTACCAAGAGCTGGGACAGAAGGACAAGGCGCTGGCACTTTATGAAAGGGCCATTGCCGCTGACCCGGACGACAGCATGACGCGCATCTCATTGGCGCAATTCTATTACGATGATGGGCAGTTGGACAAAGGTTTTGAGCAACTGCGGGAGGCATTTTCCGATCCAGATCTGGACATCGACCCGAAGATGCAGTTGTTGTTGGGTTTTTACCAGGTGACGGGGAACGGCCAGCCGGACAGTGTGGACCAGAAGCTGATCCAGCAAAGTCACGACTTGATCAAGGTGATGAAGAAGGCCCATCCGCAATCCGGCAAGCCCAGCGCGATCGAGGGGGACTTCTACATGCGGGAGGGAAAGCCTGAAGAGGCCCGGACCTCCTTCCGCGAAGCGCTGGAATATGAACAGGATAAGTTTCCGATCTGGGCGGCCCTGCTCCAACTGGATCTTCAACTCTCCGATTGGAAGGCGCTGCATGAAGATGCTGAGAAGGCCTCGGACCTTTTCCCTACCCAACCGGAGCTTTTCCTCTACAATGGCCTTGGACTTAACCAGTTGGACCGGCACAACGAGGCCATTGATGCGCTGGTGATGGGGCGCGACCTGGTAGTGGATAACAAAGTGCTGGAGGCCCAGTTCTGGAGTCTGCTCGGGGACACGTATAACTCCGTGAAGGACTATGCCAAGAGCGATGAGGCCTATGGCAAAGCGCTGGCCATAAATGCCAATGATGCTGGTGTTCTGAACAACTGGGCCTACTACCTCAGTGAGCGTGGTGAGAAGTTGGAGAAGGCTGAGGATATGAGCCGGAAGAGCAATGATCTGGCACCGGGCATGGCCACCTACATGGATACTTATGCCTGGATCCTCTATAAGGAAGGCAAGTACGAACAGGCGCGCGAATGGCAGGAGAAGGCAATAAAGGCTACTGCTAAGCCGGAAGGCGTTCTGCTTGAACATTATGGTGACATCCTCTATAAGCTCGGGGATACCACAGGAGCAGTGGAGCAGTGGAAAAAGGCGCAAGCCGCCGGGGACGCCAGTGATCTGATCGATCGCAAGGTCAACGGAGGAACTTTGGTGGAATGAGGACGGGGCATTGGTTCGCTATCCTGGGCCTGCTTTTATTCCTTTCCGGCTGCCGGGCCTTGAAACCGTTGGGGGGTGAGAAAGAGCGGGACCTTGAACCCCGATCGGCCAACGAGTTGCTCGATGTATTGAAGGCACAGGATGCAGCAAACGTCCGCTACTACAGTGCCAAGGCCGATGTTTCCATGAAGACGGATTCAGAGAAGCGAAGCTTTAAGGCGCATGTGCGCGTGGTGCGCGACAGTGCGGCTTGGCTCAGTATCACCCCTGCCTTGGGGATCGAAGTGGCGCGGGCGTTGCTCACCCCCGACTCCTTGCAGTTGATCGATAAGTTCCACGATACCTATTGGGTGGGGGACACCGGGCAGGCCCACGCCAAATTCGGAGTGCAACCCAGCCTGACACTCCTACAGGAGGCACTACTGGGTTTGCCCATAGACCTGCAGGTCGAGGATAAATTCCGGAGCGACCGGGAGGACGGCATGTACACGCTCACAAGCAAGGAGAAGCGGAAATTCGTCCGGGCTGCTGAGGATATCTCCCCGGGGGATACCCTGCCGCATGACAAGGACATGCGCGAGAAGCGGTTGGAACGCACCTTGCGCAAGGCCGAGCGCCGCGAAGCGATGGTGTACAAGTATTGGATAGATCCCGATAGCATGCGTGTAAGCAGGGTGCTCATCAGCGATCTTGCACACGATCAACAAGCCGATGTGCGTTATATGGAGTGGAAAAGCGTGGATGGCCATTCCATTCCCGGTCTGGTCATCCTTTCTTTGTCCGCGCCGGGCCAAACAGCCTCCGGCACCTTGCGCTTGGACCGCATTCAACTGAATGGACCGCTCAACCTACCCTTCCGCATACCGGAAAAGTTCACCCCGATGGAATAGGTGGTGGGCTTTGATGGCGTTGATCGTCATTGGCCTTATACCCGTTTCGGCCCAGAGCAGAAAGGACCTGGAGAAGAGGCGTGATGCGCTGGATTCCCAGATCAAGGAGACCAGCGCGCTGATCAACAAGGCGCGGAGTGAGCAGCGCAGCACCCAGCAGCAAGTGCAGTTGCTGGAGGCACAGATCAAGCAACGTCAAGAGCTCATCAATACCATGAACAGTGAGGTGTATCGCATGGATCAAGAGATCCAGGATACGCGGGACAGCATCCGGCATTTGGAGAGTGACCTGGAAAAGCTGAAGGATGAGTACGCGCGGATGGTGCAGTTCGCCTATATGAACCGGAGTTCCTACGATCGGCTCAGTTACATTTTCGCGGCGGAGAGCTTTGCCCAAGCCTTCCGGCGATCACGCTATTTGGAACAGCTGGCACAGCAACGCAGCCAACAGGCGGACCTGATCGAGGAAACGAGTGTCATTTTGGGCAGTAAGGTGGATGGGTTGCAGGCTACGCGGCAGGAAAAATCCAACTTGCTGGATCGCCAATTGTTGGAAGCCCGAAAGCTGACCGAGGATAGAAAAGGCCAGCAGAGTGCTTTGGATGGGCTGCGCAAGGAAGAGGGAAGATTGAAGCAGGCCCTATCAAAGCAGGAGAAGCAACGCCAAGAACTTGCTGCGGCGATCCGTAAAGCCATTGAGGCGGAGATCGCCAAGAGCCGAGCGGCTGCTCCGAAAGCACCGGGTGCAACGGCGAGCGGTAAGGTGGAATTCACCCTTACACCGGAGGCCAAGGAGCTGAACGCGGATTTCGAGAAGAACCGAGGCAAATTGCCTTGGCCGGTGGAAAAAGGAACCATCACCAGCAGCTTTGGTAAGCAGGCCCATCCCGTGTTGCGGGGCATCCAGATCGAGAATAACGGATTGGATATTGGCTGCGTACCGGGCGCCCCGGTGCGGGCCATCTTCCGTGGGGAGGTCAGCAGCGTGATCGTGATCCCGGGTGCAGGAAAGGCCGTGATGCTAAGTCATGGAGCGTACCGCACAGTATACAGCAACCTGCGGGATGTGGCGGTGAATAAGGGGGATAAGGTGGATACCAAGCAGGTGGTCGGTACGGTAATGACCGAGGATGGTGCCAGCACGGCCCACATCGAGATCTGGAAGATCGGTACCGACGGACAGCTCCAGAAGGTAGACCCTGCGGCTTGGATCCTCCAATAGACATTGCGCCGGATCCCTAACTACATTTGCACCCTCGGACGGGCCGCTCACTGTCGACCTTCCGCATTAACATGGGAAAATTCGGTCCAACGGAGATCATCCTCATTATCGCAGTGCTCCTGCTGATGTTCGGGGGCAAGAAAATACCCGAGCTTATGCGCGGGCTCGGCAAGGGCATGAAAGAATTCAAGGACGCCCAAAAGGAGGATTCGATACCTCCCTCCGATAAACCCTGAGCGCGCGTTCGATCGACGCGATGAGCATGCTGCGCACCTTTCGCGAGGCCAAGGCCGCCTTGTCCAGTGGAACTACCAGCGTAGTGGATATTACACGCGCTGCGTTGTCCAAAGCCAAGTCCGTTTCCGAGCTGAATATCTTCTTGGAGCTTTTTGAGGAAAGCGCGCTGGCCAAGGCAGCTGAAGTGGATGCCAAACTGTCCAACGGTACGGCGGGGCCACTGGCTGGGGCCATCATCAGCATCAAGGATAATCTCTGTTATGCGGGGCATCACGTTTCGGCCTCTTCACGCATGCTCGAAGGCTATGAAAGCCCGTTCAGTGCCACTGTTGTGGAACGTGTGCTGGATGCGGATGCGGTGATCATCGGTCGCACCAATTGCGACGAGTTCGCCATGGGTAGCAGCAACGAGAGCAGTGCCTTTGGCGCGGTGAGCAATCCACTGGATCCAAGCCGGGTCCCCGGTGGTAGCAGCGGTGGTGCCGCGGCATCCGTGGCGGCAGGCATTTGCCATATGGCACTGGCCAGCGATACGGGAGGCTCCATTCGTCAACCGGCCTCGTTCTGCGGTGTTGCCGGTTTCAAACCCACCTATGGCCGCGTGAGCCGCTATGGTTTGATCGCGTTCGCCAGTTCGTTCGATCAGATCGGTCCTTTGGCGCATGACGCCGAGGAAGTGGACCACATATACCGTGTGATCGCTGGACCTGATGTGCGGGACAACACCAGCAGCCACGAACCATTTCCAGCAAGCCTTCCGGCAGCAGGAAAGCTGAAGATCGGCTACTACGATCAGTGTTTGGCACATCCGGGTATGGATCCCGAGGTCAAGGCACACGTGATCGAACAGATCGATCGGCTCCGTAGTGAAGGACATACTGTGCAGCCGGTGGAACTTTCCATGGCGGAGCTATTTGTACCTACCTACTATATTCTTTCCACCGCTGAAGCCAGCAGCAATTTGGGCCGTTTCGATGGCATCCGCTTTGGCCACCGCGCCAAGGATGCCGTAGGGGTGGACGAGACCTTTCGGAGAAGTCGCTCAGAGGGCTTCGGTCCCGAAGTGCAGCGCCGTATCCTCTTGGGCACTTTCGTCCTGAGCGCAGGATTTTACGATGCCTACTATGCACAGGGCATGCGAGTGCGCCGCATCATTCGCGACAACACTTTAGAGGCCCTCTCCAACTTTGATATGATCCTGACGCCCACCTGCCCGGCAACGGCCTTCCCCAAGGGCCATATCAGCGATCCGCTGACGATGTACTTGCAAGACATCTTCACCGTGCAAGCCAACCTCGCAGGAGTGCCAGCGATCTCCATTCCCACCGGCACCCACAGCAACGGCCTACCCTTCGGCATTCAGCTGATGGCCAAGCCGTTCCATGATGAGCAATTGCTGGCACATGCCCGGCAGGCGTTCCCCGGATAGGCTTTCGGCAGTATCTTCAGGCCCCGCCACCCATGTCAACGATCGATCGTTGGTGTTGGAGGGCAACATACCCGCCTGCCTCGCGTATGAAACAAGATATTCGCCTCCACATGAACACGCGCTCCTTGCTCCTCGCCATTCTTCTGGTGCCTTGCGGTCTTGCCGCACAGGATTCCATCATGTCGAACGACCCGGTGCTGCAACGGATCAATGACCTCAGCCGCTTGCCGTGGTTGAAGAATGATCCCTTCACCACCAATGTGGAGGAGTTGAACACGCACAACTTCGCCCCGGGCGTGGTGCCCACATGGCCGACCGAGGTGTATAAGGAACGCCTTCTGGCCTTGGATGAGATCAGTCCGTTCAAGCTCACCTACAATGATCCAGTGCGGTCCTACATTGATATGTATTCCCAGCGCAAGCAGGAGCAAACCTCGCGCATGTTGGGTCTGGCCGAGCTTTATTTCCCCGTATTCGAAGAAGCCCTGGACCGCTATGGTCTGCCACAGGAGTTGAAGTACTTGGCCGTGGTGGAAAGCGCCCTATACCCGGGTGCCCGCTCGAGTGCTGCCGCGGTAGGACTTTGGCAATTCATCATCGGAACAGGCAAGCTCTACGGACTGCGCGTTGACAGCTATGTGGACGAGCGCTGTGATATATACAAGAGCACCGATGCAGCCTGCCGCTACCTGCGTGACCTGCACCAGATCTTCGGTGATTGGGAGCTGGCACTCGCCGCCTACAATTGTGGTCCTGGTAATGTGAACAAAGCCGTTCGCCGTGCTGGAGGCACCTTGGATTACTGGAAGATCTACGATTACCTGCCGCGCGAAACCCGTGGTTACGTGCCGGCTTTCATCGCGGCAAACTACATCTTCAGCTACGCTGCCGACCATAATATCTACCCCACCATACCGAACTATTGTGCCTATGAGGTGGATACCATCCAGGTGCGTTACCCCTTGGAGTTGGACAAGCTCTCAGCTATCCTAGGCGCCAACCCGCAGGAAGTTCGAGACCTGAACCCGATGTTCAAGACAGGCGTGATCCCGCAGATGAAATGGCCCACCACGGTATACATCCCCGAAACCATGGTGGCCGGTTTCATCCAGAACGAAGACAGCATCTCCCGCTCATACCAGCCCGATATGAGCGCTCCCGCCCCCGGCATTGCCGTGGCCCAAGTGAAGAGCGTCAGCAGTACCGGTAGCAGTACCAGTACCAGCAAGACCTACCACGTGGTGCGCAGTGGAGAGAGCTTGGGATTGATCGCGCAGCGTAATCGAGTGAGCCTGCATGATATCCGTCAATGGAACAATATCAAAGGAGATCGGATACATGCCGGGCAGCGCTTGGTGTTGCATAAAGAGGTGGCAGCGCCTGCACCCGCAACCGCAGCTGCATTACCCGAAGAGGCCAAAGCCGATCCCGTGAAAGCTGGGAAAGGGGATTACATCTACCATACCATCCAGCCCGGCGATACCTTGTGGGAGATCGCGAAGAGCTATCCAGGGGTGAGTGTCGACGATCTGAAGCGCCTGAATGGGAACGTGAACACCTTGCACCTTACCGTAGGCAAGAAGATCAAGGTGGGCGTAGAGAAAGGGTGATCCACCGAGATCATATCCGTCCGGGTTTATCAACGATCTGAGCGATCTTGTTGATCTTTTGATCGGGCTGTTCCGGGTGCGTTCAGCTAATTTCGGTGCAAACGATGCACCATGGGCCTGACGAACATCCGTGAATTCATGCATGCGCATTGTCGATTCCGACTACGCTGTGGCCGCGAGGTCTTTGGCGTGGTATGGGAAGCGGGGTCGAGCTCGGAAAGAAGTCTTCACTTTTCCACCATCGGGGAATACGAGCGTGCGCGCATTGATCCACGACAACTTCTCAATGCCGTTCCCATGTCCCCAGAAGAGATCATGTTGGCCGAGCGGTTGAATGGTTGATCCCTGCGGATAGGCGATCACTTTCCTTGTCCGTTCAGGTTGGCCAGATATCCCTTGGCGCGGCCCAAGAGGAACGCATATACCCGGGCTACTTCGTACAATCGCTCGAAACGTCCGGTGGCCCCGCCATGCCCGGCATCCATGTTCGTCCAAAGAAGGATCGGTTGTTCGCCCTGTTGATGCTCGCGGAGTCGGGATACCCATTTCGCAGGCTCCCAATACTGTACTTGGCTGTCGTGGAAGCCACTGGTGGCCAGCAACGCTGGGTAATCCGCATCACGCACATTGTCGTATGGGGAATACTGGAGGATCTGTTGGAACGATCCCGGTTCCCGAGGATCTCCCCACTCGTCGTACTCTCCTGTTGTAAGTGGAAGGGTGGCGTCCAGCATGGTGTTGATCACATCCACGAAGGGCACTTCGGCTACCACCGCATCCCACAGGTCCGGCCGCATGTTCATTACCGCGCCCACCAACAGCCCACCGGCACTGCCGCCCATGCAGTATAGCCTTTTCGGGTCGGCATGGCCATCCGCTACCATCTGTTCGGCACAGGCGATGAAGTCCGTGAAGGTGTTCATCTTATGCT
This sequence comes from Cryomorpha ignava, assembly GCA_040391235.1. Classification (GTDB taxonomy): domain Bacteria; phylum Bacteroidota; class Bacteroidia; order Flavobacteriales_F; family PHOS-HE28; genus PHOS-HE28. The sequence goes on from JBEBYG010000002.1 coordinate 86,093, forward strand.
CCATGCGCCCGTTCTCATACCAAGCACGGCCCAGCTCCTCTCCACCACGCACATGGGCAATGCCGATGACAAAGCCCCGGTCCAGCAGGCTCAATCGAGCACTGTTGAACACCGGCTCCACATTGATGCCATAAGCTCCATAGCCGTATAAGAGGAAAGGCGCATGTCCGTTCATGGCCACATCTCGCCGGTGTACCAAGCTGATCGGTATCTGTGTACCGTCCTTGGCCGTGGCCCAAATACGCTCGCTGATGTAGTTGGAGGGCTCGAATTCGCCCAGCACCTCTTGCTGTTTCAGTAGGCGGTCCCAGCCGCTCAGTAGGTCATGTTCATACACGCTCGTAGGTGTGGTGAGCGAAGTGTACCCATAGCGGAACTTGGTGGTATCCCATTCCGGGTTGGTACCCCCAAAGGCCACATATGCGGGATCGTGGAAGTTGATCTCGTGTTCCTTTCCGGTGCTGAGCTGGAGTATACGCATGTGTGTCAGGCCATTCACGCGCTCGGTGAAGACCAAGTGGTCGCGGAAGACCTCCACGTCCTCCAGTAGCACGTTCTCCCGGTGAGGAAGCACCTCGGTCCAGGCGGTTTTCGCGGTCTTGTTCTCAGGGCATTCCATCAGCCGGAAGTTCAAGGCCTTCCAGTTGGTGAGGATGTAGAATTTCCCGGGCAAACTTGGATCATCCGCGTTGGGCACGTGCATGATGCTCATCTCATGCTTTCGGCTGCGTGGGAAGAGGGTCTGGAAGTCGCCCAAAGGATCGTTCGTGGGTAGGAGACGATGCTCGCTGGACAAGGTGCTCTCTGTAGAGATGATCACGTAGCGGTCCGATCGACTTCGGAATACATCGCAGCTGAAGGCGCGGTTCTTTTCATGGAACACTTCCACATCCGCAGCAGGGTCCGTGCCCATGATGTGCCGGAATACCCGGGCATTGCGGAGGCTGCGATCTTTGCGGACATAGAAGAAGGTGCTGTCATTGGCGAACGCGCCTCCATCGCTTGCGCCGGTGATCACATCGGGTAGCTCCTGTCCGGTGGAGAGGTCGCGGAACCGGATCTCGTAACGGCGGCGGCCCACCGAGTCGATGCTATAAGCCATCAACTTGTTTCCCGGGGCGATCTCGAAGTCCGCCAGATCGAAATAATCATGACCGATGGCCATGACATTCTCATTCAGGAAGTCCTCGAATTTTTCCGGGATCCGATCCTTTTCCGCCAGCACCGGGGCCCGCATGTGGATGGGGTACTCAGCCCCTTCCTCGAACCGGTATTGGTACCAGTATCCATTCTCGCGATAAGGCACGCTGATGTCGCTCTCCTTCACCCGCCCTTTCATCTCGGCGAAAAGGGTATGGCGGAGTTCGGCCACGGGGGCCAGCACACCTTCTGAATACGTGTTCTCTTCCTGTAGGTAGGCTATTACGCGACGTGTCTGTTCGTCCGGATCCTTTGCCTGGCGTTGTTTTTCGCTCAACCGCAACCAGGAGAATTCGTCGTTCCGCTCCAGTCCATGCAGGGTGGACCTGTGTGGTTCCTTGGTGGCACGTGGGGGTAGGAGAGGAACGGTCTTGGATCTCATGGGGCGTGGTATCTGCCTAGGCAGGAGGACGATGCGAGGCTGGCGAAATTAGCCTCCCGGAAGAGATGTCCTCAGAGAAGCAGGTCGTGCAGTACCGCGGGCGACTTCAATTGACCAAAGCCTTCCACATGCAACCTGAAATAGGTAAGCAGATCATCCAAGAGATGCTTTCTGATTTCCGGTCGAAGGGAGAGCGTGGTGCCGGTTGTTCCAGCTTTCAGCAAGGCTGCGAAGGCCAAGGCATTAGGCGTGTCCATGCAGAGGCCATGGGCAGGTGCACCACGAAAGAAATGACCTTCACGTAGGTCGAACCGGTCTTCCCCGGGTTCCGGTGGTTCGGGCAGGAAGCCCAGGTGTTCCGCCAAGCGCACGAGCAGTAGGATAGGCAGCTGCCCCAAATTCTCCCCGGTATCGATATCTTCCAGTGTTTCCAGCACGAAATTGAACAGGGGCGCATCGGGTGTTTCTTCACGGAGGGTGCGATAGAAGACCTCTTGTGCGAACAGAAGCAACATGCCGCGGATGGGATCATTCGGGATCCCAATGAAAGGATTCGCGATGCGGATCTCACGTATCGCATGCATTTCCCGCTCGCGGCTTTCGGTCACCACCAGCTCCAACCGGTCCAGCGGTTGCAGGTGTGCTGGCTTGACGCCTCCGCGCTTGCCGGTGCGCACCATGTAGCTGCGCGCACCGAACGAGTCGGTATAGGTCTTCAGGATCACGGAATTGTCTCCGTGCTTGAAGGTGCGGAGAACAACGGCTTGGGTGGTGTGCAGCATATCAGGGGCCGCTGGTTGGTATTACCTCACCACGGCAACCTTGGTGTTGCATTTGTTGGTACCCTCGGGATCCACGGAGAGAATGAGGTAAACGCCGGTGCTGACCCGCTGCCCCATCATGTCCGTTGCGGGCCAGATGGCCTGTCCACCCAAGGCGGTGGTGCGATATACGAGATTGCCCGCCACATCGGTAATGCGGACATCGCTGCCACGCACCAAGCCGGTGATCGCTACCGGACCGGTGAATGTTTCCCGCACCGGATTGGGGAATACCGTGGCGCATTCAGCGGTCTTGCTACCAGCAGTGGCATCACCCCTGTAGCTTACGATCCCTTGGTCGGTGCCAATGAATAACTCACCTGTGGCGCCGTCCATGGCCAAGCAGATGATGTTGTCGCTGGGCAAGGGGCTGTTCGCCGCGGTATAGTGGGCGATCTGCTTGGTACCATCCGCAGAGACGAGATACAGGCCACTGCTCTGTGTGCCCAACCATTTCCGATTGGCGCCATCCACCAATATGGCGCTTACGGCCTCCGTCTCCAGAAGGATCTGTGTGTTCCCGTCCTGTTCGATCAGGATCTGTTGAGCATCGAAATTGCTACTGGTGAAGACTGCATCCGGATTGTAGAATACGGCCACGCCCTTCCCGGTCCCCACCCAGATCTGCTGGTCCTGGTCCTCGGCCACGCTGAAGATATCCATGGAAGGAAGCTTGCCCTGCCCTTCGAAGGTGGAGAGCGCTTTGGCTTGATCGTCCCCTGGATCAGATGTTGTTCCATTATCGGAAAAAACAAGCAAGCCCGAACTGCGTGGACGCACCACCCATTTATACCCGTTCTTGGCAACGATGATATCCGAAAGGAGGGTGTTGGTTCCCAATGCGCTACTTGCGCTGAATGCGTACCAGTTACCGTTCTTCAACCTTACGCTGATGGGCTTGGCGCAATTGCTGTTGGTTGCCCACAGATTCCCTTTCTCGTCGTAAGCCAAGCCTCCGACCAAGGTGGGCGCAGTGTTCTCCGCGCTGTTCTGGTACCGCTGTAAGGAACTGTTGTTGGGAGTGAAAAATTGAGTGCCATGGCCATCGCGCATCTCCAAGATCCCATCATCCCAGCTGCCAATAAATACATGGGACCCATCATCCGGGTCCACTTGCACGGCCATTACATCGTTCAAGGCCGCGCCATAGTCATTGCTCCCTGTTGCGAAAAGGGGGTCATTCAAGAGGTTGGTCGTATTCCAGCGTCCCTCCACCATGTAATTCACCCCATCCTTTCGGAACTCGTTTCCCCAATTGCCCGAGGGTCCTCCGGTGGTCACATATAAGGATCCTTTGGCCGCCGACATCCGGTAAACGGTGTTGTTATCCGGGCCATTGGGGGAGGAAATGGTAAAGTCGTTGTATCCACGGAAACTCACGAGGCCATGACCGTGCGTGGCTATCCACAGCCCTCCTTGGTCGCGGTGGACCGCATCACGAGGGTTTATTACTCCGCCATTGAAATCGAATGCATAGAACACCTCCGAGAAGGTGGTGCCGAACTCCCGCACCCCGTTACGGCCCGTTACGGTGAGCAGTTGCCCATCGTTGGAAACACGGATATTCCGGTTGAAGTCACCCACGGCGGCCGTAAGTACCTGCCAGCCGCCATCATAATAATAGATCGTGTCCTGCTCTGATGCTTCCACCTCACTCACCCGGCGGTTCACCAGCAAGTGGCCATTGAAGGGCACAATTTCGGTGAATGCTCCGTTCGCACCGGGAAGATCGGTGCGTTTATGCCAGTTGGTATAAGCGGCCAGGTTAGCTTCTCCTTGCCAAGCAGCGAACACGCCTGCTTGCGTGGCGGCATAGATGGAGTCGTTGTGGAAGGTGATCGCGTTCACCTGTAATTGGGCAGCGTTCGGTCCGATCAACCACGTTTCCTTCACTTCCATGCGTGCCAGGTCCACCACTACGATCCCGAAGCCGCAGCCCAAGTATGCCAAGTCGTTCTGGCTAGTAATGCAATAGATCCCCTTATCCCCTACAATGCTGCTCCGCTTGATGTCAGGCATATTGGCAGTGGTGTTGGAGCGGATCACATCCAGATTGCCGTTCCTAAATCCCACCACCACGGCATTCCGCGAACTATTCCAGCCCAATGCTTGAATGTTCACGTCGTTCAGCGCGTTCACCTTTGTGTAGCGTTCGGTCTCGCCGCTCTGTTCGTTGTATTTAAAGAGCGCGGTGGTAGTAGCGCAATAGATATCCGAGTTGCCTTCCACCAAGGCGATCGTGTTCCGGTACTGGAAGTGATCGCGCCACTGGCCGATGGCGGGTTGCGCATAGAGGCTGTCCGCCAAGAGCGTGAGTCCTACAGTGATCAACAACAGGTGAGGTGGGCGCATGCGGTCGGGTTGTACGGAGGTCACAACGTGAAAGCGGGGGGATCGGTATGGCATGTCGGTTATGGCCTCAAATGCAGAACGCCCCGAATCTACGGGGCGTTCTGTTGGAGGTCGCGTGCGGATTCGAACCGCAGTAGCAGCTTTTGCAGAGCTGTGCCTAACCACTCGGCCACGCGACCACTAATTTTCACCTTGAATAACCAATGAATGCCATTCAAGGGGCGGCGAAGATAACGGCTTCCGCCTTATCCTCCCACGGTATACACCACACTGTCCACCGCGCCGGCTATGGGAGGGTGTTCCTTTACCAATCGCACCTTCCAAAGGAAGCCGTGCGGCCACTCCTTCCGGAGTTCATCGAGGATCCTGGCTGCCACATGTTCTATCAGCTGGGAACGTATGGCCATCTGCTCCACCACGATCGCCGTAACGCGGCTGTAGTCAATCGTATCCGAGAGCTTGTCCGTGCGCTCGGCACGTGCCATATCGCCTTCCACGGAGACATCCACACGGTAGTGCCCGCCGATGCGGCCCTCCTCGGATAAGCAGCCGTGGTAGGCATACACCTTGATCCCTTTCACTTCTATCAGCCCCATGCCAAGCAGCGTTCAAGGCCTGACTTCAGCCTTCGTACAACTTCTTCCTTACCCAGTAGTGCGCTCACATCGAACATGCCTGGCCCCTGCATTCGGCCTGCGACGTACAAGCGATAGAGCGGCATGATCTGGCCGAGCTTCAGCCCGTATTCCTGCAGCACAGCGTTCAAAGCCTCCTCCAAATGCGGGGCTTTTACAGAAGGCAGCCCATTCACCTTGGCGATGAATGCCCCCAACGCATCGGCCACTTCGGGCTTCCAGCGTTTCTTCAGTTCGGCGAGGGCCTCCTCGTTGTTCTCCAAAGGTGAACCCGTGGTAAATAGATAGGCGCCTTCCAACATGTCCTCCGGGAAGGTGGCCCGCTCCTTCAGGACATCCACGGCTGCCGTGGCTTTCTCCAGTGAAGTGCTGATGCCAATGCCTTCAAGACCCTTTTGGAGTCCTGCGCCCAGCTCGCTTTCGGGACGCGTGCGGAGGTATTGCTGGTTGAACCACTTGGCTTTCTCTGGATCGAACTTCGCTCCGCCCTTGTGCACACGCTCCAGATCGAAGAGCGCTGTAAGCTCGGCCATGGACATGATCTCCTGCTCTGTGCCGGGGTTCCAGCCCAAGAGGGCAAGCATGTTCACGAAAGCCTCCGGGTAGTATCCACGTTCGCGATAGCCGCTGCTGCGTTCGCCTGTTTCGGGATCTTGCCAATCCAGCGGGAATACCGGGAAGCCGAGCCGATCGCCATCGCGTTTGCTCAGCTTGCCATTGCCATCGGGCTTCAGGATCAGCGGCAGGTGTGCGAAAGCGGGGCGCTCCCAGCCGAATGCTTCGTACAGCAACACGTGGAGCGGTGCGCTTGGCAACCACTCTTCTCCCCGGATCACATGGGTAATGCGCATGAGGTGGTCATCCACGATGTTGGCCAAGTGGTAAGTAGGCATGCCATCGCTCTTATACAGCACCTTATCGTCGATATTGGAGCTGTGAACCGTGACCCAACCCCGGATCACATCCTCGAAGCGGACCTCTGAATTGCGGGGCACTTTCAAGCGGACCACATGCTCATCACCACGGGCCAAACGCTCCTGCGTTTCGGTGACCGGCAGGGTGAGGCTGTTCTTCATGTGCTCCCGCGTAACAGCATTATAGGCGGGTGCTGCCACGCCCGCGGCCTTCAGCCGTTCACGCATGGCATTGAGGTCCTCGCTGGTATCGAAAGCGTAATAAGCCTTGTCCTCCTGCACGAGTTTCTCCGCGTATTCCCGATACATGTGCTTGCGCTCACTCTGGCGATAGGGCCCATCAGGCCCACCATCCCATGGACCTTCATCGGGCTTCATGCCGCACCAAGCCAAGGCCTCGCGGATGTAGTCCTCGGCACCGGGAACGAACCGTGCCTGGTCGGTATCCTCGATGCGCAAGAGGAAGGCTCCTCCGTGCTTGCGGGCGAACAAAAAGTTGTACAAAGCCGTGCGGACACCGCCCATATGCAGCGGCCCTGTGGGACTTGGTGCGAAACGTACTCTTACGGACATGGGAATGGACCCGTGATTTCGTGACGTGGAATGCACCTCCGCGCGATCGATCCGGGCGGCGCGAAAATAGCGGTGTTAAGGAGCAGTAAAGTTCACACTTGAACCCCCTTCTCCACAATGCGCTTCCACTCGGGGTGCTGGCGCAGGTGGGCCGTAACGAAGGAGCACATCGGTACCAACTTCAGGTTGTTCTCTTCGATATAGGCGAACACGCGCTCCACGATCTCTGCACCTACACCTTTTCCCACGAGGGACTTGGGCACCTTGGCATGCGTGAGGAACATCTTGGTTCCGTTCAGTTCATACTCCAACTTGGCCATGCGGCCCTCCACTTCCATTTCGAATTGGCGGGAGCTCTTATCGTTGATCAGGGGAATCTGGGTCAGGTCGCTCATGTCAAAATGTTGTCTGTTCCCTTTAAACGGACTCACAGCATCCGTGGTGGAAAAGGCCTGCAAAGATACGAAGTTGTAAATGGAGAAGCATTTCGCCAGTATTCGCGCGGAGATCCGGAAGGAACAAGACCTCTGCGAAGTGAGCCCGGATCCGTCCGGCAAACGACAGCAAACGGCTATGAACGACTACAAACGCAAGATCAACCGAATAAGGGGAAAGCACCGGTGAATGTTTGCAGCGGAGTTCAACACCAGCAGCTCCTTGAACCAAAGCAACACACAAACCCCAATTACCATGAAGACGCTGAACAACACTGTACGCCTGATCGGCAATCTTGGCTTCGACCCTGAAGTGCGTGAGATCGCTAAGGACCGCAAAGTGGCCCGGATGAGCGTTGCCACGAACGAGAGCTACCGCAATGCAGCCGGGGAGCGGATCACCAACACCCAATGGCACACGGTGGTGGCTTGGGGCGGATCGCCGAGCAAGTGGAACGGACGCTGGCGAAGGGCACACCCGTATTGCTGGAAGGACGCTTGGTACACCGCAGTTATGACAGCAGGGATGGCGTGAAGCGCTATGCGACCGAAATAGTGCTGAGCGACCTGAAGGTGATCGACTTCACGAAGCGAAAAGAGGAGGTGAAGACCGCCGCGTGAGGCAACCAACAGCAGGATCAAGGAAGAGGCGCAATTTCTGCGCCTCTTCCTTTTTTTGAACGTTGAGGGCTTTCTCCAAGGATATTGCTGAAGAAGTGCGGAGATTTGTACTGTATGTTCTCCACATCCTCCCCAGGAAAAAGACGGAGGCGGATACGCATCTTGCTGGCCAGCAGCATCGTTGTGCTGGTACTCTTGGTGCTGACTGCCTTCTTTTTTCCGTATATCCTCAAGCGCTACATTGAAAAGCACAGCGTGGAGTGGATCGGACGCAAGGTCACCATCGATCAGCTTATCCTCAATCCCTTCAACCTTACCTACGCGGTGAATGGCGTCATCTGTTCGGAACCGGGTTCGGACGAGGTCTTTGTATCCTGGAAAAGCATCGCGGTAAAGAGCAATCTCTGGCGCGGCTTCCGGAACAAGGACTGGCGCTTCCGCGAGTTGCGCGTGGAAGACCCCTACTTCCACATCACTCAGAAGGGTCCACGCTTCAATTTCAGCGACTTGCTCGAAATGGGCGGAAGGGACACCACAGCCTCCACCGATACCGCGAAAGTGCGTTTCAGCATGGAGGACATCCGCATCACCGGCGGACGCATCCAATACGCGAGCGATGTGCTGAAGGCGCCGGTAGGCATCTCGGGCTTGCATGCGGATTGCACGCGCATCACTTCGGAAAGCGCACGGATGGATTTCCTGCTCGGCCTCACCTTGGACGGCGGCGGTGCTTTGGACGGTGGCTTCAAGATCGACACGGAGAGATCGCTCTATGCCGTGCATGCCACCTTGAAGAACCTCGGCCTACCGCAACTGTTGCCTTATCTACAGGACTTCATGCACACTACAGAGCTGAAGGGCGAGGTGGACCTCAGTCTGGATCTGGAGGATAGCTGGGCCGATACCACCGCACTTGCGGTAAGCGGGAATTTGGCCCTGAACAGCCTGGTGCTTACCAACGGCGAAGGCCAACCACTGGTGGGCATGAAAAGTGGACAGATCATACTGGACACGCTGAACGCCAAGGCGCAGACCTTCAAGATCCGACGCGTACTTGTGGACGGGTTCACCACACGCTTCCAGCAATGGGCGGACGGATCCAACACATGGACCAAAGTGCTGAAGTTGGACAGTACCATCGCTGGCGATAGCGTGCATACGACGTTGTCGGTGGAACCGAGCAACGTGTTCATGATGCTTGCTGATTACATCCACCTGCTTGGCCAGGATTTCGTGGCCAACCAGTACACCGCGGACAGTATGGTGATGGCCAAAAGTGCCGTGGAATTTGAGGATTTCACACCAGAAAAACCCTTCCGCTATAAGTTGGAAAATATCGATATCCGTAGTAGCCGGATCACCACCACTACCGGTACCGCGAACTTCACGGCTTCTGCAAAGTTGAACGGGCGTGGTGAACTGAAGAGTTCCTTCAAATTCGACCCGAAGAATTTCAAGAATGTGGATGTGGAATTGAATGTGAAGGACCTTTCACTGCCCGACTTCGATGCCTACAGTCGCTGGTATGGTGCGTACCCCATCCAGTCCGGAACACTGGACTATACGGGCAAGATGTCGATCCAGGGCGGCAAGATCGATAGCGAGAACCACCTGCAAGCGGACAACCTCCGCTTCGCCAAAAAGACCGATGTGCATGACACGGGCATCGTCATTCTGCCTCTCCGCTTGGTTGCCTCGCTGCTGCGCGATGTGCATGGTAAGATCGACCTCGACGTGCCTGTGAAAGGCGACCTTACTGATCCCGAGTTCAAGCCGTGGCCCATTGTGTGGCAGGTGCTGAAGAATTTGGTGGTGAAGGCCGCAGCGGCGCCGGTGAAATTGGTCTCAGGCTTGTTCGGCGCGAAGGATGATGTGGATGCGGAAGAAGTGCGTTTCCAACCGTTGGCCACAGTGATCGGCAAGGACCAGGAACGCCCCTTGGACGGCTTGGCCGCGCTACTGAAGGAAAAGCCGGAACTGAACGCCGCCTTGGTGCCCGTGACCGACATGCAGGAAGAACAGGAGGAATGGGCCGCAGCGCACGCGAAAATGGACTTCCTCAAGATCACCTCCCCCATGAGCAAGCCCGACAGTATGCGCATGATGAACCTCGCGCTGCGCGATTCCGCCTTCACTGTTTACTTGGACTCGAAAACGCTCACCACGAAGGGCAAGTCCGAACGCGAACGCTGCATAGCCTTCGTGGGCGCAGATGTCGCCAAACAGGCCGTTATTGTCGAGGAAGCCAGCCGCCAAGCCGCGGTGCAGAAATACTTGCAACAAGCCGGCGTTGACCTGAAGCGGATCGTCTTCCGGCCTGGCACTACGGAGGAAACATCGGGCTACATGGGCGCCCCAGGGTTCCGTTTCGTCGTGGACGTGGCCGATTGAGAGGTGGCCTTTCATGCGTGCCCCTTCGTGTTTTTCAGTGAGGCAGGGCGGGCGCCGTCATATGGTGGCTAACAATACATTCGCCGCATTCCATCAACACCAGGAAGGACCTTACCGGAAGCGGTACCTCACACGATCCAACATGCAGTCAATCCCTGTCCGTGTGGAAGAGGTACACGGCCCAAGAGCCCTTCAGCGCTACATCCATCTCCCGGAGCGCCTTGGGGGGCAGCGCCCCAACTATGTTCCGCCGGTATGGGCGGATGAACGGGCATTCCATGATCCGCGGAAGAACAAGACATTGGACGACTGTGAAGTGGTGCGTTTTCTTGCTTGGCATGGGGAACAATGCGTGGGCCGCATCATGGGCATCGTGCATGGCGAACACAACCTGCGCCATGGCGAGCACACAGCGCGCTTCTACCAACTGGACCTGATCGATGACCGGGCGGTGAGCTCCGCGCTGATCGCTGCGGTGGAACAGTGGGCCCGCAACTTGGGCATGCAACGCATCATCGGTCCATTCGGCCTCAGCGACAAGGATCCGCAAGGGGCACAGGTGGAGGGTTTTGAGCATTTGCCGGTGCTGGCCACTCCATCCAACCCTGAATTCCTTCCTGCCCATATCGAAAGCGCGGGCTATGCGAAGGTTGCCGATGCGGTCTCCTACAGAACCGAGATCGCCTCCCAGCTTCCTGCGGTCTATCGGCGCATTGTGGACCGCTTGGCAGGCAGTTCGGAATTCCGTGTGCTGTCCATCACTTCAAAGAAAAATCTGAAGCCGTGGATCGTGCCGGTGTTCCGCTTGGTGAATGCCACCTACAAGGATTTGCTCGGTTTTACGCCCATGAGTGAAACGGAGATGAAAAAGATGGCTGCGCAGTACATGCCAGTGCTTGACCCTGAGCTGGTGAAGATCGTGGTGGACCATACCAACGAACCCGTGGCCTTCGTGGTGGCCATTCCGGATATGAGCGACGGCATCCGCCGGGCACATGGTCGGATGTTCCCGTTCGGTTTTATACATGTGCTGCGTGCCATGCGACAGTCTCGTCAGCTGGATCTCTTCCTCGGTGCCGTGCGTCCGGACCTGCAAGGGCGCGGCCTTACCTGCCTGTTAGCCAGCGAATTGCTGACCAAGGCCCACGAGCGCGGATTCACTTATATGGATAGCCATCTCGTGCAGGAAACGAACCACCGCATGCGTGCGGAACTGGAGCGTTTAGGGGGTACGGTCTGGAAGCGTTACCGCATTTATGGCAAGGACCTGTGAGTCCTGAACAAAAAAGGCCCCAGCTATACGCTGAGGCCTCTTGCTCCCCGGGCTGGACTTGAACCAGCGACCCCCTGATTAACAGTCAGGTGCTCTAACCAGCTGAGCTACCAGGGAAAAATCCCATCTTTCAAAGGGAGCGCAAAAGTAGGCAGCGGGAGCGATCCTGCAAGCCCCCCCGATTTTCGTCCCGAACTGAAGGGCGTTTGGACCTTGGATTGGTGATGCGCGTAGGTCTGCCGCGCACGATCCACACGTTCTATTTCCCCCGATTCATTGAGTTGTGATGAAATTCGAAGCGGTATTCCTCCGCATTCTTCACCTTTGCGGCCCCCAAACATCCTCTCGACCATGAAGCTTGTTACCGTTGGAACCGTCGCTTTCGACAACATTGAAACCCCGTTCGGCAAGGCCGACAAGGTGGTTGGCGGCGCCGCCACCTACATCTCTTTGGCCGCATCTTTCTTCCTCAAGGAACAAGGCATCGTGAGCGTGGTAGGGGATGATTTCCCGGTTGAAATGATGGATGCCATGCGCAAGCGGGGGATCGATCAGTCGGGACTGGAGGTGCTGAAGGGAAAGGAGAGCTTCTTCTGGAGCGGCAAGTACCACTACGATATGAACACGCGTGACACGTTGGAAACGCGTCTTAATGTGCTGTTGGACTTGGATCCAAAGCTCAACGACGATTACAAGGCTGCGGAATACCTGATGCTCGGCAACCTGGACCCCAAGGTGCAGGCCCAGGTACTGGACCAAGTGGAGGCCCCAGCGTTGGTGGTGATGGATACCATGAACTTCTGGATGGATATCGCCATGGACAAGCTTAAGGAAGTGATCAAGCGTGTGGACATTCTCACGATCAACGATTCAGAGGCACGCCAACTCAGCGGTCAGCACAGCCTGGTGAAAGCCGCCCATGTGATCATGGGAATGGGCCCGAAGTATCTCGTAGTGAAGAAAGGTGAGCACGGTGCACTGCTTTTCAATAAGAACCGCGTCTTCTTCGCTCCCGCATTGCCCCTTGACGAAGTGATCGATCCCACCGGTGCGGGCGACACCTTCGCTGGTGGCTTCATCGGTTACCTCGCCCGCAGCGGCGACCATAGCTTCAACAATATGAAGCGCGCCATCATTGTGGGCTCCGCCATGGCCTCCTTCTGCTGCGAGAAGTTCGGGGTGCAGCGGCTGCTGGAGCTCACCCAGGAAGAGATCGACCTGCGCATCCAGCAGTTCGTGGACCTGGTGGATTTCGACATCAAGCTGGAGGAAGCCTAAGCCCATAATACCTGGCCGATGGCACCGAAGGGACCGGCAGTCATTTTCCTGTCGATCCTGTTGGCCTGCTTCATCGGCTGCGGCCAGCGGTCCACGGTGGTGGTGCCATCGGCCTTCCATTGGCGGAACAGTGATCCGTTGAACTACAGTGACCGGGAGGCCATCTCTGCGAACGGCCTGCAACGCATCTACTTCAAACTGTTGGACATCGGCTGGAATCCGGCCAATGGCGCCTATCCCGTTTCCTCCGTGGCCGTGCCATTCGATTGGCGCAATTACGACGGTCTTTCCGGTGTGTGGACGGATTCCGTGGAGTTCGTGCCCTGCATCTACATCACCAACAGCACCTTTGAGAAGATCAGCGATGCGGAGGTGGACCAGCTGGCCGCGAATCTGCTGCGCAAACTGCGGAAGGACGGTCCCCTGAAGATCCACGGTGTGCTGCTGGATTGCGATTGGACGGCTACTACCAAGGACCGATTCTTCCGCCTGACGAAGCTGATGAACGATAGCCTCGACGTGCCATTGATCTCCACCATCCGCTTGCACCAATACGCCCATCCGGGAAAGACCGGCGTTCCACCGGCGGACCGCGGCATGCTGATGGTGTACAACGTGGGCAAGGTGAATGCACCCGGTGCGGACAATTCCATTTTCAACTTGGAAGAAGCTGCACCTTACTTCCGAAGGAGCAAGCCGTACCCGCTTCCGCTGGATATCGCTCTGCCAGCTTTTTCATGGGGTGCCCAATTCCGGAAGGGCCATTTCATGGGCATCCTGCAAGAACTCCAGATCGATGAGGCCGTTCGCCGAGGGCTGCTCACCGGCGAGTTGGCCGGCACCATGCAGGTGACGAATGAGGACAACTACCACCTGCCGGAACTGCACTTGGGCGATGAGGTCCGGATCGAGCGTATGACACCGGATGTGATCAGCCAAGTGGCGCAGCTGGCCCGCTCGGCCGTCAACAGCGATACTACGGCCGTGGCCTTCTTCGAGGTGGGAACGCGTGCCTTCCGATCCTTGGCACCCACTTTCGTGGACAGCACCTGCAATAGCTTCGGGCCAAGAAGCGGCCGCATCAACGCACTGCCCTTTCCCGCCCCTCTTACACGATGAAACGCATCCTTCTTCTTATCGCTGTAGGCGTTGTCTCCTTGGTACAGGAACAAGCGAACGGCTGCGGCTGGAGCATCACTGGAGAGGAATATCGATTCTGGTTGCTGCAACCGGAACTGGCCGACACTCGCGATCTGCATCCTTTCTATTTCACCACGGAGATCTTCAATGGCCCGGATGTGCAGGAGCTGCAGGAGGTAGCTTATCGGATGAATATCGCGGAATGGCAGGCCACGGTGGGACCGGGTATAGCGGAGGATGCCATCGCCCAGATCCTCTATGGGATCGATCCCATTGAATTCTGGAACAGCGAAAAGCAGTTCTTCGCGGAGAATGCCTTTCTCCAGCGGCTCACCACCATGGGCGGCGGTTGGCCGGAGTTCATCCGCTACGCAAAGAACTGTGAGCAACTGGTGAACCAGAGCGACCCTTGGGGTTTCCAGGAGAAGGACGTGCAGCGCATGCGGAACGCTTGGAACGACGGGAAGAAGCTGCTGAAGAAGTCGAAAGATCCCGTCCTGAACGCGAGGATCGCCTATCAAATGGTGCGCTTGGCATTCTATGCGCCGGACCTGAAGCTCGATGCGCAAGCCGTGTACAATAAGGACCTGGCGCCGCTGCGCGGAAAGACCTGGCTGGAGCCATCCGCAGCCTTCTATGTGGCCAGCATGAAGGAGAACCCGGAACGTGATCTGGCTTTCGCGGAACTCTTTGATCGTGCACGGGACAAGCGCTTCCGGATGACGCAGCTCTTCGTAAGCAGCGAAACGGAGAACTATATCGCCTTGGCGAAAAGCGACAAGCAACGCGCCACCCTGCTGGTGATGCGCGACCTGCAACACCCCGGCCGTGCGTTAGAGGACCTGGAGCGGATCGCCACATGGGATCCGGGGAACACACATCTGCCTCTGTTGCTGACCCGCGAGGTGAACAAGTTGGAGGATTGGCTGCTGACCCCGCCGCTCACCGGCTATGGCTCCGCGATCCGGCTATGGAGCGATAACGAGAATGGCCTGAGCGAGGCGGATGTGGCGCGCGCGGACCTGGCCTACTTACAGGAGGTGAAGGAATTCATCGCGCGCATTTTGCCGCAGGCCGCACCGGATCAGCGCCCGTTGTTGTTGCTGCTGGACGGCCATCTCAGCTTCATCGCCGGCGATATGGCTGCCGTGCGCGCCGCCATGGAGCGTGTGGAGAAGGAGCCCTTGGCAAGTGTGGAGGTCCGCACCCAAGCCCGGGTGGACCTCGTGCTCAGCGGCATCATGGCTTCACCGAAACTCACCGATGTTACCCGTGGCGATTTGATGGACCTCATTACCCTGGTGAACACCTCACCCGTGCTGGCCGCCAACAGCCGCATGATGCTGGACCAACTGCACCTCTACCTCGGCAAAAAGCTCATTGCTCGGGGCGAAATGGCCGAAGGAGCGTTCCTGTTGGCTCGCTCCGAACGATCCTACACATCCTCTGTTTCCAATTGGGGCGCTAATGCCCGCCACGTGGTCTTCGAGCAGGCCGTGCCCGCGGATTACGACCGCATGATCGCGCTGCTGGAGAAGCCGGATAAGACGCCGTTCGAGCAATACCTCACCGGCACGGAAGACCATCGCGATGGCTGGGCCTACGATGCGGAGCGCGTGGCCGGTGCCGAACTGACGCGCAACAAACTGCTGGACTACAAGGCCACTTGGTTCCTGCGCGAAGGACAACTGGAACAAGCCGCTGCTGTCTTCAACCAGATCCCCGATGAGTTCTGGACCGGATACCCCTATGCCATGTTCGCGGAGGATGATCCCTTCGTGGTGAACATCGAGGACCCGCACAACTACAACAAGGGGGATAGTGGACGCTATAACAAGCGCACGATCGTGGAGCGCATGCTGGCCCTGCAAAGCGAGGCGAAGCGCGACCCCGCGAAACGGGCACTGAACAACTACCTGCTGGGCAATGCCTACTACAACATGAGCTGGCACGGCAAGTACTGGATCATGTCGCGCATCGGGTGGAGCATCTGGGATATGAGCCAGTGGAATGACCGGGAAAACAGCACTCCGGGCGATGAAGATTACTTCGGCAACCAACGTGCACTACAGCATTACCGCATTGCCCTGGAGGCGGCGAAGGACCCCGTGCTGAAGGCCATGGCTTGTCGCATGGCGGATGAGTGCCAGCGCAACTGGTGGACCTTCTCGGGCGAGGGCGGAATGGATGAAGAGACGAATCCCTTCCTCGGCCAGCTGACCGATGCCCGGAGCCAAGAGGCCTACCGTGCCATCGAGGACTGCTCGGCATACGCGGATTTCGTGGCGCGCTTCCGCTGAGCTGATCGCTCCAATTTGCTTTGTTCCAGCAACCAAAGGCTGGATCAGGCATGGCTATTCCGTCCCCCGTTTTGGGGATTGTACACGGTTTTCGGTCCGCCTAACCTTGTAGTGAACCAACGTGCGTTCACCCAAGCGACCTTACCATGAAAACCTTTACCCTGCCATTTCCCCCTTCTGTGGAGCGCCTCAGAGCCACTATTACGGCCCTGCTCTTGATCATTGCTTTCACTTGGGCGGGTACGCTCAAGGCCGCGCAGGTGGACGAAAACACCGCTCGTGAAATTGCAATACGTGTCCTTCAGGAACGAAGTGCATCGTTCACAACTACACGCGGCTCCGATCTCCAGCTTGTCTACACCAAAAGTGGAATTGCTGTCGGCGGGGCCACCGAATTGGTCTATTTCCGGGTGTTCAATGCGACCGGAGGATTCGTGATCGTATCCGGTGAAGACCTTGTGGTTCCGGTACTGGGCTATTCCACCGATGGGGCTTTCCCGTCGGGTGAGTTGGCGGAGAACGTGGCGAAGTGGCTGGAGGGGTATGCAGGGGAGATCCGTGATGTGATCGAGGCGAACACTCCCGCGGTACAGGAGGTCGTCCTCGCTTGGCAGGAGGCTATAAGCGGCGTGCATTCCGGAGCGCGTGATACCGAGTCCGTGAATCCTTTGGTGCAGACCATGTGGGACCAATCACCCAATGTGAACGCGATGTGTCCGGGTGGATCTGTGACCGGATGCGTGGCGACGGCAATGGCACAGGTGATGAAGTACCATAACCATCCTGCGCAGGGAGCCGGCCTTCATTCCTACAACGAGCCGCACTACGGTACGCTTTCGGCAAACTTCGGGGCCACCACATACAACTGGACCGCAATGCCCAACACGGTGAGCGGCCCCAACAACGCCGTGGCCACCTTGATGTACCACTGCGGCGTGGGCGTGGACATGAATTACACCCCACAGGTGAGCGGTGCTTGGGTAATAAGCAGTCATAGCCCAGGTACCCAGAATAATGCGGAATTCGCCCTGAGGAACTACTTCGGTTATGACCAGGGGATGCAGGGCATTTCACGCGACAGCTACAGCGAGCAGCAGTGGATCAACTTGCTAAAAACAGAGTTGGGTGCGAGTCGGCCGGTCATCTATGATGGCTTTGGCTCAGGGGGAGGGCATTGCTTCGTCTGTGACGGATACGACAACAACAACTTCTTCCACTTCAACTGGGGCTGGGGTGGACAAGTGAACGGCTATTTCACGGTGGGCGCTCTCAATCCGGGATCCACCGGCACTGGAGGCGGTAGTGGCGGTTACAATAGTGGTCAGGAAGCGATCATCGGCATCAAGCCCGCGACCGGCGGTGGTGGTGGAACTGGCCAATTGAGCACGTTGGCATTGTTCAACTATGTGAACCCGACATCGTCAACACTCTATTACGGGCAAGGTTTCACGGTCTCCACCAACATCGTGAATAATGGCACCTCTGATTTCAATGGTGATTATGCAGCCGGTGTGTTCGACGCATCAAGCAATTTCTATGGATTTGTGCAGGAGTTTAATGGGAATAATCTTCCGGCGGGATATGCGTACACCAATGACATCCAGTTCACCACTGCGGGGCTCTTCAGCATGGTCCCCGGGAATTATGTGATCGCGATACTCTATCGTCCCACTGGGGGTGAATGGTTGCTGGTGGCGAACAATGCGGGCTATTCCAACCTGACACCGGTAAGCGTCATCAATCCGAACGATATCGAGATAGCCAGTGCCATCACCGTGTCGCCCGGCACAACGCTCGCCCAAGGAGGGCAGATATCCGTGAACCTGAATGTGCAGAACGACGGCTGGACCACGTTTGTGGGCCAATATGGAGTGGCCTTGTATAACCTCGATGGTTCTTGGGCGCAGGATGTAGGCATCTACAGCGAAACAGGTGGCCTTCCCAGCGGATACACCTATCTGGCCCCCTACCTCACATTGGGACCCGCAACAGTGACCATACCCCCCGGCACTTATCTCTTGGCAGCACAGCATAACCCGAGCAATTCGGGATGGCAGCTCACAGGATCCAGCTATTTCACCAATCCCATCTTTGTCACCGTTACAGCTGCGCCGATACAGGGCGATCAGTATGAGGTGAACAACAATCCCGGGCAGGCCTATTCCTTGCCGGTGAACTTCTCCGGCAACAATGCTTCTGTGAGCACTACGGGCTCCAACCTGCATAACGCAACTGATCTCGATTTTTATAAGGTGGTGCTACCGAGCGGGAACAACTACACCATCTCAGCACGCTTGCACGATGCATGGAATAGCGGCAACGGGAACACGTATTCAGTCGATGGCATTTGGTCTTGGTCCGTGGATGGCAATTCATGGTCCAACGCCTATGATGATGTGATGACCGGGAACATCACGATCCCAAATGGTGGCACGGTCTGGTTCCAAGTGGCGCCCTATTTCGCTGGAGGCATGGGAACCTACCTTCTACAGCTGAACATCCAAGCCGGAGGGACGGTCGGTATCGAAGATGGCTTGGCCTTGGCGAACATCTCCATCCATCCCAACCCGGCTCAGGACCGGTTCGTCATCGATCTGGGTGGTTTTCATGGCAGCACCGAGGCGGTCCAACTGATCGACGCGCAGGGCAGGTTGATCATGGATAGGACCCCGATCAAACAAGCAGGAGGACGCGCGGAGGTGGATGTATCGGCCATTCCTGACGGTGTATACATCGTGCGCTTGCATACGGACAAAGGGATGTGGAACGAACGCTTGATCATCACCCGATGAAGGCGCTCTTGCTCTTGGCTTCAGCCTTGGTAATAGCCGGATGCGGTGGGCAAAAGGACGCAGCCCAAGCTGCGGAACGGACGGGCCCTATGGCAGGTGGAGAAACGCTGGCGCCTGCACCCGTACCGGACTTGGCCGCCGCGGCCCGCGTGCTGGTATACCGAACCCGCACAGATATGAACAACAACGTCCCTGTGATACTGTCTGATGATGGAAGTTCCATTGTCTCCTATCCAGATCCCACGGACCTCCGCACCCCCGGAGGCCCACCCACCCCCACCCAATTGGAACAAGGCTGGTTGCTGGACCGGAGAGGTATCGGAATGCACGTTGCTTTTTTGCACATGACCTATGGAAATTATGCCGCCATGAAAGAAGCTCCTTCCATGGTAGAGCTGGAAGCAGCTCTCCTGGATCGCGATCCTTTAACGGATATGTGCGACTGTGGCCCGCGTAATGGGTTCACGGATCCAGTGGCGGAATTGGCAAGAGTTATCCGGAACGATTCACTCTACATCCGCTGTAAGCGGTTGAAGTGAGCGATCGACGGAAATGAAAAAGCCCCCGGAGGTGATCGGTCTGATCACTTCCGGGGGCTAAGTCTGTTAGCTGGACTTCCGCTTAGCTACCGAGGTAGTTGAATTCACGTACGCCGCTGTCGTTGAACGGGCCGGGTACAACTTGGCCGTTCCCATCGATCAGCTCCAGCCGTACGCTGTGCTTGCCCAACTCCATGCCTTCGATGAAGTAGGCCTCCCACTTGTTGATGGTCCACACCTCGCCGTCGATGGTGGCGCGCACGCTGTAGCCTTCCTTCTCCAGGTCCGTGTTCAACAGGTAGAAGTCCAAGAGGATCTTGTCGCCGTCCATCTTCTTGTAATCGCCTTTGGGGCGGCTATAGAAGAGCGTGGGGTCTTTGCTGAAGTCGCCAGCAGCGAGTCCACCTTTACCGGGCATGGTGAATTCCTTCAGCACCACGGCATCGCTGTTCTTCAAGCTTTCGTGGTAGCTACGACTGAGGAAGTTCAGGGCGATGTTCCGACCGGGATCGGCCTTGGCCTTGAAGTCCGAGCTGTACTCCGCTATGTACGGCTTGTTGTTCAGGATGAAATGGATGTGCTGGCCGTCGGGGCTGTTAGCGCATCCGCGCGTGGCTGCATCCGGGGTTTGGGCCTTCAGTTCAAAGCCGTTCACCTTGAATTTGTACTCCACCTCCATCGTTTTTTCGTTCCGCAGAATGGTGTCCAGCGTAAGCTTCGCATCCGGGAACTGCGTGGCGGGAGGGGCCACCACCAATTTCAGCTTGGCATTTGCAGGGGCCACTACTGCAGCGCGTTCAGCAGGAACCGCAGCGATGGTATCCGCAGTTGGCGGTGGCGGCGGTGGTGTATCGTTGGAGGGGCTGCCGCAGGCCGCGACCAGCAACAAGGAAAGGAGGGGTAGGATCTGTTTTTTCATGTTCTTCATCGGGTTTTCAAGCGAAGCTGAGGAGGAGCTGTGCCTTTTCCACGGCCGCACCTTCCAAAGCATGTATTTTCTGGACCACGGCATCGCCGGGGCTCTTGATCACATTCTCCATCTTCATCGCTTCCAGTACCAAGAGGGGATCATTCTTCTTCACTTCGGCACCTTCTTTTACCAGGATCTTCAGCACCAGGCCGGGCATGGGTGCTTTCAGATCGCTCACCATGGCCTTGGCTCCCCGGTCGATGCCCAAGATCTGCATGAGCCTCGACCGTTCATCCTCGAAGCGGACAGTATGGCAATGTGCACCAATGCGAAGCCGAACGGTGCCCGCCTCTCGATCATGTTTCAGCACCAAGACCCGGAAGGAGCGGCCGTTATGCACCACGCTATACATGCCCGGACCTGTGCAAACCAAGTCCGGAGCTTCCTCACCGGGAAGGTTCCAAGGTGCGCTTGGCGCGGAGCGCTCAAGCTCCAAAGGTTCGGCGATCGAATTGACGGTAGCAAAGAGTTTCGCGGCCATTGGTGGTGGAAAACAGATGCGACAAAAGAAATGTTCACTTGCCGGTATGGGGTGCGAAGGTATTCCGTCACTCATTTTTCCGGCGGAAACTCATCCCGGAAATTCCACCGTGACCGTAAATGGTCACTTTGCTTGACCGGCCTTCTCAGCTAGTTCATACGCCTCGTCCCTCGGTAAGCCCGGCTGCTCACGCGCTGCTACTGCCAATCGATCACACAATTCATTCAGCGGATGTCCTGCATGGCCCTTGATCCACTGGAACTTCACCTTGTGCTTGGGGTACACTTGAAGGAATCGCTTCCACAGGTCCGCGTTCTTCTTTTGGGCAAATCCCTTCTTCTCCCATCCGAAGACCCATCGCTTCTCCACGGAGTCCACGACATACTTGCTGTCGCTAACGATGGTGACATCGTGGCCTTCGCCCTTTAGCGCTTCCAACGCCACGATCACGGCGAGCAACTCCATGCGATTATTCGTGGTCCGCTTGAAACCTCCCCAGAGCTCTTTCCGGTGCTTGCCGGCCTCCAATACTGCACCATAGCCTCCGGGACCAGGGTTGCCGCTGGCGGCCCCGTCGGTGTGAATCGTGATCTTCATAGCTGAATAAAGGGCCGCTGAGCTGCGGAGGAGCTTAAGGGGATCTTAGCGCAACTGTTTCATCCCTCCCTTCGCGGGAGTGCGCAAAGGACGCAACGAATTCCGAACGTAGCGGTTTGAACTAAGATGCCCTTGTTCAGCCCGGGAAGAGGTACGTAATGTTCCCCGCGAACAGCTTCACGCTGATGGCCAACAGGATCACACCGAAGGCCTTGCGCAGCACGATGAGACCCACACGCCCGAGCATCCGCTCAATGCGATTGGTGAGCAGCAGCACGGTCACCACAACGATCATGTTCAGGATGATGGCCACCAGGATCTCCGGTCGTGTGAATTCTGCGCGCAGCGAAAGCACCGTGGTGATGGTGCCCGAACCGGCGATCACCGGGAAGGCTAAGGGCACGATGCTGTACACCTTGGGATCCTCACTGAGGCCGGGTGCGCTTGTGTCTTCCTTGAACAGGCGGATGCCCAAGGTCATTTCCAAGGCGATGAAAAAGAGCACCAAGGAGCCCGCTACGGCAAAGGAGTTCACATCGATGCCCAGGAAGGAAAGGATGGTCTCGCCGAGATAGAGGAAGACGATCATGATGGCCGCGCTCACCAACGTAGCTCGTGCCGGATAGATCTTACCCGCTTTTTCCCGCACCTGCAGGATCACCGGGATCCCGCCGATAATGTCGATCACCGCGAAAAGCACCAAGAACGCTTTGAAAACGTGGGCCAGTTCCATGGGGGCAAAGTTCGGGGGAAGCCCCGGATGCGAGCTTTCGAGCTCACGAAATTATTACACCGACTTGTTGCGGATGCTGTTCACAACACCCTCCACCACCGCCGGATAGTGAGCATGTTCCAAGGCATGGATACGAGCGGCCAAGGTATCCGCGTCATCTTCGGGCATCACGGGGCATTTGGCCTGGAAAAGCACTTGGCCTTCATCATACCGCTCGTTCACCAAGTGGATGGTAATGCCGCTCTCCTTCTCTCCAGCGGCCAGCACGGCCCGGTGCACGTGATCGCCATACATGCCCTTGCCGCCATATTTCGGAAGCAGCGAAGGATGGATGTTCAGGATACGATCGGGCCAAGCTTGTACCAATGCTGCGGGAATAAGACGCATGAAGCCCGCCAATACCAAGAGGTCGATGCGGGCGCCCTCCAGTTCGCGTTGCAGTGTGCCATCACGGAGTTCGGTAGCATTGAAGAGGTAGCTCGGTACGCCGCCGTCCCACGCGCGCTGAAGCACACCAGCGTGGGGTTGATCACAGGCCACTAAGGCGATCTCTGCGATGGAGGATGTGGAGAAATGCTCCATCAGGCGCTGGGCGTTGGTACCGGAGCCAGAGGCCAATATGGCGATGCGGATCATGGCGCGAAGTTGCGGCAAATGGGAGCGTTATCCCCATCCCATCACGGGGAGCTTCGTCACTTTTTTCCTTGGTCATCGTAAGCGATCTCCTTTCTTCGTCACCCGAAGGCTCTGTTAACATGCGCATTTCCATCATTACGCCCAGCTACAATATGCTGGATTACCTGAAGCGGTGCCGGGCATCCGTGGCAGACCAAAAAGGGGTGGAAGTGGAACATATTATCGCAGATGGCGGAAGCACGGACGGCACTGTGCAATGGCTTGCTTCGCAGGGTGAGCCCATGGTGGCCGGCGAGCGGTCCGTATCCAAACATATTCCGCTGCGGTACTTCTCCGGAAAGGATGATGGCATGTATGATGCCTTGAACAAAGGCTTTGATTCCGCCTCGGGTGAGGTGGTGGCATGGCTCAATTGCGATGAGCAGTATTTGGAAGGCACCTTGGCCTTGGTGGCGGAGCGATTCAAGAGCAATCCTGAGCTGGACATGCTTTTTGGAGGAGCCTTACTGGTGCGTCCCGATGGGTCCCTATTGGCGGCACGGAAATCCTATCCGGCCCGCTACGCCCAGATCGCTACCTCGCACCTATACAATCTATCCTGCGCCATGTTCTTCCGCCGAGGCCTTTTGGATGCGGGCCTCCGGTTCGATACGGAATTGCGCATGCTCGGTGATCATCACATGGTGATGCAAGCATTGAAGGGAGGCGCCCGCACCGGCATTGTGAAAAAGCCATTATCCGTTTTCGCGTTCACCGGGGCCAACCTGAGCTGGACGGACAGAGCCAAACAAGAAGCGGCATTGCTCGAAGCTTCAGCACCCCGGTGGATCCGCACCCTGAAGGTTCCGTTCAACGTATTGCGATTGGCTGAAAAGGCCCTTCACGGTGGCTACCATCACGGCCCCGTGGACTATGCGATCTATGAAAAAGCGGACGACCCATCCCGGAAGCGATTCCATGTTGAGAAGGTATCCGTGAAATGGCCGAAGGAGAAATGAAGAGAAGTAGGATCGTGCTCGACCTGGTACCCATACGGCCCGGTGTGGGAGGTTCCGGGAGTGGCATTTGGACCCATGCGCGGCACTTGGTGCAGGAGTTGGATCGGCTGGATCTTCCGGACCTGGAGATCCATTGCCTGATCACCCCGTCCCACCGTCCCTTTTTTGCGGAACTGAGGAACATTCACTTGCATGAGTTCAAGGAGCTGGGGCAAGGCATACTGCCCCGGCTCCTTTGGATCCACGCCCGCCTGCCGTTGATATGTGGAAGGCTGAAGGCCAAGGTGCTCCACAAGCTCGCAACGGAAACACCCCTTTTCCTTGCAGCGCGACGAGTGACCACCGTACATGACTTCTTCAATGAGTTCATGCAGGAGGAACAGGGAGTCTCTACCGGTGCGGCCGGGCGCTACTTCGCTTGGATGACCCGGGTGGGTTTTAGGAAAAGCAGGACCGTGATCACGGTTTCGGAGGCCATGCGCGATGAAGCGTTGGTGCGGTATCCGGGAGCTACGGAAGTGGTGGCCATTCATAACGGGGTGGATCTTCCAAAACCACATCGCTCCACGCCGAACAAGGAAGGCTCGTCACCATTCACCATTCTCTATGTCGCCAAGTTCATGCCCTACAAGGGCCAGCAACAAGCTGTGGACGCCTTCGAGCGACTGTTGACACAATGGCCACAGCTGGTGGGGAAAGTCCGCTTGGTGATGCATGGCTTCAGTAACGACGAGGCCTACTATGAAGGACTGCAGCAACGGATCAGTACAGGTGTCTTAGCGGGATCGGTGGAGATCCGTCCTTACGACCGAGCGAAAACCATTGAGGAGATCTACGCGGAGGCGAACCTGTTCCTGTTCCTGACGCGCTATGAAGGATTCGGATTGCCCGTTGTGGAGGCACAGGCATTGGACATCCCCGTGGTTTGCTCGGACATCCCCGTGTTGCGGGAGGTCGGTGGTGAAGGTGCATGGTATGTGAACCCCGATCAAGCAGAGGCCGTGGCGATCGATCTGGAGCGCATCATCCGTGATCCGCAGGAGAGAGGCGCATTGGTGGAGGCGGGCCGGACCAATATCAAGCGGTTCGGTTGGGCTAAGATGGCCAAAGCCACGGCGGAAGTGTACCGGAATGCATCGCGTTGACCCCGAATGGCGGGAAAGCTGCTGTGCTAGGCGGCCTTGAAACGGCACGGAAGTAGGTTAAGATCTGCGATTTCCGGGCCGGATCTGACTTCCTCCACCGGAGATCCTCCCATGTCGGACTTTTTATCGACACCCCTCAAGCTGTTGTTCTTGGATAGGCGTTTCCCCTTGGCACCCATGGGGTTTCTTCGGAATGGGCGGGCCGGGTCGGGCCTGTTCCGGACCGCTTTAGAAGGCCTTCGGGCGAGCTTCCGGGAGGGGAGGGGTTGTGGATGTCGAAAATATCTTTCCTTTGCACCCTGTTCAACCAACAACAAACGGATATGTCCGATATCAAGTCAAGGGTCATCGCTATCATCGTGGATAAGCTCGGGGTAGACCAGGGCGAGGTCACGCCAGAGGCGAGTTTTACCAACGACCTTGGCGCCGACAGCCTGGATACCGTCGAGCTCATCATGGAGTTTGAGAAGGAATTCAACATCGCCATCCCGGACGATCAGGCCGAGAAGATCCAAACCGTAGGCCAGGCTGTGGACTACGTGGAGAAGAACGCGAAGTAAATTGGAAGGATGCAGCTCAGACGAGTGGTAGTCACCGGTCTGGGCGCCCTCACCCCCCTTGGTAATACGCTTGAGGCGTATTGGGAAGGATTGGTGAAGGGCACTAGCGGAGCTGCGCCCATCAAAAACTTCGACGCGTCCAAGTTCAAGACGCAGTTCGCCTGTGAAGTAAAGGGGTTCGACCCCACCGAGTTCATGGACCGGAAGGAGGCCCGTAAGATGGACCCCTTCTCCCAGTTCGCCGTGGCCGCAAGTGAGGAGGCCATGCGTGATTCAGGTCTCGTGCTTAGCACGGATGCTGAAAAGGAGCGCATGGGTGTAATACTCGGTTCAGGCATTGGTGGATTGCTCACCTTCCAGGAGGAGTGCATCAACTTCGGTAGAGGTGACGGCACGCCGCGGTTCAATCCGTTCTTCATCCCCAAGATGATAGCGGACAGTTCCTCGGGGCTCATTAGCATGCGGTATGGCTTACGAGGACCCAGCTACGTGACCATGAGCGCCTGTGCCAGTGCCAACAACGCCATGATCGATTCCTTCAACTACATCCGCTTAGGCACCGTGGACGCCATGGTGACGGGGGGTAGTGAAGCTTCCATCCATGAGGCTGGTGTGGGAGGTTTCAACGCCATGCACGCCATGAGCACCCGCAACGACGACCCTGCCACGGCAAGCCGTCCTTACGACAAGGACCGCGATGGCTTTGTGCTGGGTGAAGGAAGCGGCATTCTGGTGCTGGAGGAACTCGAGCATGCCAAGGCACGTGGAGCTAAGATCTATTGCGAAGTGATGGGCGGTGGTATGAGCAGCGATGCGTATCACATTACCGCTCCGCATCCGGAAGGATTGGGTGCATTCCTCTGCATGAAGCATGCGTTGCAGGATGCAGGTATGAAGCCTTCCGAGGTGGACTACATCAATACCCACGGCACCAGTACGCCCATCGGCGACCCACAGGAAGTGAAGGCCATCCAGCGCCTTTTCGGTGAGGATGCCTACAAGTTGAACATCAGTTCATCCAAGAGCATGACCGGCCATTTGCTCGGCGCCGCTGGCGCAGTGGAGGCCATTGCCAGCATCATGGCGGTGTACAAGGACATCGTACCCCCCACGATCAATCATTTCACGGACGATCCCGAAATCGACCCCAAGTTGAACTTCACGTTCAACACTGCGCAGAAGCGCACGGTCAATGTCGCCATGAGCAATACATTCGGCTTTGGTGGGCACAATACTTCGGTGATCTTCCGCAAGTACCGCTAAGCTCTTTTGTTCTCCGCATTATTCAATCGAGGCGGTACCCCTGAAGATCGGCGCATTCGCGCTTGGTGTAGAAAGACCTTGGGCATCACCCCAAAGAACCTTCCATTGTACCGGCAGGCCCTGCGGCATCGTAGTGCCGTGAGTGACGAGAGGCCCGACCTTCAGGACAATGAACGCCTGGAATTCCTCGGTGATGCCGTGCTCGACACCATTGTAGGTCAGTTCCTCTACCACCAATATCCGGATAAGGGCGAAGGCTTCCTTACCCGTATGCGGAGCAAGCTGGTGAGTCGTCATCAATTGAGCATCTTGGCCAAGCACGTGGAGATCGAACGCGTGATGGAGGTCAATATCGGGCGGGGCCAGGACACATCCGTGCCCGGCAACGCTATGGAGGCCCTGTTCGGAGCGCTCTTCCTCGATAAAGGATTTGAACGTACAAAGGCCACCGTGATCAAGTTGATCACCACCCACTTCGACCTCAAGGCCGTGGAGGAAGAGGACCGCGATAGCAAAAGCCGCTTGCTGGAGTGGGGGCAGAAACAGCACAAGAAGGTGGAGTTCGTTCTTACGGAAGAGAGGGACCGCAGCGGAAGAGGCAAGCAGTTCACCGCTGAAGTTCTGGTGGATGGTAAGTCATGTGGTTCGGGTACAGGCCACAGCAAGAAAAAGGCGGAGCAGGAAGCGGCACGCGATGCTTCACGCACGTTGCGCTTGCCCAAGAATGGGGCCGGGCCTCGGGAAAGGAGCGAGGAAAGAAGTACGGAAGGATCCGGTCAACGCACGCGCCAGCGGCCCCCACAGCGGCGCGGAAGGGGCGGTAGGCAGGGTAGCAATCCCTCCAGGACACCTCGGAAGGACGGCGAAGAACAAAGCTGAGGTCATCTCCGGATCCTACGGACGCTTGGCGGTTCTACCTTTGTGCGTCGTTCCCCACCATGGCCAAGTTCAAACTCGATAGCGATCTAGGACCCGATGTTTTCCTCATCGCTATCAGTAGTCATGTGAATGACTATCGCCTCTGTTGGTCACTGAACAACAGCTTGGGCTTGGAACTCTGTCGCCGCTCCACCGATATCGAAGGGCAAGGACCGGAGCAGATGGCGTACTTCTCCGCCTTCGACCATACGGAGGAGGAAACCATGGCCTCGATCAGATTGATAAGCAACCATGCGCCGGAAGGAGTGCTGGTGGCCGACCAACGACAAGCCGACTTTTTCCTCGTGGTGGATGACGAAAGTTCACTTCGAGCGGACGAAACACTGGAACGTGTGCGCAACGCGGAATTCGTTCTCACCGCATTCACATTGGACATCATCAACATTAAAGGTGCCTATAAGCTCTTGGAATGACCACAGCTCCCGACCCCAAAACGAAGATCGTCGCCACTCTTGGCCCAGCCAGTTCAAAACGCGAAGTGCTTCGCGAAATGCTCATCCATGGGCTGGATGTATGCCGCCTGAACTTCAGCCACGGCACCTATGAATTCTATGAGGAGGTGATCGCCACCATCCGCTCGCTCGACGAGGAACTTGGGCTCACTACGGCCATACTTGCGGACCTACAGGGCCCCAAATTGCGCGTGGGCGAAATGGCCGATGGCCCCATCGAATTGAAGGAAGGAGAAGAGTTGGTGATCACCACGGAGCCGATGAAAGGGGTTCCTGGTAAGGTGAGCACGAGCTACGCGCAATTCCCGCAGGATATCAAAGTGGGGGAGATGGTGCTTCTGGACGATGGCAAGATGCGTCTGCAAGTGACCCATACCGATGGCAAGAAGAAGGTGACCACCAAGGTGATCAATGGGGGCATGCTCAGTAGTAACAAGGGCATCAACCTGCCTAATACCAAAGTGAGCCTGCCCTGCCTTACTCCCAAGGACCGCGAGGACCTCACCTTCGCACTTGCACAAGGTGTGGATTGGATCGGGCTCAGCTTCGTGCGCAGCGCACGGGACATCATCGAACTGAAGCACCAGATCCATGCTGAAGGCAGCATGGCCCGTGTAATTGCCAAGATCGAGAAGCCCGAAGCCATGCTGGAGATCGACGAGATCATCCGCGAATCCGATGCCCTGATGGTGGCCCGTGGCGACCTGGGTGTGGAAGTACCCATGGAACAGGTGCCTTTGTTGCAGAAGGATATCATCCGCCGCTGCCTCCTGCAACACCGGCCGGTGATCGTGGCCACGCAGATGATGGAGAGCATGATCACCAGCAGCACGCCCACCCGCGCCGAAGTGAACGATGTGGCCAACGCCGTGCTGGACCATGCCGACGCCGTGATGCTCAGCGCAGAGACCAGTGTAGGCAAATATCCTGTGGAGGTGGTGAAGGCCATGAACAAGATCTTGCTCGAGATGGAGAAGAGCGACATCATGTTCAACGTGACGGAGCCCGAGCTGAACGACCACGAGCGCATGGTCACCGATGCCATCTGCATGGCCAGTGTGCGCATGGCCGCCGCCATTGATATCAAGGCGATCGTTACCATGACCCACAGCGGCTACACGGCTTTCAAGATCAGCAGCATGCGTCCGAAGGCGCATATTTTCGCCTTCACCAGCAACAAGCGCATCCTTAACATGCTCAACTTGGTGTGGGGTGTGCGTGCCGAGTACTACGATAAGACCGTGAGCACTGACCACACCATCGCCGATATCAAGCACATTTTACGCCGCAAGGACCTGGTGAAGAAGGGGGACCTGGTGGTGAACGTCGCCAGTATGCCCATCGCAGAGCAAGGCATGGCGAACATGATCCGCTTGAGCGCGGTGTAATGGACTTTGGCCTTTCAGTGATCTCCCGCTGTGCGGCGGGAGATCACCGAGAGAACAATCCCGACCTTCGCTACCGATGGACGAGCAGGATTGGGATGATGTGGCCGCCACTTTCGAAGAGGACATCTTCAGCGTACCGGAACACGACCGAAAGCAGAAGATCATGCAGCGCGTGCTGCGCTATGCAAAGAAGGATGGTACCGCTGCCGACATCGGTTGTGGCATTGGGCGTACCGTGCCCATGCTGGCCGAGCACTTTGCAACGGTGCATGCCACGGACATTTCTAGCGAATGCCTTTCCGTGGCAGAGAACAAGAACGCGCGCTACCATAACGTGGAATACCACCACGCCGACCTCACGCAGCCATTGCCTTTTGCGCCCGTGGACTTCGCCCTCTGCATCAATGTGTTATTGATCGCATCGCGTGCCAAGCGCCAAGCGATGATGGCCAATATGTGTGCTGCAGTAAAACTCGGTGGACACTTGTTGTTGGTGACCCCCGCGCTGGAATCCGCACTCTACGCCTCGCACCGCTTAGTGCAGCTCAATGAGCAGAAAGGCATGAGCCCCGCCGTAGCCCAGCGCAAGGCTGCACGGGAAACCACCAAGCTCGACATGGGCATTGTGGTGGTGAACGGTACGCCCACCAAGCATCACCTGAAGGAAGAACTGGAAGACCTCCTCAGGCAGGAAGGCATGGAAGTGTTGGAGATCAAGAAGATCGACTACCCGTGGGCATACATGCTGGAAGAAGCACCTGCGGACATGCCAGCACCCATGCCTTGGAACTGGATGACCGTTGCAGTGCGGACCGCGTAGTCGTAAAATGAGGGTCTTCTTCCAACGATCGCCTTCCTCTGCGCCTCCGCGCCTCTGCGGTCTTTTCTTATCCGAAGAGCAACTTCAAATAGAACCCCGGCTTCTTCAACCGCTCCCGCATGTCCAGGTCGTTGAACATGCAGCTGATGGTATCGGCAAGCACCGGGTTGCCAGCGGCCTTATTCACCACGAAATTGAACAACCAAGGGCGATCGGCGAGCTGCTGTAAACGGGTACTGATGCCGAGTTCCTTGCCCAGGCGATTCCAAACCCGTACATCGTAGTCCTTGAGCGCGGCTTGCGGGATGGGTTGCTCCACCGGAATGGCCTGAAGTGCTTCCGCAGCGACGTTCGCAGCATGCACTCCGCTGATCATGGCATGGCTGATGCCTTCGCCGGTGAACGGATCGATCAAGTGCGCTGCATCGCCGATCAGCATGTACCCATCGCCGCTCATGGGCCATCGCTTGCTCGCCAAGGGCAGTCCCATGCCTTGGATCGGTCCTTCCGCTTTTGCATTCGTGAACCGATCACGCAGTTGTGGATGCTCTGCGATCGCCCCGGACAAGAGCTTTTTCAAGTCTGCGCGACGCTTGCGCAACATGTCGCTCCTCAGGCCCAAGCCCACATTGGCACGTCCGTCCGGCAGCGGGAAGATCCAGAGATAAGCGGGCAACAGATCCTTCAGGAAGATCAGCTCGATGAAGCCTTGTGGGTCCAAGCCGGTAACACCGCTGTAGTAGGCCCGCACGCCGGCGCAGTGGTGCCGTGGCTCCATCGGGAGACCTGCGATCTGCTTGGAGAAAATGGAATTGGCTCCCGAGCCATCGATCAACAGGCGGCACTGAACGGTGCGTTGCGTTCTGTCCGCTCCGATCACCTTGACCAACCAGCCGTTCGCGGTCCGTTCAAAGCTTTTTGCTTGGGTACCTTCCAGAACTGTAGTGTGTCCCTCGCGCTTCACGGCATTGAGCATCAATTGGTCGAAGTCCATCCGGGGAAGGATCGCGCCTGGTGCTTCACCAATGCCCGTTTCACGGCTGAACGGAACGCGCAAAGCCTTTCCGCTCGGAGCCACGAAGGTGACACCCCAGCTCGGTTCCAACTTCGCTTGTTTCCGCAGTTCCACGGCCAGCGCCGGGTCGAGCCGTTCGAGGGAACGGATCACCTTGCCGCTGAGGGCATCGCCGCACACTTTGTCGCGAGGGAATACGGCCTTGTCCAAGAGCAGCGTATCCACGCCATGCTTGGCTAACTGTAGCGCTGTGGCACATCCGCCGGGTCCCGCACCAAGGATGCAGACATCCGTCTTCAGCACCTGTTCCATGGCGGGTTCAGCCACGGAAGGCTCCGTCGGTGAACTGGTCCAAGAAGCGCACGTCGTTCTCCCAATACAGCCGCAGGTCAGGCACGCGATAGATCAGCTGTGCAACGCGCTCCACGCCCATACCGAAGGCGAAGCCACTGTAAACCTCCGGGTCGATCCCGCAGTTGGAGAGCACGGCAGGATCCACCATGCCGCAGCCCATGATCTCCACCCAGCCGCTGTATTTGCACACTGCGCAGCCAGTGCCACCGCAAATGGTGCAACTCATATCCACTTCGGCACTCGGCTCTGTGAAAGGGAAGTAGCTCGGGCGTAAACGGATCTTCACTTCCGAGCCGAAAATGCTCTTGGCGAAATGGTCCAGCGTTCCCTTCAGTTCGGCGAAGCTCACGCCCTTGTCCACATAGAGGCCCTCCACTTGGTGGAACATGCAATGTGCGCGTGCGCTGATGGCTTCGTTGCGGTAAACGCGGCCGGGAGAAATAGTGCGAATGGGTGGAGTACCGCTCTCCATCACGCGAACCTGCACACTGCTGGTGTGCGTGCGTAGTGCAAGTTCTTGTGGCTTTCCACCTTCGTCCGGAGTAGCATCGCCTTGCACGAAGAATGTGTCCTGCATGTCCCGCGCCGGATGATCCGGAGGGAAATTGAGCTTACCGAAGTTGTGGTTGTCATCTTCCACTTCAGGTCCTTGGCTCACGGTGTAGCCGATGCGTGTGAACACATCCACGATGCGTTGGCGCACGATGCTGATGGGGTGCAAGCTGCCTGTGTGCTCCGTGAGGGCTGGCCTGGTGAGGTCTCCTTCAGGTCCCTTGGTAACCGGGGTGCTTTCGGCTTGTGACTTCAGCTCTTCCCAGCGCACACGTGCCGCGTTCTTTAACTGGTTCAGGCGCTGGCCCCATTCACGTTTCCCTTCCGGGGGCACCTCCTTGAAGGCATCCAAAAGCGCTGTGACTTTGCCGTTGCGGCCCAACATGCCCACCCGGAATGCTTCCACCGCTTCTGGCGATGTAGCTACTGGTGCGGCTATCTCGGCCTCCACGGCCTCTATGCGTTCCTTCAAGTTCATTGGATCACGCGCATCCACATGCGCACATCTGCAAGGGGTCGGTCCATTCCGTCACACGGCTGGTTTGCGATGAGGTCCAGCACCTCAATTCCATCTACCACTTGGCCGAATACGGTATAGCCGCCGTCCAAGTGTGGGGCGCCGCCTGCGGTGGAGTAGGTCTTCACTTCGTCGGGCGTATAGTGTATCGCGAGGCTGTCTGGTCGGCCCTCATTCATGCGGTTCTCGAGTTTCTCCAGATCGGCAGGGCGCCATGTTCGGCCCTGCACAATGTAGAACTGGCTACCGCTACTGCGCTTTTCCGGGTTCACGTCATCTCCTTGCCGGGCTGCCGCCAGTGCGCCGTTGCGGTGGATCAGTGATGGAATGATCTCCGTAGGGATGGTATAGCCCGGTCCTCCCTGGCCTAATGGAACCGTGCGATCCTCGGCATTGCGGCTGTCCGGATCACCTCCCTGGATCATGAATCCCCGGATCACGCGGTGGAACAGGGTGCTGTCGTAAGAGTGCTCACGGACCAGCTTTAGGAAATTGTCGCGGTGAAGCGGCGTCTCGTTGTAAAGCTCCACCACCATGCGGCCGGCTGTCGTATTGATCTCTACCAAGTGCCGTTTGCCTTCGCTTGATTTCTGGGCCGATGCCGTGATCGTTGCTGCAAAAAGCACCGCCACGAACAACAGCCTACTGAGGGATAATTGCGCGGGCATCGTTCGGTTCCTTATTTTTGGCTTCATTCGCGGTGCGAAGGGCTGCAAGAAAGCGGCCAAAAGTAACCAACACGACCTCCCATGCCCTTGAAGGCCATTCTCGCTGCCATACTCCTGTTCATCTTGGGCGCTGGCCTTGGTTCGTGCAACAAAGAGAAGGACACCAAAGCCACCATCACCGTGGTTGATTCCGCCGGTGCCGTGGTTGCCGGGGCCTACGTGAAACTCTTCGCCAACCCTACCACGCCCCTGCAAGCTGATTTCTCCCGCCTTACAAAGGACGGGACCACCGGCTCCGATGGAAAGGTCACTTTTGACTACTCCGAGTTCTACAAGCGTGGCCAAGCCGGTTTTGCCGTGCTGGATATTCTGGCCAAAACGGACTCACTCACCGGCGAAGGCATCATCCGCATCGAGGAAGAGCAGACCAACGAGGAGACCGTGGTCGTTAAAAGAGCGCACTGATCGCCAGTTTCAGCGAAGGCTGATCTCAGTGATCCTCGAAGTAGGAGAGGATCGCCTCCTTCATCAAGCGCTCCTGCTCCTTCGGGTTCAGTGAGGGTAGCTCCTTCACCCGTTCAAAGTGGGGCCAGCCATCGGCATCGCGTCCCAGCTCCTTGTAGTAGCCATATGGCGTGAGCAGCACGGAGATGGCGACGTGCATCAGGTTCACCTTTTCATCCTTCTTGAATACTCGCGCATGTTGGCCGAGCTCCTGCACGCCGATCAAGAAGATCACCCCGTTGAGGTCCAAGGGCATGCCGAAGCGTGTCTCCATCCGTTTCAGGAGGTCGCGCCAATGCTTATCAAAAGCCAGATCGATCATAATGAGTTCGTTCCCGGCGATCATGGCCTGGGAAGGCCGCGAAGGTAGAGACGGGTCCGCTGGGGTTATTCACCGCAGTTGCACGCTCAGGTGATGAATCGCCTCGCCTATCTCCTGTTCGCTAGATCAACGTTCAAACCGACCGTGTTACACTTGTGACCATGAACTGGCTCGATTGGACCTTGCTCATCTTGATCGGAGCGGCCGCTGTGCGGGGCTTCTTTCGCGGTTTCGTGGTGGAGATAGCCTCGCTGGTGGCTGTGATACTGGGCATTTGGGTAGCCACCCGTTACAACGCCCGCGTGGCGGCTTGGGTGGGCATGGATGCCCAGCATGAAGTGATCTCCTTTATGGTCACCTTCATCGGCGTACTGATCATGGTCCATCTGTTGGCGAAGGTGATCACCAAGGCCATGGACATGGCCATGCTCGGTCTACCGAACAAGGTAGCTGGAACGCTCTTCGGGGCCATACGCTCCGCCTTTGTGCTCAGTGTGGTCCTGAACATCCTGATGGCGCGCGCAGAGGTAATTGGCCTCGTTCCGCAGGAAACAATGGAGAGTTCCACGCTCTATCGGCCGCTTCGGGCCTTCGCTCCCTTCATCATCCCGGCCTTGGGAGATACCCGCTGGGTGCAGGATGCCATTGATGCAGTGAAGAACAGGAAGACGGAGGAGTGAGCCGGCACGCGGGTCTTGGCGATCCGATCTGTAGGTTGGCGGTATGCCAGTGACCTCCATCACTTCTATTCTCCATCAAGAACAATAGCTTCGCACCCATGCCCGATCCCAAACTCCGCCCCGAAAGCCTGATGATGAGCTACGGCTACAAGCCCGAGCTCTCACAAGGTGCCATCAAGTGCCCCATTTTCCAGACCAGCACTTTCGTGTTCCAGAAGGCCGAGGATGGAAAAGCATTTTTTGAAGTGGCCTATGGGCTGCGCGAAAAGGGTGAGAAGGAAGAACTGGGGCTGATCTACAGCCGACTGAACAACCCTGACCTGGAGATCTTGGAGGACCGGCTCTGCCTCTGGGAAAATGCCGGAGGCTGTGCGGTGTTCGAGAGCGGCATGAGCGCCATCACCACCATGCTGTTGGAGTTCCTTTCGCCCGGCGATGTGCTCCTCTACAGCAACCCCATCTATGGTGGAACGGACCACTTTATCAAGCAGATCCTTCCCCGCTTCGGCATCGAGGTGATGGGCTTCTATCCGTGGGAACAGGACCGCTTGGAGGAGATCGTGCGCGAAAGCGGCAAAGGCGAACGCCTGAAGATGGTCTACTTGGAAACCCCGGCCAACCCGACCAACATCCTGATCGATATCGCAGCCTGCAGTCGCTTGGCAAAGACTTTCAGTACTCCTGAAAAGCAGGTATTGACAGCGGTGGACAACACCTACATGGGGCCGCTGTGGCAACACCCCATGAAGCAGGGCGCCGACCTGGTGCTCTACTCGGCCACCAAGTACATCGGTGGCCACAGCGACGTGATCGCCGGGGCTTGCTTGGGCAGCGCTGAGCTGATCACCCGCCTAAAGGGCATGCGCAGCTTTCTGGGCTGCATGGCCGGGCCATGGACAGGCTGGTTGCTCTTGCGTAGCTTGGAAACGCTGAAGCCCCGCATGGAAACGCAGGCCTTCAACGCCGAAAAAGTAGCTGCCTACCTGAAGGACCATCCCAAGGTCAAGAAGGTCCACTACCTCGGCTTTCTGGAAACTCCGGAGCAACAGGCCATCTTCGATTCGCAGTGCTTCAGTGCCGGTGCCATGCTCTCGTTCGATGTGCAGGGCGGCGAGCCGGAAGCCTTCCGCTTCCTCAACGCCCTGAAACTGGTGAAACTCGCTGTCAGCCTCGGCAGCACGGAATCCCTCGCGGAGCACCCCGCCACCATGACCCACGTGGGCGTGGACCCGGTGGAGCGCGAAAAACTCGGCATCACGGGAGGGCTGGTGCGCCTCAGCGTGGGCGTGGAGCATCCGGACGACCTGATCTGGGACCTTGGGCAGGCGTTGGAGGCGATGTAGCCTAAGGCCATGTAGGGCTTCATCAGATGAAGCCCGAAGGATTCGCTGAACAACGCTCAAGGCACCAACCCCTGCGCCTTGAGTATCCGCACAATGCTCCCGGGATCGTTGTCGTAGTGGTGATCCCCCGGTACCTGTGCGAATTTGATCCCCGTGCCAGACAACTCCTTGGGCAATGTGGAGTCCTCCTTCTCGCCCGTAATGATCAGTATCGAGGTGGAGGGCGCGACCTGCCGCAGTTCCTTCACCACATCGTAGGTGTTGCTGGAGCTGCCGATACCGAGCATGTTCGTGATATGCACCTCGAAATCCCCCATTTCACCGGGTGAAAGGAGCACCGAACCCTTCACCGCGGTTTTCATCTCCGGGCTCAGGTTGGCGAAGACGAAGGGCAACACCTCGGCACCCATGCTGTAACCGATCAGCACGACGGTTTGCTTGTTGAAGCGGGCCATGTAGGCTTTGCAAATTTTCTCCACGGCGGCCGCGGTCTCCTCCGGGGTCTTCCGGTCCCAGAAGTATTTCTTGGCATCCAGCCCCACCGTGGGCGTCCCGCTCTCCGCCATCCGATCGCTCATATTCCCCTCAAAGCTGTACCAGCCGCCATCCCCCGAAATGAAGAAGACCAAAGGCGCTAGCGCATCGGGCGTTTTTGCCGGCGTGATGATCAGCGGAAGGTTCGTATCGACCGGCGGGGGCGCTTCGTTGTTCGTGCTCCCTGTTGAGGGCTTTGTCATTTTGTCGAAAGCCTGTTCCCATTGCGGCATGAAGTCCGTCCATTTTCCAAACCCATGTCCCACGTGCTCCAAGGGAACAAGAACAGCGTCGGTACAACCGGCGATGAAATCCGCCGTGTTCTTGTAGTTGCAAACCTGATCGAGCTTTCCTTGGAGCACCAACCAAGGCTCACTGAGCTTGGAGTCGGGATCCAGGTCGAAGCTTTTTCCATTCACCAAGGGATGCAATTTCAACCCATTGGACTCGCAAAAGCGCTTCGGTAATTCCACATCCGGACAGAAGCCCAAGGAGATGCCGCCTTGGAAGGTACCCGGACGCGACTGGCACAACAGGGCATAGACCATGGTGGCGCCGCTGGAATAGCCCATCAGCAGGGGTTCCTTGTATTCCGGGATACCATACTGCCGTTCCGCCTCGGTGGCCAAGGCAACGAAGTCCGTGGCGATGTGCAGGCAGTCCCCATCGCGCTTCCGCAGGTCGGCATAGTAGCGAAGGATGTCCACCCCGATGACCAAGCTGTTGCGTTCGGCGAAGTGCTTGGCGAAATCGAGCACGCCGTACTTCCAACCGGCATCGCCGGAGATCATGATCGTTACCGACGTGGGCGGCCCATCCGGCACGTACACATGCACTTTTCCGAAGGGCGCCACCGTCATGGAATCCACGCGCACCGAGCCTTGCGCTGAAGTACAAACGGCAAGGGTGAACAGGACCGCAAGGCAATGCAAGCATCTCAATACCGGGAACATGGGGGTGGATTTTGTGAAGGAGGAATGCATCCATGAATGTGGCGCAACACTCAATGCATGAACGAATCCACGCGGTTAGAGTTCGTTCCAGCCGAAGACTTTATGGCACGTCGTGGCGATGCTATCCAGCATCTTGGGGAGCATTCGCACTCGGTAGGTGAAGCCCTTGATCATGAGCGAACGGTATACCAAGCACAGGAGCATCAACACTTCAATTTGGATCGCTTCGCCCATCAGAGCCGGTCACAAAATGTGACCACCTCATGAAATGCCGGCCACCACCATGGGAGATCTCATTCGATCCAAGGATATCGAACGCCTGATATTTGAGTTCAGAGGCATTCAGGTGATGATCGACAGCGATCTGGCAACGCTTTATGGGACGGAGACCAAGAGACTCAAGCAACAAGTGAAGCGCAATACGGCACGTTTTCCCGAGGACTTCATGTTTGAAAAGCCCATCATGAACGCAAAACGGTGGAGGGCCGGAAGCGATGGGGGAGATGTGAGGTTGACCGCTCAATCGTCCTCTTCCAAGATGAAGATCTCATTGACCGTCGTCTTGAAGACCTGAGCTATTTTGATGGCAAGAACGGTCGAGGGCACATACCTCCCTGCCTCGATCGAATTGATCGTTTGACGGGAGACGCCAACCCGATCAGCCAAGTCCTGTTGTGTGAGATCCAATTTTGCCCGCTCGACCTTCAAGTAGTTCTTCATCGCAACTTCCTCTTCTGGAGGTAGTACACGATCAAGTATACACAGAGCATCTGTAGTACCACTTCTTGGCCGGTCACGCCGGTAATTGGATCTTTGGAGATCAAGTCAACGATCGGACGTATGATAACGATCAGCACACCAAAAACGAATGCGAATGCCATGGTCCTTAGTTTAATAGCTGAGATCATTTCATCTTCAACCTTGTCTTTTGCCAACGCGATAAGTAGCAGGCCTAAGAGGAAGCTATTCTTTGTAAATAACTTGAACAGGTCTTTCGGGTGCTGGGCCATCTCTATGGTCCCTGTCTTGGCCAAGACACCAAGAAGGAAGGCCAAAACCATCACGGCAAGGCCGATCTTCTTGAAGTAGTTGGGAATGCCGTGTTGTTTGGAGGTAGACTGTGTGTTCATGAGAGTCAAGCATGCTTGTCCTTATGACAAACATACTTGTCATTTATCGAATGAGCAAACCTGCAAATTTGCACGCCCGCCAAGTTCAAGCAAGCCCTTGGCTTTTTTGCCAAAGGCGCGGATTCATGAGGCACCCTGTGCGTTAGCGCTTAGTCTTTCTCCACCGCCGCGATCCCCGGCAGCACCTTGCCTTCCAGGTATTCCAGCATGGCGCCGCCGCCGGTGCTCACGTAGCTGATCTTGTCCGCTAGGCCGAACTGGTTCACCGCCGCCACGCTGTCGCCGCCGCCCACCAAGGAGTAGGCACCATATTCGGTGGCATCGGCCACTGTCTCCGCGATGGCGCGAGTGCCTTTCTGGAAGCTCGGCATTTCGAACACGCCCATCGGTCCGTTCCAGAGGATGGTCTTGGCGCGCTTCACTGCGGCGCTGAAGGCCTTGGTCGACTCCGGTCCGATGTCCAGGCCCATCCAGCCATCCGGGATGGCATTGGCCGGGCATATGTCGGTGTTGGCTGTATCCGAGAAGGCATCAGCGATAACAGCATCGGTAGGCAGGTAGAGCATCACACCCTTGTCCTGTGCGGCTGCGAGAATGGCTTTGGCGGTTTCGATGTGGTCCTCCTCCACGAGCGAGGCGCCTACTTTTCCGCCCTGCGCCTTGATGAAGGTGAAGGCCATGCCACCGCCGATGATCACCTCGTCGCACTTGTCCAGCAGGTTCTGCAGCACCTCGATCTTGCTACTCACCTTGGCGCCGCCCACGATGGCGCAAAGCGGCTTCTGCGGCTCGTTGAGGACCTTGCTCAGGCTGTTCAATTCCCCGGCGATCAGGTAGCCGAAGAGCTTCGCATCCGGGAAATATTTCGCGACCACGGTGGTGCTGGCATGTGCGCGGTGCGCGGTCCCGAACGCATCGTTCACGTAGACGTCGCCGAGTGTGGATAGCGCCTTGCTAAAGGCTTCATCGCCCTTCTCCTCCTCGGGATGAAAGCGGAGGTTTTCCAGCAGCAATACTTCGCCGGGCTTCAATGCTGCGGCCTTGGCTTGGGCATCTTCGCCAACGCAATCCGTTGCGAATTGCACGGGCACGCCGAGCAGGCCTTCGAGGTGCTTGGCCACGGGCTTTAGGCTCAGGTCGGGGTTCACTTTGCCCTTGGGGCGGCCGAGGTGGCTCATCAGGATCACGCTTCCGCCGTCCTTCAAGATCTTCTTCACCGTAGGGACGATGGCCTTGGTGCGGTTGTCGTCGGTCACGTTGAACTGCGCGTCGAGCGGTACGTTGAGGTCCACGCGAACGAGGGCCTTGCGGCCTTTGAAGTCGAAGCTGTCCATGGTATGCATGGCGCGAAAATACCGGGAAGTCCGGAATGGAGGTGAACCGCCAAGACGCTAAGAGCGCCAAGGGAGAAATACTTCCAGCCGAATGGATCAACCGCTACGGGCGCCACGAGCGCAACGAAGAAACAGGTCTTCCGCCGAAGGATCAAGCGCCTAGGAATGGGTATGCCTACTATCGCTGGGTTCAGCTCCATGATGCATTGGACTGACCGAGCGCCACAACCTCCTTTGCGCTCTTGGCGCTTTGGCGGTAAAAAAGACACCGATCCTTCCAAGCGTAAACTTGCATCGTGCAATTCAACAAGATCATCGGGCATGCCGAGCTGAAGGCGCGGCTGATCGGCAACATCCGCGAGGGCCGTGTGGCGCACGCGCAGTTCTTCCTCGGTCCGCGGGGCAGCGGCGTGCTTCCCTTGGTGCTGGCCTATGCCACCTACCTCTTCTGCGAGGAACCCGGTGCGGGCGACAGTTGCGGGCAATGCAGCTCTTGCAAAATGATGGCAAAGCTGGCGCACCCGGACCTCAACCTGGTGTTCCCCATCTTCTTGTCGGAAAAGGGAAAGACCTGTGATCCGTTCACGGCTGATTGGCGCGGCGCCGTGCTGAAGGATCCCTACCTCGATGCCGATGTGTGGCGAGAGGTACTGAAGGGAGAGAACAAGCAGTTGAGGATGGGCGTGGACATCGCCGCCGAGGTGGTGCGGAAGTTGAGCCTGAAGTCCTATTCGGGCGGATGGAAAGTGATGCTGATCTGGCTTCCGGAGATGATGGATGCCGCGATGGCGAACAAGATCCTGAAGGTGCTGGAAGAGCCGGAGCCGAAGACCGCCTTCCTTCTGGCGGGACACGCGAACGACCGGATCCTGCCCACCATCCTCAGCCGCACGCAATTGGTGAAAGTGGCCGCTCCGACCCCGACTGAAGTCACAGCAGCGATCCAACTGAAATTTCCCGACCTATCGCCGGCGGACGCTCGCGGCATCGCGGCACGCAGCGAAGGGGACCTCCTGGAGGCCTTTGCCATGGCCGCGGGACAGGAGGAGGAGATCTTCATTTTCTTCCGCGATTGGCTCCGTGCGTGCTACGGCAGTAAGGTGGCCGAGAACGTGGAGTACGCCGACTACTTCGCCAAGATGGGCCGGGAAAAGCAGAAGGCTTTCATGACCTACGCGCTCTACCTGATCCGCCAGTGCATGCTGCAATGGCAGGATGTGCCGCAGCTGATCGCCGCCTTCGGGCAGGAGATGGAATTCGTGGAGAAGTTCAGTGCCTTACTGAACGTCCACAATGCCGATGGGATCCGCCAGGAGCTGGAAACAGCCCACATGCACTTGGAGCGCAACGCCAATCCGAAGATCCTCTTCATGGACCTGAGCTACCGGCTGGGTGCCTTGCTGA
Source organism: Cryomorpha ignava (assembly GCA_040391235.1). Taxonomy (GTDB): domain Bacteria; phylum Bacteroidota; class Bacteroidia; order Flavobacteriales_F; family PHOS-HE28; genus PHOS-HE28. Next base: position 128,030 of record JBEBYG010000002.1, read on the forward strand.
GGATGAAGGAGCCAGTGGCGTGAGGTTGTGGTAATAGCCGCAGAGGCGCGGAGAAGGTCATTGGGTGATCGGTGACCGAGGTTCTCGACTCCCGACTCGTGACTCAGGACTCCCGACTTCCGACTTCCGACCTCCGACCATAAATCCCTCTGTGACCTCCGTGCCCCTGTGCCTCTGTGGTTTTCTTGGCTCCAGGTTCTCTTTTCAGCTTTCCACAACAACTATCTTCGCGCCTATGTCCTGTACTGGTTGCGCAAAAGGTTCCGACGGTAAGCCCGCTGGCTGTAAGAGCAATGGCTTCTGCAGTAGCGATGGCTGCAATAAGTTGGATGTCTTCGATTGGCTCGCTGGCGTGCCCTTGCCCAATGGGCAATCACCCTTTGATGCCGTGGAAGTCCGCTTCAAAAGCACCCGGAAGGGTTTTTACCGGAATGCCAACGCGCTTTCCCTGATGCCGGGCGACCTGGTGACGGTGGAAGCCTCCTCTGGACACGATGTCGGCACGGTGAGCCTTGCCGGCGAGTTGGTCCGCGCGCAGATGCAACGCAAGAACGGCACTACCGACAGCTATGAGCTCCGGAAGGTGATCCGCAAGTCGAGCCAGGACGATATCGATACGTGGCATGCCGCACGCAAGCGTGAGGATGAAACGCTCATGGATACCCGCCGGATCTGCCAAGAGGCCCGGTTGGACATGAAGGTGAGCGACGTGGAATTCCAAGGCGACGGCACCCGGGCCACGTTCTATTACACCTCTGAGCAGCGCATCGATTTCAGGGACCTCCTGCGGAAGCTGGCGGACCGGTTCCACGTGCGCGTGGACATGAAACAGATCGGTGCACGCCAGGAAGCCGGGCGCGTGGGCGGCATCGGGTCCTGTGGCCGCGAATTGTGCTGCAGCACGTGGCTTACGGACCTTCGCACGGTTACCACCAGCGCTGCACGCTACCAGCAATTGGCGCTCAATCCGCAGAAACTCGCAGGCCAGTGCGGCAAACTGAAGTGCTGCCTGAACTATGAGCTGGACATGTACATCGAGGCGATCAAGAGTTATCCCTCCACGAACGCCAAGCTGAAGACCACGCGCGGTACGGGCATGCACATCAAGACCGATATCTTCACGGAAATGATGTGGTATATCTTCAAGAAACCCGGAGAGTCTTCGGCCATGGCCGGCTTCCCGATCGAGACCGTGCGCGATATCCTGGCGAAGAACAAGGAAGGTATTGAGCCTGAAGTGGACTTGCACATGGCCGAGGTGAAACCGGCCGCCAAGGTGGAGGACAAGACCACGGATTACGAGAATGTACTGGACGGTGGAGAGGACCTCACGCGTTTCGACAAGAAGATCAAGACCGGCGGAGGCAAGCGGAAGGGCCGGGACGGCAAGTCGCGCAAGGCGTCGGGAAGTGGCATAGGCCGTGCTCCCGGAAGCGCTTCTTCCGGTGTACCAGCAGGTGCTCCAACAGGTACTCCGAAGGATGGTCAGGCCCCGCGTCAACGACGTGATGGCCGGAAGCGCGCGGGTGGTCCTCCAGGTGATCGCCCCGCCAAACAGGGGCCTCGCACGGATGCAGCAGGGCAGACACCCGGTGCAGAACGTCCAGCAGGAGAAGGTCGAAGCCGCGATGGCCGTGGCAGAAGGCGGAGAGGTCCCAGACCGGACGGCCCTCCTGCAAGTGGTGGTCCCAAGCCCAGCGACGCGTGAAGCCCGGGACAGTGATCTTCGCCGTGTTCGGGCTATTGCTGGCCGGATGCTCGGACAATGTGGTCTTTCAAGAGGATGCACAAGTCCCCGATGGGGCGTGGACGCGTTCCTGGAAACCGCAATTCACCTTCGAGCTCACCGATACCATCTCCGAGCGTGACATTTATTTGGATATCCGGCACACCGGCGATTACCGCTTCAGTAATATCTACCTCTTCACCACGTTGGAAGGACCGACCGGACATTCCATTACCGATACCGTGGAATGCACTTTGGCGGACCCCACAGGGCGCTGGTTCGGCAAAGGCACAGGCTTCATCTTCAGCGACCGTTTCCAAGCCCATGTGCTTTACCGGATGAACAATAGATTCCCGCGCTCCGGCCGTTATGTGTTCACGCTGGAACAGGCCATGCGAACGGATACGCTGGCTGGGATCATTGATGTGGGCATCAGCGTGGAGGAAGCCCGGAAGCGGCGATAGGTGATCGGACCAAGATGGCGACGAAGAAAAAGACCCCCAAGAAGAAAAACTCTACTGGCCGTTGGTACGCGCTGTGGTGGCTGGTCGTGCTCGGCCCGGTGCTCGGCTTGCTGGGGATGTTGCTGTTGGCGGCGGGAAGCAAGGGCCTGCCCAGTACCACGGAACTACAGAATCCACGCAGTGATCTGGCCACGGCCGTGCTGTTCAGCGATGGGTCCATCATGGGCCAGTACTACAAGGAGAACCGGATCCCGGTGGATTTCTCTCGCATCAATCCCTATGTGGTGGATGCGCTCGTGGCCACGGAGGACGAACGCTTCATGGTGCACAGCGGCATCGATGTGCGCGGTACCGCCCGCGCGGCTGCCTATATGGGAAAAAGGGGCGGTGCCAGCACCATCACCCAGCAGTTGGCCAAGATGCTCTTCCATGATGCACGCCGGGATTTTATCGGACGTGTGTTCCAGAAGTTCCAGGAATGGATCATCTCCGCACGGCTCGAGCGCGAATACACCAAGGAGGAGATCATCGCGATGTACCTCAACCGCTTCGACTGGATCAACCAAGCCGTAGGGATCAATTCCGCAGCCCGCGTCTATTTCAATACCACGCCGGATTCCCTGCGCATCGAACAGGCTGCCATGCTGGTGGGCATGTGCAAGAACCCAGCACTCTTCAATCCCCTGCGTCGGCCTGACACCACCCTCACCCGCCGCATGGTGGTGCTGAACCAAATGGTGAAAAAGGGATACCTCGATCGCCAGCAGTACGACTCGTTAAAGGTCCTGCCGCTCGGGCTGGATTTCCAACGGATCGACCACACGGAAGGCCCTGCACCTTATTTGCGCGAGACCTTACGTGGCGAATTGCAACGCTTGTTCAGGGAGAAGGATCCCGAGACCGGAAAGCTGCGCATCGCCAAGCCCGACGGCTCAGCCTACGATATCTATACCGACGGTCTCAAGGTGTACACCACCGTGGATCGCCGCATGCAGCGCTACGCTGAATGGGGCATGCGTGAGCACTTGTCCACCGAGCTGCAAGAACAGTTCTTCAAGGACCTCGCCAAGAAGAAGAATAAACCGTTTGATTTCCGGGTGAGCGACCAGGAAGTGGAAGGCATCATGAACACTGCGCGCAAGCGTAGCGATCGCTACAAGACCCTTACCGGCAAGCTCTGCCCCAACTGTCAGCGGCCGGCGGCCTATATCGTGAAGGAGAAACACGAGGGAAAGGAGATGTTCCACTGCGATCCGGAGAAGGGCGGCTGCGATACGTGGTGGGCGGTGCTGAATGAGAAGGGCATTGAGAAGCAGTTCGATACGCCCACGCATATGACCGTTTTCAGTTGGCATGGCGAGGTGGATACCTTGATGTCGCCCAACGACAGCATCCGCTACTACAAGAGCTTCCTACAGAGCGGCCTCTTGAGCATGGACCCCCATACCGGCTTCGTGAAAGCTTGGGTGGGCGGCATTGACTACAAGCATTTCCAGTTCGACCACGTGGCGCAGGCGCGCAGGCAGGTGGGTTCCACCTTCAAGCCGTTCGTGTATGCAACCGCGATCCGCGAAGGCATGAAGCCGTGCATGGAACTGCCCAATCAGAAGACCTGTTTTACCATGCCTCCCGGTCAACCGGATTGGTGCCCACAGAACAGCGACAACCACTACGGTGGCATGGTGACGGTAAAGTACGCCTTGGCCAATTCCATGAATACGATCACGGCGTGGCTGATGAAACAGTACGGCCCACAATCGGTGATCACGTTGGCAAGGCACATGGGTGTAAAGAGCCCAATGGATGCCGTGCCGTCGTTGTGCCTGGGCGTGGCCGACCTCACGCTGGAGGAGATGGTGGGAGCCTTCTCCACCTTCGCCAATGATGGCGTCTACATCAAGCCGGTGGTCTTCACCCGTATCGAGGACAAGAACGGCAATGCACTCTTCGACATGACACCCGTGACGGAAGAAGCGCTGGATCCACGCACTTCCTACATCATGCTGGAAATGCTGAAAGGTGTAGTGGATGGCGCGTACAACCCCAGCACCGGCAAAACGGTCGGGACGGGTATGCGCTTACGGATGGGCTGGGGGAACCGGGCCAAGTATGCCAACATCAAGTATCCCACCGCCGGCAAAACGGGAACCACCCAGAACAACAGCGATGGTTGGTTCATCGGCATCACGCCGGACCTGGTAACGGGTGTATGGACCGGTGCGGAAGACCGCAGCGTGCGCTTCAGCCGCACCGATCTTGGCCAAGGTGCGAACATGGCGCTACCTATCTACGGCTATTACATGAACAAGGTGTATGCGGACAGCACCATCACCATAAGCACAGGCGATTTCGTGAAGCCGGACGGTATCGGTGACCTCGACATGAACTGTTTCAAGCGGCGCGGAAGTGGCGCGAACATCTACGAGGAAAGTCAGGAGGCGCCGAGTTGGGAATAGAGCTTGCTACACATACTTCCTGAGCACCGAGCTCACCCGATCAGCATAGCTGCCGCCGAAGAGATTGAGGTGGACCAACAGCGGGTACAAGTTGCACAGGTCGATGCGTTCTTCCCAGCCTTGTTCCAAGGGTTCCTCCGCTTGATAAGCCTCATAAAAGTCGCGGTCGAAGCCACCGAAAAGCCGGGTCATGGCGATGTCCATTTCGCGATGGCCGAAGTACACGGCGGGATCGATCAACACGGCTTCGCCATCGGCCGCTGCCAAGTAGTTGTTCTTCCACAGATCCCCATGTAGCAGAGCGGGAAGCTCAGCAGGGATGAGAGAAGGCAGTTTGCCGTAAAGTCGTTCGAAGCGCAGCACGTCACCCAGATGAATGCGCTTGTTGTCCTGGGCCATCTTCACCAGTGGTTCGAATCGGCAATGGATCAGGAATTCGCACCAGTCCAGATGCGGTGTATTCGTCTGCGGTAATAGGCCGATGTGGTTATCGTGTTCCAGTCCGAAGGTGGCATGGCTGTGGCGGTGCAGCTTGGCCAACCGTTGTCCGAAGCGGGATTGAAAGTCGCGCTCCTCCTCGGCCTTGCTGATGAATTCCAATAGCAGGTAGGTGGTGTCCTCGTGCTCGCCTTGTGCGATCAGGTCGGGTACCCGCAGCTCGGCTGCCTTGCGCAAGATCTCCAAACCAGTGGCCTCGGAGCTGAACAGGCTGGGGAACTGGTCGGCGAGGTTGATCTTCAGGAAGAAGGAGCCAGCCTCGGTATCCAAACGGAAGGCATCATTTACGCTTCCGCCATGCACGCGGTCCACTTGAAGCAAAGTGATGGTGCGCTCCAGCTTTCCACTGAGAACGGCTTCCAGATGTTGGGCGAGTGTTCCGGGCAAGGTCATTATGCAAAGGAACGGTGTACTTCGGAAGTGGATCAGGGATGGATCAGGGCGCGGGATGGCTTACTCCCTCCGAGAAAAGGAAACCGCAGATGCCGCAGATTTCCACAGATGCAGGCCGGCGAAAAGGAGAACCGCAGACTTCATTGTGAGGGCCATGCGCCGTGATCTTCTTTTCCATTACCTTTGCGTTCCGAATTTTGGAGCTGGGTGCAGTTCAACTGGTCGGATCATGCATTGAAATATTGGGGGATTAGCTCAGCTGGCTAGAGCGCTTGCATGGCATGCAAGAGGTCATCGGTTCGACTCCGATATTCTCCACCGAAAGGGCCGTCTCCAAAAAGAGACGGCCCTTTTTAATTATGCCTTTCGCCACAGCAAGGACCGCTAAATGTCGGCCATGCGGAGAATCCCGTGATTAGGCTCCCGTGATAACAACGGAGGAAGATCATCATCTGTGTCCATCTGTGTTAATCGGGGGTGGTGGGGCAAAATTCCGCGGTTTTAAGCCATCCGTGCCGCTCCGCATCTGTGGCAAACAACAGCGTCCCGATGACGCTCGCGCGGCACTGGCCGGCTCCTTAGTGTGCCTTCGCCTGCCCGCTCGCCTGCCGAAGTTGCTCGTACCATTCGATCTGGGAGCGCAGGCGGCGCACTCCTTGCGGGCGTTTCCGGTAGGTGTTCACCTGGTCCCGATCAAGGATCCGCGCTTTTACATTGTCCGCCCATTCCAGCTCCAGGTAGCGCATTACTTCATCCTTGAGCTTTTCGTTCAGGATGGGAAAGGCCACCTCTACCCGGCGGTCGAGGTTGCGCTCCATCCAATCGGCCGAGGCCAAGTGAACCGTGGGATTTCCGGCATTATGGAAGACATACACACGTGCATGTTCGAGGAAACGGTCCACAATGCTGATGCCTTCGATGGTGGCACTGTGCCCGGGTACCTGTGTCACCAAGCAGCAGATGCCCCGGATGATCAGCCGCACCTGCACACCAGCGCGGTCGGCATCGTACAGTTTCTTGATCAGCGGCTTGTCCTCCAAGCTGTTCAGCTTCAGTAGAATGGAGGCAGGCTTGCCTTGGAAGGCCTGTTCGATCTCGCGATCAATGGCCCGCTCCATAGAGCTCCGCAACTGATCCGGTGAGGTGATCAGGAGCTTGGTGCGGGCAGGTGTGGCACCGTGCATCAACCCTTCAAGGATCGTGTTCACCTCGGCGGTGATGGCCTTTCTGGTGGTCAGCAGGGCCATGTCCGCATAAATGCGAGCGGTGTCCTCGTTGAAGTTGCCGGTGCCCAAGTAGGCATATCGCTTGAGCGCTTTGTTCTCGGTCCGGTCGATCAGTAAGAGCTTGCAATGCACCTTGAAGCCAGGCAAGCCATAAGAAACCTGCGCTCCCGCCTTTGTCAGTTCGGAGCCCCAGAACAGGTTGTTGTCTTCGTCGAAACGGGCTTGTACTTCCATCAGCACGTCCACTTGCTTGCCATTCCGGGCAGCTTCAGCCAGTGCCTCGCAGATGCGCGAACGGCGGGCCACACGGTACAGCGTGATCGCGATGCGACCCACGTTCGGGTCCCGTGCAGCTTGGTCGACAAGGTCGATCAAGGGCGTGAAATCATGATAGGGGAAGTGGAGCAGGATGTCCCGACCCCGCATGGCCCGAAAGGGATCTTTGCCTACCAACGCCGGATGTGGGAGCGGGGGCAAGGGTTTCTCCCGCAACTTCGGATGGCCTATAATGGGGACATCCATCAGATCGTTGAGGTTATGGTAGCGTCCCCCGGGAAGCAGATCCCCCTTCTTTACATCCAACAGTTCGCACACCTTATCCAACGTGGCACGGGGCATCGCGCTGTCGTATAGGAATCGGGCCGGTACGCCCGTGCTGCGCTTGCGGAGGCTTCGGCGCACCTTGTCCGCCACATCCTCGGTGAACTCTTCGTCCAAGTAGAGCTCCGCATCGCGTGAGAGCTTGATGGCATGGCATGCTTCCACCGTCCATCCCTTGAAATATCGGTGTGCACCCACGCGGATCGCATCATCCAAGTAAAGCAGATCCGTGCGGTCCTTCGCTGTGGGCAAGGTGATGAACCGGCCCAGCTCCACCGATGGCACGTTCATCAATACCGTCCGGCCTTTTGCGTGGCCCTTGCGGGAGAGGGAGAAGACCAAGTAGAGCCGGCGATCCTCAATGAAGAGGGCGTTGGGTTCACGCAGCGACATGGTGCGCAGCAGCGGCGTCACACGCTGCTTGAAATAGGCGAGCACGAATTCGCGGTGTGTCTTCGAGAGCTGCGTTGGCTCCAGAAAGCGGATGCCCTCTTCACGCAACTCGGGAAGCAGCACACCCCGGTAGGTTTTCCCCAGCGCAGCCTGTTGTTCCAGAGCGATGCGGTTGATATGATCGATGTGTTTACCTGGAGGAACACCCAACGCGGAACGGTTCCATTTCCCCAGTTTCCGCAAAGCGCGCAGCTGGGCCACGCGCACCCGGTAGAATTCATCGAGGTTACTGCTATGTATGGCCACGAATTTCACTCTCTCCAGGAGCGGTACTGTGGGGTCTTGGGCCTCTTGCAGCACACGCTCATTGAAGGAGAGCCAACTTAGCTCGCGGTCCATTAATGGGGCGGGTTGTAGCGCTATGGGGGGGCCTGATCCCCCCAGAGGCTGCGCAATGGATCTTCGGAGCAGCTCCAGGTTGATCTCCTTTTGCCCGCTGAACCGCAGCCGCGCATACGGGGTGTGGAATCGGTGCTTTTCCAGATAACTGAGATTCTCCCGTTCCCAGTCGGCGTGAGAGATCGGCTTCTCGAGTACATGCCGACGCTCCGATCGCAAGCGTTCACTCTTTTCCAAGAAATCCGCTTGACCGGCCTTTGCTGAATCGGCATCGCGCAGGACGCGCTGTGTGAGACCACGGGGCGCATGATCATAGTGGGTTGCCATGATCAAGTTGGCGACCTTTTTTATGCGGCTTTTGTCCACGTGGTGAGCAGCCAACCAAGAGCTTGCAACTGCCACACTCGCAGCCTCGTGCCCGTCGTATGCCGCAGCATAGCCTGTATCGTGGAACAGGGCCGCCAATTCCAGCAGCAGTAGGTCCTCTTCCTTCAAGCCCGAGGCGCGGCCAATGTCCAAGGCGCTTCGCGTTACACCCAGTGTGTGCTCTAGATCGTGGAAACGCAGCCGGGCCGGAATGTGCTTGGAAAAGTACCGGCGTACATACAGTCTGGCCTTCTCTAACAACGACTTGGTGAGCATGGGCGACGAAGGTAGGAGGAGGACACCGTGGACAAAGGGCATGATATTTCAGGTTCGATCTTTGCTACATGCCGAACTCGGTGATGCTGGATATCGTTCCATCCCGGGAAATAGAACCCCAATACCACGGTCGCGACTAACTTCGTTCGGTACGGAATGAGCATCCATTTAGCACGTTCTCTCGCCGCCGCCCTAGGCGGCGACCAGTGCGTTTTTGGATATAGCGGTCGGTTTCCCGACGAGCATTCCGCCCGATTGATCGAGCTGGGGGAGGCGCTCCATGGCAGCGGTGAGAGCACGCTTTCGTCCAAGGGGCGATTGGGTTATGTGATGGTGGAGGCATACCAGAACATTGTTCGCCACCGTGCCTTTCCTCTGGGTGAAGCCGCTTGGGGCAAGTTGCGCAACATGTTCCTGCTCCGATGCCTTACCCATGGACATGTATTGATCACCCGAAATCCGGTCACCTGTGCACAACAGCAAAAATTGGAAAAGCAGCTGGTAGATCTGAGAGGCAAGAGCATGAATGAGCTGAAGGAGCTGTTCATGGAAGCCATCCAGCGCCCCAACGATCCCGGTACCCGAGGAGCGGGGCTGGGATTGATCGAAATGGTGCGACGGGCAGGTGTGAAGCCTGTGTGGAGCTTCGACCAGCTTGATCAAAACCACGCTCTGTTCAACTTGGCATTAGGACTTGGAGATCCCGGCTCACAGGTGGGTGAACTCTTAGGAGATAGTGAGGGATTACCCGAACTCATGTTGGAGCACGAAGTGTCCTGCTTCTATGTGGGCTTTTGGAATCCGGGGGTTCAAAAGGCCCTGTTGGGTTTCGCGGGGGGAGAGGATCCGCTTACTTCAAATGATAGGGGTAGGCGAACCAGTGAAGTGGGCCGCATGGCGGATATGCTGTACTCCAAGATCCACCCGGAAGGTCCTATCATATTCACCCTGCAGGAAGGAGCGCATCGGACCCTTTCCATGGGGGGCGATTTTGAGCAGGGCGATCTTGACCACTTGAGGTCAAAAGTGCTGGGTACCGATGTGCGGATCACCACCGGCACTGGGGCACGAGAAGGCACCGTACTGGCGATGGTTCACATCCCTTGGTGAGTTCCATCAAGGACACCTTTCGTGATGTGGCGCAATGATCACAACCCTTTGCGCGTACAATCCGTACCATATCACATCATGCGTGAACAGATCCAAAGCCTTTCCCTTATCCTCGCCGAGTTCGAGGCCTGGTTCGACCTGCGTTTCGGTTGGTTCTTCACCAACGGCATGAAGCATCGTTCAGTGGAACGTACCGAGCCGGATGCTCCGGCCTCCGAGCGCGCCTCGTCTATATCTTGATGCAGATGTTCTTCGCTTCGGTGAAGAAATGCAAGGCTTCCACGCCACCCTCGCGGCCCACGCCGCTTTGCTTCATTCCGCCGAAAGGAGTGCGCAGGTCACGGAGCATCCAGCAGTTCACCCAAACGATACCGCTCTTCAGTTGGCGGGCCACACGATGCATGCGGCTACCATCCGAGGTCCATACCACGCTGGCAAGGCCATAGGCCGTGCCATTGGCCATGGCCACTGCTTGTTCATCGGAATCGAACGGTTGGATGGTGACCACCGGGCCGAAGATCTCTTCCTGATTGGTACGGCACGCGGGTCCCAAGCCCTCGATCACTGTGGGGGCCAAGTACCAGCCCTCGGCCAGTGCGCCAACCAGTTCCACCCGTTCACCGCCGCATAAGATGCGTCCGCCTTCTTCCTTGGCCAGCTCGATATGGCCCAGCACCTTTTGCATGTGCGCTTCGCTCACCACGGCCCCGATATCCGTATCCGCCTTTGCGGGATCGCCCACGCGCAATTCTTTAACCCGTGAAATGAAAGCCTCCCGGAAACGCTCATAGATGGGTCGCTCCACCAAGATCCGTGAGCCGCAAAGGCAGATCTGACCTTGGTTGCTGAAAGAGGATCGCACGGTCTCACTGATCATTTGCTCGAAGTCGCAGTCGGAGAAAATGAGCACCGCATTCTTGCCACCCAATTCCAAGCTGAGCTTTTTGAACATCGGTGCTGCCGTGGCTGCGATACGCGCTCCGGTGGCCGTGCCTCCGGTGAAGGAGATGGCCGGAATATCCGGATGGGCCGTGATGGCCGCGCCCACCTTGCTTCCAAGGCCCTGCACAATATTGAGCACACCCGGTGGGAAGCCCGCTTCAATGCAACGCTCCGCCAGCAGCAGCGTAGTGTACGGAGTGATCTCCGAGGGCTTGGCCACTACCGTGCAGCCAGCGGCCAACGCAGGAGCGATCTTCCAAGTGAACAAATAGAGCGGCAGGTTCCACGGGCTGATGCAGCCCACCACGCCTATGGGTTGCCTGTCGGTATAGTTCACCGCTACATCATCCGTAATGTGGGCCTCGCTTGACCAATGCAGGATCGCCGTGGCAAAGAATCGCAGGTTCGCAATGGCTCTTGGAATATCCACTTTACGGGCCAAGCTGACCGGTTTCCCATTGTCGCGGCTTTCGGCTTGGGCAAACAGCTCTAAGTCACGCTCCACCAGGTCGGCCACGCGCATCAGGGCATCATGTCGCCCTTGTCGGCCCATGGCCATCCACCCGGGCAGTGCATCAGTTGCGGCTTTCACCGCAAGGTCCACATCCTCCGCACCACTGTCCGCAATATGTGCGAAAACGGTTCCATCGGCCGGGGCATGGTCATCTATCCATGCTCCTCCCAATGCCGGACGTAGCTTACCATCAATGTAGTTGAGGACCTGTTCCATAGTGACACAAAAGTAGAGGGCCTTTGGGGCAGCGGATCTTTGGTCGCGGCCGTAGAATGCAATGTCACGGTATTCAGTGCGCTCTTTGCAGGTCGTTCAGGGCCGTACATGCGTGGCGGCCATAACGGGTTAAACAACGTTACCACCATCCGTCATTTTCCCCGTTCCGCGTAGCTTTCAGCCTTTATGGAGAAGCGTACGATCACCTTTCTGATCGTGGCCATTAGCGTGGCCCTGCTTGGGCTGGTATTGATCCAAGCGAAATGGGTGCGGGACACGTTGGCATTGAAGGATGCCCAGTTCAGCGAGAGTATCGATAACGCCTTGGTTGCTGTTAGCGACCGGCTGGAACGTACCGAGGCTCGCCAGACCCTGAGCCACTTACCTTATGATGAACGGGGCAGCGCCTTGTTCTTCGAGGAGCATGTTCCCGCTGGTGATACGGTGGCCAGGCCAGGAGAATTGAGCGATGATACACTGGACGAATTACTCCGTGGCATCCTCACCACAGGGATGTTCCGCGACATCCACGAACGGATCGACCCGCGGTTGCTGGATTCGTTGATCACCGAGGAATTAAAGCTCCGCCACATCCATTGTGACCATGAGTATGGGGTGTTCAGTGACCATGGCGAGGCTATTCTATTGAACCTGTATGATGCGGGGGATTCCACATTGGTCAGGGAGAGCCGCTACCGCACACAACTGTTCAGGAACGACTGGCCTCGGGAACCCGGTGTCGGACCCACTTGGTGGCTTCACCTGAAAGTACCGGCGCGCCCCTCCTTGCTCTTGCGCAGCATGTGGCCCATGTTGGTCACATCGTCCATATTCCTCCTATTGATCGCGGCGATATTCGGCTATACCCTGCGAACGATCCTCCGCCAAAAGCGCTTGGGTGATATCAAGAACGACCTGGTGAACAACCTGACCCACGAACTGAAGACGCCCATCAGCACCATTTCCTTGGCCTGCGAAGCCCTTAATGACCCGGGTATTCCGAAGGACCCTGAACAGATCCGGATGTTCACCGGCATGATCCGCGATGAGAACAAACGCTTGGGGATGTTGGTTGAAAGCGTGCTCCTGAGCGCTGTGACCGAGCAAGGCGGCATGCGGCTGCGTATCACGGATGTGGACATGCACGCACTGTTGGCGGAGGTGGTGCGCAACAGTGCCCTCCAGGCCGAAAAGCGGGGAGGTCGGATCAGGTTCAAGCCGGATGCGGAGCTGGCCCATGTGCGCGGCGATCGTACCTACCTCACCAGCATCTTCTATAATCTGATCGATAATGCGGTGAAGTATTGCACGGTTTCACCTGTGATCCAGATCAGCACGCGCAGCGACGCCCAGGTCCTTACGATTGAAATAAGCGATAATGGCATCGGGATCCCACGGCATGAACAAGGCAAGGTTTTTGATCGTTTGTACAGGGTGCCGACCGGGAATGTCCACAATGTGAAGGGATTCGGATTGGGTTTGAGCTATGTGAAGTCCGTGGTGGAACGGCACGGTGGAACCATCCGCGTTGAGAGTAATTCGGAGGGCTACGAACAGCATACAGGAAGTCGTTTTATTATTACCATACCGTTCGAACATGGAGAGGAAGACAAAAGTGCTGCTCTGCGAGGATGACCCGAACTTGGGCATGCTGCTCGCTCAATATCTACGCGCCAAGAACTATGATGTGGAATTGCGCAAGGATGGGGCGGAAGGCTTGGTAGCTTACAAAAAGGGGCATTTCGATCTGTTACTGCTGGACATCATGATGCCGGTGAAGGATGGCTTCACCTTAGCCCGGGAGATCCGGAAGAAGGACACCGAAACGCCCATTATTTTCCTGACCGCAAAGAACATGCGGCAGGATGCCCTCACGGGATTCGAAAGCGGGGCGGATGATTACCTCACCAAGCCATTCAGCATGGAAGAGTTGCTTTTAAGGATCAATGCCGTCCTGCGCCGGTCCTGGGGTGTGGAGCCGCCGGAAGAGCGTCGCACCTCCTTCGCCTTGGGAATGTACACGTTCGATGCCCGTAAGCAGGTACTTACAGGTCCGGAAGGGGAACGCAACCTCACCACCAAGGAGAACGACCTGTTGCATCTCCTATGCGAAAACGCCAATACGGTGCTGGAAAGGTCCACGGCCTTGCTTTCCGTATGGGGCGACGACAACTACTTCAACGGCAGGAGCATGGATGTCTACATCGCAAAGCTTCGAAAGTACTTGGCCGATGACCCCCAAGTGGAGGTGGCCAATGTGCATGGAAAGGGCTTCCGACTGGAAGTGCCAAAAGAGTAATGTGCATAATGATCCAGAAGCGGTAAAAGCGCATCGGATATTGCCCGCATATTTGTGCGGACGAATCGGAGTGCCTCCTCGGTGCGTGACTTCCGTTCTCAATGGACCCAAGAAACCCATAAACCCAGTTACATGAAGTTTTTCTACACCGCGACCGTTTTAGCGGCCGCAATGCTCGCCAGCAGCGCGAGCGCTCAGAGCCTGAAGGCTACATCAACTCAGTCCCCATCTTCAACCCAGCTGTCGACCAAGCCTCCCGCGCCTGAAGGTCGTTTGGCAATTATGGCAGCCAAGGGTATCGATCGCATGCCCGTGCTTGAAGGAGCGAATGCCGCTCGTGGAGGCGTTGGGAATGATGATTGCGCCACGGCACAGGCAATCACGATGATCAGCTTGAATGATTGTGCGACCAACGCTACGGTCGGCAATAACGCCGGTGCATCGAACGGACCGGAAGTGCCAAGCTGCGACGGCGCATCCGATGCAGGGTTCCAGGATGTATGGTACACCTTCAATTCAGGGACGTACACCATTGCTAACCTTACCCTCACACCCAACGATCCAAGCACCCAGGATTGGGGATTTGTGGTGTATGATGCCTGTGGAGGAGCTGAAATTGCATGCGATATCGCTCCATCAGGACCACAGCAAGTGACGGTTATGCCCGGCATGGACTATTACATTCGGGTATTCTCCAACTTGGACTGGGGAACGGGTGGCCCCTTTACCTTATGTGTCGCTTCGCCAGCAGCAGCACCAGCTAATGACGGGTGCGTCTCCACAGCCGATGCGCTTGCTGTTGGTTCACCTATCACTTTTACAGGCACTACGGTTGGAGCAACCAATACGGGCGACTTTGTGCCCGGATCCGCTCTGGACGGTGAAGCCCCAACCGTGTGGCATGCATTCACAACTACGGAATGTACGAACGTGACCATCAGCTACTGCGGCACGGATCCAGCCTTCGGGAATGCCTGGATCTTCTTAGCCCCGAGCTGCCCTGCCGGAGATGATTATATCCTGACCTCCAGCAACAACTTTACAACTTGCGCTGATGGGAACATCACGTTGATCTACCTGAACCTGCCTGCCGGAACCTATCATCTACCGGTGATGTATGATGGTGCAGACGCCAACGGCCCCTACACGATCCAAGTGAGCGCAGCCGCCTGCGCTGCAACCCCCGTCAATGACGGATGTGCCTCATCTCCTGTGGCCCTTGCTGCTGGCAGCGCTGTCAACTTCACAGGTACCACTGCAGGTGCCACTAACACGGGTGACTTTGTAGCCGGTTCCGACCTGGATGGTGAAAGCGCTACGGTATGGCATTCATTTACCACCACCGAATGCACCAACGTGACCGTGAGCTACTGCGGCACCACTCCGGCATTCGGGAATATCTGGGTCTTTCTGGCCCCGAGCTGCCCCGCCGGGAACGACTACATCATAGCGGCGTCCTATGAGTCCTCCAGCTGCAGCGATGGAAACTTCACCTTGGTGTATACCTACCTGCCGGCAGGCACCTATTACCTACCGGTGATGTTTGATGCTTCCGATGCCAATGGCCCCTACACCATTGATGTGTCCGCTGAGGCATGTGCTCCGGGGTATTGCATTCCCATGTCAACCTATGGTCCAACCGACGGCGACTTCATTGCCAATGTCACGTTGGGTGCCATTAACAATAGCACGGGCGGGGTCAATACATATGAGGATTACACTGCGCAGAGCACAGTCCTGACGCAAGGCACATCCTATACCCTTTCGATCACCAGCGGAGATTACGGCATCGATGTGTATGCTGCATGGATCGATTACAATGTGGATACCACCTTCCAAGCTTCTGAAAAGCTCGGGGAGGTTGCAGCAACCAGCCCAGGCCAAGTGGTCTCATTGCCATTCACCGTGCCTGCAAATGCGACAGTGGGTACAACTCGCTTGCGTGTTCGCGGGTCCTATGGCGCAACCAATATGGATCCCTGTGGCAACTACAACTACGGAGAGGTCGAAGACTACTCCGTGGACATCCAGCTCGGCTCGGGCGTTGCTGAATACCAAGCATCCAACTTGGCCATTTACCCCAACCCCACCAGCGGCGACATTACCATCAGCGCTGCCGACCTGAACGGGAATGTGGAGTTCGAACTCATGGATATGACCGGCCGTGTGGTATACCGCCACCAGCAGACCATGAGCGCCAACCAGCCTGTGACCTTGGCACTGAACGGTAAGCTTGCCCAAGGCACGTACACCTTGCGCCTCATCAGCGCCAACGGCATCAGCAGCCGTCCGGTGATGGTGAAGTAGGTTGAATATTGATCATTAACGCCAAGGGGCGGTCGCATTGCGCGGCCGCCCCTTGTTGCGTCTTACAAGGCTACCTCTTCGGAACCTCTGTGGCTTGGACGCCCATGTTCACAAACAACCTGTCCTCCCGCCATCCACAGGCAGGTTAACACCCGAGATGTAAGCGGCGGATGGCCCGGCGAGGAAGCAGATGGCATCAGCGGTCTCCTCCGGTCCGGCAAAGCGGCGCAAGGGGATCTCGTCCATCATTTCCTGTGCGGCGGCCTCCTCGCTCACACCCATCTTGTTGCTCTTGTTGCCGATGATGGCCTTCAACCTTCCGGTGGCGGTCGCGCCAGGCAGTACGTTGTTCACGGTGATGTTGAACGGCCCCAGCTCATTCGCGAGCGTTTTCGCCCACTGCGCTACTGCACCGCGCACCGTATTGCTCACCCCGAGATTGGGCAAAGGGACCTTTACGCTGGTGCTGATCACATTGATGATGCGACCGGACCTGCGTTCCTTCATACCGGGAACAATGGCAAGGACCAAGGTCTGGAAAGCCAGCAGATGGAGCCGGAAGGCCTGTTCATAGGCTTCAACCCCGGATTCATGCGCCAGCCCGGGAGGAGGTCCGCCCGTATTGTTCACCAGAATGTCCACCGGGCCATGGGCCTTTACATGAGCGGCGATGGCACTGTGGAGCGCAGCGGTATCCGCCATGTCGGCTACCAGGAACCGGTGTTGCTGTCCCTTGGCGGAGTCCAATGAGGCAATGGCAATGCGGAGTTTTTCGGCATCACGCGCCAATAGGGTCACGTGTGCGCCCAGCCGTGCCATTTCCTGCGCTGTAGCATAGCCGATGCCTTGCGTGCCGCCGCCCACCAGGGCATGTAGACCGTCCAATCGAATGTTCATGCACCAAAGGTAGAAGGTCGGAAACAGGAGCTATGAACATCCCGGAACTGATCATTCCTGTTCAGGGTATTGACCCATTCACCAATTTGCCCGTTCTTGTACTTCCTAAGAGCAACTTGTAATCGAGCAGTTGCTCCTGTCTCAATCTGAACCTCATATCATGAAAAGAACAAAACACTTGATGGTCGCCTTCGCGGCTTTATGTTTCACGGCAGCCAGCACCACGGTCCGGGCACAAGCTCCACCGAATGACCATTGCGAGGATGTTACCCCTATGGCTTTGGCCGTGGGCAGCAGCATTGAGTTCACCGGAAACAATGAAGGAGCCACCACGGACGGGGACTATGCCCCCGGTTCACTATTGGATGGGTTCGGTCCTTCGGTATGGGTGGCCTTCACTACAACGGAATGCTCCAATGTAACGATCACCTATTGCGGATCCACGGCACCCTTTTACACGGATTATTACTGGAATGTGATCACCCCGCAATGTCCGGCCAATGAACTGGTAGTAACCCAGGATTACAACAACGACGAATGTGCGGATGGGCAGCCAACGGTCCACTTCAGTGAACTGGCCGCCGGTACATATTACTACCCGGTATGGTCAGACGTCGGAACATCCGTTGGTGATTACGTGATCACCGTTTCGGCCGCGGCATGTGCTACTTCCGGACCAGCAAATGATCTTTGCAGTGGTGCCCAACCACATGGCCTGTCAGTTGATGACGTAGTGACGATCACCGGTGATAATACTGGTGCCACCGATAGCGAAGGACTGGGCTACGCCAATGTCTGGGAGGCCATCACCATTGCCGAATGCGCCACCGTAACGGTGAATTACTGCAATACCGATCTCATCTTCAACGATTTTACCATGGGTATCTATGCCGACTGCCCGGCAACGCAGCTCATACCGGCAACAGCCGCCGATACCTGTGTGAATGGCAACATGCTCCTGACCTTCGAAGAGCTCACACCGGGTACATATTACATCCCTGTGCTGATGGACCCCACCAATGCGGAGGGTGAATACTCGATCCGGGTAAGAGCTATCGCCTGCGCTATCACGGAAGGACCGGTGAACGACCTCTGCAGCAATGTGCTTCCACAGGTACTCGCAGTGGGCGACGCGCTGGCGCTTGTTGGTGATAACACCGGCGCTACGGACAGTGAAGGACTTGGCTATGCCAATGTGTGGGAGGCCATCACCATTACCGAATGTGTGAACCTGAACGTGGACTACTGCAGTACCGACGAAGCCTTCACTGACTTTGCTTTTGGCATTTACAGCGATTGCCCAGCCACGCAGTTGATCCAGCCGAGCAGCATTGATGCCTGCTCATCCGGCAGCCCCATTCAGACCTTCGTGGAGCTGGCTCCTGGTACCTATTGGATCCCCGTATTGATGGACCCCGACAACGCAGTGGGCGTGTACACGATTCGCGTAAGAGCAGAGCAGTGCGACGAAACCGTGTTAACTCCAGTGAACGACCTGTGCGCAGATGCTTCGAGCATCACGGTGGTGGCGCCTGATTCCTGCGCTTCCGGTGCGGTGATCGGTGATAACCTCAACTCAACGGGCAGCGGCAATATGCCCACCTGCGCTGATGCAGGCCAGCACTGGAAGGATGTATGGTATACGTTCGATGCGGGCGATGCCGATGAAGTGACGATCACTTTGGAGGCCGGTACCATTGTTGGTGCGGGGCTTGAGGTGTTCGCAGGCTGCGAGGACATCAGCCTTGCTTGCTCAATCAGTGGAGAGCCGATCGTTCTTCCAGTTCTCTCAGGTTCAACTTACCATGTGCGCGTCTTCACCCAAGATGATGGCACTCCCGGAGCCTTTATTCTCTGTGTTACAGCGGACAATACCACCCGGGTGAGCAGCATGGAGCGCGGAACGTTCAACCTGTATCCCAACCCCGGTACGGGTGATTTCAACTTCGTGCCTTCCGTATCCTGGACCGATGCCCGGATCGCCGTGCTGGACATGACAGGAAGGACCGTGTATGTGGAGCAAGCGAACCTGAAGGCAGGTGAAGCCTACCAGCTCTTCTTGGCAGGCACACTGAAAGCAGGTAGCTACCTCCTTCAAGTGACCAGCTCCGAAGGCAGCAGCATGGTGAAGCTCATGGTGAAGTAGAGAAGACCTCAAGTATCAACAGATCAAGGGGGCGGTCGCGCAAGCGGCCGCCCCCTTGTCGTTCAGAGCCGTTGGTGTTGCTTCGATTTTCATCCGCCGTTGTCGGTCCGTACTTTCGGGGACCGATCCAACTACAATGAGCATACATCGCCCCTTCAACCTGATGCAATGGGTCTCGGACAACCGAGATCTCTTGAAACCGCCTGTGGGCAACAAGAACCTCTATGTGGATGCCGGCGATTTCATCGTGATGGTAGTGGGCGGGCCGAACGCCCGGAAGGATTACCACTGGAACATGACCGAAGAGCTTTTCCTACAGCTGGAAGGCGATATCGAAGTAGGGATCCAGGAAGATGGTAAGGCCGTCACCATACCGATCAAGCAGGGTGAAATGTTCCTCCTACCCGCGCGCACGCCGCACTCACCACGCCGCCCGGCCAATTCAGTGGGGTTGGTCGTGGAAGCCAAGCGCGCCGACCGGGAAATGAAGGACGGCCTGCTCTGGTTCTGCGAGAAGTGCAACCACAAGCTCTATGAGGATTACTTCGTGCTGCATGATATTGAGAAGGACTTCCTGCCCCGGTTCAAGGTGTTTTACGGGAGCGAGAAGTTGCGCACCTGCGAAAAGTGCGGGACAGTAATGGATACTGATCCGCGCTTTACCTGAGCATTCACATGGCCGAATTGCTTACTGTAGACATCCACACCCACATCCTGCCGCAGGACATTCCCGACTTCGGGAGGCGCTTCGGCTATGGCGGCTTCATTCATTTGGACCATCATCGCCCGTGCTGCGCCCGGATGATGATGGACGATCGCTTCTTCCGCGAGGTGGAATCCAACGTATGGGACCCCGTGGTCCGCATGCAGGAATGCGATCATCATCGCGTACATGTGCAGGTGCTCAGCACCGTGCCGGTGATGTTCAGCTATTGGGCCAAGCCCAAGGACACGCTGAACATGGCGATGTTCCTGAACGATCACATTGCAGACATCGTGGAGAGGTATCCCATGCGCTTCATCGGCCTGGGCACCTTGCCCATGCAGGATACCGAACTGGCCTTGCAGGAGTTGGAACGTTGCAAGCGAATCGGCCTCAAAGGAGTGCAGATCGGTACACATGTAGAGGGGCTCAACTTGGGAGAGCCGCGGTTATTCCCCGTATTCCAAGCCTGCGAGGAACTGGGTATGGCCGTATTCGTGCATCCTTGGGACATGGTGGGGAAGGAGCGCACGGACAAGTATTGGGCACCGTGGTTGGTGGCCATGCCCATGGAGACCACCCTGGCCATCACCACCATGATCTTCAGTGGGCTCTTCGAGCGCTTGCCGCGGTTGCGCGTGGCCTTTGCCCATGGTGGTGGTTCATTCCCAGGTACTGTGGGCCGCATCCAGCACGGCTTCGAGGTGCGCCCCGACCTCTGCGCTGTGGATAATGCGGTGCCGCCCACGGACTACCTCGGCCGCTTCTGGCTTGATTCGTTGGTGCATGATCCCGCCATGCTCCAGCATGTGGTGAACTTGGTAGGCGCGGACAAAGTGGCCCTTGGTACGGACTATCCCTTCCCGCTTGGCGAACTGGAGCCGGGAACGCTCATCCGCTCCATGCCGTGGGATGATAAGCAGAAGGAAATGGTATTAAGCGGATCAGCTCTTAAATGGCTCGATCTGGACCGCAGTCACTTCACCTGATCAGGTTCACGTGCCCATAAACGGTGTGCGTGTTGCCGTTCACCTCTGAGTAATCCACGCGCCACACATAGGTGTCTATCGGAGAGTCCCGGCCCTTGTATGTGCCATCCCATGAGCCATCCAAGCGCTCCGTGCTGAAGATCAGTTCGCCCCAGCGGTTGAAGACCATCAACTTGAACTCGGACACCTCCCGCGTCAACGCCTTGAATCGATCGTTCATCCCATCGCCGTTCGGGGTGAAGGTGTTCGGAACGAAGAGGCTACCACGGAACATTATGGTCACCTGATCAGTGGCCTTGCAGCCGTTATTATCGGTGATCTCCACGGTATAGGTGGTGGTGGTTTCCGGTGAAGCGATCGGATCGGGGCAGGTGTCGCAACTCAACGTGGAATCGGGCGACCAGAGGTAGGTGCCCGATCCGGTGGCGAAGAGGGGTGCACTTTCACCATAGTCGATGATGGCCTCGTAGCCCGCAGTAACGAACGCGGGAGGGTACAGGCTCACAGACACGGATGCCGAATCCCAGCAACCCAGATCATTCGATACGATCACGGAGTAGGATCCCGCCATGGCGGGATCCAGCACCAGGTTGTCCGTGCCCGAGGATAATGGTGACCACTGATAGGCAGTTCCACCAGCGGCATGCAACACCAATCGATCATTCGGGCACACCACCGTATCCGGCCATGCCGAGGCATCCACGTGTTGGACGTCCACAAAAGCGGTAGCGCTTACCGTACCGCAAGCATTGCTCACCAGCACCGTGTAAGTGGTCGGCACGAGTGGCACCACGGCGGGATCCGGAACATTCAGTTGACTGATCCCTGTAGCGGCTTGCCACACGTAAGTGTCGCCGCCTTGCGCATACAGCTGCGCTTGATCGCCACGGCAGATCACAGTATCATTCACGAGCGGTACAGGTAGGTCGGTTTGGGTGATCACCAGCATGGAATCCTCCATCAAGCAACCTTCGGGTGTGGTAACCTGCACGTGATAGAGCGTGGTATCAAGCGGTGTGGCCATGGGCGTAGCTGAAGTAGGGTCATTCAGCGTGGCGACAGGGGTCCAGCTATAGCTGCCGCCCCCGCTCGCCGATAAAGAAACGCTGTTGCCCACGCAGACCGTCGTGTCGTTACCGATCGCGATATCAGCCGGGGTCACCACGAGCACGTTCACACTCGCCGTGTCCGTGCCGCAGCTATCCGTTACCAGCACGGTGTAGGTGGTGTTGCTGGTCGGCTGTACAACAGGGTTGGCCACGTTGAGCTCCGTAAGGCCGGGAGCGGGAAGCCACTCGAATGCATAGCCGCCGTGTGCTTGGAGTTGTACTGATCCGCCCGGACAGACGGGTGGAACGGGATCGATCGAAGGTGTCCGTGGCACCAGGATGGTAATGATGACGAAGGCCGTGTCATTGCTGGTGCATACATCCTCATCGCTCAACACCAGCCGCACAGTATAGCTACCTGCCGCCGTGTAGGTATGGCTGGGTTCGAAGGCTGTGGTATCGGTGCCATCGCCGAAGTCCCAATCGAAAATGCTTCCTCCTACACTGAGATTTACGAATGAAACGGTAGCCCCCGGTAGGCACGCGTAGTCCGGCCCATCCACGCCGATCTCCGCTGTGGGCTGTAGCAGATCAAACTTGAAGACGCCCAGGTTGCAGTTGAATGATCCGTTCGTGGGAGACCAAGCATCTGGCGTGGTGGGGAAGTCATCGTTCCCCGGACATCCTGCACACACCGCTTGGTATACCGTTCCATGTTTATCAAACCGGGAAGTGCCACCATCCACATGTTCTGCGCTGAGCGCACCACCGAAGAAGGTGGCATAGTTCAACGCGATGGCATCCTCCTCCAGCACCATCAGGTAAAAGTCGCTGCCGGTGGTGGTGGTCTGGAATGCATCGGTAGTGGTGGGAAGGCCGTTCGTGGTGCTGCCTGTGGCCTGTGCGAAATTGTTGACGATACCGCCCCAGCCACTGAAGTAGATCTGGCCGCAATCGCTCACCAAAAAGGCCGAAGGCGAAATATTCTCCGTCCCCAACCCCGAGCCGATCACCGTTGACCATTGCGATGCGGACAAGTTGTGGTTGAATTTCTGGATGAATTGCGTACTGCCGGGATTGCTGTAAACGCCCGCAGAGACCGGATAGGAACCGTGCGTTTGGCCCACGACGTAGACATCATCGTCCAAGTCCAGTTGCACGAAATAACTCTGGTCGAATGCCGAGGTACCGCAGTAAGTTGCGGAAAGCAATTGGCCCAGGTTGCTACTCCAGCGGGCTACATAGCCATCGGCACCGCCGTTGTTCGTGGGTTGCAGCGGTGATCCGGGCATGGACAGGTTCGTGCTGGTAGTGCCGCCCGTGGTGAATACCTGTCCATTGGAATCGAACTGCACTCCGTAACCACTGTCCTCACCGGAACCGCCATAAAAAGTGGCTTGCAATGTGGATAGAGCCGGGTTCATCCGGAACAGGTAGGCATCCTGTGTGCCTCCACCGAACGTGGTCTGCGGTGCATTCGCACTCACGGGAATATCCGTGCTCTGTGTGGAGGTGCTTACCACGGGCCACTCCTGTGCATCAAGCGCGATCTCTCCCCGGAAGTGGTCGCCGTAGTTGTGCGAAAGCGGTAGCACATTGTTTACGCCATCGTTGCCGCTGCCACCTATATACGTGCTACCGATCAAGGCCGTGGCATCGGCGGAAAAATGCGCCACCACGATATCCGTTCCGTTCGCATGCCCGTAGCCGTAACCGCCCATCATGCCCACCCACCCCAAGGGTGCCCCGCCACTGATCGTCGTGCCACCGTTGAAGCTCTGATCATAGGCGCCCGCAGTGGTCGGGAAGTTGGCCGAGCCGGTACTGCCCATCAGGTAGAGCTCATTGTTCAAGTTCACCACCAAGCTTTGGGGAGTTTCATTGCCCGAGCCGCCGATGTAAGTACTCCAGATCAGAGAGCTGCCATTGGGCGCGAACTTGCTGAGGCCGATGTCGATCGTGCCGCCATTGAAGGTGGGGTCCAGCACGCCCAGCGTGGAAGGGTAGCCCGCACCGAATACGATCCCGCCGCCGTAGAGGTGACCTGCCGCATCGTAGGTGGCCGTAAAGCCAAAGTTGTCCGCTGTGCTACCGGAATAGCTGCCGAACGTGAGCACGGGATCGATCACTAAAGGGAGGGTCGGATCATATCCATCCGGCAGATCGAAGAAAACACGGTCGCCTTCGAGCCGGAACAGACAAGGCACTTCTTTCCGGCCCACCGGGGTTTCCTGAAAAGCCACCGGAGCTTCCTCCTTCACCGTGCCGGCCGTGGTCGTCACGATCAATCGGCCATCCTCCAACCTCAGCCCATCCTGGCCCTCGAAATGCAGCTGTACTTGCGCGGGATCGGCACCCGCGGCTAATAGGAACTCATACTTCAACCCATCCCGGCCATCCACCCGCAGGTCGATGCCGGGATACAATCCACGCATGTTCACCATCCCGAAAACGGCGCAGCCGGTACCCCATTTTCCGGGATCATTTCCCAGAAAATAATTCTCGTACTGCGGTTGCCCGAACGCTCCTTCCGGGGTAGCCGGTGAAGCTCCTTCGAAGGAAACGCGAAAGGCATGGGCATGCTCCTCCGGCACCGGCTCATCTTGTCCATGGCCGTGGTTAGCCATGGGGCCCCCGGTATGGAAGCTGTAGGTGAACGCATTCCGTTCCACGAAGAGCGCCCCGCCCGGAACCCGGGCGCGGTAGGCCACTTGGGCAGGCCATTGCCCTTTGTTCTGCGTGAATGGGGCCACGGGCGGCTGGGCTGCCAACAAAGGAATGGCGGCAACAAGGAGAGCTATGCAAAGGAAATGGCGCACGGTGAAGAAGGAGACCCGGAAAGGGTCCCCAAGCTAAGACCTTTGAAGGCGACTTGGAGTTGCTTGGGGCCCAGCGCTGAATGAATTGTTTTGATGCCGCATCAGCTCTGTTCATCCCTCGGAGGATGAACTTTGACCCGGGATCCGTGTCGCCAACGCCCATCCGTACCTTTGCATCCCTTTTCATTCCGGCACAATCGGCTTTCCATGAGCGACGCGATCAAGCACGAATGCGGTCTGGCTTTCATCCGCTTGCGGAAGCCGTTGGCGCATTACCAAGAACATCACGGAAGCGCCCTGTACGGCATCACCAAGCTGTACCTGTTGATGGAGAAGCAGCACAACCGCGGTCAGGACGGCGCGGGAGTGGCCACCATCAAGTTGGATCCACTACCGGGAACCAGCTTTATCGATCGTGATCGTAGCACCTCCAAGGATGCCATCCAATTGATCTTTGGCCGTATCCACCAAGGCATCGCTGCCGCATTGGCGGAAAATCCAACCGCGGAGCAGGATCCGGAGCTACTGAAGCAGGTTGCACCCTACATGGGTGAACTCCTTTTAGGGCACCTGCGCTATGCCACCTTCGGACGGGATGCGTTGGAGAACTGCCATCCACGCCGACGACTCAGCAACTGGATCACGCGCAACCTCGTGGTGGCCGGCAACTTCAATATGACCAACGTGGACGAGCTCTTCAATTTGCTCGTCAGCATCGGCCAAACACCCAAGGAGCGGAGCGATACCATGACGGTGCTCGAGAAGATCGGGCACTATCTGGACATGGAGAACGAGCGACTGCGTGGCATCTATCACCAGCTCGGCTACAACGAACAGCAGATCACCAAGATGATCGATGAGAAGCTGGACGTGAAGAGCATCCTGCAACAAAGTGCCATCGACTTTGACGGAGGCTATGCGTTGGCGGGCCTCATCGGCCATGGCGATGCCTTTGTGCTCCGCGATCCCGCCGGCATCCGCCCGTGTTATTGGTATGCCGATGATGAAGTGGTGGTGGCCGCCAGCGAACGGCCAGCGATACAGACCGCATTCCGCTTGAAGGCGGACCAAGTACACGAGCTGGAGCCCGGCAAAGCCCTGATCGTGAAGAAGGACGGCACCTACAGCACACAGGAGATACTGCCACCTTTGGAAAAGCGGTCCTGCAGCTTTGAGCGGATCTACTTCAGCCGTGGCAGCGATACGGACGTGTATCGCGAGCGCATTGCACTGGGCCGCTCCGTTTGCCCTGCGATCCTGAAGACCATCGACCACGACCTGGTGAACACCGTTTTCTCCTTCATCCCTAACACCGCGGAAGTGGCGTGCTACGGCATGATGAAGGAGATGGAGGATGAACTGGATCGCCTGAAGGAACGCCGCATCCTGGAGCTCGGGCCGAAGCCCGATCCGGTGAAGTTGCGCGCCATCCTCGCCCTGCGCCCGCGCTTGGAAAAAGTGGCGGTAAAGGATGCGAAACTCCGCACCTTCATCACCAATGAGAACTCGCGTGCGGACCTCGTGGCACACGTGTATGACATCACTTACGGCACCGTGCGCCCCGGAGTGGATTCGCTGGTGGTGATCGACGATAGCATTGTGCGCGGCACCACGCTGAAGCAGAGTATCCTGAAGATGCTGGACCGCTTGGAGCCCAAGAAGATCGTGGTGGTGAGCAGCGCGCCACAGATCCGCTATCCCGATTGCTACGGCATCGACATGGCGAAAATGGGTGACCTCGCCGCCTTCCAAGCGGCCATCTCCTTGCTGAAGGAGACCAAGCAAGAGAATATCATCGACGATGTGTACGACCGCTGCCTGGCCATGGTGGACAAGCCGATCACGGAACAAACCAATATCGTGAAGGATATCTACAGGCCATTCAGTGCGGAACAGATCAGCAAACGCATTGGTGAACTGTTGACACCACCTGATATAAAAGCGGAGGTGAACATCGTTTACCAGAGCATCGAGGGACTACATGCCGCTTGCCCGGATCACACCGGCGATTGGTACTTCACCGGCAACTACCCTACACCCGGCGGTAACCGCGTGGTGAACCGGGCCTTCATCAACTGGAGGCAGGGGAAGAACGTGCGGGCATACTAAGGCGGGGAGGTCGCCGCAGATACGCTGAGGCGCGGAGGAATACGAAAGGTTTGCACTGTCGCGGCGCAACGGCTCCTTTCGCCCATTACGGATCCAGCGAATGGTTGCGAACAATCAACCGCGGTAGGGTGTCCTTGCCCTATGGAACTCCCACCGAACACCACCACGGAGAGCCCGATCGCAGTAGAGGCTCCTGCTCCTCCTCAACCGGCCCAGCGCTTCAAGGCTGTGCGCGACCGCACCGTGGTCATTTGTGCTCCACTCAAAGTGGAGGATCATGTGGTCCAACCCGTGGCCTATGTCTCGCCGCCCAAGTGGCATCTCGCCCATACCACTTGGTTCTTCGAGCAATTCATCCTGAAGGAAACGCCCGGATATAAGCTGTTCAATGAGGACATGGCCTACATGTTCAACAGCTACTATGAAACCGTGGGCAAGCGCGTGCTACGCGCTGATCGGGGGAATATGACACGCCCCACGTTGGAAGAGGTGCATGCCTATCGCGCCCACGTGGACCAAGCCATGGCCGGCTTTCTCGCCAGCGGAAAGGCCACGGAGACTGCGTTCCGGATATTGGATCTGGGATTGAACCACGAGCAGCAGCACCAAGAACTACTGATCACCGACCTGAAGTTCATCCTCGGCAACAATCCGTTGTTCCCCGCCTATAACGACTTTGAAGAAGGCCGCGTGGAGAAGACCAAGGGAGAGTTCATCGAGATTGCCGGAGGCCTGCACTCCATCGGATATGATGGAGCCGGATTCAGTTTCGACAATGAACTGGACCGGCATCAAGTATTCCTGAATGACTTCGCTATCAGCGATCGGTTAGTGACCAACGGCGAGTTCCTGTCCTTCATGGACGACGGCGGGTACACGGACTTCAACCATTGGCATAGCGATGGCTGGCAGTGGGTGAAGGACAACCAGGTACAGGCCCCGATGTACTGGCACAAAGTGGATGGTGCTTGGCACTACTACACCTTGAATGGCTTGGTCGTGGTGGAGCCGAAAATGCCCTTGTGTCACATATCCTTCTATGAAGCATTTGCTTTTGCACAATGGAGTGGCATGCGCTTACCCACGGAGGCTGAATGGGAGGTAGCCAATACGCGCTTTGACTGGGGCCAACGCTGGGAATGGAGCAACAGCGCCTACCTGCCTTATCCCGGATTCAAGCATGTCTCAGGGGCTTTGGGAGAATACAACGGCAAGTTCATGGTGAACCAGATGGTATTGCGTGGTGCCTCGGTTGCCACCGCACCCGACCATTCGCGCGCCACGTACCGGAATTTTTTCCAACCGGATCTGCGCTGGATGCATTCGGGGTTGAGGTTGGCACGCGATGGATCAGCAAAAGCGCCTGAGGGCGATAAAAATGGATGAACGTAAGATGAAGGGTCCATTCGCAGTCAGTCCTGTATTAGTTCCATCAATGTCTCGCGAAGCGGACCTTGATGACACCCAATTCCGCGCGGATGTTTTGGCCGGGCTTGCCAGCACTCCGAAGCGGATCAGTTCGCGCTATTTCTATGATGCGGAAGGCGATCGTCTCTTCCAGAAGATCATGGCCTCGGAGGATTATTATGTGACCCGTGCCGAGGATGAGATCCTGCGCGAGCAGACCGATGCGGTGCTCCATGCACTTGCCAATGGGCACAAGCGGTTCTCGCTCTTTGAATTGGGTGCAGGCGATGGCGTAAAGACCAAGCACTTGCTGCGCCGAGCATTGGAAATGGGTCGCGATCCCCTCTATCGTCCCATCGATATTTCCACACACGCCCTGGAGGAACTGGGCAGCACCCTGAAGAAGGAGCTTCCTGCATTGAGATATCAAGCGGAGCAAGGTGAATACTTCGATGCCATCAACAGGAGCTTCACGGATCCATCCGAAGCCAAGGCCGTGCTCTTCCTCGGTTCCAACATCGGCAATCTGGTGCATGATCGCGCAATCGAATTGCTGAAGGGGGTTGCGGAACATCTCGGCCCGAAGGATCGCTTCCTCGTGGGCTTTGACAAGAAGAAGGACCCCGCGACCATTCGCCGCGCCTACAACGATAGCCAAGGATACACGCGTGCTTTCAACCTGAACTTGCTTCGACGCATCAACAACGAACTGGGTGCAGATTTCGACCTGGACAGCTTCGTTCACACACCCGTATATGATCCGGTGAATGGTCGTGCGCTCAGCTACATCGTAAGCACGCGCGATCAGGAAGTCCATATCCCGGGCGCGGAAGAGGCGTTCCGTTTCAAGGCATGGGAAACGCTGCATACGGAGATCAGCCAGAAGTATGATGACGCCATGATCGCCGACCTCGCCGAACGATCGGGCCTGCGCATTGCCGCACAGTTCACCGACAGCAAGGGCTACTTCTCCGATGTCGTTTTGCACCCCAACATGCACCATCATGAAAGCCATTTGGAACGGAAAGGTCCTAGCCGAAAGTGACGATACGGTGGTGGTGGAGAATAACCACTACTTCCCCGCCGGGTCGATCAAGAAGGAATACTTCAAGCCTTCCCCAACGAAATACCACTGCCCCTGGAAAGGGGATGCGAAGTACTACACCTTGGAGGTGGATGGCAAGGAAAACCCGGATGCAGCATGGTACTATCCCGAACCGATGGAGGCCGCCAAGGAGATCAAGGGAAGAGTGGCTTTCTGGAAGGGAGTGGAGGTGAGAGAGTGAGGTGCAGAAGCGAGTTGGTTATTGGGCCGCCGAGGCGCTGAGGCGCGGAGAAGAAAGGGCCTGTATGGATGGCCTTTGCCAGGCTGAGGCGCAGAGAAGAACGAAAAAGAAGGGCATCACCGTCGCGTTGATCAGGTCTTCCACGCGTTAGACGGACCAGTACGAGCAGTTGCATTCCTCCGCGTCTCTGCGCCTCCGCGGCTTTCACACTCACGCCACTCCTTTCACCATACGCTCCACATCCTCCTCGTTGTTATAGAAGTGGATGCCAACCCGGATACCCGCGCCACGCAATTGCCCCTGCACACCGGCCTCCCGCATTTTCGCCAAGCGCTTCTCGTCACCCTCAATGATCAGGATACCCCCGCGTGTCGATGGATCCGTGCCGTTGAGCACGCGAACACCCGCCTTCTGCAATTGATC
Source organism: Cryomorpha ignava (assembly GCA_040391235.1). Classification (GTDB taxonomy): domain Bacteria; phylum Bacteroidota; class Bacteroidia; order Flavobacteriales_F; family PHOS-HE28; genus PHOS-HE28. The sequence continues at coordinate 158,043 of JBEBYG010000002.1, forward strand.
AACAGCAAGGTCGCACAGCTGTTGCACGCGTGCGTTGACCGCTTCGGTGCCAATGGCCAAGGACCGCTCCAGTGCATCACGTAACCGAACCACAGTTACGGGGTCAAAGTGTCCTTCGGAAAGCGCGGCTACTGGATCGAAACCGTTCCTTTCCATCAGTTCCGTGCGCACGTTTTCCGAGAGGTGGAAGAAGCCGTTGCCGAACCCGGCCAAAGGCCATTTATAGCCGCTGGCCCCAACGATGTCCACGGGCGCATGCCGAAGATCAAAGGGCATACTGCACCAGGACTGCGTGATGTCGAGCACGGACCATGCGCCATGGGCACGGCACAATTCCCCGAGCGCGTGCAGGTCGATCAGATAGCCGGTGGTCCATTGCACATGGCTGATGGCCACGAGTTGTGGGCGTTCCCGTTCGATCGTTGCGGCTAAGAGGTCCATCGGAATGGTGCCATCAGCAGCCGGCTTTACCATCACTATTTCAAAACGGTTCCAGGTGAACGGTGCATGAAGTGTGGGGTAATCGCCACCCACCAACAACACCTTCTTGCGGTGTTTGAGCATGGGTGCCAAGCGCGACATCCCTCCGGTGAAATTCTGTAGAAACGCCGTGCCCGCTGCACTTCCGCCGATATGCCGCGCAACAAGATCCAGAAGGTCCGATTTTCCCGTTCCATGCCAATACAGGAAGCGGGCGGAACCGTCCAGCATCAGCCGTTCTTGTTCAGCGCTGGCCGCTTCTTCCGTGGAGCGCGCTATCAACCCACAAGAGGAAGTATCTGTATACGTACTACGCTCCAGCCCGGGGTAGTCCTTGCGGATCGCGTTCCAATCAGGTGTGGTCGTCGTTTTCATGTTGCGAAGGTCGGGATCCCGGCCAGTTATGAGCATTGATCCGTTTCAACTTTCCCGTTTCACGTTTCAACTTTCAGAGCCTCCGTGATTTCTATTCCTCTCCCTCTTTCTTCAACCAGGTAACCACATCCACGCTCTCATGCAACGTGCGGTGCACCGGGCATCTATCCGCGATCTCCAGCAGGCGCTTCCGCTGATCGGCATCCAGGTTCCCATGCAATTCCACCATGCGCTCAAAGCGATCGATCTTTCCGGCGGTGCCTTCCGCGCATGCTTCGCAATCCTCCGCGTGGATCTTACCGTGTCTGAGGTGGACATAGGCCTCTTGCAGGTCCCACTCCTTCCGCTTGGCGTACATCTTCATTGTCATGGCAGTACACGCGCCCAGCGCGGCACTCAGTAGGTCGTAGGGGGAAGGCCCATAGTTGTGGCCGCCTACGCTTTCAGGCTCGTCCGCCGTTAGGTGGTGCCCGCTGGCAAGGATCTGTGTGGTGTACTTCTCATTCGCGATATGGACCACCACCGGCATATCGCTATGCAACACTTCCGCCGGTTCTTCGCTCTCCAAGTATCGTTTCGACCATGTGGCGATCATGTTGCCGACGTAGTTCGAATCCCTGTTATTGAGTAGCAGATGATCCGCTCCATCGAGGCTGAGGAAGCTCTTCGGATGCCGTGCGGCATGGAAAAGAACGGCTGCGTTGTCGATGCTTACCACCGTGTCCTGCGGGCTGTGTGCAATGAGGATGGGCTTGCGCAGTTCGCCAAGGATGCTGGTAAGGTCACGCTTCTCGAGGTCTTCCAGAAAGCTGCGTGCAATGGTGAACGGCCTGCCGCCGATGCTCACTTCCGCGTGGCCTTCGGTCTGGATCTTTTCCACATCGCCGCGGAAAAGGTTCTTGATGTGCCCAACGTCACCCGGTGCGGCGATGGTGGCCACAGCCTTGATGGTTTCCGCCTCGGCACCGGCCACGATCGCCGCCGCGCCGCCCAGTGAATGCCCAATGAGCAAAGTAGGCGCGATATGCTCCTTCTCCAAGAAGTCCATAGCTGCGTGCAGGTCGGCCACATTGCTACTGAAGTTGGTCTCGCTGAACTCTCCCTCGCTCTGCCCCAGACCGGTGAAGTCGAAGCGCATTACCCCGAATCCGGAACCAGTGAGCGCGCGGCTGATGTTGCGCACCGCATGGAGGTCCTTGGTGCAGGTGAAGCAGTGAGCGAAGAGCGCGAAGTGGACCGGTTTGCGATCTGCAGGCAGGTCGATCCGAGCACTAAGCAGGGTACCTTGGGTATTGGGGAAAGTGATCTTGGTGCTTTTCATGATCGCACATGGATAATGTAGGATAGCTGCGCTCACATAACACGATTGGGGCGGGCGTTGTTCCTGGCGAGGTGAGAGCACGACCCATAGCGAACTCGAGAATGCCTGTTGGGGATCATCGTTATCGAAAGGAGCGATCCGGTAGCGGGAAGGGAACTTGAACGGTGCTTCTCCCATACGCTTCCCCCATGAACCGGCTTTATCCCGGGCTTGTTGCCCATTATTATGAGGGTTACCTTTGGGGCCGAATTCGTACTTAGAATCAATCTAAATAAGCCGCTTGGCGGCTGATACCGCATACCATGATACAGATCAAGGACCTCCACGCCCGTATTGAAGGCAAAGAAATTTTGAAAGGCCTCAACCTGGAGGTGAAGGCGGGCGAAGTACACGCCATTATGGGACCGAACGGAAGCGGCAAGAGCACACTGGCCAACATACTGGCAGGGCGTTCGGAATACGAGGTGACCAGCGGAAGCGTGACCTACTTCGGCGAGGACCTCTTGGAATTGGCCCCCGAAGAGCGTGCATGGAAAGGCATCTTCCTCGCTTTCCAGTATCCCGTTGAGATCCCCGGAGTAAGCAACATGAACTTTCTGCGCACCGCACTGAACGAGGGCAAGAAGGCCCGGGGCGAGGCTGAATTGGGCGGGAAGGACTTCCTGGCCTTGGTCCGCGAACGCGCCAAGCTGGTGGAGATGGATCCCGCATTGATGAACCGCAACCTGAACGTGGGCTTCAGCGGCGGCGAGAAGAAGCGCAACGAGATCTTCCAGATGGCGATCCTGGAACCCAAATTGGGTATCCTCGACGAGACCGACAGCGGCTTGGATATCGATGCACTGCGCGTGGTAGCGAGCGGGGTGAACACCCTGCGCTCCAAGGACAACGCCTTCATCGTGGTAACCCACTACCAGCGGTTGCTGGATTACATCGTCCCGGATGTGGTCCACGTGATGGCGGATGGAAAGATCATCAAGAGCGGTCCGAAGGAATTGGCGTTGGAGCTGGAAGAGAAAGGCTACGATTGGGTGAAGGCCTAAGTGCCATTATGCCTGAACCGTGACGCACACGGTAGCTGTATAGCACATTCGTACCATCGCCCATTCGCTTGATACATTGAAAATGATCACTGAAACAATAACAGACCCCAAGGCCAGTGTGATGGCTTTATTGCAGGATGGCACTTGGCCTCTTGCGGCAGAAGCCTTGGCGCGGACACAGGAGTTACCCATTCCGGACCGGCGCACCGAGATGTGGAAGTATACGCGCGTGACCAAGCTCTTCACGGAAACCTATGGCAAGCCACTGGGCAATGTGAATGTGGAGCTTCCTGCGCGCATGCCTTTCCCGACCACCCGCGTAGTGTTCGTGAACGGCCATTTCCGCCCGGACCTCAGCGATGACCTGAAGGCCGACAAAGGCGTGGTGATCGACAGCATCTCAAAGCATTTGGGACATGGGCCGCTGAGATCGCATTACGGACAGATCGCACCCATCGGTGACCGCCTCTTCACCGCGATGAACATGGCCGCACCAACGGATGGCCTGATCATCCTGGCTACCAAGGGTTCGAAGACCAGCAAGCCGATCCATGTGTTGCGCGTAACCGTGCCCATGGACAATGGTCAAGCCATGCTCATCCAGCCCCGCGACCTTTTCATGCTGCACGAAGGCGCTGAAGTAGAGGTGATCGATGAGCATATCTCCATCGGAAATACCACTACCTCCTTGGTGAACGGTGTGCGTGAAAGCGCCGTTGGCGAAGGAGCAAGCCTCACACTGCACTTGTTGCAGAACGAAGCGGATGGTCCGGCCGACATTGGTTTGGATAGCGTGAAGATCGCCGCCAAAGGTCACTTCAGCGTGGACACGACCACGCTCTACGGATCGCTGGTGCGGAACGAATTGAACGTAGCGCTGGACGGCGCCGAGGCGCATGCTGAGTTGAACGGCGTGTACTTGCTCAACGGTGCCGCGCACTGCGATAACCACAGCTACATCGGGCACAATGTGCCGGACTGTACCAGTGATGAACTGTACAAAGGCGTAGTGGCCGGTAAGGCGACCGGTGTTTTCAATGGCAAGGTGTACGTGAAGCAAGATGCCCAACGCACCCGCGCCTATCAGCGGAACGCGAACATCCTTCAAGGGGATGATGCCCGCGTATTCTCCAAGCCCGAGCTGGAGATCTACGCGGATGATGTGAAGTGCAGCCACGGATGCACCATCGGTCGCATGGATGAAGAGGCCATCTTCTACCTGCGTTCGCGTGGGGTAAGTGAAGAGGAGGCTCGCCGCATGATGTCACACGCCTTTATGGTGGATGTGCTGGAGCGCGTTGCGAACCCGGAGTGGAGGAAACACTTGGGCGAGATGATCGATACGAAACTCGAAGCGCTGTGAAAGCAATTACTGACACGGTCCTTCGGAAGGAGCTTGATGTGAGCGAGATCCGTGCGCAGTTCCCGATCTTGAAGGAGTTGGTGCATGGTAAGCCGCTGGTATACTTCGATAATGCGGCCACCAGCCAGAAGCCGCGCCGCGTGATCAAGGCGGAGAGCGCCTACTACGCCACCATCAATGCCAACGTACACCGCGGTGTACACACGCTGAGCACCTTGGCCACCGATGCCCAAGAGGCCGCCCGCGAGATCATCCGCGCGCACATCAATGCGAAGCATGTACACGAGGTGATCTTCACCGCAGGTACCACGGCCAGCATGAACCTCGCGGCAAACAGCCTCGGGCAACTGCTGTTGAAGCCCGGCGACGAAGTGCTGATCAGTGGCATGGAACACCACGCCAATATCGTCCCGTGGCAAATGGCGTGCGAGCGCTATGGCGCCACATTGAAAGTGATCCCGATCACGGATTCCGGGGAACTCGACCTTGTCACTTCGAGCGCAGCCGAGAAGCGGCAAGGCCCCTTCACCGAACGAACAAAGATCCTCTCGATCTCGCACGTCAGCAATACGCTCGGCACGATCAACCCCGTAAAGGAGCTGATCGCGGAAGCGAAGAAGCGTGGTATCATCACTGTGCTCGATGGCGCCCAAGCGGTGCCGCACATGGCCGTGGATGTGCAAGACCTCGGCTGCGATCTTTACGCCTTCAGTGGCCACAAGATGTACGCACCCACCGGCATCGGCGTGCTTTACGGCCGCGAAGAGTTGCTGGAGCAAATGCCACCTTGGCAAGGCGGTGGTGAGATGATCGATCAGGTCACCTTCGAGAAGACCACCTACGCCAAATTGCCTTTCAAGTTCGAGGCCGGCACGCCACACATCGCGGGCATCATCGGCTTGGGTGAAGCCATCCGCTGGATGCAGGATTACGACCTCCACGCCATGGCCGCGCACGAGCATGCATTGCTTGAGCACGCAACCAAGGAGTTGCTCGCTATTGAAGGTCTTCGCATCATCGGCACAGCGAAAGAAAAAGTGGGCGTCATCAGTTTTGTCATCGACCCGGTGAGTGCGTCAGGTCCGGGTGTTCATCACTATGACCTCGGCACATTGCTCGATCAACAAGGCATCGCAGTGCGCACAGGGCACCATTGCACGCAACCACTGATGGACCGCTTCGCCATCAGCGGAACCACGCGCGCCAGCTTCGCACCGTTCAATACGATCGCCGAAGTGGACGCTATGGTGGAAGCGACGAAGAAGGCGGTGAAGATGCTACGCTGATGAATACGACACTGGAGCAAGCCCAGCAAGAGATCGTGGAAGAGTTCGCGATGCTCGGTGATTGGCAAGACCGTTACGAGCAGTTGATCGAGCTTGGCAAGGACCTGCCCTTGATCGCCCCGGAATTCAAGAAGGAAGAGAACCTCGTGCGCGGATGCCAGAGCCGCGTGTGGCTTACGGCGGAAGCTCGGGATGGGATCATTCATTTCACCGCGGATAGCGATGCCATGATCACCAAAGGTTTGGTAGCGCTGCTCGTGCGCGTGCTGAACGACCGCACACCACAGGAGATCCTCAATACACCGCTCACTTTCATAGACCAGATCGGACTGCGTGAACATCTCTCACCGAATCGCAGCAATGGCTTGGTGTCCATGCTGGACCAGATGAAGCGGTATGCTTTAGCTTATTCCACGAACGCATGAAGGCGAAGGGCTTTTACCGCCAAGAGGCCAAGCTCGCCAAGGGGAGCTTCTCATCGTATCGCCTTTGCGCTCTTGGCGTCTTGGCGGTGCATCTAACACCCTGATATCCCAATGACCAACGAAGAGAAGAAGCAATTGGAGGAGCGCGTGATCATGATGCTAAAGACCGTCTATGACCCGGAGATCCCGGTGGACATCTATGAGCTGGGCCTGATCTACGATGTGGTGGTACAGGATGATGCAAGCATCTACATCAAGATGACCTTGACCAGCCCGGCCTGTCCGGTGGCAGGTACACTGCCCGGCGAGGTGGAAGAGAAGGTGGCGCAAACCATGGGTGCAAATGGAGCCAAGGTGGAGCTCACCTTCGAGCCGGCTTGGGACCGCAGCATGATGAGCGAGGCAGCGATGCTGGAGCTCGGGTTCATGTGATCTGTTCACCACAAAGGGCACAGGGAACGAGGTGGAGTGAGAAGGCCGCGGAGGCGCGGAGACGCAGAGAAGGATGGAGTGGCGGTTCAGCCGCTGAGGCTGGAAGGAAGTCTAATACGTGCTACGATCTAAAGCAGAGGAATGAGTGAGAACGTCATCATCAACAAGGTTGCATCCAGCGGGATCCTTACGTTGGATCTGGAAGAAATGTATCCGCGGGGCGAGCGCGTCGTTTTCGATATTGCTCCGCTCTTATGGGAAGGCATCGCACTGAAGGAAAAGGATTTCCGGGAGGCGCTGAAGGGGCATGATTGGGCGCAGTACCAAGGCAAGTTCGTTGCCGTGCATTGTTCCGAAGATGCCATCATCCCAACGTGGGCCTACATGCTGGTGGCTACATACCTGCAACCTCGGGCAGCCTTTGTTACACAAGGTGATGCCGAGCAAATGGAGCGTGCAGTGTTCACACGCTTTGTGCAAGATTTGGATGTGGAACCGTATCGTGGTGCGCGCATCGTGGTGAAGGGTTGCAGCAAACTTCCAGTGCCATTGAACGCCTATGTGGAACTATCCGCCAAGCTATTGCCGGAGGTGAAAAGCCTGATGTTCGGGGAACCTTGTAGCACTGTGCCTTTGTACAAGGCACCGAAAGCGTAGTCCTAACTTCGGCATCATGCGTTCGGCCTTTTTCATACTGGCGTTGCTCTTGCTCGCTCCGGTGTTTCCCCAAGCGGGAACGAGCGCGGATAGCCTGAACATACCAAACAGTGAGAATGGCTGGTACCTCAGCCCGCACGGCACCATCCGCATCCTGGTGATCTATGCGGAGGTCGAATACGACAAGAACCCCAAGAACGATCCCCAGCCTCAAGCCACCGCTGACTGGCCCAAGGGAAAGCTGCCTGCCTGGAAGGACGACCTCTTCGATCCATTCCCCACCGATCACCCCAAGACAGAGATCACGCGGTACTATCACGACATGAGCCTTGGGCAGTTCATCGTGCTTGGCGACTATGTGGATCAGGTGGTGACCATACGCGAGAGTGAACAGCGCAACCTGAGGGACTGGAGCCGCATGGCTTGGGAAGAGGCGGACAAGCTGGGTGAACTGAGAACGGCACACAAGCTGTCCATTTCGGATTTTGATATGTGGACCGATGGAGGAAAGCCAGGCATGCCCAAGCTGAACGTCCCTGACGATCCCCATAGCTACGATCATGTTATGGTGATCCTCCGGAACAGCGACCTCACTCACGGACATGGAAGCACGGACGCAGGAAGTGCGGGTCTCCTGTTCGGCTACCCCAGCGATACGCAAAGCCGCTTCGGTGCAATGAACGGCCTGCCCTTTGCCATTTTGAAGCATGAGTTCAACCACCTGCTGTTGGGCGGGAACAACTTCCACAGCGGCGGGGGTAACGCACCTGTTTTCACCAGTTACTTCATCCCTGTTCAGGGCGGCTGGAGTATGATGGGCGCGGCGAACAGCTCGTTGCTTACCGCAAGCGCATGGGATCGGGACCGCTTGGGATGGAGACCTGAGGGAAGCCCATTCCGCATTCGGGCGCGTGACCTCAACGGAGCAGATATGAATGGTGATCTGGACCCCTTGAAGGGTGATACGGGGATCTATGTGCTGCAAGATTTCATCACTACCGGCGATGCGATCCGTATCCGTATGCCTTTTCTCGAAGCGGATGAATACCCCCAATGGCTTTGGCTGGAGAACCACCAAACGAAGAGCAATAATGGCTGCCAAACAGATGTGTTCCACTATGAGGAGATGAGTTGTGTTAAGCCCGCCATACCCGGCATCTATGCGCAGATGCAAGTGGATAAGGAGAAGAAGAGAGGGGAAGGGATCTATGGAGGACATGCCGATTACCTGCGGCCGGTGCTGGCGAATGGAAACTTTGATCAGCGCTTACGCGGCGATACCATCACCTACCAATGCTTGTGGCCGGGACCCACGGAACCCGTTGTAGTGAAGGATGCGTGGACGAATCCGCTGACCGGCACGCAGGACCAAGAGTTCCCTCTTTTCGACAAGGACCGCGATGGCAAGCTCACGCGAAAGGAGGCCATCGTACCCCGAGTGGGCATCTACAACGGCCGGATGGTGGATGATGCTGCTTACTTGGGAAGCTCGCGACAAGTATTCACTCCGCAGGGCAATGCGCGTATCGGTATGGGCACCAACCCTTCCAGCGCCAACATGCTCACCTTGGCGACCAATGGAACCATGGAGCAGAACCGTGTAAAAAAGCCGGACAACCGCACGGTATACTTGAACGGCATCAGCGTGGAATTGCTGGAACAGCGCAGTGATGGGGCCATTGTGCTGCACATCCGCAGCGGTGATACCCGCCTGACCGAGGGGGTACGCTGGTGCGCGGATAGCATCGTGCTACCCAACTTGAAGGGCTTCCAAGGAACGGCGCTCACCTTGGCCGCAGGCAAGACCTTGAAGGTGGACCGTTCCGGAACGCCCACACGATTGGCCCAACAGGGAGAGAGCGGTGGAAGAAGCTGGTTCAGCCCGGCCACCCGGTTCACGCTGGCCTCCGGTGCCCGTATGGTGTTGGAGCGCAAGGCGAAGCTCCAACTCCTGAACAATTCCGTGATGCACCTGATGCCCGGAGCGGAACTGTTGCTTGATCGCAAAGCGAAACTTGATCTTCGCCCTGCAACGCAGCTGGTCCTGCATGGGAATGCCAAGCTGGTGGCCAAGGCCGGCACCCTTCGCAAGCTGCGGAAGAAGGGGCGCTTAGTAGAGCTCCCCGAATAGACATTGGGTCTAGCCAGTACAGTGCTACAGCACCAGCTCACTTCCTCCAAGGCATGGAACATGCCCGCTCATTTGTACCTTAGGTGGAATCGCAGTCCACGTATCCAGGATCGATCCATAGACTTATGCGCACGTTTGTCACATACCTGCTTTTTTCACTGCTCGTCATGGGCGGTGCAGGGAAGGCATGGGCCCAAGAGCATCCGTTCCTTTCCGAGTATTCACTGAATGAACTTCCCAACGGTGTGCTGATCACTTGGACCATACACGGAGGAACCACCTGCGATGGACAAGAAGTACAGCGTTCCACGGACAGCCTGAACTTCACGAGGGTGCATTTGATCCAAGGGATCTGTGGATCCCCCGGATCCTCCGCGCCTTACATCTACTTCGATCCGTCACCACCCGAATTCAGCAAGGTGTACTACCGGCTCAAGCTTGGCTTCGATGGATACAGTTCAGTGAAGTCCATGTTCTTTCAGCAACTGAACGAAAGCGAGCAGCGCTTCTTTCCCAACCCGGTATCGGAGGTGGCCACCTTGATCGTGGATGTGCCATTGAACACAACAGTGGATGTCCGCATCCGGAATACTGCCGGTGCATTGGTATGGGAGCGACTTGCGCAACCTGGCCCTGCCGTTGAGCTGAACGTGAACGAACTGCCCGCAGGACTATACGTCTACCAAGCAATCGGGAATGGCCGAACCTTCAGTGGAAGGTTCGTGAAGAACTGAGGCACGCCGCAACGTTGCGCTCGGATCAGGAGATCTCCGTGATCTGTATCTCCAAGATGTTGGCGATCGGCGCGTTCTTCTTCACGCTTTCAATACCGTTATCACGAGAGCCTTCCGTGGTATACACTTGGCTGGTGCCCACCACTTGCATGTTGGCAGCAAGTAGATTGAACGATGCACCGGCTTCCGTTGTCTTGCACTCATAATTGGCATCATCGGGTGCATTCGTTTTCACGCTGTCGATGCCATTCAACGCCGATGCTTTCGTGGTATATCCTTGGCTTGCGAGAATGATCTCCCCATTGCCGGCCTTCAAGCGAAAACGGAATTGTTCAGCCTTGTCGGTATACAGTTCGAAGGTTGCCATAGTGGTCTGGTTTTAAAAGGAACACCGTGCCTTCGCAAATGTTTGATACACTGCGAATTGCAATGAATTAGGAATCAGCAAAATTGCCGATCAACGGGCGAAGCCTATCCAACGGAACCCTCCAAGCTCACAGCCAACAACTTCTGCGCCTCCACCGCAAACTCCATCGGCAGTTGGTTGAGTACATCCTTGCAATAGCCGTTCACGATCAGGCTGATCGCCTTTTCGGGAGGGATGCCGCGCTGGTTCAGGTAGAAGAGCTGGTCCTCGCCGATCTTGCTTGTAGTGGCCTCATGCTCCACCATGGCGCTTGGGTTCTCACTTTCGATGTAAGGGAAGGTGTGTGCCCCACAACGGTCACCCAGCAGGAGCGAATCGCACTGGCTAAAGTTGCGCGCACCCTTTGCGCTTTTGTTGATCTTCACCAGGCCGCGGTAGCTATTGTTGCTCTGCCCGGCGCTGATTCCCTTGCTGATGATGGTGCTCTTCGTGTTTTTTCCGATGTGGGTCATTTTGGTACCCGTGTCGGCCTGCTGCTTGAACTTGGTGAGCGCCACGCTGTAGAACTCGCCCACACTGTTGTCCCCTTTCAGTATGCAGCTGGGGTACTTCCACGTAATGGCACTGCCGGTCTCCACTTGTGTCCAGCTGATCTTGCTGCGGTCACCCAAGCATATACCGCGCTTGGTAACGAAGTTGTAGACCCCACCCTTGCCGTCAGCATCACCGGGATACCAGTTCTGTACGGTGCTGTACTTGATCTCAGCATCCGTCATGGCGACCAGTTCCACCACGGCCGCGTGCATCTGGTTCTCGTCGCGCATGGGGGCTGTGCAGCCTTCCAAGTAGCTCACGTAGGCACCTTCATCGGCGATCAACAGGGTGCGTTCGAACTGGCCGGTATTCGCGGAGTTCATCCGGAAGTAGGTGCTCAGTTCCATGGGGCAGCGCACACCCTTCGGGATGTAGCAGAAGCTGCCATCGCTGAAGACGGCACTGTTCAACGCTGCATAAAAATTGTCCGTCGGTGGTACTACGCTGCCGAGGTATTTGCGCACCAGGTCCGGGTGGTTCTGCACCGCGTCGCTGAAGCTGCTGAAGATGATCCCCTTCTCCATCAGCGCTCCCTGAAAGGTGGTCTTCACGCTTACACTGTCGAACACCACATCCACGGCCACACCGGCCAGACGCTTCTGCTCTTGGAGCGAGATACCCAGTTTTTCAAAGGTCTTGATCAGCTCCGGGTCGGCTTCGTCAAGGCTGTTCAACGTGGGTTTCTGCTTGGGTTCGCTGTAGTAGTGGGAGTCCTGGAAATCCACGGCCGGATAGTTGATCAATGCCCAGGTGGGTTCCACCATCTTCAACCAATTCCTGTAAGCGGCCAAGCGCCACTCCAGCAGCCATTCGGGTTCGTTCTTCTTTGCGCTGATGTAGCGCACAATGTCCTCGTTCAACCCCTTTGGGGCTAGTTCACTTTCGATATTGGTAACAAAGCCGAACTCGTACTCCTTATTGGCTACTTCATGAAGGAGTTCGTCGCTGGTCTGTGTCATATGACTCTGGTTTTATTGGAAGGGGAGATGCACGATGGATCTCCCGGTCATCTTTGGGTTCGAGATACGCTTGCTTTGAAGGAGCTTAGATGCTGAAGCTTTCTCCACAACCGCAGGTGCGGCTGGCATTGGGGTTGACGAATTGGAAGCCCTTGCCGTTCAACCCACCGCTGAAATCCAACGTGGTACCCAGCAAGTAGAGAAGGCTCTTCTTGTCCACCACCACCTTCACACCATTGTCGTCGAACACCTTGTCGCCATCCTGCATCTTGTCGTCAAAGACCAGATCGTAGGAGAGCCCACTGCAACCGCCGCCCTTCACGCCCACACGAACGAAGTGGTTCGGTCCGCGGCCTTCCATGCCGAGAAGTTTGGTGAATTCCTCCTTTGCCTCGTTGCTGACTTTGATCATACTGGCTGTTATTTAGAATCCGTCTAAATAGATTCTTGGCCACAAAGGTACAAAGCAATAAAGCCGCGAGCAACGGCAACGTATTCCGCCTACTGATAGGCCTTTGCCAAGCTCCTCAGCACCGATGTCCAATCGACCCTTCCATGGTTGGTGCCCAGACGCACGATCACCAGGTCGCGGGAAGGGTCCACGTAAATGTATTGGCCCAAGATCCCTTGGGCCTGAAAGTCCCCGTCTTGTGAAGGGAGCCACCATTGGTATTGGTAACCCCAAACGCTGGCATTGGTGGTATCCACGCGTGTGCTTTGCTCCACCCATTGTTGCGGGATCAGTTGCTTCCCTTGCCATTGGCCTTTGTGCAGATAGAGGGAGCCGAGCTTAGCAAAGTCGCGTGCAGGAGCGTTGATGCAGCAAAAGGTCTTTTCGATTCCGCCCTTCTTCCCATCGATGCTCCAAGAGGCCGGGAACTCCATTCCCAGTGGGGACCAGAGCTTGTCGTTCAGGTAGGCCGTGATCGTGCGCGGATCATTGGCATTGCGAAGTGCGCGCTCCAGCACCCAGCCCAGCAACTGGCTGCTACCGCTCTGGTATTCGAAGTGCTCACCCGGCGGATACTTCAACTTCATCTTCGCCATGCTCTTGTACAAGCGGCGACCGTAATAGAAGGTGGCAGCATCGCCGAAAGGGTTCACGTAGCTCTCGTTGAACTTGAGCCCGCTGGTCATTTGCAGCAGGTGTTCCACGGTCACCTTGTCGAAACTGTTCTCGCGTAATTCAGGAATGAAGTCGGTGACCGGTTGGTCCACACTCGTGATCATGCCGTCCTCGATCGCACAGCCGATCAGCATGCTCACCACGGATTTCGCCATGGAGAACGAAGTATGGATCCGGGAAGGGTCGTACCCTTTGAAGTACCGTTCATAAAGGATCGTATCCCTTTGGATCACCAAAAAAGAAACCGTCCGATGCTCTTCGAGAAATTGATCGAAGGGCACTTCCTTCCCACCTACGCTAACGGTCTTTGGAGCCTTCTCCGTGGCTGCTTCCGCGAAATGGAAAGGGGTGGATGATGCAGACAATTCCCGCGAAGGAAACCTTCGATGGTCATTCGTATCAGCGAAGTTGTAGATGAAGAAACGCCCGACCTTGCACCCGCCGAGCAAGAGGCAAGCAAGAAGCACGAGGAAGGTTCGCAGCGAGGAAGGGAGCATGGCGAAATGTAACCCCAATCGTCGCCTGGTCTTTTGAGGTACCCCTCGGGTCCTCAATCCTTCACCACCTTGGTCCGAGTAACCCGACCCGCCATCCTCACCTCCAACAGATAAACACCGCTGGCAATTCCCGCGACATCCACTTCCCAGCGATCGCCGGGCGGCATACGTTGCGAACGTACCGTTCTACCATGCATATCAAGCAAGAGCAGGTCCGCACCGGTGTGCCTGTTCTCAAGCTGGATCGTGAACATGTCGGTAGCGGGATTGGGAAAGGTGGAAACATGACCCGAACCCTCTTCCTGATCCATTCCCGTGGTGAGCACTTCCACGCAGTTGGAAACAGGCATGCAATAGAGGGTGCCCGCTTGCACGGCGTAGCTTCCCGTGTTCAGCGCTTCGAAGACCGGAGCGGTGGCCCCAGCGACCGGTTCGCCCGTGGCGCAATCCACCCACAGGTAATACGGTCCGGGCGAATCGGTGGTAAGCAGATCGCCCAACACTTCGATCGTGGGTGCTTCATCCACGGTGCAAACACCCAACGTGATGATCCAGCCGTCCTTGTTGCCATGGCTGGTCATCGCCAACGTATCCGAGGTGGGGTTGAAGTCCGCAGTACCGAGAAAACTGCCGCATACCCGGGCATTCCCCTCGGCATCAAGCGCGATCGAATAGGCTGTTGTGTGCTGGTCCCCACCGATCGCCTCCGCATTCAGATAGGCTCCATCCGGATCGAGCTTCAGTAAAAAGGCCGAACTGACCAGGTCATCATGGCTGGGCAGGATGGCCGTTCCCGGTCCGGGGTCCATGTCGATCGATCCATAGTTCGAACCGACAACAAGGATGTTCCCGTCCGGATCGGAGATCACACGCTGGCCGTCCGAATTGGTTGCTTGATCGAATTGAAGCGCCCAGATCAGGTCGCCATCGGGACTTAGTTTGTTCACGAACAGTTCCCAGGTGCCGCTGTAGATCAGTTCGTCCGGGCCGGGATCGAGATCGATGCTGCCGGAGAAGTGCCCTGTAGTGATCACGTTGCCCCATGGATCGCTGGTGATGGAACGGCCCAAGGTGTTGTATGCCGTGCTGGTGAATTGCCGCGCCCAGATGAAGCTCCCGCTGGTGTCCCACTTGCTCACGAATACGTCGCGCCGATCAGGTCCGGGTGCATGCATGGTGTAGCTGCCAGCGCCGGGATCGAAGTCCACGGTGCCCGTGAAACCACCCGTGAGCAGCAGGCCACCGTTCCCGTCCAGCGCGATATCGAGTATGTCGTCGAACTGAGACCCTCCGATCCGTCCTGCCCAGATCAACTCCCCTGTGGGGTCCAGCTTCACCACGAATCCGTCCGTCCCTCCGAAGGAGGTGAACGAAAGTGTTCCGGCACCTGGATCCAGATCTGTGACCCCCTCAAAGGAGCCACCGAGATAGATATTGCCCGTTTGATCGAGTGCCATACTGGATGCGGTGGTCTTTGTTCCCAAGGCCCTTGCCCACACATGCTCGCCATCGCTGGTGAGCTTCAGCACGAAAGCGCGCGAGGTGAACGCGCCGGATACGAACAGCTCCTCACCGGGTCCGGGATCAAGGTCCACCGTGTTCTGGAATTCACCGAAAACGAGAATGTCTCCGCTCCCATCCACCTCCACGCGCCGAATGATATCGTGACCCACTCCACCAATGCGATGCGCCCAGACCGGATGGCCCATGCTATCGAGCTTCATCACGAACGCATCGTACTGGCCTGCGGAGACCAGCGGCAGTGCTCCCGCGCCGAAGTTGGCCGTGCCGGTGAAATAACCCACTGCATAGGTATGGCCCGCGCTATCCACAGCGACATCGATCGCCTCGTCGATGGAGGCACCGCCGACCTGGATGGCCCAGCCGGTAGCGAGCGTCTCCTGTGCAAGAGCGGGAAACGAGAGCGCGAATGGAAGAAGGGGAAGGAAGTATTTCAACATGTTTCTTGGTTCTCCTGATGCGGCGTCTTCACCAAACGAGGTGGACTACTATCCGCATTTTAGTGTCGCACGGAAAGGCTCGAAGATAGCCCGGTCATCCAAATGGGTTGCCTGGATGGAGCGTGATGGGCCATGACCTGGTTCCCTGTTGAACACACATGTGAGATGGAGGAGGGTTTCTTCCCGCATGCCCCGGCAAAAGGGCCATGGTGGTAACTTCGCACGCACAAGCCACGGCCCGAACGCCGCACCGCCACGTTCAAATGCTCAAGCAATACCTCTCCCAAAAGCTTCAACAGAAGCTAAGCCCTCAGCAGATCCAGCTGATGAAACTGCTGCAGGTTCCCACATTGGAACTTGAACAGCGGATCAAGCAGGAAATGGAGGAGAACCCGGCGCTGGAGGAGGGGGAGGACCACGATGAGGAAGAGGTGCTCACCGAGGAGCAGGCCATCGACGGGAGCGAAGAAGAGCCCGAGGCCAGCAACGAAGAGTTCGACCTGAGCGATTACTTCCCGGATGATGACACCCCGGATTACAAGCTGAGCGCGAAGAACCAAGGTGCGGATGACGATGATTACGAGATGCCCTTGTCGGTGGGTTCCACGTTCCAAGAGGCCATGCGCACCCAGCTCTCCTTGCGGGATGTGGATGAGCGCACCGAGCTGCTCGGCGAGCACTTGATCGGGAACTTGGATGAGGACGGCTACCTCCGCCGCGGGTTGGACCAGATCGTGAATGACCTGGCCTTCACCGCCAATGTGATGACGGACGAGGAGGAGTTGAAGCGGGTGCTGAAGCAAGTACAAGCGCTCGATCCTCCCGGTGTGGCAGCGCGCGACCTGCGCGAATGCTTGTTGATACAACTGAACCGCATGCCCAATGCGGTGGATGTCCTTACTGCCAAGGAACTCGTGGACAAGCATTTCGATGCCTTTACCAAGAAGCACTATGACCGGATCATGGAGCGCTTGGAGATCGATGAGGAGGCGCTGCGGGATGCCATCGATGTGATCGTGCGCCTCAATCCCAAACCAGGGAATACAGGCAGGGATTCATCACGGACCGCCCAGACCATCGTGCCGGACTTCGCCGTTACCGCCGTGGACGGACAGCTGGAACTTTCGCTCAATGGACGGAATGCCCCGGAACTGCGCGTGAGCCGCCAGTATCGCGACATGATCAAGGAGTACCAGCGTAACAAGAAGGATCCCAAGGCGAAGGACGCGCTGGTCTTCATCAAGCAAAAACTCGATTCGGCCAAGTGGTTCATCGACGCCATCAAGCAACGGCAGAACACCTTGCTCATCACCATGGAGGCCATCATGGAGCATCAGCGCGATTTCTTCCTCACCGGTGATGAGACCAAGATGAAGCCGATGATCCTGAAGGACATTGCCGAGAAGGTGGAGATGGACATCAGCACGGTGAGCCGCGTGGCCAACAGCAAGTACGTGCAGACTGATCATGGCACCTATCTGTTGAAATTCTTCTTCAGCGAGAGCCTCACCACCGATAGCGGAGAAGAGGTGAGCACGCGCGAAGTGAAGAAGATCCTGGAGGAAGCGATCCAGGCAGAGGATAAGCGTAGCCCGTTCACGGATGACGAACTCACCAAGCTGCTGCGCGAGAAAGGCTACAATATCGCCCGCCGCACCGTGGCCAAATACCGCGAGCAATTGCAGATGCCGGTAGCTCGCTTGCGGAAGGAGCTATAGAGATGCATAAGGCGGCCCACACGCTTTCCCTGCTGCTCCATCCAGTGTGGATGCCGACCCTCGCGTTGATCATCGCGTTCGGTATCGACCCGCACCTCACGTTCGCCTTTTCCTTCAAAGGGCAATGGGTGATCATCGGAATGGTCTTCATCATGACGGCCCTCTTCCCCGTCTCCAGCATGTTCATGCTCTGGCGCAGCGGCGTGGTTTCCGAATTGGCCATGCCCCGGCGCAGCGAGCGCATCGTGCCCTACATCCTTACGCTCATCTACTTCTGTATGGCCTACTACTTGTTGCGGCGCACGCCCAATCATCCATACACGCTGGCCCTTTTTTCAGGCATCATTCTATCCTTGGTAGCGGACCTGTTGATCACAATGCGGTGGAAGGTGAGCATCCACATGACCGGGATCGGCGGCATCATCGGCATGGTGTTGGGCCTGATGTTGTTCCATGGGGCGCGTGCACCCTTCCTCCCGCTATTGATCATTGTCGCAGGCGCCTTGGGTACGGCCCGGCTGCTCGTGTCGGACCATACACCGGCGCAGATCTACGCGGGTGCGGCCATTGGTTTCGCCGGAACATTCGGTTGCCTGGCCTTCGGGATCTACTACTGAGATCGGGTCAGGTGCTCGCCTTCTCCGCAGCGAGGGCCTGTTGCCAATGCCACGCATCCCGCAGCGCATCCGCCAACGTCAGCTTCGTGCTCCAACCCAGTACTTCCTTGCTCTTGGTGGTATCCGCATACATGGCCACCACATCTCCTGCGCGGCGCGGACCGATGACGAACGGCACTTTCACGCCGTTCTCCTTTTCGAAGGTGTGAACTGCTTCCAGCACGGTGTTCCCGGTACCGGTGCCCAGGTTGAATACCTCGCACACCGGGGCCATCTGTTTTGCGATCCATTGCAAGGCCAGTACGTGCGCCTTGGCCAGGTCCACCACATGGATGTAATCCCGGATACAGGATCCATCGCGCGTTGGATAGTCATCTCCGAACACCGTGAGGCGGTCGCGAACACCTGCTGCCGCTTGCGTAATGAAAGGGATCAGGTTGTTGGGGACACCGATCGGCAGCTCGCCGATGATCCCTGAAGGATGCGCCCCTACCGGATTGAAATAGCGCAGCATCACCACCCGCAACGACGGATCCGCAGCGGAGGCATCCCCCAGCATTTGCTCGCATACCACCTTGGTATAGCCATAGGGTGATGCGGCGGTGCCAGTGGGTGAGTTCTCCGTCACAGGCAGTTCTTCCGTATTGCCATACACGGTGCAGGAAGAAGAGAAGACGAGGTCCTTCACCCCATGCTTTTCCATCACCTGCAGCAGCGTGACGAGCGATCCGATGTTGTTGGAATAATACTTCAGCGGATCGCGGACGCTTTCGCCCACGGCCTTATCAGCTGCAAAGTGGATCACGCTCATTGGCTTCTCCGCAGTGAACACCTTGTCCAAAGCTTCAGCATCTCCACAGTCGATGCGGTGGATCGGCAATGGATGCCCTATGATCTTCTCCAGACCCTTCAACACCCGCTCCTCACTGTTGCGCAGATCATCAATGATGACCGGCGAAAGCCCGGCCTCCACCATTTCCACGCAGGTGTGCGAGCCAATAAAGCCAGCACCACCCGTGACGATCGTTTTCCCCATGTCCGCGAAAATAGCATTGCACGATCACCGGAGAACGCGCTCATCAGCGATCATGCTGCCGGCATGTTCAAAGGGGAGTCCTTTGAACAGTGCCGAACAGAATGTCAGTGGGCCCAGCAGGATTTGAACCTGCGACCAACGGATTATGAGTCCGCTGCTCTGACCGCTGAGCTATAGGCCCGGTAAGAAGCCGCGAAAGTAGCGGTTGATGTGGTTCTTATGCATTGGTTCGCTCAGTGATCTCCCGCAGGGGATCCTGAGCCTCAGCAAAGGAAGGTCCTGAGCGGATAGCTTCGCACCCCATGGAACGACCGCTGCCGTACGATACGATCATGCTCGACCTGGGAGGTGTCCTCATCGATGTGGACTACCATGCTGCAGCGCGCGCCTTTGCCCAGCTTGGCTTCCAGGACTTCGATGCGCTCTACAGCAAGGCCAAGCAGGACCACCTTTTCGATGGTTTTGAAACAGGGGCCATATCCCCAGCGCAGTTCCGGGACAAGATCCGCGCTCTCTACGGTCACCCCCTCACCGACGAGCAGATCGACAGCTGCTGGAATTCCATGCTCGGAAACCTCCCGCAGGAACGCCTCACACTGGTGGAACGGCTGAGGGAGCGCTACCAAGTGCCCTTGCTCAGCAACACCAACGCCATCCACGTGCCCGCTTTCGAAGCCATGGTGGCCAAGGAGAACGGCATCACCGATTTCAAGGCCCTGTTCGATGGCGCCTACTACAGTTGCGAACTGGGCATGCGCAAACCGGATGCGGAGATCTTCCACTATGTGCTCAAGCAACAAGGCGCCAAGGCCGATCGCACCCTGTTCATCGACGATAGCATCCAACATGTGGAAGGCGCGCGGAAGGCCGGGCTACATGCCGAGCACTTGGACCTGGCGAAAGAGGATGTGATCCAGTTGGTGGATCGGCTGGGGCTATTGGACTGATCGTTTGCTCCGATCTTTCTTAGGTTTCGGTTCTGGAAGGGCAGTGGCAATATGAATCAGTATCCGTGGCAGCTCACGCACGGATGACCATTGGTCCTCATCCAGCACATAATGTGCCTTCGCCCCCGGATAGGGCCACTCTTGTTCACAGATGGAACGCAGGTCCTCACTCGCGGGAACGATCTTCACGAAGAGGCGATCATCGGCGACCAGTGCCACCGTCTTCCCGTCGGCATACAAGGCATATTCACCGAACATGCTCTTGGTCGCGAAGCGATCCGGCATGCCCAAGCATTCCAACAGGAATTCAACGGTCTCTTTTCGGGTAGCCATTCAAGCTGATCAACGGATCTCCTGACAGAGCTCCACCAACACGCCGTTCGCGCTTTTGGGATGGATGAAGCACACCAGCTTGTTGTCCGCTCCCTTTTTGGGTTCCTCGTTCAGTAGGATGAATCCTTCGGACTGCAGCCGTTCCATTTCAGCGCGGATATCGGCCACTTCGAAGGCGATGTGATGGATCCCTTCGCCGCGCTTTTCGATCGCTTTCGCGATCGGGCCATCCGGCCGGGTGCTTTCCAACAACTCCACCTTGTTCGGACCTACTTGAAAGAAAGAGGTGATCACTCCTTCACTGGCCACTTCCTCCCGCTTGTAGGAAGGAGCGCCCAACAGCTTTTCATATAGCGCCTCGGCCTTGCTCAAGTCTTTCACGGCGATGCCGATGTGTTCGATCCGTATCATGGCGGGAAGGTAGTTAGGCGCTGGGGCCATTCAGCAAAAAGCCCCGCTATTGCGAGGCTTTCAATTGCTTAGGAGAGCGATCAACGCTTGAGGAAGGTGTCCCCCATCTTGTTGTCGAAGTTCAGGTAGTACAGCCCCTTTGTGAGGTCGCTCACATCAATGTTGTTGGAATAGCCACGTTTCACGATGTTGCCGAACTGGTCGTAGATCTCGTAGAGTGTGCCGCTGCTGAGGTTGACGGTCTTGGTGCCCTTGTCATAGGTCCACGTTACCACGGGAACCGATGGGTCGGTATAGCTGGTGCTTTCGCTGAAGCGGGAGCGGCTGGTCATGTCCGTCTGCTTCACGCGGAAGGTGTTCTCGCCGCTATGCGGTGTCACCTTGAAGGAATACTCATGCTCGCCGGGGCTACCGATGCCCATCACCTCGCCCATGCGGATCCATTTGTTCCAACGCTTCTGTTGCACCACGTAGGCCAATTCACCGGTCTCGTTGGTGGTGGTCCATGAATAGGTCCCGTCAGGCGAAACGCTTTGCTTCACAATATCAAACGTGCTTTTCGGCTTCAGCACCTCCGGGTTCAACACCTTCGGGGTGCAACCGTCCTTGTGCATGATCTTGATGGTGACCTTATCACCCACCTTAAAATTGAACAACGTAAGGTCCACCTCGAAGGCGCTGGAGTTGATCTCATCGGTGGTGATCTTGTCGTTCACAGTGACCTGGAACACACAAAATCCCACGCCAGCCTCGGAGAATGGGTTCTGAACGTAGATGTTCTTGCCTTGGTAATTGCCGTCCAATACAATGGTTCCTGCTTGTGCGAACAGGCCAATGAAAAGGGCGCCAAGGAGGAATAGATGTCGAAACTTCGGCATTACGATCGGGTATGAAGGTCGAAATATAACAAGAACTGGCGGGAGCTGGTCATTGGTTTTGCCTTTAGAAAGAATGATCTGCGCCTCAGGCCGGGGTTTTGGCTTGTACCGTTGCTGCCATCCGCTGGATGTCCGCCAAGGTGAAAACGGTGCCGTCCTTGGCATCCTCCACCCGGAAGGAACGCCCGTCCGCAGTGATCCACCTTTCGAAATGATGGAAGACCAATGTGGTGTCGTCAGGGAATTCGGAGCGGTAGATCAAGAGTTCGGGTGTTTCCTCTAAAATGATGTTCCGCTTCAACAGGTCGCGGTCCAGATCGGCTTTGAGTCGTTCCAGATCGCCGGGAGCTTCGGAGATCTCGATCGCAAAGTGGTCGCCAGCGCGCACCGACAACTTCCCGATCTCGTCCTTCCAGAGAAGGGTAGGCTCCGGGGTGCCGGCCGGCATGTCCAGCATCAAGGGCAAATGGTGATCGGAAAGATCCACCATGGCCGCGGCCTTAGCACTATCGGCAGCCGCCATTTGCTTTTCAGCATCGGCTTGACCAGCGCCGCAGGCGGTCAAAAGCACGGATAGGGCGACGACCACGGAGGGGAAAAATGCTTTCATGCGGCGAAGGTATACGCGTTCTTCCGGGCCTATGTTCACTTGCCCACCTCGATCTGAAATCACGTGAGATAGGAGTGCCTCAGGATCCGATACGTATCGGTCCCGAGGCGGAGATCGCTGAGAGAACCATGACAAAGGGTCTCGCGCGAACTGGCGATCAACAATCAGTGGGCTACCACGAACCGGAAGGGTGCTGCTTCTGGCTGGTCGAGTTGACGAAGGAGATAGACGCCTGAAGGCAGAGAGCTAACATCAACGCCATCCTCGTCATATGGCACAGCCTGCACGTTGCGCCCGTCGAGTCTTTGTACCTGCAATCGTCCTTTCGGAGCGGGAGCATTGAAAAAGCCGTGCGGTCTGCATCGTCGCGGTACTTCGCTAATACTGAATCGGGTGCATCACAAGCTTCATGACCGTGGGTCACACACCGAAAGTAGGAGAACTTTCTTGAGGAGGGCTACCGTTCCTCGTTCTTTACTCGGACTCGATTCCGTGAAGAATACGAGCGCAGCCCAATATCGATCGGATGCTCGCGCGAAATCACGGAAGCTTCAGATAAACCGCTTATTGTCTGCGCGGGTATCGAGCAAGGCGATCATAAGAATCCTCCTTGGCTCCACGCGATAAACTGCAATCACACGGCGGTGGATGAGACCAAGCCTTAATTCTGGGCGGACCGGGGAGGCGCGGAATCCGAACGGGTACTGGATGACCAAGTCTTCAAATTCGTCCACGAGATTCAAAAACCCCTCTGCGGTTGATGTGGACCAAGCTTTCACAAGGGAGTCATGGATGTTCTCCAGGTCATTCAGTGCCTCAAAGGTCCACTCAACCCTTTTTGGTCCGGCCATAACGCTTCCACATCTCCTCGGAGGTTACCGTGCGGCCTGCATCAGCATCCGCCAACCCGCGCTCAATGGAGGCTTTTTGTGCCGGGTTCAGTTCGGTGTACCAGTCATCAACCTCATTTGCCTTCTTCATATTGAACAGCGAGGCCACGATACCCGGATCTTTCAGCTTCGCGAGCCATTCGATCAGTTCTAATTTCATTGCCTCTGTACTCATGGTCTTAGATCTATTGAGGTAAAGTTAGTGGATCATGGGCCACTTCGTTGAAAGCCATCACTTCCCCACCTCGATCCGCACACCTTCACTATGCGCTGCGAACTCCGGTGCATACATGCACATCGCAGTAGTGATGCCATCGCTGAAATCGCCTGCATGGGAAATACGCAGGTCGTACTCGAAGACGTAGGTGCCGGGCCGGATGTGGTCGAAGAAGAAGTCCGTAGCTGCGTCGCGGGTGCTTTGGTAGTAGCCCAGGCCACCTTGGAAGCGGTAGCCGCTCAGTGTTTCCATGGGTTCCAGTCCGGCTGCGCGCAGGTCCTTCAAGTGTACGTAATCCATGGCGCGGTCGGTGCGTAGCTCGATGCGGATGGTGAGCTTATCACCGGGCTTGAGCACGCGGGCCTTCTCCAAAGCGATGAGCTGTGGTCCCGCGTCGGTCTGTTCTTTCAACATCACTTGCTTCGTGATGCTGAGCGGGCTTTCAGCGGAAGTGACCTTGTCCATCTGCTCGAAGTACTGCCAGTAAAGCGCACCCCACGCCGCGCGGTTCGCCGTGGTGGTAATGGTCACATCACCCATGGCGGGCTTGATGCCATCGGCAGACCACATTTTTTGGAAGTAGCCGGTACCCGCCTCCTGCTTTTCGGTTGCCACTTTTTGCCCACCCACCGTGATCACTGGCGCATCCACCGGTTCCAGCCAATTGTCGCCGGTCAGCAAGAGTGCATAGCACGCTTCAGCCGTGGCTTTGGTGGTTTTCCAGTCGGTGCTCTGTTTCAGTTTCAACAGGTAGAGGCGCAGTTCATTTACGGCGGCTTCATCCTTGGCCACTTCGTGGAAGGCCTCGATCAATAGCGCGTGGGTCTCCGTGGGAAACTCCCACCAATAGTATCCTGCGCTGAAGTTCTTCCAGTACATACCCAGTTCCTCACTTCGTGTGGCACGCTCACTCAGGGATCTCATGATGAGCTGTGCCGTGGTGGCGTCACCAAGTCGATCCATGGCGAGCGCGATCATGGCCTGTTCCTGCAGGCCGAAGCTGAGCCAGGTCGCTGCCAAGCGGTTCTTATAGAAATCCACGGCGGTGCTGGTGGCGCCGCTGATCGGCCAGCGTGAGAAGAAGCTGCGCGCATAGAGGTATTGCACCACGGAATGTTCGGGCGTGTAGTTCGCGCGCTCCGCTGCACTGGTCTGCTTCAGCAAGCTTTTGTAATCGGCTTCCGCATCGCTGTCGAGCCAACTCACGGCGTTCTTCAGCATCACTTGCGTCTGGCCATCGGGGCGGAGGTCCGCGGCGCCGAGCTTTTCCAAGTGACCAATGCCTGCTACGATCCCTTGCGTTACCCAGCGCGAGGGCTGCATTCCGTTGAACCACGGCCATGCACCATTTCCGAGTTGCGCATCGCGCAACTTTTTCAGGGCCACGGCCTTCTCGTTGGCCATCCGCTGCATGTCGAAAAGCAAAGCGATGCGCTCCTTGCTTTCACGCTCACTGCGGGCGTTCAGCACCCAGGGCGTTTCCGCCAGCACTGCGTTCTTCAGATCGCTGTTCTTTTCCAGCTTGCTGAGGAATGCTTCTTCATTGCCTTCGCCCTTTGCGGCCCACTGGGCAAAGACCTGCTTGATCGCCGGGCGCTCGTCCACGATGTGTGCGGCAAGGCTATTGGCATAGAGGCGGCTGAAGATCTGCTCGTTGCAATCGTGCGGATACTCCATCAGGTAAGGCAGCGCTTGCACGGCATACCACGCGGGGTTCGGCGTGAATTCCAGTTTCAGGCTTTGGTTGCGTAACGTGGAACTGGTGTTGTTCTTCAGCGTTTCCAGCGTGAAGGTTTTGGTGCCAGGCTTGCTGATCGGGAGGGGGAGGCTCTCAGTGACCAGCACGCGATCCGTGAGGATCGGCAGTGGTTTTTCTTCTGCATCGGTGAAGGATCCGGCCTTGGCGCTGATGCGGACACTCACAGCGCTCACGCCTTCCGGCACGCGGAGATCCCATGCCACGGCAGCGCTTGAACCAAGTCCTGCGGTGAATGGCATGGTGTTGTTCTTAAGCCCGAAGCGGTCGTTCAACGCAGCGTTGGTGAAGGGGTCGAAGAGTTCCAGTGCAGCCATACCGGAAAGCTGTCCACCTTCGATCACCGCCACTTTAGAGGTCAACGTGATCGCATCCCCTTCTCGCAAAAAACGCGGCAGGTTGGGCGTCACCATCAACGGCTTCTGCGTGACCACCTCCTTGGTGAACTGCGCTGCCTTCAGATCGGTAGTGTGCGCGAGGCCCATCAGCTTCCAACGCGTGAGCGCATCCGGCATGGTGAAGCGCAGGATCACGCTGCCGTCCTTGTCGGTGAGGAGGTCGGGTAGGAAGAAGGCTGTCTCACGGAAATCGGTGCGGGTAGCTGGTGGTGGTTCGTTATCCGGCGGAGCGGCCGTTGTAGAGTGCGACTGTTCCAGAGCCGCCATTTCTGTACTTTTCTCCTGCAAGACGGCATCACCTGACATGCTCATGGGAGCGGCGAACATTACTGCGCGCCCCCCTCTGAAGACATTGCCGCGGAAAGAGCCGTTGGATCCGTAGGTATTCAATATCGGATACACATGCATCGTGTCGGCGGGAAGTCCACGACCTTGCCACAGTTGATCCCCGTTGTTCAGGCCGAATGGTACGGCCTGCCCCCAGCCCAATTGCGAACTGTACGTCGGCCAGATGGACATGTCCCACGACTGCGGTATGAAGTGATCCAACGAGGCATCGTACATGCCAGCGAGCAAATGTGCCGCCACCTTTTCGCCCTTCGGACCGGTGATCTTCAAGCGCCATTCCTCCTTCGAACCGGGTAAGAGCTTATCGCGGAAGGTCATCCATTCCACCTTCAGTTCCTTGTTGCTCCAGGGCACGTCCACGTATACATCGTAGTGATGAGATCGCCCGCGTTCCACGCAGAGGAAGTGTACCACGAAACCGCCGCGATCCGTCTCCAGTACGGGCAGCTCAACACGCTGTTGTCCGTCCTTCAATGTAAACCAGCGCCGCACCGCGATCGAACCGTTGCGTTCCACTTCCATCAGGATATGCCCGGCCGGCAATGCAGAGCTCACCAACAGCACGGCCTTTTCTCCCGGCTCAACCTTGGCTTGCACTGCTTCCACGTGGAATGCGTCGTTGACGAAACCGGTGTGCTGCACAGCGGGGTCGTAGATCGCCACCACCTTTTGTGCCCGCACGGATCTGCCCGCTGCATCCATCGCGCTTACCTCGATCAGGTAGTTGCCCACGTCCCATTCCGCAATGCCTTCCAACGCCAGCGACCTGCTGTCGGCAGACCAGTTCGTTCGCTCCAACACCACGGCCTCCTCCGTCCATGTGAGCGGATCATTCTCGTCGGCGTAAACATCCTGCGGGAAACGCTTTGCGAATTCACCTTCGCTGAGAACAGGGCGGTCCGGACGCTCCCACAGGCGATCTCGAAATGGCATGACCGGTGTGCGCAGGCGCGCGATCCTTACATGCATCGGTACATCCAGCACATGGCCGTTGAGGTCCTGCACGTTCACTTTCAAGCTGTCCGAGGCGGAACGGTCGATGCCGTCGCCGAGGTTCAGTGCAATGTCGATACTGCGATACCCCACGGAGAGGCTGGTGCTGTTGCTTTGTGTCTCACCGTTCACGTCCGTTATGCTCGCTTCCACCGAGAAGGTGAAGATGGGTTCGGCATCGGGGGATATGGCCCTGTCCGCCTCGGCCAAGAAGGGGATGGCGAAGTTGCCCGAAGCATCGGTTTCCGCCGTGCCGCTTGCCACTTGCGTGGGTGCTCCCCAAGGAATGAAGGAAAGCCAGAAACCACCGGCCCACCAAGGCATCCGGGCAGAGCGCGTCACGCTCCACTTCACTTCTGCATGATCCAGTGGAACGCCCGCGTAGCTTGTTGCTTGACCATGTACGGTGGCCAGGGCGTTCAATACCGGAGCAGCCATTGCGGAGGCTGTATCATTTGTGGGAAAGAGCACTTCGAAGGTGGGTCGCTTGTATTCCTCCACCTGCACGCCACGGCTGCCGAACTTCTCTTCCAAGCGCATGCTGCCGGTGAGCGTTCCCATCGGTGCAGTGAATTGCCCGTGGAAAGAACCGAATGCATCAGTTGCTACAGCCACGGAGTCAATCAACTGGCTGTTCACATCGAAGAACCGGATCGTGGTCCTATACCCTGTTCTCACTACGGTGGTCCCAGCACGTTTAACCGATACGATCCCCTTGAACATCACCGGCTGGCCAGGGCGATAGATCGCACGATCGGTGAAGAGGAAGGTGCGCATGCTGTCGGCATTCAGGCTGCCTTCATCGCGCCAGTAGTAGTAGTTCCCCGATGCGGAAAGCTTGTCTTTTTCATGTGTGATCACCCATCTGTTTTGGCCGTTCGAGCGATCCGGTACGGACAACTTCGCTATGCCATTTGCATCGGTCAAAGCCGAAGCGATCAGCCGGTCTTGCCAGCCATTGCGCTGATATTCCTGCGTAAAGAGCTCGGCCTTTGCATCCTTGATCGGCACCCCGCTCTCACGGTCCATCACCACTACAGCGGCCGAGCGATCGGGCAGCTGATGTTGAGCTATGGCAAGACGCGTTACTTGCACCGTGGTTACCACCACGGTGGAGGCATCCGTTGCCTTGGGAGCATCCATGGCGATGATGCTATACGCGCCCAACCCCAGTGGTTCCAGTGGTAGCTCCGTGAGGTGCTCGTTCAGGTCGCCATCATCCGGAAGTTCAACGTTCCATTCGCGCAGGATGGGTAACAGGAGAAGCCGCTTCAGTTCATTCTGATCACGATACCCGCCTCGGCCCGTAGGATCAACCTCATCCTTCACGATGCGCAGCCAAAGCTGCTTCACGTTGGTATAGCTCACGGCCAACCTGAACGGCGCGTCCGGGGTCACTGCCTGCTCGGATCGCACTTGTATGGAAGGTTGTTCCAATTGGGCAAGCAAGGCGGTGGCATGCTGCAGCGCATAACGTCCGGGTGCATCACTGATCAGCTTCCGATAGATATCCGCCGCGGTCTTCTTCTCCCATTTCCAAGCCATGCTCGGGTCCAGGCGTTGATACTTATCCGCTTGTTCCCCATGCCATTGTGCAATGGCGATCATAACGGCGGCGTTGGCTTCTCCGGCGGCTAGCTCTGTAGCCAAGGTTGTTAGAGCGTTCAGGTAAAGGCTGTCCTTACCCGGAAGCGTGCTGTTCGCGCGAACGAATACCAGGCGGTCGAGGGTAATATCCGTTGAAGCGTTGGGCGCTTCATCCGACAAGTGGAGCGCAGTGAGCCGTTGGTACAAGCGCAGTGCTTGGAACTGCCATGAACTGCTGTCGCGGTGCGAAAGCTTCATCGCGGCGAACTCCGGAGCAGGGGAGAAGTAACGCGACTCATTCAATTGGAAGCGCCACGCCGGCTCTGTCAGGCGCGTCTCGTTGTTGCTGAATACCGACAGTGCGCGGTGTGCGAGCAGGTCGAAAAGGGTGGGCCGAAGTAGGGTATCCGCCTCTGCATATTCCAACAGAGAGCCCAACTCACCCACGGGGATCTTCTCCAAGGTATCCGCAGGCTCGAGCGAGGCGGCATATTCACTCATCACTTTCTGTATGAAGGTCGCCTGGTCCCACGTATCCGGATCCTCGCTCGCTTCATCTATGTTGGTGCGATCCAGCACCTGCCAGCGCTGGCTTTGGTAATAGCCCCACCATTGCTCGGCGATCACACTATGCAACAGTTGCTTCAAGGGTGCTTCGCTGGTGGAGGCTGCTGAGTCGAGCTGCGCGATCACCACTTTCGGATCGATCCCGGTGTATCCCTGCAGTCGGCTGCGGTACATGCAAGCGCGAAATGCGGTGCGCCAGTCATGAGTTGCGGAAGCATCGGTCAGGATCGCTTCGGTGGCGGTAAGCGCAGTGGCATATTGCCCGAGGCCAGTAAGTGAATCCACCGGCACCCAGCGGGGGTCCTGCTTCGCATCGGTCATGGGGGTGGTTTTCCTTTGGGAAGCACAACTCAGTAGGACCACGCTGGCGGCCATAAGGGTGAGGAGGACTTTCTGTGTGATCTTCATCCAGTGAGGCAGCGGCCTTTTTTGAGGGTCCAGAAGCGATGCGAAGTTCGCGCATCCTATCAGGTGCTACACGCGGGGGCATCCGTTGGTTCGATCGATCCCGCACTTTTCAAGAGCGTGGATGTTACTTGCTTGTCGAGTTTGGACACTATTTATCCCATGCTGGCCGCAACGAGCCCTTAAATTCACCCCATGCGCAAGCTTTTCTACATCATCACCTTTGCTCTTCTGGTACTCATCGGTGTACTCGGCATCGTTGATCACCGGGCCTTTTGGGCCTATGCCGTGGTACTGCCGTTGTTCGCTTTGGGCATCTATAACATGATGCAGCCGCGGCACACCATCCTTCGGAATTTCCCCGTGCTTGGATACATGCGTTATGCGCTGGAATTCATCGCTCCGGAGATCCAGCAATATTTCATCGAACGGCACACTGACGGAAG
The DNA here is from genome assembly GCA_040391235.1 of Cryomorpha ignava. GTDB lineage: Bacteria > Bacteroidota > Bacteroidia > Flavobacteriales_F > PHOS-HE28 > PHOS-HE28. Next base: position 187,951 of record JBEBYG010000002.1, read on the forward strand.
ACCCTTCAGCCGGCAGCAACGCACCTTGGTCTACCAGCGTGCTAAGAACATAGGGGATACCACGCCCTTCGGCACCCAGCTCGACATCAATGCAAGTAACTATGAAGGGATCCGGCATTCGATCTACCCCAAGGAGGTGCCGGCCGATCCACCCCTGATCCGGATCGGTGGTGAACACTGCAAGAAGCCCTACATGGCTTCCCTCCTCAATATTTCAGCCATGAGCTTTGGCGCATTAAGTGATCGGGCCGTGCTCGCCCTCAACACCGGTGCGCGAAAAGGCGGATTCTACCATAACACCGGAGAAGGAGGCCTGAGCGATCACCACCTCAAACCGGGCGGTGATCTGGTATGGCAGATCGGTACGGGATACTTCGGCTGCCGCACCAAGGGCGGGGATTTTGATCCCGAGCTGTTCCGTACCAAGGTGGCTGAACATCACCAAGTGCGGATGATCGAACTGAAGATCTCCCAAGGAGCCAAACCGGGCCATGGAGGTGTGCTCCCAGCAGTGAAGAATTCGCCGGAGATCGCGCGGATCCGGCATATCGAGCCGCACACGACGGTCCTTTCGCCGCCCGGCCACAGTGCTTTCACCGATGCCGATGGCTTCCTGCGCTTCATCAGCCAGCTGCGCGAGCTCAGCGGGGGTCTGCCTGTGGGATTCAAGCTCTGTATTGGTCGCACCGATGAGTTCACCGAACTGTGTGAGAAGATGGTAGAAACCGGTATACGCCCGGATTTCATCACGGTGGATGGAGCGGAAGGTGGGACCGGTGCGGCACCACTGGAGTTTACTGATTCCGTGGGAATGCCCATTGAGCCTGCCTTGATGTTCGTCCGACGCACACTCGAGCGGTTCGGCCTGCACGGAGAGATCAAGATCATTGCCAGCGGCAAAGTGCTCACCTCGGCCAGCCTCATGAAGATGCTGGCTTTGGGCGCAGACCTGTGCAATAGCGCAAGAGGCTTCATGTTCTCCTTGGGCTGCATACAAGCATTGCGTTGCAATACCAACGATTGCCCCACAGGCATCACCACCCAGGATCCGGCCTTGGTGCGCGGCATAGTGGTGTCCGATAAGAGCGAGCGCGTGTTCAACTTCCATCGCAACACCCTCCTATCCCTCATGGAACTGTTGGCCGCGTGCGGATTGGACCATGTGGAGGATGTGAACATGAGCAACTTTATGCGGGGCAATGAATTTGTGCAGTTGGCGGATCGCTACTTCCCCGATGGCTTGGATAAGGTGATGTATGCATCGCCCGGTGGCACGCGCTGATGCACGTATCCATGCAGGATCCATCAACCTTTCTGCGAATGCTGTTCAATGCCCTGGAGGGTGTGCAGATCGATACCGCTGGCATGGAACTGGATCACCTCTGCTACCGCGTGGAAAGCATCGAGCGTTATGATGCACTAAGAAGTGAGTTGAACAAGACGGCCATCTTGCTTGGGGAAAGCAGCATCGGCGGAAGGCCCATCGCTACGTACCGATTGCGCGTACCATTTCTCTTCGATGCTCGACGGATCGATGTGGTCGAGCTGCCTGCACCGAAACCGGGCAGCCCTTATCCGGAAGGCTTCGAACATGCCGAATTCGTGGTGGCAGAAGGCCTGTTTGCATTCACTGAAAAGTATCCAGATCTACCGTGGGACCTCAGCGGATCTACCAAGCCCAGCAATGCCGAGGTGCGACTTCACTTTGATGGATTCAGTGTGAAATTCCACCGGCAGCCTTTGGCTGAAGTGATCGAGTTGGAACAAGGACTGGAGGCGGGAGAGGCTTAGGAAAAGCGCGCGCGGTCCACTTCGGGGTCCAACGCATCGCCATCGAACAGATGTGCAAGTAAATGCTCCGCGCACCAAGGCGCCAGCATTACACCACGCGCACCCAATCCATTGAGCACAGCGGAATGTGGTCCGGTCGTGCCGAGGATCGGACGGCGATCCTTCGAGGCAGGCCGTACCCCCGCATGCTGGTCGATCGCTTGGATCGGGGCCTCTACGGTACCATGCAGTTTCGCCAAGAGTAATGCACGGGCTTCTTCCGTGGGACCTTCCCATACATCCGTCCATTTGAACGTGGCGCCCACGCGATAGAGGTGATCACCCAAGGGTAACAGACCTATGCCACCATGTACCATCCGTGTGAGATATAGGTCCGGGATGCGCACGGTGAGTGTTTCACCCTTTACCGGGACCAGTCCGGCAGCAGAGGAAAAGGGGCCCGTGCAATCCACGATCCATTTTCCGTGCACCTCGCCGACCCGTACGCCATCTGCTTCCAGCTGGATCGCTGAAACATCGACGTCCATTTCCGTCAGTTCTCCTTGATGGATCAGGCTTTCACGATGCGCGCGCAAGAGCATCGGTAGGTCAACCCAAGCAGCATCTGTTACGGTGCCGTAACCGTGGGGTGCGCGTAGCGGTGCCGCTTCGATCTCCGGCTCCGGACGTGTCGTAATGAATTGCGAGGTGACCGGGTCCGCCATAGCTCGCTCCCATTGCTTCACCTCGTTCGGGGTCGGGAAGAGCTTCACCAAAGGCATCGGATGCCAGCATGGAATACCGAGGTGCTGCCCCCATTGGCTGTAGAAACGGCGGGTAAGTACCATCAGCTCCATCGCGCGCCAACAGGGCACATCACGACGGAACACAACGGGATTCACCGCACCACCAGCCGCCATGGAGGCATTGCCGGCCCTCTTGCGGTCGAACACGTGCACGGACAGCCCGCGCAAGCGGCAGCTTTCTGCGAGCACCGCTCCGGCGATGCCATTTCCGAGGATCAGAACGTCATATCTCACGGCACAAAGGTGCGCCGGAACAGCGTGTTTAACTGACGTGAGATCGGACTATAGCTTCACGAACTCCACCCGGCGATTGTTGGCTTTACCGTGCGGGCTATCGTTCGCGCCCATCGGCTCGGTTTGGCCTTTGCCATCGGTCTCCATGCGGGCAATAGGCACATTGAACTCCTTGTTGAGTGCTTCCTTAACGGCATTGGCTCGGCGCTTGCTCAGCTCCATGTTCTTGGCCTGATCTCCATCGTTATCGGTATGGCCGATGATGCGGACCTTCACTCCACTGTTCTCGTTCAGTACAGCAGCGATCTCCTTCAAGGCACCGTAGCTCTCCGGCTTGATCTGATGGCTGCCACTGTCGAAATGGATACCATGAGTGACCAAGCGCCCTTCAGTGATCAGCTTATTGCGTGTATCCGGCGCGCCGATGGCCACGCGCAGGTTGCTGAAGATGATGGGGTTCTCTACGCATCCAACATCCTCCAAGACAAGTCTGTATGAAATGGCATCTGCAAACGCGCGAGGTAGGTCCCAGATCTTTTCCTCGTCCAAGTACATCCGCAATCGGCCTTTTTGGCGCTGGATGGAGACGCGTGAGATCGGGGGGTGAAGACTGTTGGAACGCTCAGCCAGCCAGCGATCGTTCTGCAACACTTCGGCTCCATCCGCATCGTTCACCTTCACACGAACATATGGGGTAGTTCCTTTATCCGCTGCTCGAGGTGTCAGGAACAACTTTACCAATCCAGCATCGTTCGAAGAGAGCAAACTGCCTTCAGCGGTACGGAACTGGATATGCAGATCTGAGCACCTGCCGTTCTGTTCCAGCCCGGTCACATCGAACTCCAATGTGAAGTGTTCGGGTAATTCTTTCAGAAATTCGGGATAGACGATCCCCTGGCCTCCGAACTTGAACCATTGCCCTTGCGCTCCTTCGATCCGCACGATCTCGCCACTGCTGTTGGTATTCCACTTCGCCGGGAAATCCCCGATGGCATCTTGGCTGAAATCCTCAAAGGCGATCAGCTGATCGCCCGGCACAAAATCAAACTTACTGTATGCGCGCAAAGGGGTCTGGAGCTTTGCAGCTGGCTCAGTTGCTGCAGGATCTGTTGCAGTATCGCTCTCCGGCTCGGCGCTCTTTGTGTCCTTCTTATCCTTTTTCCCCTGGGTGGCTTCCTTGGCACCCTTGTCCATACTGTCCTCGGTCTTGTCGAAGCCCTTATCAATGGTGCGGTCCACTTTCCGCTCCAAGCGCTGCTTGGCCTTCTGCTCCAGCTTGTCGCCGATGTTGATCTGGGCCATGCAGAGGCTGGCCATCAGGGGTATTGCGGCCGTGATGGCCACAATGCGCGAATAGGTCGAGTCCATGGCACGAAAATAATCGTTTGGACCTGAAACCCAACCTCTTCACTTTATGCTGCGAGCAAGCGCTCCATGCGGTCGATCAGCTCATCCGGATCGAACGGCTTTTGCAGAAGTCCGTTCGCACCTGCACCGGTGACCGTGCTGAACAAATGGGGCAACTCGTATGCGGTGATGATGAGCACCGGTGTTTTGATGCCTTGGGCGCGGAGGTCCTCCAGCAAGGAAAGCCCATCTACATGGGGTAATCCAAGATCGATCAATAGCAGATCGGCCGGCTCGTCCTGCAGCATTCGCACCAGCTCGCGGCCATCCTTCAAGGTGGTCACGCGCCAATCGGAGTCCATTGCACGGTGAGCGATCAACGTGCGGACCAATGCATCGTCCTCAATAAGCATGACGTGTCTCATGGTAGGAGGGATTTTGCTCGTTCCTACGGATGAAGGGGTGCAGAGGTTCTAAACTTGGCCGCAGAGGCGCAGAGGCACTGAGAAGAGCGCGTCAGACAATGCCGTTGGTACTCCACCCACCAACCGCACCAACACGACGACTTATGCCACGTCCAAGAGAACGCATTCTCTGCGTTTCCGTGCCTCTGCGGCAATACTCTCCGTCTCCCTCTAAAGGTTCCCGGTGAACAGCTTTATGATATCGTGCCCGTTCACCGCGAGGATCACCGTGAGCAGGAAGATCATACCGGCCATTTGTGCGTATTCAAGCACCTTCTGGTTCGCTGGTTTGCGTGCCACGGCCTCGTAGAGCAAGAACGCCACGTGGCCGCCATCCAGCGCGGGGATGGGCAGAATGTTCAGCACGGCCAAAGCCAGTGAGAGGAAAGCCGTCATCTCCCAGAAACGCTGCCAAACCCACGTTGGGCCGTAGGCTTTGCTCATCGAGATCAAGCCGCCCATCTGTTTCATGCCAGCTTTGCTCCCGAGCAATTTGAACGAGGATACATTGTCCTTCAAGCGTTGCCATCCGTATTTGATACCTGCCGGAATGCTGCCCAGCAAGGTGAAATGTTCGGTTGAAAAGGTGAAGTACTCCAAAGGTGAACGGGGCTGCAGGCCCACGATGCCGTCGGGATCCACATCCACCGGCACTTGTACCTGATGCCCTTCGCGGAGCAGCGTCACTTGCACTTGCTGACCTTTTTTATCCTTTACCACATTCACGAAATCCTGGAAGTAACGGGTTGGTTGGCCATCCAGCGCGATGATGCGATCGCCCTTGCGGAAACCACCTGCCTTGGCAGCGTTGTTGTTCGCCAGTACCGAATCCACATAGAACGGGAAGCGCGGACTAAAGAGCACCTTGTCGTTGCTCTCCAGGATCTGTTCCTGGATGTTGGCGCTCAGTTCGATCTTCTTCTCCACCAGTGCGCCCGTGGAGTCCATTCGCTGCACGGTCACAGTGCGTGCACCATCGATCAGGATCCCCAGCGAAACATCCCCCAGTGTCATGGGGTCGCGGCCGTCCACTTCCACGATCTTGTCGCCATCCTGGAAGCCTTCGCTCTTCATCAACGCACTGGGTGTAACGCCGTACGTCAGGTTCTTTACAGGCAGGTATTCCCGGCCCCAAACAAAGAGCACCATGGCATAGATAGCGAAGGCCAATAGCACGTTCACCGTTACACCACCCACCATCACGATCAAGCGCTGCCATACCGGCTTGGCCCGGAATTCCCATGGCTCGGGCGGCTTCTGCATGCGCTCCTTCTGCTCGGCGTCCATGCTCTCGTCCACCATGCCGGAGATCTTCACGTAACCACCGAAGGGAAGACTACCGATCCCGTATTCTGTGCCGCCGATCTTCTTCTTCACCAAGGCCCAAGGCCAGTCGAAGAAGAGGTAGAATTTTTCCACGCGCATGCCGAACAGCTTGGCGGGAAGGAAGTGGCCGAACTCGTGCAGGGCCACCAAAATGGAAAAGCCCAGGATGAGCTGTCCAGCGTAGATCAAGACTTCCATTGAAGGGTATTGAGGGTCTCGTGGGCCGTGCGCCGGGTCTCGGAATCACTGGCCTCGAGTTCTTCGAGCGTAGGTGAGGATACAAAGGTCGCCTTTGCCAAGCGATCCGCGATCAGGTCGCTCATTTCACGGAAGCCGATGCGGTCGTGCAGAAAGGCTTCCACGGCTACTTCGTTCGCCGCGTTCAGCACGCAGGGGGCATTGCCGCCGCGCTTCATGGCATCCAAGGCCAAGCCGAGGTTAGGGAAGGCGTCGTAGTCCGGTTGCTCAAAGCTGAAGCTGGGAAAATTCGCAAAATCAAAGCGGGGCCAGGTCGTGGATAGCCTGTGGGGATACGCCAAGGCATACTGGATCGGCAGCTTCATGTCCGGAAGGCCCATCTGCGCTTTCATGCTGCCATCTTGGAACTGGACCATGCTGTGGATGATGCTCTGCGCATGCACGATGATATCCACCTGTTCAGGCTTGAGATTGAAGAGCCACTTGGCCTCGATCGCTTCCAACCCTTTGTTCATCAAGCTCGCACTGTCGATAGTGATCTTGGCACCCATTTCCCAGTTGGGATGTTTCAACGCCTGCGCCTTGGTAACTCCGGCAAGCTGTTCCTTGGTCCAACCCCGGAATGGGCCACCACTGGCGGTCAACGTGATCTTTTCGATGGGATTGTCCCACTCACCTACAAGACATTGAAAAATCGCGGAGTGCTCGCTGTCCACCGGATAGATATTCACCGCTTTTGCTTGCGCCCGTTTGGTCACCAGCTCGCCGGCCACCACCAATGTTTCCTTATTGGCCAAGGCGATGGCCTTGCCTGCATCGATGGCCGCCAGCGTGGGGCGCAGACCGGCATAGCCCATCATGGCCGTCAGCACGGTATCAATGCCGTCCATCTGCACCGCCTGTTCAATGGCTTCCGCACCCGCGAAGACCTTTACGCCCAGCGGGAACAGGGCATCCCGCACTTCGGCGTAGCGGCTTTCATCGCTGATCACCACGGCGTTCGGCTTGAACTCCTTTGCTTGCGCGATCAGTAGATCGGCGTTCTTGCCGGCGGTGAGGAGTTCAACCTCGAAGTGGGCAGGTTGGTCGCGCACCACATCCAAGGTTTGCGTTCCAACGGAGCCGGTGCTGCCAAGAATGGCAATGCGCTTTGGGGGAATTGAAGACAAGGGCAAGGCGGTTGTAGTAAGGTGCAAAGGTCGTGGTTTCCTTGCGGAAAGGAATAGGGCCGGTGAGGGGCTGAGGCGCAGAGAACGCGAAAGGTTTTTTACCGCCAACCGCGCTCCGCCGAAGCGGCTACGCCCAGGTGAGGACGCGAAGAGCGCAAAAGAGAGTGTTTTGCCACGATGGAAGCAATGTAAAATGAAGTGGTAGCGTACGCTTCAACTGCGCTTTGCGGAAGCTCGGCGTAGGCGGTCGTTGATGGCTGCGCCCAGGCCTTCCTGCGGGAAGATCTCGGCGAGGATCACGTCGGCATCGCTGGCATCGAGGCTGCGGAGCGCGGCGAAGAGGTGGCGTGCGGCTTCGGCCATGTCACCTGTAGGTGAGAGCACCTCGTTGCGCCAAGCACCGTGGCTTGTGCGGAAGGAGATGACACCGGCCCGCTTGCCTTCGTGTTCCTTCAACAAGGTTGGCACATTCCCCACGTACACGGGTATTCGCGGGGCATAATGGCTTTCGAGCATGCCGGGGGAGGCGGGCAGTACGCTTTTTTCCGGCCTACCAAGCGGGCCGACCACCGCTTCGATATGGGCCAACGGCGTGCCGCCGGGTCGGTACAGCACCCATTGCCTTGTATCCCGTTCCCAACCGACGATGGTGCTTTCCACGCCCACGTTGCAGGGGCCGCCATCGAGGATGTAGGGAACCTTGTCCCCAAGCTGGTCCGCCACATGCTGGGCGGTGGTGGGGCTTACATAGCCGAAGGGGTTCGCGCTGGGGGCGGCGAGCGGGAATTCCAGTGCGCGCAATAGTTCCAGCGTCATTGGGTGGGCCGGCATGCGCAGCGCCACCGTGTCCAGTCCACTGGTCACCAGGTCCGGAACACTGGCGCTCTTCGGTAGCACCAAGGTCAATGGCCCCGGCCAAAATGCGTGCATCAGGGCCTTTGCTTGTAAGGGTGGCCCGTTCTTGGGCAGGTCGGCGAAGGAGGCCAGTTCGCCCACCTGCCCTTGGCTGAACACGTGTACGATCAAGGGGTCGAAGGCCGGGCGTTGTTTCGCTTGGAAGATCTTCAGCACCGCGGCTTCGTCGTAGGCGTTGGCAGCTAAGCCGTAGACGGTCTCCGTAGGGATGGCCACGATCTCGCCTTTGCGAAGAAGGTCTGCAGCGAATTGAATGTTGGTGCCGATGGGCATGGCGCGAAGGTCGGGTGACAGTTCGGAATAATGCGCACGGGCTTCCCAATTTGGTAAGTTGCTCTATCTTTGGCAAAAGGAGAGCTCGTGAGAGTTATTGCAAAACGCACGCTTCGGGAGTTTTGGGATCTGCATCCTGATAGTGTTCAGCCGTTGAAGTCGTGGTTTCAGGATGCTTCGAATGCAGAGTGGGAGAGTCCCAACGACATCAAACGGAAGTATGCTTCTGCGAGCATCCTAAAGAATAGTCGGGTCGTCTTCAACATTAGTGGAAACAAATACAGACTCATTGTGGAGATCAACTTTCCTCGGAAATGGATCTTCATTCGATTTATCGGAAGTCACAAAGACTACGACAAGATTGATGCAAATACCATTTGAAATGCGGATCAAGGCGATCAAGAATGAAGTGGACCATGCGCATGCACTCAAGCGCTTGGAACAAATTTTCCATGCGGCAGAGGATACTCCCGAAGGAGATGAGGCTGAGGTGCTATCCATATTGATCGAGAAGTATGAGGATGAGCACTATCCGATAGGAATGCCCGACCCCATTGAGGCGATCAAGTTCCGCATGGAGCAGATGAACATGAACCAACAGGATCTCGTGGAGATCGTCGGCTTTGCAAGTCGCGTGAGCGAGATCTTGAGCCGAAAGCGCAAGTTGACATTGGGTATGATCCGCAAGCTCAGTGCGGCCCTGAAGATCCCAACCGAGGTGCTGGTGCAGGAATATTGAGGATTCTGAACGTATTGTTCCGAAACAGCGAGCGCGTGATAGGAAGAAAGGAAGGAGATGAAGCAAATGAATCTGTCAGACCTAACCGACAAGGAACTTTTGCAAGAAGCCAAAAGGATCAGGTCGACCAAATTGTATGATGCTGTGATATTCGGTGTGTTGATCGGGATCACGACCTATAGCTCTGTTGTGAATGGCTTTGGATTGTTGAGCTTTCTTCCCTTGATCTATGTGCCTGTAGCGATCAAGAATAAGACTAAGAATAAAGAGGTGGAAGAACTGTTGACAGAGAGAAATTTGACCTGAGATCAGCACCGTCGCAGGGTCCCAAAGCGGAGACCCTCCGTGAGGAAAAAGGAGTGATCTCGCCCAGTGAATGAAGCAGTGTAATGCGGCTTGAACGAACGGTAGCCTTGATTACAATCCTTGCTGTTCTCGGATGGAACAGTCCTGTGGTGGTGGCCCAACCACAAAACACCAACGTAGTCGGCCAAGCCATCGACAGCCTCAACGGAGTGTTGGTTTTCTACAACGGCGAGGTAAGCCATGTCTCCAGCCGAAATGTGGCACCGAACGGCTACAACCTCGGCCTTCAATACCAATGCGTGGAATTCGTGAAGCGCTACTACTATGTGCACCTGAAGCATCGGATGCCGGATAGCTACGGGCATGCCAAGGACTTCTTTGAAGCAAGGCTGGAGGATGGGCAGGTGAGTGCAGCTCGCGCCCTAGTGCAGTTCACCAACCCGAGCAGCACGAAACCCCAAGCCGATGATCTGTTGATCTATCGCGCAACTCATGAAGAGCCATACGGACATGTGGCGCTCGTAGCCGAAGTGATCGGTGACTCGATCGAGATCATTCAGCAAAATCCCGGGCCGAACGAGCCGGCAAGGGATCGGTTTTCGATCACTCTTATTGAAGGCAGATGGCACATCGGGAATGAGCGCCTCCAAGGCTGGCTGCGCAAAGAGGATCGCGCCCAGCCTCAACTGGAGTGAGCGTAGCGCGTTCGTTTCCTTTGTGACAACCATCACGAAAGCACCTTCGGCACGGGTCTACTTTTGCGCGGATGCGCTGAGCGGCCATTAGTACGGGCCTTCTTGGATCGTGTCGCCATCACATTACTTGATCTCCCCATGTCCAAACTCGCTTCCTTTTTATTGGCCCCTGCACTGTTGCTCTTCAGTTGCACCAACGCCCAAGCACCCGGAACCGGTGGGGTTGTTACTGCGATCGAGTTCCAACAGAAGCTCCAGGAAATGCCCGAAGCCGCGCTGATCGATGTGCGTACGGCCCAGGAGTTTTCCAAAGGACATTTGGAGGGCGCCCTGAACTGGGACTGGACCAATGGAGAGTTCAAGTCCCACATCGCCCAGTTGGATACCGCCCAACCGGTTTTCATCTATTGCCTTAGCGGCGGCCGGAGTGCCGGGGCTATGAGCATGCTCCGCTCCAACGGGTTTCGGCAGGTATATGAGATGCGCGGCGGGATCATGAAGTGGAATGCCGCGAACCTTCCGCTGGAAACCGCAAAAGGCGTGAATGCACCGTCAGGTATGTCCAAAACGGATTTCGAAGCGCTCTACGACACGGACAAAGTGGTGTTGGTGGACTTTTACGCGGACTGGTGCGCTCCGTGTAAACGGATGGCGCCCTACTTGGAAGAGATCAGCAAGGACATGGCCGACAAGGTGACCGTGGTGCGCGTGGATGCCGATGCCAATCCAGCGCTTTGTAACGCGCTCGGTGTGTCAGCTCTGCCGGTCTTGCATGTGTACAAGAACAAGCAACTCACTTGGCAGAACACCGGCTATATCGGCAAAGAGGCGGTCGTGAAACAGTTGTGATCGGATCGGCAGTTGTGCCGAAGACTACGCTCCCAACCCCTCCACGTATTTTCTATCGTTCGCCAAGCGGGGCACTTTGCTCTGGGCATCGTTCATGCCACGTGCCTTCATCCAGGCCGCAAAGCCACCACGCTTCACCGGCACGATCACCAAGGGCTTTAGCACCTTGCCGGTGATGAGGTCCTTGTAATACGGATTGCGTTGCTGTAGCGCTACATCCATTACCTGTGCGAAGCCCGCCATGTCCTTCGGCGGAACGGCAAACTCGATATGCCATTCATGGAAGGGGAGCCCTTCCACCGGTGAAAGTTCTGGAGCCACTGTGAACTCGGACACTTCACAGGGATGCGCAGTCACGGCTTCTTTCAGCGCGCCTTCCACTTCCTCCGCGATCACATGTTCGCCGAAGGCACTGGTGAAGTGCTTGGTCCGCCCGGTGACAACGATCCGTGGCGGTCTCAACGAAACGAACTTTACGGTATCGCCGATCTCATAGCCCCAGAGGCCTGCATTGGTGTGCAGCACGAGTGCGTAGTTCACGCCTATTTCCACCTCGCCAATGGAGAGTCTGCGCGCATCCGGCTTGCCGAGATCATTGGTGGGGATGAATTCGAAATAGATGCCGTTGTCCAGCACGAGCAGTAGGCCCTCGCCGGGTCCTTGGTCCTGATAGGCGATAAAGCCTTCGCTGGCTGGGAAGGTTTCTACACGGTCCACCGTTCCGCCGATCAGCGCTTCCATGCGGCTGCGGTAGGGTTCGTAGTTCACGCCGCCGTAAACGAAAAGTGAGAAATTCGGAAAAACCTCCTTCACGGTGGCCTTTTCGGTGCGGGCCAACAGGCGCTCGAAGTACATCTGCACCCAGGCCGGGATCCCGCTGATCAAGCGCAGATCGGCGGACATCGTCTCACCCACGATCGCTTCCACCTTTGTCTCCCAGTCGGGAATGCTGTTGGTGGCGAAGCTGGGCATGCGGTTCTTCAGCAAGTAGGAAGGCACGTGATTGGCCACGATGCCACTGAGCCGTCCGGAGGGAACCTTGCCTTTCTTATCGAGCACGGGGCTGCCTTGCAGAAAGATCATCTTGCCATCCACGAAGTCCGTGTTGCCGCTGCGGGTGATGTAGGCGAAGAGGGCGTTGCGCGCACTGTTGATGTGGTTGGGCAGGCTCTCCTTGGTGATGGGGATGTACTTCGCGCCACTGGTGGTACCGCTGGTCTTGCACAGGTAAAGCGGAAGTCCGGACCAGAGCACGTCGCTTTCGCCTTTCACGATGCGCTCGATCCACGGGCGCAGCGCTTCGTAATCGCGCAGCGGTATGGCCTTAACCAGTGAAGCGTGGTCGTTCACCTTTTCCAGCCCATGCTCCTTTCCGAAAGCGGTGTTCTTCCCCCCTTCGACCAGCTTCCGCAGCACGGTTTGTTGCGTGGTCAACGGGTCCATGGCGGCACGCATGGCCTTGTCGGTGGCCCGACGTGCCAGGAGCTTGGCGGCAAACCCCTTCAATGACATTACTGGAAGCCGATATAGGTCTGCGGGTCCACCGCCCTACCGCCGGACCATAGTTCGAAATGCAGGTGCGGTCCGGTGGTGAGCTCGCCGCTGTTGCCCACAATGGCGATGGCCTCGCCCGCCTTCACATGGTCGCCGGTCTTCTTCAGCAACACCGCGTTGTGCTTGTATATGCTTACCAGATCGAGCGTGTGCTGCACTTGGATCACATAGCCGGCATCGCTGGTCCAACTGGCCAGGATCACCGTGCCGTCAAGGCAAGCCTTCACCGCCTCATCCGCCTTGGTAACAATGTCGATCCCGTAGTGCCCTTCGCCGGGGTTGAAGGTGCTGGTGACCACTCCGCGAAGTGGCGGGAAGAAAAGCAGGCCCGGCAGGCCGAAGCGGTCCAAGGTGGCGGCGCTACCCGTGGAGTGAACACTGTAAGCCTCTTCAGCGCGGACCTTTTCCCTCAAGAGGCTGTCGGCCATGGAGGGTTGGAGGTCTGCCGCTGCGGGTGCTTGTACCGCGGGAACGGTGAGGGTGATGCGGTCAGCCGGCAGGTTGCCGCTCAATACGTTCCGCAGGTTATCGATATAAGCATCGCGAATGGCCATGGCTCGGTCGAGCGAATCAGCAGTGGCCATGGCGCGGTAGGCGTTCATCTTCACCTTCTGGTCGGAATATCCGGGGATGAACTCCTTTAGCGGGGTGTACACGATGATGGCCGAAACGAACAAAGCGTTGAAGATGAAGAGCACAACTGCCAAAAGGATCACGTTGATGCGGGAGAGCCTGAAGCTGAAACGCTCCTCGTAGGTGGATTCATTGATCAGCACAGCGCGGTACTTGTTCCGCAGCTTGCGCATCAATTGCTTACGCCGCGCTTTACGCCGTTGACTGTCAGATTTTGGGGACTCCGCCATGGTGTAGCGCAAAGGTGGTTATTAGCATCGGCAATGCGAGGGGGAAACCGCAGATGGACCCCGATAAACCGGCCTGGATGCTTTATAGGCTCAGGTTAGGTTGATCTCCTTAGCCTATCAGCTGGAGGATGCCTCCGGTATCTTCGCGCCGATTCAGCTACCATGGCCGAGCAACTGGTGATCCCCGAAACCACGGACCGCGCATCCTTGTATGCCGCGCTCATTCCGCAACTGAAAGCATTGCTGGAAGGGGAGAAGGATGCCGTGGCGGCCATGGCGAACTTCTGCGCAGCTGTCCAACAAACATTCCAATGGCACTGGGTCGGTTTCTATCGCGTGATGAACGGCGAACTGGTGGTCGGGCCCTTTCAAGGCCCCATTGCCTGTAGCCCGATCGCGTACGGAAAAGGTGTCTGTGGTTCAGCGTGGGCGGAAGCCCGCACGATCACCGTGCCTGACGTGGATGCATTCCCGGGCCATATCGTTTGCAGTTCCGCCAGCCGGAGCGAGATCGTGCTGCCCTTGCGCGGCCGCAGTGGCGAGGTGGCTGCGGTGTTCGATGTGGACAGCAGTTTGCTGAACGATTTCGGACCGGAAGATGAACGCGGACTTGCCGAACTCTGTCATTTGATCGAGCCTTTGCTCCCATGACCAGGAATTGGTGGGCCGCCCTTGCACTTTTGTTGCTTGCCGCATGTGCGCAAGTGAAGGAACCCACCGGAGGCCCGAAGGACACAGAGCCACCAAAGCTGTTGATCGCTGAACCGGCTGACGGCAGCATCAACTTTACCGGGAAGCGGATCGTATTGCACTTTAATGAACGGGTGAAGCTGGATCGCGTGCGCGAACGGCTGTTGATCTCGCCACCACTGGCGAAAGCACCCGATGTTGCGGTGAGCGGCGGAACGGATGTGGTGATCACTCTCAACGCGCCGTTGGCGGAGAACACCACCTACACCTTCAATATCGGCGAGGCCGTGAAGGACCTCAGCGAGGGCAACGCCGCTGAAGGGCTCTCCTTCGTGGTTTCCACCGGCAGCTATTTGGATAGTCTCTCCATTTCGGGTAGAGTGGTGGATGCCTTCAGTGGCCTGCCCGCAGCGGATGTGCTGGTGCTGCTGCATGAGGCGAAGGACACCGGAAGCGTACGTACGGCACCGCCCGCCTACTTCACCCGCACGGCAAAGGATGGAAGATTCACGTTGGCGAATTTGCGGGTTGGTCCCAAGCGGCTCACTGCCCTGCGGGATCGCAATGCCAACTATCGCTTCGACCTTCCGAACGAGGAGATCGCTTTTTTGGACAGTTTGGTTGACCCTCGGGACACGATCCCGCAGGTCCTGTACATGTTCCAGCCCGTGTCTGCCAAGCAATTCATCAGCGGTGCGAAGGTGCTACCTGATCGGGGCTGGCAAATGATACTGGCGCGGCGTGGAGGCGAGTTCAGGCTCCGCTCCTTGGATCGCGAGGGAGGGCATCTGGCTTGGTGGCCCGAATGGAGCACAGGGCGCGATACCGTGATCTTCTGGCCATCGGACACCACCTTGCTGAATGGACAGCGTTTTGCCGTCAGTGAGGATGGTGCGGAACTGGACACACTGACCTACCGCGCTGTAGGCTCCATGCCGTTCAATTTGGTGATCACACCGTTGCGCGATGCCATCACAGGAGCATGGAACCTCTGGAGCACACGCCCGGTGGCTGAGGTGGATATGATCCATGCTGAACTGAAGTTGGATACCCTGCCGGTTCCGTTCCTACCGTTCTTGGACAGCACCTCGCAACGCACCATCAGGCTCAACCTGCAGATACCGCTCGGGAAGTCCGCATCACTGGTTTTGTATCCGAAGGCGATCAAGGGAGTGATGGGAGGGACCAACGATACCACGCGGCTCACCCTTGGCGCTCGTGATCCGCGAACGCTGGGGAAGCTTAAAGTGGAGCTTGTAGTGGATAGCGGCACTTTTATACAAGGCCCTCTGGTGCTGCAATTGCTCACTGCCCAAGGCAAGGTGGTACGAGAGGTGGGGGTGGAATCCCTGCCGGGGGAAGCGAATTGGACGGACCTGCTACCGGGCAGTTATGGGCTGAAGCTGATCCAGGACCGGAATGGCGACGGCCGATGGACCACCGGGTCGTTCGTCCAGGACGTGCAACCGGAACGGGTATTCCTCGATCCGGAGCCGGTGGTGATACGCGCCGGATGGGCGGTGGAGCGCATTTGGGGGGTGAAAAGTCGCCTCTGAGCTCGTTCGTCGAAGGATTCGACGCGCATCTATTTTCACTTTCAGCTCCCTTGGGTCTCCCGAGATCAGCTGCATCCCTTGATCGGTAAGGCCTTTTCATGGGCCAGGCAACCAATTCGAATAATTCCACGTATTATAGTTCGTCGATTAGATTTGCATGTTCGTCGAAACGAACCTTCTGGCTTCGCCGTCGTAATAAGGCGTCGAAAAACCAAAGCCTACTCCTATCGTGAAACAACTCCGCATACGTCCTTTACTCAGTGCCCTTCTGGTGTTGGTAGCAGTTGCTGCCTCCGCACAGTCGGAACATTTGGACACTCGCGGACGTGAGTTCTGGATGGGCTTTATGCAGAATGCATCGGGTACCCAACAGCTTTCGGTGAAGATCGCGGCCGCCCAGGCCACTACGGGAACTGTGAGCATTCCTTTGGCAGGTTGGAGCGCGTCCTTCAGTGTACCGGCGAACGGCATTACATCCGTTGCGGTGCCTAACCTCTATGAGATCATCGGGTCGGAGTCCATCCAGGACCTGGGCGTGCACATCACTTCCGTGGAGCCGGTCACGGTAACGGCGGTGAACTACCAGAACCAGACCACCGATGCTGCGCAGGTACTGCCCGTTTCCGGCCTCGGCACTTCCTATCGGGTGGATGCGCTTCCGGGCACCTCCACCGCCTTTCCGAACGGCAGCTACATCTTCCGCAGCGAATTCTTGATCGTGGCCACCGCTGATGGCACTTCCATAAGCATCACGCCTTCCACCATGACCACGGCGGGAAAAGCCCCCGGGGTTCCTTTCACCGTGAACCTGAATGCCGGACAAGTCTATCAAGTGCAGGCACTCAGCGGTCTCACCGACCTCACCGGCACAGTGATCTCCGGTACGGCAGCCAGCGGTCCTTGCCGCCCTTTTGCGGTCTTCGGAGGAAGCATGTGCGCGGTAGTAAGCTGTGCTGCCTGCGACCATGTGAATGAGCAAATGACCCCGGTGAATACATGGGGAACCGCCTTTCACACCGTGCCCTTGGGCAGCTTGGCAGTGTGGGCCTACCGCATATTGGCCAATGAGAACAACACGATGGTCTCCATAGATGGCGGTAGCCCGATCGCATTGAATGCAGGGCAGACGCATCAGGTATTGAACAGTTCACAAGCTGTCTGTATTTCCAGCAGCAGGCCGGTCAGTGTGACCCAGATCATGCAAGGAGCAACTTGCGCCGGCAGCGGTGATCCATCCTTGCTCTTGCTCACCCCCGATGATCGGATGAGCACTTCCGCACAGTTCACCACCCTTTTCTCCACGCAATCGGTGATGGGCCATTACGTAAGCGTAGTGACACCTACTGGCGCGATCTCCCAATTGCAATTGGATGGCAGCCCCATTTCCCCTGCCTTGTTCAGCACTTATTCCGCATGTGCCGGTTATTCATACGCCAAGGTCTTCGTGACCGCAGGCAGTCACCGTCTTTCCTCACCTGCAGGTTTCTTGGCCTACGCATATGGTCTAGCCTCCGGCGAAAGCTACATGTACGGGGTCTCCAACAGCATGGCGGTGCCAACCCAGCAGGATACTGTGATCTGCTCCTCCGGACCGATCACGCTCACGACTCCCATCACCTTGGCCAATGCGCAATGGACCATGGCCAGCGACCCCGGCACTGTGTTGGCTACGGGTAATAGCTACAGTTTCACACCCGATCACAATGACGTTTACCGTGTGGACGGCGAGATCGCACCGAGCGGATGCACCAAGCATTTCGAGTTCCAAGTGGGCCTGCCCGTGCAGCCGCAGCTGAACCTGACCGCCAACGGTGTTGCCACCACTACTGTTTGCCAGTTCGCCGCGGTTCAACTCGGGATGGGTTCTGTTCTCGATGCTCAATGGTTCGATCTGAACTGGAGCCCGTCGGCACAGATGTCCGACCCGAACATTCCTGACCCCATCGCATATCCTAGCCAGGATACGTGGTACAAACTACAAGTGACCAGCCCGGTGGGATGTGGTAGCGCCTTGGACAGTGTGCTGGTACATGTGCAACCCAGCAATATTTTCGCTCTGCGTGCTTCCGTGTCCAACGATTCCATCTGTGCAGGGAACACTACCACCGTGCACGCCGAGGTGGAGCGTGTGCTCTATGCGGATGCCTTTGAAGGCACTTGGGCCCCTTGGTGGGAGAGCATACAGGGCGGAAGTATCAGCGATGCATGCGGCTCGGTAACGGGTGAAGCCTTGTACTTCAACGGAAGCGCCACCCGCAGCGCCACCGCACCACCGATCAACTTCAACAATGGCGGCATGGCGCACTTTGCGCTGAAGATCGCCTCCGGCTCCGCACCTTGCGATGACGCCGACCCCGGTGAGGATGTGGTGCTTGAGTACAGCACGAACGGGACCACATGGATCATACTGGAAACGTTGCACGAGAATGCCTTCCCCGGCTTCATATCCGTGAATGTGCCCGTACCTGCGCTGGGTGCGGCGGGGAATTCAGTGAGGCTGCGCTGGAGGCAACTGACACACTCTGGTGCCGGACAAGACAACTGGTCCTTGGACAATGTGCTGATCACGCGCTATGAAGAGCCTTTGGGGCAGTTGCAATGGACACCGGCCGCCACGTTGAGCAATGCCACCGTGGCCTCACCGACAGCGACCCCCACCAGCGATACCTGGTACAGGGCGGAAGTGACCAATGCCTCCGGGTGCACCTATGTGGACTCCGTGCTGGTACGCGTGGCGCCTTCCTTCAGTATTCAACCGATCAGTGATACCGTTCGCTGCGATGTCGGAGGTACCCAGTTGCATGCGCAGGTCACCTCCGGGGCGGGGATAAATTGGTCGTGGACACCCACCACCGGACTCAGTTCCAGCATCGTCGCCAACCCGATCGCTACACCTTCAGCCACTACCACTTACACCGTGGGCGCAACGAATTCATGGGGCTGTACCGCTACGCAACAAGTCTCTGTGGGCGTGAGTCAATTGACCTCCGTGACCACTTCCGTCAATGCCCCCACTATCTGTCATGGTGAACAAGTGCAGCTTTCTGCAGTGGTGAGTTCCACAGGAGCGTATTCCATTGCTTGGTCGCCTTCAAATGTCATCGCCACCCCTTCTGCAGCCACCACGTTGGCCACGCCCACTGATACGACCAACTTCGTTTGTACGGTCACCGATACCCAGACCGGATGTGTTCGCACCTCCAGCACTACGGTCAACGTGAACCCGGCCTACACGTTGGCAATGCCCTCCGATACCACCGTCTGCTCCGTGCTCGGCATGCAATTGCACGTGAGCCACAACCTCTCCGCGCCCTATCAAGTGACTTGGTCCCCAGCCGGCCATTTGAACGCGAGTAACATCCTGGCCCCGACCGTCCTGCTGGACACCACCACCACCTATGTGCTCACCCTCACGGACCAGAACGGTTGCAGTATCACCGGTTCCACCACGATCACCGTGGCTTTCGATAACCTGATCACACCAGTGAACGTGAGCGCCTGTGCAGGGCAACCACTGCTCCTCGATGCAGGTTTCCCGGGATCCACCTACGAGTGGAACACCAATGCCACCACGCAGACCATCTCCGTAGCGCAACCAGGCCAGTATACCGCTACCATTACCGATAGCCAGGCCTGCCAAGCGATCACGTCCTTCTTCGCCACCTTCAACCCGCTCCCGGTGGTGGACCTCGGCCCGGATCTCGCGATCTGTGGGCAAGAAAACCACTTGCTCGATGCGGGTAATACAGGCAATAGCATACTCTGGAGCACCGGTGCCACCACCTCCCAACTCACGGTGAATGCCACCGGCACCTACAGTGTTACGGTGACCACGCCGCAAAACTGCCAGGCCACGGATGCTATACAGATCTCGCTCAATCCCGCTCCATTGGACATGTTACAGGATGTCACTTCTTGTGAGACGGCAGTGCCCACATTGAATGCGGGCAATCCGGGAAGCACCTATTTGTGGAGCACGGGCGCGACCACCCAAAGCATCATCCCGGGTGCAAGTGGAACCTATTCGGTCACCGTTACAACTGCACAGAACTGCAGTGCGACCTTTGATGCCGTGGTGACCCTCATGCCGCGCGTTTCGGTGAACTTGGGCGCGGACCAAGAACTTTGCGAAGGCACTCCGGTGCAATTGAGCGCAGGAACGGCTGCGCTTGATTATACGTGGAACACTGGTGAAACCACGGCGTATTTGGATGTGATCGCAAGTGGTACCTACATCGCCACGGCCACGAACGGCTATTGCTCGGATACGGACACCATCGTGGTGCTCTTCCATGCTGCGCCTGTTGGCAACCTGAACGATATCACCGCATGCGTCGAACAGCCGATCACCTTTAATGCGGGTAATCCCGGGGCGACCTATGCATGGAACAACGGCCAAACCACACAAGCGATCACGGTTAGCACAGCGGGGCAGTACAGCGTCATCATTACGAATGCCTTTGGTTGTGAGGCCAGCTTCAATGCCTCAGCCACCTTCGTGGATCCGCCCGCTGTAAACCTCGGACCGGATACCGTGCTCTGCGCTGGCGAATGGATCACCTTGGATGCGGGCAACCCGGGCAACTCCTACACATGGAATACCGGGTCCTCCGCACGCACCATCGCTGTAGGCAGTACTGGAGAATACTTGGTGACGGTCAACAACGGTTATTGCAGCACATCGGACGAGGTGAGGGTGATCTTCAATCCGATCCCCGATCGCATGCTCACGCACCAGTTTTTTACCTGCTTGGATGAAGATCCGCATTTCGTGGAGATCGATGCGGGCAATGCAGGCAGCACGTTCCGTTGGGATGATGGACAAACCTCACAGGTGATCAAGTCCACTACGTACGGCTGGAGGAGCGTGTCGATCACCAATGCATTCGGTTGCTCTTTGGTGGACAGTGCGCAGGTGAACGAATTCTGCCGACCTACGATCTTCATCCCTAACACCTTCACGCCGAACGGTGATGGGCGTAACGATATCTGGCTTCCCGTTGGGAACAACATCGGGGAGTATGAAATGCATGTCTTCGATCGTTGGGGCGGAGTGATCTTCCATTCCACGGATGTGAACACCGGCTGGGATGGCACGATCAATGGCCAACAAGCACCGAACGATGTCTATGCATTCCGGGTCGTATACCGTCTGCTTGAGGACTCGAATGGCAGCCTCGGGTTTGAGCAGACGCGGATGGGTCACGTGCAGGTATTGCGCTGATCACTCGCGCAGGTCGAAGTTGTCCGTTTCCATTCCCACGGGGAATTTCGCACGGAAATCTTCCAAGGCAGCCGCGTTCAAGGTGGCGTGATTGACGCAGTCTCGCGCGGGCTCACAAGCCACCATCACTTCTCCTTTCGGATCGATGGCCACGCTGTCGCCGGTGTAATGAATACCCTTGCCATCCATGCCCACCCGGTTCACGCCTACCACGTAGCATTGATTTTCTATGGCGCGTGCGATCAGTAACTGGCTCCACGGATAGCGGCGTGGCTCTGGCCAGTTGGCCACGTAGAGCACGGCGTCATAATCGCCTTTGTTCCTGCTGAATACCGGGAAGCGTAGATCGAAACAGATCTGCAACAGGATCCGCCAATCACGCCACTCCACCACCACTCGCTTGCTGCCAGCGCTGAAATGATCGGTCTCGTTCGCGAAGCGGAAGAGGTGTCGCTTATCGTAGTTCGCCACGCTGCCATCTGGTTTGACGAAGAGCCCGCGATTGAAGGTCTTGCCACCATCATTGATGATCACGCTGCCATAGATCGCGGCATCCGCACGGGCAGCTTGCTCCTTCATCCATCGCACGGTTTCACCATCCATGGTCTCGGCCAAGGCGACGTTCATACTGAAGCCGGTGGTCCACAATTCAGGCAGCACGATGAGGTCCGTAGTGCCTTGCAGGCCTTCCAGTTTACCGGCGAACAAGCTGCGGTTGGATGCGGCATTTTCCCAATGCTGCATGCTTTGTATCAGGGTCACTCTTAGATCGCGCATAGTCGTTCAAGGGCATTGTTCAATGTGTCGTCCTGCTTCGCAAAGCAGAAACGTAGAAGCCGCAGTCCGGAAGGAGGTTCCTTGTAAAAGGGACTTAAGGGTATCGCCGCAACGCCATATTCAGTCGCCAAGCGTTTCGCGAAAACAAGATCAGGGTCATCGCTCACCTTGCTGTAATCGGCCAATTGGAAGTAGCTGCCCTCGCAGGGTAGCGGCTCGAATGGCGATGCACGCAATCCGATGAGGAAGCGGTCTCGCTTGGCCTGGTAGAAGCGTGGAAGTGTTTCATAATGCAACGGATCCGCCAAGTATTCCGCAAGTGCATATTGCATCGGTGTGTTCACACTGAACACGTTGAACTGATGCACTTTCCGGAACTCCGCCATCAGTGCTGCTGGAGCAAGGATGTAGCCAAGTTTCCAGCCGGTGGCGTGGAACACTTTGCCGAAGCTGTACACTACAAAGGCGCGATCGCGCAGCTCCGGATAGCGGATGGCAGAGGCATGTGGCTCGCCGTCGAAGACCAGGTGCTCGTAGACCTCGTCGCTGATGAGGATGATGTCCGTGCCGCGCAGCATGTCAGCGATCGCGCGCATATCCGCATCGCGCAGGATCGTGCCCGCCGGATTGTGCGGCGTGTTGATCATCAGCACGCGCGTTTTCGGAGTGATCGCCTGGCGCAAGGCATCCGCATCGAACTTCATGTCGTTGCCCAAGCACACATGCACGGGCGTACCGCCGAAGAGCTCCACTGCAGGTGCATAGCAATCATAAGCGGGATCGATGATGACCACTTCGTCGCCAGGCCGAACATTGGCTCCCAGCGCGGTGAACAGCGCCTGCGTGGCTCCGGCGGTCACCGTGACCTCCGTATCCGGGTTGTAGCTGAAGCCATAGAGCCGCGCCACTTTCGCGGTGATGGCCTCGCGCAACACTGGCAAGCCCGGCATGGGTGCATACTGGTTGTGGCCCGCCTTTATGGCGGCATGCGTCAGCTCGCTCAACTTCTCATCGATCGGGAAATCCGGAAACCCTTGGCTGAGGTTGATGGCGCCGCTCTCCTGCGCCAGCTTGCTCATCACGGAAAAGATCGTGGTGCCGACGTTGGGGAGCTTGCTTTTCAACGACATCGGGTCGAAGCTACGCAGCAGATCGCGTATGTATAGCAGTCACGGTTGTACGTATCTTTGGTTAACCATGAAGAAGAAAGTCACTCTCAGTTTGAACCAACGCACCGTAGCACTCCTGCGGAAAGCGGGCGCACGCCGGGCCAAGCCCATGAGCGCGATCGTGGATGAGCTGGTAGAGGAACTGGAGCAGAAAGAAAAGGCCAAAGAGGACGACTTTGCATGGCTGAAGGAGATGGGGACATGGCTATCGGGAAAGATCACGGAGAAGGACCTTGAAGAGGATCCCCGGCTGGCCTATGCATATGGGTATAAGCCGAAGAAGAAGGCGTCAAAGAAAAAATGAGGTTCTTCCTTGATACCAACGTTCTCTTCGACCTGTACGAAGGGGAGCGACCCTCGCACGAGGATTCGTTCCTTTTGGTAAAGAAGGGTCTATTGGGCTATGTAGAGCTTGTCGTTACCGCAGCATCCGTGATGACCATGGTCTATTCCCTGCAGCGATACAAGCTTCCGCGTGAAATGATCACTGGTCGCCTGAACATGATCTTGCCACATCTCCATATTGCTCAGGTGGACGCAGCGCAACTGATGGCCGGGATCAACAGTAATTGGAACGACATCGAGGATGCCATCCAGTTCCATGCTGCAGTGGCATCAGGACCCATCGATGCGATCGTGAGCAACGATAAGGACTTCAAGCAGCAAATGCTGGTGCCCGTTCTTACGCCGAAGCAGGCGTTGAAGCGGGTGAATTGAGCATCCCCAGCCGCGATTGTTCGCTCAGGGCCAAGACCTACCGGACGAATGCTTCCAACACGAACGCGGACGGTCGTGTTAGGGAAGGCATCATAAGCCGATCAATTGCTTCAACTCCTTCTCGAGTTTGTCAATTGCCTCTATCCTTCCGGTTGTCAATGGCCGCTTCCGCATGACTTCAAGTTCTCTTCTCACTTGCTTCTTGCGCTCCTCGATCAGCACTTTTTCTGCAATCAGACCGCGTTCGGTTTCTGCGCGGAAGACTAGTTGAAGTTCGTTCCAAGCCTTGCGGTCGGCTTTGGAAGGCACACGAAGTTTGTAGCCGATGTTTTCCATCTCCAGGCCACAATCAGGACAGCTAATAGAGGCGTGTTGAAGAGGTTCCGGCCTCCTGAGAGTCCTTCGACAAGTGAAGCAGGCATAGCTCCGGTTCGACATGCAGAAGCGGCTAAAAGGCCTACTCCTTCGTCATCTCCGCGCCCAAATACTCGCGGTTCAACCGTGCGATGTTCTCCAGCGAGATGTCCTTCGGACATTCGATCTCGCAGGCACCGATGTTGCTGCAGTTGCCGAAGCCTTCCTTGTCCATTTGCTCAACCATGTTGAGGGCGCGCGACTTAGCCTCGGGCCGTCCTTGGGGAAGCAGGGCATACTGGCTCACCTTGGCGGCCACGAAGAGCATGGCCGAGCTGTTCGGGCAGGCGGCCACACAGGCACCGCAGCCGATACACGCTGCAGCGTCGAACGCTTTGTCCGAGCTCAGTTTGGCAATGGGCTGCGCGTTGGCATCCACCAGGTTGCCCATGGTGTTCACGCTCACGAAGCCACCGGCGGCCTGGATGCGATCGAATGCGCCGCGGTCCACCACCAGATCCTTGATCACCGGGAATGATCCGGCACGCCATGGCTCGATATGGATCACGTCGCCATCCTTGAACTTGCGCATGTGCAGCTGGCAGGTGGTGATGTGGCGACTGGGGCCGTGCGGACGTCCATCGATGAAGAGACTGCATGAGCCGCAAATGCCTTCGCGGCAATCGTGGTCAAAAGCGATCGGCTCTTGGCCCTGGCGCACCAGCTGATCGTTCAGCACATCAAGCATTTCGAGGAACGACATGTCCTCGGAGATATCGGTGACGGGGTAATCCACCATGGAGCCTTTGGCCTTGGGGCCGGCTTGGCGCCAGATCTTGAGTGTCAATTTCATATTGCCCATTTGCCTTGATGTTTTGTTGGGTCGGCCCCGCGGTCGACGCTCCGTCTATTTGTATGAACGCTGCGACAATTTCAATGCCTCGAACTTCAGTTCCTCTTTGTGCATCACATCGTTGCCGGGTTCGCCGGTCCATTCCCACGCGGCCACGTAGGCGTAGTTCTCGTCGTCGCGCATTGCTTCGCCCTCTTCGGTCTGGTATTCCTCGCGGAAGTGACCGCCACAGCTTTCATTACGGTTCAACGCGTCCTTGCACATCAGCTCGCCCAGCTCCAGGAAGTCGGCGACGCGACCCGCTTTTTCGAGTTCTTGGTTAAACTCATTCGGCTTGCCCGGTACGCGAACGTTCGCCCAAAAATCCGCGCGGATCTTGCGGATCTCCTCGATCCCTTCCTGAAGGCCCGTCGCGTTGCGTGCCATGCCGCACTTCTCCCACATCACCTTGCCAAGGCGACGGTGGAAGTGATCCACCGGCTCGGAGCCTTTCGTGTTGAAGAACTTATCGATGCGCTCACGCACCGTCTTCTCGGCTTCGTCGAACGGTGCGGTATCCGTCTTGATCGGTCCCGTCCGGATCTCCGTGGAGAGTTGTTCGGCGATGGTGTATGGCAAGATGAAGTAACCGTCCGCCAAGCCTTGCATCAGGGCCGAGGCGCCCAAGCGGTTCGCGCCGTGGTCGCTGAAGTTGGCCTCGCCCAGTACGTACATGCCGGGTACCGTGCTCTGCAGGTTGTAATCCACCCACAGGCCACCCATGGTGTAGTGCACGGCGGGATAGATCTTCATGCCATGCTCGTAGGCGTTCTCCCCAACAATGTTCTCATACATGTCGAAGAGGTTGCCGTACTTCTCGCTCACCACCTTCATACCCAGCTCGCGGATCTTCTCCGGTGAAGGGTTGTCGATGTGGTGGACATTGGCCTCCGACTTACCATAACGTTCGATGGCGGAAGCAAAGTCCAGGTAGACAGCCTCTCCGGTCTTGTTCACGCCGAAGCCCGCATCGCAGCGCTCCTTGGCGGCGCGGCTCGCCACGTCGCGCGGTACGAGGTTGCCGAAGGCGGGGTAGCGACGCTCGAGGTAATAGTCGCGATCATCCTCTGCGATGTCGCTGCCTTTCTTCTTGCCTTCCTGGATCGCTTTGGCGTCCTCTTTCTTCTTCGGTACCCAAATGCGGCCATCATTCCGAAGGCTCTCACTCATCAGGGTGAGCTTGCTCTGGTGTTCACCGCTAACGGGGATGCACGTCGGGTGGATCTGCGTGTAGCACGGATTGGCCATGTAGGCGCCGCGCTTATGTGCTTTCCACGCAGCGGTAACGTTACTGCCCATGGCATTGGTGCTGAGGAAGAACACGTTGCCGTAGCCCCCGGTGCAGAGCACCACAGCGTGTGCTCCGTGGCGTTCCAGCTCGCCTGTCACGAGGTTTCTTGCGATGATGCCACGTGCTTTACCGTCCACAACGACCAGGTCGAGCATCTCATGCCGGTCGTACATCTTCACTTTGCCCTTGCCCACTTGACGCATCAATGCGCTGTACGCTCCAAGAAGCAGCTGTTGTCCCGTTTGTCCACGGGCGTAGAACGTGCGGCTCACCAGCGCACCGCCGAAGGAGCGGTTATCGAGCAATCCACCGTAATCACGAGCGAAGGGCACGCCTTGGGCCACGCACTGGTCGATGATGCTGGCACTCACCTCCGCCAAACGCCATGTGTTTGCTTCACGGGAGCGGTAGTCGCCGCCCTTGAGCGTGTCGTAGAACAGGCGGTATACCGAGTCGCCGTCATTCGGATAGTTCTTCGCGGCGTTGATGCCGCCCTGTGCGGCGATGCTATGTGCGCGGCGTGAGCTGTCCTGGAAGCAGAACGACTTCACGTTGTAGCCCATCTCCGCCAGCGAGGAGGCCGCGGAGGCGCCCGCCAAACCGGTGCCCACTACGATGATGTCGATGCGGCGCTTATTGGCCGGGTTCACCAAATGGATATGGTCCTTGTGCGCGGTCCATTTCTTATCGATCGGACCGGCGGGGACTTTGGCGTCGAGGATGCTCATGAGTGTTTAACGTGTTGCGTGTTGGCGTGTTGACGCGTTTCGAGTTGACGTGTTTGCATGTGGGGCGCAACACGTAACACGTAACCGGTCAACCCGTAACAAAACCAGTATTTCCGGCCGGTTTCCATTGTTATTTGATCCAGCCCAAGTACATGCTCACCGGCATGGAGGCGAAGAGCACAGGAACGACGATGGCGAAAGCTGCACCGCAGAAGGCGATGAAGCCGTTGTATTTCGGGTGATTGAGGCCCAAGGACTGGAACGCGCTCTTGAAACCGTGAAGCAGGTGCCAGAAAAGGGAGAAGCAACCCAGTACGTAGACCACTACCACAGCAGGATTGGCGAAGACCTGTACCATCAGTGCGAAGAGGTTCTCACGACCTGCGGCGTCAGAGCCGTACGGTTCCAAGCTCCCCACGATGTTGCGGCTGGGGATCCAGAAATGCCAAAGGTGAACGATGAGGAAGAGCAGGATGAGCGTACCAAGGATGCCCATGCTCCGTGAGTACCACTTGCTGTTGGCTTGGTGCTTGGCAAAGGCATAGTCCACCGGACGTGCTGCGCGGTTCTGGCGCCAGAGCATCAGGCCATCCACCACGTGCAGGATGAGGCCGAGGAAGAGCACCAGCTCCATGGTGCGAATGATCAGGTTGGTGCCCATGAAGTGAGCACCCTCATTGAAGGTCACCCCGCCATCATTGAAGAAGATCAGCGCATTGATGCCCGCGTGGATCACCAGGAAGCCAATAAGGAAAATGCCCGTCAGGGCCATCCAGTACTTCTTGATCAGGGAGGAGCCGAAGAGTCCTTGTCGTGCCATGCGGTGTGTTTGGCGGGGTTGAGCCGCCGATTGGTCCACCGCAAAAGTAGCCGTAGGAAAGGAGGGCTGAAAAACGCCCCCCTTCGCGCGGCTTATCTGGAATGATTCTTTATAGCAGAAATGCCAGCCATCCCGCTAAGGCCAATGCCTTTCGGATGTTCATAGCTGCAATTTTGCAGTCCAAGTAGCACCACTGATGTCAGTAAGAAGCAGCTGGTATTCGCCTTGCCCTAGTTCGGAGAAGGCGTCATCCAACACATGCAATTCAGCCTTGGCGCCGAGTGGCAGGATCAAGCTGTGCGCTCCCGGCTTCACTTTGGCCACATACGCATTGTGGATATGCTCCTTCGGGAATTGCGCCAGCGCGGCGCCGTCCAGTTCAAGCACCGCTTCACCGGCCGCATCCAACACGGCCAGGCCGATCAGGAAAGAACCGTAGACATCGGCACCTTCCACCCGCTGCATGGTAAACGTCAAGCGGTCCGAGGTGAGCGTAGCATCCTGGATTTCCACGCGCGGCTTCACGGACATGTTGTGCAACGTGCCCCAGACGCCGCCATGGAAGATCTGGTTGGTGGCGAGCGTGATGAAGAGAATGCTCAACGCGCCAACAAGCACCAAGGGCTTCAAGCGATTGTTGAACGCATCAATGGGCCCCGAACCCAACCAAAGGAACCAAGGCTTGCGCGTGATGCCGAAATTCTTCTTCATCATCCATCCGTCCACCGAGTAGGCGCCGCTGCCGGTAAGGAACATCGTGAAGCCAGCGGCCAGTCCAAGGATGCCGATCTGCCATTCGTCCAAACAGGTGGTGCCGATCCAGCCCGAACCCAATAGGATCCCCATAGCTAACCCGAAGACGGCCACGCTCATGGCCCGTGTGAACAGCCCAAACATCAGGAAAAGCCCCACAACACCTTCGATAATGGTGAAGGCCACCATGTTCCACCACAACGCTTCCGGATTGCTCACCAAGTATTCGATCAAAGGCTTGATCAGCAAGGCATTCGGAAGGAAGTGGTTGAACTTTTCACCGATATAACCAGCAACCTCCGCGTCCAGCTTATTCTCCAAAGCCACCCTTCTCCAGAAGGCGGAGAAATACGTCCAACCCACTACAAGACGTAGGGCCAGCGTGAAGAGTCCAGCGGAATTGAATGTGGGCGAAGAGGTATTGGTGGTTGTGTTCATGCTGCGTTCTTTAATGGTCTGAAATGCTTGAACTAGGAAGATCGCCCTTTCGTACCGAAGAACAAGGGTTGCACGAATCCTCCCTCCAAACAGGACTGCAAGAGCTACGGGAAGCAGTTTCACAAGATCTCCAAAGCGCTTTGGTCAGTTGGTCCGAGCGGCTTCACTCATGCGTCTGGGGTCCGACGCCCCCGCAACGCGGGGGCTATCTGTGTCCATCTGTTTCATCTGCGGTTCCTCTTTTCGGCGGCCGTAAGCCCTCCGGTGCCGTAAGGCACATCTGTGTCATCTGTGTAATCTGTGGACAGAAAAAGCGAGATCGCCCGTCAGAGCCCTGCACATCAGTGGACTACATTCGGCTCCGCTCCATGTTGAATCAGATCCTCCGCACCATAGGCCGCGTGCTGGGCGCCTTCCTCGCGCTCATCGCTCTGTATCTGGTGGCTGCGTTCACTCTCTCCAGGATCCCTGTCACTGCAGAGCAGGATGGCGGAACAGATATCACCGCCTATATCCTGTCCAACGGCGTCCACACCGACATCGTGGTACCCGTGCGAACGGAACAGATCGATTGGAGCACGCTCGTGTCCTACCGCAACACAAAGGGGCAGGACAGCTCCGCCGCATGGGTCGGCTTCGGATGGGGCGATAAGGGCTTCTACCTCGAAACGCCCACTTGGGGCGACCTCACACCTCGCGTCGCGTTCAACGCGGTAAGCGGGCTGGGCACCTCCGCCATGCACGCCACCTTCCACCACCAGCTCACCGAAGGCGAGGACTGCAAACGCATCACACTCAGTGCGGGGCAGTACGCCCGCTTGGTGATCTACCTCCACCAAAGCTTCGCCTACGATGCCGATGGAGAAACCATGCACATCGTCACACAGGCCAACTATGGCCTCACCGATGCCTTCTATGACGGCGTGGGCCGCTACAACCTCTTCCACACCTGCAATACCTGGACGAACGATGCGCTGAAAGCATCCGGCCAGAAGGCATGCTGGTGGACACCCTTTGATACGGGCATTTTCCGGCAGTACCGCTGAATGAGGCGCATCAGTAGGTCTGTTGGTTTATCTTCACGTGCCTTCTATTGAAAAACGAAGAACAGGATGACTCCCCTGGTACTGACAAAGGATTTCAAACTGCACGTTCAAGCCCGCGCAAAGCGAGACCCCGAGTTCCGGCACGGTCTCTTGACCGAGGCCATTGAATGCCTTCTAAACGACGACTTGGACACCGGGAAAGCGCTGATCCGCGACTACGTAAATGCGACCATCGGCTTTGAGGCACTGGCGGAAAAGACGAAGCTGAATTCTAAGAGCATCATGCGCAGCCTCTCATCCCAAGGCAATCCCACTTCCAAGAACTTGTTCGCCATCCTGCATTCGCTTCAACAAGCGGAAGGGCTTCAGCTCTCGGTGCGGGTCTCTTGAATTCCGTGAGACAGTCTGAGACCAGCTCACCGCGTTCACTCCGGTTCCAAGTTCTCCACATCGTCCAGATCACGGTGCCGTCCTGTTGCCTTCTTGTTCGTGATCAGGTCATGATACCCGATGAAGTTCATGGGAAGGCCATCGAAAGTGACCACCTTCTGATTGGCGTAGCACGCATCGAAGGCGACGCCATCAATGGTGGTCAGTCCACCTCATGCTTTTTGAGCAATGCGACAAATCCGTTGCAGTCTTTGCTGGGCATGTGCAGGCCCCATGTAGTGTTGGCGAAGGTATTCGAGCGCCTCCAAACGATCCGCAGGGGTCCGCCCCCGCCAAAATGCCTTGTCCGTCGTAGGGTCTTTCAAGGAGACGATCCGCATCGTGCGTTCCATGGTATGAAGATACGGTGTAAACGCTGGCGGGGCGAGGGCGCGCTTCTTGAATTCGGTACGGTGATCTGAAGGCCGCTGGGAGTTTGTGAGCTACCGCTCGATCCCAAGACCCCTTCAGCAGTACCTGTGATCTACTGCTTCTCCCCGTGACCGTGGTGGACAAACACATCGCCGGAGGTCTGGTAATGGACCATCGTGCCATCGAAGGTGCCGCTGCCGGTGAGGTTGTACGGGCCGCTCACATTCTGCGAAGGGAAGGAGAAAAAGTTGTTGGAATAGAGCGCGTAGTAGTTGGCCCCGTCGTTGAACAGGTTGTTGAAGTACAACGTGTCCGAGGCGGTGCCGCCGGTGGTGATGGAAAGCACGTAAGTCACAAAGGGCGGGTTGTACAATTGGCCATCGAGCCACAGTGAATCCGTGGTCAAGTAAGTGCCCACATGTGCGGCGCGCGGGTCGGTGTTGGCGGCAGGTGTGGTGCTTGCGGGCGTGGCATCATCATCCTTTTTGCAGGAAGTGACCAGCAGAGCAGCGAACAGTGTGAGGGAAAGGAGGGTCTTGGTTTTCATGACCTAAGGGTAAATGGTAAGAAAGATAGTAATGAAACTTACGTGATGACGAATCCATCAATGAGGATTCTTCAACCACCGATAGACCACCCAGATGGCCAAGTCTTCAGAATGGATCTCATACGCTACGCTCGAAGCATCACCAACTGGATAACCGTCCTCATCTTTACGAATGGCGGGTTCCCGGTGATAGGTTTCTGTGGTTGTATCCAATACCAATCGGCCGATCGGATCAATCCGGATGTATCGGTCCAGGATGTCCGCAGGAAAGCAATACAACTCAATAGCAACAGAGTCTGGAGTCAACCAGCAACTCAAATTGATCAGGTCTCTGTATGGCTTGTCCTTAAAGATGTTAGACTCATTGATGTTATGCCCTAAGGGGTCGTAATGACTTTGGTACCGCGAGTCAAAATGAGATTTTATCACCTGATATGCCGATCTAAATTCATGCATGTTGAAAGGTGCAACCACCGTTCTCTCCGGAAAAAACACATCTAACATTGAATCACGATGGTACAATTTGATGACTACTCGCTTTTCCAACGGTGTCCACTGGTCAACCCATATACTGTCCAAAACCTCATAAGCCACTTCCATGTTCAAGAAGGGAAGTGGTGAACGTTTATGGAAATAAGGATACCATACTGGCTTGTTTAACTGGACTAAGGCCCCACTGCCATCGTGGACTAAACCAGTTAACCCATTCCTGTTCCGTGTTCTAAAATATGAAGGATTTTCAAATTCGTACTCACAAGGCTTCTTTGGTACTGGAGAGAAGTTCTGGGCAAATATCAGCCTATCTATTCGAGGGCAATAATATCCCGGATTTGCACTTTTGCCTTCGACAAAATTTTGCCATGGTGGCAATTCTCGATATCCTAATCGATAAACAGAACTCCCCCATTGGTGTTCACGACCGAGTATGGCATTGCTGTCTCCCGGCGCGACCAAGCGGTCATCCAAGGTGGTGATCAACGCTAGTTCTTCCGCTGTTGGAGTCACCTGTGGGGTTTGGGAGCAACCAATAATACATAGAATCAGAATATAGGACAATTCATGTTTCATTGGACAGCTATGGAGTAACCCATCGCTCCCGCAAGTGTTCCAGCCACCGCAGATCACCGATGGCATATCAGCTGGGCCACTTGTGGCTTCTGGACGTTCTTGGTCATGATCATTGCCTTAAAGCCTCCGACTTCTACAGCAAGCATTCAATACGGCTCCAAATTAAGCAGTCCCAACTTTCCCGCAATGGCCGGTGCTGAAACTTACATTTAGTCTGGTTGGGTCGAAAGACTTGTACGAGAGAGTGCAGTGCCTCACTATGCAATGGGGCGGTTCGGCGTAGAAGTCCAATTCCATATTCGCGGTTGAAATAGACCCCGTTCGACCTAGTTATCTTTGCCACCCTTCAAAAAACCGCCATGGACAAGCGTTTTCCGCAATACGATGAGTTGGACCTGCCAAAGCTGGCGGCGGATATCCTGAAGCAGTGGGAGGCTGAGGACACCTTTGGCCAAAGCTTGGAGCTGCGCAAGGACGCGCCGCCATTCGTGTTCTACGAAGGCCCGCCCAGTGCGAACGGCCTGCCGGGCATCCACCACGTGATGGCCCGCACCATCAAGGACATCTTCTGCCGTTTCCAAACGCAGCAAGGCAAACGCGTGGACCGCAAGGCCGGCTGGGACACGCACGGACTGCCCATCGAGCTCGGGGTGGAAAAGGAGCTCGGCATCACCAAGGAGGACATCGGGAAGAGCATCTCCGTGGAGGACTACAACCGCAAGTGCAAGGAGGCGGTGATGCGCTACACCGACGTGTGGAACGACCTCACCAAGCGCATCGGTTTCTGGCTCGATATGGAGCAGCCGTACGTCACCTACCGGACGCGCTACATCGAGACCGTGTGGTGGCTGTTGAAGCAATTGCACGAAAAGGACCTGCTGTACAAGGGCTACACCATCCAGCCCTATTCCCCCGCCGCCGGCACCGGCCTCAGCAGCCACGAGCTGAACCAGCCCGGCACCTACAAGCCGATGAAGGACACCACCGTGGTGGCCATGTTCAAGGTGAAGCAGGATGCCGCAAGCGAATTTCTCTTCAAGGATGCTTTCGGGGAGGTTTTCATCCTCGCCTGGACCACTACCCCGTGGACCCTTCCCAGCAACACCGCGCTCACCGTGGGCCCGAAGCTGGAGTACGTGCGGATCAAGACCTTCAACCCCTACACCCACGAGCCGCAGACCGTGGTGCTGGCGAGATCGCGCGTGAGCGCCTACTTCAACGAGAAGAGCAAGGACGCCTCCTTCCAGGACTACAAGCGCGACGGGAAGCACATCCCTTGGACCATCGAGGGCGAGTTCCTCGGCCACCAGCTGGAAGGCGTCCGCTACGAGCAATTGCTGGACTTCGCGCAGCCCACGGACGGCGATGCCTTCAAGGTGATCGGCGGCGATTTCGTGACCACCGAGGACGGCACCGGCGTGGTGCATACCG
Organism: Cryomorpha ignava; assembly: GCA_040391235.1. Classification (GTDB taxonomy): domain Bacteria; phylum Bacteroidota; class Bacteroidia; order Flavobacteriales_F; family PHOS-HE28; genus PHOS-HE28. The sequence continues at coordinate 221,761 of JBEBYG010000002.1, forward strand.
CGCCCAGCTTCGGCGCGGACGACATGCGCGTGGCACGCCAGCACGGCATCGGCTCGCTCACCCTGGTGGACCTGCAAGGCCGCTTCACCCCGGAGATGGGCGCCTTTGCCGGGAAGTTCGTGAAGAACGAATACTACCCCGAAGGCAGCGCGCCGGAGAAGAGCGTGGACGTGGAGCTTGCCATCCTGCTGAAGGAGATGGGCCGCGCCTTCAAGGTGGAGAAGTACGAGCACAACTACCCGCACTGCTGGCGCACCGACAAGCCGATCCTCTACTACCCGCTGGACAGCTGGTTCGTGCGCAGCACCGCCAAGAAGGAGCGCATGGTAGAGCTGAACAAGACCATCACCTGGAAGCCGGAAAGCACCGGCACGGGCCGCTTCGGCAACTGGCTGGAGAACCTGCAGGACTGGAACCTCAGCCGCAGCCGCTACTGGGGCATCCCGCTGCCCATTTGGCGCACCGCCGATGGCGATGAAGAGCTCTGTATCGGCACACTTGGGCAGTTGAAAACGGAGATCGAACGCGCCATTAAGGCCGGTGTGATGACCGAGGATCCGCTGAAGGACTTCGACTCCGAGAACCCTTCCGCAGCAGAGTATGATGTCGTGGACTTGCACAAGCCTTACGTGGACCGCATCACGCTGTTAAGCCCGGGCGGCAAGCCGATGAAGCGCGAGAGCGACCTTATCGATGTGTGGTTCGACAGCGGTAGTATGCCCTATGCCCAATGGGGTCTGGACTACCAAAAACTGAAAGCTAACGATCCGCGTCCGTTCAACGCGCCTTTCGACACCAGCTATCCGGCGGACTTTATCGCCGAGGGCGTGGACCAAACGCGTGGCTGGTTCTACACGATGCACGCCATCAGCACGCTCGTGTTCGATCAGGTTTCGTACAAGGCCGTGGTGAGCAACGGACTGGTGCTGGACAAGAACGGTCAGAAGATGAGCAAGCGCCTCGGCAACGCGGTGGACCCGTTCAAAACGCTGGATGCCTACGGAGCGGATGCAGTGCGCTGGTACATGATCAGCAATGCACAGCCCTGGGACAACCTGAAGTTCGATGCCGAGGGCATCACCGAAGTGCAGCGCAAATTCTTCCGCGCGCTCTTCAACACCTATGGCTTCTTCGCGCTCTACGCGAACATCGACGGCTTCGACACGAAGACCGCCGCAGTGCCGATGGCCAAGCGTACCGAAATGGACCGCTGGGTGCTTTCCCGCTTGAACAGCCTCCTCGTGCAAGTGCAGGAGGCCTACGACACTTACGAGCCCACACAGGCCGCGCGCGCCATCCAGGATTTCGTGGTGGAAGACCTCAGCAATTGGTACGTCCGCCTGAACCGTCGCCGTTTCTGGAAAGGCGAACAGGGTGACGACAAGAATGCCGCATTCCAAACGCTGCACCGCTGCCTCGAAGTGGTGGCGATGCTCAGCGCACCCATCGCGCCCTTCTTCAGCGATCGGCTCTACCGCGACCTCACCGGAGGAAGCGTACACCTGAGTAACTGGCCAAAGGCGGATAAAGCCTTGATCGATACCGTGCTGGAAAAGCGCACAGCCTTGGCGCAAAGGCTCACCTCCTTGGTGCTCTCCATCCGGAAGAAGGAGGGCCATCGCGTGCGCCAGCCGCTGCGGAAAATGATGGTGCCCGTTCTGGACAATGCCATGCGCAGCGACCTTGACGCCATCCGCGACCTGGTACTCAGCGAGGTGAACGTGAAGGAATTGGTGATGCTGGACCCCAGCGAAAGCAAACTCACGAAGAAGATCAAGCCGGATTTCAAGAAGCTCGGTGCTCGCCTTGGGAAGCGTATGAAGTCTGCTGCAGCCGCCATCAATAGCTTCGATCAGGACCGTATTGCCGAACTGGAGCAGGCGGGTCGTGTTTCGTTGGATATCGATGGCGAACCGCTGGAGATCCTCTTAGAGGAAGTGGAGATTTCCGCTGAAGATGTTCCCGGCCTGAGCGTGGCCAGTGAGGGCGGGCTCACCGTAGCCGTTGACATTGAACTGGACGATGAATTGCTCCAAGAAGGCATGGCCCGCGAGCTGGTGAGCCGTATTCAGGCCCTGCGGAAAGAGAGCGGATTGGAGGTAACGGACCGCATCCAATTGCACATTCAACGGAACGGTGGAGGACCTTTTGAACAGGCGGTAACGACCCATGCCCGACATATTTTGGCGGAAACATTGGCGTCAACACCTGAGGATCAGCTTCTTGTATCTGAGCTTGATCCTGTCTTTGGGAAGCCCATAGAGGTGGAATTGGAGGGTGCAGGGAAGTGCTTTTTGGCCTTGGCCAAAGCCACCCTTTGAGGCTTTAAATTGCCTATATTCGCGGACCAAATTCAAAAGGGGTCCTGCAATGGCAAAGAAAAAGCCCGTTTCCAAGCCCGCTAAAAAGGCGGCAGCTACGAAGCCAGTGAAGAAGGCGGCGGTGAAGAAAGCCGTTGCCAAGGCCCCTGTGAAGAAGTCCGTAGCCAAGAAGGCTGCGGTGAAGAAGCCTGTACCGGCCAAAAAGATGGCGGTGAAAAAAGCTGCTCCTGCCAAGGCGGCCAAGGCGAAACCGGCTGCGAAACCAGCCAAGAAAGCTCCAAAGACCGTGAAGAAGACGACCGTAAAGCCCGCCACCAAGAAGGTCGCGGCAAAAAGTCCAGCAACAAAGGCGCCTGCCAAAGCCGTGAAGAAGGCTGTGGCTAAACCGACCAAGAAAGAAACTCCGAAGGCCAAAAGCCCCGCGAAGGCAGGGAAAGAGGCCGTGAAGACCACTGCCGCTAAAGCCGCCCCAAAAGCAGCTCCAAAGAGCCCAGACAAGAAGACAGCACCAGCACCAGCCGCTAAAGCCGCACCAGCCAAAAAGACCGCCGCCAAGCCGAGAGCACGCAAGCGCTCCAAGGAGGCTGCGGAGCCCAAGGCACCAGCCAAGCCATTGGTGACAATGGGTGTAGGCCCCAGCATGCCCCGCGTAACGCCGATGGTGAAGAAGCAGGTGAGCACATTGGAGGGCGGCGATAAGGATCGCTACACCGACACTGACCTGGAGGAGTTCCGGACCATCATCAACAACAAATTGGAGGATGCCCGGAAGGACTATGCGCTGCTGAAGCAGACCTTGGCCAATACGGACAACAACGGCACGGAAGACACCAGCCCCTCGTTCAAGATGATCGAGGATGGCAGTGAGACCCTCGGCCGCGAGGAGACCGCCCAACTGGCCGGTCGCCAAGAGAAGTTCATCAAGCACTTGGAAGATGCGCTGTTGCGCATCCGGAACAAGACCTATGGCATCTGCCGGGTCACCGGGAAGCTCATCAGCAAGGAGCGTCTTCGTTTGGTGCCTCATGCTACGCTGAGCATCGAGGCCAAGCAGCAGATGAGCAACTGATCGGACCACAACTCCGGTGAAGCGCTCCCTTTTGATCATACTGGCGGTCCTGGTGGCCGACCAAGCCCTGAAATTCTGGGTGAAAACCGGATTTTTCCTGGGCGAATCCATCCCGCTTTTCGGGCAGGGGCATGATTGGGCCTACCTGCAGTTCGTGGAGAACAAGGGCATGGCCTTCGGTCTTGAGTTCGGTGGTGAAGCTGGAAAAATGGCCCTCACCATTTTCCGGATGTTGGCATTGGTGGGCATCGGTTACCTGCTCTGGAAAGCGGTGAAGGACAAGCGAAGCACAGCGATGACCGTAAGCTTGGCGTTGGTGTTCGCCGGTGCATTGGGCAACATTATCGATAGCGCCTGCTACGGTCTGATCTTCGATGCCAGCACGCCGTTCCAGAAGGCGGTCCTGTTCCCGTCCGAAGGCGGATATGCCCCTTTTCTACATGGCGCCGTGGTGGATATGTTCTACTTCCCTTTGCTCCACGGGCGCTTTCCTCAATGGCTTCCCATCTGGGGCGGAGATGAGTATGAGTTCTTCCGGCCCGTGTTCAACATTGCCGATGCCGCCATCAGTGTGGGCATCGTGATGCTGATCTTGGTGCAACGGAGTGAGGACAAGCGGTTGCGCCACGCGCAAGCACCTGCACCACCGGAAGCCGGAACCCCGCCGCCCGAGAGCGAAAGCGAAGGTTGAACGGAGTGGATTACAAGGTCATCCGGATACCGAGGCTGGCCAGCACGCCTGTTCCAACGGTGTTGTCCAGTTCAGGACTGCCTTGAACGACCAACTGGGGCCGCATCTCATAGTAAAGATGCATTTTCTGCCAAAAGGCATGCTGGCGCGAAAGCGTGAAGTCGAGCCCGAGAGGCACGTAGGCCGCCATCCACCAGCCGGTACCACCCTTGGTGGCCCCATTTTGGCTCTCCCGGACGCCACCTTGTGGGTAATTGGCATAGTTGCTCCCGGCTGCAGCAACTCCTTCATATTGGTGCAGGGCCACGTAGGTGCGGGCATTAAGGCTCGGACCTCCCATTACGCCCACTCCGCCATACAAACTCCACCTCGCCGTGGTGCTCCAAACAAGAGAAGCATCCAGACCGATCCGTTCCGCTTGGGTGAGGATGTAATAGGTGCTCCCGTGGATCGAGTCCACTAGGAACTGCTCACCGGTGGCAACTGAAACAAGAGTATCGTAGGGTGTGCGTATCGTGCGTCGCAAGATCGCCTGTCGATCATTCCAACCGGCGTGTATAAAGCCTACGCGGAGTTCCGGGCCACGCCGGTCTTCCTTGCGGAAGGGCAATAGACCTATGGATATCCCGAAGGAGAAGGACCCCTCTTGCCGATCCCTTGGATCCAAGGCATAGTCCGCCACGCTCTCCGGCTCCAATGCAGTCAAGAGGAACACATCGCTTCGCAGCAAGGCCGGCTGGGTGATATTGTTCGGCCCGAAGCCCATGGAAATGGAATGGACCGTTTGGCCCTGCAGGGTGGTGAAAACAACAGCGCAGACCAAGGTCAGTGGCACGTGTATTTTCATGAGGGTGATCGTGTGAGAAGGATCGAGCAAGGAACGGAGTTGCGATCAGGCTTGTTGCACCTGTCGAGTGCCCTTTCGGATCAATAGCTCCGCGATCTGCACGGCATTCGTAGCCGCTCCTTTGCGAAGGTTGTCCGCTACCACCCACATGTTCAGCGTGTTGTCTTGGCTCTCATCGCGGCGAAGGCGCCCTACGAACACGGCATCCTTTCCATTTGCATGCAAAGGCATGGGGTACGCATCCATCTCAGGAGAGTCCACCACTTCAACGCCAGGAGCCTCGCGCAGCAAGGTGCGTACTTCGGCCAAAGTGAAATCGTTGGCGAACTGCACGTTCACCGCTTCGCTATGGCCACCGGTAACCGGCACGCGAACGGCGGTGGCAGTAACACGAATGGTAGGGTCCAGGATCTTGCGGGTTTCCCAGGTCAACTTCATCTCCTCCTTGGTGTAGCCATTGTCCAGGAACTCATCGCAGCGGGCCAGCACATTGCCCTCGATCCGATACGGATAAGCGCGCTCGCCCTCGCGACCCATGCGCTCATCTTCCAGTTGCTTCACGGCTTTCAGGCCGGTTCCTGTAACGCTCTGGTAGGTGCTCACCACCACGCGTTGCACCGTATATCGGGCATGCAAGGGGGCCAGTGCCATTACCAATTGAATGGTGCTGCAGTTGGGGTTGGCAATAATGCCACCCTTCGAAAAGTCCTTGGTATCCACTAGGTCGCCATTGATCTCCGGGACGATGAGCAACTTGTTTTCGTCCATCCGCCAAGCACTGCTATTGTCGATCACGATGGTGCCTAAGTCCGCGAACTTCGGTGCCCATTCCAAGGAGGTACCCCCTCCTGCCGAGAACAACGCTAATTCTGGACGCGCATGCAAGGCATCCTCCATGCTGATCACCGGGATTTCCTTACCCTTGTAGCGCACCAATTTTCCGATGCTGGCGGCCGAGGCTACAGGCAGGATCGTATCGACCACATCGCCCAAACGCTCCTCCAAGACTTTCAGGATCATCTCGCCTACCATGCCGGTGGCACCTACTACCGCAACCTTCATTTCACGAATTACTTTGTCAGCCTTACAAAACTACTACCTTTCCTTCCTTGACCTTCCACATGCCATACGTAGCTCGACTTCTGCATTTCCTCCTTGCCTCATTATTGACCGCCTCATTAGCAAACGCTCAGTTCACCGACGACTTCAGCGATGGGGATTTCACTTCCAACCCCACGTGGAGCGGAGATGATGCGCTCTTCACGATCGATGCCGGCCAATTGCGATCCAACACAGGCACACTTACGGCCGCAGCGACCTACTATCTGAGCACGCCATCCACGCTGGCCGCCAATGCCCAGTGGGAGTTCTTCGTGAACCTGAAGTTCAGTCCATCCAGCGCCAACTATGTGGACGTGTACTTGATGAGCGATGTGCAGGCCCTTTCCACACCTGCCAATGGCTATTTCGTGCGGATCGGGGAAACAGCCAAGCATGTGGTGTTGAACCGGATGAGTGCGGGCACTTCCTCACTTTTGGTGACAAGCCCGGACGGCATCGTGAACAGCAGCACGAACAACCCGTTCCGCATCAAGGTGACGCGCGATGCCTCCAACCTGTGGACGCTCCAATACGATGATGGCAATACGGGCAGCTACCTCACGGCAGGAACGGCCACGGATGCCAGTATCACCACCAGCTCGTATTTCGGCATCCGGATCGTACAGAGCACGGCGGCCTCCGCGGTTAACAAGCATTTCTTTGATGACTTCCATGCAGGGCCCATCGTCCTCGACATCACTCCGCCCATCATCGTTTCCGCGACAGTGACGGACGACCAGCATGTGGATCTGCTCTTCAATGAGCCGGTTGAGCAGGCCTCCGCTGAGAACATCCTTAACTACGGCCTGATCCCTTTCAACGCCATCACCGCAGTGACCCGGGATGCTTCCGATCTTGCCCTGGTCCATCTCACGCTTCAATCCGCGATGCAGAACGGGAACACATACACGCTTGCGGTGAATGGCGTGGAGGACCTTTCGGGGAACCCGATCGTGAACGGTACGGTCAATTTCCTGTATGCTGTGATGTCGGTAGCCCTGCCCGGCGATGTGATCATGAATGAAATGATGCCGGACCCCGACCCCGTAGTGGGTTTACCCAATGCGGAATTCGTGGAACTCTTCAATACCACCACGGACCGCTTCTTCAACCTGCAGGGCTGGAAGATCTTTGCAGGCACCTCCAGTGGGACGTTGCCATCGATCCAGTTGCCCCCGGGCGGCTTTGTGATCCTTTCAGGAACAAGTGCTGCGCCGCTTTTCTCAGGCTTTGGCACCTCCATCGGCGTGCCGTCCTTCCCTGCCTTGGTGAACGCGGGCGATGCGATGGTGCTGAAGGATCCTGCTGGCACCACTATCGATGCGGTGACCTATGACATCTCTTGGTACAACGACGCGGTAAAGGCAAATGGCGGATGGAGCTTGGAGCGCAAGGATCCATACACACCCTGTTCGGACGTGAGCAATTGGACCTCTTCCACGGATGGTCTTGGTGGCACGCCGGGTGCGGTGAACAGCGTGTTCGCGATCCAGAATGATACCGAACCTCCAACCTTACTGAAGGTCTTCGTGATCGATGCTTCGACAGTAGATCTGTTGTTCAACGAACTAATGGATCAGGCCTCCCTGTTGAGCGGCACGTACGATTTCGTTCCGGCTTTGGGTATCGCGAACGTTCAAGTGATCGATCTGAAGCGTATACGCATCACGCTAAATGCACCCTTGGAGGAAGGCGTGATCCACACGGTGACCGTGACCGAGGTAAGCGATTGCCCCGGAAATCCAATCGGATCGGCGAACACACTTTCATTCGCTTTGCCACAGCCAATACAAAAGGGTGATGTGGTGATCAACGAAGTGCTGTACGACCCACGTGGCACGGGCAGCGACTTTGTGGAACTCTATAACCGCTCGCAGAAGGTGGTGAGTTTGGCCGGGCTTCAGTTGTCCAATATCAATGCGGACAAGCGCTTGATCACCGCGAACCCCTATCTTTTATTGCCTGGGGAATACGTGGCGATCGCATCTAGCCCCGCCAATGTGCTGATGAATTATCCGCTGGGCCATGCCGACCGGATGTTGCAGATGGCCTTACCGTCCTACAATAACGGCAGTGGTAGGGTTGTTTTCCTCGCTGAGAACGGCGATACCCTCGATCTATTCAACTATAGCGATGCGTTGCAGTTTGCCTTGTTGAAGAGTGTGGATGGGGTGAGTTTGGAGCGTGCAGACCCCAACCGACCCACCAGCGATAACAGTAACTGGCACAGCGCCTCTCAAGCGGTGAACTTCGCGACACCGGGCTACCAGAATTCCCAATACGCCTTGGCACCCGAAGCCAAGGGAACACTCACGATCGAACCGGCCATCTTCTCCCCGGACAACGATGGGTACCAGGACCTGCTCACCATCACCTATAAATTTGATGAGCCGGGATTTGTAGGTACGATGAAGGTCTTCGACCTAGCTGGTCGGGACATACGCACACTGATGAACAATGAACTGCTCGGTACCAGCGGTTCAACTTCTTGGGACGGCCTGATGGATGGCAACGAACTCGCGCGCATGGGTCCCTACGTGATCTACCTGGAGGCCTATGACCTGGCAGGGAACGTGGAGAAGTTCAGGAAGTCGGTGGTGCTGGCGCACCGGTTGTGAGTTTTTGAACCGCAACAACACGACAGACGGTTTGTCAGTTGTTCGTTGTTAGCCTGCCCCGGACTTGGCCCGATGCATATGGGGCGGGTTTGTCCGGCTGCAATGCAGCCCTCAGTAAGATGCGCTTTCGGCGTGTCAAACCTGATAACCGACAACTAACGTCTGACAACGGAACACTGGGCTCACCCTGCGTACGACCGCTCCACGCGCTTCATCGGCTCCTTCTCGAAGTGCTTCGGATCCTTCACCTTGGTAGGGTGCGTGGCGTGGTACTCGAACTCGTCGCGGAAGTGACGGATGGCGGCGGCCACGGGCCATGCTGCTGCATCACCGAAGGGGCAGATGGTGTTGCCCTCGATACGCCGTTGCACATCCCACAGCAGGTCGATATCGTCCGTGCGGGCCAAGCCGTGCTCGAGGCGGTAGAGGATCTTTTCCATCCAGCCGGTGCCTTCGCGGCAAGGGCTGCACTGGCCACAGCTTTCGTGGTGGTAGAACCGCGAGTGGTTCCAAGTGCTGCGCACGATGCAGGCCGTATCGTTAAAGACATAGAAGCCACCTGAGCCGAGCATGCTTCCGGTCTGGAAGCCGCCATCGCTGAGGCTTTCATAGGTCATTAGGCGCGTCTCGAACTTGGCCGTGCGGAAGAGCAACTCCGCAGGAAGGATGGGTACCGAAGAGCCGCCGGGGATGCAGGCCTTCAAAGGCCTTCCGCCGCTGACGCCACCACAATATTCATCGCTCATCAGGAATTCCTCCACGGGTATGCCGAGTTCGATCTCATACACACCGGGCTTGTTCACGTGGCCACCCGCACTGATCAGCTTGGTACCGGTGCTCCGGCCGATGCCGATCTTGGCATACTCCTCACCGCCGTCGTTAATGATGGGGACCACCGCGCAGATCGTCTCCACGTTGTTCACCACCGTAGGCCGGCCCCACAATCCTTTCACAGCAGGAAAGGGCGGCTTGATACGTGGGTTACCACGCTTGCCTTCCAGGCTTTCCAGTAGGGCGGTTTCCTCTCCGCAGATGTAGGCGCCTGCACCCACATGCACAAACACGTCGAGGTCGAAACCGCTGCCTTGTATGTTCTTGCCCAACCAGCCGGCTGCACGAGCCTCGGCAATGGCTTGCTCGAGGATGCGCGCGACGTAGAAATACTCGCCGCGGATGTAGATGTAGGACGTCTTCGCACCCATGGCGAAGCAGCTCGAAATGATCCCCTCGATCAGCATGTGGGGGATGCGTTCCATGAGGTAGCGGTCCTTGAAAGTGCCCGGCTCGCTCTCGTCCGCGTTCACCACCAAGTAGCGGGGCACGCCTTCGGGCTTGGCAAGGAAGCTCCACTTCATGCCGGCAGGGAAGCCAGCACCACCCCGTCCGCGGAGGCCGCTTTTCTTCACCTCTTCCAACACCTCATCGGGTGTCATCTTCAGGGACTTCTCCACGCTGCGATAACCGCCGTTCGCACGGTAGCCCTCCAGCCCTCGGATGCCGGGCTTGTCGATATGTTCAAGTAGAAGTTTGCGGGACATCAGAGGATATGTTGAAATGAGCCGCTGAGGCGCGAAGGCGCTGAGGAATGCGGTTTATTTGAGCCGTCCATTGCGGGTAGGGAACCGACAACTGACAACGAACAACTGGTCATTGGTCGGTATAGTTGCTCCGCTCCGGTATGGCGCGGAATTTCTCAATGAGCTCGTCCACCTTTTCCGTGGTGAGGTGCTCGTGGTAGTTGGCACCGCACTGAAGCATGGGTGCGCCACCGCAGCTACCGAGGCATTCTGCCATACGCAAGGTGAACTGGCCGTCTGCCGTTGTTTGACCCGCTTTGATGCCCAAACGCTTCTCAATATGCGCGACGATATCGTCGCTGCCACGGAGCATGCAAGGCACGGTGCGGCATACGTCGAACACGTGCTTCCCTACGGGATGCAGGTGGAACATGCTGTAGAAGGTGGCCACCTCGTACACTTCGATGTACTGGATCTTCAACAGCGCCGCCACGGCGTTCATGGCCGCTACGCTCAGCCAGCCATCATTGTCGGCTTGCGCCACGTGCAGAATGGGGATCAACCCGCTCTTGCTGAATTCCGCAGGATAGCGTTCCAGGATCATGCGGCACTCGGCGAGGGCTTTTTCGCTGAGTTCGAAAGGAGTGACGCCTTCCGTGGTTGTTACTGGTTTCGTTGGATCTTCCATCAGGCGTCGAGTTCACCGGCGATCACGTTCATGCTGCTCATGGTCAGGATGGCATCGCTGAGCATGCCTCCTTTGATGATCTCCGGGAAGGATTGATAGTAAATGAAACACGGCCTGCGGAAGTGGACACGGAACGGTGTTCGGCCACCATCGCTGACGATGTAGAAACCGAGTTCGCCGTTACCGCCTTCCACGCAGTGGTAGATCTCACCTACAGGCACTTCCGTTTCGCCCATCACGATCTTGAAGTGATAGATCAGCGCCTCCATGTCATTGTATACCTCCTGTTTCGGCGGCAGCACCCAATCGGGCACGTCGCCATGGAAGGTGGTCTTGTCGCTGATCTTGTCCAGCTTATCCAAGGCTTGGCGAATGATGGAGAGGCTCTGGCGCATCTCCGCTTGCCGCACCGTGAAGCGGTCATACACATCACCGCTACGGCCGATCGGGATATCAAAATCAAAATCCTCGTAGCTGCTGTACGGGTCGGCTACGCGCACGTCGTAGTCCACACCGGCGGCCCGAAGGTTGGGCCCGGTGAAGCCATAGGCCAAAGCGCGTTCAGCGGAAATGGGACCGCAGTTGATGCTGCGGTCCATGAACACACGATTGCGCACCAGCAGGTTGTCGAACTCCACCAAGGCTGCGGGCAGGTCCTTGATGATGGCGCGGATGCGCTCCCAGGCCAGATCGCTGAAGTTGCGCTCGAAACCCCCGATGCGCCCCATGTTCGTAGTGAGGCGCGCACCACAGATCTCCTCATACACCTCGTACACGCGTTCGCGGAACTGGTAGTAGTAGAGGAACGGGGTGGTGGCACCGGCATCTTGGCTGATGATGGTGTTGCAAATGATGTGGTCAGTGATCCTGGATAGCTCCATGATGATCACACGCATGTATTCCACCCGCTTGGGCAGGTCGATGCCGAGGAGCTTCTCCACCGCCATGTGCCAACCCATGTTGTTGATGGGTGCACTGCAGTAGTTCATCCGGTCCGTGAGCGTAGTGATCTGGTAGAACGGACGCCGTTCGCAGATCTTCTCAAAGGCCCGGTGGATATAACCGATGGTCTGCTCCGTGTCGAGGATGATCTCCCCGTCCAAGGTCAGAATGTTCTGGAAGATACCGTGCGTTGCAGGGTGGGTGGGACCGAGGTTGAGCGTGGTGAGCTCGTTCAGTCCATCGCCGACCACATGGTCATCTTTCCAATGATCGGTGCGTTCCGTGGTTTCGCTCATCGTCCAAAGAAGGTATCGTTCTTGTCCTCACGGGTGGGGTCTTCCAAGGGATAATCCTTGCGCATGGGAAAGGCCGGAAAGTCCTCCATGTTCAAGATCCGTTTCATGTTCGGGTGGCCGACGAAATCGATCCCGAAGAAATCCCAGGTTTCACGTTCCATCCAATTGGCCGTGGGCCATAGATCGGTCACAGTGGGGAGCTTGGCCTCTTTCAGGGATACATGTGTCTTCACGCGGATGCGATGTCCGAGGCGCATGTTGTGCAGGAAGTATACAGCACCCAGTTCCAGGGGGAGACCGGGGAAGTGCATGCCGCACAGCGAGGTGAGGAAGGTGAAGTCCAGTTCATCCCGCAGGAACCTCAGCACATCGTGTATATGTTCCTTCGGCACCACGAAGCACATGGTGTCATACAAACGCTCATGGGTGAAGCCGTCCGCGCCGAAGCGCTCGGTGAGCTTGTCTATCGTGAGCTGGTCACGTTCGGTCTTGATGGTGAATGCTGGCACGGCTCAATCGATCTTGTACTTGGTGAGCAGGTCGTCGTATTCCTTGCTATAGCGACGACGTAGGCTTTCGTTCTGTGCAAGTTCCTGGATCTTCATGATCCCATCGATCACTTGCTCGGGTCGAGGTGGGCAACCGGGTACGTATACATCCACGGGGATGATCCGGTCGATACCCTGCAGTACGCTGTAGCTGTCGAAAATGCCTCCGCTGCTGGCGCAGGCACCCATGCTGAGCACCCACTTGGGCTCGGCCATCTGGGTGTACACTTCACGTAGCACCGGACCCATCTTTTTCGCAATGGTTCCCATCACCATCAGCAGGTCGCTTTGGCGCGGGCTGAAGCTGAGGCGCTCCATACCGAAGCGCGCAAGATCGTAGTGTGAGCTCATCAGCGACATGAACTCGATGCCGCAGCAGCTGGTGGCGAAGGGTAGGGGCCACAGGCTGTTCTTGCGGGCCAGGCCGATCGCTTGGTCCACGCTGGTGGTGAAGAACCCCGTACCCATGGTTCCGGGAGGCGGCTCCACGATGGTGGGCTTTTCCCGTTGGGGTGCGGATTCCAGTTGGTCTTTTTTGTCGCTCATGTTGGATATGCCATCAATGGAACGTGGGCGGTCGTCGCACGGGGCGAACGATCCTTCGTCCCTACTCCCATTTCAATGCGCCTTTCTTGATCACATAGAAGAAGCCCGCCAGTACAAAACCCAGGAATACCAACATCTCCATCAGTCCGAACCAGCCCAGGGCCTTGAAGTTCACGGCCCAAGGATAGAGGAAGATGATCTCCACGTCGAACAGGACGAAGAGGATGGCGATGAGGAAGTACTTCACCGAGAAAGGTGCGCGGGCATTGCCGGTTTGCTCGATGCCGCACTCAAAGCTTTCATCCTTGTGCTTCCCGGCCCGCTTCGGCCCCAGCGATGCGGCAGCGCCCAAAGCCCCGACAACAAAGGTTGCAGCAATGATCAGTTGAATGATCACCGGTAAATAGTCGTGCGGTGTGCTCATGCGTTATTCAAATTCCGTGCGAACCTACGGGTGCGCCACCAGTGGTGCAAAGGTAGCCGTCAAGGGCGTGGGAATAAAGTGATAGGAACGGGTGTTCCTCCAAGGGGCCAACGCCCTTGTCTTCCGGGGTTTTTCCCATGCGGGAGATCATCCCTACTTTGGCCCAATGCCGCGGCGCCACTCACTTATCTTGTTGGCGGTCTTCCTTCTTTCAATCCTGGTGCGCGCACCGCAATTGGGGCGGCCGCTTTCCAAGAACCACGAGTTCTGCACCGCTGTGGCGTTGATCGTACTGGATGTATGGTGGCAGCGTGGGTTCACGGAGTGCACGGGATGCCCCGCCGTCACGTTCATGGGCACATGCGATGGCGAAGCGGGCAATTTGGGCCCTATCTCCATGCAACGCCATGGTGTGCGCTACTACATCTCCCATATGCCGCTGGCGTATTGGGCGCCGTTCGCTGTGTTCAAGGTCTTGCACATTCCACCCGCGCCGTTGCCATTGGAGTTGTTCAACGTGCTGCTGCACGGCCTTACGGCGTTTTTTCTCTACCGGTTCTTGGCCACGTTGCTCGCCGGTAGCTCCTCACCAGGTTTGGCGGACGTGCCGTTCTTCGCCGCTGTGTTCTACCTGTTGATGCCTGCGCCGCTGTGGTACCATGGCAATGTGTACATGAGTGACATGGCCGTGCAGCTCCCATGGGCTTGGTCGCTGGCCGCAGCGGCCAAGGTCTTCAAGCCTACGAAGGTGGAAGTTCGCAGCGCCGGCTGGTTGTTGGTGGCCATCGCGGCCACGGCCCTTACCGAATGGCTCGGACTATTCGCCGCGCTCACCTTCGGTGTGTATGCCATCATTCGCGGCTTAAAGCGCAAGGACCGAGGCTCGCTTTCACTGGGTGTTCTTATTCCCTTTGTTGCGGTCGCCGTGATGGCGGCGGTTCTTGCGCTCTACGCCAACATCGCCGGGGCCGGGGCTGCATGGGATTACTACACGAACCGTTGGGCCGAACGAGGCTCCTTCGTGCTGGGGGAGGGCCTACCGTCCACCAGCTTCATTATCGGTCTTCCGATACACGTCTTCATGTCATTTGGGCCGCTCGTGCTGTTGATCGCGCTCGGGTCCGTGCTGTTCCGAGCTGGCCCGAAGGCCCAAGGAATACGCCCCGCTTGGTGGTGGATGCTGCTGCCGGCTGCCCTGCACATCCTGGTATTCCTGCGCTACACCGGTCATCAATTCGCTGTGCTGTGCCTCGGATTTGTGCTCTGCGCATGGGCGGCTTTCGTGCTGGCGCGGTGGAAGGAGCGTTCGCCCACAATGGCGAATGTTGCCTTCGTGACCACCTGTTGTTTGGGTATTGCCCTGTACACGGTGCAGAACCGTCCGGGCGACGGGAGCTCCACAGGCGATCGTTACGATCTAGCGATGGAACGCGGCCTTTACATCGCCGGCCACGCCCGCATGGATGAGCGGGTCTATGTGGGGGGTGCTGAGCTGGGGCCGCAAATACTCTGGTATGCTCGCCGGAATATGTCGCCCTTGCCAATGGCTATGGACAGCTCCCAGGTAAGCGACGGTCGCTGCCCGGAGGTCCATTTCATCTTCAACGGGAATGATCGCACGGTTGTGCGGCCCGGCGAATAGAACTTGACGTCTCAGCGAGCGTTACCATGTGAACGTGGACCCGGGATGATCACCTTAGCGTTGTTCCCAGACCTCCACCTTCAGCTCATCCACGCGCCATGGCCCACCGTGCTCATTCCACACATACACCTTGAGGTTGTCTTGTTTGGAGCGCACTTCCGGAGTGAGGTAGTCCATAGTGATCGGCACCCAGGTATTCCGCGTATCCGGTGGGATCTGCCATTGTGCAGTTCGGTATCGGTAGGCTTCACCCTTGTGGTGGAGGGTCATCACCATCACAGGTGGCGGCGCGGAAGTCAGACTATCACCGACCCATAAGCGGGCGGTGGCGCGCAACCAAGCATGGTCCTTCGAGGTGAGCTCAGAGAACGTTACATCCGGTCCCGGTGTCCAAGGCAGATCCGGTGTGAAATGAAAGGTGCTGTCCGGTTGGTCATCGAAGGTGAGGTGGCAGAGCTCATGCATGTTATATCGGCCCTCATCCGTGAAGTGGTCAGCATCGGCCGTGGTCCGTTCCACCATCAACAGGCTATCTGCGCCCAGGGGTATGCTGGTTCGACCGAAGATGGACCAGTAGTAGGCCTTGGTGATCCGGTCCTTTGGCAGAATGCGCTTTTCCCATTGCCAAGTTTGAAAGAGGTTCAGCAACACGAGGAGACCGAGCAAGAGGGCTAAGGGCCATCGCCACGCTTTCCGGCGGAAGAGGAACTGGAGACAAACGCCCAATGGAATGGCAAGAACGACATAAGCAGGAACCAGCGACCGTGAACTGAACGAGCCACCGGCGTACCACCAGCAGCTCCACGCGGAGACCACCCAGAGGTCCATGATGACGAAGACCAGGATGGCCCAGAACGCTTCGCGATGGTGGCGCCAGAGCAGTGGGATACCCGCAAGGGCAAAGAACATCAATGGGGTATACAGCAGCCAACCCTTGCGGTAGCTGAACAGGAAGTTGGTGATGTGTGGAGGGAACAGGTCAAAACCCTCACCGGGGTTCACATAGGAATAGAAGATCCAGTCTCCGGTTACCGCATGCCAATAAAGGAGTTGGGGAGAAGCCGCAACGACGAATGCCAATGCAGCGATAGCCAGTTGACCCCAATGATCCCTGAAGAGCGCCCATTTCTGTTTCCAGGGGTGTTCACGAGCGGGCAACCATAGCAGAGGGATCAAAAGTGCGATGCCTTCCGAGGGGCGGACCAGTGTGATCAGTCCGGCTGAGGCACCGATGAGCAATGCGGTGGCGAACCTTGGTTGCTGATGCCATTGGATGGTTGTCAAAAGCAGAATTGCATAGAGCAGAACGAGTGGCGTATGGCTGAGCAAGGTGCCGTCCCAAACGGTCAGTTGCAGGTAATTGGTTCCTCCCACGACCAATGCGATCAGTAATGCGCTCCATCCATCGCTGAAGAAATGGAGCAGGACCTTCCGCAGGACGAACAGGCCGAGCAAGGCATAAAGCAGGCAGCCGAAGGTGATGATGTACTGATAGGGAGGGGAGAAGCCATCTGCGGGATAACCCAGTAAGGGGGCGGAAAAATGAGCGACCAAGAAGAATGGCGCATAGAGCACTGCCATGCCCGCGCTGTATTTTATGACCCGCTTTCCGTCCGGGCCATCAACCAGTTGATACAGCGTGGCAGAAGGCTCGTACCGGGTCATCACCTCGTCCAGCCAGGCTTCATCCTCTAAGGCAAGGTCGTGGTGGATGAAGGTCGCCGGCAGGTAGAGGTAGTAGCCGAAGACATCCCACGTGAGCACGTTGCGGGGAGGTTCCGCAGAGCGCAGGAGCACCAGCGCGATGCAGCAGAGGAATACGGTATACAGCGAGCGCCGTTGCATGCGGCGACAATGTAGCTTTATGTTGAAGGGGTCAGTGCTCCACCTTTTCGGAGGACATGATGCTATCGACCACATAGACGGAATGGCCGCGCCAAGGCAATGCACCCAAGTATTCCTTGTAGTGCAAGGTGAACTGGTCGCCGCTGCGGGCCATCAGTTCGGTCGCGATCTCCTTGTTCGCCACGGAAAATTCGAACTCGTAAGAATTGAGCGATGCACCCTGCGCACGGATGCCGGTCTGGATCAGCTTCCCTTCATAGGTCTTGAACACGATGCCTTTGTGGACCACATAATTGAGCTGCCCCGCCTTGGCACCTTCACCGAACACCCAAAAATAGCGGAACCAACCAGCGATCAAAAGCACGAGGAACAACACCAAGAGAACCTTCGAGTACCACTTCATGGCGGATCAAGTTGGGTCCAAGGTAGGGCGGTTGTTTGCCGCGGAGGCGCAGAGGCGCCGAGAATTGCTATTGATGGCGACAGGTGATCAGAGACCCTCCACCACCGCATCGCACGATCCATACTCCGGTAGGAGCTCGCCTGACAACCGACAACGAACAACTGGAACTCAGGGCTTCTTCAGCTCGAAATCCTCCAGGAACTTTGTGGTGTATTCCCCGGCGCGGAATTTCTCGTTCTGCAAGAGCTGCAGGTGGAAAGGGATGGTGGTGTGTACGCCCTCGATCACGTACTCGCTCAGTGCGCGTTCCATCTTGGCCAAGGCCTCTTCGCGGGTCTGTGCACTCACGATCAGCTTACCGATCATGCTGTCATAATTCGGCGGGATGGTGTAGCCTGCATAAACGTGCGTGTCGATGCGCACACCGTGCCCGCCGGGGCTGTGGTAGCTCAGGATCTTGCCGGGGCTCGGGCGGAAGTCGTTGAACGGATCCTCCGCGTTGATGCGGCACTCGATGCTGTGTCGCGTAGGCTCATAGTTGAGGCCACTGATGGGGATGCCGGAAGCGATCTTGATCTGCTCACGCACCAGGTCGAAGTCGATCACTTCCTCGGTGATGGTATGCTCCACCTGGATCCGTGTGTTCATCTCCATGAAGTAGAAGTTGCGGTCCTTGTCCACGAGGAACTCAACGGTGCCCACACCTTCATAATTCACGCTGGCCGCGGCCTTGATGGCGGCCTCGCCCATCTTCTTGCGCAAGGCCTTGGTCATAAAGGGACTGGGTGTCTCCTCCAGAAGTTTTTGGTGGCGACGCTGGATGCTGCAGTCACGCTCGCTCATGTGACAGAACGTACCGTATTGGTCGCCCGCGATCTGGATCTCGATATGGTGAGGCTCCTGAATGTACTTCTCCAAGTACATGCCCGGGTTGCCAAAGGCGGCTCCCGCTTCTTGACTGGCGGTCTCGAAGGCATGGTCGAATTCTTCCTCCTTCCAAACCAAGCGCATGCCCTTGCCACCCCCGCCGGCGGTCGCTTTCAGGATAACCGGGTAGCCGATCCGTTTGGCCTCTTGCTTGGCGGCATCGTTGTCCTCAACCAATCCTGCGCCACCGGGCACACAGGGTACACCTGCGGCGAGCATAGTGGCTTTGGCCGTAGCCTTATCGCCCATGGCCTCGATCTGTTCGGGCAATGCGCCGATGAACTTGATGCCATGTTCTTGACAGATCCGGCTGAACTTGGCATTCTCGCTGAGGAAACCATAACCCGGATGGATGGCATCCGAGTTGGTGATCTCGGCCGCAGCGATAATGCGGCTCATGTTCAGGTAGCTGTCCTTGCTCGAAGGTGGGCCAATGCAAACGGCCTCATCAGCAAAGCGCACGTGGAGGCTCTCCCGGTCGGCCGTGCTGTACACGGCTACGGTCTTGATGCCCATTTCGCGGGCTGTACGGATCACCCGCAGGGCGATCTCGCCGCGGTTGGCTATGAGGATCTTCTTGAACATGAGAGGGAATAATTACCGCCAAGACGCAAAGAGCGCAAAGGTGAGTAGGATGCTCTTGGCGTGCTTTGCGTCTTGGCGGTGAACGTTTTACGAGGGATCCACCAAGAACAAAGGCTGGTCGTATTCCACGGGCTTGGCATCGTCCACCAACACCTTCACGATCTTGCCGGTCACCTCGCTCTCGATCTCGTTGAAGAGCTTCATGGCCTCGATGATGCAGATGGTCTTGCCGGGCTTGATATCGTCGCCAACGTTCACGAAGATGGGCTTGCCCGGACCGGACGCACGGTAGAACGTGCCGATCATGGGTGACTTGATGGTGATGTACTTGCTGTCAGCCGCTGGAGCTGGAGCCGCCGCTGCTGGGGCGGGTGCATGCGCAGCTGGAGCAGCTGGTGGTGGCAATGGTGCAGGGGCATATTGCGGCTGCGAGATCATCTGCACGGGTGCCACATTTTTGCTGGCAGCCTTGATAGTGATCTTGAAGTCCTTCTGCTCGATCTCCACCTCGCTTACGCCGCTTTTGGCGACGAATTTGATCAGGTCCTGGATCTGGGTGATGTTCATTGTGTCAATGAGATAGGTTCCGGCCATGGTGGGCCAAGGTAGAAAAGTCAGCGGTTCAGGACCCGTAGGCCCATTTCAAGTAGATAGCGCCCCAAGTGAATCCGCCGCCGAAAGCGGACAGAATGAGGTTGTCGCCTTTCTTCAATCGGTTCTCCCACTCCCACAGACACAAGGGAATGGTGCCAGAAGTGGTGTTCCCGTATTTCTGGATGTTCAGCATCACCTTGCTTTCATCCAAGCCCATGCGATGGGCCGTGGCGTCGATGATGCGCTTGTTCGCTTGGTGTGGCACCAACCAAGCCACCTCATCGGAGGTGAGGTGGTTGCGTTCCATGATCTCGGCACTCACCCCGGCCATGTTGGTAACGGCGAACTTGAATACGGCCTTACCTTCTTGGTGTACAAAGTGTTCCTTGGCTTCCACGGTCTGGATACTTGCCGGACGCATGGAGCCGCCCGCCTTCTGGTGCAGGTACTGGCAGCCACTACCATCTGATCGCAGGATGCTGTCCATTACGCCGAGGCCTTCTGTGTTAGGTTCCAACAGTACCGCGCCACCTCCATCACCAAAGATGATGCATGTGGAGCGGTCGGTGTAGTCGATGATGCTGGACATCTTGTCTGCGCCCACGACCACTACCTTCTTGTACTTGCCGGTCTCGATGAACTGTGAACCCGTGGCCAGTCCGAACAGAAACCCGGAACAGGCCGCGTTGATATCATAGCCCCATGCATTTTTGGCCCCCACCTTATCGCAGATGATATTGGCGGAAGCGGGGAATTGCATGTCCGGGGTCACCGTGCAGCAGATCAACAGGTCGATCTCCATGGGATCGATGCCGCGTTTGGCGCAAAGCCCTTTCACGGCTTCCACGGCCATCACGCTCATGCCTTGGTCCTTTCCTTTCAGGATACGTCGCTCTTTGATGCCGGTGCGCTCAGTGATCCACGCATCGTTGGTATCCACCATCGTTTCCAAGATGGCATTGGTGAGGACATAGTCGGGAAGATACCCGTGAACGGAAGTAATTGCGGCTGTGGTCTTCATGGATCAGGATGCCCGAATTTCTTCAGGTGCGGCTTATTAAGGCGCAAGATGGTCACTGGAACGCTTCGTGGATGCGCTCATGTAATTTGCTTTCCACCAGCTTACGGGTGAAAAGCAACATGTTCTTTACTGTCTGGTCGTTACTGATACCGTGGCCGATCACGACATTCCCATCCACACCCAGCACGGGTGTGCCTCCGTAGTTCTGGTAGTCGAAACGTTCCAGAAAGGGGTCATCGGCCCCGCGCTTTTTGATCAGGTCGTGGAACCCTTCAAGCGCCTTCAGTACCACATTACCGGTAAATCCATCGCATACTACCACGTCGGCCTTGTCGTGGAAAAGATCACGCCCTTCCACGTTGCCGATAAAATTGAAGCGGTCGGTTCCTTTCATCAGGGCATGGGCAGCCAACGTGAGGGCATTGCCCTTCTTCTCCTCCTCCCCAATGCTCAATAGCCCCACTTTGGGCGAGGGTATTTTGTATACGTGCTTGGCGAAGAGCGAACCGAGCAGACCGAACTGGAAGAGGACCTCCGGCTTGCAGTCGGCATTGGCGCCCACATCCACCATCAAACCGAAGCTGCCATCCGCCTTGGGCAATATGCTGGTGATGCAGGGGCGTAGCACCCCGGGCATGGGTTTCATTATCATGACACTACCCACCAACATGGCACCGGTGTTGCCGGTGCTGGCGAAGGCATCCAGTTCGCCTTGTTTCAATAGCTTGAAACCCAGTGCGATGCTGCTATCCGGCTTAGCTCCCAAGGACTTGGCGGCATGGTCGTTCATGCCGATATCGTCCCGGCTGCCCACGATATCGAACAGGGAGGGATCTCCACCTTCCTGCTTCAATGCCTCGTGGATCGCTTGCTCGTTACCGATAAGCACAATACGTACCTCCTCCGGCAGCTCCTTTACGGCCTGCAGGGAAGCACGGACGGGCACCAGCGGACCGTGGTCGCTGCCCATGATGTCCACTCCTATCCTCATACGAGGTTGCGGGGACGTCACGATGTGGTCTACTCTTCGGTGGACTTGGTGCTGACCACCTTGCCGCGGTACATCAGGTCATCGCCCACCTTATAGGCACGGTGACGGAGATGTATCTCGCCCGTGGTGCTGCAAGTGCTCAGCGTGGCCAGGGCAGCACCTTGGTGCGTGCGACGCTTGGCCGTGCGGGTTTTCGAATGTCGACGTTTTGGATTTGGCATGATCTAGGGAAATGAAAGCGCTTTAGGCGCCCTTGTTCTTAAGCTTGTTCAGCACCGCCCAGCGTGGGTCGGGCTCGTGGTTCACTTGGATGTCCTCCAATGCATCGGCCACCTCCGGGTCACATTCCCCAGCTGGGTGTACATGGCGGATCGGCAGGTGCAGGCTGATGCACTCGAAAATGTAATGTGTGAGGTTGATCTCCTGCGCCGTTGGATCAATGCTCACCAGTTCGTCCTCATCGGTCTCATTCTCCTCGCTCAGCTTGAAGATCTGGCGCTGATCTCCCTCTACAGGCTGCTGCATGGGCGCATTGCAGTGGTCGCAGAGCATATCAATGTAGCCGTCCACATGGATCAGGGTGACCAGCAGGTAGATACTCTTCTCCAAGGTCACGTGCACAGCCACCTTTCCACCCAAGAACTCCTCCACGCCACTGGCACGGAAAAAGTCAGCGCCCAGCACGAAGTCGAAGCTGTGCGAGCCGTCCTTCAGGCCGCTGAAAGCGATGGTATGTTCTGGTAATGCATCCATTTGGATGGAGTCCTTTTCCGGAAAGGACCGGCAAATGTAGGGAGATCCGGGATCCGCTCGGTAAATAAATGAGTATGATCACAGGGATCTCTGGGAAAGGCATCCCTTTAGTAGGGATCCACCAGTAAGAAAACAGGAGCATGGCAGCGCGCGATACCGATCGGACAGCTTACATTCGCACGTTGGGCACAAAAAACGACAAGACCCTTCCGGACGAATCCGGAAGGGCACTGTGTCTTGTTCGTTCTCGTGCGTTTCGGAAGTTCAGACGGTCACACCACTCTCCAAAGTATGTTTCCACCTTATCTTTCCAGCACAATGAACGACGTTCATGAATGCGCAATGTGTTCGCAGGTTCTCCAAGCATTTGGGCCACTCTCCAATGAACCACAATTACTCACTGCACCACGATCGCACTTCGGACGAACGGACTTCCTTTCGGAAATCGGGTGCAACCTATAACTACACAGATCCATGGCCTGTAGAATTTTAACCACACAGCCTTTTTGGACCTTCAAATTTGCACTGAAATGGGTTCTACTTTCTTGATCGCGGACGACCATGTGATCGTTCGTCGCGGCTTGAGAAACTTGCTGCATGATCGTTTTCATACTTCGGATATCCACGAGGCAGCTACCTGTCAGGAACTTCTTGAGAAGTTGGCGAGTTTATCTCCCCAGCCCCAATTGTTGGTACTGGACCTGCAAATGACGGACGGGAGTGCGCTTGATCATCTGGAGCGCATTTGCAACGATCATCCAGGTATGCATGTGCTGGTCTATTCCATGCGGTCCGAACAGGTCTATGCACAACGCGTCATAGCATTAGGTGCGGCCGGATTCATCAGCAAAGAGAGCGAAGAGGAGGAAGTGGTCCGCGCCATCCGCCTGATCATGCAGGGTAAGGGATACCTGAGTTCCGCAGTGGAGGAACATTTGCAAGGCCTCAAGGGGATGGAGGTGCACGCTGATCCATTCGCGGTCCTTTCACACCGGGAGATCGGAGTGATGGAGGACCTGCTGGAAGGCTTGGGCACAAAGGCCATTGCCATGCGTTTGGGTGTGCAGCCATCCACGGTTGCTACCTATAAGTCCAGGCTATTCGAAAAGCTCGGCGTCAGTAATGTGTTGGACCTCCAGCGCCTGGTAGCTGCTCACCGACACGGTGTGTGATCAATGGGGGCGGGGGGACTTACCACTAAAGCAATACGGCCCATAGGCCTGTTGGTGTTTTGGTTGGCAACCGCCGCAATTTTTGCCCAACCCCAAGGGGATTGGACCCGGAAGCAATTCACATCCGAGAACGGGCTTCTCCAGAACCGGGTCCACGCCATGGACGTGGATGAGCACGGGGATCTATTAATAGGAACGGAAGGTGGATTGGTCCGTTTCGATGGAGAGGTATTCCGGCAAGTCGGTATCATGGAAGCTGGCGGAATGCAGCCTTCACGCGTATTGGATATCATCTCGCTGGCCGATAAGGCATTCGTGGTAAGAGATGCCAGCTGTCGCCAGTATCTGGTAAAGGGGAATACGATCCGACCCATTAATCCAGAAGCACCGGCTCGCCGACCCACAGCGCGTTTTTCGGGATCAGGCGCTTCTGAGCAGGTAGTGGTGATGGCCATGGATCCCGATTCCATGTTGCCTGGTAAATCCGATTGGCCCTATGGCGTGCGTATGACGGCGCTGAGCGGGGATGAATGGTGTATGCGGCTCGAGTCTGAGGTCTTGGTCTACAAGGACACCGCCTTGGTCCGTCGCATACGGGTGCCTGCTGGCCGATGGTCCCATCTCTTCCGGTTGAAAGGTGATCTGTACACCCTTGATTCCTTGGGGGGAGGGTACCGCGTGGATACGGAGAGAGGAGGTTATTCGAGCGTGAAAATGTTGGGATTCCCCAAGGTCCCAACTGATGGCAGGATCTCTTGGTCCCTGCGTTGGGAAGCAAGTCAAGATCGGGTAGGAATTGTGACCGGCGATGAGTTCTATGATGTGAGGGCGACTTCAAAGGGCGATAGCTTGGTGGCTACGCGACTTCATGTGGAGCTTCCGGAAGACTGTAAGATCGGTGCGGTTGCTTGGTTGGCGGGTGGAACCGTGATCGCCATCGGCACGGATACCAAAGGACTGTTCATCTATCGGAAGAACTCCATGCGAACGCTCACGTGCGATGCGGGACCAAACGGCGTGAACAACATGTACACGGCCCAAGCAACTTATGGGCGGGGCGGGGTGGTAACCTGCGTACAGGGTACCGTTAGGGAATTCACCCGTACAGGTTGCGATGAGCGATCAATGCCGCTGCCGCCGTTTGATGATGTGAGCATCATACTGGATCATCAGCAACGATACTGGTATGGAAGGAGCGATTCGTTGTTCCTTTTTGATGATGCAACAGGAAATGAGCGCTTGGTCCGTAAGGGCATTCGCCCGCAATGCTTCTTGGAACATGATGGTGCCATGTGGGTGGGGGCAGTGGATGGGATCTATCGGATTGCCAAGGATAGTATTACCCTGATGGCCCCGGTGGACGAGTCGGACCTGGGCTCCAGGCCAAGGGCGTTATGCTTCCCTCCGGGCGAACACCTATGGATGGCCACGTGCTCTGGCGTTTACAGGCTCGGGGCACGCGGAGGTTGGAACGTGGTACCTGGGCTCGAGGGTGTTTGCGCCCGCACATTGGCCGTGGTGGATAACAAGGTATTCATCGGCACCTACGGCAGCGGTGCCTTCATTTATGATAAGGGTAAGCTGCATCCGCTTCCACAGGATCCGCAGCATTTTCTCAGCCACGTGCATGCCTTCATGCCGGATGGTGTAGGCTACCTCTGGATGAGCACTAACCAAGGGCTGTTCAGGGTCCGTCGGTCAGACCTGGACATATGGCTTAGGGATAAGAGTGCCGGGATCTACATGGCATACTACGGTAAACAATCCGGTATCCTCAATCCCGAATTCAATGGCGGATGCGACCCTCCCTACGTGCGCACGGCTGACGGATGGGCTTCATTCCCTACAATGGATGGCTTGGTCTGGTTCAGGCCGGAAGAAATTCCGGATGCCTATCCGAAAGAAGCGCTTCAGTTGGAAGAGGTGATCGTAGATGGCGTTCCCAGATCCGTCGGAAAGGAGATAGACATCGATTGGCAGGCCAAGGATGTGGTTATCAGATTCTCTTTGGCCTATTGGGGGGATCCGGAGAATGCAAAGCTGGAATATGCCATCGGGGTTCTTGGAAAGGAGCACTGGTTGCCCATGTCCGGAGGCCAACGCGAACTCCATTTGGGTTCGCTCCCCTCGGGGGATCTGGCCTTATCCATACGGAAGGTGGGTGCTATGGCCCACGGCGATGATCACCGGCTAACCGTGAAGTTCAGTGTGCCCGTACCATTCTATCGTTCCGCTTGGTTCATTGGTTTGTGCATAGCGGGAGGTGTTGTCGTTTTCATATTGTTGCTGAACCTGAATGCTGCGCGGCTGCGGAGGAAGAACCTGGCCTTGGAGAAGAAGGTGAGGTATCGGACAGCTGAGTTGGTGGAAGCGAATAACGTACTTCGGCATAGCTTGGAGGTGAAGGAAATGCTCGTATCCATCATCTCGCATGATATCGTTACGCCATTGCGCTTTATTGCCCGCGTAGCGAACGGCTCCGTAAAGAAGATGGAGCCTACCGTAAGTGACGACCTAAGCGGCACCTTGAAAGATCTTGCTCGCGCCAGTGGCAAGCTGCATGCGAACGCCCAAGACCTTTTGCACTGGATCAAGCGCCAGGACGGGCGCATCGAAATACGCCTTAAGAACGTGGATCTGCAAAAGGTCGTGGAAGAGGTCTTGGCCATGGAAGACGAACGCGCGCGTGAGCGTCGGGTCACCTTGGTGAATAATGTTCCTATGGGCGATAAGCTCCGTTTGGACAGTGATGTCCTGACCATCGTCCTTAAGAACTTGGTGGGCAATGCTGTCACGCATGCTGCTGAAGGTCGCGTCACGGTTTCCGGAATGGACTCGGACACGGGTTATGTACTCACCATTCAGGATACCGGGGTCGGCATGGGGGCCGCTGCCCTTGCTCATGCTCGAAGGGTGCAGAATAAAGGCGCCTTGGGAGCAATGAACCACGAAGGTGAAAGGGACGTGCAAGGCTTGGGTCTTTTGATCGTTGCCGATCTATTGGAGTTGATGGGAGGAGGGTTCACCATCGAGAGCGAATTGGGAGTGGGCACTACCATCTGCATAACCTTACCGCATGCCCGCCAACCTCATGGAACGGATGCAACCAGCAGTGTGGATAGCCTAACATGACATTGGGACGCTCTGTTTCAGTTTCTCTGCCGGATGGCTATTGGACAATGAATGGTTTGTTCCTGCAGGGTGAGCAGACCTCTCGCAAGGTTTGCAGCCACGGCCAACCTTTCGCACGGATCGACCGTCCATAGGTCGCGTAGTCAAAATTCTACAAAGCGAATCATATCGTTAGCATTGTCTATCTTGCACCTCCATCACTTAGTCGTTCTCCAAGGCCACTCTCCAAGGCCACTCTCCAAAGCACTGCTTCATTGCTGAACCACTCCGTTTTCATGATCCGGCGTCTTGCTCTCCTCTTGATCTTTCTGGCTCCGCTCGCATTGTTTGCGCAAGAGATCTGCAACAACGGGATCGATGATGATGGGGATGGATTGATCGACCTGAACGATCCGGATTGCCCGTGCAGCACGCTGATAGCTCCAGCGGACCTTGCCAGCTACATCCGCAATCCTTCCTTCGAGGACCAGTTGTGTTGCCCTTATGGCTTCGTAGGGAATTTCACCCCACCTTGGCTTGATTGCGCCGACGGTTGGCACCAAGCCACCTCGGCCACTTCCGATTACTTCCACATGTGCGGGTATGCACCTGCGGGTATGCCGCTTCCACCGCCGGATGGCCAAGGTGCCGTGGGCTTTTTCGGAGGCGATGATGGCTACTTTGAATATGTGGGCACCTGTCTGACCTATCCAGCGCCTGCCAATCCATTGCTCGCAGGTACCACCTACACCTTGTCGTTGTGGATCGCAACGGCCATTGTGAACAATACGCATTCCCAGACCGCTGCTCACGCCGACCCGTCGTATTTCTCGGATCAATTCCCATTGGCGCTTTTCGGCTATGCGAATGCCTGTGTGCCCTTTCCGATCTCAGGGGTGAGTGGCTGCATCGGTGACGAGCCCGGATGGAATGAGCTGGGACGTGTGTTGGTGCAACCCGCATGGGATTGGACGCGTGTTTCCATCACCTTCACGCCAACGCAGAACATCCATTCCATCATGATCGGAGGGGCCTGCGATGTTCCGCCGGGGCTATCAGGGAAGTGGATCACCAATGCGGCGGGGGACACCTACTTCGGGTCGCCGTATTACTTGGTGGATGATCTGATGCTCACCATCGCCGCGGATCAAGTACTCCAGCCAGTGGCCACTTCGGGTGGTATCTGTTCCGGAACAGCTGTGGCAGTGGGCATTCCACCGGCGGGTGCCAGTTCTTACCAATGGTATCAGGATGGGGTCGCCCTTTCCGGGCAGACAGGTCTGGGCTTGAACATATCCGGACTTGAACTCGGAGCAGGGATGTATACCATGGCCAGTGTATTTGAGGGCCAGTGCCTGATGGGTAGTTCTTACATGCCCCCTGCGATAGCTCCGAAGCCGTTGCCGTTGGTGATGCCCAATTCCGGGTGCGCGCCCTTGGAGGTGATGTTCGCGGATACTACAGGTGGAGGCACCACCACGCTCACGTGGAATTTGGGCGATGGCACTACTTCGACGGATAGCAGCCTCACGCATACCTATAACTCGCCAGGCAGTTATGATGTGTTCCTGCAGGTGCGGAACACGGATGGATGCACGGGTGACACGCTTATCGCGAACGCAGTGAACGTGTATCCATCCGTGAATGGCCAGATCAGTGCCACCCCGGATCCGGTGGATGCGGAACAACCCGATGTGCAGCTCACCGGCTCGGCGGCAGGTAACATCATTTCCTGGTGGTGGGATCTGGGGGACGCGATCCCGGGGACTTCCGACCAGCAATCCGTGCCAGCTACGTTCCCCGCAACACCGGGGGAATATCCGGTGATGCTGGTGATCGCTAACGTCGAAGGCTGCATGGATACCGTGTATTCCATGGTGATGGTGATCGACCCGGGAGTGATCCAAATGCCCAATGTGTTCAGCCCGAACGGGGACGGAAGCAATGATCGCTTCATCCCGATCGACTACAAGGGTGCACCGGGATCTTTGGAGGTGTTCAACCGATGGGGTCAGCTGATCTTCAGCACCACCGCGTTGGCCCAAGGATGGAATGGAAGTGGGGCACCCGATGGCACCTATTTCTACATCGTAACACCCACTGATGCAGCCGGGCAGAAGCTGTCCGGATATGTAACCCTGGTTCGATGAAGACCAGCACCCTGCTCCGTTTGACAATGGCCCTGCCCGTATTGGGGTTGACATTGGCCATTTTGCCGGTGCAGGCGCAGCTTGTGATCAACCAGAGCCAAGTTCCGACCACCTTGGTGCAGAATAACCTTATGGGGCCAGGAGTCTTTGCCACCAATGTCCTCTTCAATGGAAGCCCGGGCAGTATACTGCCTTCCACGTTCACGATATTGGGTCAGATAGGGCGCTTCAATGGGTCTAATACCAGCATCGGATTGAACGGCGGCGTGTTCTTATGTACGAACAACGCCGAAACCCATCTTGCTGGACCCAATGATCAACTGATGCAATTCGGTGGAGGGCTGGGCGGCGGTGGATTTTGGACCAGCCCGGACCTCGACCTGAGCCACCTCACCGGCTGGCCGAGTTGGCAGGTCTCAGGTGGTGGGAACATCGGCAACAAGTCCGTGCTGGAGTTCGACTTTGTGCCCACCAGCGACATGATTAGCCTGCGCTACGTGTTCAGCTCCGAGGAATATGAGCGCTGGGTGTGCAGCCAGTACAACGATGTGTTCGGTTTCTTCATCAGCGGCCCGGGGATCAACGGCCCGTTCACGAACAATGCGATGAACATCGCCTATATCCCCGGATCGATGTCCCCGGTGTCCATCAATACCGTCAACAGTGGCACTATGGATGCCAATAACGCCAACGGCCCTTGGACGGACCCTTTCAGGCCCTGCTTTGATGCGGACCCCAATTGGCAAGCCAACTCGATCTACTACCGATATAATGGCGGGCAATGGGCATTCCCACAGCCTCCTCCCGGTCCCCAGTTGGAGGCTCCATATAACGTCGACCCCTATTACATCCAGCATAATGGCATGACCGTGGTGTTAACTGCCAGCGCGGCCGTGCAATGCGGTCAGATGTATCACATTAAGCTATCGCTGGGGAACGTCGGGGATAACTTTTACCCTTCCGCCGTATGGTTGGAACAAGGTTCCTTCACCAGCACGGATCGATTCAGCATGAGCGTTGCGCCCGGCCCCAACGTGGAGTTCAACGCGACCGATACGACCTTCATTGAGAGCAATTGCGATAGCGTTTATCTGCGTTTCCATCGCTGGGGTGGGTTCTACTTGGACGAGGACCTCACCATCACCGTTGGGGGGGCATCTACCCCGGGAGTGGACTACCTGCCTGCCTTGCCTTCCACGGTTCATTTCAACCAATTGGACTCCATGGTTACGATCGCCATCGCCGTGCCAGTGGATAGTGATGGTCCGGAGGACCTGATCGTGAACATCGTGACCTGCAACGGAACAAAGATCCAGACCTATACCTATCTGATCGACCAGCACCCGCCGTTGGAAGTGGACTTGTGGGACCAGAACCTGGAGTGCCCTGCGGTGGTGACGTTGTCGCCGATCGTGAGCGGAGGTTCAGGCGATCCGGCTGCGCTCACGTATTTGTGGAGCACGGGGGAAACCACTCCGAGCATCAGTCACTTGGTGTTGGAAACAACCCAGTTCTGGGTGACGGTGAGCGACAGTTGCTGGGCCGACGCGGTGACCGACAGTGCCTGGGTAACGATCCCACCTTACGATCCGATGGTGTTGACCTTGACCCCTGACACGGCGATCCCTTGCCTTGGTACTGCGGAGTTGGAAGTGATCGCTGAATTCGGCTCGGGTGGATACACGTATGAGTGGACGTTGAACGGTGCAGTGCAAGGAACAGAGCCCACCCTGACGGTTCCCGCCGCCTTGCAATCGGTGTACTACGTGGTCACGGTAACGGACCTGTGCGGTGTGGAGGCGCTGGATTCGGTGCTGGTCTCTTGGGCCCCTGGACCGCTGTTGGAAGTGACCCTTCCGCCCGACACGGCCATTGCCTGCTTGGGCCATGCGGATCTGATATCCACGGTCAGCGGAGGTGGCGGAGTGCTGCAGTATGCTTGGACCTTGAATGGAGCTTTGGTGGGAACTTCCCCGATCCTCAATGTACCTGCTGCGGTGAATGAGATCTACACGTTGGAGGTGAGCGACGAATGCGGGCAGAGCGTCCAAGATCAGATCGTGGTGACCACGGGTCCAACCCCGCCTTTGATGATCAGCGCGGTGGGTGATACGGTGATGTGCGCCGGAACGCAGACGGTGGTGAGCGTGATCTCCGCTACGGGTGGTGGGGGTGCGTACAGCTACTCATGGAGCCCCGGCGGCACAGGGCCTTCCAATGGAGCCTCGATGAACATTCGGGTGGACAGCGATCAGTCCTACACGGTTACTGTGACAGATCAATGCGGGAATGAGGCGGACACCACCGTTTGGGCGGTGGTGAGCGTGTTCGATCCGTTGACGATCGAGGTGCCGAACGACACCATCGTATGCCCGGGACAAACAGTTCCGTTGTGGGTGATGATCAGCGGCGGCGCCGGTGGTACCCAAGTGAATTGGCCGGGTCTGGGTAGTGGCCCGAACGTGAACTGGACAGCGGATCAGCAAGGTCGCAACATCCTGGTACAGGTGACGGATGCCTGCGGGACCACGGCGACGGCGTCCATCATGGTGTCGGCCTTCCCAGCGGGAGTGTCCATTGATGCACAGGAGATCTCCGAAGGGATCTGGCGCTTCCACGGCAGCACGGAGCCGCCTACGGGGAACTCGGTGGCGTGGAACTTCGGTGACGGCAGCTCGTCCACGGGAGTGTTGGACGTTAACCATACCTATCAGGACTATGAGGCGCATTGGGTGGTCCTTCAGATCATCACGCCCGATGGTTGCATTGCTGTAGACAGCGTGCGGACGCGTCCCCCTGCTGCCACCATTTACTTCCCGAACAGCTTCACGCCCGATGGCGATGGGTTCAACGACACCTTCGGTGCTGAAGGTCGCTTGATCGAGCAGTATGAACTTTTGATCTTCGACCGCTGGGGCACGTTGATCTTCGAGAGCCACAGCATGGATCACCGCTGGGATGGCCGTGTGAAAGGGGAGGAGCCGGTGATCGGTGTGTACGCCTATCGCTACCGTGCAAAGGGATTATCCATGCCGTTGCATCAAGGGCTTGGTCATATCACATTGGTGAAATGAGCAGGAGGTACTTCCATATTGAATCGGTGCGGACGGCGGTGATCATCGCGGTCCTCCTTTTTGGTATTGCAGGCGTGCGAGCCCAAGTGCCATTCATACATGCACCGGTCTTTGATGCTGCATGGGTGGAAGCCGATGATCGTCACCAAGCCGAAATAGGTGGCTTGCCATTGTATGGGCGCATGCTGCCGATCATGGCGGTAACGGAGTTGAACGGCGTGTGGAGCGAGGAAGGAAACGAACGCGTATGGCGCTTGGGCATTTCCTCGCCCGGGGCATTGGCGTTGGAATGTTTTCTGGATGAAGTCAACGTTCCCACCGGTGCTACACTGCGCATTCTCTCGCGGGATGGCGAACTCCTTTCCGGGCCTGTTACACTCGATTTGCCTGATGATGTTCGTGAATTTTCCACCGCATTAGTGATCGGTGATGCCTGTATCCTGGAGTATCGTGAACCTACTACTGCGGTCCGTCGAGGAGCATTCAGGCTTGCGCGAATAAGTCATGCCTACAGGGATGTGGAATTCGGGACGGAGCGAGAAGGTAGCTGCCACGTCAACGTCACCTGCCAGCCGGAGTCCATCGGTTGGGAAGGACCGATCCGTGCTACTGTGCGGATCAGCGTGGTGACGCCAGAGGGAACGGGGTGGTGTACCGGAACATTGGTGAACAACGTGAAACAGGATTGTGCACCTTACATCCTCACCGCTTGGCACTGCGGACGCACTTCCACAACAGCCCAATTCAATCAGTACAAGTTCTACTTCAACTTCCAGTACGCTTCGTGCAGCGGAGGCTCTTACAGCACAGCACAGTACATCACCGGCGCCCAGCTCAAGGCCTACAGCGATGATTACGCTCCGCAATTCGGAGGGATCGGCGGATCGGATTTCATGTTGCTTCGCACCAATACATCCGTCCCGGAAGCATTTGACCCATACTGGGCCGGCTGGAATGCGCAGAACGTTGCCACAGTGACCGCCGACGGGGTTTGCATCCACCATCCCACAGGGGCACCGAAGCGCATCAGTTCATTCACCCAAACGGTGACGACCGGACATCCCATGACCTCATCGGGATTGTTGAGCCACTACCGGGTGAAGTGGGCGGCGACACAGAACGGGTTCGGGGTAACGGAGGTGGGATCCAGTGGTTCCGGATTATTCACTCCCAATACCACCTTGGGGCCCTTGCTTATCGGAACACTCACGGGCAGCAGTTCGGGTATGACCTGCTCCAATAACTCCGGTACCAGCTATTTCGGCAAGACAAGCTATCACTGGACGAACAATCCGAACACGCCCACTCAGAAGCTGAAGTACTGGCTGGATCCTGAGAATACGGGTACACTGTCCCTCGGTGGAAGTGCAGATCCATGTGGGGCACCCTCG
The DNA here is from genome assembly GCA_040391235.1 of Cryomorpha ignava. Lineage (GTDB taxonomy): Bacteria > Bacteroidota > Bacteroidia > Flavobacteriales_F > PHOS-HE28 > PHOS-HE28. The sequence continues at coordinate 255,028 of JBEBYG010000002.1, forward strand.
GAAGTGAAAGAAGAAAGTGCCCTCCATACGTGGAGCGTATTCCCGAACCCCGCTAACGACCAATTGGTCATTCGTGCAGCAGTTCCAATAAGAGCCGACTATCAGGTTCTGGACGCCACGGGAAGAATGGTCCGGAGCGGCACCTTGGTTGCAGAAAACACCACGATCGATGTGGCCGAATTGTCGAATGGACTCTACTTCCTGCGGGCCATCACTGCGAATAGTTCGCCTGTTTCCACACCATTCGTGGTTGCACACTGAAATGCGCTCCAGTAACTCTCCACTTGAGCACCCAACACAACAGAAAACTCTCCAGATGAAACAAGCATCCACACCATCCAAGGTCAGACACAGGGGCGCTTTCGCCTTGGCCGCCTTGGTAGCACCGGCGCTTCTTTGGGCACAGGTAAGCCTGTATGAATACTCCGAATCGGTGGAAACCTATACGGAGATCACGGATGCGAATGGTGGCTACGTGTTGGGCACTCCCACCTTCTTCCCACCCTTGCACAATCTGCGCGCTTTTGTGGATCCGGCCAACCCGGATGGAGTTATCACGAACGGTGGCTACCTCTCCCCAGCCATTGGGCCTGGCTATCCGATCGGGTTCAATCTCACCTTCAATGGCGATGTTTTCGACCGGATCGGCGTAGCTCACGGAGGTTGGATCAGTTTCGGAAAATCCTCTGATGGGGCACAAGCGGTTTGGACCTATACCTCGGACCATTCCCATGGAAACCCCTTTGTCCAGTCCTATGGTGGGCCTCCTGTGCCCTATCAGCGCGATCGCGTTGCGGGCTTTGCCAGCAGCCAGTTGCGTATGCAGGATAACAGCCCACTTGATCCTCCCGGCTTGGTCTCATCCCTCCGGGTGGCCACCATTGGTACGGCACCCAACCGCGTATGTGTGATCCAATGGAAAGACTTCAGGTACAACTACAGCCCGGATGGCTGTCAGATCAATTTCCAGATCCGCTTGAACGAAAGTGATAACTCCGTGGAAGCTCGGTATGGCGCAATGCTCTGGCCTTGGATCAACGGTGGGGCGCAAGTAGGATTGGGAGGCCGCACAAGCGACGATTTCAATAGCCGAACTACGCCCTACGAGCAGCCCGCCTTCCTATACGACTGGAATATGACCGCTGCCGGTGTGGCGAATGATGACTACTGCACAATAGCCACCGTGCAGGTTGGCCAGCCTAACGGTTCGGGTGTTCCACCCGTCCCCGGCCGTACCTTCAAGTGGACCCCTGCGGTATGCCCTCCTCCGGCTTGGCCGTTGACGATGAGCGAGATCACTTATGAATCCGCTCTGGCCACCTGGGAAGCCACCACGGGTGATTATGAATTCTTCGTTTCGGACGTGAACAGCATCACAGGTCCGGAGATCTACTCGGGCACTTCCACCGATCCGGAAGCGATGATCTACGGCCTTTCGCCCATGACCATGTATTACGTGTTCGTGCGCAGCATCTGCAACGACGAACCGGGTACCTGGTCCTTGGGATCGCCCTTCCGCTCGAAGGGTGGTGGCACTGTGATCTGCGATGGTACCACCATGTCGGAGAACTATTGCTCGCACCAGAACGATGTGGTCTCTTGGCTGTATGTATCGGCTGACGGCTCCCCCTTGAAGATCGAATTCCAAGGTGGTCTTCTGGGTAACGTGACCGGAGGTTCCTTCCGCATTTGGGATGGAGGCGCTCCGAGCGGTCCCGGCGTTCTGTTGGTCGGTGAACTCGCTGGTCAGAGCTTCCTGGCAAGCACGGGTATGATCTACATCCAGCTGACCACCGACAACGGCAGCTGCGAAACGCAGGATTGGTACACGCCGCTGCGATGGAAAGTGGGCTGCAAGAATTGCGTGGACCCCTTGGTGCAGTTCAGCGTTGGTGATGTGGATTGCGCTACACAGGAATACTTCGTGGACGTGAACGTTTTCTCCTTGGGTTCATCGGCCACCTTGTTGCTGGAGAACTCCCTCGGGGGTGCACCAGTCACGGTCAGTACTACAGGGATCCACGCCGTTGGTCCGTTCCCATCGGGTGAGAACGTTATGGTCACTGCGCAGAACCCGGACAACGAGATGTGCTATTCCGCAAGCGCTGTATTGGTGAACGAGCCTTGCGCGATCGTGGATTGTGGTCCAACGTGGTATAGCAAATGCTCCAGCCCTGCCGAGGTACGTGAATGGCTGGTGCAAGGTGATGGCGGACCGATCTCCGTGCGTTTTCCTCCGGTCTACATGGGCTGGGATGCAAAAGTGAAGGTGTACGATGGTGCCGATGAATTGGCATCCGCATGGACCATCACCGGGCAAAGCAACAACGAACTGTATACGAGCACCAACGCCCAGCACATGTTGCTGATCCGCTATACGGCGAGCCAATACTTGGATTATGCCTGCAGCGAAGGCAACTCACTCCCGTTGGAGTTCGTGGTTGAATGCGGCAGTGCTTGCGTGCAACCCACGGCGACGTTCTCGTATGCTGAATGCACGGTGGCCAGCTCGTTCAATGTGTTGGTGGAGGTCACCGCCGTTGGTTCCACTGGTTCTGTTACCATCACCAATGATGGGGGTGCACCCGTGGTGGTTGCGAATGCCATCGGCACCTATACCGTAGGCCCGTTCCCATCGGCCAGCGTAGTGGAGTTGGAGCTTGAAGGTGCGAACGAGGTCTGCTCTTGGACGTCGAACAAAATGAGCAAGGACTGCTACGGAGTTGGCATCGCAGAGAACACCACCCGGATGCTGAACTTGTACCCGAACCCGAGCGAAGGCCGCTTCAACGTGTCCATCCCCACGGGGGTAAGCGGTAGCCTGGATGTGCAGGTGCAGGACCTCACGGGCCGTGTGGTTGCCAGCCAGCACATTATGAACGGATCATCCCACGAGGCCGTGCTGGAGTTGGGCCACCTGCCCAATGGTGCTTACTTCGTGGTGCTCCAAACGAACTCACAACGCTTCATTGGCCGGGTGCAAGTGGCCCGCTAAGGAAACCGTCCTCTACTTCCTCCCCGTGGTCATGGCATGCCATGACCACATCGGGAAGAAGCTTTTCATCTTGTTGCATCGGGATGTTCTACATCCCTCTTAGGATACACTCTCCACATGTCCTCATTGATCTTCGCTCCTTTTCGTTCCTGGTTATTGGGCGCCTCGTTCGTGCTCGCCAGTGGCCTGGTTTCAGCTCAGGTTTCCAGCTATTCCTTCAGTGAAGGGATGAGCACTTGGCAACCTTTGGCAGGATCGGGTAGCCTCTTGGGCATGCCGGGTTTGCCACCGCCCTTCACCTTCGATGACAACTCATTCGTTACCCAGGGGGAAAGCCTGCCTTTGGGCAGTGCTTCCACGGGCAACGGCTGGCCCATCGGCTTTACCTTCAACTTCAATGGCCACTCCTTCGATCGGGTGGGCTTGAGCATGGAAGGTTGGCTTGCCTTCGGTAGCTCCGCCGATGGGGCAGAGGCCGTTTATGTTCCGGTGGGTAGCACCGCCTACACTCCCTTGAGTTCAGCTACACCAGCTGGTCTGCCCGCCGTGATGCGCAACCGCGTTGCCGGCTTCGCGAATGATCTCGCTGCCATGGGCAACGGAGGGATCTGGCCCATACAGCTGCGCACCACGGGCGTTGCACCCGACCGCACCTTCGTGGCCGAGTGGAACGTGGTGCGATCCGGCACGGGCAATCTCTTGCAGTTCCAGATCCGGCTCAGTGAAGGAGGAGGGGATCCTGCTGCCCAGACGGTGCAGGTGGTATACGGCCCTATGTCCACATCGGGAGCCATTACCGGCCAAGTAGGATTGGGGGGCACTACACCAACGGATTTCAATAATAGGTCCGTTACTACAGCTCCGTATGATTGGATGCAAAGCAACGCCGGAGCGGCAAACAACGCCACCGGTCGCTTGCCTTCCGTGGCCACCAATTTGCCAGTAGGCCTTACCTACACTTGGACACCATCGGTTTGTGGTGTCAGTGGAATTGAGATCACGGACCTGCTGGCCTCTCCCAGCGGCATTTCGGCGACCCTCTCGTGGTTGCCCACTACAGGAGCCACCAGCTACGACTATGTCATCACTGCAGGTGCTGCTACTGACACACCGATCTTATTCGGTAATGGCATTACAGGAACCCAAGTGCAATTGACAGCACTCCCTGCGAACCAGCAGCTTTTTGCCTATGTGCGCGGCAATTGCGGTACACCCGGCACATGGAGTTCCGGGCTTCCATTCTCAACGGAAGGAGCCGTTGCGATCATCTGCGGAGATGCACCGCTGCAGACCGTGTATTGCTACTCGGACTATGAGCAGCGGACGTGGACCTATAGCAGCTCCTCATCGGCCCCCTTGCGGGCGATCTTTCATCTCGGTACCATTGGCTTAGGAGACTTGCTCACCTGCTATGATGGACCGAACGACCAATCACCCTTGCTCTTCACTTCCGCCAGCGGACCCGTTGCAGGGCAAACCGTTAACTCCACCGGTGGCCACCTGACCATTCGGATACAGGCGGATGACCTTTCTTCTTGCGCGAATACCACCTGGCTGGACCCGTTGGAGTGGGAAGTGGGTTGCATGGACTGCCAACCGGCACTTGTGAATTTCACCGCGATCTCGGATTGTGATAACGATCAATACAGTGTGCAGGCCAGCGTATTCTCCATGGGGTCCGCCACCACTCTCTCGTTGATCAATGACCGGAACAGCAGCACGGTGTCCATTCCGGCTGCGGGCAATTACACGATAGGTCCATTCCCGAAGGATTCCGTGGTAGTGGTAACTGCACAGAATCCCCAGAACGACTACTGCAGTGCCGTGTCACTACCCTTGGTGAACAGCCCATGCGCCATTCAAAGTTGCGGTCCTGACAACTACACCTATTGCTACACGAACAACGACGCCAGCCAGTGGCTCTTCCAGTCAGCAGGCAACCAGCGGATCGGTATCCGCTTTCGCAGCGGTACGCTTCCCAGCCCGGATGGTATCCAGGCTTTCGACGGCAGCGATCCGTTCATGAGCATTCCGTTGTTCAACGGGAACAATGGAGGGGACCTGCGGAACTTGTTGCTTACCACCTCGGTGAGCAATGCGCAAAATGAACTCTTGCTCGCGGTCTCCTCGAATGCCAATGGAAGCTGCGCGGATGGTGGCGCACAACCTTGGAATTACGTGGTGGCCTGCTACGACGGTTGTACGCCGCCAGCTGCCACTTTCACCACGGTCCCCGATTGTGCCAATGGACAATTCCGTATCGCGGTGGAGGTGACCTCGTTAGGTTCCGCCAGCGCCGCTTCAATTACCAATAATGCAGGAGCAGCGCCTGTGGCTGTCACCGCAGTTGGCACCTATCAAGCGGGTCCGTTCCCTGTGGGAACATCCGTAGTGGTGGAGCTGGAAGGGGCCAGTGTGTTGTGCTCGGTGAATTCACCCGCATTGACGGAGATGTGTAATGTGGGCGTGCATGAAATTTCAGTGGAACGGATCGGGATCTATCCAAACCCCGGCGATGGGAACTTTCAACTGGTAATGCCCAATGGGTTTGGGTGGCAAGGCCAGTTGGAGGTAAGGGACCTCGCCGGACGTACGATGGCGCGGCAGATGCTTTCAGGCGGCAGTGGACGAGGGGTCCATTGCAACTTGGGGCATTTGCCCGCCGGGTCGTACACCATCACCGTTACCAACCAAGAGCGGATCGCACAAGGTCGCTTGATGATCGTGCATTGATCGCTCCACAACATTGCTTGAAAAGGCCGCTCCCACAGAGCGGCCTTTTCATTAATGGACATTCAAAAGCCTGCTTGCACCCAAGCAATTGGATCCGGCCGATCCCAGATCGGAAGAGCCGGCCAGAAACAGGAGTCCGGTATTGCGTGGGTCAGGGTATTGGAGAGGAAATAGAAGAAGCTGTGGTACCTTTCAGGCCCGGTATGGCTGCATTGCTCACAGCCGAATGCACGGTATTCACGAATAGGGATGGATCCGGGATCGTGACGAGCACCTATCCTTTGATGGCCGGGCAACTATGGGGGTTCGCGGATCGTCTTCTTGGCCTGTAGCTGAAATTCTACGAGAACATAGCTTTACATTACATACAAGCTAACTTGCACTCCCAACTTGGCTTTGCTGTTACATGCTGCGCACTCTCCTTTCTACCCTGTTCATCTCCGTCCTACTCCCATTTGCCGTTTCCGCGCAGGAGATCTGCAACAATGGCATCGATGATGACGGAGATGGCTTGATCGACCTGAACGATCCGGATTGCCCATGCAGCACCCTGATAGCTGCGGACAACCTAACGAGCTATATCCGCAACCATTCCTTCGAGGACCGGCTTTGCTGCCCCTATGGCTTCGTCTCCATCGTGAGCCCGCCCTGGCTGGATTGCGCAGATGGTTGGCACCAAGCCACCAGCGCGACTTCTGATTACTTCAACATGTGCGGTTATGCCCCCGCAGGCTTCAACTTTCCGCCGCCGGATGGCGATGCGGCCGTTGGATTTTTCGCGATGCCCGACTATTTCGAATACGTCGGGACCTGCCTCACCTATCCGTTGCCTGCCAACCCCTTGCAGGCCGGTGTTACCTATACGCTCTCGCTCTGGATCTCCACAGCCATAGTGAATGGCTTTTTCTCCCACACCTACAGCCAAGGCTCCTATACGGCCCCGTTCACGGATCAATTCCCATTGGCCTTGTTCGGTTATGCTGACGCCTGCGTGCCGTTTCCGATACAGACGATGGATTGCATTGGGTATATGCCGGGCTGGAGCGAACTGGGCCGCGTGGATGTGCAACCAGCGTGGGATTGGACCCGCGTCTCCATCACCTTCACCCCAACACAGAATATTCATTCGATACTGATCGGCGGTGCCTGCGATGTGCCGGCCTCTTTCGGTGGAAAATGGATCACCAACCCGAACACCGGCGAAACCTATGGCGGCATGCCCTATTTCGTGGTGGATGACCTGCTGCTCACCATTGCAGGGGACCAAGTGTTGCAACCCGTGTCCGTCAATGGGACGCTTTGCGCGGAGGACGCCGCAGCAGTTTCGATGCCACCTGCCGGAGCCAGTGCCTATCAGTGGTATTTGGACGGAGTAGCGCTTGTTGGGCAAACCGGCACCACCCTCAATATATCCGGACAGAACCTCGGGGAAGGGATGTATACCATGGCGAGCACGGTCAGTGGCGAGTGCTTGATGGGCAGTGCCTACATACCTCCGGCCATTCAACCCACCCCGCTGCCACTGTTGTCGCCCACTGCAGGATGCAGCCCACTAACGGTCCAGTTTTCCGACACCACGGGTCTCGGCACGCAGACCGTGCTGTGGAACCTCGGCGACGGCAACACCAGCACGGACAGCAGTTTCACCCACAGCTATCCGGTTCCGGGCAGTTATGACGTCACCCTAACGGTGCGTAGTGATGCAGGCTGCGTCGGTGACACCGTGCTGGCCAACGCTATTAACGTTTATCCGGGAGTCAACGGGCAGATCAGCGTGAACCCGAATCCGGTGGATGCAGCATCTCCTACAGTGGATCTTTCCGGGAGCGGTGCAGGCAACATTCTTTCCTGGTGGTGGGACTTGGGTGCTGGGATCCCCGGCACTTCGGATCAACCATCCGTGCTAGCTACGTTCCCTGCTACACCGGGCGATTATCCGATCATGCTGGTGATCACTTCCGCCGAAGGTTGCATCGATACGGTTTACTCCATGGTGATGGTGATCGACCCCGGAGTGATCCAAATGCCCAATGTGTTCAGCCCGAACGGGGACGGAAGCAATGATCGCTTCATCCCGATCGACTACAAGGGAGCGCCGGGATCCTTGGAGGTGTTCAACCGATGGGGTCAGATGATCTTCAGCACCACCGCATTGGCCCAAGGATGGAGCGGAAGCGGAGCTCCCGATGGGACCTATTTCTACATCGTGACGCCCACTGATGCAGCCGGGAAAAAGCTGTCTGGATATGTAACGCTGGTAAGATGAAGAAACTCTCCCAACTGAGCCTATTGAGCGCCGTGATGGCCTTGGCATGTGCCATTGTAGGGGCTCCTTTGAATGCCCAGATCGTCCTGAATCAGACCCAATCGCCCAATGCCTTGGTGCAGAACGTGCTGATGGGTTCGGGGGTGTTCGCCAGCAATGTGACCTATAATGGGGTGCCCGGGTCCGTGGTGGCACCGGTGGGTGTGGGGCCCAGCGAGATCGGCCGGTTCAACGGTTCGAACTGCAGCGTTGGTCTTGCCGGCGGTGTGTTCCTCTGTACGAGTGTGGCCCAGCATCACATTCCTGGTCCCAATGCCCAACTTCAGTCTACCGGGGGGGGTATCGGTGCTGCCCAAGGGATCCAAACCCCTGACCTGGACCTAAGCCATCTGACTGCTTGGCCATACTGGCAGGTGAGCGGAGGAGGCAACATTTACAACAAGTCGATCCTCGAGTTCGATTTCGTGCCGATCAGTGACATGATCAGCGTGCGCTATGTATTCAGTTCCGAGGAGTATGAGCGATGGGTATGCTCCCAATACAATGATGTGTTCGGGTTCTTGATCAGCGGGCCGGGCATTCCTCAGATCTATAACATCCCATTCACGAACAACGCGCTCAATCTCGCTTTCATTCCAGGTTCGATGTCCCGTGTATCCATCAACACAGTGAACAGTGGTGTGATGGATGCCAACAGCGCGAACGGCCCCTGGACGGATCCCTTCCGACCGTGCTTCGATGCGGACCCTAATTGGCAAGCCAACTCGATCTACTACCGATATAATGGTGGGCAGTGGCCATATCCCCAACCGCCCGACGGGGCTCCTACTCCCCAAATGGAGGCTCCCTACAACAGTGATCCGTACTACATCCAGCATAATGGCATGACCGTAGTGCTCACCGCCAGCGCGGCCGTACAATGTGGGCAGACCTACCACATCAAGATGGGTGTCGCGAATGTGAACGACAGCAAGTATCCTTCAGCAGTCTTCTTAGAGGCAGGCAGCTTCACCAGCAACGATCGCTTCTCGCTCACGGTGGACCCTGCGGTGAATGTGGAATACAATGCCACGGACACCACTTTGATCGAATACAATTGCGACAGCGTTTATCTGCGTTTCCATCGCTGGGGTGGGTTCTACTTGGACGAGGACCTGCAGATAAGTGTGCAAGGCACCGCCACCAACGGGGTGGATGTGTTGCCGGCCATCCCCACCAGTGTGCACTTCAACCAGTTGGATTCCTTCGCCATCGTGCCCATTGCCATACCCGTTGACGTGGACGGCCTCGAAGAGCTGATCATCAACTTGATCACCTGCAACGGAACGAAGATCCAGACCTATACATTCCCAATTGACCAACGTCCGCCGTTGGAAGTGGACTTGTGGGACCAGAACTTGGAGTGCCCTGCGGTGGTGACGTTGTCGCCGATCGTGAGCGGAGGTTCGGGTGATCCTGCTGCGCTCACGTATTTGTGGAGCACGGGAGAAACCACGCCGAGCATCTCCCAGCTGGTACTGGAAACGACCCAGTTCTGGGTGACGGTGAGCGACAGTTGCTGGGCCGACGCGGTTACCGACAGTGCCTGGGTGACGATCCCTCCGTACGATCCGATGGTGTTGACCTTGACCCCTGACACGGCGATCGCTTGCCTTGGTACCGCGGAGTTGGAAGTGATCGCGGAATTCGGCTCGGGCGGGTACACGTATGAGTGGACGTTGAACGGCGCTGTGCAAGGAACAGAGCCCACCCTGACGGTTCCCGCCGCGTTGCCATCGGTATACTACGTGGTCACGGTAACGGACCTGTGTGGTGTGGAGGCACTGGATTCGGTGCTGGTCTCTTGGGCCCCTGCCCCGCTGTTGGAAGTGACCCTTCCGCCGGACACGGCCATTGCCTGTTTGGGCCATGCGGATCTGATATCCACGGTCAGCGGAGGTGGCGGAGTGCTGCAGTATGCTTGGACCTTGAATGGAGCTTTGGTGGGAACTTCCCCGATCCTCAATGTACCTGCTGCGGTGAATGAGATCTACACGTTGGAGGTGAGCGACGAATGCGGGCAGAGCGTCCAAGATCAGATCGTGGTGACCACGGGTCCAACCCCGCCTTTGATGATCAGCGCGGTGGGTGATACGGTGATGTGCGCCGGAACGCAGACGGTGGTGAGCGTGATCTCCGCTACGGGTGGTGGGGGTGCGTACAGCTACTCATGGAGCCCCGGCGGCACAGGGCCTTCCAATGGAGCCTCGATGAACATTCGGGTGGACAGCGATCAGTCCTACACGGTTACTGTGACAGATCAATGCGGGAATGAGGCGGACACCACCGTTTGGGCGGTGGTGAGCGTGTTCGATCCGTTGACGATCGAGGTGCCGAACGACACCATCGTATGCCCGGGACAAACGGTTCCCCTGTGGGTGATGATCAGCGGCGGAGCCGGTGGTACCCAAGTGAATTGGCCGGGTCTGGGTAGTGGCCCCAACGTGAACTGGACAGCGGATCAGCAAGGTCGCAACATCTTGGTACAGGTGACGGATGCGTGCGGGACCACGGCCACGGCCTCGATCATGGTGTCGGCCTTTCCAGCGGGGGTGTCCATTGATGCACAGGAGATCTCAGAAGGGATCTGGCGCTTCCATGGCAGCACGGAGCCACCTACGGGGAACTCGGTGGAGTGGAGCTTCGGGGACGGCAGCTCGGCCACGGGAGTGTTGGATGTTAACCATACCTATCAGGACTATGAGGCGCATTGGGTGGTCCTTCAGATCATCACGCCCGATGGTTGCATTGCTGTAGACAGCGTGCGGACGCGTCCCCCTGCTGCCACCATTTACTTCCCGAACAGCTTCACGCCCGATGGCGATGGGTTCAACGACACCTTCGGTGCTGAAGGTCGCTTGATCGAGCAGTATGAACTTTTGATCTTCGACCGCTGGGGCACGTTGATCTTCGAGAGCCACAGCATGGATCACCGGTGGGATGGCCGCGTGAAGGGGGAGGAGCCGGTGATCGGTGTATACGCCTATCGCTACCGTGCAAAGGGATTATCCATGCCGTTGCATCAAGGGCTCGGCCATATCACATTGGTGAAATGAGCAGCAGGTATTGATCCACAAACACGTTCCACCCGAACAGGAAACGAACAGTTAGCCTTACACCATGCGAACCTGCATTTACAAGTGTTCGATCCGGTCGAAAGGCATCGCATAGCCCATTGACAACCCAACCCAACACAACTGAAAAATCTCTCCTCATGAACCGAACATCAACCCCCGCTAAGGGCAGACGTAGGGGCGCTTTCGCCTTGGCCGCCTTGGTGGCACCCGCGCTCCTTTGGGCACAGGTAAGCCTGTACCAGTACTCTGAATCCGTGGAAGCCTATACGGACATCACGGCTGCCGATGGAGGTTATTCCTTGGGTGTTCCAACGTGGTGGCCGCCTGTATACAACCAACGGTCCTTCGTGGATCCGAACGTCTTGGAAGGTGTCGTATCCAGCTATCTGAATCCGGCGCAAGGCCCCGGCTTCCCCATCGGTTTCGGCTTCTCCTTCAATGGCGATGTGTTTGATCGGGTGGGCGTCTCCAACTCCGGCTGGATCAGCTTCGGCAAAAGCAGCGATGGCAATCAGGCAGTTTGGTCCTATGCCATCGACCATCCACATGGACGGCCTTTCGTGCAATACATCGGTGGCCCTTCGGTCCCCTATAAGCGGAACCGCGTCGCAGGCTGGGGCAATGGCTCGCTCTATATGCAGGACATGTCCCCACAGGTTCCTCCGGGTCCTATAACCTCCCTGCGCGTAGCTACCATCGGAACGGCGCCCAACAGGGTATGCGTGGTCCAGTGGAAGGATTTCCTCATCGGCTATCCGCCCAGCAGCACACGGGTCAATTTCCAGATCCGCCTCAATGAATCGGACAACTCGGTGGAGGTCCGATACGGCCAGATGATCTATAGCGGTGGCGAAGTACAGGTGGGCCTGGGTGGCCGCGTCCCGGAAGATTTCAATTCCCGCATGACCGTTTACGAGGAGCCTGCGTTCCTCTATGATTGGAACACCACCGTACGAGGTGTGTTGAACACGGATGCTTGCAATGCAGCTGCGGCACAAGTAGGCCAACCGAATGGATCGGGCGTTCCGCCAGTAGTGGGCCGGACCTTCAAATGGACACCTGATGTATGCCCTCCTCCCGCATGGCCTTTGACGATCGGTGATCTGAGCTTCGATTATGCCCTTGCGCAATGGGAGGCAACATCGGCCGGGGAGTATGAGTACTTCGTATCCACCGCGAACGATGTCAATGGCCCGGAGGTCACCTCCGGTACCACCACGGATCCGGAGGCATACCTCTTCGGCCTCGACCCGGCCACTACCTATTACATCTTCGTGCGCAGTCTCTGCGGCGGTGAACCAGGCGTCTGGTCCGTGGCCACCAGGTTCCTCACCTATGGAGGCGGCCTCGTGCTGTGCGATGGCGGCGTGGTCACCGAGAACTACTGCTCGCAGCAGTTCAATGTGGTCTACTGGCTGTATTCATCAGCGGACGGATCACCATTGAGGATCGAGTTCCTCAGTGGCTTCGCAGGTAACGCAGGCACCGAATCCTTAAAAATATACGATGGTACCGGGCCTACGGGCACGCCTTTGCAGCCACAAGGAGATATCAGTGGGTATGCGCTCAATGCGCCCAGCGGCAGCATATACATCGTGTTGACCACCGATGCCGGAGCTTGCGAGGCACAGCCTTGGTACCTGCCCCTTCAGTGGCGCGTGGGCTGTAAGAACTGCGTTGATCCCTTGGTCAACTTCAACCTCGGCCAGGCGGATTGCGACAACCAGCAATTCTATGTGGACGTGAACGTGTTCGCAATGGGTTCATCCACTTCACTTTCCCTCGAGAACAACTTGGGGCTGCCGCCAACCATCGTTTCCACCACCGGCGTGCATGCAGTGGGACCATTCCCCGCAGGGCAAAGCGTAATGATCACCGCACAGAATCCGGACAATATCATGTGCTACTCAGCCAGCCCGTCCATCATCAACGAACCGTGTGTCATAGCGGACTGCGGACCCACCACCTACACCTATTGCTACAGCGATAATGAATATCGTCAGTGGGCCTATCAGGGTGCGAACGGGGAGGAGATCGGAATCCGCTTCTTGGAGGGAAGCATGGGCTTGGGCGATCTGGGGAAGGTCTACAATGGCCTGGACATTCAGAACTTGACGCCTGTGAACATGGCCTCTTTTGGAGGCTTGACGAATGCCTTTTTCAAGTCGGGAACACCTTCTACCGATCGCGCATTGGTGATGGAACTGATCGCTGACAATGCCATGAGCTGTCAGGATGCCGATCCGCTTTATGGAAATTCACAAGCCTGGAAATGGGTGGTGGCCTGCTACGATGGCTGCACGCAGCCAAAGGCCACTTTTGCATCGAACTGCCTCTCCCAATCCACCTTTGAGGTGAATGTGACCGTGACGGAAGTGGGTAGCACAGGCAGTGTGACCATTACCAACAACGCGGGAGTCGCACCGCTCACTGCAACTGCTGCAGGCACATATACCGTGGGTCCGTTCCCGGCCGCTGCGCCCGTTACCATCAATGTGGAAGGAGCCAGCGTTCTCTGCACGTGGACCTCACCCGCGTTGAACCCCGATTGCTCCGGCGTGGGCATTGAGGAGCAACAGGCTGGTCAAATAAAGATCCGCCCGAACCCTTCTACCGGCATCTTCTACCTGGAAATGCCAAATGGCATGAGCAGCGGTACAACCGTGGAGGTAATGGATCTTACCGGCCGAGTGGTCGCTCAAGAGGCCCTCAATGGAAACAACGCGACGCTCCATCTGGAACACTTGCCCAATGGACTTTACACCGTGGTGGCCCATGCGAATGGTCAGCGGTTCACCTCCAAGATCAGCGTACAACACTGATAAGGAACAAGGAAGCACCGGGCTGCGGGACACTACGATCGTCCCGTGGTCCGGTGCTTCAAGTTCTCTGCCCGTTCTTCTACCATCGGATCCTTTTCCAGGGCAATGAATCGTTCACCTGAACGACCCTTGGGCCCATGCGACTACCGGTTCTCTCCTCCATGCTTCGCGCACTCTCTCGACAAGGCTACCGGCTGTGTTTGGCTTTGTGCGCCTTCGGTGTAGGGTCTTTCGTCTGGGGTCAGCAAATGATCTGGACGGATACGTTCAACGGCGGGGTAGTGGTTGGTGCATTTTCCATCGGTGACCAAGGGTGGGGAATGGGTCTGATGGAGAATGCGTTGCCCGCGGGAGCTACCATACGCCACGCGACGCTTTATGCCGTAGCGATCGGAAGTGTACCCGGTGATTCGATCTCACTAACGATGGGGGCCTTGCCCCTCTCATTCGGGCCTACAACGGCCGGGCCGGTCTTTCAAAGTACCTACGGGCCGGTCGTCCTGCACCAGCGGAACCTTACAAGTCTATTGGATCCTGCAACGGCCATGTACACCATTACGCTCCAAGGAGGCCTTACCAACTTCAAGGAGTTCATACTTGTGACGGAATATGAATTGCTGGGCGCAGCTCCCGTAACAGTGGACATCTTCCATTGTGGCGCCGATTCCCAGCTGGAGGAGAACTACTCCATCCACACCTCGCATCCCATGTCCACGGATGGCCCGATCGCTTTCGGCACCATGGGGGCATACGCGCTCAGTGAATGGCTTGACTACGAGACCGTGTCGGTGAACGGCGTGGAACTGGGCAAGTTTTATGGGCGCGACTACAATGCCGGACCGGGGAACAACTTCGGTGCCAGTGCCACATTCCATTATGCCCACGGCATCTTCGAAGGGGTGGGGGATGATGAGCCGGATGTGGCCATCCTGGGGGCGGATGTACTCTCCGATCTGTCTCCACAAGTGCCCCACGGCACCCAATCCTTTCAGGTCACATACCGCCACAGCCCAACGCTGCTGCCCGCCCAGCAAAGCGACAACATTGTCAACTTGATCGTTCTGGCCTATTCGGCGGCACCTTGCGACAACACCCCGGAGTTACTTGGGCCGGACACTACGCTATGTCCGGGAGATACACTGGTGCTGGATGCCACCCGCAACGGAGCAGGTTACATCTGGCAGGATGGGAGCACTGCGCCCACCTTCACGGTGACAGCGCCCGGAACCTACCACGTGCAATGGACACATCCGGAGTGCAGCTGGGATCCAGACACCATCGTGGTGGGCATGGTGAATCTTCCTTCTCCTGAGTTGGGCCCGGATCAGGAACTCTGCGATGGCGAGACCGTTCTCTTGGGCACTGGCAGTGGGCCGATAGCGGACGTGGCGTGGAGCGATGGGAATGCTGATTGGCCGCGACCGGTCACTTCGCCGGGCCTCTACATGCTCACGCTTACCAAGGATGGTTGCTCCGTGTCGGACAGCATATTGATCACGCTGGTTGATTGCGCATACGACGTTGAAATGCCCAACGTGTTCACACCGAACGGGGATGGCAATAATGATCTGTTCAAGCCGATCAACATGGAGGGCGTGGTGAGCCTTTCCTTCCGCGTGTATAACCGCTGGGGACAGGAGGTTTTTCATACCGCCGGCCCAGGATCAGGTTGGGATGGGCGCACCCTATCGGGCAAACAAGTGCCTGCGGGTACTTACTTCTGGGTGCTGGAACACACAGCCATACACGCCCCGAGCAACACGGTTACCATGCACGGGACTGTGACCTTGTTGCGGTGAGGGGAGATTGCAGTTCCGGTTGAGGTGTGTTCTTATATTTCACCCTACTCCAAGCGAACAACATTCTCCACAGCATTTCACTGTCTCCAAACGGTGATGCTCCGAGGCTAACCTCAACCTGCCAATTTTCATGGGACAGACCGGCATTTCCTCTCCATGGCCCATGGTCATCCGCTTCACCCTGCTCTTTGTCGGCCTGTGTTCAGGCCTCGCCCGCAGCAGTGCCCAACCGCATTCGCTCGTGCGCATCTGGAATGAGGAAGTGATCGGTGCCATTCGGATCGACTTTGCACGCCCGCCGGTGCATGCGCGGAATCTTTTCCACCTACATGCAGCGATGTACGATGCTTGGGCGGCATATGGTGGGCAAGCCCAACCTTGGCTCTTGGGCCGCACCGTCAATGGCTTCTCCTGTCCCTTCCCTTCCTTGCCGGCACCGGTAGACACATTGGAAGCTCGAAAGCAAGCAATGAGTTATGCCGCGTTTCGCCTGATCCAGCAACGCTATCTGAACTCGCCGGGCTATGCGTCCACCTATGCCCGGATCAACGCGCTGATGGACAGCTTGGGTTATGACAGGCAGTTCACTGGGACCGACCCGATGACCGGAGGACCGGCAGCCTTGGGCAACTACCTCGCCCAACAGTATATCGCCTTCGGCATGCAGGACGGCAGCAACGAGGCGGGGAACTATGCCAACCAGTACTACCATCCGGTGAACGCTGGACTGCAAATGTTGCTTCCCGGCAACCCCTACATGGTGGATCCCAATCGCTGGCAGCCCATTACCTTGCCAGTAGCGATCGATCAAGCGGGCAATCCGGTCGCCTCAACTCCGCCTTTCGTGGGTGCTGAATGGGGTAATGTCACGCCCTTCAGCCTGCTTCCCCAACAAGCCCAAACCCTTTCACGGGACGGTTCCTCTTGGAAAGTTTACATGGATCCGGGCCCGCCGGCCCAGCTCAGTATGACGGCTCCGGATGGCCTCAACTCGGCCTTCAAATGGAACCATCTGATGGTGGACGTTTGGCAATCCCATTTGGACCCTTCACAGGGTGTGATGTGGGATATATCACCCGCAGCACTTGGCAACTTGGCCGCATACCCGAACACTCCGGCGGAGTATCCTTCCTTCTACGACTTTTACAATGGTGGTGACCACAGTACCGGGCGGCCTGTGAATCCCTATACGGGACAGCCCTATGCCCCCCAGATCGTCAACCGGGGGGATTACACACGCGTCCTGGCTGAGTTTTGGGCGGACGGAGTGGCGAGCGAAACCCCTCCTGGCCATTGGTTCATGATCCTTCATGATGTGATGGACAAGCCGGAGTTCGAGCGGCGCTGGATGGGACAAGGACCGGTCATGGATGCATTGGAATACGATGTCAAATCGCACTTTGTACTGGCCGGCGCGATGCATGATGCGGCGATCACCTGTTGGGGCATCAAGGGGTATTATGACAGTGTGCGTCCGGTCAGCGCTATCCGATACATGTGCGATCGCGGACAATGCTCTGATGCCGGCCTTCCGCATTATGATCCGGCGGGCGCGCCGTTGATCCCCGGATACATTGAACTGGTGCAGCCTGGTGATCCCTTGGAAGGAGCTTCGCAGGAGAACCTCAACAAGATCAAGCTCTATACCTATCGGGGACCTGAAACATTGAGCGATCCCTCCACCCAGATCGCGGGTGTGGGCTGGATCCTCGCGGAGGGTTGGTGGCCCTATCAGCGGCCGACCTTTGTCACGCCGCCCTTCTCCGGCTATACGTCGGGCCATAGCACATTTTCACGCACGGCCGCGGATGTGCTCACCGACATCACAGGGAGCCCCTATTTCCCGGGCGGGATCATGGAGTACGTATTCCCCATGAACGAATTCTTGAATTTCGAGCAGGGACCGGCGGATACCGTGCGCCTGCAATGGGCTACTTATCAGGACGCTAGCGATGCATGCAGTCTTTCGCGGATCTGGGGTGGCATCCATCCCCCCATGGATGATATTCCCGGCCGCAAGATCGGCATGCAGTTAGGTCCGCAGGCTTTTCAGACAGCCAATGATCTGTTCACTGCTGGACCACCGCGCGTTGTGGCCGTGAACGCGTCAGACAACTTGCTAGGCCCTGGCGATGTCGGCGGAACGTTCACGCTCATGGTGCAATTCGACCGACCCATGGCAGCAGCATCCATGGTGTCATTGGCCTGGCCTAACGAGGATCCCTACGCTGCGGGTGCGCTCCAATCCAATGCACTAATATGGACCGCACCGGACAAGGTCTTGTTGCAAGCCACCGTGCTGCCCGGCACGCATGACCTGAAGGACATCGTGCTTGAGCTATCCGGTGCATCGGACACCAACGGCAAAGTGATGATGCCTTTCGCGGCGATCCATCCGTTCGCGATCGATACTAGACCTCCGGTGCTGATCACTGCAATTCCGGACCGCAACCAATACCGCGTGCAGGATATCGCCATGGGTATCAAGGTGCAGCTCACCTTCGATGAGGACTGTGATACCTTGATCACACCGACGGTGCAGCTTACTGCTACATCGGATCCCGCTAACTTTTTGCAGATCAACACTGCTGCCAGCGGATGGTTGAACCCGATGCATTACAACTTGGTGCTCGATCTGCTCACGGTCCCTGCGGAGGCAGAAGTAGGCATGGCCGTTAGCGCCGTGGTCGACCTTGCGGGAAACCTGCTGCAGACCTGGCAGGACGCCGACCTCTTCGCTGTGGATACGCGTGCTCCGCTGCTCGTGAGTGCCACGGTTTCGGACCCCTTGCTCACCTTGAACGATGTCGGTTCTATCGCACAGACGGTCACTCTTCAATTCGATGAGGCGATGGATCCTGCATACGCACCAGTGCTGGGCTTCGTCGGGAATGATCCCGTCGGCACGGCGCTAACACAGGTGGGCAACTTGAGCATCTGGCTGAACGATCACACCTGCCAAGTGGTCTATGGCCTGCAGAGCACAGGCGCCCAAATGCCGCACCTTGATCTGCTGGTGGAAAACTTCAGGGACGCTGCAGGCAATGCGATCATATCCGACACGGTACCGGGTCTCTTCTCCATTGATACGCGTCGTCCGTCCGCCATTTCCGCCAGTCCATCGCTGCAGATCGTAGCCGATGCACAGGCAGGTGCGGATAGTCTACATGTATTGATCGCTTTTGATGAGCCCATGAATACGGCGGTGTTCCCACTGGTGCAGCCCGGGCCACAAGCTGCGCTCAACGGCACCTTTACGTATCTGCCGATGAGCAGCCACTGGACTGCGGACACATTGTTCGATGCTGTCTTTGCCATCGCGGACGTAGGCGTGGAAGTAACGGACATCGCCATCCGCGTCTGGCTTGCACATGATGCGTCAGGCAATACGGTCCACGACCTCTCCTTGATCACATCATTGGCAGTGGATACGCGCAACCCCTTATTGACCTCGCTCATCGCCGATCCCGCGTTCGTGACGGACGCACAGCTCGGCACCGTTGGCTTTGACCTCACGGCAACCTTCGACGAGGCCATGGATCCCGCATTCCTACCGCAATTCACCTGGCAGGCGAATACCTCCATGGGCGGTATCCTGGTGTTCGATCCCGTGGCTTCACAATGGAACAGTCCTGTGGAATATGCCGCTCACTTTCATGTTTTCGCTACACCGGTGACCGCAGAGGAAGTAGACTGCGATGTGAGCACGGCCCGTGACCTCACCGGAAATCAAATGGACATAATGCAAGTAACGGCTGTTCTCACGGTGGATCTGAGCGGGGTGGGCATCGAAAAGATGGACTCAGGAATTTCGATGCTGTTCTTCCCCAATCCATTGATCCAAGGCGATCCGCTTTATCTACAGATCGACGATGCAATGGCAGGAGCGCAATTGGAACTGTTCGACCCGCAAGGCCGCATCGTTTTCCGGACACAGCTGCCTTCTGCCGCTTCTGACAGGATGCTGGTCTCCCTGCCGGACCTCTCTCCCGGGCTTTACCACGCCACACTGCGCACTGATCGGCAGCGCTCATTTTCCAAGCTTAATATCGTCAGGCAATAATGAAAACCGCGCTCCCTGATTTTGTGATGTCCCGTTCATTCCTGCCAACGGTTCTTCGCGCTGCTGTAGTGGCTGTGACGTCCTTTCATGGAGTACTCCAAGTGTGCGCGCAGTTCACCACCTATACCGATGTCGCCGAACAGCAAGGCATCACCTTTGTGGTCTCGCCTTCTCAGGAATACTGGGACATCGGCACCAGCGTGAGTTTCCACGACATTGATGGGGATGGACAGGACGACCTTTCTTTTGGAAACCGCCATGGTGAGTTGAAATTCTTCCGGAACGAAGGAGGTACGTTGGTCCCATTGCCATCCTTCGTGTACGACGCCGGCAGCACCAAAGCAGTGCTGTGGGCAGACATTGACAACGACGGCGACAAGGACCTGCTCACCACCACCTACCACGGAACGGTTCGGCTCTTCCGCAACGACGGGAACTGGACGTTCACCGAGATCACTTCCACCGCAGGTTTCCTGTCCACGCCCGCCCGGAACTGGGGTGCTTCTTTCGGGGACTACGACCGCGACGGCTTCTTGGACCTCTATGTATGCACCTACATGCCCGTGCCGGAAGCCTATGCTTATAGCAAGACCAACCACCTCTACCGCAATAATGGTGATGGCACCTTTACCGACGTCACGGTAGCTGCCGGCGTGGGCAACGGCCTGCTCGCTTCGTTCCAGTCCGTGTGGCAGGACGTGGACCTTGATGGATGGCCGGATCTGTATGTGATCAATGACCTCGCCGGAGCCAATGCCCTCTACAGGAACAATCACGACGGCACCTTCACCGACATCGCCGAGCAGGCGAACTTGGCCGAGGCGCCGGAACATTCCATGAGCATTTCATTCAGCGACTTCGACCTGGATGGGGACCAGGACCTGTTCATGACCAACACAGGCACCTACATCGCTGTCAACAACGCCCATTGGATGCTGGAAGTGAACAATGGAGATGGGACCTTCACGGAATCAGCTGCACTACGTGGGTTGGATGTATACCAATGGGCCTGGGGTTCACTTTGGGTCGATCAGAACAATGATGGTTATGAAGACCTGTATGTCGCAACGCATCCCTATGTGGTCGCCGACATGCCTCCCTCCAACGACGCTTTTTATAGAAATCAGGGAGGTACAGGATTTGCATCTTTCTCCCAGGTCTTCAATGGGGATTTGCTCCGCAATAGCTATGCTGTGGCGCGTGGCGACCTGAACGGCGATGGCTACGCGGACATTGCGGTAAGTGGTGAACCTCCCTTTCCACCGGCGCTTTGGTTGAGTTCCGGTGGTATAGCCCGATATGCGCGCATCGGCGTATCGGGCACCGTTTCCAACAGACAGGGCATCGGAACGTGGATCAACGTCTACGCGCACGGTAAGAAGTATTCACGCTATACCAAGTGCGGCGAGAACTTCCTGGGCCAGAGCTCCCAGTATGAGCACTTCGGGCTGGGTTCAGCCACAGTGATCGACTCGGTGACCGTGCAATACCTCAGCGGGCAAACCGACCGGTACTACGGACTTCCGCCGAATGCGCTGTACCGCTTCACCGAAGGCGAGACTTTCCGGCCGGTGATCTTGTCACCGGATAACTTCATGGCGTGTGCACCGTCAACGGTCCTCTTGGATGCGGGCGAAGCGGCACATTACCTCTGGAACACGGGCGAAACCTCCCGCTATATCTCCGCGCACACGACCGGTGCGTACCACGCGATGGTGACCAACCAGTATGGCATTGTTGCGGAAAGCGACACGGTGCAAGTAGTGGTAGGTCCGCTACCGGAAGTGATCGCGCACACCAGCGATCCAGCATGCACGGGGGGTGCTTCCGGGAGCATCCTCTTGGAGAACCTCACTGGCGCGCCCGTGCAAAATGTCACTTGGGACAATGGCGGTAGCGGAATTGAACAGGATGGACTGTACGCTGGCAACTATGCATACGTCTATACGGACAGCAACGGTTGCGCCGTGAACGGCACTGTTCAACTGATCGACCCGGACACGTTGGTGGTCTTGACCTGGTCTCAACCCGTGACGGACGGCAGCAATGGTTCCTTCACGTGGTCCGTCTTCGGCGGCACACCGCCCTACAGCGCGACTGTGGACGGTGTTCCAACGCAAAGCCCGGCCACCGGCCTGACCGATGGAGCATACCTGTTGAGTATCATGGATGCATCCGGATGCTCCGTGGAAGCAATCGTTATCGTGGCAGGCAGCACCTCCATTGTAGAGCAAGGGGAAGCTGACTTCAGGACCTTCCCGAACCCCGTGCAGGACCTGCTCCATGTGGAGGTAACAGGAACGATCATGGCTTGGAAGATCAGGGATGCGCAGGGCCGTTTGGCATTGAACGGAGGTGCCTTGGCAACCGGGCAGTTGGACGTCTCCGCCCTCGCGCCGGGGATCTATATGCTCGAAATCGTTACCGGACAGAATGCCGGGGCCCGGGTCCGCTTTGTGAAGCGTCCATAGATCGCAGATCAACCGGATCTGTGATCCAGTGGTTTATACGACCATTGCGCTGCGGAGGGTAGGAGTGGTCCTCTATGGGAGCACCCAAATTGCTCACTCCTTCACGAAGTGCGCTGTACCGATGGGCATCCCCGAAGAAGTACTGATGTGCACCATGTAGCTGCCGGAGGACAGGCCTTGAGTATCCACTTCCAAGCGTTCTTGACCGTCGCTCACTGGCACTTCGCTGCGCTGAACCAAGCGGCCCAAGGCATCTACTACTTTCACTTGCACTATGCTCTGGCCGCGAAGGTCCGCGCTTACATTCAGTCGGTCGCGAGCAGGGTTGGGCCATACCAGCACACGGCTTCCGTCGCCGGTGAACATCACCGCCACCACATTGCTCGCCTCCGAGCTGCCATCGCGATCCACTAGTGTGAGGCGGTAGTAGTTCAACCCCCCCATGGGGCTGGGGTCGGTGAAGGTGTAATCGATCCGATATTGGCTGTCGCCACTGGCGGCCACCTTTCCGATAGGCGTAAAGTCGAATGCATTGGTGCTGCGCTCCACGATGAATTCACTGCTGTTCTTCTCGCTGGCGGTGGCCCAGGTGAGATCCACTTCGTTCTCCTTTTGTTGCGCGGCCAAAAAGAGCAGTTCCACGGGTAGCAAGAGCGGTTCACAGGTGATGATCCCCGGCGCGCTTGCACCCAAGGCGTCCTTGAAGAGGGTCCAGTTCAAGCTATAGTTGATGCGGCCTACCTCTTGGGGCACCATCGCGATCAAATAGCCATGGCCGCTCTGCACCTCCAAGGGCTTGAGCCAACCGAAACCACCATGGCCTTCCATCGTGCCGGTCATGCCTGCGGCAAGGCCTGTGGAGGCCTGGTTCCGGCCGCTGCTGCATCGGATCGGTGCCGTCTTGGGCGGACATACATCATAGCCGTTCACGCTCTCGGGTACCGTGCCTTGAAATTCCAGAAGCCCCAAGTCCCACACGGCAAAATCAAGATCGGCCTGTACAGTTGGCGCTGGGCTCACCCGGAACCCTTCGAGCAGGAAGGCCACCGTGCCATTTTGCTCGGGCTGGAAGACCATCCACTGGATGCCGTTGTTCTCCCCATCCAAGCAGCCCAAATTGGTACCTGCCAGGTCATACCTGTCACCGATATGAGGGCGGAAAGCGTAGCCTTGGTAATCAACGTTCGCTGAACTGTAGTTCCTTCTTGGCCATGAGCGATTGTCCATCTGTCCGGCCACCTGGTGGGTTGCGCCTGCTCCATCGAGGCAGACCGTGCGCATGCCAAAGCAATCCGTGGTCGGCCGTGGCCGCGGGCTGCACGCGTTCGTAAGCGTATAACTATCGTTGACGCCTCCGCTGGGACCCGCGATCGCATAGCCACCATCGCTGTACCAGAGCGTATCGGCGCTATTCGCCTGCCAAACACCCCAAAAAATGTAGCCAGAGGTACCGATACCCCCACCGCTGGGCAGCATGCGGAAGTTGGCAGTGGCCCCAATTGGAACGGGGACCAAAAAGGCTTCAGAAGGGTCGCCACCGCTGGTGGTATAGGTTACTAAGGGATCGGGGGCAATGGTCACTTGCATGGCCAAGGTGCCTATGCTGTTCTTTGCATATAGGTTGATCATGTGCCAGCAACTGCCCGCAGGTGGAGGCGGGCTTGTGATGCATAAGGAGAAGTTCCCTTCAGCTCCACCATTCTTGGACCAAACGCGCACATAATAGATCTGGCCGGGTATCAGCCCGCCACGGATAATGCGCGCATTCTGCCCCGGACCTTGGCGGTCGTCGCAGTCCATCAGGTTCATGCGCAACCGGCATCCATCCGCTGGGTCGCCGGCGACTGCATTGGTGGTATACAGGCCGATGGCCGGCTGGGTGGCCGGGGCCGCCCCCGGACCCGCATCGATCACCACCAAACCGGTTAAGGGAGCGATGAACTTGTACCAGACGCTGCCCGTAGCAGCGCTGAAGCCTCCGCATACAGGCGCGGGCACACCGGGCGTGTTGCAGGACATGTACGTACTGCCTGTAACGCCCGCCGCGCAGGGAGTTCCCCAAGCGTTGTTGCCCACAGGCGCAGAGCCTGCGGAGCAGGGATCGCAATTGATCGGCGGAGTGCCCACGGCACTCTGGGTCATCCACTCAAAACGGAACTGGCCGAAGCGCTTCTGCTTGGAACCAATGGCCGCTTGCTGTAAGGTATAGAAACGCACGTATAAGGTTTCTCCTGGAGGCAGGCACTTGATATCCAACATACCTATTGCGGCCGTCGTGGGTAAAAGCAAGGAGGCGATGCTGCCGACCTCCTTGAAGGTTGCGTAATTGGAGCAGTCGCTGGCCAAGTAGGCGCTTAAGCCTATGTTGTCGGATTCGAGCCCAGTGCCTGCTCCGATCTTATTGGCCGTGCTAGTGCCAACGGAGGGTTTCAGTCGCACGTTGCCGGTTGGGGGGATCACCAACTTCACCCAAAGGTCTCCTCCGGCCTTTTCGGGCGTGGTATGCAGGAAGCCCCCTTCATCACAAGCGAACGTGTAGTTGATGATGGCACCGGAGGGTGAAAATGTCCCCACCGGAGTGACTGTTCGGGCAGCACAGGGAGTTTCATCAGCCCCGCGGTCCGCAGTTCCTGTGAGCAGGGATGCGCGGTGGCCCATCACAGCGATGTTGAATTTGGTGTTCGCGGGGGTGCGGTCCCATACGCGGATGTAGAGGTTGTAACCGGCGGTGATGCCGGTGGCCTCCACGGCGGGCATCGTGAGGGTTACTCCTCCTGTGATGGCGCAATCCAACAGTCGGAACGGCCCGGCGGCGCTGGCTGCCTCGTACACGGCCATGCCCCCCTTGGCCATGGCCGGGGTGCCCGCGCCATATAGGATAAATCGGTAGGCAGCGTCCGAGTAGGCAGGCACCAGTCGGAACCAGATGTCCTTCGGTGGAGTAGGTGTGGAGATGGCTTGGCCCACTTGGCATGGCGGATAGGCCAGGCCTATGCTTTGGGGCGTTGTGCTGGATACTGTGCCGAGGTCGAAGGGGCCGTTGCACGCGCCGATACACGTTGCCGGAATTGCTGCGGTAAGACTGGGTACCGGCGAGAATGCATTCGACGTGAGGGAAGCGACAGCGTCCGAGGGATCCTCACTTTGAGCCTGCGATGCGGTTACTGCCAGTAGCAGCCAAGCGACGCAACCTGCCCGTGCTAAAAGGGAATAGTATGCCCGGTATGCGGACCTTTTGGGAGCGGCTATGTGAATAGGCGGCCTGCTACGAGCGCGCGAGCTACCATCCGGAGTGCCTTTGGAGAGTGGCGACATGGGGGAGAGTGTAGGAAAAAACCGTACCGACCTGGTGGGAGAGACACCAGTCACAATACTACGGACTAATTCGCACACTGATGGAAGTCCTTGTGTTTTCTGCGAGTGATGCAGAACATATGGACAGCAGATCGTGAACAGGTCCTCGATCTCCGCATGAATTGAAGGTTCCGAAAGCGCGGTGCTGATCCATTTGGATGGGTCAGGATTTGAACGATCGCTGAACACCTTCCCGGTCCCACCAAGCCCGTATAGGTCCTATGGATAAGACCAACCGTTTCATAGGATCCGCGACCGACTTGAATGAACTTGTGTGCGCACGGACGAAAGACCACGAGGGAGGGTTGCCTGTAGCTGAAGAAAATATTCCGTTTGCATTTTTAATGAACTCTCCTTAACGTTGACCGTTCCTGATCTCCCGAAACTCTCCAACTCCAACTCCAGCTCTCCCGGATATTCACTCTCCCCCCTCTCCACCTCCATCATATTTCGTGCTAGCTCCGTACCCTTCAGGGGTGCGTGCGTAGTCACTGAACCGCTTGGTCCGGGTTTGCCCGCACCGGTAGGTCCTTCTCCATGACGGCAGCCGTTCGCGGCGACCGTTCCGTGTTTCTCCAAGCATACCATAACCTAAACTCTCAACACATGCAAATCAAGACACGTAAGTTGTCGGACCCGGGTAAGCACCGGTCCCGACCTTGGGCCAAGTCGCTGATCGCGGCCGGCCTTCTGCTATGTGCCAGTGCCACCTATGCCCAGGTGGCCCAGTACGCACTTAGTTATGACAAGTTGCTCAAGACGGCCAGCATTCTCCAAGCGGATGAGGATGCCGCTTTTGAACCCATAACAGCGGGTACTGTGCTGGCGGATGGTTCACAAACAGCAATTGCCAACTCGGCCACCTTCGGTGTCGGGTACGCGGAATATCAGACCATTGCTGGGGGCTTTGGCGATACCTACCAACCACTGAACTTCCAGGGCAACGCCAGTTTCGTGGGCAATTTGCAGGGAGATGGAAGCCACGCGGAGTACCAACTCACGGGCATGGTCGCAAAAACCGGCCCCGGCTATCCCATCGGATTCAACTTCACCTACAACGGGGAAACCTTTGACCGCGTGGGTATCTCCGGCCAAGGCTGGATCGGGTTCGGCAACAGCACCAATGGTGCCAGCGCCGTGTCCGTGTACACGGCCCAGGCCAGCAACGCGACCAACTTGCCCTTGAGCAACACCACGCTCCTCGCTAACGACAGCCGCCGCAACCGCGTGGTGGCAACGGGCGTGACCGGTGGTTTGTACAACACTGGCACGAACATCATGCCCATTGTTTACAACCCTACTTACCCCAGCTATCCGGGGGCGGAGTTGAGCTATGAGACCATCGGCACCGCACCCAACCGGGTTTTCGTGGTGCAGTGGCGTAACTATGGGTTCACCATTAGCTCGCTGGACCAACAGTACTACCGGCGGATGGATTTCCAGATCCGCCTCTATGAGGGTACCAATGAAGTGGAGGTGCGCTTCGGCAAAGCTTGGCGCTCCAACACATTGGCAGAATTCCAGACCGGCATCGGTGGAAAGACCGGTGGAAATGGACCAACGGGCAGCTTCAACTCCTTCGGTTTCTATGATGCTACCTCGAACGTTTGGCAGAATTGGCCCTATTCCTGGACTGCGCAGGCAAACCACAATGGATACACCGGTTCCACGGAATTCAGCCAGCGGATTCCTTGGACCGGCGTCCAGGGCTTTGCCCCATACAACGCCTACGGCAGCGGTTCGGCCCAGGACTTCTACAGTGCTCTCTTCACCCGCACCAGCTCTATTGCAGGCACTGGCCCGAACGGCCAGAACTTCGCTGATGCCACCCGCCGCATTAATGGGTACAAGGCGAACACGCCGGACATGATGAGCTTCACGTGGGCCCCGCCCACCTGTTTGATCGCAGTCTCCAACTTAGTAGCGAGCAATGCAGGATTGACCACCGCGACCCTTTCATGGACCGCAACTGGTGATGTGGACTATGCCGTAAGCACGGGGAACGACCCCAATACGGCCACCATTACCGGGACCACAGCAGCCGGCAGCGTGAACCTGACCTCGCTTCCCGGTGGTACCAACTTCAAAGCGTGGGTGCGCACCAACTGCGGAGGCGGTCAAGTGAGCCAGTGGCTACCCGCTGTAAGCTTCGGTACCCTGCCCTGTGCGGTGCCCCCTGCTTCGACTTTCAGCTATGGCCTATTCCCCATCAACCGGGTGCAGGTCGCTGACATCGATAACTCCAGCACGAATACCGTGGACGCGTTCGAGGATTTCACCAGTGTGATCGGTCATGTCAATGGTATGGCGACCTACACGATCACGGTTAATGGCGGCTCAAGCGGTTACGATAACTACGCCACGGCATTCTTCGACTGGAACCAGGACGGGGTGTTCGAGGATCGTCAAGAGCTCGGCTTCGGATCGACCATCGTCACCGGTACCATCACTGTGCCAGCCACTGCGCTGGCGGGCAACTGCCGTATGCGCGTGGTATACAGCATGTATTATCCAGCGACAACAGCCTGTTCCGGCCCGGATTCTTATGGGGGCCAAACGGAGGACTACACCCTTCAAGTGACGCCAGTGACCTGTATGCCGGTGACAAACCTACAAGCCAGCAACATTCTCGCACAAAGCGCGAACTTCAGTTGGACAGCCAGCACCACCGGTCCCTCCGGCGGCTACCTGTGGGAAGTGCGTACCACCGGCAACCCCGGCGATCCTTCGCCTGTGGCCAGCGGCAACACGAGCGGAACCACGGCCTCTATCAGCGCCCTCACAGCCAATACCACCTACACGTTCTATGTGCGTGCGGATTGCGGCAGTGGCGACCTAAGCGCTTGGAGCCCGAAGTCCTTTATCACCGAGCTGGGTTGCGGTAGCACCTGGGTAAGCCCCGGTGGAGCGAACAACCTGACGGATGTGAGGTTCACTGAGACCCATACGATCTGTCCGGATGTTGCCGGTGATGCGGTCACCATTGACTTCACCACTTGGAACGGGTTGAACTGGAACGTGCCTCAGAAGTCGGGCATGTTCATCTATAACGGAGATAATACCTCTGCACCGCAAGTAATGGGCCCCGGAGCCGCTTATTCCGAGACCGGTTGGTCGATCCCTGCCGGAGGTTGGACCTCAGCCAATACCACGAATAAGCCACCGGTAGTTACATCGACCGCAATTAGTGGTTGCCTCACCGTAAAGGTCTATTCATTCGGGAGCTGGACCGGTGGAATGGGATGGAGCGCGGACATTACTTGCGCGCCGATACCCACTTGCTTTGCGCCAACGACCGGTGCAGTTACCGGCACGACAGTGCACGGTGCCAGCTTCACTTGGAACGCAGGTGCCTCGCCCAATGTGGAATACAAAGTGGTGGCAGGCGGAAGCCCGTCAACGGCCACGGCAGTGCTCAACGGCACCAGTGCCACAGGCAGCGCCACGACAGGTGAAGTGCTGACGGCCAACACGGCGTACACGGTGTACTTCCGTGGCTTGTGCGATGGCGGTTCTAACCCCAGTGCATGGAGTGGTACAGGCGTGAATTTCCGAACCTTAGTGGGTTGCGGTGGTCCTTATGACCTCTTCAGTTCCGCCTCTTACGCGGACTATACGCCCATCCCCGCAGGAGGACGTGATAGTGTGGTCGTAATCTGCCCGGACAATATCGGGGATGTGGTCACCATTAACATGACGAAGTTCTCCTTCGGCGGCGGTGGCAATGGAGTTGTTGGATTGTTCGTCCACAACGGGAACAGCTTGGCTGCGCCGATCTTCAGCTCGGGCCTGCCAGCAAAGACGTACTCTACCAGTACATTAGCAGCTGGTGCCTATTGGGGTGATACTTACCGCCAACCCGGGACTGGCGTGCTGCCAGGGCCCTTCACCAGCACGGCTGCCAACGGCTGCCTGACCCTGCACTTCCAGGCCTTTTCAGCCAGCACCTATGATCAGGGGATGACCTCCAACATCACCTGTGCACCCGCCCCGGCCTGTTCAACTCCGGACAACGTGACGTTCTCTAACATAGGTAGCACTTCGGTAACGGTCAGTTGGGCGAATGCCTCCCAGCCTTCCATCATCGAGTACGGTCCTGTGGGCTTCACTCCCGGTATAGGCGCTACTGCAGGTACGAACGGTACGGTAGTGACCAATGCTGTTTCGGGCCAGGTGGTCACCGGTCTCAACACCTCTACCACATATGATGTCTACGTGCGCCAGGTATGCACGGGTCCGGCCTATTCGGCCAACAGCTTCCGCGCGCGCTTTAGCACTTCCATCGACTGCGGAGCTGCCGAGGTTCTTTCCTGCGGTACGCCGGTTACGGCCAATATCGTCTACGGTAATGGCAATGCAGGCTACGCGAACAACTACGGTACCAGTTGCACTGCGAACCTCATGGGCCCAGAGCGTCTGTACAAGATCACCGCACCTGTTAGTGGTATCTATCAGTTGGAGGTCGTTCCGACCAGCCCACAGGAGTACACATCGACCACGATCGGGTTCCTTACGGCACCAGCGACCGGCGGTTGTGGACCTGCGAACTTCACTTGCCTCCGTCTGTTCTCGTGGGACTACTATGGAACACTGAGTGGTGGTTCCACGCATAGTTTTACTCTAACGGCGGGAGAGCATTATATCCTTATGGATGCAGCTTCGAGCATGCAAGGCTCAGTCACGTTCAAGATCAATTGCCCCGGTATCCCATCTTGCGTTCCTGCTCCTACCTATCCGCCCAACAACACGACGTTGGCAAGGACCACGGCTGGTACAACATTCACATGGCCTGCTGCCTTCGGCGCAACAAGCTATGACGTGTACTTCCAAGGCAGCTATGTAGCTAATACGCCCACCAACAGCATCGTCGGTGGTTCCGGTTACTCCACTGCCAATATTGCTGCGCTGTACGGGATCGGCACCACTATCACTTGGCGCGTAGTGCCCAAGAATGCGGATGGTACCGCCACCTGCGCAACCAACTGGACCTTCCGGGTGGGTGGCAATGGCGCGGCTTATGCCATTCCCATGACCGATGGTGTGGTATACAATGGCAACACGAGGGCCACTAATGGATACACCAACGCGAACAGCACATACTGGGGCAATGACTCATGGTTCAAGTTCACAGCCACCGACTGCGCGGATTCCGCAAAAGTGAACATGTGCCAAGTGGCCGTCCCAGCATACACTAACTTCTATCTGCAGGTGCGTAAGGCCTCGGATAATTCGGTGGTGTACGATTACAACGCTTCCGTTGCTGTTGGCGAATGCTTGGTCAAAGAAGAATTCGACTACGACTGGTACTACGCTCACAACGGAGATCCCGACTATGAGGATCGCTGGATCATCAGCACGCCGACCTTCGCTGTTGCGCATGGCGAAACCTATTACGTGATCGCTGATGGCTACGGCACGGACTACGACTTCCTGATGAGCTACAATGAGGTGGGCGATCCAACGGATAGCGATGGAGACGGTATTCCCGATTGCTCGGACGATTGCCCCTACACTCCTGGATCGGAAGGTGATGCTTGCACGCTTGCGGGCTTCGCTTTCGGTAAGATCATCAACTGCGAGTGCGTAGGTGGTAACATGGCCGTGATCAACATCACCACGGACAGCAACCCAACGCAGCTCAACTGGACGATCAGCAATGAGAGCATGGCAGTGGTGGCCAGTGGAGCACCCACGGCGGCCAACACGGTGGTTTCAACCACGGTGTTCCTGCCAGGTTCCTGCTACAGCCTTCAGCTGACGGACAATTTCGGTGACGGTATCGTGAATGGTGGATGGGAGATCCGCACGACCACAGGCAAGCTCCTCCTCCGGGATGACTTCGCCAGCGGAAGTGTGTCACCTTCCAGCGCACCGTTGAACGCGAACTATGGCTCCGGCCATAGCTTCTGCTTGCCAGAAGGCCCTGCCAACATTGCACCGACCGAGTGCGGTATCTTCAACAACCTGCTTGGTAATAAGGTGTATGCGAACAAGGTGACGGGAGCCGCGAACTATCAGTTCGAGTTCTCCGATCCCGATGCAGGCTTTATGCGCCGCATTGCACGTCCTTACAACTATGTGCTCTTCGGAGATATGGTGACCAATCCGTTGACGCCTGGTGTGAAGTACTTCGCCCGTGTGCGCACGGACCGCGATGGTGCCATGCTGGATGCACACTTCGGAAGCGGTTGCGAGATGGGAATTGGACTGGCGGCAGTACCCTGCACCCAGCTGATCCCAGCACCTGCCTATGGACACTCCTGCAACGAGGTGCGCACCTTCAACACCAACAACAGCTTCATCTACG
>JBEBYG010000003.1:0-265979 GCA_040391235.1 Cryomorpha ignava
AACGCGGAAGGCCAGCGGCAGGTGGTGTACGGTGCCCGCTCCTACGAGCAGATGGTGGATGCCCTGAAGCAACTCGCCCCGGGCGTCTCCGCTGCGCCGCTCCCCACCACGGTGGATGCGCTCTTCGCCCTGCACCCCAGCTGGTGCGCGCAGGAAGCCGCCCTGATGCTGAACGCCGCACCGGCAGAAGCCACGCGCCAACTCGATGGCCAAGTGAAGAAAGGGAACCTGGAGCGCCTCGATACGCGCAACGGGGCCATCTGGCGCAAGGCCAAAGCGTGAGTTGGGGGCGTAGGACCTTCATCTACAGAACACGGATCCCGTCTGCAGGTGCAGGCGGGATCTGTTTCTCCTATTCGATCACCACCGTACCCTGCGCCACCGGTCCGGCCGGGGTAACGCAACGCCAAGCATAGAGCCCCGGTGGCACGGCTGCCACGTCGATCGGCGCCTGCTCGCGTACCGGCGACCGCAGGACCAAGCGGCCTTGGGCATCCAGCAGTTCAATATGCGCAGCGCCCGGCAACGGGGCCGTGGATCGGAAACTGATGAAGTCGCTGGCCGGGTTCGGAAGCACCGTGAGAGCCGACTGCTCCCGTGTGATCGCAGGAAGCCCGGCCGTGGCGGAGCTCCAGCGGAGCACTTGGCCATCGCCACCCACTACAATGGCCGTGGAATCATCCAACACGTCCACGGCGTGGTGGTCCACGGCGGAGCCGGTCCATGTCTCGTCCGACCAATCAACGCCGTTGTAGGTATGCAGGATGGCACCAAGCGTCCCTACGGCGATGCCGTGTTGCGGGCTTGCAAAGTCGATGTCGTACACATTCACGGATACGTCCGGGGCCACATCACTCCAAGTGAGGCCCCCATCCGCCGTGTGGATGAAGGTCGGGAGGTACCAGCCACCCGCATAGCCGTTGTCCGCATCCAAGAAATGCAGCCCCTCCAGATTGGTGAGGCCCTCGATCGGCTGGATCGGCAAGGTGCTCCAGTTCGCGCCCCCGTCGGTGGTCTTCAGCACCTCCCAGCTGTAGCTGTACTGGATGGCATAACCCGTGTCAGCTGTGGGGAACTGCACGGCGGCAACGGGGATCGCTGCATCGCTGAACACAACGGACCACGTGGCCCCGCCATCGAGCGTGCGCAGCAGCGCACCCGTGCCGAACCAGCCGCCACCGCAGAAACCGACCTGCGGGGAAACGAAGGTGATGCAGCGCCACGGCTCCTGCAGCGGCGTGGCCACCGCGCTCCAAGAAGCTCCTCCATCCACGGTATGGAACAGCCCGCTATCGCCGGCCGCAAAACCGTGAAGCGCGTCGTGGAAATAGACATCGTTCAGGTTGCCGTTGTTGGGGAAGGGCATCGTGGCCCAGCTCAGGCCGCGGTCCGTGGAACGGATCACGGTGCCATAATAGCCCACCGCATAGCCGGTGTCGTTCACGAACTGCACGGCATAGAGCGGCTGGGTGGTCGTGCTGGTGCGCTGCGTCCATTGCGCGTGAACAGCCAACACAGTGAACAGGGAAACGAGCGTCAGGAGTTGTTTCATAGGGTCGCGGTCTTGCGGGAAGGCTCTTGCGGCATGGCAAGTAGACGCAGGAGCCTTCATTTTCGCTGCCTCGGTGAACGAGGCAAGGCAGGTCGCCACCTCTTGGGGTCTCATTGATACGCGCTCAGGGTGTCTCCAAGAGGACCCTGCGTAGTTGGTCGATTGACTCGTCCCGAAGCGGAGTCCCTGCGGGAGGGAAAGGGTGATCAAGCTTTCAGGCGGGTTGGCTGTTGGCCAGGCGTTGGGCATTTCAGGCGCATTCGGCCTCTCTTGGCCTAGGCGTATCGTCGCACTGAGCGAAGTCGAAGTGTCGAAGGGTGCTGCATTCAGGCCTCTTGGTTTCATGGCCATCGGAGGCTATCCACCGACGCACGTCTTAAAGTCTCGCCAACTCCTCCAACAATTCCCCGAAACGGACAGGAGTCAATTCCGCCCAGGTCAAGATGGTATGCGCGCCGGCTTCATGGGCGTATTCCGCCAAGGTCTCATCCGGTCTGTGCAGTACAGCTATGGTGCGCACATCCGGATGGAATGGCTGCAACCGTTTCAGCAGCACCTTGTCGGTTCCAAGTCCAGAAGGATGAAGGGAAATGAGAGCCACGTCCAGCTCCAGCCCTCCGCGCAGCGCGGAAAGCAATTCACTGCCCGTCTCTGCGGACAGCACCATGCGATGCTGGCGAATATCGCGCATGAAGATATCAATGCCAAGGCGTGTCGCCGGGCGGTCATCCACGAGCGCCACGCGTAATGATCTTGTGTTTTCCAGTGGGGTGTTCATCGCGGATATATTGCACGTTGTTGCCGAATGGATCCTGCAACGGACCAAGACAAAGAAAGCACAGGAGTAGCGGAGACCCTGCGGCAGTGCTCGTGAGCGGGCCGTCGGCGGCGACGCAGGTCCGGCTCAGGCCGCCTTCTTCAACCGCTCCAAGCGGAGCGGAAAGCCCAAGCCCCAGCTCTTGTAGCGGTCGGTTTCGGTGCTGATCACCTTCGGGGCCATGGCGACGTAGTAGCGGCGCCATTCAAGCAATTGCCGCGTCGAGCGCAGACTGCCACGCTTCATGCCCATCTCCACATCGAAGAAGGTGTGCATGTCCACCACGGTATCACTGAATACCATCAGCCCCAACAGAAAGCCATGCTCCACCGCGCTCGCGATCGAAGGTGCGCCCTTGTAAGTGCGTGGCACACTGGCCTTGTCGTAGTTCTGCCAGTGCAGCTGCCGCAACGCGTCCTGCACATTCAAGGTCGGGCAATAGCGGGCACGGTACTGGTCCAGCACATGCGGCCGCAGGTGCGTCATCGGCCCTTCCGCATCGATCTGCACGCCGTGGATCCCTTCGCTATCGAAATACCAAGCCATGGGGTACAGGCTGGTGCGGACGGGACTGATGGTGACCACATAAAGCCACTGCACTTCATCCGGCGAGGTGTACGCCCCGCATTGGATCATCACGCCCTTACCGCCGCGCCGTTGCAGCCGCTCCAGCTCCGCGTACCGCCCGGCCACATAGCGCTGCAGATGCACCACGTCCTCGCGCAGGACAGTGGCGATCTCGCCGAGGTGCATTCCGGAGTGGATCATCGTACATGGTTCGGTGCCTGATACGGCTGGGGCGGAGAAGGGTTATGGGCGTGCTCCCTTCGAAGGGGTCGGTGAACGGCATCCGCATCGTCGAGCTGCTAACACACCCGGCCATGGGCTTGAGTATCTCGTGGCCTGAGCGAAGCGGAAGAGTGGCTTTTTAGGCCTTTGGCGGCGCCAAGTCGGTATTGGGTTAGGGTGGTGGTATTCCGCCAAGGTGCGTTCAGGCTTTTTGGGCTGGTGAGGCTCGTTGTTTTTTCGGGCTGTTGGCTTCAGGCATTAAAGGCGCATGGGGCCTTCAGGTGCGTTCAGGCCGCTTGGCATTCAAGGCTATCGGAAGCCAGGTACCAACGCACGCCTCATTGTCTCCCCAACTCCTCCATCAATTCCCTGAAACGGACAAGAGTTAATTCCTCGATGGGCAAGATGGTATGCGCCCCGGCTTCATGGGCGTAATCCGCCAAGGTCGCATCCGGTCTGTCCAGTAGAGCTACGGTGCGCACATTCGGATGGAATTGCTGCAACCGTTTCAGCACCACCTTGCTGGGTCCAAAACCAGAAGCATGAAGGGAAATGAAAGCCACGTCCAGTTCCAGCCCCCCGCGCAGCGCGGAAAGCAATTCACTGTCCATTCCTGCGGACAGCACCATATGATGCTGTCCGACATCGCGCATGAAGAGATCAAAGCCACGGCGTGTGATCGGGCGGACATCCACGAGCGCTACGCGTAATGATCTTGTGATTT
Organism: Cryomorpha ignava; assembly: GCA_040391235.1. GTDB lineage: Bacteria > Bacteroidota > Bacteroidia > Flavobacteriales_F > PHOS-HE28 > PHOS-HE28. The sequence continues at coordinate 3,883 of JBEBYG010000003.1, forward strand.
CCAGTGGGGTGTTCATCGCGGATAAATCGCACGTTGTTGCCGAATGGATCTTGAAACGGACCAAGACAAAGAAAGCACAGGCGGCGCGGAGATACTGCGGGAGGATGAAGGCACTAACTGCGCACTTCCCAAAGATCGATCAAGTCCGGGCTGCTGATGATATCGATCCCGGAAGTCACCACTCCATCGTACCACGTAAAGTTTTGTTCGACTCGCTCCTTCAACCGTACAAGTTCCTTGTCCGGTCCGATAACATGCTGTCCGACCGCAGTGCCCCGATTATTCGAAATGAGGAACATGCAAGTCTCCATGGCGGCATCTGAATGATCACCAGAGCTTTCGACTATGACCGACAGATCACGCCATCTTCCGCCTTTCAACTTCCAATGATCCTTGGGTGGTCGCCAGCGACAAAGCACCGTATAGCGAGTAAACTTCGGCACCCGAAGACCAAGACGACTCAATTCGGTGAGGTATGTTTCTCTCATGATCGGTCCTGTTCTGATTGCTGTTTCATCACCTTTCGAATGATCCGCTCATAGTGCTCGGCTAGCCTTTCGGCCTCTTCGTCATCTCGGCATTCTTCGGCTAAGAAGTCCATGGCCGGCGCTTCGCCGGTGGTCCTATAGGTGGCGGTATTCCGCCAAGCAACGGCCCGGGCTTCAAGGCCATCGATCAGTTGGCCAAGGTCAAAGGCATTTAGGCGGATGACGTATTCTTTGAGATGAGTCATTGTTTTGGAAAGGGAACAATTAAATCGCGATGTTCCAAATTAGAACACTCTGGATAGGTGCCTCGGATAGCTTGCCCCGCGGATATGTTAGAAGGGAAGCGAATCAATATCGTGGGGGAGCGGGTGAAAGAGGCGCGCCTTAGGAGATCTCCTCCTATGACACAAGATCAGTTGTCAGGCAAGCTGGCATTGCTCGGTGTAAGTATTGACCGTGCTGGTATTTCCAAGGTCGAGATCGGCCAGCGTGGTGTATTGGATTATGAGGTGAAAGCTTTGGCCAAGGCGCTTGCGGTCACGGCAGAATGGTTGCTCAGCGGCAAGTGATCAATGCCAGCTTTCTATCGCTCCACACTCCAAGAATTCCTGTCGGATGATCCAAAGCGAGTGCTTGGCGCTATCCATGAGCAGAGTTCGAATAATGGGTTTGCCGATCTGAAGGAGAGTCAATCGAAAGCATGGCAAGTCCAACTGGAAATTCTCAGGACTTCTGGGTTAGCTCTTCTAGATCGATATGAAGATGCTAAGAATTGGGGCATTCTTTTCGAGTACCCTATCCCTCGAAGGCAGAAGCGCGTCGATGTGGTTCTCCTAGCTCGCGATGTGATCCTTTGTCTCGAATTCAAGACCGGGGAGACCAAGCACAAAAAAGGAACTGAGCGCCAAGTCGAAGACTATGCATTGGACTTGCGAGACTTCCATGAACAAAGTCGAGGGGTGACCATTGTTCCAATCGCTGTAACAACAAGTGCACAGCCAACCGATCTAGACCTGTATCTCCAAGGTGAAGATGCCGTTAGGTCTGTGATCAGAGCCTGTAAGGGTGATCTTGCGGTTAAGATCTCGAGTTCCGTTGATGCTAATTCAGACAGTCTCTCTCAGATCGATATTGGGCTCTGGGACCATTCTATCTATCGACCGGTTCCGACCATCATCGAAGCGGCGGAAGCACTTTACGCTGGGCACGATGTCCGTGAAATTGCCCGTTCACATGCTGATGCGATCAACCTTGGCATCACGTCGGACCGACTGGTTCATTGGATCACTGAGGCACAGAAACACCGAAAGAAGGTTCTTTGTATCGTAACTGGCGTGCCCGGAGCCGGGAAAACCCTAGCGGGGCTGAATGTTGCTCACGACCCGGCGGTACGTGCTTTGACGAATGGCGCGGGAGTATTCCTTTCAGGGAATGGACCCTTAGTGAAAATTGTTTCCGCTGCCATCGCCAGGGATTTCAAAAAGAGGCAATCTGCCGGTGACGCGGAGCGCACTGTGAGCACATTCATTCAGAACGTTCATTCCTTCATTAAGGACTCGTATCCTCGCCCAGAACCTCCGGTGGAGCATCTCATCATTTTTGATGAAGCGCAGCGAGCATGGGATGCTGATCAATGCAAGAAGAAGTATGATCGAAGTGAGTCTGAGCCAGAGTCGATCTTTTCCATCATGGATAGGCACCGAGATTGGGCGGTAATCATAGCATTAGTAGGTGGGGGGCAAGAGATCAATACTGGTGAAGCGGGATTAGCTGAATGGGGCCAAGCACTCAAGAATAGATTCAATCGCTGGGAAGTGGTGGTTTCACCGCATGTTCTTGGGAATGCTCCTGGTGACAGGATGCAGCAATTATTTACCGATGGCGAATACGCGGGGTTATCGGTTCACCCAGAACCAGCGTTGCACTTGGCCGTTAGTCTTCGCTCGTATAAAGCCGAAGCCGTATCGCGTTGGGTGGATGCTGTGATTGAAGGTGATGCTGCCTTAGCGCGGTCGATTTTGCCTGAGTGCAGCGGCTTCGAACTTGCGATGACAAGGGATTTGGCTCAAGCCAAGGCTTGGTTGAAGCATCATACTCGGGGCTTACGCCGTTCAGGTCTACTTGCAAGTTCAGGGGCGTTGAGATTGAGGGCTCATGGAATTGAACTCGCATCGGGATTCAGACAAGGAAACAAGAACATGTTTGTCGATTGGTTCCTGAACGAATCGTTCGACATCCGCTCTTCCAACCAACTGGAGGTGGCCGCAACCGAGTATGAATGTCAAGGGCTAGAGCTCGATCTTAGCTGTATCTGCTGGGGCAGTGACCTTTTGTACCATCCGCTTCAAGGATGGGAAATGCGCAAATTGGTTGGACCCAAGTGGAATGAAATGAAGCAACCTCGACAGCGCCGCTACCTACTCAACTCTTACCGGGTTCTCCTTACTCGGGCGCGTGAAGGATTTATCATTTGGGTGCCACGCGGAGATGCGAATGACATTACACGCGATCCGAAAGGTCTGGATTCAACGGCAGCCTTTTTGAAAGAATGCGGTTTGAAGGAACTGGATTGACGTGGACAACGTTCCGACTTGGAGATGGCCCATAGATCAATTGTGCCACGGAATACGGACCTTTCCGAACCCGTGCCCAAAGGAAGATGACCGCATTACCCCAACACGATCAACTCCCGATCAAGCATTTGGCCGCGGTATTCCGATCGACCACATCCACCTATAAGTACTACTGGTTCCTCGCCCTCTTGGACCTGGTGAGTGAGGGCCGCACCTCTGTTCCCTTAAGATCGCTGTATGTGCGCATGGTCGGCAGTTCATGGTATACGGTGAACTACTTCAAGTTGTCATTCGGTGCTTGGGATAGTTTGCACGGCCACATTGAAACGTTGCAATCTGTGGAAGGCTTGAGCGCAAGAGCAAAGCGCGTTGAGGTTGAGCATTGTTTGCTGCATACCGAGAACGCGGTTTCAGTGAACGTGCTGCACGCGCTTGGTCGCTATGTGCCTTACAAGTTTCTCACCCCTTGGATAGGTTCCTCCAATTTGAATGACCTGCAAGTGATGAAGCGGTCCCAAGATGAGCGGACAGCCAGCCCGTACAAGCTCTTTGAAGATCACTTGGAGGTCCCTTTAGAATGGGCGGCCTATTTCATGCAGCATGCTTCGGTTCTGCGAGACTTCTGTTTGTGGAACCTTGCGCAGTTTCTTCAGGCTCGAAATCCAAATGTGCCACAGATCGTGAACAAGCTGGTGCAGCCATCCATCAGGGAGTCATTGGTAAGGCAACGGAAACTGTGGAACGCGGTGATGGACCACTCTGATGGTCTGCGCTGCATCTACACTGGCAAGGAGCTGGACGCCGATAACCACATCGAGCATTTCATCCCTCATGCTTGGGTGGGTCATGATCAGCTTTGGAATCTGGTGCCTGCCGATCCGGTGTTCAACAGGAGCAAGAGCGATCGCCTTCCTATTCTGGGACTGCACTTAGAGCCTTTTGTGAACGCACATTGGCAACTGCTGCGTGTGGTACGTGAACACGACCTCAACAGCAAGCTGCTCGAAGATTACCAGGCCGTGGTCCAATTGCCTTTTCGCGAGGTCACGGACCGTTATCTGTTCGGCGATAAGATGCGGGACGTCATGGTGCCTTTGCATAGCATCGCACTGAGCAATGGGTTCAGTGAATTAGCTGCGTAGGGCTAAAAGCCTTCAAGCCAAGAGCCGCTAAGCCGATAGCCAAAGGCCAAGAGGCCAAAAAGCAGCAGGACCAAGAAGCCTTCAACCACCCAATTCCAAGAGTCAAAGCAAAAGAAGCCCAGCTGCCTAAGGCCTAAAAGCCAAACAGCTGAAAGACCAAAGAAGCCTCGAAGAGCCAAGCGCCACCGAACCAACAAGTCCTTCACCCAATCCATCCTCAGCAAGCCGGAAATCACCCTTTGTGGGTATTGCAGGGTTTAGAAAGAGTGGAAAGCTTCGCCGTATGGACGACCCACCCGCCCATGACCCGATCCCTCATGTGCCACCGAGGGAAATGGAGGTGTTGCAGCTAATGTGCGACCCGGCTTGCTGGTTGGAGAAGGAAATGCCGGAGATGTTGGGGATGTCGATGGGCACCTTCAAGGAACACAAGGAGCGGCTGTTCAGGAAATTCAAGGTGAACAGTCGGCATGGGCTGTTGGTGGCGGCGATCCGCCTGCAGATGGTGCGTTGCTATTGCCAGTTGCGGCATCCGCATCGCGAGGCGGGCGCTATGCCCAGTGCGCCGCCGCCCGCACCTTGATGCACGGAGGGCGTGCGCATGCGGTGCCGCCCCAGAAGTGCTCGACGGGGCTTCTGGTTCAAGATAGGCGGCGATGGGTGCGTGTTACCCGGCAACTTGTTGAAGATGCGCGGCATGTTGTTGAAGATTCCACGCAACTTGTTGAAGATTCCTCAAAACATGTTGAAGATTCCAGGAATGTTGTTGAAGATTCCTGAAAACATGTTGAAGATTCCAGGAATGTTGTTGAAGATTCCAGGCATGTTGTTGAAGATTTCTGAAATGTTGGTGAAGATTCCAGGAATGTTGTTGAAGATTCCAGGAATCTTGTTGAAGTTTCTTGGAATGTTGTTGAAGATGCGCGGAATGTTGGCCTTGTTTTCAGGGTCAGGGTCCCTTTTTACAGGTCATTTCCGAAGAAAATAATAGTTTATTACCTTGATGGTCAGCGCATTGCGTGCTTTGTCAGCTAAAGAGCTGACGTCACCTTCCTCGGGGGATGCGCGTTCCAAAGGCCATAACCAGGCGGGCCACCGCCACAAAGGACAGTAAGATGGCAACAGCAAAAATGGGCCTGATCGGTCTCGCCGCCACGGCGATCGTGGCAAAAGCACGGGGTGTGCTCAACAAGTTGGCCTCTAACGTGCTATATCCAACTCCGGTTCCCCCGTTGGATGAATTCAACGATCACATCGAAGCGTTGGCGGCGGCCAATGCGGATGTGAAGATGAACGGGGGCAAGGCCGAATACCAAGCGAGGCGCGAGACGCTGGCGGTGGTGAAGTCGGACCTGAAGACCTTGATGGCTTATGTGCAAGCCACCTCGAAAGGGGATGGGTCCAAGATCCTCACCAGTGGTTTCGAGCTGGTGAAGCGTTCCACCCCGCGCGGTGAACTGCACCCGCCGACGAGCCTGCGCTCCTACTATACCACCATGGAGAAGCGGGTGAGCATGCGCTGGGTTGCCCAGAAGGGTGCGGATACGTACCACGTGTTCCGGAGCAACACCCAGGAGCCCTTCAAGTGGGAGCTGGTGGGCACTACGACCAAGCGCAGCTTCAACGCTGACAACTTGGTGTCGGGCGTGCAGTACTGGTTTGCCGTGAGCGCCGTGAGTGCAGCCGGTGAGACCAGCAAGAGCGAGCCATTGTTGGCCCGCGCCGCCTGAGCACTTCCATCCACGTACGATGAACCGCCCCCGTGCCGCCGCACGGGGGCGTTCGCGTTCCCAAGAGTCTCCTGTGCGGCAGCCGGAAGGGACTGCCCACGTGCCCTCGTTGAAAAGCCGGATGCAGCGGGTCTTGAATTACGGTGATCGCCGTAGTGCTGGTCCGCTACTTTTCGCCCCATGAAAACAGCTCTCCTCCTCCGCGTATCCCCGCTCTTCGGCGCCGTGCTTTGCGTCGGTGTGGTCCATGGCCAGAATCCCTTGCCCAACCCCGGTTTCGAGGCGTGGTCGGGTGGGGATCCCGTGGGATGGAACACCAACAACCAAGTGGTGGCAGGCGACCCGGTCACGCAGAACGGCGGCGGCCATGGTGGCTCCTCGGCGGCCCGCGGCACTTACCTGGGCCTCTATTCGTGGCCCATCCTGAACACCGTGGACGCGGCCAACCAACCGTTGCCCGTCACCCAGACCTATGAGCGCTTCACCTTCTACTACATACTGCAACTGGCGAGCACGCAGGGCACGGAGATCTTCACCGCGGTGGCGGCGTTCACGGATGCCGGTGGCAACGTGGTGGGGCAGGCGTTCCGCCTTTTTGATCGCACGGAGAACACCGGCACGTGGACGTATGCCAGCATGCCCATCTACAACGCGGGCCCTGTGCCCACGGGCGTGAAAGTGGACTTTTCGCTCACCGGGCCGGATGCCGTGGTGGGCTCCTACTTCGTGGTGGATGATGTAGCGCTGGAGAACGGTACCGCCGGCGTCGATGAGCTGGAGCAGGGTGCGGCGTGGTCCGCGGCCTATCCCGTGCCGGCGACCCACGAAGTGAACCTGCCCTTCGCATTGGGCCAAGCCACCCCCGTGGAGATCACGGTGCTGGATGCGCTGGGCCGCACGGTGCGCATGTTGAACCTCGGGATGATGGCCCCGGGGCGCTACAAGGAAGTGCTGGACGTGCAGGGCTGGAGCGCGGGTACCTATACCGCCGTGCTGCGCACCGCTAGCGGCGTGCGTTCCCAACTGGTGTTGGTGCGGCAGTGATGGGGACGCGCTGCTGGGATAGCTGGCATCGGCGATCGCTCCATCGCGTCGCGAACAGCCTATCTTTCGTTCGATGATCATTCCGGTTGCGCGCTTTCTCCTGTTGTTCACGGGAGCGTTGGTGGTAGGCAGCATGTTCGCCATTTGGGCGGGGTACGACCCGCGTGGCTTCTCCTATGTCACCTTTGTGGAGGTACACCAGAACGCGGTGCGTGGCCTCAACGTGGTGCTCCCGGTGCTGGGCCTGGATACCATCGTGCTCACCTTGCTGTTGGCCTACTTGCAGCGCGCCTGGAAGAGCCAGTTGGTGCTCTTGCTGGTAGCAGCAGGTTTCCTCCTGATCGCCGGCCTGCTCACCCGCTTTGGCTGCCAACCGATCAATGCCATCGTACTGGGCTGGTCGGTAGAGAACCCACCTTCCGCTTGGGAGGTGCTGCGCGACCGCTGGTGGCAGTTCCACGTGTTGCGCTTTGTGGCGGGTTTGATCGGCTATGCGCTGGTGGTGGTATCGGTGTTGCGGCGGCCGGTAACGGATCGGTCGATCATCCGATCTGGTCATTGAGCTTGTCGAAGTGCCGGTCGTCTGATCGACCAGGTGTCCTCAGGTCCGCTATGTATCGGACCCCGAGGCGGAGGCCGCTGAGGGAGTTAACAAGATCCTCCGGAACAGCACACCGCTGCCTGTCCCGTTCAGCCCATGCCGCACCGAAAGGATCCGTAGCCTGTAAGGCTCGCAACGAACCGTGGTAGAGGGGCTAGGTTGGCTGTAGTTCACACCACCTAAACCCCCATTCCCATGAAAAAGCGCATACACAATTTGCTGGGACCTGTGGTCCTGATCGTTCTGTTCACGGTCGCTGCCAAAGCACAGCGAGTGATGCCTTATTTCGATGGCATTACGGATGGTAGCTCAGTGGACGCAATGGTGGAGTACAACGGGCAATTGGTACTTGGAGGGAACTTTTTGGCCTTCAACGGGCATCAACGAAGGAATCTACAAGGCTGGGACGGCACGGACCATTACGATTATCCCGGCGCTTTTGAGCAAACCACCTTCCGCGTGAACGCTCTGGTTGTCTTTAACGGCGACCTCATTGTGGCGGGACGCGACACGGACTACCACGGCGTGGCACGCTGGGATGGAAGTGAATGGCATAACATGGGGGCGGGCTTCCAAGGTGATTGGGTGTGGGATCTTTGCGTACTGAATGGCGAACTCTATGCAGCTGGTGTCGACCCATGGGCTGTGAAGCAATGGACCGGAACCGAATGGTTGCCGGTTGGTGATGCTTTCAATGGGTCCGTGTTTTCATTGGAAGCCTTCGGAGGTGAGTTATATGCAGGAGGGTCGTTTGATCAGGAGACCAGCATGGGTGGCCATCTGCGCAACTTGGCCAAATGGAACGCTTCGGGCTGGTCGGGTGTGGGTGAGGGGCTGAACAATAGTGTACGTGCATTGCTCGCAACGCCCACCGGATTGGTCGTGGGCGGCTATTTCACCGCGCTAGGTGACAGCTCACTTTTTCTCCCCGGTTGGACCGTCTATGATGGCAGTTCCTTCATCGAACCGGTCGCGGACCCTTATCTGTCATTTACCACATCCATCACCCGACTTTCGGCACATCCGACCTCGGGCTTCATCATGAGCGGAACCACGGGCAAGTCGATCTGGGTGGACGGTGCAGAGCGAAAAGCGTTCTATTTCACCACATACTGTGCGGTTGAGTATGGGGGTGAGGTGCTGTTGGGTGGAACATTCGGTAGGTCCTACGAGCCTCTGCAAGGAATATGCAAGCTGGCGAAAGGAACCGGAATGGCTCATTTGGACCTTGGTAACATAGCGGCTGGGATGGCACCCAATTCGAACATGTTCTTGGATCAGGTAGGGTGGTCGCCTATGTTCAGGGCCCCTCGTGCAGGACTTGCTCACAGCCTTTCCACGTCGGTACCTTGGGTTGTAGGAACACACATGGGCGAACGCCACAGTGCAGCACCCCGTAGCGGTGATTTTTTCGAACCTCAAGCCGGCCCGAACGCGAACGTGATGGATGATGACTTCTTCCTGCGCTACTATCAAGTATGGAAACTGGACCAGACCATGATCGCTTATCACGCCGCGCACTGGGCAGACCCGGGCTACGAGATGCCTCAAGCGATCCTGACCTGGCCGGGAAATGGTCGTGTGGCCAACGGTGAACCGGCGCGTATCGCCCCTTTTGCGGACCTCAACGGGAACGGACTGTACGAACCCTTGGCCGGTGAATATCCATTGATCCGGGGTGATCAGGCCATCTATTCCATACAGCACAGCATTCCCGATTATGAATCACCAGCCATGCAGTTGGATCTGGGCATCATGATCTATGCTTATGACCAGCCTTCGAATGCGGATGTGTACAACACGGTCTTCGCGAATTTCACCATCATCAATCGAGGGCTGGAAGACTATACCGATGTTCGCTTTGGCATGGTCATGGAGATGCCCCTTGGTAATGCGGAGGATAACTTTCACGGCTGTGATACCCTGCAGAGCCTGCATTATGTGTACAACGGAGATGATGTGGATGAGAGCGGTGCTGGCTGGTATGGGTATGGGTCGGAGATCCCGGCACAGGGAGTGATGTTCCTAAACGCTGAAATGTCAGCATTCACGACAATCTATAGTTCTCCCGCACCGGATGATATGATCGATGGTACGGTAGGGGGGGCGCCTTTCATGCAAACGGGATATCCTTCCCATTTTCAGTATCCGGGTGGAGCCTTTACCCAGGAAACAGCCGGCGTGCCACCATATGATAGACCCGGCACCGGCTCCATCGGTCCGCTAACGCTGAACGCGGGCGATACCCTCTGCGTGGACATGGCCTTCCCGTTCGCCCTAGCCCCCAGCGGCAACCGGCTTGAAAGCTTGGATGCGTTGATACTGCGGAGCGCGGCGATCCACGCGTGGTACGCCACACAGGATGTACAATGCGATGAGATCCCGAACCTGATAGCGCAGGTGCAGGAAGCAACGCCCTTGGAGATGGCGCTCTACCCCGTGCCCGCCCGTGATCAAGTAACGGTGCGGTGTCCGCAACTGACGGCTAGCGCGGAACTGCAATTGCTCAACGGCATGGGGCAGGTGGTGCGCACCCTGGCATGGCCAGCAGGCCGGGAGGAAATGCGCGTGGACCTGAGCGGTGTTCCGAACGGTTTGTACATCGTGCGGCTGAGCAACGCGAGCGATCGGTTGACGCGATCGCTGGTGGTGCTGCATTGAAGCAGTGGGCCGCTCTGTCTTTCCTCCGGTGAACCATCTGAGTCCATCTGTGTGCATCTGTGGTTGAAACAGAACCGTTGTGCTGCGACTGCGGCACTATGAAGCCTGCGGAAGACCAGATACACAGGACTTCACATTTACTGGAACGTCTCTCTCGGCTCGCGCTCGAGATGACAGGCCCGTTCATGACGTGAATGAGACCACGTTGTCATGTCGAGCGCCAGCCGAGACAGGGCAACACTCCCGTTGAACGTGCAGGATATTTCATTTTTCTGGAACGTCTCTCTCGGCTCGCGCTCGAGATGACAAGGCTTCTTGTGCGCGGTCCACGACCGGTGAACAATCTGTGTGGTTGCAACAGAACCGTGGCCTGCGGCGAGCGCCAGCATTACTTCACCGCGGTGATCACCGTTGCCAAGCCGGTGATCTTTCCGTCGGGAAAGCGTTCGTCCATTTCGGCCACCACGTCGGCCTTTATCAGTGCCACGGTGGCGGGGTCCACCCCATGGAGTGCGGCTGCGAACGGCGCAGCGATCTCGGTGGTCATGGTCCAGAATTCCTCTCCTCCGCTCAGGTCGTAGGTGCTGGGCACCGGCCTTTCGGTAACCTCCTTCAGGCCGGCGTTCTTGAACAGGTCGGCCATCAGGCCGGGCTTTGCACAGCGGAACATGCCGGGTGCGCCGGGTTGCACGGGCGGGACGTCGATCCGCTTTTTGATGTTGTCCATCATGCAGGTGACCCAGAAGTTCTGTTCCGGCGCGGCCCATACGGCCACGGCGAGGCGACCGTCGGGTTTCAGCACGCGCGCCATTTCGTTCGCCGCGCGCTGCAGGTCCGGGAAGAACATGAAGCCGAAGCGGCAGCTGACACCATCCATGCTGTTGTCCGCGAAGGGCAGTTCGTTGGCATCGGCCTCGCGGAATTCCACGTTGGTGACGCCGGCAGCTGCGGCCTTCTCCTTGGCCACTTGCAGCATCTTGGAGGAGAGGTCGGTGATGAACACTTTTCCCTCCGGGGAGAGATGGCGGGCGATGGTCAGGCCCGGCTGGCCGGTACCTGCGGCGATGTCCAGCACCTGGCTGTTGCCGCTGGCGCCCAAGTGCTCCACGATGGCCTTGCCCACCGGGCCGAGGAAGTGCATGGTGGCCTTGTCCCATTTCCTCCAACCGCTGGAGAAGTGGTCCCAAGAAGCTTTTTGCGCGGTGCTGATGTCAGTGAGAAGGGCGGTTTCCATGGTTGTGGGTATGAACCCCGGGACGGAATTGCCCCGCAGGGCACACCGAAATTACTATCATGGAAAAGCGAAAAGGGGAGCGGTTCATATCGAGTTGCCATATCGAGCACGTTTTCCATGTTGTCATGTCGAGCGCTGTCATGTCGAGCGCTAGTCGAGATACGAGACAGGGCAACACTCCGTTGGACATGCACGATTTCTTATTCACTGGAATGTCTCTCTCGGCTGGCGCTCGAGATGACAGGCTTTTTCATTACGTGAATGAGACCACGTTGTCATGTCGAGCATTAGCGAAGCGGCACTTCGCAAGGCGCGCAGCGCGTGAGAAGCGAGACACGGCAACACTCCGTTGGAAGCGTACGACTTCACATTTACTGGAACGTCCCTCGGCTCGCGCTCGAGATGACAAGGCTGTTTGTGCGCGGTCCATCACCCAGTGAAAAATGTGTGTACATCCGTGTGCATCTGTGGTTGAAACAGAACCGCTGTGCCGCGACTGCGGCACTATGAAGCCTGCGGAAGACCATTGGCGGCCACGGCATTTTCATCATCTGATCAAGCGGTACCTGCGGCGAGCCATCTGTGTCCATCTGTGTGCATCTGTGGTTGAAACAGAACCGCTGTGCCGCGACTGCAGCAATATGAAGCCTGCGGAAGACCATTGGCGACCACGGCATTTCATCATCTGATCAAGCGGTACCTGCGGAGAGCCATCCGTGTCCATCTGCGGCATCTGCGGTTGAAACAGAAACGTTGTCTGCGGAAAATACTTCTCGGCCACAGCATTCCATCAACTGATCGAGCAGGTGTCCTCAGGGTCCCGAGACGGAGACCGCTGAGGGAGCTATCTAGCGGAGACCGCTGAGGGAGCTAGCTAGCGGAGACCGCGAGGGAACTCAGTCTTCCGCCGCACTCCCATCCCCACACATCCGCACCACTTTGGGCGTGAACGAGCCGATCACTTCCACGAGGTCGCGCTGGCTGTCCATCACCAGGTGGATGTCCTTGTAGGCCATGGGCGCTTCGTCCAGCCCGGCGCCGATGAGGTCGATGCCGTGGTGTTCCAAGAGCTGCTTCATTTGCTTGGGGTCGAGCGTGGCCTTGGCCTGGGTGCGGCTCATGGTGCGGCCTGCTCCGTGGCTGGCGCTGCCGAGGCTTTCGGCCACGCCGGTGCCGCGCACGATAAAGCCGGGCGCCGTCATGCTGCCGGGGATCACACCGAGCACGCCCTTGCCCGCGGGCGTGGCGCCCTTGCGGTGAACGATCAGCTCGCGGCCGCCATGGATTTCCTTCCAAGCGAAGTTGTGGTGGTTCTCCACCATCGCAGCTGGTTGCTCACCGATGGCCTGCGCGATGCGCGCATGGATCTGGTGGTGGCATGCGGACGCGAACTCACCAGCGAGGTTCATCGCCAACCAGTACTCCTGTCCTTCGGCGCTGTCGAGGGAAAGCCACGCGAGGTTCTGCGCGTCGGCGGGCAGCTTGCACAGTTCCTTCGCAATGCGCGTGTAGTGCTGCGCGATGCCGGCACCGAGCCCGCGCGAGCCACTGTGTGAAAGCAGTGCGAGGTATTCGCCCACAGGCAGGCCGAACTCGTTGTGCGGATCGGTAAGTGTCACCACGCCGAACTCCACGAAGTGGTTGCCGCTGCCGCTGGAACCGATCTGGCTCCAGGCACGGTCCTTCAAACGCTTCACGGCGGGGATGGTATCGAACTCCGGACGCTCCAGCACGGCGTGGTCGATGCGCTTTTCATATACGGCACGGCCGAAGCGGGTGTGCTCGGTGAGCAGGCGTTTGTGGTCCGCGCGATGCTGCTCCAACACCGCCGGGGCAATGTTGAAGATGCTAAGGCACATACGGCATCCGATGTCCATGCCCACGCCGTAGGGGATCACGGCGTTGTCCGTCGCGAGCACCCCGCCGATGGGCAGTCCGTAGCCTTGGTGTGCATCGGGCATGAGCGCGCCCGCCACCGTGATGGGCAGCTTCATGGCCACCTCCATCTGGTGAATGGCGCCTTCTTGAATGTGTTCGCGTCCGTATGCGCGGTAGTCCTTGCGCGCTACCAGGTCGTGCTGCGGCTCGGTCTTGCGGTCGCGGCCAGTGAGGGCGTCCGCGATGGGCGCGTAGTGTTCATTCACTTCGAATGCGGTGGGTTCCGCAAGGATGCGGGCCAGCAGTTCAAGCGCTTCCTCACGGCCCCAGTGGCGGTGGTGCTTCTGCAACAGGTTGATGGCAACGCCGATGGCCGGGCTTTCGGGGAAGCCGAGGGCGATGAGGTCCTTGCCGTGGAGTTTCAGGCGTTTCATTTTCGTTCTCAATGTTAGTTCATTGGTTGCATGCTGGTCGGTGGAAGTCGCAGGAGTCGAACCTGCCCAGCCCGAAGGCGCCGGTGTTACAGACCGGTCCGGCTCACCAACTCCGGCGGACTTCCATGGTGGAAGAGGAAGGAATTGAACCTTCACCTGCCGGGCTTCAACCGGCCGCTCTACCCTTGAGCTGCTCTTCCATATTGTTGGCCCGGTGGGACTTGAACCCACACCCCTCGGTTAAGAGCCGAGTAGTCTTCCAAACGACCTCCAAGCCAGTACGCGGTGCCGACGGGGATCGAACCCGTGACCTCCCGGTAGACAGCCGGGGATTGTACCGCTCAACTACGGCACCGTGTGGAAGAGGAAGGAATCGAACCTTCACCTGCGGTGTTTCAGACCGCCGCTCTACCCTTGAGCTGCTCTTCCGTATTGTTGCCAGGGCTGGATTCGAACCAGCATACCCGGGCTCAAAACCCGGTATCCTGCCCTTAGACGACCCGGCACTCTGACCATCAGGAAGGATTCGAACCTTCATCCTCCGCCTTCGCACGGCGGTGCTCATCCATTGAGCTACTGATGGCTGTTGGTGTCCGGCAGAACATAGAGCGCGTCCGCTCCATGCACTGCCATTCACCGTCGTATTTCTCAGCGCCTCAGCGGCCGATCACCATCCACCACTTCCGCATTTCTCCGCGCCTCTGCGCCTCTGCGGCAGATCACCATCCACCACTTTCGCATTTCTCAGCGCCTCCGCGCCTCAGCGTCCAAACAATTCACCACTCAAGGACCCTTGCCCGGAGAGAAGATCTCCTTCAACTGGTCAAGGACCTTGGCGTTACCACTGATGGAAAGCGTGTTCACCTTTTCGGCGATCTTCTCCACGTATTCCATTTCCTTCAACTTGAAGAGCATAGTGTTCTCCTCCATCAGCTTCGCGGTGTTGAGCAAGCTGCGCGTGCTTGCCGTTTCCTCACGACGCATGATGGTGTTCGCTTCGGCCTTCTTCTGGGCGATCAGCACCTGGTTCATGATGTCCTTCATGTCGCCGGGAAGGATGATGTCCTTGATGCCGTTGTACTTGATCGCCACACCGAGTGCCTCGGCCTTCTCCTTCACGGTGGCGTCCACATAGGCCGTCACTTCTTCCTTGTTGCCAAGGATCTCGTCCAACGTGCGCGTACCGATGAACTCACGGAGCGCCAGCTGCACCATTACATACAACTGCTTCTCGAAGTCCTTGGTCTCCAACAGCGCCTTGCGGATGTCGGTGACGCGGTACTGCGTGTTGAAGTTGATGCGCAGCGCAGCCTTGTCCTTGGTGAGGATGTCCTGGCCGTTGATCTCCAACTGGAGCAGACGCAGGTCGGCCTTGAGCACTTGGATCACGGTGCTGTTCTTCGCGTAGAAGTACGTGCCGGGCTTCAGCTCCGTCTTCGCTTCACCGTCCACCATCAGGATGCCCAGCTCATACGGTTCCACGCTGTAGGCACGGATGTAGGGCAGGAGCGCAGGCTTCATCAGCAGGTCGCGGTCGATCTCCTTGCTGATCTCGATGTTGCTCAGGTCCATGGTGATGAACCGGAGTTTCGCCAAGCTGTTGAAGAAGGCGTAGCGGCCGGGCTTCAGCACTTCCTGGAAGTTGCCGTTGCGGTACTTCAGCACGAGCTGGTTGTCACCCACCTCCACGATGGTGAGCATGGCTGCCAGCTCCGCGTCGCGCAGCAACAGTTCCAGCGGCACCGGAGGCGCGAAGGAGAACGCAGTTTCGTAGACCTTCACCTCATCGAACGGGCCGATGAAATGCAAGCCGGGCTTGAGAATGCGCTTGTAGTTACCGTTGCGGAAAACCAGCGCGACCTTGCCTTCCTGGATACGTGTGTAGAACATGGTACGTAAGGTGTTTGCCTTCGCAGCGCAGTACCGCGCGTTGCGTTGGTGAGTTGTGAAGCCCTTTGTCCGGTGGGCTTCTTGCCGGCATATGTTGGGGATGCATTGCATCCGAATTGTTCAGTGGAAAGCGAACCGGAACCGCCACCCGCGTGCGGCGGGGAGCACGTTGCAGGGCATGGGCATGCCGGATGTCCGCTCATCGTTACGCACCATCGTCGTACTGTTCAACTTGAACAGTACGGTCCCGATGCGTTCGGGTGGAGGAGTTCCAGGGGCCGCTGCCTTGCAGAGCGCACTCCGCAGGACGAACGCCGGTCGTATGCATTGTTCAAGGGCAACGCTGCGCACCGGTGGTTCCGATATCGCTTTCAGGAATGGGCATTTTTTAAGAAGCGCCCGACTTACTTCCGCTGGATTATGAGTCCAGGCTCTTGCCACCTGAGCTATCCGCCTCTCGGCGGAGTGGGATTCGAACCCACGCCTTTGGAATTGGTACTCTACCTACTGAGTTACGCGCCTTGCGGCGGGCGGGATTCGAACCCGCGACATCCAATGTGAGAGGAACAGAACGACCGTGCGGCGGCATACCCGTTGCAACATGCTGGGGCACCATGGGGCGTGTAAACCCACATCCGGTCCGGTAGGGCCGGCCTTTCCTCGTGCTTGTCTTGCGACAAGATGTTTTGTGCTGAAAGCACAGTATGTAAAAGAACGTTTGGTCTTGTAGTGATCGTGATCGGGCAACAAAAAACCCGGCCTTGTGTGGACCGGGTTCGTAGCGATGGTGTGGGATCACATCATCGTTCGGAACACCGGTCCCGTGTATCAAAAATTTGCACCTGCTTGGGCATGGCGATGCCATAGGCCCGCCGCTCGCGTGTTCCGCGATAACTGGTGGTGCTTTGTAGTCTAGTCGTGTTCATCGTGTTGCCTTGTCGGGTATGCAAAAGAAAAGCCCGGAGGGAGATCCGGGCTCTGAAAAGTTTCGTGTATCACGCAGCTTTACGGTCGCCCAGTGGTCGGGAATAGATCCCGGCTCATGTTGGTTTGATATGTGTTCAGCTTGCGCATTCGGACCCATAGACGGAGGGTAGGTGGGGAGGGTTGCCTCTTGTCGAATAAAAATGTGTCGTGTGAACGAATTGCAAGTGCTGCCCATTTACCGAATGTGCATTTCAGCATGCCCACTTGCGTTGCAGGTACATTATATTTGAGTTCAGGAAATGGCCCGCTTACTTGGCATACTCCTTTTGCTTGGCATGCCGCTGCTCTCAGTGGCACAGCAGTGGAGCTTGCTACGCCCCGGATGGAAATACAACTACTCCGCTACCAACACGGGCGTGGTCGATTCGCAGATCTTCATCACGGCTTCCGATACTCCGAATGTCGGCGTGGTCACACATGAGCTCAATCGGATCGCCAATTGGTGCGACACTTGCTCTGAGCATATCCAGCCGGACCTCCCGCAGTTCCTACAACGGTCGGTGACGGTGAGCAACGATGTGTGGAACTTCCATGATCCGGCTTCGATCGTTATCCTGCCGCTTGACACGTTGGGCAGCACTTGGATCATGGACACGTTGGCCAATGTGATCGCCGAGGTGACTGCCGTGGATACGCTGATACAGTTCGATGTTCCGGATGTGCAGAAGACGATCACCTGCAGCAATGGTGATTTCTGGGTGATCTCGCAGGAATGGGGGATCATCCTGGTGAACGATCTGGAGCTTCGAGGCATACAGGGGCCGGATGTGGGTGCATTGGTGCCGACTGTTGCACAGATGTATCCCTACCAACCCGGGGACATCATGGAAATTGTGAAGAGCGCTCATGGATTCACGACCAATGGCTCGTTTCCCGCTGGGAGCTTTGGGTCGCACGCCAAATACACCATCTTGGAGCGCACTGACGAGAACGACAGTGTCTGGTTCAACACTTGGGCGTTGTACGAGAGCTACGTCTCCCTCCCCGCAGGTTCTGCGCAATTCTATACTTGGCAGAGCAATTGGAGTGATACAGTGCCATGGTCCACTTCGGCAATAGAACTGCCGCAACGTGATCTGATGTTCTCCTATCCCGGGGAGTTGATCACATCGGAACATCAGATCTACGGAGATTCGCCCCATTTCGAATGCATCGCCCGTCATCGCATTGATTCACTGGGCCGGTATTGCATGGAATGTGACCTGGACGTGTGCGGTGGACCTGATTTTGTGAGCTACGTGGAAGGCATCGGACTTGAAAGTTATGGTTGGCAATGCGTAGCCAAGGAGCATTATGTGATGTTCGGCACTGTGATCAATGGGGATACGACCGGCACGATCTCCCCGGATTCGAATTTTGTTTCCGTTCCGGAGCATGCACTGCTGAAGATCAAGGTGTACCCCAATCCTGCTCATGACCTTCTTGTGGTGGAAGGACTCGATCCAAGCGGCTCTCTCCTGATGGTGATGGATATTCAAGGGAGGATCATGCTACAAGAAAATGTTCACGCACCCGCCGCAACCTTGGATGTGTCCATGCTAACTGCCGGCATCTATACGCTATTAGTGCGCGGAGTAAGTCCTTCCATACCCGTGAAGCTTGTCATCGCGCGTTGATCGCACCGCATCTTGCGAACGGCTAGCGTAGTGGTCGCGATCGTTCCATAGCAACAAGTCCCCGGAAACTCCGAGGCCTTGTTCATGAGATAGAGAATACGTTCGGCTTACTTCACCAACGTCGCGCTCAGCGTAATGGGCACGGCCTTCAGCACCTGGCTGATGGGGCAGTTCACTTTCGCATCTTCAGCGCACGCATCGAAATCGCTCTGGGAGATGTTCGGCACCTTGGCTTTCAGCACCAAGTGAATGCCCACCACGCCTTTGCCACCGGGTACATCCCCGATCTTCACTTCGCTGGTGCAGTCCAGTTCCTCAGGCGTATAGCCTTTGTTGCCGAGCAGGAAGCTCAGCTTCATGTTGAAGCAACCGGCGTGCGCAGCCGCGATCAGTTCCTCGGGATTGGTGCCGGCCTTGCCGTCCTCACTTTCGAAACGGGAGTGGAACGAATAGGGCGTGTCCTTCAACACGCCGCTGGTGCTGGTGAGGTGGCCCTTGCCTTCCTTTCCGGTTCCTTTCCAAATGGCTTTGCTCGATCGGATCATGGGTGTGGTTGTGTGTTTGGAGTTGGTATCAAAAGTAGCTGTGGGAGAGGCCGCCTAGCGGGCGATGCTCACTTCTCCTTCAAGCTATCCAACATCATGTGGGTGGTATCAATGGGCATGGTGGTATCCGCTTCTGTGGCGATATAGCCCCGGCTGTTCAGCTGGTCTGGAATGGAGGGACCGCCGAGGGTGACCTCATCCACATTGGCACAGCCTGCGGTGAGCGCCACTATGAGCAGGGTAATGAGAAAGATGGTGGAAGTGCGCATGACAACGACGGCTCAAAGACCGCGCCGCAAGGGAATGCCAAAACGGGAGAGGAGGGCTTTCCAACCCGCTCACTGCAACCGCCAGCGCTGCATCACTGCGCTACTCCACCAACAACTTGCGCGTGAGCACCGAGCCAGCGCTGCGCAACTCATAGAGGTACACACCCGCGCCCACGTTGCTCAGGTCGACGCTGTAAGAGTGGGTTCCGGCGGAGACCGTGCCGTTCTCCACTTCGGTCAAGAGCCTTCCGTTCAGATCATAGATCCGCAGGGAGACCGGCCCGGCCGTGGGCTGGTTGAACGAGAGGGTGGTGGTACCGTTGGTGGGGTTGGGTTGGTTCTGGAAGAGTTCGAGGCCAGTGGCGGTTTCGTGCTGCGGAACGGAAGAGGCCCTGTTCCCGCTCAGCGAATCCAATTCCGCGTTGCTCAGGGCGCGATCGTAAATGCGGACATCATCCAAGAACCCGGTGTAATACTGGAAGTTGTTATAGACGTATTTTCCCAACGCTGCCGGGAAGTTGGGACCGGGGTCCATCATGGCCACTGCGGGAGCGACGGTGTCCTTCACCACCCCACCATCGAAGTACAACTCCAGCAACTGGCCATACTGGTATCTGCCAGCAGCAAAGTGCCAGTTGTCATCAACGAATTTTTCGGAGGCCCAGAGCCAACCGGTGGGAAGGTTGGTGCCCAGGTGAACCGCCACGGTCAATTGGTTGCCTTCCGTGTACATCTGGAATTCGCCATTGTCCCCATGCAGGATCAATTTGCCTTGCGGGTTGGTTGTAGATGATTTGAACCAGCAGGAGAACGTGACGGCATCCGGCGGCGTGGGCCAGAGGGTGGGGAGCGCGATGTAGTCCGTTGTGCCATTGAATGAATAAGCGGAGGACGGATTCCCGAAGCGGTCATCGATGGCGATGGGGCCCATGGCCGTGCCATTGTGAAAGTTGGGGCTCGAATCCAACACGTTATCGTCCAGTTCCCAATGGGCGACCAGGCCGGAGTCCAGAGCGATCTGTGCGTGCAGGCCGCCAGCAGCGAGGCTCAACAGGCAGAAGGTGGAAAGTAGCTTCATGTGGATCGGTTTTTAGGGTTGTATGGACGTCGGGTTGAAGCAGTGGTGAAGGAAAGGTGGATCGCGGGTGCTATTCGCGCACAAAGCGTTGCGTAGTGATGGTGCCGTTCACATCGTGCCAGTTCAGGATATAGAGCCCCCGGGAGAGTTCCGATACATCCAGAACAGTGCGAGGGCTTTCCATGCGGCGTTCCAGCACTACGCGGCCGTCCACCGATGCCACCTGCAGCAGGCCGCTGGCTGCGTTATCCGAAACCTGGACTTCCAATGAGCCGCTGGTGGGGTTCGGCATCAGCCACATCTTTTGCACGGAACCATTCTCCGTCACCGTGGTGCTGAACTCGGCGGTCAAGACGCTCGGCTCTGTGATCACCGGGTCGTTGAAGTCGAAGTAGATGTTGGCGATGTTCTCGATCTCCTCGCCGGGAAGCAAAGGGAGGCGTGGAAGGATACGGAAGCCCACAAATCCATGGCTGGCGGTTTCGTTTACATTACTATCCGGCAGCAGGATGTTGTCGAAGGTGAATTCCAAGATCCCTTGCCCGCTCAACTTCCAGGTGAAGGGGTGTGAGCCAGCACCCATGGTGATAGAGCCCGGCTCCAAGTTCTGCGGTAGCGTATCGGTGATGACCACCGTGAAGGCCGTGTCGGTACCTGTGTTCTGGAAGTGGATGGTGTAGTCGATGAATTCGTCTTGGTCCAGAAGCCAGATGTCGCTGCTGCCGGAGTTGGTGTGGGCCACCTTGATGTTGGGGTCGAACGAGTTGGAGATGATCCTAAGCACTGTTGCTGTGTTGTTAGCCGTATAGGTCTCGGGTTCCGTACTGCTAACACTGGCTGTGCTAACAAGTTGGGTTCCTACAAGTGTGACATCTGTCGGTATGAGCGTATTCACTAGTATGCTCATTGGAGATGTGAACAGGACTTCCGGAAAACTCCATGTGAGCGTGGTGCCAATGACGCTCGTCGGTGGCGGCACAGCGGAGATATAAATGAGGTTCGGATCCAGATCCAACTGCACAATGACTGTTCCGCTTTGCATAGGCGCCAAGTTCTGCGCGGTGATCGCCAGTTGGTGGGGAAGCCCGGGGCGTGCCCAACCTGCAGAGAAAATTACACCCAGGTCAAAGCCAAAGTTGATCGTATCCGGGAAATCGACCGTTGTAGCGATGCCGCCGGCTACGACCGTGAACGGTTGTTGAACCGGGTTGCAATGATCGATCCAGTTCGGGTCCACCTGCTCCAAGGTGTACGATCCGGCAGGCAAACTGATGAAATAGTTACCGGACTGATCGGTGCTGGCATAAGCCCCACCGGGCTGTACCTTCAGGATCCTGTAGTGTGCGGATACATCGCCCGCACCCATCGTGCAATCCTGGTCCGCATCGAAATAGACGGTACCACTTACTCCCGTTCCGTCAGTATAGTCCAATGGAATGAACTCCCATAGGTCGTTGGATCTTATACCTGCTCCAGTGGAGCCCTCGCTCAAGTTTCCACAGGATAAATAACCCCTTCCCGCTGCAGAGCCTGCCGCTCCGCGTCTCCTATGCCCACCACCTGTGGTAGGCTCTATGGTCCAAGTATCCAGCACGGGGTCGTAGCTGTGAAATGCATTCACCCACTCACCGGTATAGTTCCCTCCGGCCCTGTAGCCTCTATTGCCGATCGCGAAGGCCATGTGCCCCTGGATGTTGTTCGGTGCAAGGAACGTGGCCTTGTTGGACCAGCTGTTGGTCATTGGGTTGTAACAGCGAACCGCGTTCATCGTAATTGATCCGGCCATGCTTCCTCCGGAGACATAGCCCTTACCGGCAACTGCAAACGCAGCGGCTGAACCAATGCCGTTGGCGAGCGACGCTCGCTGCTCCCAACTGTCTGTTTGTGGGTCGTATGCCCAGGTATCCCCTTGGCGCACCCCGTTTATCACCCCGGTGCTGATATAGATCTGTCCGTTCAGTTCGAAGCATGTGGTACTGGTGCGTGCACCACCGGGCAGATCCGCGCGTTGGGTCCACATATCCGCCACCGGATCATACTCGATGAAATTGTCCGTAGCAGCACCGACCAGCACATAGCCTTTTCCACCTGCAGATGATGCTGCCTGTACACCGGCCAATGCTGTGGCTGGCAGCGGGGCACGGGCCGACCAGTTACGGGTCAGGGGATCGTACACCCAAGTTTCGAGAAATGGATTGCCGGTGCCGGGGTTGCCACCCGTTAGGTAGAAGAGATCGTTGATCGAGAAGGCCACAGCGCTTTCACGCGGTGCTGCCGGTAGATAGGGCCGTTGGACCCATGTTCCGGGAACCAACGGTGCATTGGGGCCTAACTCCCAGATCTCCGCTGTGGGAACTCCTCCGGCTAATTCTCCATTTATGAGATAGGCCTTATTTCCATGTGATACGCTGATAGCATGGCTTCGCCCAGTGGCAGCCCATAAGGCCGGAGCAACGGACCAAGAATCGGTCAACGCATCATAAGCGAAAAAACTCTGCGTCGCGCCAATTCCGGATTGGCTGCCTGTTCCAACGAACGCCTTTCCACCTTTTACCAGAGCCACAGCACCGTTACGAACACCGCCGGGATATGGGGCCTTGATGGTCCAAGTGTCCGCGTTGGGATCATAGCTCCAGAGTGCTGTGCCACTATTTCCGATCACATAGCCTTTTCCATTCAGCTCGAAAGCTGTTCCACCGAGGATCGCTGCAGGCATGTTGGCGCGCTGTGCCCAACCCGTCATCGGGGAATACTCCCACAGGTCGTTGTGTCCGCTCCAGCCACTGGCATCGCTACCGCCACCGATATAAGCCTTGTCATTGATCACAAAGGAGATCGCCCGCATGCGGCTCCCGCCCGGGAACGTGATAGGGCTCATGCCATTAAAATTATCAGCAGCCAGCGTATATCGGAAGATCACATCATTAACATACCCTCCCGTGATTCCACCCAACCCCATATAGCCGGTGTCTGCAATGGCAAAACCGATCCCGCCCTCACCGTAGCATGGCCCGGAGAAGGAGATCTGAGGGCTGCCATTGCCGTTGAACGTGGAGAAGGTATTGGTAGCTGGATGATACTTCTTCAAGAAATTGCTCGGGTCCCCAAAGCGGTCGTATCCAAGCCCGAAGATGATGTAGTCTCCTACGCTGAAGGCTATCCCGTCGCGTTGCGCCCATGCGGTGCCGGGAGTTTCGAGAGGCTTCGTTCGGAGGAACCACTCTTGCTGTGCCTGCACTCCGATAGAAACGAAAAGAACCAGTAGGGTAAGGAGTTGCTTCATAGGTGATGGGGTGTTGGGTTATTGCGGTAAACAAGGTCAGGATGCGTCGAGATCCACATGTGGTCCGCTTGCGAAGTCGCGAGTGCAAGCGTGTTCAAAAGGAGAGGGACACTGATTCCGCTTGAGGCACTCTCTGCCACTTCTTCAACAGGCACGAAGGGAAAGCCTGAAAGTGTATAAGCAACACGTTGCCAAAAGCGTATGGTTCTCCGCATACTGACCTGTGGGTTTGTTTGGCCGGTGGGGTGGGTTAGGTGACGGAGGCCAAGGGGTTTGGATATGCAATGTATAGGTAAGACGGAACGCTAGCGTTTGGTTGCTTAAAGGTTCCGGAAAGCCATGCATACCGTGCCCGATCCAATAGAAGTTATCATCTCCTGACGCATGTCAGGAAGACGGTTTCGGGCGAGCGTACTTTCAATAAGATCTAACCTATACAGCCCCATGAGCTTCCTTCATTACACCTTGACAGCGCTGGCCTGTGCTGCGTTTTTCACTCCTTCAGCCACGGCCCAGCATTGCCACGATGTGGGCGGAGGAACGGACGGCGGCGTCCATTGCCTCCTTGCCCACAGCGATCAGGAACACCTCTATTGCGGCGGCAGCTTCACCACCAGCGGTGGCCAGGCCATGGACCACGCGTGCTCTTGGGATGAGGTGGCCTATCACGCGGTAGGCACCGGCACCGGTGACAATGTATTCTGCTTCGCGGAGTTCAACAACGGCATATGTGCAGGCGGTGCGTTCACCACGGCCGGGAGCGGTGAGGCACACCATGTGGCGCATTGGGATGGCACCAGCTGGAGCGCCATGGGCGATGGCTTCGACGGTCCGGTGCATTGCATGGCGGTGTACAATGGTCAACTCTATGCAGGTGGTGAATTCTCCTTCTCCGGCAATGCGTTGGTGAAGAACGTGGCGCGCTGGGACGGTGACGCTTGGCTACCGATGGGAGCAGGCTGCGACCACGCCGTGTATGCCATGTTGGTACATGATGGCTTACTGTATATCGGTGGTGAATTCGAGCATGTGAATGGGGGAGAGGACCATGGCATCTGCGCGTGGAACGGAAGCTCGTACGCCAGTGTAGGCGGGGGCGTAAGCGGTTCGGGACATACCGTACACTCCCTCTGTGTGTATGCTGGCCAGCTCTGCGTTGGAGGCACTTTCGCACAAGCAGGCGGTCAATCGGCTCCGAACGTATGCCGCTGGAATGGCAGCAGCTGGTCCGCCATGGGCAATACCGACATGGGCGTCGGCGGCGCAGTTGGGTCCATGTGCGTGTATGAGGACGTGCTGTATTGCGGCGGCGCCTTCGATCACTGCGGGAGCCAACCAGCGAACAACCTGGCCGGCTGGGACGGGACCTCTTGGTCACCCATCGGCACCGGCTTCAATGGCCCGGTCCACAGCATGGCCGTGCTGAACGGATCGCTCTACCTCGGTGGCGCATTCACCCAGGCCGATGACACACCGGTTTCCAACATCGCACGGTACGATCTCACCACGGGCATGACTCCTGTCGAGCTGGGCGCCGAACTGGATGTCTATCCTGTTCCCGCCTCGTCCTTCGTGAACGTCACGCTTCCCGAAAATGTAGGACCGATGCACGTGGAAGTGTATTCGGCAAGCGGTGCGCTCGTTCAAAGCGGCACAACGATGAACGGCACCGCCCGACTGGGCACGGAAGAATTGCCGAATGGAGCTTATGTGGTCCTCCTGAACAATGGGACCGTGCGGTTCCAGCAGGAGTTCATCGTGCTGCATTGAGGCTCGGTAGGGGAGCGCTGGGTTCCATCCCATCTCCCTTACCTCCTTTACCTCTCTTTTTCCGCATCTTTCCCGACCGCACTTCCGAACTTTGTACCATGTGCTACGGAGTAAAAGCGCGCACCGAGATGTCCCTGCGCATCGCGAAGAGCCGCGGCAACACCGCTGCAGCCGAGCGCTTGGCGCAGCTGCTCAACCCCTTCCCGGAATTCGATCACCACTTCGCCAACGGCTTTGACCACCCGCAAATGGTGGTGTATACCGATGCCGCACCGCGCGAACCGCAGCTTTCCATCTGGGGCTTGGTACCCAGCTGGGTGAAGGATGATGCACAGCGCAAACAGCTCTGGAACCAGACCCTGCTAGCGCGCGGCGAAACGATGTTCGACAAGCCCGCCTTCCGCGCGTCCGCAAAAAGCAAGCGCGCCATTGTGCATGTGGAAGGCTTCTATGAGCATCACCATTTCGGCAAGCGCACCTATCCCTACTTCATCCATCTCCGGGACCGCGACCACTTCGCGCTGGCTGCATTATGGGAGCAGTGGAAACACCACGAAAGCGGAGAGCTACTGCACACCTTCAGCATCGTCACCACGGAAGCGGATGAGCTGATGCAACGCATCCACAACAACCCCAAGGCCAATGGGCCGCGCATGCCGTTGATCCTCACGGAGGAGGAAGAGGATCAGTGGCTCGCGCCGATCGGTTCCGATGCGGAGGAGACCGCTATCAAGGCGTTGATCAAGCCCTACCCGTCGGATGCGTTGTTGGCTCATCCTGTGCGGCAGCTTTTGGGCAAAGCTGGCGCAGGAAACGATCCCAGCGCCAGCGAGGCGTTCGAATACCCGGAGCTGTTGCTGGCGGATCCGCTGGTTTAAGTTCCATCGCCCCCGCACAGATCTGGCAGCCTGGCCTTTTCCCGGGTCTAGTACTTCGTCCTGTACACGTAGTTCTTTTCCGGACCGCAAACGGTGGGGCAGGGGTAGCCGCAGCTCTTCTCAAAATGTGACCCTTGGCCTAATGCCTCGGCCTTATCGCCCACGATCTTCATGGCGGTAAGAAGCATGGTGGTCTCGCCTTTTGCTGTGGTGTCGGGCGTTGCCTGTAGGGCTTGGCATCCATCCAGTGCAAGCAGGGCCTCCACTTCCGTGCGTGTGAAGGAGGCGGAGTAGGAGCGGTGCGCTGGGCGGTCCATGTCCTGGCACGCTGTGGCTGCCTTGGCAACGGCAAGGCTGTTCATCTGCACTTTTCCTTTCACCAAGCCAAGGCTCATGCGGTAGCTCCTGCCCTTGTTCGCCTCGGTTCCATCGGTGTGTATGCCAATGGCCATGGCGGTGCCGTTGGCGTCACCGGCCTTGGCCAATACGTTGTAGAATCGGATGGCCACTACGGACTCATCCTTCAACAAGGACTCCAGGGTAGTTGTATCGAATAGCGCTTCGGTGAAGCCGGCATCACCAGCCAACGCAGGTGCGGGTTCATCCGATGTTCCGGTGTTTTGCTGCCCGAAGAGGGCGGCGCAGCATACAAGAAAGCAGGTAAGGGTGAAGAGGCGCATGGCGGTTGGGTTTGGATGATGAAGGTATGCAAATGGAAAAGGGAAATGCATCATTTCATGCGAACGCAGCCATACCAGAATGCGGTTTATTGCTGCCACAAGCCATTTGCCGTCCTTATCTTTTCCGCCATGCGCCAAAGACCGGTATTCGGTTCAGTACGGTCACGGGCCCCTTGGGTCGGCCCGCGCAGGCTCCTCTATATGCTGTTGTTGCTGGCCTTTGTGCCTACCAAGGAGGTGGTGGCAAGCGGGGAGGTGGTGGTGAGTTCAACACTCGTAACTGCTGACAGCCTGAGCTGGGCACAGGAACACCAACAGGCCATCCGATGGCTGGATTCGGCATTGGCCGCCGTGCCGGACGATCCCGAGGCCCAAGGAAAGTTGTTGTTGCGGAAGGCGCTTCTTCTTCAGCAACTCGGCGAGAATGATCGTGCGTTGCGGGTGCTCTACCAAGCCTTATCGTTGGAGACCAAGTTGGGGGAGGGCCTGGGCTTGGCCGAAGTGCTGAACAATATCGGTGCTATCCAACATGAACAGCGTAATTTCGAGAAGGCGCAGGAGTGCTACGAACGCAGTGGAAAGATCTATGAGCGCTTGGGACTGCAACGGCAATTGGGGAAGTACTGGAACAATATGGGTTCCCTCAACGAGGATACGGGCGAACCTCGCAAGGCGCTGGCATACCACCACAAAAGCTTGAAGATCTGGCAAACACTGCAGGATACCGGCTGGGCAGGCATCAGCTACATGCATATGGGCTCCTGCCTGCAACAACTCGGGAAGTTGGATTCAGCCCGGATGTATCTGAATGCCAGTATCGAACAGCTCAAGGGCCCGAAGAGCCAGTACCAGCTCAGCTTGGTATACATCATATACGGGGACAACGAGAACAAGGCCGGCGATCACCGGGAGGCATTGCGCTACTGCAACCAAGCGCTGGCCATTACCCAAAGGATGAAGGCGAGGCTCTTTGAGCAGCGTGCGTGCGAATGTCTATCGCTGGCCTATGAAGGTCTGGGTAAAAATGGGAAGGCGTTGGAAATGTTCCGGAGATCCACCGACCTGCGCGATTCCCTCTTCGGGGTGGCCAAGGTGCAGGAGTTGACCCGCGTGGAGATGGACCACGATTTTGCGCAACGCGAACTGGCGGACAGCCTCCTGCGATCCAAGAAGCAAGTGGAGGACCGACTGCGCCAACAGGAAGCGGTCTCCAAGGAACGTGATGGTCGCAACGTGGCCATCTTCACCAGTTTCGCAGTGCTCTTGCTGGCCGGTGCCCTCTGGAGCCGCTTGCGCTTGATGCGCCTTTCCAGGGGCCGGGTCCAACGCGAACGCGAACGCTCCGATCGCCTCTTGCTCAACATCCTGCCCGCATCGGTTGCGCAGGAATTGAAGGACAGCGGTAAGGCGCTGGCCCGGGAATATGCAGGCGCTACCATCCTCTTCTCCGACTTCAAGGACTTCACGCGGATCAGCCAGACCATGAGCCCGCAAGCGCTGGTGGAGGAACTGGATACCTGTTTCAAGGCATTCGACTCCATCATCACGGCCAAGGGGATCGAGAAGATCAAGACCATTGGCGATGCTTACATGTGCGTGGGCGGTCTGCCGGACCCGTTGTCCACCACACCGGCGGATGTGGTGCGCGCCGGACTGGAGATGCAGGCCTTCATCACCGCGCGCAAAGCGGAACGCGAGCGGCTTGGTCTTCCGGCCTTTGAAATGCGGGTGGGCCTGCACTCAGGTCCGGTAGTTGCCGGCATCGTAGGGTTGAAGAAATTCGCCTACGACATTTGGGGTGATGCGGTGAACACCGCCTGCGCCATGGAGCGGAGCAGCGAAGCGGGCAAGGTGAACATCAGCGCCGCCACCTACGAACGAGTGCGCAGGGAACCCGATCTGGTGTTCACGCCCCGGGGAAAAGTGGAAGCGAAAGGGAAGGGCGACATGGAGATGTACTTCGTGGAACGCGCTCCTGTTCCTTCACTGCCGAACAGTGGAACAGGGGCTTCATGACCTTGAAGGGTTCGATAAAATTGGCACCCATCACCTTGCTACCCGCTGTAGCTTTGATAAGGCATTGATCTGCTGCGCGCCACCGGGACGATGGCGGTTCAATAGCCATCGGTAATGTGTGGGGGATGATCGGCCTTGGTGCCAACGGGTGGTGCGTGTTCTTGGCGCTTGCGGCAGGGATGCTTCCACCCAACGTGGCATCGCAGGACACGCTGGCACTGGAACGAATGGTGACCGATCAGCCGGGCGATCATGCGATCGTTGAGCGGCCCCCCCCATTGGTCATTACAGCAGAAGAACTGCACACCGACCGCTTCATTGCGCGCGATCTCGTGCTGCCCATTCCGGGCATCGATCTGGTCCAAACAGCACGGCCTCGATACATCCGCGCGGACCGGATGGCATTCGCTGCGCGCCACTTGGATGACACCGCATGGCCCGTGATGGACAGTGCGGGAGATGCCGGCTTTGAACCGGGGAGCATCTATTGGGTCAGGTTCGAGATGATCCTTCTAAGGGCGACCCCGTCGGATGGGTTGGACGATGGTTTGGAACTCAGCATTTTTTCACAAGCCGCTATGGAAGTCTACCTGAACGGGAAGTCCGTGGAGCATTACGGGAGCTTGCCTGCTGCAGGATCGGAACGGGATCATCGCGCCGCTCCGTTCATGCCGCATAGGAGCCTCCGCCTCCGTTTCGCGCGGGACGGTTTGCCGGAAACCATTGCCCTACGCTACCGCTACGAGCCGATCAAGGACAGGGACACTGGCCAATTGGAGTTGTTGAAGGTGGCTTTGCAGTTTCCTGCCGATGCCCAGCGGATGGAACGCATAGAGAGTGCTACGTTGCTCCAGTTCGGCGTATTCCTGGGTGTCAACCTCATCATCATGTTGCTCGCCCTCGTGATCCTTGCGTTGCGGCCGAAGGATGCCAGCTGGCGGAGGATGGCTTTCTTTTCATTCTTCATGGTACTGGTGGCCTTCAGCAACACCGTTCCCAAGATCTCCGCCAACGTTTCGTTGGCCTTCATGGAGTGGGTGAAATACCTCAACTTCATTGCTTACCCGTTCGCACTCCTCTTCCTTGTCCTGGTGGTGAGGTCCTTGTTCACCACCATCACTTGGCGCAGCGTGCTGTTCTTCACGGTGCTCACCTTGATCCTTGTGGGCTCCAGCTTCCTCACCTACCACGCTCCCGATAGGAACGGGCGCTTCGATGGCTGGCTCATGCTGATCTTCCTCTTCGAGGTGGCCTGGCAGTCCGTTCGTGCTGTGCGCACCCGGGTACAAGGGGCGTGGATAGTCGGGGTAGGTGCCATGCTGTTCATCTTCAACGGTGTCCTGTTGGAGCAACTCTATCAATTTTTGGAGCTGACAATGCCGCAGGCCGTGCGCACGTACATACGCTTCTCCCTCTACCTCACCATGCCGATCACCATCACGGTATACCTCGCCGTACGCTCGGCGAACTTGACCCGTATGCTCGCCCGGCAACGGGATGATCTGGATGTGGAGGTGATGGACCGTACCGCGGACCTGAACTTCGAGAAGGAACGCTCCGAGACGTTGTTGCGGAATATTCTACCGGATGTGGTCGTGCAAGAATTGAAGGACAAGGGCAAGGCGCTCGCACGGGAAT
Source organism: Cryomorpha ignava (assembly GCA_040391235.1). Taxonomy (GTDB): domain Bacteria; phylum Bacteroidota; class Bacteroidia; order Flavobacteriales_F; family PHOS-HE28; genus PHOS-HE28. Next base: position 34,318 of record JBEBYG010000003.1, read on the forward strand.
ATGTCGGCGCCACCATCCTCTTCTCCGATTTCAAGGAGTTCACGCGGATCAGCCAGACCATGAGCCCCCAAGCGCTGGTAGAGGAATTGGATACCTGCTTCAAGGAATTCGACCGGATCATCTCGGACAAGGGGATCGAGAAGATCAAGACGATCGGTGATGCCTACATGTGTGTGGGTGGCCTACCGGATCCGTTGTCCACCACCGCGGCGGATGTGGTGCGTGCGGGCTTGGAGATGCAGGTCTTCATCACCGAGCGTAAGGCGCAACGCGAGCAGCTGGGCCTTACCGCTTTCGAAATGCGGGTGGGCCTGCACTCCGGTTCGGTAGTGGCCGGCATTGTAGGGGTGAAGAAGTTCGCCTACGACATCTGGGGCGATGCTGTGAACACCGCCTGCGCCATGGAGCGGAGCGGAGTACCGGGCAAGGTGAACATCAGCGCCGCGACCTATGAACGGGTGCGCAGGGAGTCGGATCTGGCATTCACTCCGCGCGGTAAAGTGCTGGCGAAGGGCAAAGGAAAAGTGGATATGTACTTCGTGGAAAACGCCGCTGGGCACATTGGAAAAGTGGCTACGTAGAATTCCGGTGGCAGCTTACATTTATGATGCAATGCCGGACCAGGTTCCAATCTCGGGAAGCCATTTAGGTGAGAGGCCGGATCCGGAAACGAGTTCCGAGCAAGCCGCCGTGCTGGCGGCTCACGATCAATTCTGGCAGAGTTATGCGCGGCGCGATCTCGACGGACGCTTCAGTGTTGTAGCGGAGGACGTCACCTTCTTCGGTACCTCGCGCCACGAACGGGCTGCCAACAAGGTGGCCTATCGGGCCATGAACGAGAAGGGAGTGGAGCAATACCCCGCGCCGTTCCGCATTGAATACCTATGGCTCGAAGTGCACGTGCTCGGCGACATGGCTTGGACCGAATGCGATTCATGCTGGGTGAAGGACTTTAACGGCACCCCGGGAAGCGACGTGCTGCGGCTGACCACCCTGTTCCACAAACGCAACGGTAAGTGGTGGGTGGTGCATGTGCACGGCTCCGAACCGGACTACCGCTTGCAGGAAGGCGAGTACATGACCAATGCGAAGGTGATGGCGCGCAACAAGGAACTGGAGGGAATGGTAGCGGAGCGAATCCGTCAGCTGAACGTGGAGAAGAAGCGGAGCGAAGACCTGCTCCTCAACATCCTGCCATATGATGTAGCGGAGGAGTTGAAGGATACGGGAACCGCCGTGGCGAAACAGTATGACAAGGTCACCATTCTTTTTTCGGATTTCGAGGACTTCACCGGAGCAAGTGAAAGACTGTCGCCGCAGGCACTCGTAGGAGAATTGAACGCCTGTTTCGGGGCCTTCGACCACATCATCACGGCGCACGGGCTGGAGAAGATCAAAACCATTGGCGATTCCTACATGTGTGTTGGCGGGCTACCCGATCCGAAGTCCTCCACCTCAGCGGATGTCGTTCATGCGGCCTTGGAGATGCAAGCATTCATGGCCGCGCGGAAGGAGGAACGCGATGAACTTGAATTGCCGGTGTTCGAAATGCGTCTGGGCATCCATACAGGTCCGGTAGTGGCCGGCATAGTTGGCGTGAAGAAGTTCCAATACGACCTCTGGGGAGATACGGTGAACACCGCCAGCCGCATGGAATCCTCGGGGGAAGTGGGGAGCGTGAACATCAGCGGAGCGACGTACGCGTTGGTGAAGGATGAACCGGATCTCAGCTTCACCCCGCGCGGCAAAGTGCATGCGAAAGGGAAAGGGGGGATGGAGATGTATTTTGTGCGACTGAAGAGCCAGATGTGAAGGATGATAGGAAAACACGTGCAGCAGCGGGGCTTCGGTGCGGCCTGTCGTGTATTCTGTTGCTTAGCATGGGTCTTGGGTTTTGCAATGGCCCATGCGCAAAGTGTGTCCCCGGAAGGGATAAGCACCATTCGTATTGATGATGCGGTGCTGCAAAAGGAATTGAAAGGGGGGCACGGAATGGACAATGCCGATCGGGGCGTTGACCTTCTGGAACAAGGCGCCACACGCATCATCCTGAATGATGACCCGGCGCTGGCAGATCGCCGCTTGAAAGCGCATGGATGGGCGGAATTACCTGTGGACAGCTTGCCGATGATCCCCGCAGATTCAACATATTGGATCCGTTTTCCGATCATGCCGGACCCGAAGTTGAAGGGCGTATCCTTGTCGCTCAGCATCGTGGCACGTGTACCTGTGGAGCTCTACCTGAACGGAGTTCGCGTGCTTGCCGCTGCACAACGCCCCCTTGGCCACACTGGTCCGTTGGTTCCTGATCAGGATTTCCAACCCATGGTCGTGCCGATCACCTTCGCATGTGATGGGAAGCCCGAAATGCTTTCCGCGCGTGTGCAGGGCCTTCCGGGAAACGAGCAGGCGCACCTGCCGTTGCGGTTGGTGCTTCAAACTACGCAGAACCATGAGTTACCCTCGCGCCTTGGCATCCATTTCGGCCTGTATATCGGGGTGAATCTGATCATCGCATTATTGGCATTTCTCACTTGGCGTTGGGACCGCCGAGAGCGCAGTTGGTGGCTGCTTGCGCTCTTGGCCCTTGTAACGGTGATCGCCGCTATCTGCCACCTCGGAGGGCCGCTGAATTACATGGGCTATTCGCCACTTCTTTCCAAGGTCATGCATCGGGCCATGGCTGCATTGTTCTCATGGAGGATCTTGCTCGTGCTGCTCGTACTGCGTGCCTTGCGCGGGGATTCGATCGGGCGCACCTTCCGGTGGTGGGCCGGACCCGCACTGGCGCTTACCTGTTTCAATCTGGTCATTCCGCTCATGCCCTCGACCATGGACCTGCGCTGGACCAGATGGGTCGTGGGTAGCCTCTCCCTGTTGCTGTTCATAGGGTTGACGACCGAGGTCGTGCGTGCATCCTTCCGCTTGATGCGCGCCAAGGGAGCGCAACGCTGGTTCGCGATCGGTGCATTGGCGTTCGTGCTGATCACGGTCATTTCCGTTGTGCTGGAACAGATGGACACATCCTTCGGCTGGGTGGGTCTGATCACTATATACATCTTCTACTTAAGCCTTCCCCTTTCCATAGCTATCTACCTGGCGTTACGCGCCGCGAAGAACAACAGGCTGGTGGCGCGGCAACGCGATGAGCTGGACTTGGAAGTGAAGGAGCGCACTGCAGAGTTGGAGGAGGAAAAGCAGGAGGTAGTAAGGCAGAAGGAACGAAGCGATCAACTGCTGCTCAACATTCTGCCGGGAGAAGTCGCGGAAGAGCTGAAGGACACCGGGGTTGCGGTCGCCAAACATTTTAATCAGGCCACCATACTCTTCACCGATTTCAAAGGCTTCACTGAAGCGAGCGAGAGGCTGACCCCTCAAGAACTGGTGGAAGAGTTGAATACCTGCTTCAAGGCCTTCGACCACATCATCACGGCACGCGGTATCGAGAAGATCAAGACCATCGGCGATGCGTACATGTGCGCTGGCGGTTTGCCGGACCCGATGAGCGCAACTCCGGCGGACGTGGTACATGCGGCGCTGGAAATGCAGGCCTTCATGATCGCACGGAAGAACGAACGCGATATACACGAGCTTCCCGCCTTCGAGATGCGTGTGGGCTTACATACCGGTCCGGTGGTGGCGGGTATTGTGGGCTTAAAGAAGTTTCAGTATGATATCTGGGGCGACACCGTGAACACCGCCAGCCGCATGGAATCCTCCGGAGAAGTGGGACAGGTGAACATCAGCAAGGCGACGTATGCATTGGTGACTGCTGAAGCGGGCCTCACCTTTACGCCACGCGGCAAGGTGCATGCGAAAGGGAAAGGGGGGATGGAGATGTATTTCGTGAGCCGTACAGCTTAAGGGTATTCCTGTTCCCGGCGCCTTCGCGTCTCTGCGGCCAATTTCCTCTTGAGCGCTCCCCTCAGGGATTTGTCCGTGCAACTCTGTGCCCGCTGTACCTCTGTGGTATAATACTCTCCGGCTCCACCCATCTTTGCGCCATGCGCGTGATCATTGTCGGCGGAGGTGCAGCGGGATTCTTCGCGGCGATCAGTGCCAAGCAGCACCATCCCGATGCCGACGTGCTCTTGCTGGAGAAGAGCAACAAGCTGCTCGCCAAGGTGCGAATCAGCGGAGGCGGGCGCTGCAACGTCACGCACGACCAGCGGAACATCCGCAAGCTGGCAGCGCACTATCCACGCGGGGAGCGCTTCCTCAAGAAGGCGTTCGAGCACTTCAGCGTGAACGACACCATCGCTTGGTTCGGGCAACGCGGCGTACAGCTGAAAGCCGAAGCGGATGGCCGCATGTTCCCTATCTCGGATGATTCGGGCACCATCATCCGCTGTCTGATGGACGAGGCAGAACAGCGCGGCGTGCGCATCGCCTTGCAGTCGGGTGCGAACGCGATCGACCGGAAGTCCGACGGTACCTTTCTCTTGCGGATGGAGAACGGTGGAGCGTTGCCAGCGGATCGCGTGGTCGTTACTACCGGGGGCCACCCGAAGGGCGAAGGATATGCTTGGTTGAAACAGCTCGGGCACACCATCGTTCAGCCGGCGCCATCACTCTTCACTTTCAACATGCCGGGAGAGGAGGTCCGCTCCTTGATGGGCGTGGTGGCCGATCCGGTGCGGGCGCGCATCATCGGCACCAAGCTGGAAAGCATCGGCCCGCTGCTGATCACACATTGGGGCATGAGCGGCCCGGCCGTGCTGCGCCTGAGCGCGTGGGGCGCACGGGTAGTGCAAGGCATGGGCTATCAGTTCACCTTGCAACTGCATTGGCTCGGCGGAATGGGGGAGGATGAAGCGCGCACCGCCATGGCGGATGAGGATCACCAGCGTAAGCAAGCACAGAATGCGAACCCCTTCACACTGCCGCGTCGGCTCTGGGAATTCCTGTTGGCAAAGGCCCACATTCCGTTGGAGAAGACCTGGGGCGATGTGGGCAAGCACGACCGCAACCGCTTGGTGGACCTGTTGACCAACGACCGTTACGCCGTGGCCGGCAAGACGACCTTCAAGGAAGAGTTCGTTACCGCGGGCGGTGTGTCACTGGATGAAGTGGACCCGCTCACCTTGCAAAGCCGTAAAGTGCCTGGCCTCTATTTCGCTGGCGAAGTCCTGGACATCGACGGCATCACGGGTGGCTTCAACTTCCAAGCAGCTTGGACCACGGGGTATCTGGCAGGCAAGCTCGGTGGGATTTCTTCTGCCGGTAGAAGCGCTTGAAGACTTCCTCGCTTTACGCGTATCTTGAATTCGATCGTGCTGGATCTCCAGCCGGTCGAATGGTACCGGGTCAGCGCTCTGTACATCTGCAAGAACGGATGGTGGACATGTGCAAATGATGAAGTGCCTCCATCACTGGGGATGTCCGAACCGCAATTCACCGCATTCCTAAAAAGCACAAGCCCCGATGGTGATCACCATCGGGGCTTGTCGGATACGGAGGATGTTCCGTTTAGAACACGATCTTCTGTCTGCGGATCCGTGTGCGGAACTTCTTGATCTTCGATCGGTAATGGTAGATCTTGAAATGGATCTGCCCTTTCAGGAAGATGTAGCCATCATTGTGGTCGGAAAATCCGCGCTGCTCGCCCACGCTTGTTTGTCCCGGTATAGCTCCCAAGCTGGGATCGGAGAGATAGGCGGCCTCGGGTCCATGGGCCTCCTTCAGTGCAGTGCGGTCGTAGTACACGCCGCTCACATCGTCGATGTAGTCGGTGAAAGTTTTCGTGTACTGGAGTTCCAAGCCAATGGTCATCGTCTTGGTAAGCGCTTTGCGGACTCCCAAACCCATGGGAATACAGATCTGCGTGAGGGAGTAAGGTTCGGGTCCGTCCGGCAGTCCTTGCCCTTCCGTACCAAGTGGCTGCAGCTCCACCCATTTTCCATCGAATTGGGTCTTCGGATTGAAATAGAAACCGCCGACCCCGGCGAAAATGTACAGGCCCATCCGGCTGGATTTTTCCCCTTTCACCCCGCGCAGATCGTGGAAGTGTCCCAGCTGTTCCTGGAAGGGATGGAACTCGAAGCAAAGCTGGGCCTCGAGGACATCCGACTTGAAGCTCAGGTTGCGATTCTGGCGAAATGGCTCTTTGGTCAGGTTGTCATTACCAGCCAAGATCCCATAAGTGCCGTTCAGGCGCACGGAAAATAGTTGGGCCAGGTAGTAGCGATAGCCAAAGCTCAACGCGGGCTTGGTCTGGCTGAACTCCAGATCCCACAGGAAGGGGGAGCCGATCCTATCCCGCCCGCCGAGCTCACCGAGAAAATTGGTGACGCCGAGGCCAACAGCAATTTCCTGCCGGTGCGTCTTCCAATAGTCGGAGTGCCTGAAATACTGGGCATTCAACGTGGAAGACAGGCCGAAGCCTGCAAATAGGACCAATAAAGAGAGGGTGGTGAGTTTGGAGCGCACTTCCGGTTCGATCTGTCCCAAATATAGAAGAAGGATTCAACTGCAGGCAGCAGCGGGCAAAATTCCTTGACGAAGCACCTGCGAATGGGTTGCCTCTGCCTCGCGCTTTTCCGTGGAATACGGGGCTTCCAAGCAGGGTGCAGTTCCTTCAAGAAAGTGTTGCCGATCAACACCCTGCTTCCGGCATAAGATGGCCACTACGGATCTCGAACGAAGATCCAGCCGCCTGAAAGGGGCAAAGGAACCTGGCTTAGAATACGATCTTCTGTCGGCGTGCCCGCGAGCGGTACAGCTTACTCTTCGTTCGGTACTGATAGATCTTGTAGTGCATTTGTGCCTTCAAGAAAAGATACCCATCGTTATGGCCGGAGAAGCCGCGCTGCTGGCCTACGTTCGTTTGCCCCGGGATCCAGCCCAAGCTGGGGTCGGAGAGGTAGGAGGCCAAAGGACCATGGGCCGCTTGCAGCGCACCACGGTCGTAGTATTCGCCGCTCACATCATCAATGTAATCCGTGAAGGTCTTGGTGTACTGGATCTCCAGTCCGATGGACATCGTCTTGTTCAGCGCTTTGCGGATGCCCACGCCCATAGGGATGCAGATCTGAGTAAGGGCGTATGGATCCGGCCCGCCAGGTAGTCCTTGCCCTTCCGTACCCAAAGGCTTCAGCTCCACCCATGCTCCATCAAACTGGGCCTTGGGGTTGAAATGGAAAGCGCCGACACCAGCGAAGAAGTAGAGCCCAACACGGCTCGGGGACATCCCCTTCACACCGCGCAGGTCATAGATGTGGCCAGGCTGTTCCAGGAAGGGATGCCACTCAAAGCATATTTGCCCCTCAAAGAGATTGGACTTGAAGCTCAGGTTCCGGTTCTGGCGGAAAGGTTCCTGGGTCAGGTTATCATTCCCCGCCAGGATGCCATAGGTACCCATGCCACGGACGGAAAGCCGCTTGGCCAAGTAGTAGCGATAGCCTACGCTAACGGCAGGCTTGGTCTGGCTGAACTCCAAGTCCCAAACAAATGGAGTTCCGATCTGGTCCCGGCCTCCCAGTTCGCCGAGAAAATTGGAGATGCCCAAGCCCACGGTAAGCTCCTGCCGATGGGTTTTCCAATAGCTGGAATTCCGGAAATACTGGGCGTTGAGCGTGGAGGATAACCCCAAGGCAATCAGGAGGAAAAATAGAGAAAGGGTGGTGTGTGTTGAGCGCACTTCCGTTTCGATCTGTGCCAAAGATAGCCTTAGCTGCCAGCCATCTAAAGGGTCGGCATGGCCCTTTCAACGCAGCTCTATCGTATCGGTTACCTCGAGCGGCTAAGCTCGGTCGTGAACACGGCCCAAGCGGCCACTATTCCTGCACAGACCGAAACGTTCAGGCTATGTTTTGTTCCACCCTGCGGGATCACGATCGCCCCATCACATGCAGCCACCACTGCCTCGCTCACCCCGTGCAGTTCATTGCCCAATACCAAGGCCACTCCCTTCTGGCGATCGGGTCTCCATTCTGTCAGTGGCACTGCATGCACTGTTTGCTCCACGGCCCAAACCTCCCAGCCTTCGGCCTTCAGCTTGCGGACGGCGTCCAGCGCAGTGGCATGGTGCTCCCAAGGCACCGAAAGCGTGGCGCCCAAGGCCGTCTTCTCGATCTCCCGATGCGGTGGCAGTGGCGTGAAGCCACACAGGTCAAGTCCTTCCATGGCGAATGCATCCGCCGTGCGGAAGATGGAACCGGTGTTGTGCCGACTGCGCACATCGTCCAATACAAAGCGAAGTCGCGGCTTGGCCATGGCCTTGTATTGCTCCGGGTCCACACGGCCCAGTTCGTCCATGGTCAGCTTGCGGTCATTGGTAGACATATAGTAGTGTGGATTGAGCCGCAAAGATGAAATTTGAAAGGGGAAGCGGAAGAACGAAGTTCTGATACCACAGGCTCCCCGCTCGAATTCGGCTACATTTCGGATAGCCCGAATGGTATTGCGATCTTCGCACCGATGACCAAAGCCTCACCCGCCGAAACACCCCTGATGAAGCAATACATGCGCATCAAGGGGCAGTACCCGGATGCCTTGCTGCTTTTCCGGGTGGGCGATTTCTATGAGACCTTTCTGGAGGATGCGATCACCGCCTCCGCCGTGCTGGGCATCACGCTTACCAAGCGGAACAATGGTGCTGGCGTGATCGAGCTCGCAGGCTTCCCACACCATTCCTTGGATACGTACCTGCCGAAGCTGGTGCGCGCAGGGCATCGTGTTGCCATCTGCGATCAGCTAGAGGATCCCAAGCTGACCAAGACCATTGTGAAACGCGGTGTTGTAGAGGTGGCCACCCCCGGTGTCTCTTTCGCTGATGGGGTTGTGGACGGCCGCAAGAACAACTGGCTCGCCGCGGTCTGTGGCGAGGGCGATCGCTATGGCACTGCCTTTCTGGATGTCACCACAGGTGAGTTCCTTGCTGGTGAAGGAGACCGGGCCACCATCGCCAAGGCGTTGGAGAGCCACGGTCCCAGCGAGTTGTTGTACCCGCGCGGAACCAAGCAGGCCTTTATCACGGAAGAGGCCGAACGCTGGCGAGGCTTTGCGCTGGAGCCATGGGCCTTCACCGACGACTTCGCGCGCGAGCGACTCTTACGGCAGTTCGATACCGCCGGGCTAAAAGGCTTCGGGATCGAAGAGCTGCCATTGGCCCAACGGGCTGCCGGTGCCGTGCTGCACTACCTCGGGGAAACGCATCACGACCGTCTGGGTCACGTGGGTCGGATCTCCAAGCTCGCCAACGACGGCCAGGTCTGGCTGGATCGCTTTACTGTCCGCAACCTGGAATTGGTAGCCCCGGTAAATGAAGGTGGCCGCACCCTGCTGGCCGCCATGGACCGCTGCTCAACACCCATGGGTGCCCGCCTGCTCCGGCGCTGGCTGCTTTCTCCCTTGGTGGATCAGAAGGCCATCGAGGCCCGGCTGGATCATGTACAGGCACTTGTGGAAGCATCTGCCGTGCGTGAGAGCTTGGGCGAAGATCTTTCCACCGTGGGCGATCTGGAACGCTTGACGGCGAAGGCTGCTGTAGGACGCGTCAACCCACGCGAACTGTTACAGATGGCTCGTGCCTTGCGAGCTGCGGAACAAGTGCGCATCACCATGGTGGCTGCCGGCGGCGTATTGGCGCAGACCGCTGGTGCATGGAAAGTGCCGGTGGAGATCGCCGCGCATATCGAGGCCAGCATCGAACCGGAAACGCCGGTGAACATCCTGAAAGGTGGTGTGATCCGCAAAGGCATGGATGCGGACCTGGATGAACTGCGCCATGTGACCACCCACGCCAAGGAGCTGCTGATGGACGTGCAGAAGCGGGAGGTGGAGCGCACCGGCATCACCTCGCTGAAGGTGGGCTATAACAATGTCTTCGGCTACTACCTCGAAGTACGGCACACCCACCGCGATAAAGTGCCGCCCGAGTGGGTGCGCAAACAGACGCTTACCGGCGCGGAACGCTACATCACCGACGAACTGAAGTCCTTGGAGGAACGCATCCTCAGCGCGGAGGAACGGATCCTCGCACTTGAGGCACAACTATATGGACAGGTGGTGCAGGAAGTCTGCAAGGGCATCGCCGCATTACAGGCGGTGGCTTCGTCCGTGGCGCAACTGGATGTGATGCGCGGCTTTGCGATCAATGCCGCCGCTTGGAACTATGCGCGTCCCAGCATCAACAATGGGTCGATCCTACGGATCCGCGATGGCCGACATCCGGTGATCGAACAGCAGTTGCCACCGGGCGAGACCTATGTCGCCAACGACCTCACCTTGGATCCGGAGAACGCCCAATTGCTGGTGATCACCGGCCCGAACATGAGCGGTAAGTCAGCACTGTTGCGCCAGACCGCGTTGATCGTGCTGATGGCACAAGCGGGCAGCTTTGTTCCGGCACGCGAGGCCGATATCGGTATCGTGGACCGTGTCTTCACCCGCGTGGGGGCCAGCGACAACCTCACCACGGGGGAAAGCACCTTCATGGTGGAGATGAATGAAACGGCCAGCATCCTTAACAATCTCAGCACGCGCAGTCTTTTGCTGATGGACGAGATCGGCCGCGGCACCAGCACCTACGATGGCATCTCCATCGCCTGGTCCATCGCCGAGTATTTGCACGAGCATCCCATGCGGCCGAAGACGCTCTTCGCCACGCACTACCACGAGATGAATGATATGGCGGAGACCTTCCCGCGCATCCGCAATGCCAATGTGGCTGTGCGTGAGGCCGATGGCAAAGTGCTCTTCCTGCGCAAGCTGGTGCCGGGCGGAAGTGACCGCAGTTTCGGGATCCATGTGGCACGGATGGCCGGCATGCCCCACAGCGTGGTGGAACGCGCCGAGCGGGTATTGAAACATCTGGAGCGCACACACGCTGGTGATCTGGGCGAGGAGACTCCCGAGGGAACCCCGGATCCAAAAGCTCCGAAAGTGAATCGCGCGGATACCGCCAACTTGGGCCGTGAGCCCCAGCTTAGCTTCTTCCAACTGGATGACCCTGCGCTGGAAGGCATTCGAGATCAACTGGAGGCCGTGGACATCAATAACCTGACGCCTGTTGAAGCACTGATGAAGCTCAGCGAGATCAAGCGCATGGCCGGTGTGGGTCGGTCAAGGTTGAAGAAGGCATGAAGCAGCACCTGACGGGGGCGCCGACCTTGGCTGATGGCTGGGCGGCGCGCTGGGGCTGGGCGATCATCGCGGCTGCGGTCCTGTTGGTGTACTGGCCCTTGAGCACCTTTACTTATGGGTTAGTGCAAGGCGATACGCTCGACTGCTGGGTGCCGTGGCGCTGGTTCATCGCTTCGGCCATCCAGGACGGCGAATTCCCGCTTTGGGATCCCTACGCGCAATCGGGCTATCCCATTTATACCGACCTCCAAGGACCGGCCTGGTATCCGTTCTCCATTGCGCTCGCCGGTACCATCGGTCATACAGTGTACACTTTGCAGGCGCTCTTCCTCGGCTACCTCATCGTGGGCGGCATCGGCGTCATGCGTTTGGTGCGAACGCTCGGGATCGATACGCGCATCGGCTTGGTCATCGGCCTGTCCTATGCGCTCAGCGGCTTCTTCACCGCACACCAAATGCACTTCTATGCGGTGATCAGCGCAGCTTTACTGCCATGGCTGATCAGTGCACAAATTCGGCTGATCGAGAAGCCTGCTTGGCGTCCTGCGGTGGAAGCGGCCATTTTCCAGAGCCTATTGCTCACGGGTGGCAACCATACGTTCACCCTGATAGGTACGTGGCTGCTGCTGGCACTGATCGCCGTGTACGTCGTGCGAGCATGGCGCAGGAGCGACCGCGCCTTCATTTACCGACTGATCCGCTTTGAAGCCCTCTTCGCGGTGTTGGCATTGGCCATGTCCATCGGCACCATCTATGCGTGGATCGAGGTCTCCCCCTTCTTGGCGCGCTCCGATGGCATGACCTATAGTGATGCGGCGATGAACCCCTTCACTTGGCATTCGGTTTGGTCCTACCTCTTTCCCTATGCCGTAGGCACGGATATGGAATGGCTCGGCACGGATCCCACCATGGCGAATGGCTACGTCGGCCTGCTGGTGCTGCTCTTGGCAGTACTTGCCATTTTCCGCAGGCGTACCGTAGTGGAGAATGTGATCGCCGTTTTCGGGATGCTTTGTTTGTTGGCTTCCTTCGGTTCGGCGCTTCCCGTGCACCGCGTGCTCTGGTCCGTGGTACCGGGCCTGGATCTGTTCCGCTTCCCCAGCTACTACCAATGGTTCACCGCGTTGGCCGCAGCCGTGCTGGCCGCGGGCACACTGGCGCAATGGCCCGAATTGATGGCCAAGCGACCGCGTGTGGTGAAGGCGGTGATCGGCATCGCCATCCTCATTGTCGGGGCTGCGCTGATGCGGGCTTTGATGATGCTTGGCAACGAACCTCCGTTCGGAGAGGGGGATACATTCTTCGAGAAGATCACCGGCCTCTGGAGCTGGCACCGGGTACTACTTGTGGCGCCTGCCACCTTGCTTGTGCTGCTCGGGTTCTGGCGGTGGGCCACTACGGAAAAGCGCCGCTGGTGGCCTTTGCTCGCTTTGGTTTTTCTCGAAATGGGCTGGGCTACCACACTTTCCCAGTGGAACACTGCCCTGAGCGACTACGCTCCGTCTGTGCTCCAAGGCCGCATCGATGAACAGCCCAAAGGACCCGTTTGGCCGGAGCTGCACCCCATGGGGCTGAACACCGACGGCTCCGCCACGCTCAAGTACATCTGGCGCAACGTCCAGAATTTCGAGGGAAAGCCTTCACACGATGGCTTCAACTCCTTCTGGCTGAAGGATGCCAACCGGATAGCGGCGGAACAACCGGCCCTGTTCGCCGCCATGAAACGCCAGCCCTTGGTCTATCTCACAGACAATGTGGTGCAGGCCGCGCACTACGATCTAACAACGATTGATCCTGCGAAAGACAGCTCACTGGTGGTCCTGGCGGAAGGGGAGGAGGTGAGTGAACCGCTCCGTCGTCTATCCAGCGATTCACTACGGGTGACGGGCTTCGACCACAATGGTGTGACCTTGCAAGTGAAGACCACCCATCCCACCTTCGCCATGCTCCAGCAAGCTTGGTTCCCGGGCTGGACGGCGACGGTGGACGGTGTGTATGTCCCGCTTCTTCGTGCCAATATCGCTTTCTTCGGCATCGTGTTGCCGGCAGGTGAGCATCAGTTGCGTTTCCACTTCCAGAAGCCCTTAGTGCCATGGCTGGTGCGCTTTTCGATGATCGTATTCCTCGGATCGTGCTTTCTCTTGGCCTTCACCGGCACCGTCTCGGTTTCCAACCTTCTGCTTAAAGGAGGACTGGTCGTGCTCACCGGTGCGATCGGTTGGTCGCTCTTCGCGCATAGCCCCAAGGCGGAACGACTGCCCAAGGCGGTGGAAAGCCTGCTGGACCAGATTGATGCCACCGGCGAAAAGGCGCTGCCCATAGTGGTGAATACGGGACGATACCCCGCGCTCCAACACGTATTCCGCGGAGGTGAAGTGCATCCGCTACGTGCGGAGAATGCACAGCGAACAGGAGAGGTGCTGGCCTTCGTGGAACGCTATAGGAATACCCCGTTCTGGTGGATGGATGCGGGCCTGCCCGTGGCTCCGGCAGTCAGGGCCGCGCTGCTGCAACATCATCAAGTGGAGAAGGTGCTGCGAGCCGACGGTTTCGATGCCGTGCTGATGGTGCCTGCTGAAAACGCGTTGCAAGCGACCTTGCTCTATGATGGTTCCAAGGAAGGTGGCCAATGGCTGGACCTGAATTCCCCATGGACCGCCGCTTATCGGGTACCAGCTTCTGAACTGCTGTCACACGCGCCGGGTTCGCTGGTGGTGCAAGTGACCTATCGTTCCGAAGGTGCAGTGGAACCGGCCATCGTTGTTGAGCGCCGCCGAGGCGACAGAACCACTGACTACGAGCGCTTCCCACTTTCGCCCGGCCGCACTGGTGATAACCTCCAGACCGCCTACGTGGTACGCAACCTACAGGAGCTGAGGTATGCCGATGAGGAAGTAGGCATCTACGTCTGGAACAACGGTCCGGGCAGTCTCCAGGTGCGGGAGTTCAAAGTGGAGCTCACCGGCCGGGCCCTTTCCAAGTGGCGGGAACAGTGAGGAATACGGCCATTTTCCACCGTCCTTTTCGTCGCCAATGCTCCAACTTTTTCGTCCTCTGTTGCACCGATCATTAAGACGGCTATATTTGCAGCCGCTCAAGCGAGAGTAGCTCAGTTGGTAGAGCACGACCTTGCCAAGGTCGGGGTCGCGGGTTCGAGTCCCGTTTCTCGCTCAAATGCCTCCCTCCGGGGAGGCATTTTTGTTTTGTGGTCATTAGGCTTCAGCCGCAAAGGATGCCTCAAAGCATCTAGCAATTGGTCGCTTTCCGTAGGAGGACAGCATTCCATTGTCTGATCATCTGATTTTCTGATCTTCTGATCGGCCCGGATTGCGTTCATTTGCAGCCCCTCCCGCCCGGGTGGTGAAATGGTATACACGAGGGACTTAAAATCCCTTGGTCCGCAAGGGCCGTGCGGGTTCAAGTCCCGCCCCGGGCACCAATTCCTCGAGGATCCTAGCGGAAGTGCCCGTTCCTGACCTCGGAATTACTTGATCGCCTGGTCCGTTTCCATGCACACCCGCATCGCCCCCACACCCAGCGGCTACCTGCACGCGGGTAATGGCGCGGCTTTCATCCTCGCATGGAAACTGGCTCGTGAAGCAGGTGGTAAGATCCTCCTCCGCATCGATGACCTGGATGCCGAGCGTGTGCGAACGGAATACGTGGAGGACATCTTCGAGACCTTGCATTGGTTGGGTGTGGACTGGGATGAAGGGCCTCGGAATGCTGAGGAACTGAAGAGCACTTGGTCACAGCATTTGCGGAAGACGCGGTATCAGGAGCTGGTGGAACAGCTTCGCGAAGGCGGCCATCTGTATGCTTGTTCCTGTTCCCGGAAGGACAAGCATGACCGCACCGGAACCTTTGATTATGATGGCCATTGCCGAACGTTGAACCTTCCTTTCGATCACCCGGATTGCTCTTGGAGGTTGCGTTTGCCCCGAGACGAAAAGGTGTCTTGGCGCACTTGGCCGGACGGAAAGCTGCGCGAGGCTGCATTGGCCATGCCGGATCCGGTGATCCGCCAGCGCAATGGCTTCCCGGCCTACCAGATCGCTTCCTTGGCGGATGATGTCCAGTTCGGGATCGACCTGGTCGTAAGAGGTGCGGACCTGCGGGATTCCACAGCGATACAACTGTACTTGGCCAGCCTGCTTGGCATGGAGGCGTTCATGCACGCACACTTCCTGCACCTTCCCTTGGTCTTGGACGCAAACGGCGTGAAATGCTCAAAATCGCACGGCTCGGATTCCCTCAGCGCAGCACGGCTGGCAGGGGAGGACCCGCGAACGATCCATCAATTGGCGGACCGGCTAATAAGTGAGGCTATCCGCAATTGAAAACTCAGGAGTTCGTTGCAAACGGCCTGACCGCCAGCGGCTTAGCCCTCACCTCTCCCCGGCTTCGTTCCACCAGCCCCAGCTCCTCCAATTGAACGAGGTCCCGTTGTAACGTCTTGGCGTTCAGGCGGGCGTACATGTGGGCCAGTTCCGGTGTCAGCTGCGGCACCTGTGCCGTGGGGATCTTCCCCCGGTGGCCATGCAGACCGATGGCGAGGCGCTGGAGCCGTTCTCCATTTGTGGACACTTCGGGATCCACAAGATTCCGCAGTTCCTCTTCCGCCAGCAGCTGATATTGGGCTTCTGATACCTCTGCCAATAGCGCCTTTACCCCATCCGCAAAGCCCCGGACCATATAGGTGATATAAGGGATCACGTTGCCGTTGAGACCTGCGGCTTGGGCTACTTGGCGGGCATACTCGGTCCTGGTCGCGGCTGCATGGACCGCCATGCGGTGAGCGGCGGCGGCAGGAATGCCCGCGTTGATCAGCAGCTGGAATTCGACCATACGCGCGGTGCGCCCGTTGCCCTCCGCAAAAGGTTCGATCCACAGCAGATAGAGGTGGGTAAGAACCGCCCGTATGATCCCAAAGGCCATTCGCACTTCTTCATGCTCCGGACGGAAGAGGTCGCTTTCGGTCCAGCTATGCAGCCGCTCCATCAAGGGGGCGATGTGCTCTGGGAGCACCCTTCCCTGAGAAGCCACGGATCGATACTCCCCGGCAGAAGATCCATTGGAGGATGGGAGCTCCTTCAAGATCTGCGCATTGAGCATTTGGATCGCCCACGGTCCGGTATCCCGATCGCCGGATCGAGTTCGGGCTTTCGTCCAGCTCACAGCCTTCACCAAATTCCGGATCTCGCGCTCAAGGAATACTTGGGAAGGGGGCAGTTGGAGGCTACCCTCCAGGAGCCGATCCACTTGATCTTCACTCAGGCTGTTGCCGTCCAAAGAGGCGTTCGCAACGATGCCTTGGAGCGAGGCAACATAGCCGATCAGGTCTCCTTCGCGAGCGGCTAAAGCAGCCTCTCGAACCTGCTCACAGGCCAAAGAGGCCTCACCCAAGAGCACCCATACCGGAAACGGCACTTGGTCGGGCTGAAATTCGAAGGTTAGCCAAGGGTATGTCTGTTTTTGGGTCTTCATGGATGTCCAAAGTTAGGTCCTTTGTAATAATCAGGTAATGAGCTGCTTATTGAATTTGAGAACAACGAAACGTCCATTAGATCGTCCGTGAAAGTGTCCTTTTGATTGTCTCAAGCGAAAAACGGTACTTTTCGGACGTTGGAAGGCCTTGCATAGCCGTTGGGTCAATGGCCTAAGCAGCCAAGATCAACACCATCAAGCTGAAGAAAAGCGCTGCCGCGCCCAAGGCCATTCCGGTTATCGCAAAGCCCTTTCCCCGGTCTCGTCGGTCGCGACATTGTCTGCTGCCGATCAGCCCCAAGGCAAAGGCGATGGCCCCTCCGATCAATAGCAGATAGATGCTCTGGGAAGCGATACCGATGATCACGGTGGCGAGCCCGATGGGGAGGGCGGAGATGGCCTTCACATTCCACCGGCGTGGCTCGGGGTCGTAGTAGGCGGTGTCCTTTTTGGCGGTGTAAGGCAGGTGCGGCGCTGCTGAGTAAGAGAGGCCGATGCGGGCATCGGCCGTCAAATCAGTCGAGGGCAAACTCAAACTGTCTTGGAGTTGGCCGGGAGAGGAATGGCTCGAATTCGAGGTCCTGAGTGCTTCCAACTCCGGGCGGCGTATCGACTGCTTTAAGGGGGAGGCGGCTGCCAAGCTTGCGGGGCGTTCGGTCGTCTGCACCGGTCCTTGCTTGCGCAGCCAGGTGTATTTCGGGCTATTCCGCGTTCCGGCGCAGCCCACTGACAGGCCGATGACCAAGGGGAGAACGAGGCGGGCCGATCGTTGCATGGCGAAAACTACCTGCTCGTCAGGCGCATCCGAGGCCATCGTTCGAGAGGTCATCAACCGCCGACCATGGACAACAGCAGGACGGCAGGACCTGTTTCCGAGGACCGCTTGCTTTGGACGAACTTTGGCCCCCATGCGCCTCCGTGCATCGCTCTTCCTCGTTGCAGCCCTCTTGGGACCATGCCTTGTGCAAGCCCAGGTCAGGGTTACCACGTTCGGCCTGCAGGTGAAGCCGGTGATACCGTTCAGTTTTTTTGACCCCTTGACCACCCTGCAGCAGGAGCATCTCACCGGCACCTTGGAGCTAAAGGGCGGTCTCGCATTCGGAATGACGGTACGCACCGGGATCAGCAAGTCCATATCGCTGGAGGCCGGCATTGATCAGATCACTCGCCGCTACCAATTCGGCATTGAGAACGATACCAGCGGATACACTGACTCCGGCAGCCTGCGCTTTGTGGGATACGAAGTGCCGCTCACATGCTTGGTATATGTCCGCTTAGGTGAACGCACTTGGATGAACAACGCGCTCGGCGTGAGCATCGACTTTTACCCGGGGGATGCCAAGAAGGAGCTGGAACTCGCCCAAGCCTATCTATTCCGGCGGAATTGGGCCCAGATCGGGGTCGTAGGGAATATTGGTGTGGAATACAGGACGGAGAAATCGGGCTATTTCTATTTGGGCGCCACCTTCCACCGGCCCTTCGGCGATATGGCACAGGCAGATGTTACTTGGCTGGACCGCTATGCCGGATATCGCCCCTACAAGATGTTAACCCTGCTAAGCGGCAGTTACCTCACGTTGGACCTCCGATACTACTTCCACGAGGACCCTGACAAGACCAAACTGCGCAAGTCGCGGGACAGGTGAGTGAAGCTGTCCAGCTTCTAGCCCACGCTCCGAAACCATTCACCAACTTTGCGCCGTTATGGATACCCGGATGAACGAACGCACCTTGGCCTGGGCATCAGGCATTCTTTTGTTGGCGGTGGCCCTTGGTGCCTTTGGGGCCCATGGCATTCAGGACCGCGTGGATGCACAGGCCTATCACAACTGGAGCACGGCGGCGCAGTACCAGTTCTATCACGGATTGGCCTTGTTAGGCCTGGCCGCATTGGATGGGCGGCTGGCCTCTCGTTTGGTGAGTTTTGTCCGCATACTTTTCCTCTTGGGGATCCTGTGTTTCTGCGGTTCGCTATACCTGTTGGCGGCTCGCGAAATGCTTGGCATACAAGGGCTTACACGGGTACTTGGCCCAATTACGCCATTGGGTGGGCTGATGTTCATCGCGGGTTGGGCAGTGATCCTGATAGGATCCTTCCGCAAGGCCTGATCACCGCGAAGCCGACAGATGACCCACCGCGTTCCCTACATTTGCATCTCCTAAAGTGAACACTACGATCATGAATGAATTCGGATTGAAACCGAAGAACGCAGACCTTTCCAAGATCGGTCTGGGCAACATGGGTGACATTTATTGGAACCTGGAACCAGCCGAGCTGGTTGAACATACGATCGTGAACGGGCAGGGTGTGCTGGCAGACAGCGGTGCCTTGGCAGTGGATACCGGTGAGTTCACCGGCCGCAGCCCGAAGGACAAGTTCTGTGTGAAGGATGCCACCACGGAGAACACCGTATGGTGGGGCGACATCAACATCCCGATGGATCCTGCCACCTTCGATCGCTTGCGCGAGCGTATGACCGCCTACATGATGGGGCGCGATGCCTATGTACACGACGCCTACGCCTGTGCGGATCCAGCCTTTAAGCTGAACCTGCGTCTGGTTGCTGAACTCCCTTGGGGTGCGCTGTTCGGGAACAACATGTTCCTGCGACCGACCCGGGACGAATTGAAGGACTTCAGCCCCGAGTGGCACATCCTCTGTGCACCTGGTTTCATGGCCGATCCTGCGGTGGACGGCACGCGCCAGCACAACTTCGCAGCAATTGACTTCACCCGAAAGATGATCCTGATCGGCGGCACGGCTTATACCGGCGAGATCAAGAAGGGCATCTTCAGTGTGCTCAACTACATTCTACCACAGGACCACGATGTGCTCAGCATGCACTGCTCGGCCAACATCGGAAAGGATGGCGATACGGCCGTCTTCTTCGGACTGAGCGGAACAGGAAAGACCACCCTGAGCGCGGACCCACAACGCCAGCTCATCGGCGACGACGAGCATGGTTGGGGCAAGAACGGCGTGTTCAACTTCGAAGGCGGTTGCTACGCGAAGTGCATCGACCTTTCCCAGGAGAAGGAGCCCGAGATCTGGGATGCCGTCCGTTTCGGTGCTCTGTTGGAGAACATCAGCTTTGAGGAGAACAGCCAGAGCAAGGTGGATTTCAGCGACGGAAGCAAGACGGAGAACACGCGTGTGAGCTACCCGATGGAGCACATCGTGAACCATGCGGTACCGAGCATGGGAGGCCATCCGAAGAACATCTTCTTCCTTACCTGCGATGCTTATGGGGTGCTGCCCCCGATCAGCAAACTGAGCCCCGGCCAAGCGATGTATTGGTTCCTTAGCGGCTATACCGCGAAAGTGGCCGGTACCGAGGCCGGTATCACCGAGCCGAAGACCGTGTTCAGTGCCTGCTTCGGAGCGCCATTCCTGCCTCTGCACCCTACCAAGTATGCAGATATGCTCGGCAAGCGCATGAAGGAGCATGACGTTCACATCTGGCTGGTGAACACCGGTTGGAGCGGTGGTGCGTATGGAACAGGTGAGCGCATGAAGCTGCGGCACACGCGCGCTATGATCAGTGCGGCCCTTCACGGCGAATTGGACCAAGTGGAATACACCGTTCACCCAGTATTTGGTGTGAGCATGCCCGCCAGTTGTCCGAATGTGCCTGCGGAGCTCCTCGATCCACGCAACACGTGGAAGGACAAAGCGGCCTATGATACACAAGCCGACGGATTGGCCAATGCGTTCCAGACCAACTTCAACAAATATCGCGACAACGCCAGTGCCGAGATCACCAAGGCAGAGCCTGCCGCCCGTGTGAAAGCCTGATCCTTTTCGGCCCGACTTTTGAATGCCCGCGACCGTCCGGTGTGGGCATTCTTATTTCCGTGCCGTAGGTCATGTGAGCAATAATGAAGAAGCGGAGGGTGCTATTGGTGATGGGCGCGGCAATGGCGCTATTGGCAGCGAGCGCGCAGGAAAATGCGTTGACGAAGTTGAATAGCCCGGAGGCGCTGCTGGAAGATCTCGCTATCATCCGCCAGACCGTGGAACAAGCCCATCCGGATCCCTACCGCTACCGCAGCAAGGCTGAGTTGGACCAATTGTTCGATGGCATCGCCGCCTCTTTCTCGGTCCCTGTTACTGCAGAGGATTTCATTCAAGCCACCCTGCCCGCCTTCCGTGCCATTGCAGATGCGGGAACCAAGCTCAGCCCTCCTTCCGCGTTGCAGGAGATATATGACCATAGTGAACCCTTGATACCGATCACGGTCTCCGTGATCGGCGGGCGCCTCTATTTGAAGGAAGAACTGAAGGGCTTCCGGAGCCTGCCAACGGCCTGTGAACTCTTAATGATCAATGGTCGATCTGCGGCCAAGGTGCTGGCCAAGATGAGGAATTCCCAAGTTCCGGAAGGCTCCGACACCACTTTGCTGGATCGAAGGATCGAACAGAATTTCCCCGAAATGTATCGGCGGTATGTCGAGCGGGCGGAGAAGTTCGTGATCAATTACCGCACAGGGGATGCAACTTCGGATGAGCGCGAATTGTTCGCCCTTACCAAGGATGAGATGCGCCGGAGTTACAGAGCGAAAGGGGATGACCTGCTGCCTTGGCGGATGGAGGAATTCTCCGCGACCAGGTCAGCGTGGCTCACCTTGGGCACCATGGAGCCATCCGAACTGGCACGCCAACGGATCACCCCGGAGCGTTTCCTGAGCAATGTGTTGGAAGCCTTGAACAAGGCGAAGACCTCCACTTTGGTGATCGATGTGCGGGGTGCCAGCGGAGAGGACTTGGGCTTGGCTGAACAAGTGTTCAGCATTATCGGGCTGGAACCTTATCGCGTGGTGAAGGGCGTGTCCATCCGCAGCGGACGAGTACCCGATTCATACCGCTATGCTACTCCCGCCCCGGAGTTCTTCGCTGCCGTGGGCGGTATGTACATGCCGGAATCAAAAGGACGCAGGGAGCTGAAGCCGGACGACCCTCGCTTGCAGCCCTTATTGCCGTTGACCAAGGCATTCCGAGGCAAGGTATACGTGATAGCCGACGGCCTTACAACGGGTGCGGCAGCGGCTTTCGTGATGATGGCCAAGCGAACCGGCCGCGCTCGCATTGTGGGCGAGGAGTTGGGGTCCAATGCCAGCAGCTTCTGTGGAGGAAAGGCGTTGGAGATCTCCTTGCCTCGCAGTGGATGCGTGCTCCATGTTCCGCTTACTGCTTACGTGCCCGAGGGAATACCGGGCGGCCCAGCGGACCGTGGCGAAATGCCGAACTATAGCGTACCCCAGCGTGCCGTGGACCTGGCCCAAGGGAAGGACACGGTTCGGGATGCCCTGTTGAACCTGATCGCGGAGATGCAATGAGGCAGGCAGTCCGATACCTATCGGACCGCGGCTGGAGAAAGGCACCCTTGGTAGCATTGCTCCTCTATGGGAGCTTGGGATGTGGAGGAAGGGGGCCTGTCGAAGTATGGAAGGGATGGGAGCCAATGCCCTTGCATTCCGCGGAATTCTTCCAATTATGGCAACACGATCAAGGTCGGATGCTGCTCACCTTCGGTCCCGGAGGCACTGCTGACACTACGGGCGTTTTTATCGTTGGCGATCCGGACTTTGGCGGAGAGGTTCCGAATAAGGCGGTGGTGTTCAGTCACCCGCTGGACCGTGTAGCGTTGATGAGCACCACCCATGCTTCCTTCATATCGGCCTTAGGTCGCGCCGATGCTGTGGTGGGCTGCGCTTATACCGACCGGTTGCGTGACCCTGTGGTGGTTGCCATGGCCCGAGCCGGGCGGTTGGAAGAGATCGCCAGTGCGGAGGGCGTGGACCGCGAGCGGATCCTCATGCTCGCTCCCGAAGCGCTTTTTACCTATCCATATGGGAGTGAGGGGAGAGCGGATCTGCCGGGCAAGCTGCCCCTTATCCCGGTTGCGGAATACTTGGAAAGGCATCCGCTGGGTCGGGCGGAATGGATCCGGGCATTCGGCGTGCTTCTGGGAAAGGAAGAGGTGGCGGATAGCCTGTACGCGGGAATGGTGGAGCGGTATAAGGCGACAGTGGCCTTGGTACCTCAGGATGCACAGGCTCCCGAGGTTTTCTTCGGAAGCTCCTGGAAGGGCAATTGGTCGGTTCCTGCGGGCAACAGCTATATGGCACGTTTGATCACCGATGCGGGTGGGCGTTACCTCTTTGCGGAGCGGCAAGCTCAAGGAAACCTCGATATCGACCTGGAAACAGTATTACAAGTTGGAACTAGGGCTGCAAACTGGGGGCGAATCCTGGACCAGGAGACAGCGGTAAAGGAAGCGGATGTGGCAGGTGGTGATGGCCGGATCATGGCTTTGCCCGCATTCAAGCAGCACGGATGCTTCTATGCGAACAGTGTAGCGAGCGATCTCTTCGGGCAGGCCGGTCTGGAACCCGAGGTGGTATTACGGGACCTGATCGACATCTTCCATCCGGGGCTGGCCCACGGTCGGGAACCGATGTACTTCCGACCGGTTCAATAAGGGATCCGGAGGCTTCGATAGGCCTTCGAGAGCAGCCAAGCCGGCCCGATCAACAGGAACTGGAGATCCTTGAGGAAACTGGGCTTCTTGCCTTCCACGCCGTGCCCGATGAACTGGGCGATCCAAGCCAGTACGAAGATGCCGATGGAGATGGCCCACAGAGGCCACGCTTCCTGGTTGTCGATGGCTTGTGCTACCCAAATACAGAGTACCGTGAACAGGCCCATGCCCAATGCTAAGCTCAATGAGTGCCGGAGGTAGAATATCACGACCCCCAAAAGCGCCACGGAGACCATAGTGAGGCGCCCCCAGTAGGGAAGGTGAAGCGCAGGGATGCCATACAGCAAGCCGAAAATGGAGAAATAGATCAGCGGTACGGCGATCCAATGGACCGTTACGTTTGTCGGGTTCCGATGGCTCTCGCCGTATTCATCGAAGAGCTGTTGGATGGGGCGTGCGGCCATGGCTCTTGGTCAGGTGAGGTAGCGTTCGCGGATGATGCGCAGGTGATGCTCGGAGTGGCCAGCGATGATCCAGCCAAGTGCAGGCACCGTTATATGCTTTCCATTGGCGGTGCCGCTGCGCCCCAAACCGATGACATCGAGCCCTTCGAACAACTCCACAGTGGATTGTCGCACGGCGTGCAATTCACGCATGATGTCGCCGATCGGTCTCAGGGCTGTGCGTGCTTCCACTTGGTAGGCATTCTCATTCATGCCCGGAAGGTCGACCCGTTCGTTCCGCGCGATGCACAGGGCCCGGTAGGCAAAGACGCGCTCGGTATCGATGATGTGCTGGAAGACCTCCTTGGTGGTCCACTTCCCCGGCGCGTATTGGTACTCCCATTTGTCATGGGGCACTTGGTCGTGGGTCAATTTCTCCTGCTCGGAGACGTGGCGGAGGGCAGAGGCGAGATGATCTCCTTGCGCCGCCAGCAGATATGCACCGTAATAGGCCGGGTAATCACCCGGTTTCGGACGTTCGATCGTTTTCATCAGCATAAATGTAAGCTTCCGTTCCCGTGGAATGGAAGCTTGTGCGGCTGAGAAAAGGCAGTATTCGCCAAGGCGGGTCACCGGGTCAATTCCACGGCTTGGGCCTCCGGGGCACCTATCACCTCCTTCAGCATGGTCGCCCAACCCCGGAAGGATCGCCACCAATTGCCCTTGGTGCAGTAGGGGTCCACCAACGCGATCACCCCAACGTTGGCTTCCGGACAAGCGGTTCGGAACAGGTCGCGGGAGCGACGGGCATGTACACCTACCGTGGCGACATCAAATGTGGTGATGCCGTCCTCCCGAGCTTGGTTCCCGAAGGCATAGGCATTGCCCCAGCTCCGGCTGCGGGGCCTCCCATAGGCGGGCACAGCGGTGATCCGTTCACCAGGGACCCCCAAGTTCATCAGTTCACTGCGTGCCGATTGCGCATAGGTGGGCCAACCGGGCTGGGCCACAGCATTCGGAAATGTGAACCACGAACGCTTCTGTAGGAAGTTGATGTTCGTGCCGTTCAAGGTCAGGGATGCCACGTAGATCTCCGGGATACCCGGCTCCATAGCGACATGCCATGCAACCAGCCGGATACGATCCACCGCGTGGCCAACGCGACCGTGATAGATCTGGGGCAGTTGGGTCACCGATCGACTCATCAGCGTATCCGTTCCTGCGAGCAGCAGAAATCCGGCACCGGGACTCCCGCTAACGTTCAATTGCAGGTCCCCTTGAAAGGCGTTATGAAGTTCCACGGTAATGCCGTCATCTGGAGCCAAGTAATGGGCAAAGGAGCGAATGGTTCCGGTGGTGTATACCCGCGTGTAGCCGCTGTCCAGTATCAGTTCCGCAGCCTCTTGCATGGGCACCGGGTCCATCCAGCCTTCCACTACCAGCACTTTTGCGCCGCTGGGCTCAGTAATGGCCATATACGGGAACGCTTGAAGGGTGATCGCTAACAGCACCACAAAGGGGCCGGCGACGATCCACCAAAAGATCCTTGGTCGCTTCCGGGGAGGCTTCCGCATCAGGCGTCTTCCAAGTCCTCTTTCAGGGCCAACAATTCCGCCCTTGTCTTGCGATCACCGGTCACGATGCATTGCAATGCCCCGGCCTCACAGGTATCGATGGCATCCTGCGTGCGGCCCAGTTCGCTCAGCACTTGGGCCAATTGGTAGTAACACGTGATGTAGGTAGGGTCTTCGCGCAACAACGTCTCCAGGTCCTCGGCCGCTTGGGTGCGATCGCCCGCGCGCCTGTGCTCCAGAGCGATAGCGTAGCGGAGGAAGGTGTCCCCGGGCTCTTCGGCGAGCATGGAGTGCAGTTGAGCGAGGCGGTCGTTAGCCATTGTTTGCGCAAGGTCCGGTGGCGATTCGAGCATCCCGGATCGAGGGGCGCAAGGTAAGATCCGGCCATTGGGTGGTCTCCTTTCCCTCGCGAACGAATATGCCATGACACCGTAGAAGCGTGCTGTTTCCCTTGCACGACCCATGAAGAATCGCATTCATCCCTTCACGACCCTTGGTGTTTTATTGTTGATCATGGGAATCGCCGCCATCTTTCTGGCGCCGAGTGCGGCACCGGTGCTTGTGGCGGTTGCCTATGGTTTCACCATGTTGGAGTTCCTGACGCACACTTCGCGCTACCAGTTCGGGATGTTGATCCTTGCTGGCGTTACGCTGGGTGTGCTACTGGACCTTCAAGGGACCGGTCTTCCAGTACTGACGGTAGCGCTGGTATTGGCTGTGGTGGCCACTATTCTCAGGCAGGCGAAAATGCAGGTCTTCACCTATGTGAATCACAATTGGGTGGAACCGGCACTGATGGTCGTTGCCATCGGTCTCTATTTGCAGCATGCGTTCCACCCCGGCATCGAATGGCATGCGGTGTTGCTGCCAGTGGTGGTCTTACTTCCAGCTGTGGGACTCACCGTGCTTTACGTGCAGGATGGTACTCGCCTTCGCCGCAAGGCCAGTGGTGGCTATCGGATCCAGGCGGGGCATATGGCGCCGGACTTTGAATTGCCCGACCAGGGCGGAGCGAGCGTGCGCTTGTCCAACTACATAGGCAAGCATCCTGTTCTTTTGATCTTTGTCCGTGGCGATTGGTGCCCCGGTTGCCACATCTTGTTGCGCACCTATGAGCGCAATCGGGAACGTTTCATGGAACGTGGGATCCACGTGCTGGGCATCGGGCCGGACAGCGTGGACGTGAATAAGGACATGGTGGAGCGTATCGGTGTGGGCTACAAACTGCTATCGGATGATGGCCAGCGCACCTCCCAACGATATGGCGTCATCTATTCGAACCCGATCCTCGAAGCCGGGCTGGATTATGAGCAAGGCATCCCGCTGCCAGCCTCGTTCCTGGTGGACATCGATGGAGTGGTGCGCTATGTCTCGCGGCCGGAACAAGTGGGTGAATTCCTTGATCCTACGCTCATCTTCGGTGTGCTTGAAGCCTTGCCTGCCGTGGATGTTCACACATGGAAGGCGGCCTGACCCTCTTCCTCTGGTTTTCATTGGCCCTCTCGCTGCTCTGCGCGGTGGGGCTGATATTCGCCTATAACCGACTGCGTTCCAAGCTGGAAGGTGAAGAACGGAAACGGGCCGGTATCCAACAGATCATCGATCAGGCGAATGATGCGATCATCGTGCTCGACTTCGTGAGCGGCCGCATCTATCACGCCAACCCGAGCGCTGGTGTAATGCTGGGCCGTTCGGTGGAAGCATTGGAGGGGATGACCGTCTTCGACCTGCATTTTCCCGAAGACCTGCATCGCAGCGCGGAACGCATCGCGGATGTTTGGGCCAATGGCGGAATGGTCTATGATGACATTCCGTTTCGCAATGAGCAAGGTGAACGCCTGCCTGTGGAATGCAGTGGGAAGGTCACCGAATTCCGAGGGAGACCGGCCGTGGTGATACAGGCCCGCGACATAAGTGAGCGATTGCGCCTTCAGAAGGAGGTAGCGGAGAAGAATGCGTTGGTGGAGCAGCAGAACAGCGATATGCGCAGTGGGCTGCGGTATGCACAAGGCATTCAAGCCGGCATGCTGCCCACCTTGGGCGAATTGCGCGCCTCCTTCGCTGATGTGTTCGTGATCAACAAGCCACGCGACATCGTAAGCGGAGATTTTTACTGGAGTGCACGCGTGGGGAACAAGGTGGTGCTGGCGGTAGCGGATTGCACGGGGCACGGAGTTCCGGGCGCATTGCTCAGCATGACGGGCATTGCGCTGTTGCAGCAGGTGGTCAGTCAAGGGGCGATCACACCGGACCGGGTACTGATGGAACTGCGCACCGAACTGATGCGAACGTTAGCGCACCAGGCCGAAGAGGGACAGATCCGGGATGGTATGACCATCGGACTGCTGGTCTGGGAATCCGTGACCGGTGTGGCTGAATTTGCAGGTTCCTTATGCCCGCTCCACATACTGCGAAATGGGAGCAAGGAGTTGGAGGTGATAAGGGGGGAGCGGATCCCTTTGGCTTACCACGATGCAACGCTGCGGCCCTATGTCAAACATGTGCTCCAACTCGCTCCCGGTGACCGTTTGTACATGGGCAGTGATGGTTTTGCCGATCAGTTCGGTGGTCCGGAAGGCAAAAAGTTGAAGAGTGCGGTGCTCAAAGAGCTGTTGTCCTCCACCGGAACGTTGCCGATGCATGAACAGATGGACGCGTTGAGATCAGCTTTCGCAGCATGGCGCGGTGAGCTGGACCAAGTGGACGATGTGCTTTTGCTGGGCCTTCAGGTGTGATCCTGCCTGGCGGCGTCCACTGCGCTGATCACTCCTTTCATCGCACTTGGAGATAACCACCTCCACGACTTCTCCCGCCGCAACCAGGTCACCTGCCGCTTGGCATAGTTGCGACTGTGTTGCTTGATGAGGTCGATCGCTTCCTTGCGGGAGAGACTGCCGTCGAAGTACTCGAAAAACTCACGGTAGCCCACGGTGCGCAAGGCATTCAGCTCGCGGTGGGGCAGGAGAGAGCATGCTTCCTCCTCCAGACCATCGGCGATCATGCGGTCCACGCGCGTATCGATGTTCGCGTAGAGTTCGGCACGCGGCACGTCCATGGCGATGCGTAGCAGGCGGATGTCCGTGCGTTGGCGCTGGCCGGTATGTTGCTCGCTGAAGGGCCTGCCGCTTACCAAACAGACCTCCAAGGCACGGATCACGCGCTGTGGGTTGTTGCGGTCGATCACGGTGGAAATGGCGGGGTCCAACTTGTCCAGCTCCGCCAGCAGGTCCACCAGACCGTGTTGCTGGAAGCGGTGCTGCAGTTTCTCGCGCACCGCATGGTTCACCATCGGCATCGGGTCCAGACCGTTGCAGAGGGCATCGAGATAGAGGCCGCTGCCGCCTACAAGCACCGCAATGCCGTGCTGGCCCAGCAGTTCCTGCAGAACGGATTCCGCCTGCCGCGCGAATTCGCCCGCGCTCCACGTTTCATTCAGCTCCAACTGCCCGAGGAAATGATGCTTCACGCCCTGCAATTCTTCCTCCAAAGGACGCGCCGTGCCGATGCGCATGGCGTGATAGAACTGCCTTGAATCGCCACTGATCACCTCGGTGCCGAAGTGCTTGGCCACGCTCGCCGCCACCCGGGTCTTGCCGCTCGCCGTGGGACCTCCGATCACCACGAGTAAGCCTTTACCGGTCATAGGTATTCCTCGCCGAGGTCGTCCACGCTGCCGCCGTAATGGTCGTCGTCATCATCGTCGCCATAGGGGTCGTGGTCCGCGTATTCCCCATTCGACTCCTCCATCAGGTCCTGTTCCAGCAGCCCTGCACGGGCGCTTTCCGCGGGTGCCTTGCCCACACTGAGGCTTATGCGCGGATAGGTGAGGCCCGGTTGCGGGTCGCCTGTGCCGATGCGCTCCACCATGAACATCCACATATGGAGGAAGTCATAGGCAAAAACAAAGCGCTGGTCCGGGTCGCGGATGTGGTCGCCCACCTCCACATCATCCATCAGCAGGGGAACCTTGCCTTCCTCGGCAAAACCCATGTCCGCCAAGGGAATCTCAATGCCCTTGCTCCATTCAGCATCGCTCACATAGAAGCAGGCCATCTCATCGCTGGTGAAGCCGAACGCCTCCTTGATGGCTTGGTGGAACTCCTTGAAAGTCTGACCCGAGCCGATCTCGATATCGCGAAAGGCCTCGCTTGGATCGTCGATCAGAACGCGGAAGCGGTAGATGAGCATGGGTGTGCTGGATGGAAAGTGACAGTCTCGCAGAGAACGCGAAAGTAACCGGAGAGTTCGTGGGGATCACGGTTCTAGTTCCACCGCCAAGACGCCAAGAGCGCTAAGAGTGTGGATCGCCTGCGTGGAATGGGATGGCCGTACCTGAAATTCTTCTTGGCGTGCTTGGCGTCTTGGGGTGAATCACCTTTGAGAACTCTCTTGGCGTGCTTGGCGTCTTGGCGATGAATCACCCTTGAGAACTCCCTTGGCGCTCTTGGCGTCTTGGCGGTGAATCACCCTTGAGAACTCCCTTGGCGTGCTTACCTTCTTGGCGGTCAACCCACCGGCGGTACCTCCATCCCCGCCACTACGGTCAGCCCCAGCTTCGCGCCCTCTTCCAGCATCACCGGCCAAGCGGCGGCCCGGTCGTTATGGACCTTCCCGTCCAGGATCGCATCCTTGATCACCGTCTTGATATCGCCGATCATCTTGCACGGTGGGATGTTGAAGGCGGCCATGATATCCTCACCTGCGATCGGCGGTTGGAAATTCCGGACGTGGTCCTTTTCCTCCACCTCCTTCATCTTCTGAAGGACCAGCTCGTAGTTGGCGAGGTAGCGCTTCTTCTTCGCCTCGTTCTTGCTGGTGATGTCGGCTTGGCACAGGATCATCAGTGCATCGATGTCGTCGCCGGCATCGAAAAGCAGGCGGCGCACGGCGCTATCCGTCACGATGTCCTTGGTGAGCGCGATGGGGCGCAGGTGCAGCAGCACGAGGTTCTTCACGAAGCGCATCTGTTCGTCCAGCGGCAGTTTCAGGCGGCGGAAGATGCCCGGCACCATGCGTGCGCCCTTGTCCTCGTGTCCGTGGAAGGTCCAGCCGTGGCCTTGTTCGAAGCGCTTGGTTTTCGGCTTGGCGATGTCGTGCAGGATCGCCGCCCAGCGCAGCCAGAGGTCGTCGCTCTTCTCTGCGACATTGTCCAGCACCTGCAAGGTGTGGTAGAAGTTGTCCTTGTGCCCGATGCCGTGCTTCTCCTCGGCGCCTTGCAGTTCCACCATTTCGGGGAAGAAGCGCACCAGTAACCCGCTGTTCAGTAGGAGCTTAAAGCCAATGCTGGGCACTTTCGCGAGGATGATCTTGTTCACCTCCGTATGGATCCGCTCGGCGCTGATGATGTCCAAGCGCTCCGCATTGCGTTCGATGGCCTCGAAGGTGGGCGTATCAATGACGAAGCCGAGCTGCGTAGCGAAGCGGATGGCGCGCAACATGCGTAACGGATCATCGCTGAAGGTGACATCGGGTGCCAAAGGGGTACGGATGATGCCGCGCTCGAGGTCGCTCACCCCATCGAACGGGTCGATCAGTTGGCCGCGGTCCTCCGCATTGAGCGAGATAGCCAGCGCATTGATGGTGAAATCGCGGCGCTCCTGGTCGTCCTGGATCGTGCCGGGTACCACTTCGGGCTTCCGGCTGTTGCGGCTGTAGCTCTCCTTGCGCGCGCCCACGAACTCCACTTGAACGTCGTTCAGCATGAACATCGCCGTCCCGAAATTCTTGAAGACATGCACGTGCCCGGCGCTCAACTCCAGCGCCACGGCTTGGGCATATGCGATGCCGTCGCCTTCGGTCACGATGTCGATGTCCTTGCACGGCCTCCCGAGCAATAGGTCGCGTACGTAACCACCGATGGCATAGGCCTTTACGCCCATGCGGGTGGCCACGCGTTCCGCAGCCTGGAACAGCGGCTGGTCCAGCACGCCGATCAGGCGTTCGGGGTCCACGGTATGTGCGTGTTGTTGGGTCACGTTGAAAAGCCGTTCCGGTGAACGGGGCGCGAAAATAGGGCTGTTGGAATAGTTGAAAGCCGGTACACTTGCACAGCGCGAACATCCGGACCACATTCACCCCGAAACAGAACACCATGGACGAATTCATGAAAGCCGCCATCGACGAGGCACGCAAGGGCTTGGCGGAAGGCGGCATTCCCATCGGCTCCGCGCTGGTGAAGGACGGAAAGTTGGTGGCCAGCGGTCGCAACAAGCGGGTGCAGGAGAAGAATCCCATCCTGCACGGCGAGATGGACTGCATGAACAACGCAGGCCGCATCGGTAGCTACAAAGGCACCGTGATGTACTCCACGCTGATGCCGTGCTACATGTGCGCGGGCACCATCGTGCAGTTCAAGATCCCCAAGGTGATCGTGGGCGAAAGCCGCACTTTCCCCGGTGCGCGGAAATTCATGGAAGAGCACGGCGTGGAGGTGATCGACCTCGACCTACCGGAATGTGTGCAGATGATGGAGGACTTTATCGCCGCCAAGCCGGAGCTGTGGAACGAGGATATCGGGGAGTGATCGGATCCCGCGCAATTCTTATTTCCCCGCCCACTTCTTTGAAGGGATCGGAATGGAGATCTGGTTCACAGGCTTGTTATGCCCGTTGTGGCAGCTGATGCACGTGACCTTGAATTGCGAGGTGAGGTAGTTCTCCTTGAAATCGCCTTTGACCCCGAAATAGGTGCTGTCCATCTCCTGCACCATCTTCATCATGCCCAAGGCGATCTTCTTTTTCTTCGTGTCAGCGGGGAAGTCCAGCTTGGTGGTGTCGCTGGTGGAGCGGGCATGGCAGTCCTCACATTTGAGGTCGAGGGCCACCTCGAAGCTGTGCATCACGTTCATCAGCTCATCGTGTGAGATGTCTTTCGGAAGCACCTTAAGGTTGTTCTCATGCACCTCTTGCTGCCCGGATGCGGGAGCCGGGCTGAAGGCATAGGTGCTGGCGATCAAGATCCCGCCGATCAGCGCGATCACTGCGGTTTTCTTATTCTGGTGATGGGACATGATGAAGTGGTTTTGGGGTTGATTTGCAAGAGACCAGCTGCCATTCTCTCAAGCGAATTGCCCCAAGGAGCCCAAGGCGCAGACCCTGAGGCGTTTCGTTTGCCTATAGGAAACTACAAGTCAACCGACCACTTGTTCGATATCGATCTCCCAAGCACACTTGAAATGCCCTTCCGGGCAAGCCTTGTACCCGTGCAGTCCACAAGGGCGGCAATACAGCGGCTCCAAGCGTTCCACCATGCGGCCATTGGCATTCAGCGGCCCGAAACCGAAGGCAGGCACCGTGCTGCAGAAGCCCGCCGTCACCGGGGCGTTCATCGCGCTGGCGATGTGCAGCGGCGCGCTGTCGTTCACGTAGTTCATGGATGCGCCTTCCATCAGTGCGGCTGTTCCGAGCAGGGAGAATTTTCCCGCCAGCACCTCGCCACGTCCGGCTTCTTTCGTGATGCGCTCGCACAAGGGAACGTCACCGGGCGCACCGATGAGGAAGATGCGCCGGTCCGCTGGTAGGGCCTTGATCAGCTCGATCCACCTTTCCGCGGGCCATTGCTTGGTGAACCAGACGGAGGCGGGAGCGATGGTGATGTACGGTTTCCGCAGGGTCACCGCCTCGGGACCCTGCGGGACTGGTTGTGGGTGGATCGCTTGTTCAACGAGAGACCGATCAGACGCTGTCGGATAAACCTTCGGCAGTGGCCGAGACCCATCCGTCAAATGCGCGATCAGATCATTCAGCCGGTCCACTTCGTGGATGATCGCCGCATCGCTTTTCACCGGGTTCTTGCGCAGTTCCGCAGGCTCCGGGATCTGGTGCTTCACCTTCCGTGAGAACAGAAAACTCAGCGGGTTCTTGTCGTACCCGATGGTTTCCTTTCCGCCGGAAAGCGCCGTCATCAGGCCGGTGCTGAAGAAGCGCTGCGCATTGATCACGTGGTCGTAGCGCTGTTTGCGCAGAGTGCCGATCAGCTTGAAGAGCGAGCGCGTCTTGCCTTCGCGCTTGTCCCAGACGTGCAGGGTGCGCAGAAAGGGATGCCCTGTGAAGAGTCCATCATTGCCCTTGCGCACCACGAGGTCGATGGCGGCATCGGGGTAGTGCGCGTGCAGCTTTTCCAGAATGCTGGTGGCCAGCACGGCATCGCCCAGAAAGGCGGTCTGGATCACAAGGAATTGTTTCACGCCACAAAGATGCGGAAGCGGGAAGGAATGATCATCGGATGAGGCTCACGCGTTCGCATCCTGCAATACCCTCCTTTTGCTCATCTGGCAGCGATGCGGGCGAGCTTCTTCTCGTGCTCCCGGTTGAAGAAGTAACGATAGATGATGGGGAACACCAGTAGGATGAAGGCCGTGGCGGTGATCAATCCACCGATGATCACGATGGCCAATGGCTTTTGCGCCTCACTGCCGATGCCGGTGCTCAGTGCAGCTGGCAAGAGGCCCAAGCTGGCCATGGCGGCGGTCATCACCACGGGCCGGATCCGCTTATGCACACCATCCACGATGGCCTCGTCCAGGGGAATGCGTGCGCGAATGTTGTCGTTGAACTCGGAGATGAGGATCACGCCGTTCTGCACACAGATGCCGAAAAGGGCGATGAAACCCACACCGGCGCTGATGCCGAAGTTGATGCCCGTGATGTGCAAGGCGAGAATGCCTCCCACCAGGGCGAAGGGCACGTTGATCAGTACCAGGCCCGCGTTGCGAGAGTCGCCGAGTGCGATGAAGAGGATCACGAAAATGATGCCGAGGCTGATCGGGACAACCTGCGCCAATCGGTGTCCGGCGCGCACCTGGTTCTCGAATTCGCCGCTCCATTCAATGTGGTATCCGGGCGGCAGCTTCACGTTGTCATGCACATGTCCTTGTGCATCGGCAATGGTGCTGCCGAGGTCGCGGTCGCGTACGCTGAACTTCACGCCGATGAAGCGGCTGTTGTTGTCCCGGTAGATGAAGGCCGGCCCGGTGGTGGAGGTGATGTTGGAGATCTCGCTAAGGGGGATACGCCCGCCATTGAGGGTGGGCACCAGGATGGCCTTGATCTCTTCCTCGGTGCGCCGGTATTCATAGGGGAAGCGGATACGGATGTCGAATTTGCGTTCCCCCTCGTACATCACGTTGGCGGTCTTTCCGCCGATGGCCATTTCGATGACGGCCTGAGCATCAGCGGTGGATACCCCATAGAGCGCCATTTTGCTGTCGCTGAGATGGATCTGGATCTCCGGCTGGCCCAGGTTCCGCAGGATGCCGGCATCGCGCACTCCGTCCACGTGCTCAATGCTGGCGAGTACGGTATTGGACAGGGAATCGAGTACGTTCAGGTCGGGCCCGAAGATCTTCACGGCATTGTTGGCCTTCATGCCCGCAGCCGCTTCGGCCACGTTGTCGCTCACGGGCTGGCTGTAGTTGTACAGCACGCCCTGGTACTGGCGCAGCTTGGTGTCCATGCGTTCCACGAGTGCTTCCAGCGGCATTTTCTCGGCCCATTGTTTCTTGGGCAACAGGTCCACTTGGAACTGCAGGAAGTAGAACCCGTTGGGGTCGGTTCCGTCGTTGCTCCGCCCGGTCTGGGATAGCACGTTCTTCACCTGCGGGAAGGAGAGGAGATCCTTTCGCAGTGTTTCGGCCATCTTCACGCTTTCGGTGAGGCCCATGCTCATGGGCAGCTCGGCGGTCACCCACAGGGAGCCTTCGTTGAGCTGTGGCAGGAATTCGGTTCCCATCCATTTCAAGGAGCCGAGGGTGAGGCCGAAGACGGCGAATGCTGTGATGAAGGTGGTGCGCGGACGTTTGTAGCAAGCGGTGAATCCGCGGAAGACCCATTTGTTGAAGAAGGTGGCTATGAAGCTGTGCTTTTCCTTGACGTTCTTGTTCAGCAAGGCGGCACACAATACGGGCACCAGGGTGAGGGTGAAGATGAGCGCACCGAGCAAGGCAAAGCCCAGGGTCCAAGCCAAGGGTGCGAACATTTTCCCTTCCACTTTCTGGAAGCTGAAGATGGGCAGCAGCGCCGCGATGATGATGAGCTTGCTGAAGAAAACGGCCTTGCCCATGCGCGTGGCGGTTCCTTTGATCAGGCCGAGCTTGCTGAGCTTGTTGAACCTGTTCATACCAATACGAGAGGCACGATGGTCCAGGGCCACGAAGATCCCTTCCACCATCACCACAGCCCCGTCTATGATGATGCCGAAGTCGATGGCGCCGAGGGAGATGAGGTTGGCGCTCATGCCTTTCATCCGCAGGCAGAAGAAGGCGAAGAGCAGGGCCAGCGGAATAATGATGGATACGATGAGCGTGGTGCGCCAATCGGCCATGAACAGCAACACGATGGCAGTGACCAGGATGATGCCTTCCAGGAGGTTGTGCATCACCGTTTCGGTGCAGTAGGAGATCAGGTCCTGGCGGTCGTAAAAGGCCTCGATCTTCACATCTCCGGGCAGCTCGTTGGCATTCAGTAGGGCAATGGTCTCTTTCACCCGGGTCAACACTTCCGCGGGGTTCTCGTCCTTGCGCATCACCACAATGCCCTCCACCACGTCGTTGTCGTCATTCAAGCCCACTTGACCTACGCGAGGCAGGTCCGAAAGCTTTACCTGTGCGACGTTCTTCACCAGGATCGGCACCCCTTCGCGGGCCTCGATGATGATGTTCTCGATGTCGCTGCTGGAAGTGAGCAGGCCCATTCCGCGCACCACGAAGGCCTGTCCGTTCTTCTCGATCACGTCGCCGCCCACGTTGATGTTGCTGCGGCTCACGGCCTCATACACTTCCAGTGGCGTGAGGTCGTACTGCATCATCCTGCCGGGATCGACCTCGATCTCGTAGATCTTTTCGCGCCCACCGAAGGCCACCACATCGGCCACGCCCGGCACCGATCGCAGTTTGCGGTCGATCACCCAGTTCTGCAGGGTGAGCAGTTCGCGGGTATCCTTGGTCTTGCTCTTCAGGGTATAGCGGTAGATCTCGCCGGTGGGTCCGTAGGGCGGCTGTACTTCGGGCACGGCGCCATCCGGGGTGTCCAGATTGGCCAGCTGGTTCATCACCTGTTGGCGGGCGAAGAAGTCCTCCACATCATCGTCGAAGATGATCTTCACCATGCTGAGGCCGAACATGGTGACCGAGCGCACATTGGTCTTGCGCTGCACGCTGTTCATGGCCACCTCGATGGGAACGGTGACGAAGCGCTCCACCTCTTGTGCACTGCGGCCGGGCCATTGGGTGACGATGATGATCTGCGTGTTGGTGACGTCCGGGAACGCATCGATCGGCGTTTGACGGAAGCTCACGATGCCCGCCAGGATCATCACGCCCACCCAGAAATAGGTGAAGAAGCGGTTCTTGAGCGAGAAGGCGATGATCGATCCGATAAAGTTCATGGGTTCCGAATTGGCCGTTGCGACAGGGAAAGGGACAGGCGTGTGCGCTCTGTTACCGGTCAGTGGTCAGTGAGGGCCTTGAAGAGATAGAGCTGCTCCCGGCCGATCACCACCTCACCGGGCGTCAGGCCGCTGGATACCCAGGTGGTCTTCTCGTTGCTCTGGTCCACTGTCACCTCGCGCACCGCGATGTTGTAGCGGTCCTTGAACACCAGCACGTAGTTCTTGCCATTGTCGAACACCACGGCAGAGGAAGGAATGGCGGGCCGGGACTGGCTTTCCTGGTAGGAGAGCCTGATGCGGGCGATCATTTCCGGCTTCAGCAGGATGCCCTCATTGGGCAGCGAGATCCGGATGCGCATGGTGCGCGTGCGCGGGTCGAGGATATTGAAGATCTTGTCCACTTTGCCGTGGAACACTTTGTCCGGGTAGCTCAGGGTGGTCACCTCTGCGGGCATGCCTTCCTTCACGCGAGCGATGTCGCTTTCGTACACATCGGCCAACACCCACACTTCATTCAGTTCAGCAATGGTGAATACGGGATCGGGATGATCATCCGGAAGCGTGACGTCGCGCGTGATGGATTTTTCGATGACATAGCCATCCATCGGAGCACGCAATACATAGCGCGATCCCGCCTCGAAGGTGTAGATGGAGAAAACCTCATTCATGCGCTGGAGCTGGGCGTTGGCCTTCTCCAAGTTGTAGCGGGCCTCCACCAGTTTGCGTTCGCTGAGCAGTTGCGAGCGGAATAGTTCCTCCTTGGTTGCGAGGTTCTTCTCGGCCACTTCGCGGTCGCTTTGTGCGCTGATGAGCTTGCGTTCCATCTTGGCGACTTCGCCACTTCTGATCTTGGCCAGTGTTTGTCCCTTGCGCACGCGATCGCCCAGCTCGGCATCCACGCTGATCACCTGCCCGCTCATGATGGCATAGACCGAAGCCAGCTGGTTTTGGTCTGCGGCGATGCGGCCGTTCAGGTGTATCACCTGCTCCACTTGCTTCAGTACTACCGTATCCAGGTGGATGCGTTGCAGCATGGTATCGCTGAGCACAAAGGCGTTGGTATCCGCCACAGGAGGTTCATTTGCGCCGCAGCCCGTTACCAGCAGGGTGGCAAGCAGAAGCAGGGGCAGCACCGCGTGCAGCAAGGAGCGCCGGAACGGCTTAGCGCTCGAACAGGCGCTGGCCCGTGACGAATTCAAGTTCTTCATATGCGTTCTGTAGATCGGCCTTCAATTGGTTCAAGGCGATGATCGTGGTGTTGTAGGATTCGAAGAGGTCGGTGAATTCCAGTAGCTTGATGTTGTTCTTCACGTAGTTGCCCACGAGGTTCTCGCTGAGCTCATCCAGCTGTTGCTCCAGCCCGGGGCTGGTATCGTTGTATTGCTCCTGAAGCACGCGCAGGTTTTCCAAGGCATGCAGCAACTCGGCCACCACGGCGAGTTCCGTTCCTTCCGCGTTGGCCTTGGCCTGGCCCGCGCTTGCTTCCGCCCAGCGAATGCGCCCTTGGTTGCGATCGAACAGCGGAATGGAGAAGCCCACGGTCAACGCCGCTTGGTGGGGATAAATGCCGCTGGCCTGATCGTACTGGGCTCCAAGTGCCAGGTCCGGCACGGCCATGCGCCGCTGTAGTTTGAGGTCCAGGTCGGCAGCTTCCTTGGCGGCTCGGGCGGCATGCACGATGGGCCGGTTCCGCTGGGCACGGGCGATCAATGAATCGGTTGGTAGCGATAGGTTGGGTGGCAGTTCCAGTTCCGCCGAGGAAGGAGTGATGATCACCACACGCTGTTCCACCAGCAGTTGCCGCAGTTCCTGTTGGAGCACATTGAGCTGCCGCAGCAGATCGATCCGCTGTTCGTTCAATGCGAAGAAGGCCGTGCGCAACCGGGTCGCCTCCTTCAGGGACACGTTGCCCTTGTCGTACTGTTCCCCGTAGGATTCCTGCAGTGCCTTCAGTAAGGCCAGTTGCGAGCCGATGGCCTTGATGGAGCGTTGCGCATAATGCTGTTGATAGGCACCGCTATGCAAGCGCAGGCGCAAGGCCGCTACGAGCTCGGCGTACTCAGCCTCGCTCACCCGCTTCTGTTGCTCAGCACTGCGCACGGCCAAGGAGCGCTGCCCTGCAATGCGAAAAAGCTGTTCCACCGCGAGCACCTTTTGTCCGTTCGGCCCCACATCGAAGAAGGGACCGTCCCAAGGGCGCACCACCCATTCGCTACTGAACTCCGGGTTGTGGAAGAGGCGGGCCTGCACACGCTCCGCTTCCGCTTGATCGATGCGGAAATGCTCCGCCACCAAGGTCAACGAACGGCTGATCAGCAGACTATCCGCCTCGTGCAGGGTAACGCGCAGCGTATCCTGCGAAGCGATGCCCAGCAACGGGAAAAGCCATACGCCAAGCATAAAGGTCCTGAACCGCATGGTGCAAAGGCACGCCTTCGCCCTTAAGGCTTCCTTGCGGATGACCTTAAATGTTCCTTAAACCCGGATCGTGCAGTTGGGTTCGTTGCGAGGGCGAAAAGCGCAATGGCAGCAACACTTTCGTCGAGAAGGAATAGCCTAAGCTATTCTGCCGAGGGGAAAGTGGGCGAAGCGTATGCTGGTGCAGCGATTTTTGGCCGTAGTAGAAATCCAACTGCATGTTCCGGGTTATCCCGCCAGCGGCAACGTCATCACGAAGCGATGCGCTCCATCATGCTCGTAGCTCAATTTTCCTCCGGAATACTCCGCTATCTGTTGCACGATGGAGAGCCCCAGCCCACTGCCGGGTGTGCCATCACTTCCCGGTCCGCGGAAGAAAGGTTGGAAGAGCTGTTCGGCAGGGAGCCCGTGGCCGCCTGCATTGGTAAAGCGGACCTCTACCGCGCCGGGGGTATGTGAGAGCTCGATACTGATACGGTGGTCGGCTGAATAGAAAGCCGCATTGGCCAGCAGATTGCGGAATGCCGTGCGCAGCAGCATCTCGTTGGCCTTCACCACCAAGTGGCCTTCTGAAGCGATGCTGGCGGCAAGATCCACCGAAGCTTGTAACTCGGGATGTGTGGCATGCACATCGGCAATGGAGACATAGAGGGTTTCGTCCACGCGCACATCGGTGCTGGGCATAGGGATGTGTGCCCGCAATCGCTGAAGTAGCAGCAGGGATTCCACCATGCCCCCTTGCGCGGCGATGTCGGCTTGGAGTATCTGCAGAAT
This sequence comes from Cryomorpha ignava, assembly GCA_040391235.1. Taxonomy (GTDB): domain Bacteria; phylum Bacteroidota; class Bacteroidia; order Flavobacteriales_F; family PHOS-HE28; genus PHOS-HE28. The sequence continues at coordinate 73,966 of JBEBYG010000003.1, forward strand.
GGGCGTGATCTCCGGACTATCGGCGGGAAGGTTCAGTGCGCGTTCCACTTGGGCATTCATGCGGGCCAGCGGCGTGCGCAACTCGTGGCTGGCGTTGTTCACGAAGGCGCGTTGTAGCTCGAAGGCCTGTCGGAGCCGGAGCAGCATGGCGTTGTAGCCCACGGCCAGCCGGTCGATCTCGTCCTTGCTTCCGCGCACCGGTAGCTGCTGGTCCAAGCGGTCGATATCGATCTGGTCGATGGCCAGGCTGAGTCGTTCCAACGGGCGGAAAGCCATGCCGATGAAGAAGTAACCGGCACCGAAAATGAAGATCGACCCCAGTACCAACGAGATCATCAGCGTGCGCAGCAGGTTGCTCGATTCACGTCGCCCATATTTATCGTAGGCCGAGGCGAGCACCACGTAGTTCGCGCCGTTCTCGGTGAAGTGTACACCCACCACTTCATCGCCATCATCATCGCGCCAGTTCATATCACCCCCGTCGCGGATCCGGTCCAACAGTGCGTGCGAGTAGGGGATGGGTTCATCATCCAAGCTACTGTACAGCAGCTCGTCGTTCTCGTTGAAGAGCAGTACCTTCTCATCGAGCATGCGGTGGATGCTGTTGCGGTCCAGCACACGCAACAGGTCGCGGTCGGCGGCTTTTACCTCGCTCAGCAGTGTGGCGGTGCGGTAGCACTGGGTGCGCAGACGTTCGAAGAATTCGCTCTGGCGGGAATGTGCGTTGGAGGAGTAGATGTAGCCCAACGTACCGACCAGCAGCACCAGCGAAAAGCCGGCAAAGAGAAGGGAGAGGCGAACACGGGTGGTCATGCGTCGCGATCGTCCAGGGTGTAGCCGAAACCGTGTTTGGTATGGATCAGCGGCCGCTCGAAGCCCTTGTCCACCTTGCTACGCAGGAAGCTGATGTACACCTCGATGGTGTTGGATGAAACGCCGTAGGCATTGTCCCAAACCTGTTCCGCGAGGTCGTCCTTGCTCAGCACGCGCCCCTTGTTCCGCGCCAAGCAGGCCAGCAGATTGAATTCTTTCGGTGTGAGGTCAATGGACTTTCCGTCCCGCGAGACCTCCTTGCGCTGCAGGTCGATATTCAGGTCGGCCACGGTGATGTGCTCCACCGCCAACGGATTGCTCTCGGCGCGTTTCAGGAAGACGTTCACCTTGGCCAGTACTTCTTGGAAGTGCACCGGCTTCACCAAATAGTCATCCGCGCCAATGCGGAAGGCATTCAGCTTGCTATCGATATCGCCAAAGGCCGTGAGGATGATCACCGGTGTATTGCGGTCGCGCAGTCGGATCTCCGTGCAAAGCGTGAAGCCATCAATCCCCGGTAGGCTCAGGTCCAGCAGCACCAAGTCGAAGCTACGCTGGCGGATGGCACGCTGGGCCATGGGACCATCGAACACAGGAATGGCTTGGAACCCGGCGGCCTCCAACTGTTCGCACAGCGAGCGCGACAGCCGTGGGTCGTCCTCCACAACAAGGATGGTCTTTGTGCCGGGTGCTTGCATAATGGTTCGTACGAAGGTCCGCAAACCCGATGGAACGCGGCGCGGGGTTATTGATCTTTAGCCAATGGTGCGGTATCGGTGTGTTCGTGAAACGCCCGCGAAAAGAATCAAACTTGCGTGCCTTTCACTGCGCCTCTGCGACTCCGCGCCTCCGCGGCATACCCTAGGCTCTGTGTTCCTCCGTGCCCCTGTGCCTCTGTGGTGTGTCTTTTCCCTCTGTGCCTCACACCGCCACGTTATGCTCCCGCAGCGCCTCGTTCAAGCTCGTCTTTCGATCCGTGCTCTCCTTCCGTTGCCCGATGATCAGCGCACACGGCACACCGTATTCCCCGGCCGGGAATTGCTTCGGCAACGTTCCGGGGATAACCACGGAACGCGGCGGCACATAGCCTTTCATCTCCTTCGGCTCCGGCCCGGAAACATCGATGATGCGGGTGCTTGCGGTAAGCACCACGTTCGCGCCCAGCACGGCTTCCTTGCCGATGTGAACGCCTTCCACCACAATGGCCCGCGAGCCGATAAAGGCACCGTCCTCGATGATCACCGGCGCAGCTTGAATGGGCTCCAACACACCGCCGATGCCCACACCACCGCTGAGGTGAACGTGTTTGCCGATCTGTGCGCAGCTGCCCACGGTGGCCCAGGTATCCACCATCGTTCCTTCATCCACATACGCGCCTATGTTCACGTAGCTCGGCATCATGATCACGCCGGGAGCGAGATAGCTCCCGTAACGCGCGATGGCATGTGGCACCACGCGCACGCCCAGCTCGGCATAGCGGCGCTTCAAGGGGATCTTGTCATGGAATTCCAGCGGACCGGCCTCCATGGTGATCATCTTCCGGATAGGGAAATACAGCAGCACGGCCTTCTTCACCCATTCGTTCACCTTCCACTTCTCGACGGCGCTCGAAGTGACAGGTGCCCCGGCTGCGCTCGAATTGACAGGTTCCGCCACGCGCAATTCACCGCGGTCCAAGCGTTCGATCACTGCTTCAATGGCGAGGATCACTTCCTCGTCCGCCAGCATGGCGCGGTTGTCCCAAGCCTTTTCGATCAATTCATGCATGGCACAAAGATGAATACGGATCAGACGATCAGAAAATGAGGTGATCGGCTGAGAACGGCTCCCGACCTTTGCAATTCCATTGAGTTCCATTTTATGATCGTCTGATCATCTAATTTCCTGATTCACCATGCGCGTCCTCGCCATCGACTTCGGCCTCAAGCGTACCGGACTTGCCGTTACGGATCCCGTTGGCATCATCGCCAGTGCGCTTGAAACAGTGCCTACCGCCGAACTGATGACCTACCTGAAGCGCTACGTGGCCAAGGAGACCGTGCAGGGCTTCGTGGTGGGATTACCGTGTAACCTCGATGGCACGCCGACGGACATCACGAAGAATGTGGTGCTGTTCGTCGCTGCGCTGAAGGAGGCTTTCCCAAAGTTGTGGGTGGAAACGGTGGACGAGCGCTTCACTTCCACCATCGCCCACCGCACGATGCTCGAGAGCGGCATCGGCCGGATGGCACGCCGCGACAAGGGCACGGTGGACCGCATCAGCGCTACGATCATCCTGCAGGGGTGGATGGATAGGAAGAGACGGTGAGGTGCTGAAGACCACAGAGTCACGGAGGCACGGAGGGCACAGAGGAAGATTTGGGTCAGGAGTGTTTGAGTCGTGAGTCCTCAGTCTGACCGTCCCCCCGCCCCGATACGTATCGGGGTGCATCGGGGCACCGATCACCAGCCCCTAATCACCGCATCGGGGCATCGCACCATTCGCAGGGCGCCAGCCACGATCAATTCTCTGCGCCTCCGCGCCTCCGCGGCCAATTACTGATCGCCGATCATAGCATCGCGGCACCAGCGCACTTTCTCGCCGTAAATTCGCATCCGCTATCATGATACTACCCATCCGCTCCTACGGTGATCCCGTGCTCAAGAAAGTTGCACAGGATATCGAACCCGGCCACCCCGGCCTGAAACAGTTGATCGCCGACATGTACGAGACCATGTACGCTGCGAGCGGCGTGGGCTTGGCCGCTCCGCAGATCGGTGAAAGCATCCGCCTCTTCGTGGTGGACTGTTCGCCCTTTGCGGAAGATGATGAGGGCAATCCCACGGAGGATGCGCACTTGAAGGACTTCAAGAAGGTCTTCATCAACCCGTATATCGTGGAGGAGGAAGGGGAGGAGTGGCCTTTTGAGGAAGGCTGCCTGAGCATCCCCGGCATCCGCGAGGACGTGGAGCGCCAGCCGAAGATCGTGATGCAGTACATGGACGAGAACTTCAAGGAGCATGAAGAGGAGTTCGATGGCTTTGCGGCCCGGGTGCTCCAGCACGAGCACGACCATTTGGACGGCATCCTGTTCACCGAGCTGTTGCCACCTTTGCGCAAACGCATGCTGAAGGGCAAGCTCCGCGACATCAGCATGGGCAAGACGGATGTGAAATACAAAATGAGGTTCACCCCAGTGAAATGAGGACCACCCTTTCTACCATCGCCGTGCTGATCGCACTGGCATTCCTTTCCGCCTGTGGCGGAAGCAGCACGGATAAGGCCGATGCGAATGGCGCAGGTGCCGAGCGCATTCGTGCCATGGAGGATTCCCTCTATGCCAAGCCGGGCATGGATCGCAAAGGCGCACAAGAGCTACTGGATGTGTATATGCTTTATGCCAAAGTGCATCCACTGGATTCGCTGACGCCGGAATACCTCTTCCGCGCCGCCAGCATGAAGAGCAGCTTGGGTGATCCCCAAGGCAGCATCGTGCTGTATGACCGCATCATCCGCGATTTCCGGACTTGGAGGAAAATCCCGGATACCTATTACCTCAAGGCCTTCACCATTGATAATGGCTTGCACCAGAAGGGCGAGGCCGAACGGGCCTATACGGAAGTGATCAGCCGCTTCCCGGACCATCAATTCGCCAAGGATGCCGCGCAGATGATCGAGAACCTCAAATACACGGACGAGGAATTGATGCAGAGGTTCGAGGCGATGAACGCGGATAGCACTGCGGCTCAAGCCGCGAAGTGACCATGAGCACAACAGCGCAGCAATCGGCTACCCCGGAAGCGCTTTTGGCAGCTTCGGCCGCTGCCATGTCCCCGGAATTCTTCAGGGACCTTTTAGCACAACTGGTGAAGGATGGCCGCACTAGCGGCCACGACCAAAGCGAGGAAATGGTGGCCTACACCAAGCTTAATCTGGCACGCACGGTCCGGAACGAGAAGACGGTAAAGCTGCTGCCGGAGGTGATCGAAGCGTTGTCGAAGGTGCACAATATGACCTGGTTGGTGATCACCGAGCCATGGTGTGGCGACAGTTCGCAAGTGTTGCCCGTACTGGCCATGATGGCTGCGGCAGCACCGGACATCCACATGCGGGTGGTGTTGCGCGATGAGCATCTGGAACTGATGGACCACTACCTCACGCATGGCGGTCGTAGCGTACCCAAGTTGATTGCGATCGATCCGAAAGGAAAGGAACTCTTCACCTGGGGGCCACGCCCACAAGCTGCGCAGGACATGGTCTGGGCGAATAAGGATCTTCCCGAAGCCCAGCAATTACCGAAAGAGGAGATCTATGCCAAGGTCCATGCATGGTATGCGGCTGACCGAGGTGTGGCCATCCAGCAGGAGATCCTGGCGTTGCTTAAGAAGTCCGCTGGCGTATAGCTATCAGAACGAGCGGTCAGTCGAGGGCGCCGACAGATCCTGTTGTACTCCCTCAAAGGAGAAAAAGCAATTGCGAATTGGGTTTTGGACGACAGGTCTTAGCGCGCTTGGCGTCCTTGGCGGTTTACCCTGCCCTGCCCTGCGGTTCAGGTCCGGGTAGCCTCAGATCCGCACCAAGGCCATCAGCGTAGCCACCAAATTCGGCATGGCCACCTCGGGGATCAACGAGGCGGAAACCTCATTGTGCTCCTTTTCATGCTTCGTGGCTGCTGAAGGCTCACTTTTCACCTGCTTCACAATGGCGATGGAGGAGACCTTGTATTGGCCATCAGCCAGCGCTTGCACGGCTCCAACCAATTGGGCATCACTCACTTTGGCCGGGTCGTAGGTCACCTTTGCATGGCCGATGGCATCGCCATCGTGGAAGATCACTTCCGCCGTGGTAACACCGGGCACCTTATCCAAAGCACCCTTGATCATGTTCGCGCACATCATCTGGCAGCTCATCCCATCAATGCTCATGTCCGCTGAGGCCATGGGTTCACCCTCGGTGATGGAGACCTCCTGTACCGTCCGGTCGGCCACCACAACGGAGTCCGCGGAAGGGCCTTGGCCACAAGCAACAAGAAAAATGAGGGACAATAGGGACAATTGCTTTTTCATGGTGGTCAGTATTGTGGTACAAAAGTAACCTTCCTTCATGGACCGACCTGTTCCGGTCCACCCGCTCCATCTACCTTCGCCGCCTTCGCCAGCGGGCATGGAAAGCACCACCACCAACGACCGGGTCAAATGGCTCCTGCTGGCGGTGCTTTCGCTGGTCTGGGGAAGCTCCTTCATTCTGATGAAGCGTGGGCTTTACCAGGATGGAGAACCGGCACTTTCACCGGTACAGCTCGCCAGCGCCCGGCTTTTCATCGCTTGGCTCGTGCTCAGTCCGCTCTTGTTCCGCTACGCGGGCTTGCTTTTTGCCCACTGGAAGCCCTTGCTGGGCACGGCTCTTTTGGGCAACGGGATACCGGCATACCTATTTGCTACAGCACAAAGCCGGATCGATAGCTCCTTGGCTGGCATGCTCAACAGCTTGGCCCCGCTGTTCACCTTGCTTGTAGGCGTACTGATGTTCCGTTCGCGCGTTCGAGGCATCAATGTGGTGGGCGTGTTGCTCGGATTGGTCGGAGCGGTGGGAACCATCATATACCGCCACAGCGACGACCTGCCACCATGGAGCATCTATGCGGCGCTGCCCATCCTGGGTGCGTTGTGCTATGGCTTCAGCGGGAACATTATCAAGCAATGGCTCTACATGCTACCAGCTGCGGCCACATCGGTGCTGGCCATCAGCCTCGTGGGCCCCATCGGGTTGGTCGGCATTTTCGTGACGGGCTTGCCGCACACCTTGGCCACCAACCCGCATGCATGGACCGCGTTGGGCTATGTGGCCGTGCTGGCCACGTTCGGCACCGGCATCTCGCTCATCCTGTGGAATGCCCTGATCAAGCGTACTTCAGCCGTTTGGGCTTCTTCCGTTACCTACCTCATGCCCATCGTGGCCATCGGATGGGGTGTGCTGGATGGCGAAACACTGCTTCCTATGCAGCTGATGATGGTGGGCGTGATCCTGCTCGGCGTGTGGATGGTGAACATGGGCACGCGGAAGTGAGCCGGAGGAATGTAAAATGTAGAATTCAGAATGGCTGTACTGGCGGTCGGGTAAGACGAACTCATGCACGCCAGTGGAAACCTCTGAATTTCGAAGCGCCTCGGCGTCTCCGCGGCAGCTTCTCCGGATCTCCGACTCTCTGCATCATCTTTGCGCCCCATGTTCCAAGGCAAGAAGATCATCGTGGTGCTACCAGCCTATAAGGCGCAGCACACCCTGAAGAAGACCTACGACGAGATCCCGTTCGACATCGTGGATGAGGTGGTGCTCGTGGACGATAACAGTCCGGATGAGACCGTAGCGGAAGCCAAGCGCATCGGCATCAAGCACATTGTGGTGCATGCGAAGAACACCGGCTACGGCGGCAACCAGAAGAGCTGCTACGACAAAGCGCTGGAGCTGAACGGTGACATCGTAGTGATGCTCCATCCGGATTATCAATACACGCCGATGCTCATCCATAGCATGGTGTCCGTTATTGCGAACGGGGTTTATCCGGTTGTTTTTGGGTCCCGCATTCTCGGAGGTGGCGCGCTGAAAGGCGGCATGCCCCTGTACAAGTACATCGCCAACCGGCTGCTCACGCTCACGCAGAACATCCTGATGGGCGAAAAGCTCAGTGAGTACCACACCGGATACCGCGCCTATTCCGCCGAGGTGCTCCGCAAGTGCGAGTACCACCGCTGCTCGGACGACTTTGTCTTCGACAACCAGATGATCGGCCAGATCTTCTGGAACCGCTTCGAGATCGCCGAGGTCACCTGCCCCACCAAGTATTTCGATGAGGCCAGCTCCATCAACTTCAGCCGTAGCGTGAAGTACGGACTCGGTGTGCTGCGCGTGTCGTGGCGGTACTTCTTGGCGCGTGCGGGCATCATGGGCTGGGAGCTCCTGGGGAAAAGGTGAGGCAGGGAGCCTTACACCACAGAGGCACAGGGGCACAGAGGAGCACAGAGAAGAAGAATTGGTCGAGACGGCATCATCTGCGGTTTGGGGATGAAACAGTTGCGGTCCAAACTCCGCTGTGCTTTGCGCTCTTGGCGTACTTGGCGGTAAACCCTTTATCCCTTTGCGGACCAAACTCCCCGCTACCTTCGGGCCGCTCATGCGCAGTCTATCCAAGCTACAGGTCCAGCTGCTGATCGCGCTCGTTGCCGCGCTGCTGTTCATTCCCGGTCTGGGCGCTGTACATCTGTTCGATTGGGACGAGATCAACTTCGCGGAGATCGCCCGAGAGATGCTCGCCACCAACAACTGGCTGCAACCGCAGATCGGTTACGTGCCCTTCTTCGAAAAGCCGCCGCTTTTCATGTGGATGCAGGCCGCCAGCATGTCGGCCTTCGGCGTGGGCGAGTTCGCCGCGCGCTTGCCGAATGCCATTTGCGGCATCATCACCTTGCTCGCACTCTTCCGCATCGGTGAGCGTTTGCGCGGTCGGCTGTTCGGGCTGCTGTGGGTGCTGGCCTACATCGGCTCCATCCTGCCACACCTCTACTTCCGCAGCGGCATCATCGATCCGTGGTTCAACCTCTTCATCTTCCTCGGCTTCCTGGCCTTTATCCGCATAAGCGATACGCCCGCCAGCGCGGATGTTTCATCGCGACAGAAGAACCTCGCCGCAGCGTTGGCCGGGCTCTGGTTAGGCTTGGCCGTGCTGACCAAAGGCCCGGTAGGTATCCTCATTCCTGCTCTGGGCGCGCTGGTCTATTGGGTGCTGAATCGCTTCAAGCTCTACGTCTCCATCCCGCGGGTGCTGTTGATGCTCGCCGTGCTGCTCATCATCCCCGGACTCTGGTTCGGCGCGGACCTGCTGAAGAACGGCCCCGTCTTCATCACGGCCTTTTTCTGGCGCCAAGTGGCCATGCTCTCTTCAGAAGACGCCGGCCACGGAGGCTTCTTCGGCTACCATTTCGTAGTGCTCCTGATCGGCTGTTTCCCGGCATCCATTTTCGCCCTGCAAGAGATGCTCAAGTCATCCACCAAGGCGGATCGCCAGCCGGATGCCGCAAGAAGGTCTGGCGCTGCGACGCCTGACAACCGACAACTGTCAACCGACAACTATAGAAAATGGATGTTGATCCTCTTCTGGGTAGTCCTCATCCTCTTCTCCATAGTCAAGACCAAGATCGTCCACTACAGTAGCCTCACGTACTTCCCGCTCACCTTCTTGGCCGCGCTACAACTCGAGCACCTGTGGAATGGCGGAAAAGCCACCCAATGGTCCCGGCTGCTGATGGGTGCCATCGGAACGCTTTTCGCGGTGGTGACGCTTGTACTTCCCTTCCTTGGCATGCATCCAGAGCTCATTGCGCCTTTACTGAAGAACGATGCCTTCGCCCAAGGCAACCTGATGGCGAATGTCCATTGGACGGGCTGGGAATCGCTGGCGGGCGTGTGGATGGTGGTGATTCTCTACCTCGGCCACCGCTTCTTTTCCAAGGCGGAGTACCGAAGCGGGATCGTCTCGGTCTTCGGCGGCACAGCACTCTTCGTCACCATCACGCTCTACCACTTCATCAACCACATTGAAGGCTATTCCCAGCGTGCTGCGGTGGAATTCTTCCAGGAGCGACAAGGCGAGAAGTGCTATGTGCTCACCAAGAACTACAAGAGCTACGCCCACTGGTTCTACAGCGAGATGCCGCCCATTACGGACCCACAGGCGCATAGCGAGGAATGGCTCGTGCACGGCGATGTCGACCGCCCGGTTTACGTGGTGTGCAAAGTGACCAGCGCGGAGGAAGTGGCCGCCATCCCGGGGTTGAAGGAGATCGGGCGGAAGAACGGCTTTGTATTTTGGAAGCGGGAGGGGAGGTAGGTAGTGTGCCACACGGTGAACCGATCATCGATACTTCCGGCACTTATCTGATCACATCAGCAGCCATCTGCATTTAACACCCCGCTCTTTTCCTACTTTGCCCGCCTTCCACCATCCCATGGGCAACCCCCTCTTCCGTAAAAAGACCGTAGAGCGCATCATGCACGAGCATGCCGAGCGCGAGGCGGCAGGCCATCAGGGCATGAAGCGCACCTTAACGGTGCGCGATCTCACCTTTATGGGTGTGGCTGCGGTGATCGGTGCGGGCATCTTCAGCACGGTGGGTGCTGCGGCGTATGAAGGTGGCCCGGGTGTGGTCTTCCTCTTTATCATCACCGCTGCGGTCTGCGGTTTCACGGCACTGTGCTATGCCGAATTCGCCGGCCGGGTGCCGGTGAGCGGCAGCGCTTATACCTACAGCTACGTGGCGTTCGGGGAAGTAGTGGCCTGGGTGATCGGCTGGGCTTTGATCCTGGAATACGCTATTGGCAACGTGGTGGTGGCCATCTCGTGGAGTAGTTACTTCACCAACATCCTGGCGGCATTCGGCATTCATCTACCGACCTGGCTCACAGCGGATCCGATCAGCGCCAAGGCAGCGTTCGATCACGCGACACAAGCGGGTCTGTCGACCGAAGGACTGGCTTGGGCCACTGCACCGGTGATCGGAAGCTGGCATGTGATCATGAACATTCCCGCGCTACTGATCGTGGTGGCGGTAACGGCGTTGGTCTACATCGGCATTCAAGAGAGCAAGCGCGCCGCCAACGGCATGGTGATCCTGAAGCTGATACTGCTCGGCGCCGTGGCGTTGGTGGGCCTGTGGTACATCAAAGGCGCCAACTACGTGCCTTTCCTGCCCAATGGCATGGGAGGTGTGCTGCGCGGGGTGAGTGCGGTCTTCTTCGCCTACATCGGCTTCGATGCCATCAGCACCACGGCAGAGGAGTGCAAGGACCCGCAACGAGACCTGCCGAGGAGCATGATGTACGCGCTGGTCATCTGCACGGTGCTCTACTGTGTTACGGCGTTGATACTCACAGGAATGGTGCCCTACACGGAGTTCAAGGGCGTGATGGATCCGCTTGCCTATGTGTTTGAAAAGGTGAACCTCCCGGCCTTCGGTTTCGCGGTGAGCGTGGGTGCCGTGATCGCAGCCACCAGTGTGCTGCTGGTGTTCCAACTCGGTCAGCCGAGGATCTGGATGAGCATGAGCCGCGATGGGCTATTGCCGCCACGCTTCGGACACCTGCACCGGAAGTTCGGCACTCCGGCCTTTGCCACCATTGTTACCGGGGTGCTCGTGGGCATTCCAGCGCTGTTCGCACCCAGCGACATCATCACCGACCTGACCTCCATCGGCACCCTGTTCGCCTTCACGCTTGTTTGCGGTGGGGTACTTCTTCTTCCACGGATGAACGGGCTGGACAGCAAAGGCCGCAAGCGCTTCCAGATCCCCTACATCAACGGTCGCTTCCTCGTTCCTCTGCTGGTGCTGGCCTATTACATCTTGGACCACGATCGCTTGTGGAACGCGTTCAGTAGCCTGCACATGGATCGTCAATCCGTGCTAATGGCAGCCTTCGCCGTCTTCGCCCTAGGAACCGCTGTGCAGACCTTCCGCAAGCGTTATTCGCTGATCCCCTGCATCGGCATGCTCAGCTGCGCCTACCTGATGATCGAGATCCCGTCCCAGAGCTGGGAGGTTTTCTTCGGTTGGATGGGGTTGGGTTTGCTGGTGTATTTCCTTTACAGCCGTAGGCATAGTAAGCTGCGTGAAGGGTAGTTGTCAGTAGTTGGTTGTCCGTTGTCAGGTCTGTCCCGACTGCCTTACGCTGTGGCCCATGCGAGTTTCGCCACACCCAGAACGCCGGACCACATAACCGCAGTTGATAGATGTGAAGCGCTCGATCTCCGCTGAATTGGCCAAGAACCCTGACAACTAACAACGGACAACGGACAACTGGGGCTCGTGAACCCTGACAACTAACAACTGACAACAGACAACGAGGCCAAAGAACTCGCAACTATCAACCACCTTTGCGGCCCATGGCCTTTCTCCATCCCTCCTTCCTCTGGGCGCTCACCGCGCTGGCCATCCCGGTGATCATTCACCTCTTCCAGCTGCGTCGGTTCAAGCGGATCGAGTTCCCGAACGTGCGCTTCCTGCAGGAGGTGACCCAGCAAACACGCTCCCGCAAGAAGGTGCGCCACTGGCTGGTGCTGTTAGCCCGCATGCTGGCATTGGCCTGCATCGTATTGGCCTTCGCGCAGCCGTACATCAAGATGGGTGATGGAGTAGCAAAGGCCGGTGAACGGGCCATCAGCCTCTACCTCGACGACAGCTGGAGCATGGATGGCCAGAACAGCGGAGGCCGCCTTCTGGACCAAGCCCGCACCGATGCGCAGGACGCTGTGATGGGCCACAGCCCCACGGATCGTTTTCAAGTGCTTACCAACCTGTTCGAAGGCCGCCAACAGTTGCTGATGGGGCGCGATGAAGCCCTGGCCGCCGCTGGTCAGGTGGAGGTGGGGCCGTATGCCCGTCCGCTTTCACAAGTGATGGAGCGCCAGCGCGAGGCCCTTTCGCGGAGCGATGCCCCCGTGAAGCGCGCCTTTCTATTCACCGACCTCCAGCGCGTGACCACCGATGTGGAGCAATGGACCAACGACAGCACGGTGCATACCGTGATCGTGCCGCTCGAAGCTGCCAACGCGGACAACCTCGCCATCGATTCGGTCTGGTTCGAGAACCCGGTGCGCCGGCTGGGGCAGGTGGAAGGGCTGCACGTCCGCGTGCGGAACTACGGGAAGCAAGAGTTGCAGAACGTGCCGCTGAAGCTCGCGATAGACGGACGCCAGAGGGCCATGGCCACTTTCGGCATAGGAGCGAATGCCTTGGTGGATACCGTGCTGAATTTCACGAATGATGCCACCGGATATCACCGCGGTGAGGTCTCCATCGACGACCGACCGATCACCTTCGATAACACCTTCTACATCGCCTACCGCACCGCGGAAAAGTTGCATGTGATGCTGGTGAGCGGGGGCAATGCCACCAGTGACAAGGACATCTCGGCGGTGTTCGCGGGTGATAGCGTTCATACATTCTCTACCCAACCGTACCGCCAGATTGACCTGGCCGAGCTTGCAAAACAGGATCTGGTGGTGCTCAACGCCCTCCCCGAGATCCCCAGCGGCTTGGCCAACGAGTTGAAGGAGTTCGTGGAGGGCGGTGGCAGCGTGGTGGTCTTCCCAGCGGCCAATGCCGATGCAGTTTCTTATCGGGCGGCGTTGACGCAGTTCGGAGCGGGCTTCGGAGCGCGTGATACCACCGGCATCAAGGTGGAACGGATCGATCTGCGGTCACCCTTCTTCCGGGACGTCTTCAGTAGCATGCCCGCCAACGTGGACCTGCCGATGGTGCGGACGCGCTACGCGATCACCCCGGCACCTGCGGCCGATGTGCTCTTGCGCTTGCAAAGCGGCGCGGCCTTCCTCAGTTCCACCCCGCAAGGCAAGGGGCGTGTCTACATAGCTGCGGCACCACTGGATGCTTCCGGTGGCACCTTCAGCCGCCACGCCTTGTTCGTCACCTCCATGTTGCGCATGGCCGAATTGGCGCGCCCCATGGGTCCGCTCTACCACATCATCGGCGATGAGACGGCCATTTCCTTGGAAGGCGCCGATCTGCAAGGGGAGGCTCCACCGCATCTGAAAGGTCCCGAAGGCATCGACATCATACCCGAAGTGCGGCGCACCGTGGGTGGCGTGTCGCTGGTACTGCACGATGAAGACCTGAAGCCCGGTCCCTATGCGGTCACGATCGGCGAGGACACCGTAGCCATTCTGGCCATGGATCTTTCGCGCAAGGAGGGCGACCTCACCGCGTACACCGCGGACCAGCTGAAAGAGATCCTGACACAACGTGAACTAAGTTCCATTACCGTGCTGGAGAAGAGCGGCAACGAGCTCGCCGCCAGCCTGAAGGACCTCGGTCAAGGTCCAAAGATCTGGAAATGGTTCATCCTGGCCGCCCTGATCTTTTTGATCCTGGAGATCCTCTTGATCCGCACTATCCGATGAAAGACCTGTTGCTTCGCCAAGTGAAAGTGCTGGACCCCGGCGGTCCGCTGCACAATACGGTTACCGACCTGCAGATGGAGAACGGCCGATTGGTGAAGGCCGGAGCGAAATTGCCCAAGGGAAAAGGGGAGGAGATCGCCATGGAAGGGCTGCACGCTTCCCCCGGTTGGGTGGACCTGCGTGCGCACTTCCGCGATCCCGGCGAGGAATACAAGGAAGGCCTGTTGAACGGGTTGGACACCGCTGCGGCCGGAGGATTTACAGCGGTGGCCGTGCTGCCGAGCACCAACCCGCCAGTGGACCAGCGGGCCGCGGTGGAATACCTGCTGCGCAAGGGCCAAGGGCATGCGGTACGGGTGTTGCCGCTTGGCGCTATCACCAAAGGATTGAAGGGAGAGCAGCTCGCCGAGCATTTCGATATGAGCGATGCGGGTGCCGTGGCCTTCACCGATGATCTTGCGCCCTCGCGGAACGCACGTGTGATGCTGCTGGCATTGCAGTACGTCATGAATTTCGATGGACGCGTGATGGCCCATGCACAGGATGTGGACCTCGCAGCGCTGGGACAGATGCACGAAGGAGTGATGAGCACCCGGCTGGGTATGCGCGGTATTCCGCCCATGGCCGAAGCAGTGCGGCTGGCCCGCGACCTGGAACTGCTGGCCTACACCGGTTCGCGCTTGCACGTGGACCTGGTGAGCACGGCGGAAGGCGTGGAGCTGATCCGACAGGCCAAGGCCAAGAAGCTGCGGGTAACAGCCAGCGTAGCCGCGCACCACCTGATGCTGGACGACGGCAGCTTGCGTGGCTTCGACACCAACTACAAGGTGATGCCGCCCTTGCGAAGCCTCGAGCACATGGAGGCGCTGCGCGAGGGTGTGAAGGACGGCACCATCGATAGCATCGTCAGCGATCACCGGCCGGAGGATACCGAGCACAAGAAGGTGGAATTTGCGCAAGCGGCGTTCGGCATCATCGGGCTGGAGACAGCGTATGCCGTGGCCAACACCGCCTTGAAGAGCCGCATGTCCGCACGCAAGATCGTGGAGCGCTTTTGCCAAGGCCCCCGTGCTGCCTTGGGCCTTTCCGTGCCGCACCTCGTGGAAGGCGAGATGGCCGAGATCACCCTCTTCGCACCGGAACACCAATGGATGTTCGCCGAGAAGGACGTTGTGAGCCGCTCGCGGAACACACCCTTCGTCGGGCATCGTTTTACCGGGAAGGTGATGGGGATCGTGAGTAATGGGCAGGTGAGGATGATGAGCTGATCAATCCCATTGACTCCGGGCCTAATTTCGCGCCCCATGTCCAATGCAAGTGCGCATCCGCTCCGGCCAGTGGTGATCTGGCTGCTCACCGGTTGTTTTCTCATTGCCTGCATGGTGGCCATCGGTGGTATCACCCGGCTCACCGGCAGCGGCCTCAGCATCACCGAATGGAAACCGATCATTGGGGCGCTGCCACCCATGAACGAGGCCGAATGGCATGAGGCTTTCGATAAGTACAAGCAGATCCCGGAATACAACTTGATCAACCAGCATATGGAGCTGGATGATTTCAAGGAGATCTTCTTCTGGGAATTCCTGCACCGGAATTGGGGCCGCTTGATGGGCATCGTCTTCATCGTGCCCTTCGTGTGGTTCTGGCGGAAAGGCTTGTTGAAGGGCTGGCTGATGCGCCGGGGTTGGAGCATCCTGATCGGCGGCGGGCTCGTGGGTGCCTTGGGCTGGTTCATGGTGATCAGCGGTTTGGAGGACAATCCCGATGTGAGCCAATACCGGCTGGCCATCCATCTCTGCGCGGCCTTCATAGTCTTCTGTCTGGTGCTCTGGACCGTCTTCGACATTCAATGGGGGCGGAGAAGCTTCTTGGGGGATGGCACCTCAGCGGCCCAATGGTCGCGTTGGCTTTTGGTGATCGTGATGTTCCAGATCATCTACGGCGCGTTCACCGCAGGCCTGGATGCGGGCAGGATCTACAACACGTGGCCGCTCATGAACGGCGAGTTCATGCCGGAGAACGTCACCGCCTTCGGAAGCCTCTGGAAGGACTTCACGGACCATCGTGACGGAGTGCAATTCATCCACCGCAACTTCGCATGGGTGGTAGCCATCGCCGTGATCTGGTTCGGCTATGCCAACCGCACCAACAAGGCACTGAAGGGCGGCGATATAATGCTCTTTGCCGCGGTCTTTATCCAGTTCTCGCTGGGTGTGCTCACCTTGATCACGCAAGTGTGGCTGCCCTTGGGCGTGTTGCACCAGTTGGGTGCGCTCTTGCTCCTGTCGGTGCTACTGCACGTGCTGCACCACACCGGCCGGGTGCTCCCAGCGGAGGCTGTGAGCGAAGCTGCGGATGTCCGTACGGATGCGATCAGTGACCGGGGCCAGTGAGTCTGCATTGGGCCGCACATCGAAGTAGAGCGAGCCATAGAGGAAGTTTGAAACGCTATCGGTGAGGTAGAACACCATGGGGCTGGCCACGTTGCCATCCACAGCGAAAATGGTCCCGAACACCCGGTCGTTGGGGCGGATCACTTCTTCCACCTTGATCCGCGTCGCTACCGCCTGGTGCTTCTCCTTGAACTCGTGGGCATCGCGCACCAGCTCCGGCAGGTCGCCTTCCACCCGGCGCCAGGTCATGTGTACCGCGGCCCGCTGACCGGGGAAGAGCATGTTCGTCCAGCAGGTTCTCCCATTATCGGGGCCGTTGCCCTTGCCATCCACCAAGCGGGCATACACCGGCACTTCCGCCGTGAACGGGCAATGGCTCACGACGGTCCGGGTGCTGTCCGCCGGAAGGTCGATCCGGAAGTAGCCACGAGGCTTAGGTACAGGGTCCTCCGTGCAACCAGTGGACAACAAGGAGAACATCAGGAGACATGCAGCAGTCGACAGCGGCAGTCGGCAGAACAGTCGTCCAGCAGGTGCCATCGGCAGCCTGACAACCGGCAACTGACAACTAACAACTGCCCTAAACCACCTCATCCCGCATATGCACCTTCACGCGGCGCACCCGTTTGTTATCCGCGCTCTCCACGGTGAAGTTGAAATTGTGCAGGCTCACCTGTTCTCCTTTCTGTGGAATGCGGCCGGTGAGTTCCAGCACGAATCCGCCCAAGGTCTCGCTCTCGCCCTTGTGCTCCTCGAACAGCTTGCCGTCGATACCGAGGATGCGGTACATATCCGTTAGTGGAGCACGGCCTTCGAACACGTAGGTATGGTCATCCAGCTTGCTGTAGATCAGGTCCACATCATCGTATTCGTCCGTGATGTCGCCTACGATCTCCTCGATCACATCCTCCAAAGTGATCATTCCACTGGTGCCTCCGTATTCGTCCACCACAATGGCCAGGTGCACGTGCTTCTTCTGGAATTCCTTCAGCAGCTCGTCCAGCTTCTTGTTCTCCGGCACGAAGTACGCGGGCCTCAATAGGCTGTTCCAGTCAAAGTCCTTCACCTCGATATGCGGCAGCACGTCCTTGATGTAAAGCACGCCCACCACGCGGTCAGCCGTCTCCTCATACACAGGCACGCGGGAGAAGCCACTGGCAACGATGGCATCCACAAGCTCCTTGAAGCTGATGTCCTTGTTGAAGGCGGTCATATCAGTGCGTGGACGCATCACCTGCCGTGCCTCGATGTTGCCGAACTTCACGATGCCGCTCAGGATGCGTTGCTCTTCCGCCGTGGTGCTGGCATCGGCGGTGAGTTCCAACGCATGACCCAAGGATTCGGCGTCCACGTTCTTCGCCCTCTTCTTGTAGCGCTTCTCAATGAAGGAAGTGGAGCCCAAGAGCGGCTTGGTCACCGGGGTCCAGAAGAAGCGCAGGCCTAATAAAGGAGTGCTGAAGAACTGCGCCACCTTCACGGGATGGCTCGTCGCATACACCTTGGGCAATACCTCGCCGATCAATAGGATGATGGCGGTAACAGCGATCACTTGGATCAGGAAGATCAGCTTTGCGCTCATCGACGACATGTCGATGAGGTTGGCCACGAGGATGGTGGAAAGCACCGTGATGCCCACGTTCGCGAAGTTGTTGGTCACCAAGATGGTAGCGAGCAGCTTACGCGGTTTGGAAAGCAGTTCCAGCACATTGGCGCCACTGGTGCCACCGCGCTCCTTGAGGTCGCGCATATGGGTGGCGTTCAGGGAGAACATGGCCACTTCGCTGGCAGAGGTGACGGCCGAAAGAACGAGCAACACCACAATGCCGATCAGTGCGGCAAGGGTAAGCGGATCGAAGGTCCCCATCAATGCAGGGATCGTTCAGGGTACGCCGCAGGGGGCTCCTGCGGCAGGAAAGATCGGCCTCGTCGTTTCAAAGCTCAGAAGGGAAGGTCGTCATCATCACCGCCCGGATCGGCTGTTTGTGGGGCGGACTGAACGGGTTGGGCAGCCTGCGCCTGGTGCGGTGCGTTTCCTGGTGCAGGACCATCACCTGAAGCCCTGTCCAACATGGTCAGGTTGTCCGCCATGATCTCGGTGGTATACCGCTCGATGCCGTCCTTCTCCCACTTGCGGGTGCGCAGCTTGCCTTCCACATACACCTTGCTTCCCTTGCGGACGTATTTCTCCACCACTTCCGCCAAGCCACGCCACACCACCACGCGGTGCCATTCGGTCACTTCACGTCGTTCGCCGGTCTGGCGGTCCTTGTAGGTTTCGCTGGTGGCCAGGTTGAAATTCGCCACGGTCACATCGTTCTGAAGATGCCGCACCTCGGGATCAGCACCGAGGTTGCCGATCAGGATCACTTTGTTAACGCCGCTCATTGGGATAGGTATTGAGCGAGCGAAGATAACAGCATGATCGTTCTTTCGGGCCAAGACGCGGTTGGGACGAGTTCTATAGAGCTTCCACCATCCACCGCTCGATCAAGCGCGGCACCGCCTTTTCAGCCACTTCATCGTGCGAAACAAGTACCCAATCATCAGGCAGCTCGAAATCCGGGGGAGGAACCACCGACCAGAATTTGGCATGGATGATCTGATGGCTCAGAACATGGCGAGGGCTCACTTCTTCCTTCTTCACGGACCAGCCTTTCCCGAAGGACTCGTTGAGCATGCTTTCCAGCGACCGCTTCACAAGTGCCTTTTCACTTTCCAGCAACGGCAGCTCAAACAGCCCCGTCCAGATATCCTTGCCCGTCCGCTGCCGCATATAGATCCCGTTCCCAGCAGCGATGTGCAGGTAGTTGAAGAAACGGTCGCGGGTCTTCGTTTTGCCTTGCTTCACCGGCAGGGTGGAAATGGTCCCGGTGGCAAAGGCGACGCATTCCTTCTGCAGCGGGCAATGCATGCAATCGGGGCGTTGCGGAGTGCAAACGGTGGCCCCCAGTTCCATCACAGCCTGGTTGTGGTCGCCGGGGTGCTTCGCGTCCAGCAATTCCACGGCCAGTTCCTTGAATTGCTTGCGCCCTGAAGTGCTGTCGATGGGCGTATCAATACCGAACACACGGGCCAACACGCGGTACACGTTGCCATCGACCACGGCTTCAGGCCGGTGGAAGCAGATGGAGGCGATGGCCGAAGCCGTATAGTCACCCACGCCCTTCAAGCGGAGGAGGGCCGCATGGTTGTCCGGGAATTTGCCATGGAACTCCTCCATCACCTGCCGAGCGGCGGCCAGCAGGTTTCGCGCCCGGCTGTAGTAGCCCAGCCCTTGCCATTCTTTCAGTACCTCGTTCTCATCCGCTGTCGCCAGCTCCGCCACTGTTGGCCAGCGATCCGTGAAGCGCAAATAGTAGGAGAGGCCTTGGTCCACACGGGTCTGTTGCAGGATCACCTCGCTGAGCCAAATACCGTATGGATCGGCGGTTTCACGCCATGGCAGAGGCCTATGATGACCCCTATACCAAGGCAATAGCTGAAGGCTGAACCATGAACGACTTGACATACAGGGACAAAGATGCGTTGCCGGACCGGACCGAAGTACTATCTTCGCAGCCCGAAAAACGGTGGTCAGGTTATGACAAAGGCGGAATTGGTCAGTAATATCAGTAAGCGCACAGGGATTGAACGCGGTGTGGTCCTCGCTACGGTGGAGGCGTTCATGGACGAGGTGAAGAACAGCTTGGAAGGCGGTGAGGACGTGCATTTGCGCGGCTTTGGCAGCTTCTTGGTGAAGCACCGCGCACAGAAGACCGGTCGCATCCTGAAGAACAACACCACCATCATCATTCCCGCACACGACATCCCGTTCTTCAAGCCTGCAGATGTGTTCGTGGACAAGGTGAAGCATCGCTCCAAGAAGACCGCCTAATGGGATTGAAGCGCCAGCATTGGATGATGATCGCGGCCGCCGTTCTGGTGGTCGTGTTGCTGGCATTGGCCCCACGGACCCCTTCCGGTCAATCCGAAAAGAACGCTACTTCAGCCCGCGTAAGCGAGGACCCCAATAGCGGCTCCACGCCCCGTGCCGATGGACCCCGCGAAGGGGCCACCAGCTCCAACCCCAAGGTATCCGCCATCCTGAGTGAACTGGCTGCCGGCAAGCCTCCGATGGAGACGATCGTGAAGCTGCGCAACCTCGCTGATGAGGAGCCGGACAACGTTGAAGCACAATACCACATGGGTCTATTCAGCTGGCAGACCAACCAGTACGACAAGGCCATGGACCGTTTCCGGAAAGTGATCGCCCTGGACCCGAAGGGCTATCCGGATGCATATGCCTATTTAGGCCAAGCCTACGCTACCTTGGACAGCACCGATCGCGCCGTCGAGGTACTCGAGACATACAAGACACTGGTGACCGACACCGCCCTTATCAATGGGGCAGACCGGTACATCGCCGACATTAAGAACAAGCACAAACACTAAGCACACCATGCCCTGCGGTAAAAAGAGGAAGCGACATAAAATGTCCACCCACAAGCGTAAGAAGCGCTTGCGCAAGAATCGCCACAAGAAGAAGAAGTAGGCGTTGAAGCCCGGCATGGCCCCGGTCCGTGGAATGACGGACCGCGGGCGCATGCGTGCAGGGATTTCGCGCCCCACTGGGCGCTTCACCTTATTTCTTATTTCTCGTGAGCGTAGATCTGATCATCCGCTCCCAAGGGAGCGAAGTTGCCATCGCCGTCCTGCGCGACAAGCTTCTTATGGAGCTACATCGCGAACGGACCGAGCGTGGCTTCGCCGTTGGCGACATTTATCTGGCCAAGGTGCGTAAAGTTGCACCCGGCCTCAACGCGGCCTTCGTGGACGTAGGGCATGAGAAGGATGCCTTCCTGCACTACTTCGACCTCGGTCCGCAGTACCGCAACAGCTACAAGTTTGCCAAGGGCGCCGTCAGTGGCACGGTGAAGACCTCCCTGTTGGAGGACTGGAAGCCCGAAGTGGACATCACCAAGGACGGTAAGCTGGCCGAAGTGCTCAGCGCCAGCCAAAGCATTCTGGTCCAGATCGCGAAAGAGCCGATCAGCACCAAAGGCCCGCGCCTCACCGCCGAAGTAACCCTCGCCGGTCGCTATATGGTGCTGGTGCCCTTCATCAACAAGGTCAGCATCAGCAGCCGCCTCACCGATGAGACGGAGCGCAAGCGCCTGAAGGCCCTGATGCAGAATATTCGCCCGAAGAACTTCGGCGTGATCATTCGCACCAACGCAGAAGGCAAGGCCACCGAGGATCTCGAGGCCGACCTGAAGACCCTCTTACAGCGCTGGGACGAAATGTTCCGCAACCTGCGCACCGCCATTCCGCCGAAGAAGGTGCTCGGCGAGATCGACCGCACCAGCGCGGTGCTCCGCGACGTGCTCAACAAGGACTTCACCAGCATCATCGTGGACGATGAGCTTCTCTATGAGGAAGTGAAGGACACCATCGCGCGTACCGCACCGGAGAAGAGCGACATCGTAAAGCTCTACAAGGGCAAGCTCGATATTTTCGATAACTACGGTATCAACAAGCAGATCAAGCAGGCCTTCGGCCGGCAAGTGATGCTTCCCAGTGGCGCCTACCTCATCGTAGAGAAGACGGAGGCCATGCACGTGGTCGACGTGAACAGCGGTAGCCGTAAGGGCGGCCGCAACGACCAGGAGCAGAACGCACTCGAAACCAACGTGGAGGCCGCCAAGGAGATCGCCCGCCTGTTGCGCTTGCGCGACATGGGCGGTATCATCTGCGTGGACTTCATCGACCTCTATGAGTCGGAGAACCGGCGCACCCTGCACAAGGTGCTGAAGGACGCCATGGCCGACGACAAGGCCAAGCACAACGTGCTCCCCCCAAGCAAATTCGGTGTGATCGAGATGACGCGTCAGCGCGTACGTCCCGAGACCGAGATCGACACCAGCGAGGCGTGCCCCACCTGTGGCGGCACCGGCGAGGTGAGCGCCCCGGTCCTCATCATCGACGAGATCGAGAACGGCCTCAACTACCTCCTCTCGGAAAAGGACATGAACGGTATAAGTCTACACGTCCATCCTTTCGTAGCCGCCTACTTCACCAAAGGCCTGCCCAGCATCCAACAAAAATGGTGGTGGCGTTGGAAGAAGTGGGTGAAGGTGGTGCCACAGGGTTCCAGCCGATACCTCGAGTTCCATGTCTTCGATAGCGAGGGCAAGGAGGTGGCTGTTTGATCTTCTTTGGGCTCAAGCTGCAAGCCATAAGCTTCAAGCCACAAGCTTGATCGAGCTTGTGGCTTATGGCCTGCAGCTATCAATAAGGGTGTCCCTTTTCACCCCAGAAGGGAGTCCAGTTCCTCCACCAAGGGCGGCACATACTTCTGCGTGATGCGCCAAAGCGTTTCGTCATCCACACGGCGGTAGTCGTGAACAATGCGGTGGCGTAAACCGGCGATCTTGAACCAGTCGATCTGCGGATGATCGGCTTTGAATGCGTCACTCACCTGATAGGCCGCTTCGCCCACCACCTGAAGATTGTATGCAACGCCATCACGTAAGAGCCGGTCATTCAAGAAGTCGGCTTTTTACTTGCCTTCCAAATAGGTGAGCACCTGACGGGCGAATTCCCGCATGTCCAGCAAATAGGCCCGATCCTTCGGGTCAGACAGACCGCAGGTCGCGTTCGATGGTCGCCATATACCACGGTCGCACACCCTTGCGGACTACAAGATCCACCTTGCGCTGCAAAAGGTGTTGCAGTTCCTCGGCGAGTTCAAGGAAATCGTAGTCCTTGGAAGTGTCGAACTCCACCATGATGTCCACATCGCTGTCCGGGCGTTGCTCTCCGCGAGCGGCAGAACCGAATACGGCCATGGAGGTCAGAGCGTGCTTGGCGAAAAGCCGATCACGTTCGCTTCGCAGGGTCGAGAGGATATCCTGAAGGGTGCCCATGTGCTACAAATATCGGCAATGCTGCATGGACTTCGAAAAGGAGCGCATAAGTCGGCGTGTCCAGTTCAACCTCCGGTATGTAAGCTTGTGGCTTGAAGCTGGCAGCTTATGGCTGATCATCCATTCTCCGAACTCGAACTCCTCGCCAAAGCCCGCAACTACTGCGCCCGCCAAGAGCGTTGCCAGCAGGAAGTGCGCGACAAGGTGTACGCGTGGGGTGGGCACAAGGAATCCGTGGAGCAGATCATCGCCCAGCTTATCGGTGATGGCTTTCTGAACGAGGCCCGTTTCGCGGAGCACTATGCGGTGAGCAAGAGCCGACAGAAGGGTTGGGGGCGACGGAAGATCGAGCAGGCCTTGCAGGCGAAGCGTGTTTCCGAGGTTTGCATTGCCAAAGCTTTGAAGGCGATCGATGGCGATGAACAATTCCAGCAGTTGGAAATGGCCGTGGCCAAGCGCTGGGAAAAGGGGAAGCATGAGGAGTCTTTCATCCGCAAAGGGAAGTTGTTCCGCTACTTCATGGCCAAAGGCTTTTCGCCGGAAGAGATCGAGGCAGCGCTGGAGGCGTTGCGTTCACAATAGGTGATCGAACCCAGCTTTTTGGTGCATTCTGTGAACCGTACTTTTGCAGCCCGAAAGAACCGGGTTTTCCCGCACCATGATCACCATTGACAAGATCCACGACCTCGCCGAGCGCCTCGAATCACTCAAGGGCTACTTGGAGATCGAGGACAAGCGGGGACGCATACTGGAGGAGCAGAAGTACACCCTCGATCCGGATTTCTGGAATGACCAGAAGAAAGCGCAAGGGGTGATGCACAAGATCCGCGAGTTGAAGCGCTGGGTGGTGATGTATGAGGACGTGAAGCGCGAAGTGGACGATACGGAGGTGACCTACGAGTTTTTCAAGGCCAAGGAAGTAAGCGAGAAGGAATTGGAAGCCCAGTTCGAGAAGGCGGCGAAAGCCTTGGAGGAGCTGGAGTTCAAGAACATGCTCAGCGCCGAAGAAGATCCATTAAGCGCGGTGGTACAGATCACCAGCGGCGCGGGCGGCACCGAGAGCAACGACTGGGCGCTGATGCTCCTGCGCATGTACCGCATGTGGGCCGAGAAGAGCGGCTATCAAGTAAAGATCCTCGACTACCAGGATGGCGACGCGGCCGGCATCAAGCAGGCCACCATGGAAGTGGCGGGCGAATTCGCCTTCGGTATGCTGAAGAGCGAGAACGGCGTGCATCGCTTGGTGCGCATCAGCCCCTTTGATAGCCAGGCACGGCGCCACACCAGCTTCGTCAGCGTCTACGTCTTTCCCTTGGTGGACGAGAGTATCGATATCGCTGTGAATCCGGCGGACATCACTTGGGACACCTTCCGCAGCGGTGGAGCAGGTGGGCAGAACGTGAACAAGGTGGAAACGGGTGTACGCCTGCACCACGGACCCACTGGCATCGTGATCGAGAACACCGAGACCCGCAGCCAGCTGGACAACAAGACCAAGGCGATTCAATTGCTGAAGAGCCAGCTCTACGAGGCCGAACTGGAGCGTCGCCGCACCAAGCGCAGCGAGATCGAAGCCGGCAAGAAGAAGATCGAGTGGGGCAGCCAGATCCGCAACTACGTACTCCAGCCTTACAAGCTCGTGAAGGACGTCCGCACGGACCACGAGACCAGCAGCGTCGACGACGTGCTGAACGGCGAGATCGATGAGTTCCTGAAAGCTTGGCTGATGCAGCACGGGCAGAGCCAAAAAGTGGCTTAACGAAGATGGGACAGTTGTCAGTTGCTCGTTGTCAGCCTGCCCCGGGCGTGGACCCGGGGTTGTCCGGCTTGGCCGCGACGAGAAGACGCGGTTCAGTTGATACGGATCTGCCACGAGCTCCGATCCCTGATCACCATTCCCTGATCACCATTCACCATTCACTGATCACCGCAAAGCCTTGTGCTCTTCTGTGCCACCGTGTCTGTGTGGTGTAAAAGCACTTCTCCTTACCTCCGATGTCTGACTACACCATCTACCACAACCCGCGTTGCTCCAAAAGCCGTGAAGCACTTGCCTTATTGAAAGAGAGCGGCATCACGCCGAAAGTCGTGGAATACCTGAAGGATGTTCCCACCCGGAAGGAGTTGGAATTACTGGTGATGCAGCTCGGCCTCCCCGCCTCGGAATTGGTTCGCAAGAACGAAGCGCTCTACAAGGAAAAGTTCAAGGGCCTGAAGCTGAACGAACACGAATGGGTCCGCGTTATGCACGAGAACCCCCAACTGATGGAACGCCCGGTAGTGTTAAAGGGACACACCGCTGTGATCGGAAGACCGGTGGAAAAGGTTCAAGAACTGATCAATAAAAAATAAGGACGGGATCTCCCGGCTAATTCGAAGAAAATGGAATACAGGATCGAGAAGGACACGATGGGCGAGGTGAAAGTACCCGCCGATAAGTATTGGGGCGCACAGACCGAGCGTAGCCGGAACAACTTCAAGATCGGGCCTCCCGGCAGCATGCCGAGCGAGATCATCCATGCCTTCGCTTACCTGAAGAAGGCCGCAGCACTTGCAAACCTGGAACTGGGCAAACTGCCACAGGAAACAAGCGACCTGATCGGTAAGGTCTGCGACGAGATCCTCGCGCACAAGCTGGACGACCAGTTCCCACTGGTGATCTGGCAGACCGGCAGCGGTACCCAGAGCAACATGAACGTGAACGAGGTGGTGGCCAACCGCGGCCACGTGCTGCAAGGTGGCAAGCTCTCGGACGCCGAAAAAGTGCTCAAGGCCAATGACGACGTGAACAAGAGCCAGAGCAGCAACGACACTTTCCCCACGGCCATGCACATTGCGGCCTACACCGCCACCGCCAAGGTGACGCTGCCCGGAGTGAGGAAGCTGCGCGACACCCTGGCCAAGAAGAGCAACGACTTCAAGGATATCGTGAAGACCGGTCGCACCCACTTCATGGATGCGACACCGCTCACGCTCGGGCAGGAGATCAGCGGCTACGTGCAGCAGCTGGACAACGGCATCCGCGCGGTGGAGAACGCGCTGGAAATGATCCGTGAACTCGCGTTGGGCGGCACCGCTGTGGGGACGGGCCTCAATGCACCCAAGGGCTATAGTGTTCTGGTCGCGAAGAAGATCGCCGAACTCACCGGATTCCCATTCGTTACCGCTCCGAACAAGTTCGAGGCACTCGCCGCACACGATGCGATCGTGGAACTCAGCGGTGCCTTCAAGCGCTTGGCGGTTTCACTCAACAAGATCGGCAACGACATCCGCATGCTCAGCAGCGGTCCCCGCAGCGGCATCGGCGAGATCATCATTCCGGACAACGAGCCCGGTTCTTCCATCATGCCCGGAAAGGTGAATCCCACGCAGCCCGAGGCCCTCACCATGGTGTGCGCTCAGGTGATCGGCAACGATGTGGCCGTAAGCGTTGGCGGCATGCAAGGCCAGTTCGAGCTGAACGTATTCAAGCCGATGATGGCGGCCAACGTATTGCAGAGCGCCCACTTGCTCGGTGATGCCTGCGTCAGCTTCAACGACCATTGCGCCGAGGGCCTTCTGCCCAACAAGCCCGTGCTGAAGCAGCACTTGGAGAACTCCCTGATGCTGGTGACAGCACTGAACACGCACATCGGCTACTACAAGAGCGCCGAGATCGCGAACAAGGCCCACAAAGAAGGCACGACGCTGAAGCAGGCTGCGCTCACTTTGGGCTACGTCAGCTCCGAGGACTTCGACAAGTGGGTGGACCCAGCGAAGATGGTGAGCGGGGGGTAGTCCCTGTAGTTCCCTCAGCGATCTCCCGAAGGGGATCCTGAGGACACAGAACCCACCTCAGCTTTCCTCCATTTAGTGACGATCGTTACTAAAATACCGTTTAATAGCCCGACCTTCGCGGGAATCATGGTGAAGGACACGAAGCTCTACAGCATCCTCAATTTCAAGTGCCCCTATTGTCACGAAGGCGATTTCTTCGTGGCGCATCCGTACAACCTCAAGCGCGTGGGAGACCTGCACGAGCGGTGTTCGGAATGCAACGGCCGCTATACCATTGAGCCGGGCTTCTACTACGGCGCCATGTATGTGTCCTATGCCATGGGCACAGCTTTGGCCGTAAGTATTTGGGTCGCCTTTCTGGTGCTGGCACCCGATGCGCCCCTGCCGTGGATAATCGGCGTGGTTTCGGTCGCGATGATCTCGGTAGGCCCTTTATTCTATGCCTTGAGCAAGATCATCTGGGCCAACATGTTCCTCGATTTCGAGAACCCGAAGGGTACCCATCGTAGCGTGGATTGAAGCGTGGTGGATCCTATTTCCGCCAGTACATTGCGTGCATGTTCACGCAACAAGCACTTCAGGACGCCTTCAACACGGTTGTAACTCGACGAAGCTTCCCTGCTGGCACGGTGATCATGCAGGTGGGAGATACGATCACCCAGGTCCCGATCGTGGAGAAAGGCAGCTTGCGGATTCTGGCCCAGGATCAAGATGGGAAGGAGCGCTTCCTCTACCACATCATGCCCGGCGAGACATGCTCGATGTCACTCACGTGCTGTGAGGCGAAGAAGACCAGCGGCATCATGGCCGTGGTGGAAGAGGACGCCGAACTACTGATGGTACCTGCCCGCTATGCGGACGAATGGATGAT
This sequence comes from Cryomorpha ignava, assembly GCA_040391235.1. Taxonomy (GTDB): domain Bacteria; phylum Bacteroidota; class Bacteroidia; order Flavobacteriales_F; family PHOS-HE28; genus PHOS-HE28. The sequence goes on from JBEBYG010000003.1 coordinate 101,675, forward strand.
TTATCCCGAATGGCGCCGATACGTGGGCGCTGCGCAGGCGCAACGTTTCGGTGAACTGCTCGAGACCATCGAGAAGCTTGCCTTCATGAAAATGGATGATCAGCTTTGGGATTACCTGGTGAAACGGGTGCAGGCCACCGGGATCACCACATTGAAGGCCACGCACCAGGATATTGCCCAAGAATTGGGCTCTCCGCGCGAGGTGGTCACACGTCTACTTCAGCAATTGCAACGCCGTGGTATGGTCACCCTATCCCGTGGCGCGATTGAGGTACACTTGGCCGATGTGGCCGATCGAGCATCAGAGGAACGGCTGTAGCGCCTGTTGGAGCTGGGCCGATCCCATTACCCCGGATTGCCGCCAAACCACTTGCCCCTTCTTGAAGATCGCCAACGTGGGCACACCCCGCACCTTGTAAGCTTGGGCAGCGGCAGGGTTCTTATCGATGTCGATCTTGATCACCACGGCTTTGTCACCCACCTCTTGTTTGAACTCGTCGAGAATGGGCTTCATGGCCTTGCAGGGGCCGCACCATTCTGCAAAGAAGTCCACTACCACCGGCTTATCGCCGTTGATCAATTCCTTGAAGGTCGTTTTCTCGCTCATCGTTACTTCACTTCATCGTAGTCCACTTCCTGAACAAGGGCATCGGCCTTTCGGTTCACTGGCGGGGCAGCGCAGGCGGCACCGCAGCAACCCACATTGAAGATGGCCTGCAGACCGAAAATGCCGGCGGCCATATAGGGCAGCCATTCGCCACTGTTGATGCCCGCGCCCAAGAACGCCCCGGCCAGAATTAGCCGGAGCGCTCGGGGGAAATTCCAGTTCCGAAGGAGGTGGTTCATCAGCCCTTGAGCTCACGGTCCAAGCTGGCCCAGCCTCCGCCGTTGTAGCACTCGTACCCTTCGGACTTCAGGATGGATGTCGCACTTCCGCTGCGACCTCCACTGAGGCAGCAGGCGATCACGACCTTGTCCTTGGGAAGTTTCTTCAACTGCTGCTGGAGACGGTCCAATGGGATGTTGATGGCACCCTTGACGTGGCCACTGGCAAACTCAGCTGTGCTGCGTACGTCCAGGATCACGGCGCCTTTAGCCTTGAGTTCTTTGAGGTCCACTTTGGGACCCATTCCGAAAAGTGTGCGGAACATTCAGTTGTTGTTTTAGTTGTTGTTGGGTTCTTCTGTCTTCTTCTCCTTCTTGAAGGTGTTCACGAGCAGACCGCCCATAAGTCCTCCATAAAGCGAGCTATTTATCGGGCTACTCGTAATGGCACAGCCCACTTCACAGCCCCATTGGCTCCAATAGAACCAACCAGCTATCGCTCCGAGCACCACCGCGATGCCGGTGATCAGCCACATGTTCTTCATTTCTTGCAGGTGTTAATGCCGAAGATGGCGTAGAGCGGGCAGAAGCTCACGGAACTGGTGAGCAGGAAAACCACCGCGAGCACAGACAGGATGATCGCCCATGTCCCTTGTATGACCCCTGTGAAGTAAAGCACGGCTATCAATGCGGCCACGATGATGCGGACCGTTCGGTCCAGACTTCCCATGTTCTTTTTCATCTCCGTCGTTCTGTGGTGCAAATGTCGGAAGCGGTGGTGCTTCCCAGTGTGAGGATCATCACAGGCGAAAAGCTCCTCTGTGATGGATGTCACCCCCTATGTGGGCCTTATTGGTTCTCTTTGACTGAAACCAATACCCTATAGAAAATGGAAGGAACAACCATGTCCATGCCGCGTATCGGCGACAAGGCCCCGGATTTCGAGGCATTGACCACCACTGGTCCCATGCGTTTTAGTGAATACATCAAGGATAGCTGGACCATCCTCTTCTCACATCCGGCGGATTTTACCCCAGTTTGTACCACGGAACTTTCCGGCTTTGCCCAAGAGAAGAAGTGGTTCGCTGAGCGTAATACGAAGCTGATCGGTGAAAGCATCGATAGTATCCATAGCCACGTGGCCTGGGTGCAGAACGTGCGGGAGAAGACCGGCGTTTTCATGGACTTCCCCATCATCGCGGATATCGATATGAAGGTGGCGAAGTTGTACGGGATGCTGCATGATAACGCCAGTAGCACAGCCGCGGTGCGTGCCGTGTTCTTCATCGACCCCAAAGGCATTATCCGCCTGATCATGTATTACCCGCTGAACGTGGGACGTAACATGGAGGAGATCAAGCGTGTGCTGGAGGCCATGCAAACCGCGGACGAGAAAGGCTGTGCCATGCCGCTGAACTGGAAGAGAGGGGATAAGGTGATCCTGTCGCCGCCCAAGACCCTGACCGAACTGGATGCTCGGTTGGGGGAGAAGAACATCGAGCTGATCGACTTTTACCTGGCCAAGAAGGAACTGGTCTAGGTCATCTTATCCGGAATAGAAAGGGCGACCCATGCGGGTCGCCCTTTTTGCTTGGGCCCAACGTAAAAGCCCGGCTTCCGGCCGGGCTTTTACAACGTTCAGGGTTGCGTGCTATTGGGCGCTCGCATGTTCATCCGTCGTAGCTTGAAGCTGCAGGGCGCTTGCCACCAAGGCAGGGGACTGCAGGTCTGCCGAAGCGAGGTCGGAATAGCCATTGGCGGTATAAACGCGCACACGGTCCGCATGGTCATCCAGGAAGCTCATCACCGGTTGGTTGGTCACCTTCGCGTCGCTGTAATTCCATGTGAGGGTAGCGCGGTCGAAGTTCATCACACGCACTGCGCCGGCAGCGGCACCGGTAAGCTGTGTGGTGGTGAAGGTGTCCTTGGTGGCCACGACGCGATAGGTGTTTCCGCCGTAGGCAAGATCTTGCACCTCGCGGTCGCCTTCATTCATCGCAATGGGATTGCTGCCTCCCCAGAACTCGATCAAGTTGAAGATCACCGCGTCAAGGAACACGGCGACTCCATAAACGGGAATGATGTTCAAGCCCCAGAATAACAAGGTCTTCACGAACTTCTGGCTACTGACGCTATCATTCCAACCATATAATTTCTTGGTTAGCTCGAAGGATCCGAAGCAACCACTTTGGGTGATCATAACGCTGGCTGCGGCGATATAGAGGATGGGTTTGCGAAATCTTCTCATGGCTGAATGGTTTTGGGTTCAGTGCAAAATAGAGGTTTCCAAAGCATCAAACGGCTTTGACCCCGTGTGATACGAACAACATCTCGTTAGCCGGAAGGACTCGCTTCCTAGTATTCAGGAACCTGCGTCAATGCAGGGGAGATGGTTTTTGAAGAAAGCGATAGGGAATGGGCCTGACCCTTACGGACCTGAACAAAAAGGGCGATCCATGCGGATCGCGCTCTTTTATGCGCAAATGGTCGAAGGGCTATTTCACAGCCTTGCTCGGGCAAACGAATTCCGTGGTGGGCAGGTTGGTCTTCTGGATGGCGGCAAATCCACCCGCGACCTCAACAACATTGTGGTATCCACGGGATTTCAATACCGATGCTGCGATCATGCTGCGGTAGCCACCTGCGCAGTGCAGGTAATTCGGCTCCGTCTTGCTGAAATCCGCGATGTGGTCGTTCAGGAACTGCAGTGAGCAATGTTTTGCATGCTCCAAGTGTTCGGCCTCCCATTCGCTTTGCTTGCGCACATCGAATACGTTCAGGCTTGCGTGTTCCATGCGGTTTGCGAACTCTTCCGCTGAGATACTTTCCAAGGAATCCGCTTCGCGTCCGGCGCTCTTCCATGCGGACATGCCGCCTTTCAGGTAGCCCAGTACATTGTCATAGCCTACGCGGGCCAAGCGCGTTACGGCCTCATCCTCTTCACCTTCGCTGGTCACCAACACCAGCGGGTGCTTCACATCGGGGATCATGGCACCCACCCAAGGAGCGAAATCGCCCCGCAGGCCGATGTTGATGCTGCGTGGAACGAAACCGTCCTTAAAGGTTTGGGCAGGACGGGTGTCCAGCACCAAGGCGCCTTCACTTTCCACGATCAGCTCTACTTGGTCGGGAGTGAGCCCACGGAGCCCCTTCTCCTTCACGGTATCCAAGCTGGGGATGGCCCCCTTGTTCATGGCTACATTCTGCGGGAAGTAGGCTGGTGGCGGGAGGATCCCATCGGTGACCTCCTTGATGAACTGTTCCTTGGAGGCCGCCTTCAGCGCGTAGTTCAACTTTTTCTGGTTGCCCAAGGTGTCCCAGGTCTCCTTGCTCATGTTCTTGCCGCAAGCGCTTCCAGCGCCGTGAGCGGGGTAGACGATCACATCGTCAGGCAAGGTCATGATCTTGGTATGCAGCGAATCATAGAGGTAGCCAGCGAGGTCCTCCATGGTGAGGCTGCCCATCTTCTGCGCTAGATCGGGACGGCCCACATCGCCGATGAAGAGTGTGTCCCCGCTGAAGATGCAGTGCGGCTTTCCATTCTCGTCCAGCAAGAGGTAAGTGGTGCTTTCCATGGTGTGCCCCGGCGTGTGGAGCACTTTGATGGTCACCTTGCCGAGCTTCAGCTCCTCGCCGTCGGTAGCTATATGCGCAGCGAAATCTGTTTTGGCATTCGGGCCGTAAACGATGGTGGCGCCCGTGCGCTTGGCAAGGTCCACGTGACCACTTACGAAGTCTGCATGGAAGTGTGTCTCCAGCACGTACTTGATCTTGGCGCCGCTCTTTTCAGCCCGGTCGATATAGGGTTGTGATTCGCGCAAAGGATCGATCACGGCAGCTTCGCCATCGCTTTCGATGAAGTAGGCGCCTTGCGCAAGGCATCCGGTGTAGATCTGTTCGATTTTCATGTTCTTCGTCTTTTATCTGGAGAGGGTGGGGCGGGAGATCTCCCGCCCGTACGAAATTTATGCAACGGCATAAATTTCGCGAATAAGGATGTAAACGCCCATGGCAAGGATGAACCAGCCGAACGCTGGGCGAAGTTTTTCATTGCTCATGCGCGTGGACAGTCGGCTGCCAACAACGATGCCAATGATGGCCAAGGACAAGAATGGCAGTAGGAGTTCAGCGTGGTCCGCCAAATGGACATACGGGTCGCCCAAGAAGCCGATGAAAGCATTCACGGTGATGATGAGCAGGGAGGTGCCAACAGCATGCTTCATGTCCATTCCCGCGAGAAATACCAGAGCGGGTACGATCAGGAAACCACCCCCGGCTCCCAGCACTCCCGTTAGTATTCCGACGCTAAGCCCGATAAGCACCAGCGATCGTATGTGGTCTTTTCCATTGCCCGGGGAAACCTCGGGCTTCTTACTGCGGATCATCCGCCAAGCGGAGTACACCATCATTACTGCAAAGAGGCCGAGTATTGCGGTGCCTTTACCCAAGTGGAAACCATCCCAAGCCAGAAGTGGATCAGGAAGGGCAGGCACGAGCCAGCGACGTGTGATGAAGACGCTGATAATGGATGCACCACCAAAAATGGCTGCCGTGCGCCAACGGATGTTCCCTTGCCGGTGGTGGGAGAAAAGACCTGCCCCGCTGGTGGTGCCCACAATGAAGAGCGAGAGGCCGGTAGCGGTCACGGGATCTTGCCCGAAGAGGTAGACCAAGATCGGAACGGTGAGGATGGACCCACCACCACCCATCATCCCGAGCGCCAAGCCCATGAGCACTGCGCCCGCATACCCCAGGATCACCCAGCCCATGCGTGCGAGTTCAAATTGTGCGGCTCCAAACGATGGTCCATCATTCACTGCAAACCTACCGCCGGCCCCGGGGTGGTCTGGTGACAAGTATTACCAGCCGTGAGGAATTGGGTTACAGGACCGCCAAGAGCGCGGGTCCGAATTCGCGTGCTTGGTAATGCCGCAATCCAGGAACGTTCATGAGGTCTTCCTGTGATGCGGGCATGGCCCGGGCGATATCTGTCAGCAACTGGTTGGCAGCGATGATGCCGGGACGCAACTCGTGGTCCAAGGCGAGCTTGTCCCTCACGGTCTTCAATCGCTTCACGCGCTCCTCCAACTGTGGGTCGCGCGGGAATCGCTTTGGTCGTTCCAAACGGGGCCATAGGTCCTTGGGCATAGCGATGCCACGCAGCATCGCTTCGAGAATATCCGTGCCATATTTCTCCATGGCGGATGGTCCTACACCTTTCACGCGACCCAGATCGCCCAGGTCCGTTACCGGTTCCTTGGCCAAGCTGAGGAGTACATCATTTCCCAGTACCATGAAGGCGGCACGATCCAAACCGGATGCCACGCCCGTACGCCAAGCGTGCAGCTCCTTCAGTACGGCAAGCTCCTTGGGTTTCAGTGCCTTTGCTCCCTTGATCCGGAGGAATGCCGGTGTGTTGTCATCTTTGGCTTGGAAGGGGACCTCGGTAAGCAACTGGAATTCCTCAACCGCCCAATCCCAGCGCCCTTTCGCACGCAACCCTGAAGCCAGTTCATCGCGCAGACCGATCAGGTAGCGGGTGTCCATGGCCGCATAGTCCAGCATCCCTTGGGTCAGTGGTCGCTTGCACCAATCCGCTTTCTGGAAGCGCTTGTCCAACTGGATGCCGAAGTACTTCTTCAGCAGCGATGCCAAGCCCAGTTCGGGTTCGTTTATCAGTTCCGCCGCTATCAGCGTATCGAAGATGTGCCGCACGCGGAAGCCGTACATCCGCTTCAACAGACGCAGATCGAAGTCGGCATCGTGAACGACGGTTTCTCCATGCTCCGAACCGAGGATCGTGCCGAGTTCGCCCACATTGTCCAGAGCGAGCGGATCCAGCAGCCAGGTGTTCTTGCGGTTCGAGAGCTGGATCAGCCCGATGCGTTCGTGGAAGCGATGGAAGCTACTCGCCTCGGTATCCAAAGCGATGCAAGGCTCATCACTGAGCTGTCCCATTACGTCCTGGAATTCGGACGATTCGGTTATTAGGGGGGCTACCTCCATTAGGACCGCAAAGGAAGCCAATGTTGGGCCGTGGACGAACGGGAATCTTTTGAATGGCTTGTTGATCTTGGTCCTTGCCATGCAGGGATGGGGCTAACCCATTGATAATGAGTCATGTTTAAGGTTTGTTATAAGGTGCTTTCGCCACACAACGCCATTCGCGCACCACCTTGTCGATGTAGTTGGAGTTCATGATTCCTCGTGCCCTCATGTAGTTGAGGTTTAGGGAGATAGGTCATCTGGCTGCGGCTTGGCAGGATCATCCCAAGTGCAGCACCAGCATGTCCGAATTGGCTTCAATGCTGGTGACGTCCTTAGCCACCGGTGCAGATCCTTCGGGTTTAGCGCAGGAGGCACCGAGCCGCAAACCCGACAACTGCCAACCGAGAACCGACAACTAAATGTACTTCTCCCCAATATCCTTGGTAAGCTCCTGCACGATCCCTTTGATCTTCTGTTCGTCGTGCTTGCGGCAAACAAGCAGGGCATCCGGCGTGCTTACCACGATGAAGTCCTCCAGTCCTTGCAGCACCACCAAGCGATCATCCTGGATGTGGACCATGTTGTCCTTGCCGTCATAAATGCGGACGGTCTTGCTGGTGCCCGCATTGGCGTTGGCATCCTTCGGGAGTTGGGCGTAAAGGCTGCCCCAGGTACCAAGGTCGCTCCAGCCGAAATCACCGGCTACCACGTACACATTGTCGGCCTTTTCGAGGATGCCGTAGTCGATGCTGATGTTCTGGCAATCGCTGTAGATGGAGGCGATGAAGTCGGCTTCCTTGGGGGTGCCGTAAGATTCGGTACCTGTGCTGAACAGCGCTTCCATCTCGGGCAGATGCTTCGCGAAGGCCGAGCGAATGCTGGTCAACGACCAAATGAAGATGCCACTATTCCAGAGGTATTCGCCGCTGTCCAAAAAGCGCTGGGCCGTTGTATGGTCAGGCTTTTCCGTGAAGTTGCGTACGCGCTTTACGTCGGGTCGTTCGGCCGGGCCTTGGTCGCTGAACTGGATGTAGCCGTAGCCGGTATCAGGGCGGTCCGGAGTAATGCCCAAAGTGACCAGGCAATCCTCTGCTGCGGCTTGCTCCAAGGCGATCTTCATGCGTGCTTGGAATTCCTTTTCATCCTGCACCAAGTGATCGCTGGGCGCGGTGATGATCACGGCCTTTGGGTCGCGCTTGGCAATGGCGTGGTTGGCATAGGCAATGCACGGTGCCGTGTTCCGGCGGTCCGGCTCCAGGAGTATCTGTTCCGGCCTCAGTGCGGGGAGTTGCACGCGGACCTGTGCTTCATATTGCGCATTGGTCACCACATAGATGTTCTCCACGGGGCAGATCTCCGAGAACCGATCGAAGGTTTGCTGGATGAGGGATCGCCCATGGCCCAAAAAATCCAGAAATTGTTTGGGGTTTGCAGTGCGGCTCATGGGCCAGAAGCGGCTTCCGATGCCACCGGCCATAATGATGCAATAGGTATGCGTGTTGTTCATTTCCAATAGATGTGGGAGCAGCTTACGAGGCCCGTCGTGCGGGCACTGGTTGCTCCAAGTTGACCTCGGCGGTGGGGTCGATCAAATAGATGCGGCGATTATTGAGACAGCGACAGCGGAACCGCTTGCGCAGCTGGCGTCCTTTCACGAAAAGCTTTCCGTTGAACCGGAAAACGGTGTTGACCTCCAATTCCTCGAGGAAAGGCTGAGGTGATTTGTCGTAACGGCGCAGCACCCGCATCAGTCCGTGGTCGGTGCAGCTGCTGCTGGGAGCATCATCCAAGTGAAGGGTGAGCTTGCGGAGCAGGTCGGCCGGAAAGATCTCCCTAGAGAGGAAGGGGCGCATCATGCGCTTGTACTCGGCCTTCCATTCGGCTCCGTGCGGCTCGTGCCTGCGGTACTTCTGGAAGGTGGTGTAGTGAGCGAATTCGTGCACCAGCACCACGAGGAAGGCGTAGCGGTTCAGGTCTTCGTTCACCGAGATGCGGTGTGGCTGGGTGCGGCTGGCCACGCGATAATCCCCAAGCTTGGTGGTGCGTGGTGGGCTAATGCGCACGAGCACCGGATTGCGCCGGAGCCAACTGGCCACCACCGGCCACGAGTTACGCGGCAAATGCGCCTGCAGGCGCAAAATGTCAGTTACCGGTGGCATCTGTGAATACGGAAGTGTCGTTTGTCCGCATGGCGTTGTCTACCCGGTATTCCTTACTACTTCCTGGCGGCACGGCGTTCCACTTGGGGCAATCGCACCCCTTCTTCTTGCGTGGTGAGGCACCATAGCGCGAGTGCGAGGCACAACCCATAAGGAAGAGGAGGGACCCTAACATGAAGACCAAGGCGCGGATATTTCGAGGAAGTATTTCGGCCATACAGGACCGCCAGTGGCGGATGGTTGACAAAGGTAGCAGGACCGCCATGCTGATAAAAGGACAGCGGAAAGATTTAGCGGAAGTTATCACGGCCCTACATTAGCCCGCCTTTTCAAGCCATGTCCCTGTTATTCCATATCGGTCGCTACTTCATGCTCCTTGGAGAGGTCTTCTCCAAGCCGGAGCGGCTGAGCATCTATTGGAAGCGCACCGTGGAGGAGATGGACCTGCTGGGTGTCAAGAGCTTAGGCATCGTGTCCCTGCTTTCCCTCTTCATGGGAGCCGTGATCACCATCCAGACCAAAACGAACATTGATTCGCCCCTGATCCCCCAGTACGTGGTGGGCTTCACGGTGCGGCAAAGCACTATTCTCGAATTCAGTCCCACCATTATCTCCTTGATATTGGCGGGCAAGGTTGGTTCCACGATAGCGGCGGAGATAGGCTCCATGCGCGTTCGGGAACAGATTGATGCATTGGACATCATGGGAGTGAATTCTGCAGGATACCTCATCCTCCCAAAGATCATCGCCACGGCCCTGATCAATCCTTTTCTGATCATCATCAGCATGTTCCTGAGCATTTTCGGGGGCTGGTTGGCCGGCACAGCCAGTGGCATCATCAGTTCGTCGAACTATATCCAGGGGGTGCAATACGATTTCGACCCCTATATCGTCACCTACGCCTTGATCAAAACGGTGGTCTTCGCCGTGATCATCGCCACCGTTTCAGCCTACCAGGGCTACTACACCACGGGCGGCACGCGGGAAGTGGGCATCAGTAGCACCAAGGCTGTGGTATACAGCGACGTGGTGATCCTGATCACGAACTACCTTCTCACCCAAATGCTCTTGCTATGATCGAGGTGAGGAACCTGAGCAAGAGCTTTGGCAACGTGGAGGTGCTACATGACATCAATGCCACGTTCCAGAAGGGTAAGGTGAACCAGATCATCGGTAAGAGCGGTAGTGGGAAAAGCGTACTGGCCAAATGCATTGTAGGCCTGCACGCACCAACAAAGGGCGAAGTGCTCTATGATGGAAAGTCCTTCTACGCCATGGACAAGGACGAGAAGAAGCTGTTACGCCAGGAGATCGGCATGCTCTTCCAAAGCAACGCGCTCTTCGACTCCCTCACGGTGATGGAGAACGTGATGTTCCCCTTGAAGATGTTCGCCACCATGAGCCAGCGGGAGATGATGGAGCGGGCACTGTTCTGCCTGAAGCGCGTGAAGATCGAAGGTCAAGGAAAGAAGTTCCCTGCGGAGATCAGCGGTGGCATGCAGAAGCGCGTGGGTATTGCGCGGGCGATCGCCATGAAGCCGAAGTACCTCTTCGTGGACGAGCCCAACAGCGGCCTGGATCCCCAGACCAGCATCGTGATCGATGAGTTGATCAAGGAGATCACCGAGGAATACGATACCACCACCATCGTGATCACCCACGACATGAACTCGGTGATGGGGATCGCTGATGAGATCTACTTCATCAACAACAAGAAGCTGTGGTGGCAGGGCACACGCCCGGAGTTGCTGAAAAGCGACAACAAGGAACTCCAAGAGTTCATCTTCGCGGGCAGCCTCATGCGTGAGGTGCAGAAAGCGATGAAGTCCGAATAGGACCAATTCGCATTTCACAGACTTCTGAAGAAGCTTACAGTTTCGCGCACTCTGCGGATCCGCATATTCCTCATTCGCTGATTCCCGATTCCGACTCGGACGAGCCTTTTCGGAGATCGGAGGCAAGAATTATCTGTGCCATCTGCGCCATCTGTCGAAGAAAACAGACCGATGCGTGAGGGGCAGAAAGCAATGAAGTCCGAGTAAGGGCGATCATCGATCTCCTTACCCGGACTTCCGTCGTTCGTTCTATTTTATCCTTGAAGGCTGGCCTCCACCGGATGCTCGGCATAGTCCTCCATCGGCGGGCAGCTGCATACCAAGTTGCGGTCCCCGTAGGCATTGTCCACCCGGCTTACCGTAGGCCAGTATTTCCAGCCACGAATGCTGGGCACCGGATAGGCGGCCTGTTCGCGGCCATAGCTGTGGTTCCACTGGTCGGCGATCACCTCTTCCGCGGTGTGGGGCGCCATCTTCAGCGGATTGTCCGCCTTGTCCAGCTTGCCATCCACGATGTCCTTGATCTCCTGGCGAATGGTGGTCATTGCTTCCACGAAGCGGTCCAGTTCGGCCTTGTTCTCGCTTTCTGTGGGTTCCACCATCAGCGTGCCTGCCACTGGGAAACTTACTGTGGGCGCATGGAATCCATAGTCCATCAAGCGCTTGGCGATGTCCTCCACTTCCACACCGGCCGTCCGCTTGAAATCGCGGCAGTCCAGGATCATTTCGTGGGCCACCATACCTACGTCGCCTTTGTAGAGGATCGGGTATTCACCCTCCAACTTGGCCTTCAGGTAGTTGGCATTCAGAATGGCATAGCGCGTAGCATCGGTCACGCCTTGGTTGCCCAGCATCTTGATGTAGGCGTAGCTGATCAACAGGATCAAGGCGCTTCCATAAGGGGCTGAACTCACTGCGGGGATCGCCTGATCGCCGCCGGTGACCACCATGGAATGTCCGGGTAGGAAGGGCTTCAGCTTTTCATTCACGCAGATCGGTCCTACGCCCGGGCCGCCTCCACCGTGTGGAATAGCGAAGGTCTTGTGCAGGTTGAGGTGGCATACATCGGCACCAACTTCCCCGGGGGAGGTCAGGCCGGTCTGGGCATTCATGTTGGCCCCGTCCATATAGACCAGGCCGCCGTTGGCATGCACCGTATCGATCACCTCCTTGATCGCCGCTTCATACACCCCGTGTGTGCTGGGGTAGGTGATCATCAGGCAGGAGAGGTTGTCCTTGTATTTCTCGGCCTTGGCCTTCAGGTCGGTCACGTCCACTTGGCCGCGCTCGTCCGCCTTTACCACCACCACCTTCATACCGGCCATTACGGCGCTGGCAGGGTTGGTGCCGTGTGCGCTGCTGGGGATCAGGGCGATATCGCGGTGCAGCTCGTTGCGCGAAGCATGGTAAGCGCGGATGGTGAGCAATCCGGTGTATTCGCCTTGGGCACCGCTGTTGGGCTGCAGGCTGGTGGCGCTCAGGCCGGTCAGGTTGGCCAGTGCCGCCTCAAGGTCCTTGATCAAAGCTTGGTATCCACCTGCCTGTTCCACCGGCACGAAGGGGTGCAGGCTGGCCCACTCGGGCCACATCAATGGGAGCAGGGTGCTCGCGGCGTTGAGCTTCATGGTGCAGGAACCCAAGGGGATCATGCCGTGTACCAGCGAGAAGTCCTTGTTCTCCAAGCGCTTCAGGTAGCGCATTAACTCGGTCTCCGTGTGGTAGGAGTTGAATACCGGATGGGTGAGGTACTCGGAAGTGCGCTGCAGCTCCTTCGGAATAGCCATGCCTGCGCCGTTCGCCAATGTGGCGGTACCTGCTTTTTTGCCACAGGCCTCGGCCAAAGCATCCAGTAGGTCCCGCACATCGGAGGTGCCCACTGTCTCGTCCAATGCAATGCCGATCAGGTCGTTGCGGTAGGAGAGGTTGATGGAGCGGGCCTCCATGGCGGTGCGGACCTGTTTTCCGGTCACGCCCTGCGGAAGGGTCAAAGTGATCGTGTCAAAAAAGGAGTTGTTCTGCATGCCATAGCCCATGGCCATCGCACCTGCGGCCAGTTGCTGGGCAAAACCATGCGTGCGGTTCGCGATCTCCTTCAGTCCTTCCGGACCGTGATAGACGGCATAGGAAGAGGCCATTACGGCGAGCAGGGCCTGTGCCGTGCAGATATTGCTGGTGGCCTTGTCACGGCGGATGTGTTGCTCGCGGGTCTGCAGGGCCATACGGAGACCTTGGCGTCCGCGGCGATCCTTGCTCACACCGATGATGCGGCCGGGGATCAATCGCTTGAACTCCTCGGTGGTGCTGAAGAATCCGGCGTGTGGGCCACCGTATCCCATGGGTACGCCGAAGCGCTGGCTATTGCCCACGCAAACGTCGGCACCCCATTCGCCCGGAGGCGTCAACAGGGTGAGTGCCAGCAGGTCGGTGCATACCGCCACTTTCATGTCCGCGGTCTTGGCGTTGGCTACCACCTCGCGGTAGTCATGCACGGTGCCGTCCATGGCGGGATACTGGAGGGCCATGCCGAAGCAGTTGTCGGGGATGGGGTCGGCCAGCACGTTGCCCAGGACCAGTTCAATGCCCAATGGCTCAGCACGGGTGCGCAACACGTCGATGTTCTGCGGAAGCAGCTTGGCATCCACGAAGAAGCTGTTGCGGTGCTCGTTCTCTTTTCTGCGCTCGTTGTGGAACATGAGCATGGCCTCGGCGATGGCCGTGGCCTCGTCCAACAAGGAGGCGTTTGCGATCGGCAACGCAGTGAGGTCGCTCACCACGGTCTGGAAATTCAGCAGCGCTTCCAGTCGTCCTTGGCTGATCTCGGCCTGATAAGGCGTATAGGCCGTGTACCATCCGGGATTTTCGAAGATGTTGCGCCGGATGGGTGAGGGGGTCAAAGTGCCGCTGTATCCCAAGCCGATGTAGCTGCGGAATACCCGGTTGCGCATGCCCAGCTCGCGCATGTGGTTCAGCTGATCGCTTTCGCTCAGTCCGTCACCTACGTTCAAGGGCTTGGTGGAGCGGATGCTGTCCGGCAGGGTACGCTCCATAAGGGCGTCCAAAGAGGGTTGACCAATGGTTTCGAGCATGGCGGCCAGCTCGCTGGCGTCCGGTCCGATGTGGCGGGCTTGATAGGAGTTCAGGGACATGTTGGTTCGTAGGCTTGAAAGGGCGGCAAAGATACCGGGGGATGTGGTTGACGAATATCAGCTTCGTGTTCCGCTGCCAACCGAGCCAAAGTTGCACGACTTTGGTGGTCATGGATGCCTTAGTTCCGGATTCTGCCCCAACTTCGCCGACCCCATGCGCATCCTGCTTTTAATCTTCTTTACCCTCTGCTTGGCAACCGTTCATGCCCAGGACAAGATCAACCTGATGAACGGACAGGTGCTGGAAGGGCAAGTGATCGGACAGAGTAGTTTGGAGATCCGCTACTTGGTGCCGAGCAAGCACAAGCGCGTAGAGCGCGCAGAGCCCACCAGCAGCGTGTTCAGTGTGGTTGACAGCGTGGGCCATGAAAAGGTCTGGTACTTCATGGACACGCTCTTCGGGAATGAGTACACGATCCCACAAATGCGCTGGTTCATTGAAGGGGAACGCGATGCGCGCAAAGGCTACAAGCCCATCCTTCCCGTGTTAGGGGGCTTCTTGCTCGGGGCGGGTCTCACGATGGCGCTGGATCTGGAGGTGAATTCGTTGCTGCTTCCACCGATCTATGCCGGCGCCATGGCGTTGCCCCGGGTGTATGTGACACGCGGTTCCATCACTGATCCCAATATGGAGGGGGATCCCATTTATGCAACCGGTTACAGTGCGGTGGGGCGGCCCAAACGCGTGGTACGGAGCCTGCTCTCCACGGCTGTGGGCGTAGCGGTGGGCTTGGCCATGAACCGCTACGTGATCGATCCCGCCCTGAAGCCTTGAGCCATGACGGGAGGGGTCCGACATCCGGTATTGCATTGGCTGATCTTCGGGCACTTGTGGGTAGCCCTTGCGGTGGCGGCCCAGATATTCTGGACTGCTTTGTTCCTGCATGAAGGTGCGTTGGCGCACCGCTATGCACTGGCAGCGTTCATGGGAGCGTTTGCAGCATATGGCGTTACGCGACTTGCACGCACTGGAGGTCCGGAAGCGGATGAATATGAGAACCTGAAGTGGTACCAAGCGAACAAACGGACCATGTTCATGCTGGTCGGTTTGGCGGGGGCCGCTGCCTTCGTACTGATGTGGCCTTTGTGGCCGATCATTTGGAAGATGATGATCCCGGCAGTGGTGCTCACCTTCTTCTATGTCACTCCGTTCACCTCATCCTCGGGTCGCGGCATCGGGCTGCGCTCGGTTCCGTTCCTGAAAGCCATCTTGATCGCCGTGATCTGGGCCATCGTCGCGGTGGCCATCCCATTGCGGTTGGACACCGAGCATCATTCCCTAATGGCCATTTTCGCCCTTGCCAGCATGCGCGTTCCGCTGATCCTCGCGTTGGCCATCCTGTTCGATATCCGCGACCAAGCCAGCGATGATCCCGCCCTTCGCACCGTGCCCATCGTCTTCGGCACCAACGGCGCGAAGGCCATTGCCCTCTTCTTCCTGCTCTTCTCCGCCGCGTTCGAGGTGATCTTCCTGCGCGGCCTTGGATACCTCACCGCTTCTTGGACCATCCTGGCCGGATATGCATTCGCCATCCTGCTCACCCTCCGCGCCAAGCCGGTGCGCGACCCGGTGTATTACGGCCTTCTGGTGGATGGCGTGATGATCGTGATACCGCTGTGCGTGTTGGCGGGGGTGGTGATCGGGTAGGTTTCCACCGCCAAGGCGCCAAGCACACCGAGCGGAATAGGGTCGGCCTGTTCCTTCACAAACTTGGCGCTATTAGCGTCTCGGCGGTGAGTAAGAATGAGGGTCCATTACATTCGCGGCACCCCATGAACCTCCCCGAGAACACACTCGCCTCCGCCCGCCAATGGGACGCCGAGGATCCGCTCCGTTCCTTGCGCAGTGAATTCCGCATTCCGCAACACAAAGGCTCCGAAGTGGTCTACTTCACCGGCAATTCGCTTGGCCTGCAGCCCAAAGGCGCTGAGGCTGCACTGAAACAAGAGCTGGAGGATTGGGCGCGTTTCGGCGTGGAAGGCCACTTCGAAGCCAAGCATCCGTGGTACAGCTACCACGAGGAACTCACCGATGGTGCAGCCAAGGTGGTTGGTGCGCGCAGTGAAGAGGTGGTGATGATGAACCAGCTCACGAGCAACCTGCATTTTCTGCTCGTCAGCTTCTACCGCCCGAAAGGAAAGCGCGTGAAGATCCTCACTGAGCAACGCCCCTTCCCGAGCGACACTTACGCACTTGCTTCGCAGATCGCCTTCCACGGCCTGGACCCGAAGCAGCACCTGGTAGAGGTGCAGCCGCGCAAAGGCGAACACACCTTGCGCACAGAGGACATCCTCGCGAAGATCACTGAACTCGGCGACGAGCTGGCCTTGGTGCTCATCGGTGGCGTACAGTTCTACACCGGCCAAGCGTTCGCGCTGGAGGCCATCACCGCCAAAGCACACGAGGTGGGCGCGATCGCCGGTTTCGATCTGGCCCATGCCGCAGGTAATATGCCGGTGCAACTCCACGACTGGAATGTGGATTTTGCCTGCTGGTGTACCTACAAATACCTCAACAGTGGCCCGGGTAGTGTGGGCGGTGCATTCATCCACGAGCGCCATTTGAAGGCCGATCTGCCACGCTTTGCGGGCTGGTGGGGACATGACAAGCACACGCGTTTCCAAATGACCTCCGAGTTCAGTCCGATGCCAACGGCGGAAGGCTGGCAGGTGAGCAACGCCGCGGTGTTCAACATGGCCATCCACCGGGTCTCGCTGGAGCAATTCGGCCGGGCCGGGATGCAGCGCCTGCGCGCGAAAGCATTGCAGCTCACTGGTTATGCGGAGGTCCTTATCAATGGGCTGAACGCGAAGCACAACGTGAACTTGGAGATCATCACGCCCAGCGACCCGGAACAGCGCGGATGCCAGTTATCCATCTTCGCCCACGGCATGGGCAAGGACCTTTTCGATAAGCTCACCGCCCAAGGCATCTCGCTGGATTGGCGCGAACCCAACGTCATCCGTATGGCACCCGTGCCGATGTACAACAGCTTCGAGGACGTCTGGCGATTTGGAGATGCGCTGGAATCTCTGATAAGCGGGTGATCGTAGTTGGTGATTGGTGATCAGAGATCACGTTCACCAACTTTCGAACACCGATCACCTCTAGCCGTTCTCCGCGACTCTTCGGCCAATCACCGTTCACCATTCGCTAATCACTATCTACCGATCACCAAAAATGAAGAACATCACCATCGTCGGCGGCGGATTGGTAGGCAGCCTGCTCGCCGTGCTCATGGCCAAGCGTGGCCACAAAGTGGACCTGTACGAGCGCCGCACCGATCCCCGCCAAGCGGAACAGTATGCAGGCCGCTCCATCAACCTGGTAGTAAGCCATCGCGGCTGGACCGCCCTGCGCGCAGCGGGCATCGATGCCGTGGTCCGCGAGATCACCGTGCCGGTGTATGCACGGATGACGCATGACGAGCAGGGCAAGACCAACCGCCTGCCTTACAGCATTGACAACAGGGCCATCTACTCGGTGAGTCGCGGCGAACTGAACAACCGCCTCCTCTCTGAAGCCGAGAAAATGCCGGGCGTCACCCTGCACTTCGGCTACCGCTGCAACGATGTGGACCTGGACAATGCGAGCTGCATCTTCAGCCGGAAAGGGGAGGAGCAGAAGACCGTGAAAGCGGATGTGGTGCTGGCCTGCGACGGTGCGTTCAGCGCGATACGTGCCAAAATGCAGTACGGTCGTTTCAATTACAGTCAAGAATACATCGAGCACGATTACAAGGAGATCGCCTTCCCCGCCGCAGCGGATGGTACGCCGCAGATGGACCCGCAATGCCTGCACATCTGGCCGCGCCGCTACTACATGCTCATGGGCTTGGCGAACCAGAACGGCGGCTTCACCGGCACGCTCTTCATGCCGCACAATGCATTGCCCGAAGCGCCGCATGCCGGCTTCGACAAGGTGCGCACCGAGGCAGAGGCCGATAAATTCTTGAAGCAACACTTCCCTGATGCCTATGCGATGATCCCGGATATGACGCAGCAATACATGCGCAATCCACAGAGCCCGCTCGTAGTCATCCGTTGCAACCCGTGGACACACGGCTCCACCGTGGCGCTCCTCGGCGATGCCGCACACGCCATGGTGCCTTTCTATGGGGAAGGCATGAACGCCGGTTACGAGGATTGCAAAGTGCTGAACGACCTGTTGGATGAGCACGGCGACGATAACTGGGGCGTTGTATTGGCCGCCTACGACAAGCACCGAGTTGCCAACGGACACGCCATCACCGACCTCAGCCTGCGCAACTTTATCGAAATGCGCGACCTCGTCGCCGATCCGCGTTTCATCCTCCGGAAGAAGATCGAAGGCCACATCCAAGCCAAGCACCCGGAGGAGTGGATACCGCTGTACAGCCAGGTGAAATTCACCAATATCCCCTACGTGGAAGCCCTGCGCGAAGGTCAACGGCACGACCGCATCATGGAGGAAGTGCTGGCCATGCCCGGCATTGAAGCCAAGTGGGAGAGTGAAGAGGTGGAGAAGAAGGCCTTGGAGTTGCTGAAGCAAGTTTGAGGGGATGGACGAGGATGAACGCGGCATCGGTCCAACCGGTCCATTCACGTCAATTGGAAGCAAGCGCCAGCCCCAGAGCGGGGATAGCGCAACCGCCCTTCACATCCTCCCGTTGACACTTCCCGACCGCTTCCCGCGTTCTAACCCCATGCCGCGTACTTCCTTTGGAACGATGACCCGTGCACTCCCCATTCTATTTGGCCTCCTGTTCGCCGGTTCGCTCTGCGCGCAGGGCCTCTACGACCGCAAGAAGCCCGAGATCTTCCCTACCGATGGCAAGATGCGGCGCGGCGGCTTCTACTTCGCACCCGGCCTCACCTACGCCTTGCCACGCTTCAAGAACGAAGAAGAGGAGGTGTTCAGCAATGCCGACACGACCTACACTGCGCTCTTCGATCCCAACGGGAAGTTCGGCCTCTACCTCGAAGCCGGTTGGTTCCACGCCACCAACGATGCCATCATCCTCGACTACTGGGATTTTGGCTTGGCCTACAAGCAGCTCAAGGGCACCGAGGAGTTCACCAGCACCTTGGCCCGCGGAGATAGCATCGGGCTATTGGCCGGGGAAGGCGCCTTCAACGACCAGCACCTCACTGCGCACATCAACGCCAACAAGCTGATCCAAACGCGCGATTACCAGTTCGTGCAGCTCAGTCTGGGGGCCAACCTCGATTGGCGATACAGCACAAATCGCAGTTACACCGCCGACCTCACCGCGCTCAACCGCTGGGCGTTTCCTCCGGAGCTGATCGGGCAGGTGCATGTGAAAGTGGGCTACGGCTTCAAGCTCACCCAGCAGTTGATGATCATTCCCGCCATCGAAACACCGATCTTCAGCATCGCCCCGGAGGACGATGGAAATTTCGGCAAGCTCCAATGGTTCAGTAGCAAGTACCGTCCATTGATCCTCAGCGTGCGCTTCCTTTTCCTGCGTTACCCCAAAGGCTTCGACTGTGTGCCGGTAAAGCACAACCGGTTTGAGAAGAGCAAGGTGGTGAACCCGAGTCTACGGTAGGAAGTAGGAGGATAGGGAGGAAGTAGGAACCAGCTTTTTACCGCGCAATTGCACGGTCATCAGAACTGGTCCGCTTCGATCCAGAAGATATCATACTTCTCCTTTTTCCGGGAGAACATCTTCTTGCCGAGTTTCTTGGTCTCGTTATCCACGGCTTTGATGCCCTTGCTCACGTCCTCCGCAGTAACCGTGGCCCCCACACCAATATCGTGGCCCACCTTTTTCACGCCTCTCCAAGCATCCTCGGATCCCTCACCCACCTCTTCGCCGGCCCACTGACCAGCATGGGCGGTGTATTGGGCAGCGCTGGCCATGGCACTTCCGGCACTTTCGAAGTCCTTCTTAGCCTCAAATTCCACGGCGTAGCCCAAATGATGGCGCGCAATGGCAAGGTCCGCTTTGCTGAAGACGTGGCGCATTCTGCGGGCGCTCACCTCCTTGTTGGAAAGTAGGTCGGACTGTAACGCCGTCAATTCATCTTGTGAGCCTTTCAGCTCAGCGCGATGTACCCCTTTGGCCGAGCGCTCCGCCGACCGCACGAACCGCACGGACTTCCGGACCTCATTGGCAGCCATGGTATTCTCGCCGTTCATGTAGTCCACCATCGCATCGTACATGTGCGCGTTCAGCTCATCGGCGAGGTAGTCCGGCGTGTAGCCTGCATTGGGGTAATCTTGGTCCTGGGCTTGTACGCGGGGAGAATGCAGAAGCAGACAAGCGGCAGCGAAGGCGGATAGGGTCAACAGCTTCATTTGCTTGGGGGATTAGGTTGGTTCCAACGAGGTTTGATCAAGCCGTGCGAACAAGCCAACCAGCACGGTCGCTTGTCGCTTTGCTGAAGAAACATCTCTCGCGGATCGCTGTTCGCTCAACCGCCCCGACCGCCCCGAGCGCGCGCCTTAGTTCGAAGCGCCCATGTTCGTCACCTTCCCCATTCCCGAGATGTCGGTCTTCACGTCCTCGGGGTCGCCGTAGTACTTTACGTTGCCTATGCCGCTCATCGAAACACGGAGGACCTGTTCAGCATATACCGATAGGTTGCCAGCTCCCTTGCTGACTATATCCACCTCCTTGGACCTGAATCCCGAAGCATCGATCTCTCCAATGCCGTCCGAATGAATGGAGGTCTCGTTCGCACTGCCCTTCATTTCAACGGTGCCAACGGACTTGGAGGTTAGGCTGAATGCGCCCACATGGAGATCATCGATCTTGATCTGCCCAACGCCTTTGCTGGAGATCTTTAATACATCGCCTTCGAAATGCCCCTTCAGGTGCAGTGTGCCAACGCCCTCATAGTCGATCGACCGTAGCTTGGGGGAGCCGACTCGTAAGATCAATTCCTTTTTACTCCCGGAGAAGGCGCGCTTGTTCTTCAGTTCAATTGAAAGTTCTCCTTTGCTATCTGAAACCTCCAGTGCTTCGATCACGGTTGAACTTCCGGAAGCGATGAGATATGCGCTATCGGCTTGTTCGTATTGGACCTCTCCGATCACTTCCAGATCCAGACTTGAAAAATCGGAAATGGTATAGGTTTTTGAAGTGATCGGATCAGGGCCTGAATGCATGCAGGATGAGGCGGAGAGCAGCATCAAAGCTGCAAGGCCCAGAAAGGAGTGCGTAGTGTTCATCTCGTTGGCTTCTGAAAGCGTGTACGCAAAGGAACGAGCCGTGGAAGGAAGCAGTGATGACCTACGTCAAGAGAGCAGAAAGTCGGCTTTTTGCCGAGTGCTTATGCTCTCGCGTATGGCTCGCCTGCTAATTCGTGATGATCCTTCTTGTAGAGGATAAGGTCCTTGAACTATTATAAATATCCATTAGATAGACCCCCGAAGCAAATTGCGAAAGATCCATTTCGGGAGTTAGAACACCTTCGATCAACTTCCTCCCATCCAACGAATGCAGCGCAAACAACAATTCGCCCTGCAGGGCCAAGCCTTGAACGTGGAGAACATCCACTACTGGATTTGGATAAAGCAACACATCGGATAGCTGTTGCTCACGCATCTGAACAGTGCAACTCACCTCATCCAATTCGATAGAGGAACAGCCTGAAGCCATCCATTCGTTCAAGGTTGTTGAGCCATTGATCGGCTGAGGAGAGTTCGCAAGCGTACCAACCTCCGCATTCGTCTGCGCTTCTATATCATGCCGATAGACGTGGCCATCTTGGCTAAACCCATAAACAAGATCGGCCTCGCATGAATCCGTGTAGTTGGAGAACCCATAGAACAGAAAAGGTTCCCCGGAAGGACTTGCTATGGGACACGCCAGTGTTATTAAAGTAGTACCTCGAACACTTAGAATAGCATTGGATGAGGTGCCTTGAAAAATGAGATTGCCCTTATAAAAGGTGAGGTCACCCGGCGAGGATTCATCCAGCACAACATTGGATACTTCGGTAAAGTTTGATAGGTCGATGGTGATCAAATGATGGTTGTTATACTCCAAGGTGATGATCTCATTATCGGAATTGCAGACCAAAGAGTTGTATTGCCCGGTCACAGGGAATTCATACACCTCGGTGTAAATGCCAGCCTGCAGGTTTATTTCTATCAGCGCATACGATGTGGTGCCATAAAGCTTTCCATCGGAAGCGAACGCTATATCCCAGATCTGGTCGCCATTAAAATACAAAGAGGCTATTGGGGTAACATTCAGGTCGGCATCGATTGAGCTTATTGTATTCAGATAGGTGGAGTAATCATAACTGGTAATATAGAAACTCTGTGCATTTGCTTGGATGCCAAGAAGGGAAAAGAGCATTGGATAAAGAGCTTTCATGGCGCGATGGGATGAAAGGCGTTGGAGTTGCCTGTCCCATTGTTGGATGTAACTCAGCATGAAGGGTTACAGGACTTCGATACTTAGGCGGCTCTCGAGGTTTCAGCCAAGCAGCTTTATGTAGTGGAGCTATTCCGTACCGGCTGGTAGTACCATCTTCCATTTCCCGCTCTCTGCATACTCCTTGATCACAGCGTTGCGCGCTTGCAGCAGCCCCGTCATGTAGCGCTGAAGGAACAAGGCATCCACCAATCGCCCCAGCAGGCCAAAGGGTGATCGATAAGTAAAGATGTCGCGCATCAGCGTGCCCTCTTCCGTATCCTCGAAGTGATGCTCATGCCGGAAGGAATTGAATGCCCCGCTCACCATTTCGTCCGTAAAGGAATTCGGCCGATCGTAGGCGGTGACCTTCGAGGTGAGTTGCTGGTAGATGCCGAAATGCCTGGCACGCCACGTCACCCACTCGTTCAAGCCGATAAGCCCGCTGGTGGTGCCAGCTATGGCGGTTTCGTGCGTGTGTTCTGTGGAAAGCTGGTGCAGGTCGATGCTTCGAGAAAGATCGAAGACCAGCGGTCGTTTTGCGTTTATCTCAGTTCGGAGATGGATGACGGGCATGGCTGATCGGCTTTCTCCGTTACAGTTTCCTCTTCTTCACCAACTCCAAATAAAGCGCTTCAACTTTATTCCTGGCCCAAGGTGTTTTCCTTAAGAACGTAAGGCTGGACTTGATCGAAGGATCACTTTTGAAGCAGTTGACGTTGACCTTGGCTGCCATTCCTTCCCAGCCATGGTGTTCCACCAAGAGCTCCAGGATGGTTGCCAATTTTATCCCGTGCAAAGGGTTGTTGGGTTGGTCTTTCGGTGGAGTGGCTTCTTTGTCCATGGGATTTGCCGATCAATTCCTTGCGAGTGTTTTGCTCGTGTGCTTCAGCGTCCTCACCCCCTCACAAAAGGATTCATCCTTTTCTCCTCCCCGATCGTCGTTTCCGGCCCGTGGCCGCTGTACACCACCACATCATCCCCCAAGGGATAGAGCTGCTCGCTGATGCTCTTCAGCAGGGTGTCCATATCGCCACCGGGCAGGTCGGTGCGGCCGATGCTGCGGTGGAAGAGCACGTCGCCGCCGAGGATGAAGCGCCGCCTAGGGTTGAAGAAGGCCACATGCCCCGGGGCGTGGCCGGGCACGAAGAGCACATCGAGATGTTCCTCGCCCAAGGTGATCACCTGTCCTTCCTCCAGAAAGTCTTTCGGTGCGGGCACGGGTTCGCAGACCACGCCGAACATCGCGCCGGACTGGGTCGCCATTCCCAGTAGCGCCAAGTCGTTCTTATGTACTTCTGGCAGCAGGCCGTAGCGCTCTTTCACCCATGCACAGCCCATCACATGGTCGATGTGCGCGTGGGTGAGCAGTAGGCGCGTGGGCCGCACTGAGTTGGCCTCCAACCACTGCTCCAGTTCCCGTTGCTCGTTCTTATCGGAGCAGCCGGGGTCTACGATGATACCTTCACCCGCCGCGTGCAGCACGTAGGTGTTCTCCTGGAATGGATTGAATGTGAATTTTTGGACGTGCATGCCGACGGAAAAAACGTGAACTTCGCAACTCTTCCCACAAAAGTACCCCGCCCCGCCGTGAACCGCCTTATCCGCTTCCTGATCGTATCGATCGCGGCGCTTTTCGCCGTGGATGGCAGCGCGCAGTTCTATAACGGGAGCCAGCAGGAGTTCGGTAAGAACCGCGTGCAGTACAAGGATTTTCTCTGGCAGAGCTACCGCTTCCCGGAGATCGAGACCTACTTCTACAAGGAGGGGCGCGATGTGGCGAAGTACGTCTCCATCAGCGCCATGCGGAACAAGAAGGACCTGGAGAAGTTCTTCGACTACACCATCGACGAGCGGGTGCAGTTCGTGGTGTACAACTCGCAAAGCGACTTCCGCCAGAGCAACATCGGCATTACGGACGATGAGCAGTACAACATCGGTGGCGTCACACGGATCGTGGGCACCAAGGTGTTCGTGTACAACGAGGGCGACCGGGCTTTGCTGGACCGGCAGGTGCGCTCGGGCGTAGCACAGGTGATCCTGGACCAGATGATGTTCGGCGGTAACTGGCGCGAGGTGCTGAAGAACAGCGCAATGATGAACCTGCCGCCTTGGTACACCAAGGGCTTGGTGAGCTACGTTTCCGGCCCGTGGGATGCTACGGGCGAAAGCCGCGTGCGGGACGGCGTGATGAGCGGGCGCTATTCGAAATTCAACCGCTTGGAAGGGAAGGACGCTGAATTGGCCGGGCAGGCACTCTGGAGCTACGTGGCCGATGTCTACGGCCCCGCAGTGATCCCGAACATCCTGTACATGACGCGGGTGAGCCGTAATCCCGACAGCGGTTTCATGTATGTGCTGGGCGTTTCCTTGAAGACGCTCACCGAGGAATGCTTCAGCCACTACCGGGCGCAGTACACCGAGATGGACGCCCAACGGAAGGACGTGAAGCTGACCGAACTGAAAGTGAAAACGCGGAAGGCACGGACCTATTCGCAGTTCAAGGTCAGCCCGGATGGGCGGCATGCCACTTGGGTGAGCAATGAGCTTGGGCAGTACAAGGTGTGGCTGTACGACTACGGAACGAAGAAAGTGAAGAAGATCGCCAAGGGCGAGAAGAAGATCGACCGGATCATCGACACCAGCTATCCGGTGTTGGCGTGGCATCCCACAGGCAATGCGCTAACGTGGACCACCGAGAAGAAAGGTGCGCTCTTCCTGAACACCTTCACCACGAGCGACCGGAAGACCACGAAAAAGCCGGTGTTCATGCTGGACAAGATCCTGAGCATGAACTACAGCCCCGATGGGCGAAACATGATCTTCAGCGGGGTGCGCGAAGGACGCACGGACCTCTATCTCTACTACGTGATCGGCAACCGGCAGGAGCAATTGACGGATGACCAATTTGATGACCTTGATCCGGCCTTCGCCGACAAGGGGCGTTCCATCATCTTCAGCAGCGACCGCACGGACGATACGCTGCGGGCCAATGCCGCACCGGTGTGGATGGAAACCTCGAAGGACATCTTCCGCTACGATCTGGAGAACCGGAGCAACTTGCTCACCCGGTTAACGAACACGCCGGGCGTGGATGAGCGCCAACCGGCGATGTACGACAGCACCAGCTACACGTGGCTGAGCAATGCGAACAAGCTGCAGGATCGTTGGGTGGCGCGGTATGACAGTGTGGTAAGTGCCGTGGACACCATTATCCACTATCGCTACTTCACCGTGGCGGAGCGTGTTACGGACAACAAGCGCGGCATTCTGGAGCAGGACGTGCAGGGTTCTCGAGGGCGCTTTTCGGAACTTGTCTACCGCGATAGCAAATACCATTTCTACACAGGGACCACGGACGACCACGACCAGCCCGGCGAGCAGCACGATCGCGTGCTGCCCAACGGACGGAAGGAAACCGTTCCGGGCTCGGTGACGGACGACATGAGCACGGTGGTGAAGGTGGATGTGCCGACACCGGTGGATACAGGAGCGAACGTGGTGGATATCCGGAATTACAGGTTCAGTGACGAAGCGGCCGCCCCGCCACGGGTGGAAGGCGGGCAAGGTTCGAATGAGGTCCCCGTGATCGGGCTGCCCGCCGCACCCACGGACACCCTGCAGATCACCACGTTGAAATTTCCCGATCAGCGGAATTACAACGTGAACTTCGCTACGGATGAGGTGCTGACCCAGCTGGACAACAGCTACGATTCCGAGTTCTACCAGCCATTTATCGGGCCGGAATCCCTGAACCCCGGCCTGAGCGGTCTGATGCGCTTGGGCATCAGCGACCTCTTCGAGGATTACAAGATCGTCGGCGGCTTCCGCCTGGCCTTGGACCTGAACAACAATGCCTACATGCTCAAGTTCTCCAACCTGCGCAAGCGGTTGGACAAGGAGATCACCGTGCAGCGGCAGGCCACGCAGGGATATAGCAACTTGGGCATCGTGAAGCTGACCACAGCTTCAGCCACCTACCGTTTATCGTGGGCGTTCAATGAACTGACGTCCCTGCGCGGTTCGGTCTCCTACCGATATGATCGCTATGTGACGCAGAGCATCGACCAGTTCTCCTTGGCGGAACCGAACTTCAGCGACCAGACGGCGAGTGCGAAGCTGGAATACGTTTACGACAGCAGCAGGCCGCGCGGGCTCAACCTGTACACCGGCTGGAAAGCGAAGGTCTTCGGGGAATACTACAAGCAACCGGACGGCCCGAAGACGGACATGCAAGTGGTGGGCTTCGACATCCGGAACGGGATCAGCCTGCACCGGGAGCTTACTTGGGTGAACCGGTTGGCCGGTTCCGCATCGCTGGGCAGCCGCAAGGTGGTCTTCTTCATGGGCGGTGTGGACAACTGGCTCTTCGCGAAGACCGACAATAGCATCCCGATCGACTTCACGCAGAACTACTTCTACCAGAGCTTGGCGGTGCCCATGCGCGGCTTCTACTACAACGCCCGCAACGGCAATGCCTTCGCGGTGCTGAACTCCGAACTGCGCTTGCCGATCTTCCGCTACCTCTTCGACGCACCGATGCGCAGCGATTTCCTCCAGAACTTCCAGATCGTGGCCTTCGGCGATGCCGGCACCGCATGGACCGGCAACGACCCGTATTCCGAGGACAACTTCTTCAACCGTCAAGTGATCCAGCGCAACCCGCTCACCATCACCATCCGCAACCAGCGCGAACCCATCATCTACAGCTATGGCTTCGGCCTGCGCGCCCGCTTGCTGGGCTATTTCATGCGCGGCGATTGGGCATGGGGCGTGGATGATGGCGTGATCCAAAAGGGGATCTTCCAGTTCTCCCTCAGCTTGGACATTTGACCATGGCGGAAGCGAAGGCGCGTTCCATCACACCGGAACTGATCAAGGAGCTCATACAGGCGGGCCACATGGAAACGGTGGCCATCCGGCGGCATCTGCATGCCCATCCGGAGCTGAGCTTCCGGGAGCATGCTACAGGGGCATACATCGCCGAGCGCTTGGAGGCCTTGGGCATCGAGGTGCGCAAGGGCATCGCAGGGACGGGCGTTATCGGCGTTGTGAAAGGTGCAAACCCGGGCAAGGTGGTTTGCCTGCGTGCGGATATCGATGCTTTGCCGATCCAAGAGACCAATGAGCTGCCTTACCGCTCCACGAACCCGGGCGTGATGCACGCCTGCGGCCACGATGCGCACACGGCCATGGTGCTGGCGGCCGGCCGGATCCTGCACGAACTACGGCAGGCGTGGAGCGGCACCGTGCTGTTGCTTTTCCAACCCGGCGAGGAGAAGATCCCTGGAGGGGCCTCCTTGGTGCTGAAGGAAGGCGCATTGAAGGATCCTGCACCCGCAGCCATATTCGGCCAGCACGTCACACCCGAGCTGGAGGTGGGCAAGATCGGCTTTCACGCCGGGCCGTTCATGGCCAGCAGCGATGAACTCTACGTGACCGTGAAAGGGAAGGGAGGGCACGCCGCCATGCCCGAGAAGCTGATCGACCCGATCCTGATCACGGCGCACCTGCTGATCCAACTGAAGGAGAAGTTCGAGGCATACCGGAAAGAGCGGTCGTTGATACTGGGATTTGGAAAGTTGATCGCTGATGGAGCCACCAACGTGGTACCCAACGAAGTGCAGATCGCCGGCACCCTGCGCACCTTTGATGAGGACCTGCGCGCGGAATTGCACGCATTGCTACCCCAATGGGCACAGGAGATCTGTGCGACCTACGGAGGCAGCTGCGAATTCGAAGTGCGACACGGCTACCCCGTGCTGGTGAATAACGAAGCCCTGACCGAACGGATGCGTGCAGCAGCAGAGGAGTTCCTCGGCCAGGAGCACGTAGTGGACATGCCCCGCCGCATGGGCAGCGAGGATTTCGCCTTCTACACGCAGCAAATGCCCGGTAGCTTCCACCGCTTAGGCACCGGCAATCCGAAGAAGGGACCACCCAAGGGCCTGCACACACCCGATTTCAATATCGCTGAAGAGGCGATGGCTATTGGGGCAGGGGTGATGGTGTTCGGGGCGTTGGCGGAGCTCAGGGCTTAGTTGTCAGTTGTTGGTTGTCAGTTGTCCGCCTGCCCGGACTTGAGCGGGGGCGTTCTCATTGGGGTGCCTCGATGCTGTTCGCCGTTGGTGATCGCCTTCTTGCTTGAAAGCTTCCATCCTTGGCCGGTCTCATGCCTGGCGCACTGCAAGCGCGGGCGGACACCAAACGGGCACCAAAAGGAAGTGCGGCCACAGCGCACTACGCGCCGGGCCGCACCCTAACAACTGACAACCGACAACTAGTTAGCCACCTCGCTTATGAATTTCATGCGCATCAGGCGAAGCTCTTCCTCGCTGTAATCACCGTCGAACTCCTGTGCCGCCTCTTCGATGCTATCGGTCTCCGCTGTGCGGAAGTAGTCCATGATCTCCTCTTGGGCGTCCTCCTCCATCACATCGTCCAAGTGGTAGTTGATGTCCAAGCGGGTACCGCTCATCACGATGGTCTCCATCTCTTCCAGCAGGCTTTCCATGGTGAGGCCCTTCGCCTTTGCGATGGACTCCAAGGCAAGGCGCTTATCGATGTTCTGGATGATGTGCACCTTGTTGCTGCTCTTCTTCATCACGGAGCGCACCACGGTCTCATCGGCCCGCTCGATCTCGTGCTCTTCCACGTAGTCGGCGATCAGTTCCACGAAGGGTTTGCCGTACTTCTGCGCCTTGCCGCTGCCCACGCCGCTGATGAGCGTGAGTTCCTCCAAGGTGATCGGGTAGCGCCCGGTCATTTCCTCCAAGGCAGGGTCCTGGAAGATCACGTAAGGGGCCAGTTTGTGCTTCTTGGCCACCGTGTGTCGCAGGTCCTTGAGCATCTTCATCAGACGCTCGTCGGCAGCTCCGCCACCTTTCCCGTTCAGCACCACTTCCTCGTCCGGGGCATCCTCATCCACCCGCTCCTTCTCCTTGGTGAAGGTGATGGAAACGGGCCTCTTCAGGAATTTCTTCCCTTCCTCGGTGAGGCTGAGGTTACCGTAGCTCTCAATGTCCTTGTGCAGGAAGCCGCCCACGTTGGCATGACGGATCACCGCCATCCAATGCTGTTCGTTATGCTCGCTTCCTGACCCGTAGGCCTTCAGCTTGTCGCCTTTGTAGTTCTTGATCTCGCTGGTCTCATGGCCGGTGAGCAGGTCGCAGATGAAGCGGGCGCGATGCCGCTCCTTGCTCTCCTTCACCGCAGCCAGCATGAGCGCCATGTCGTCCTTGGCCTCGAAGTATTCCTTGGGGTTATTGCAGTTGTCGCATGCACCGCAGTTGTCGCCCGTCAATTGCTCCCCGAAATAGTGGAGCAGGTATTTGCGGCGGCACATGCCGGTTTCGGCATAGCTCACGGTGTCGGCCAGCAGCTGCCTGCCGATCTCCTGTTCCGCTACGGGCTTGCCTTGCAGGAACTTCTCCAGCTTCTCAATGTCCTTGTAGCTGTAGAAGGTGATGCATTTGCCCTCACCACCGTCGCGACCCGCACGTCCGGTCTCCTGGTAATAGCTCTCCAAGCTCTTCGGGATGTCGTGGTGGATCACAAAACGAACATCGGGCTTGTCGATGCCCATGCCGAAGGCGATGGTGGCCACGATCACGTCCACGTCCTCCATCAGGAAGCGGTCCTGGTGGCTGGCGCGCTGGGCGGCGTCCATGCCGGCATGGTAGGGGAGGGCCTTGATGCCATTGACCACGAGGGTCTCGGCGATCTCCTCCACCTTCTTGCGGCTGAGGCAATAGATGATGCCACTCCGGTTGGAGTGTTGCTTCACGAAACGGATGATCTCGCGTGCCACGTCCTTCTTAGGCCGTACTTCATAGTACAGGTTGGGCCGGTTGAAGGAGTCCTTGAACGTGTTGGCGCCAGGGATATCGAGGTTCTTCAGGATGTCCTCCTGTACCTTCTCGGTAGCCGTGGCGGTGAGCGCGATCATGGGCACGCGCTTGATCTCGTTGAAAATGGTGCGCAGCCTGCGGTACTCGGGGCGGAAATCATGCCCCCACTCGCTGATGCAGTGCGCTTCGTCGATGGCGAAGAAGCTGATCTTGATATCGGTGAGGAATTCCACGTTCTCCTTCTTCGTGAGGGATTCGGGAGCAACGTAAAGGAGCTTGGTGATGCCTGCGCGAATGTCCTCTTTCACCTTGATCGCTTCGTTGCGGGTCAGGGAACTGTTGAGGAAGTGCGCGATCCCGTTCTCGCCACCAAAACCGCGGAGCAGGTCCACCTGGTTCTTCATCAAGGCGATCAGGGGGCTTACTACGATCGCCGTGCCTTCGCTCATCAGGGCAGGGAGCTGGTAGCAAAGGCTCTTGCCACCACCCGTGGGCATGATCACGAATGTGTCCTTCCGATCCAGTACGCTCTTTACGATGGCTTCCTGGTCACCTTTGAAAGTTTTGAAGCCGAAGAATTGTTCGAGGGCTTCCTTTGGAGAAATATCGACGTTCGTCATTAGTTGTTAGAGCGGTGGAGCGCCGCAATGGTTGATCGCTTAAAAGTAGGCTAAGCTGAGGGATTTGCAACACCAAGTTGTCATGTGCTTGGAAACTTAGAACCTTTTTGGTTCTTCCGAATGGGGCGTTGATAACCGGCCCGTGCCGTGTGGGCCGTGCTGATACCCGCTTCTATCTTTGGACCGGCCTTCTTTGGCCCTGTGTGTATGACCCAACCAAGGAAGGAGCTCACATTCCTCGAGCATCTCGAAGCATTGCGATGGACGTTGGTCCGTTCCGTGGTGGCCGTGTTGGTGGGCATGGTGGTGGCGTTCATTTACAAGGACTTTGTCTTTGATACGATCATTCTTGCCCCGCAACGCGCCGATTTCATCACCTACCGTGCTTTCTGCCACCTCTCCGTGAAGTTCGGCTTGGACCGCACGCTGTGCTCGGACAGTACGGGCTTCACCCTGATGAATACTTCCATGGGTGGCCAGTTCATGGTACACATCATGGTCTCCTTCGTCGTGGGTATTATCGCGGCATTCCCCTATATCCTGTGGGAGCTATGGCGCTTCATCAAGCCCGGGCTGGCCAGCACGGAGCAACGAGCTGTGCGGGGCGTGGTCTTCTTTGCCAGCGTGCTGTTCCTGATCGGGGTGGCCTTCGGCTACTACATACTGGCACCCATGAGCATCCAATTCTTGGGCACCTATACGGTAAGTGCTTCCGTACCCAACCTCGTGGACCTGAACAGCTACATCAGTACCATCACGTCCCTTACGCTTTGGACGGGCCTGGTCTTCGAATTGCCCATGGTGATCTACTTTTTGGCACACACCGGCTTGGTGGGACCGGGCTTCCTTCGGACCTACCGTCGCCACGCTTACGTGGGCATTCTTGTGGTAGCTGCCATCATTACCCCGCCGGATGTGACCAGCCAGCTGATCGTCTCCATCCCATTGATCGGCCTGTATGAGTTGAGCATCCTGATGGCAGCGCGCATACAAGGCGCTGCGGAGCGGGCGGAAGCTGCCACCAACGCCACCAAGCGATGAGGCGGGGAGCATTCCATTGGTCCGGTCCGGGATTGGTGCTATGTGCCGCCATCGGTTGGATAGGGCCTGCGAGCGCCCAAACAACCCGCATTACCGGTGCGGTCACCGATGCCGCTACGGGGGAGACGTTGCCATTCGTCAATGTCAGCTTCATCGACAGCCGGGTATCCACCAATTCCGACATCGACGGTAATTATGTCCTGGAGACCTACTACGCCACGGACAGTATCCGCGTGGTGAGCATGGGGTATCTCCCGTTCACGGCCAAGGTGAAGCGGGATGTGGCCCAGCGCATCGATATCAAGCTACAGCCGAAAACCGACGAGTTGGAGGATGTGGTGATCACCTATGCGGGTAACCCGGCCTTCCCCATCCTGCGGAGGTTGGTGGCGAACAAGCCCGTGAACAACCGCGAAAAACTGGAGGCGTACCAGTATGAGGCCTACAACAAGGTGGAGTTCGACCTCAACAACATCACCGAGGAATTCGAACAGAAGAAGATCTTCAAGGACTTCGCCTTCATCTTCGAACATGTGGACACCACAGGAGGAAAGCCCTTCCTGCCCATTTTCATGACCGAGACCCTGAGCGACATCTACTACCGGCAAAAGCCGAAGGCCCAGCGCGAACTGATCCATGGCACCAAGGTGAGCGGCCTGGAGAATGCCAGCGTCTCCCAGTTCATGGGAGATATGTACCAGAACGTGAACATCTACGACAACTTTATCGTGATCTTCGGGAAGAACTTCGTGAGCCCCATCGCCGATGGAGGCAAAGGATTCTACGATTACCACTTGCTGGACAGCAACTGGTTGGGGCACAACTGGTGCTATCAGATCGCCTTCAAGCCCAAGCGCGTGCAGGAATTGGCCTTTACGGGCAGCATGTGGGTGAACGACACCAGCTACGCGGTAAAAAGCATTGAGGCCACCATTGCGGAAGGTGCCAACCTGAACTTCGTGCAAAGCTTTCAAGTGAAGCAGGAATACAGCGAAGTGGCTCCGGAAGTATGGATGCTCACCAACGATCAATTGTTGGTGGACCTGAACGTCATCCAAGATCGCGGTAAGCCGAACAAGAACGCCGTGCAAGGATTCTACGGACGCCGCACGGCGAGCTACCGCGATTTCGTGATCAACAAGCCGATGCCTCCGGAGTTTTACGCGGGGGCGGATAAAGTGGTGATGGACATCGACCCATTAAGCCTCGGGGCGGACTACTGGGACCAGCACCGGCATGTAAACCTCACCAAGCAGGAAGTGGCCATCTACCACATGGTGGACACCATGAAGACCATCCCGAAATTCCGCACCTACGTGGATATCGTTTCAACGGTGGTCACGGGGTACTATACGAAGGGCAAGGTTGACATCGGGCCTTATTTCACCACCTACAGTTTCAATACGGTGGAAGGTAACCGCTTCCGTATCGGCGGACGGACAAGTACCAATTTCAGCACCCGTAAGGAATTGAGTGCTTACACAGCCTATGGCACGCGGGACCAGCGCTTCAAGTTCGGGGTCGGCGGCAGGGCCTTCGTCAGCAAAACGGGGCGACATATCGTGGAAGTGGGTTATAAGCTGGACGTGGAGCAGCTGGGGGAAAGCGTGGACGCCTTCCGCCAGGACAACATCCTCAGCAGCGTATTCCGCCGCACGCCGAACAACAAGCTCACCTTGGTGGAGGAAACCAAGGCCAGTTACCTGCGTGAATGGTTCACCGGCCTGGACAATACCTTGCTCCTGCGCTACCGCACGCTGTATCCCTTGGGCGAACTGGAGTACCGGAGGCCAAGTCCCGGTGGCGAGCCGCCTACGGTGCTCAATTCCATCCACACGGCCGAGGTGGGCTTGAACACGCGCTTCGCTTACAAGGAGAAGTACATCAGCGGCGATTTCACCCGGGTGAGCTTGGGCACGGTGTATCCCACGGTGGAACTGCATTTGGCCATGGGCCTGCCCAGCTTGGCCCAAAGTGAATACGGTTACCAGAAAATGGTGACGCACATCTACCAGCGCTTGCAGTTGGGGGCGTTCGGATGGAGCCGTATCAACGCGGAAGTGGGCCAAGTATGGGGTAAGCTCCCATACCCCTTGCTCGTCCTGCACAGTGGAAATGAAACCTTCTACTACGACGACCTCGCGTTCAACACCATGAACTACTTCGAGTTCATCAGCGACCGCTACGCCGAACTCTTCGTGGAGCACCACTTTGAGGGGTTGTTCTTCAACCGCATTCCGTTGCTGCGGCGATTGAAGTGGCGTGAAGTGGTGGCCGGCAAGGGCGTAATAGGATCGCTGGATCGGCAAAAGACCGAACAGGAGTTGCTCTTGCTCCCCGGCATGTATGCATTGGACCACGGTCCGTTCGTGGAGGTGAGCGCCGGTATCGAGAACATCCTGAAAGTGCTAAGGGTGGACGCGATATGGCGTTTGCGCTACAACGACCATCCGGGGACCAACCGGTTCGCCCTACGTTTGAAGCTCTTCATCAACTTCTAAATGATCCTACGCGCCGACCACATCGTGAAACGATACAAGCGCCGCACCGTGGTAGGCGGGGTGAGCGTGCAGGTGGAGCAAGGCGAGATCGTGGGGCTGCTCGGACCCAATGGCGCAGGTAAGACCACCAGCTTTTACATGATCGTAGGACTGGTAAAGCCCAATGAAGGGCGGGTCTATCTGGACAAGGAGGATATCACGGACCTGCCGATGTACAAACGGGCACAGAAAGGCATCGGCTATCTGCCTCAGGAGGCCAGCGTCTTTCGCAAGCTCACCGTGGAGGACAACATCAAGGCCATCCTCGAGATGACCAAGCTGACGAAGGCCGAGCAACAGCACAAACTGGAAACGCTGCTGGATGAATTCAGCCTCGCCCATGTGCGCAAGAACATGGGCGATGTGCTTAGCGGTGGCGAACGTAGGCGCACGGAGATCGCAAGGAGCTTGGCCACGGAGCCTAAGTTCATCCTGCTGGATGAGCCGTTCGCGGGCGTGGATCCCATCGCCGTGGAAGATATCCAGAGCATTGTAGGGCAACTGAAAAAGCGCAACATCGGTGTGCTCATCACCGACCACAACGTACAGGAAACCCTCAGCATCACCGATCGTGCCTATCTGCTTTTCGAAGGTAAGATCCTCAAGCAAGGCACCGCGGAGGAACTCGCAGCCGATGAGCAAGTGCGGAAGGTTTATCTGGGTCAGAATTTTGTGCTGCGACGTGCCGTCCCCCGTGAATCATGAACTTATCAGGGCTTACCTCCGACTTCTGTAACTGAGCTCCAATGGTCTCCAGAGAGGAAGCCTTACTCTTTCTTGAGGCATCCGCAGTGGTGCTCAACATCGGTTTCACGCTGTGCATCGCTTATGAAAAGCGCATTGGGTGGCTCCTCGGCTTTGTTGCTGGATTGATCGGCGTCGGGCTTTATGCGTTGGCCAATACCTGGGCCATGAGCGCGCTGAACGGCTACTATGTGGTGATGGCGGTATATGGCTGGTGGAGTTGGGGAAGAAGTGAAGAGAAAGGACACATTCGGACCCAGCGCTGGTTGTTCCATGTATTGGTGATCCCGATCGGTCTGCTATTGAGTTATGGGGTCTCCGTGTTTCTTGTGAAATACCTCGATGGCAGCTTTCCGTTGCTGGATGCCTTCGTCACGGTCTTCAGCTTTGTGGCCACGTGGATGATGGCCCGCAAGCTGATCGCCAACTGGCTCTACTTCATGGTAGCGGACAGCGTGGCCATCTACCTCAACTGGCGCATCGGTTACCAAGGTTATGCGCTTCTCAACGCGATCTACCTCGTGCTCTCGGTGGTGGGTTTCCTCAAGTGGACCAAGCTCTTGGCAAAGCAACGGGAAGTTGCCCTCAGCGCTTGATGAAGGTTTGTGAGCGGATGCCTTGTTGTCCCACGATCCGCAACGTGTAGGTTCCCGCAGCAAGAGAAGTAATGTCGAGCGTGCTGCTTCGGCCATGCAAGGCGTACGTGTGGACGGTGCGCCCCTGCATATCCAATACCTCGATCGTGGCGTTTCCTGAAGCTCCTTCATCCAAGGTGATGGTCAACCGGTCGGTTGCCGGGTTGGGATGAAGTGCGATGGCAGCTTGCCCTGCTGCTTCCTGAATGCTCGTTGACAGAATGGCTTCAGCCAAATAGGGAACGGAGTTGCCGACATTCTGCGTGAAGTCCCCTCCGGCGTAGAGGCCATAGGCATCGGACACGAAGGGGTTCGAGGCCAACGCATTCACAGGCGCGTTGAAATAGGCAAGTGCCTCGAAGCTATCAGGCGTGCCGAGGAATCGCACCAAGTGTTTTGCCATGGAGGTCATTTGGATCATCTCAAAAGCACCGCCGACATAGACGTTGTCCCCATCGGTCTGTAGCGCCCGCACTTGAGAATTGGCGATTCCTGTGGATGTGTAGTCAGATAGGTTCGGCATCAGCATCTCCCAAGTGGAGGAAGCCGGTAACATGCTGGCTAATCCGAACCGCGGATCGGTGCCGACATACATGGCACCACCGGCATACAGCGTTCCTTCCTTGTCCAAGAGGGTGAGCACAGCGCCATCGAGCCCATCGCCCAATTGGCTCCATCCGTCCTGGCCCAAGGTGGCGATATGCTGCGTGGATACGATGGTGCCGCTGATATCCACCGAGGTGAAATCGCCACCGGCGACCAATTGGCCATTGTGGGTTCCGAGGCAACGGATCGGGGCATCGAAATCGCCCGGGACCGTTTCCCAAAAGGAACCCGTGATGCGCTTCACGTATTGATCCGCTCCCGCGAAACCTTGGGTTTCGCCCGCAGCATAGAGCGCATCGTTCAGTACCGCTAATGCGAAGATCTTAGGCATCTTCCCCTCGAACGCAGTGGAGAATTCCCACTGTGTTCCATCCCAGTGCGCCAGGTCATTTATCCCATTAAAGTTGTAGCCGCCGAGGTAGATGTCCTCACCGATCGCGGCTGCACAAGTGATCGTGCCTTGTACGCCTGCGCCGAGCGGAGCGAAGTCCCCGCCTTGGAGGACGGCCACGTTCTGCACCGGCACGCCACCGGCCTCCGTGAATGCGCCGGCCACCAGCACCGAGTTATCCGGCAAGTGAACCAATACGGTCACCGGCCCATTGGTGCCACCGCTCACGGGTGACCAGTCCAGCGTAGGCGGATATCCTGGCTGTATCCAGGCCAGCTCATCCTCGGTGAATCCCTCCTGCGTTGCCCACTGCAGCACGTCCGCGCGCTTCATGTCATGCACATAGGCGAGGTTCATCTCCACGCTGATGTTTTCCGCCAGGTCGCGGTGTCCGCTCTCGATCATCAATTGGCCCACGGCACAGGCCGTACCGGCAGGATCGATAAAGACCGGATTGCGGTAAGGAAGCACGTGGTTCTGCGGAAAGAGGCCTTGGTCCGCATAGTGATCCAGATCGTTCAACAAGGCAGCTCGCTTCGATGCGGTCTCGGCGGAAATGCCTTGAGGCAAAACAGTCCGCAGGTGCGCAACTACCAAGTGCAAATGCTGTGCGATGCGCTCTGCTTCCGTGTTGAAATGCACCGGTGCGTCATGCTCTGCCAAGGCCGGAAGCATGGTTTTCCATTCGGCATTCACCTCCAGCATGTGATGGTACAGCGGAGCCTCGGTCCGCGGGGCCAGTTGTGCTTGTGCCGCAAGTGCGAGCGATAATGAAAGGGCGAGGGTCAGGATGTTTCTCATGGGACTGCGGGTTGCTGGTCATGAAGAAGACACAGGATACACATCTTGCGCTGCCTGCAAGTTACTTTGCCCCATGCGCAAAGTGGTGATCACCGGAGCGGAGTGCAGTGGCAAGTCCACCTTGTCCGAGGATTTGGCGAAATATTACGGCGTGCCTTGGGTGCCGGAAATGGCGCGGCAATACTTGGAAGTATTAGGTCGGCCATACGATGAAGAAGACTTGTTGAAGATCGCCGAACTTCAGTTGTACACCGAGGAGGAAAGGGCCGTGAAGGTCACCGGAAGCAAGTCACTGCTGGTCTGCGATACCGACCTGATCACCATCCGGATCTGGGGCGAAGAGAAGTATGGAAGAAGCGATCCCTGGATCGTGCAGATGACGGAGGAACGTTCTTACAACCTCTGGCTGCTATGCCGTCCGGATATTCCGTGGGTGTATGATCCACAACGGGAAAACCCACACGACCGTGACCGGCTTTTTGCGGTGTATGAGGCCACGTTGAAGAAGCTGGGAAAACCGTATGTGGTCATTGAAGGGGATAGGGAAGAGAGCCTTCAGCAAGCGAAGGCGGCTGTCGATCTGCTGGGGTAGGCCGGAAGACCCGAAACGGGGCTCAGGCCGTGCGCTGATCGGAATGGACCGGTGCCTTCGCACGGTCCTTCAGGGTCCATGAATGTCCATTAATAAAAACCCACGCCCTACCTTCGCCCCGTCGAACCACTGGGGTGCCCGCCGTTGTGCGAGCTGAGATCATACCCAACGAACCTGCGCAGGTAATGCTGCGAAGGGAACTTGCACCGGACTTCCGGAGCACTCCGTGCCAGACATTAAAAACACGGAGTTCGATATGCGGAAATTATTGGTGTTGTGCGCTATGGCGCTGTTGGTGAACGGGTCGTTCGCCCAAGTGAAATTGAAGGGAACCGTGCATGATGCGGCAGGTGCGCCAGTGCCTTTTGCCAGCGTGCTACTGGGCAACCAAGGTCTGGCTCCCACGGATGCTGCCGGCGCGTTCCACGCTGGGGGGCTTTTTGAAGGCGATCTGCGGGTGCGTGTTTCTGCGGTTGGTTCCATTTCGAAGGATACTGTGATCACCTTGCAGACCGGCGAGAATTCCCTTGCTATCGTGCTGCTTCAGAGCGTAGTGGAGCTTTCTGCTGCTGAGATAACCGCATTGCGTGCCGGTGATCGCGCTCCTTTCGCCAAGAGCATCTTGAGCGCCGAGGACATTGCGAAGATCAACACCGGCGTGGACCTGCCTTATTTGCTGGACATGCAACCCAGCGTGGTGGTGGGCAGCGATGGCGGCACCGGCATCGGGTATACCAACATGCGGATCCGCGGAAGCGACGCCACACGCACCAACATCACGCTCAACGGCGTGCCCTTCAACGATGCCGAAAGTCAAGGTGCTTTCCTGGTGAACCTGCCGGACCTCGCCACCAGCGCGGAGGACATCGAGATCCAGCGCGGCGTGGGCACCAGCACCAACGGCCCGGGCGCGTTTGGTGCCAGCGTGAACCTCCGCACTACTTCTGTGAAGCGCGAGGCATGGGGCTTGATCGATGTCGGCGGTGGGTCCTACAACACGCAACGCTATTCCGTCAGCGCTGGAACGGGTTTGATCGATGGCAAATTCAGTCTCGACATGCGCCTCTCATCCATCACCAGCGATGGCTACATCGATCGCGCCAGCGCCGACCTGAAGAGCTATTTCCTGCAAGGCGCATGGGTGGGGAAGGGGCGCTCGCTGCGCTTCATCACCTTCCGTGGTGTGGAAGAAACCTATCAAGCCTGGGACGGTGTGCCGCGTGATGTGATCGATACCGACCGGACCTACAACGGCTTCACTTACGATAACCAAGTGGACCACTACGATCAAACGCACTACCAACTGCTCTTCGATCAGAAGCTCGGCTCGAATGCCAACCTGAACCTCACACTTTTCCGTGTGAACGGTGCTGGCTACTACGAGCAATTCAAGCCCAACGATAAGCTTGCCACCTACGGCATAGCTTCACCAGCAGTGATCAATGGCGATACCATCACCCGCACGGACATCATACGGCGGCGTTGGCTGGAGAACAACCTGACCGGCGCCAATCTCAATATGGACATCAAGCTGGGTGCGCATCAATTGGTACTGGGCGGTAGCTACAGCGACTATCGCGGCTTACATTATGGCGAAGTGATCTGGGCGCGCTACGCCGGCAATACGGATATCCGCCATCGCTATTATGAAAGTGATGCGCGGAAGACGGATGCCAACGCCTTTGCCAAGTTCACTTACGCGCTGAAGGATAACGTCGACCTCTATGGCGATGCCCAAGTGCGCCAGGTCGGCTATTCCTTCCTCGGCATCAGCGATGAGTTGTTGGACATCACAGAAGACCTGAACTACACTTTCTTCAACCCCAAGGCGGGTCTGCTGTGGCGCATAAAGAATGGTGGGAAGGCTTACGCATCCTTCGCGGTGGCCAATCGCGAACCCAACCGCAGCGATCTAACAGAGGCTACACCCGCCGAGCGCCCCACGAGCGAACGGCTCTTTGATTATGAACTGGGCTACGAGCAACGTGCAGGGCGATGGAACGCAGGCGTGAATGCGTACTACATGGACTACACCGATCAGCTGGTGCTCACGGGCGAATTGGGCACTACCGGTGCGGCCTTGCGTACCAACGTCCCCAAAAGCTACCGTGCCGGAGTGGAGATGATGTTCGCAGTGCAGATGGCCAAGCCGTTGACGTGGAAGGCGAATGCCACCTTCAGCATGAACAAGGTGCGCAACTACACCGAGTATGTGGACGACTGGGACAACGGCGGCCAGGTCGCAGTAAATTATTCCTCCAGCGACCTCGCCTTCTCGCCCAACGCCATTGCCGCGAGCACACTCAGCCTGCGCTTTTGGGACAACCCCAAGAAGGGCAGTGCCGACCTCAGCTTGGTTACCAAGTATGTGGGTTCTCAATATCTGGACAACACTTCCAGCACCGACCGCATGCTGAATGCCTACGTGGTGAATGACCTCCGCGCCAACGTGACACTGCTCATATTGAAAGGCGCGAAGAGCGTTGACTTCAACCTGACGGTGCGCAACATCTTCAGCGAGTTGTACGAGAGCAACGGCTGGGTGTACAGCTACATCAGCGAGGATCGCAGGCAGGAGGATGTGGGGCTTTTCCCGCAAGCCCCGATCAATGTGCTAGGCGGAGTCAGTATGCGGTTTTAGCGTTGGTGATCAGTCAAGTTGGCAGAGGATGGCTTTAAACAGTGCAGAGCACGTTTCTTGCTTATCGTTCTGCACATGATCCCCTATTCCATCCTTGATCTCGCCCCGATCGCCCAAGGCGGCACGGCTTCCGACGCATTCCGCAACTCCGTTGATCTGGCGCGCGAGGCGGAGCGCTTAGGCTTCCATCGCATTTGGCTGGCGGAGCACCACGGCATGGCAGGTATCGCGAGTGCGGCTACAGCGGTTGTGATCGGCCATGTGGCCGGTGCCACGAAGACCATCCGGGTAGGCGCAGGCGGTGTAATGCTGCCCAACCATGCGCCGTTGGTGATCGCCGAGCAGTTCGGCACATTGAACGCCATGTACCCGGGGCGGATCGACCTCGGATTGGGGCGCGCCCCGGGCACCGACCAGCTGACCGCACGGGCTTTGCGCCGAGACCTGAACGCAAGCGCGGACCAATTCCCGCAGGACGTGCAGGAACTGCAGTTCTACTTCCAGCCCGCCGAACCGGGGCAGAAGATCCGCGCCATTCCCGGGGAAGGGCAGGATGTGCCGATCTGGCTCCTTGGCTCCAGCCTTTATAGTGCGCAGTTGGCAGCGATGCTCGGGCTACCCTTCGCCTTTGCCTCGCATTTTGCGCCGGAACTGATGGAGCAGGCCGTGGCGATCTATCGGGAACGCTTCACACCCAGCGCTCAATTGGATAAGCCCTACGCGATGCTCACCGTGAACGTCATCGCTGCGGGAACGGACGCGGAGGCCCAGCGGCTCTTTACCTCCATGCAGATAGCCTTCGTCAATATGCTGCGTGACCAGCGCGGGCTGGTGCAACCACCGATCGATAACATCGACGACTACTGGAACCCGCAGGAAAAAGCTTGGGTCAGCGAGAAGTTGACCCGTTCGTTCGTCGGCTCCAAGGCGACGGTGGAGGAGGGGCTACACACATTCCTCGCCAAGCACAACCCGGACGAGTTGATGATCTCGGGTCACTTCTTCGACCCCCGTGCGCGTATGAAGTCATTGGCGATCACAGCGGATATCCTAGGGCGTTCCTAACTTCGCTCATGGCATGTTTTATGCTGGTTCGAGCCTTCCCAAGCAACCTCATGAACACGAAAAGCTCCATCGTTCTCGGCCTTTTTGGTGTGGCCGCAATTGCCCTTGTGGGACTTTACCTAAGCTTACAGGAACCCGAAGAGGTGACATCCTCCTTTGATGTTCCGTGGACCGGGACCGACGATCCGGACGATCCCTTCCATGGATTGGTTGAAGAAGGTGCAGGACTGATCGGCCAGCTCAAAGCGGAAGCGGCCGCGCGGATGAGCGTTTACCGGACTGCATAGAAGTCCGTCAGTCACGCCGACGGGGAATGCCCACCCAAGACGTGGTGTATTCACCCGTGCACAGCCTCGCTCATTGCGAAGATGTGATCCGGATCCTGCTCGAAGGCTGTTCCAACGACCAGTACATCCGCTCCGGCGGAACACAAGGTCTGGGCAGTTTTCGCATCTCGGATGCCACCCCCGATAATGATCGGTAGATCCACGCTTTTGCGCACGGCTGCTATCATTTCCGGGGAAACAGTTTGTTGAGCACCACTCCCGGTGTCCATATAGATGGTACGCAGTCCGAGCAATTCGCCAGCAATGGCGGTCGCTGCTGCGATACCCGGTTTGTCATGAGGGATGGGCAAGGTCTGGCTCACATAGCTCACCGTGGTCGGCTTGCCGCCATCCACGAGCATATAGCCGGTGGCAATGGCCTCGATCCCCATGGCACGGATGGTAGGCGCGGCCGTAACGTGGTGTCCGATCAATAATTCAGGATTGCGGCCACTGATAAGGCTGAGGAAAAGCACGGCATCCGCATGTTTGCTCAATTGGGCGGGGCTACCGGGAAAGAGCACCACAGGTCGGTCGCTCCATTGCTTTACCAGGTCCACACAACGGTCGAAGGCGGCCGAGGTGAGCAGGCTACCTCCCACGAAGATCAGGTCGGCCTTGGCCATGCAAGCGTTCTGCACGGTGCGTTCCAAGAGCGCCTGATCGGCACCGAAGTCCGGGTCGATCAGCACGGCGAGCATCTTGCGTCCATCGGTCCGCGCCGCTTCGATCAGGTCGATCACACTACCCATGCCGCGAACTTAGTGCGAAAGGCGCGTTCCTTATTCACTGTTGCTTACTCGGTATGGGTACACAACCACACGAAGCGCACAGAGCGAAAGACATTTCGTCCACCACAATAGGTATTGGGGCGGTCACGGCGATGGCAGGCCTTATCGGATCATTTGGTCATCTGATCTTCTGATCGTATTCGGTACCTTTGCACTCCTTTTGAAAACACCGACCATGCCAGAGACCCAGGAACAACTCAAGTACAAAGTGAAGAACATCGCGCTCGCCGAATGGGGGCGCAAGGAGATCGGACTGGCTGAGGCTGAAATGCCCGGTCTCATGGCTCTCCGCGCTGAGTACAAGGGCAAGAACCCGCTGAAGGGTGCTCGCATTGCAGGATGCCTGCACATGACCATCCAGACCGCCGTGCTGATCGAGACCCTTGTGGACCTCGGTGCACAGGTAAGCTGGAGCAGCTGCAACATCTTCAGCACACAGGACCATGCCGCCGCAGCCATCGCCAAGGCCGGTATTCCGGTGTTTGCCTGGAAGGGCCTCAATGAAGAGGAATTCGATTGGTGCATCGAGCAGACGCTCCATGCCTTCGAAGGCGGTGAGCCGCTGAACATGATCTTGGATGATGGCGGTGACCTCACCAACATGGTCTTCGATAAGTTCCCTGAACTCGCTAAGGGCATCAAGGGCCTGAGCGAAGAGACCACCACGGGCGTGCACCGCTTGAAGGAGCGTCAGAAGAACGGCACCTTGGTGATGCCCGCTATCAATGTGAACGACAGCGTTACCAAGAGCAAGTTCGACAACAAGTACGGATGTAAGGAAAGCGCGGTGGATGCCATCCGTCGTGCTACTGATGTAATGATGGCCGGCAAAGTAGCCGTGGTCGCTGGCTACGGCGATGTGGGCAAAGGCACTGCCGCTTCCTTGGCAGGCGCTGGCGCACGCGTGATCGTTACGGAGATCGACCCCATCTGTGCACTACAAGCCGCCATGGATGGCTTCGAAGTGAAGCCAATGGCCAATGCGGCCCCACGTGCGGACATCATCATCACCACCACGGGCAACTGCGATATCATCCGCAGCGAGCACTTTGAGGCGATGAAGGACAAGACCATCGTGTGCAACATCGGCCACTTCGACAACGAGATCGATATGGCCTGGTTGAACAAGAACCACGGTAAGAGCAAGGTGGAGATCAAGCCACAGGTGGACAAATACACCATCAATGGCAAGGACATCCTGATCCTGGCCGAAGGTCGCTTGGTGAACTTGGGCTGCGCCACTGGCCACCCGAGCTTCGTAATGAGCAACAGCTTCACCAACCAGACCCTCGCCCAGCTTGAACTGTGGAACAACAGCGGGGCCTACGAGAACAAAGTGTACGTGTTGCCCAAGCGTCTCGACGAGATGGTGGCCCGCTTGCACCTCGCAAAGATCGGCGTGGAACTGGAGGAACTCACCGATGCGCAGGCCAAGTACATCGATGTTCCGAAGGAAGGTCCTTACAAGACGGACGAGTACCGTTACTGAGTTCAGTCTTCAGTTGTCGGTTGTCAGTTGTTAGGGTGCGGCCCGGCGTTTTTCGCTGTGGCCGCACTTCTTTTTTGGAGTCCTTGAGGAGTACATG
Source organism: Cryomorpha ignava (assembly GCA_040391235.1). GTDB lineage: Bacteria > Bacteroidota > Bacteroidia > Flavobacteriales_F > PHOS-HE28 > PHOS-HE28. The sequence goes on from JBEBYG010000003.1 coordinate 146,229, forward strand.
GACTGCCCGCGTTTGCCTGCCGCACGCGCGTCCTATCCTATTTGAGGCATGGCTTGCGCGGTGCGCTCGTAATGCAACCAGTCCTTCGCGAGGTCAGGTGAAGGCAACCTCGAAGCGCGTACTCAAATGGAACTATGCCAGCCAAGCAGAGCGCCGCGCTATTTTCCAAGAAGGAGTTGGCGCAGGAGGGCATCGCCCTGCAAGGAGATGGCCGGACAACCGACAACGGGCAACTGACAACTTCGTCAATTGAAGATCCGTAGTATGGTCCCGTTGAACGTGGTATTGTACCGCTTCAAGCCAAGAGCAGCAGGGCCTTGTACCACGCTCCCATCCATGATGAGGAAGGCACTTTGGCAGCACATGGTGTCGCGGGCCATCACTTGGCTGTCATCCACCGTCACCCGGCACAAGTTCTGCGCTTGGTAGGTGCAATGCCGGTCCAAGGCCGTGAATTCGTTCTGCCCCCTGCGGTAAACGATCAATCCCTCGGAGCCACCGGTGATATAGGCCCATCCGCCAACGACCTGAAGGGCATTGTATTCCGGGAAGTTCAGGTTGATCTCGATCTGCAACGGAACGATAGGCACTGCCACATCACGATCCTTCTTGCAGCCCGTGCTTAGGAGGATAGTGACAAGGCCGACCAGTACGGGAAGAAGTGCTTTCATCAACAGGGGATCGTGGGCAGGTAACGCGGCAGCACAAAGTTAGGTATGCCTGCCCGGCACGAAATTGGCACCCGTTCCAACATGACGCGTCGGCTCCTTCAGCTTATCACCGTACTTGTTCTGGCCATTTCCATGGCGCCAGCCGTGCATGCACAGGAAGGCATCAGCAAGGAGAAGCAGGAAAAGAACCTGCGGAAGAAGGATAAGAATGATGTGAAGGAGGTGAGGAAGGAAGAGAAGCGGATCGCCAAGAAGCACCTATCCAACCAGGATAAGGCCACCCGCAAGCGCATGAAACGCCACAAGAGCCGTGCTGATAAACACGGCAAGGGCCGACACAGCGATTCCTTTCTCCATCGGCTTTTCAGCAAAAAGCAGTAGGGTTTGGACGTGTATATCGGGCGCTGCAACTGGTAGGGGAGAACGACCGGGAGAGCGCAGTTGTGAGCATACCTTGCTACCGCATCAACGGTAACAGGGATTCACTCATGACCTCCGGATATATACGCCAGCCAAATGTCGCCCCGAGCGATTTGCCACGGCCCGCAAGGGGTTGCGGAGGTTTGCGCATTCGCGGACTTTTCTATCTTTACGCCCCCTCGTCGCCTATCTTACAAGAACGTAACAACCAACCGTTGATGCTGAGAAGACTATGCTCGGCCGCTGTCATCGTCATTTGCAGTGTGCTCAGCCTGAATGCCCAAGTGGGTTCAGGCACCCTCCAAGGCACCGTTAAGGACAAGAGTTCGGCGGAACCCCTTCCATTCGTATCCATTGTACTTGAGAACCGAGGAACCCGAGTGGCTGGAGGCCAGTCGGATTTCGATGGCAACTACAAGATAAGTCCCATTGAACCGGGTACGTATGACGTTACGGTAAGTTACGTGGGCTACCAGCCCACCAAGGTCACCGGCGTAGTGGTGAACAGTAACAAGATCACCTTCCAGAACTTCGACCTCAATAGCGGGTTGGAGCTGGGCGATGTGGAAGTGATCCGTTACAAGGTCCCACTGATCGATAAGGACGGTGGTGCATCGGGGAGCACGGTCACCAGGGACCAGATCGCGAAGATGCCTACGCGTTCGGCCACTTCCATCGCCACCACGGTGGCCGGTGCGAGCACGGCAGGTACGGACGGAGGGATCAGTATCCGCGGCTCACGCTCAGATAATACCTATTACTATATTGATGGAGTGAAAGTGCCAGCGGGTGCCGGCGTCGGCTTGCCGAAGAGCGCCATCGAGGAAGTGCAGGTGATCACCGGTGGTGTGCCTGCGAGCTATGGTGACGTTACCGGCGGTTTGGTGAACATCACAACCCGTGGCCCGAGCCGCAGCTTTTTCGGTGGGGTGGAATACCTCACCTCCGGATACAAGACCGGACCGGACATCACGGATATTTATGGTCTGGACAAATTCGCCTTCAACCAAGTGGAAGCCAGCCTTTCCGGTCCCTTGTTCTTCAAAAAGGATAGCTTGGGTAAGAAGGACAAGCCTCTTATCGGCTTCTTCTTCAGCGGTCAGGCTTCTGATGTAGTGGACAACAGTCCGCTCTGGGGTGGGGACCTTCGCGTAAAGACCGACGTACGCAACCAGTTGTTGAGCACTCCATACCGTGTGGTGAACGTGGCTGGCCAACAGGTGGTCCGTTACAATTCAGACTACCTGCGGGCAGATGATGTGGAGCAGATCGACACGCGCCAGAACGCACGTCGCAGAAGCGCCTTGGCTTCCGGTAAGATCGACATTGCCACCACGCCAACGATCAACCTCTCTGTGGGTGGTTCCATGGACCTGAGCAACTTTCAGGACTTCAACCGCAGGAATTCCTTACTGAACCCGGAGAACAATACCGAGTTCACCAATACCACTTGGCGCACCTTCCTCCGCTTTACGCAACGGTTCAATTCACGGGAGGAAACAGCTGAGGACCGTGATAAGGGAGGTATCAAGAATGCTTACTACAGCATTCAGTTGGACTATTCGCGCTACAACCAGAACAGCGAGAGCCAGGATCACGGAAGCAACCTCTTCGACTACGGCTACTTGGGCAAGTACACCCGGGATCGGATCCGCACGTATAACCCGCTCAGCGGCAAGCAGACGGGCTTCATGGATACCCAGGTCCATTTCACGCCCTCCGATCTGAACCCGGATGCCGCTGCTTTCCCGACACAGTATTTCGATCTGTTCCCGGAAGGTTCGGAGTTCTACATGAACTTCTTGAACGTCCAACAAAATGGCGGCTTGCTGAACGGGGACCTGCCCGGAAGCGTGTACAGCCTGTGGAACAACGTGGGTGGCTTGAGCAATCGCTACTCGAAGTACCAGAGCGACCAGGCCCGAGTATCCGCCACCGGATCGGCCGACATCGGCAAGCACAGCTTGAGCATCGGTGTGGAATATGAGCAGCTTACCCAGCGGTCCTATCTGATCGCGCCTGTGGAGCTCTGGACGCGTGCCCGCGCACTCACCAACTTCCACTTGGCGGAATTGAACTTCCAGGACTCCTCCGTCGTGGAAGGCCCCAATGGTGTGATCTATACCAACTACAACAGGTTGGTTGGTAACGACCAGACCGTGTTCGATTACAACCTGCGTTCAGCACTGGGTCTGGATCCACGTGGAACCGACTACATTGATGTGGATGCGTTGGACCCTTCCATTTTCTCCTTGGACATGTTCTCGCCGGATGAGCTGATCCAGGACGGTATCGGTGTTTCCAGCAGCACACGCGGTGGCTTGATCAACAGCTACTACGGCTATGACTACACGGGCAAAAAGCTCACGAGCCGTCCGACCTTCTCCGACTTCTTCAACGATTTCAAGACCATCGGAGGGGATACTTCCTACACGCGCCTACAGGCTCCATTCCAGCCCATTTACGTGGCAGGCTACGTCATGGACAAGTTCGCGTTCGACGACATCATCTTCAACATCGGTCTCCGTGTGGATCGCTACGATGCCAACCAGAACGTGTTGAAGGACCCTTACCTCTGGCGTCCAGCCTATAAGGCAGGTGATGCTCAGGTGCAAAGCTTGTACACGGGCAATACGACCCGTCCAAGCAATATCGGCGACAACTATGTGGTGTATGTGAACAACAGTGCATCCCCCACGGCGATCGTTGGTTATCGCGATGGAGATGATTGGTACAACGCCCAAGGTGAGGTGGTCGTGGATCCGACCGTGTTGCGTCAATCCGAAGGTATCCAGCCTTACTTGGTGGATTACCAGAACGACCAACAGGGAAGTTTGGTGGGTTCCAAGTTGCGCCAGGAGGCCTTCGAGGTGTACACCCCGAAAGTGAACGTGATGCCACGTATCGCTTTCTCATTCCCCATCAGCGATGAAGCCGTTTTCTTCGCCCACTACGACATTCTTACCCAGCGTCCTACCGGCTACAGCCGTTTGGATCTCTTGGGCTACGCCTACATCGAGAACACGGGTGACATCTTGAACAACCCGAACTTGAAGCCCACCAAGACCATCGACTACGAGTTGGGTTTCCAGCAGGTATTGAGCAAGTCCTCTTCCTTGAAGCTCTCGGCCTACTACCGCGAACTGCGCGACCAGATCCAGGTTCGTAACGTGGCCCAGGCTTGGCCCAGCACCTACCGCACCTATGACAACGTGGACTTCGGTAACGTGATCGGTTTCACCACCACCTACGATCTGCGCCGCACGAAGAACGTATGGATGCGTGCCAGCTACACCTTGCAGTTCGCCAAGGGTACCGGTTCCGATCCCAATACCACGCTCTCTCTGATCAACGCGAACCAGCCTAACCTGCGCACGATCTTCCCGCTGAGCTTCGATCAGCGCCACCGCTTCCAGGCCACCGTGGACTTCCGCTATGGCGAGGGCAACGACTACAACGGCCCCATGCTTTTCGGAAAGAAGATCTTCCAACGCACGGGTATCAACTTCGTTGCTGATCTGGGCAGCGGAACGCCCTACAGCCGTTCCTCCCGTGTGTACAATGAAGGCGAGGGCTCCGGTAGCTACCAGCTCGATGGTACCCTCAACGGTGCGAGCTTGCCTTGGCAGTTCAACACCGACATGGTGATCGACCGCGACATTCCATTGACCTTCCGAAAGGACAAGGGTGATAAGGCCAAGCGCACCAACTTGAACGTGTACCTGCTCGTGAGCAATGTCTTCAACACCCAGATCATCACGGATGTTTACCGTGCTACGGGTTCTGCGAACGATGATGGCTTCTTGGCATCCGCGCAGTACCAGACCTACATCGCTTCGAAGAACGATCCACAGAGCTACCGCGACATGTACGCCCTGAAAGTGAACTCTCCTTACAACTACGGTGCGCCGCGCACCATCCGTTTGGGCGCGCGCTTCGATTTCTGATCCATACTGAAAGGCCCGATATCATGAACACAATTCGCCTCACTTCACTGACGCTGGCTCTGCTCGCTGCCACCGTGCTTTTCGCACGCGAGGTGCCCGGGGCTGGGCAACGCGCCGGCGGGGACAACACCGGCGGCCGGGCTGCCGGCTGCTCGCCTGCTTCGGCCAGCAACGAACTGGATCTCAACAACGTGCGTGCACGGATCGAGAACGGGGGGACTCTTTGGGAAGATCGCGGCAAGGGTGCTGCTGCCTATGAGGTGCCCAAGACAGCTGATCGGAAAGGTCCCAATTCGCTCTTCGCAGGTGCCTTGTGGATGGGTGGTCTATCGCCCGACAACGTGCTGAAGTTGGCCGCTGTGCGCTTCCGCCAAAAGGGTAATGACTACTGGCCGGGCCCCCTTACGGCATACGATACCATCAACCACACGGGGGATGCTTCCGTCGACTTTCAAACTTGCTTGGAATACGACGATACATGGAAAACGATGCGCAAAGATGCCGCACGTCAGGAAGCCTATTTCCGCTGCTTGGAAACTGCCGGTTGCGATCCGAACATAGAGTTTGAGAACTATGTGGTACCTGGCTACTTTTTCCAATGGCCGGCACATGGCGATGTCTCCAAGGGGCAGGATTACAACTTGGCGCCCTATCATGATTTCAACGGCAATGGAGAGTACGATCCGGAGAATGGGGATTACCCAGGGTATGACCTGGCGGGCGTGATCGATTGCAAATCCAAGCGCCGCGAGGATGCCATCCCGCTCTTTGGTGACCAGAACATCTGGTGGATATTCAACGACAAGGGCAATACGCACACCGAATCCGGTGGTCAGCCCATCGGCATGGAGATCCGTGCACAGGCCTTCGCCTTCAGTACCAACGACGAGATCAACAACATGACCTTCTACAACTATGTGTTGATCAACCAAGGCTCACAGACCCTTACCCAAACCTACTTCGGCCAATGGGTCGACGTGGACCTGGGTGGTGCCAAGGACGACTATGTCGGTTGCGACGTGGAGCGTGGCCTCGGCTATGGCTACAACGGTGATGCTGTGGACGAAGACTTCCAAGGCAATCCGGGATATGGTGGACCCAACCCGCCGCCGCCTGCTGTTGGTGTGGACTTCTTTGAAGGACCCTACCAGGACTACGATGGGATAGACAATCCGTTGACCACTGATTGCCAGCTGGCGCGGGACATGAACGGTATCCCCTACGCGGGTATCGGTATCGGTTACGGAGATGGCGTAAAGGACAACGAGCGCTACGGCATGCGCGCCTTTGTGTACCACAACAACACCTCCGGCGCTATTGGTGACCCTGACAATGCCGGAGCGTATTACAACTATCTGAAAGGCATTTGGGGGGATAACACGCCCATGACCTATGGCGGCAACGGTTATAACACCAGTGGTGGAGGAACCCGTGCCTACTACATGTTCCCAGGCACCTCGGACCCATTGGGCTGGGGAACGGATTGTGTTCCACAACCAGCATGGGATGAGGTAACTGCCGGTAACGCTCCTGAAGACCGTCGCTTTATCCAAAGTGCCGGCCCCTTCACCTTGGATCCCGGAGCCTACAACAACATTACGGTCGGTGTGGTATGGGCCCGCGCCTCCAGCGGTGACGTACAGGCGAGCGTGGACCTGATGCGCCGTGCGGATGACAAGGCTCAATCCCTCTTCGACAACTGCTTCCGCATCCTCAATGGTCCCGATGCTCCGGACCTGACGATCCAGGAACTGGACCGTGAACTGATCCTGTATATCACCAACCCCCTCGGTAGCAACAACTACAATGAGGAGTATGTGGAGCTGGATGCTACGATCCCGCCAACAAGCGAAGTGACCACCTACACCATTGACTCCCTGTATGATGACAATGGGAACTTTGTTGGCGTGTATGAGGTTCCTTCCGGCACCACCACCCAGAACAACGACCGGGTCTATCGGTTCCAAGGCTACCAGATCTATCAAGTGAAGAGTGCCACGGTTTCGCCGGATGAGTTGCGGAATACGGACAAGGCTCGCTTGGTGGCCCAAGTGGATATCCAGGACGGCATTACCCAGTTGATCAATTGGGTGCCGAATGCGGAGATCAACTTGCCTGTACCTGAGGAACGGGTGTTTGGAAAGGACACGGGCATTGTGCACTCCTTCCGGATCTTGGAAGACAAGTTCTCAACCGGAGACCCGCGCCTGACCAACTTCAAGACCTACCACTACATGGCGGTGGCTTACGGCTACAACAGTTACAAGCCTTACGATCCGGCCACACTGACCGGGCAGCCATACCCATATCTCGCCGGCCGTAAATCGAACACCGGTTCCATCCGTTCCTATTCAGGTATTCCGCACAAGCCCAGCGTGGAGAATGGTGGAACTGTTGTGAATGCACAATACGGAGATGGTTTCAGGATCACACGCATCGAAGGCCAAGGCAATGGTGGGAACGCCATCGCTGTGGACCAGAGCACTTTGGACGGTATCATGGCCTCCCCGATCAATCGGGTGGACCAGATCAAGTACAAGAAGGGACTGGGTCCTGTGAACATCAAGGTGGTCGACCCATTGAAAGTACCCTTGGGCGATTTTGAAGTGTGGATCGTGGATACCACGACCATTCCAACCCCTACGGCAGCGATCACCTACAAGCGCTTGCAGGATGCAAGCTGGATGATGGTGCGCCTTTCTTCGTCGCCTACGAGCGAGGATACCGTCCGCTCCAACCGCACGATCCAGCTGCAGGATGAACGATTGATCCCACAATGGGGTCTGTCGGTCTCTATCACACAGACCTTGTATAGTGGTGTAGCGGATAAATTCACCAAGTTCCTCGGCAGCTTCAAGCAGATCTCCGGAACTGACTGGTATGCCGGTATCCCGGATCTGGAGGGTGAACAGGTGCAGAACTGGATCCGTTCGGGTACATCCATGGATACGGCCGCATTGCAGTACCCTGACTACAACGGGATCGATCCCGGGCAGGAATATGAGAAAGTACTTGGTGGCACTTGGGCACCATGGGCCTTGGTGGGCCGCGACCGGAACCAGCCAGGTGCACTGTCTTTGAAATCCACACAGGTGAATGCTTCCATCAAGGACATTCCGAGCATCCAAGTGGTGATGACCCCGGATAAGAGCAAGTGGAGCCGTTGCGTGGTGGTTGAACTGAATGAAGACCCCGCGTTCTCCACACCTGCCAACACCAAGAAGCTTTACATGCGACCTGTGCCGAGTGTGGACAAGAATGGTCTTTCCGCAGGTATGCCAGGGGCTAATGATGCAGAAGCGAATCTGGTGAACGCTACCGGTATGAGCTGGTTCCCAGGTTACGCTGTGGACATGGAGACCGGTGAGCGGTTGAACCTGTTCTTCGGAGAGAACAGCTTTACCGGAGGTGGTATCGGGAGGGACATGATCTGGAACCCCAGCGATCAGCTGTACAACACGGATGGGCAAGCCATCTTCGGAGGTGGACATTGGATCTACGTGGCCATGAACTTGCGTCGGACGTTCCCCGCCGCTCTGGCAGGGAACTACATGCCGCAGTATGATCAGTGTGATTTTGCCCGGACAAAATTTGGTCAAGGAACCACTACATCCGTGGCCAGCGTTTACAGCGGAGTGGCATGGGTAGGGTCCGCTCTGCTCGCACCTGGGGTGCAAATGAAGAGCCCTCAACAGGGTCTTGTGCCCTCGGAAGTTCAATTGCGCATGGATGTGAACAAGCCTTACAACATCTACACCCAACCGTTCCCGGACTATCAGCCGCCCATTACGGTGAACAGGAACAGGGGCTTGCCATTGTACACCTTCAGCACCGGAGAGTCCGTGGCGGAGACCAATGTGACTGAAGTGGGTAAGAGCGAACTGGACCTGATCGGTGTGGTGCCGAACCCGTACTATGCATACAGCGGGTATGAGACCACCCGTTTGGACAACCGCGTGAAGTTCATCAACCTGCCCAAGACCTGTACCATCAGCATCTACACGGTGAGCGGCACCTTGGTGCGCAAGTACAAGAAGGACAATGAACTCACCTACTTGGATTGGGACCTGAAGAACAACTACAACGTCCCTATCTCGGGTGGCACCTATCTCTGCCATATCGATGCACCGGGACTGGGTGAGCGAGTGATCAAATGGTTCGGTGTGATCCGCCCTGTTGATCTGCAGAATTTCTAAGCCATCATACCAGGTACAATGTTGAACAGCATGAGGATGAAGAATACAGGAGCTCGTATGATGGCGGGTATCGGCATGGCGTTGCTGGCCGGTGGCGTTATGGCCGGAAATCCGGACCGTGCCGGCTCGGCAGGGGCCACGCAATTGCTGGTGAACCCATGGGCACGAAGCAACGGCTGGTCCTTGGCCAATACCTCCACGCTCCGTGGTGCCGAGGGTATGTTCGGTAACGTGGCCGGTCTGGCGCATGTGCACAAGACCGAGCTGCTCTTCACAAGCACGCGCTGGCTGGAGGGAAGCGGAGTGAAGATCAATGCGGTGGGCTTCGGACAGAAGCTGGGGGAAAGCGGAGTGATCGGCCTTACAGCCACCGCCTTCTCTTTCGGTGATATTCCGGTGACCACGATCGATCAGCCCGAAGGTGGATTGGGCACCTTCAGCCCAACCCAGGCCAACATCGGTTTGGCTTATGCCAAGGCTTTCTCCAATAGCATCTATGGCGGCTTGTTGGTCCGTGTGGTTTCTGAATCGATCGCCAACATCCGTACTTCAGGTGTGTGCTTCGATGCCGGCATCCAATATGTTACCGGACCTACGGACAACGTTCACTTCGGCATCTCGCTGAAGAACGTAGGCCCCGCCATGCAATTCAGTGGCGATGGTCTGTCCGTGCAGGGCCTGCTGTTGACCGGTGACCATACCCTAACGATGGAACAGCGTTCCGCGGAATTCGAGCTTCCCTCGTTGATGAACATCGGCATGGCCTATGATTTCAACATCAGCGAACTGCACCGCGTTACCCTGGCGGGCAACTTTACGTCCAACTCGTTCACCCGTGATCAGTTCATCTTCGGCGCGGAATATGCCTTCAAAAAGATGATCTCTGTGCGTGGAGGCTACCTCTACGAGAAGAACGTAGGGGACAGCGCCCTTCGGGAAACCGTGTTCACGGGTCCCAGCGCCGGTATCAGCGTTGACTTCCCGTTCGGAGAGGATAAGAAGAGCGCCATCGCCATCGATTATGGCTATCGCGCCACCAACCCCTTCAGCGGTGTGCACAGCATCGGCGTTCGGTTGAGCCTCTGATCCGTAACTATACTATCTTTGGAGAAGGACCCGTGGGGGTCCTTTTCCATGTTACCTATACGTTGAACGTAACAAGCAACCGCTTTTAAGGCGTGAATATCATGAGCACCACGGCTTACTATACGGAAGAGGGCTTCCGAAAACTCCAGGAAGAAGTGCATCGCCTGAGGACCGTTGATCGGGTCCACATCAGCCAGCAGATCGCAGAAGCGCGTGATAAGGGTGACCTGAGCGAGAATGCCGAATACCATGCCGCTAAGGAGGATCAGGGCCTGCTGGAAGCGCGCATCGCCAAGATGGAGGAAGTGCTCGCCAGCGCACGCGTGTTCGATCCCGAGCAGGTGGAGAACGACAAGGTCTATATCCACTCCACGGTGAAGGTGAAGCAGGTGGGTGGTAACATGGAACGCTCCTTCACCTTGGTGGCGGAAAGCGAGGCGGATATACGCTCAGGCAAGATCAGCGTGAGTTCGCCCATCGGCCAAGGTCTCTTGGGCAAGCGCGTGAAGGAGGTGGCCGAGATCGTCACTCCCAACGGAACCACGAAATTCGAAGTGCTGGAGATCTCCCGTTGATGCCTAGCATATTCACCCGCATCATCCGGGGCGAGATCCCTTGCCACAACATCGGAGAGGACGATCGCTTCCTCGCCTTTTTGGATATCAATCCGGTGCGGAAGGGGCATGCGCTGGTGATCCCGAAATTGGAGGTGGATAAATTCTTCGATCTGCCACAGGACGTACTGTCCGAGATCATGCCCTTTGCTCAAGGCGTTGCCAACCGCATTGCTTCCGTGATCCCCTGCGACCGTATCGGGCTGAGCGTAGTAGGCTTGGAGGTGCCGCACGCGCACGTCCACCTGATCCCCATCGATTCCATCCGGGATATGGACTTCTCCAAACCGAAGGTGAAAATGTCCAACGCGGAGTTGGCTGCTTTGGCCGAGCAGATCCGCAAGGCGTAGGCTCGCAACAGGAGTTCCAACTGGAATTCCTAATTCCGCATTGCCGAGCGGACTTGCCAAGGGCGATGTCCTTCCGGGCTTGCCCGGGAATCGCGAAAAAGCCGTTCCGGAGTACTTCCCAACGGCTGTGGCTCCATGGCTGGATCACTTCTTCACACGCTCCGGATTGTTCCGGATAAAGCTTCCCCAATCGCTGGTTCCGCGAGATGTGCTTTGGCGTGTGGGGCGCGCAACCGAACCCAAGGAAAAGTAATGGCATACGGCCACAGCAAGTGCATCGGTGGCATCGGTGCTCTTGGGAAGTTCCTTCAGGCCCAGGATGCTCAATAACATGGCCGCCACTTGCTCCTTGGTGGCGTTGCCGCTGCCTGTAATGCTTTGCTTCACGCGCTTCGGGGCGTATTCCACCACGGAGAGATCGCGGTGTAGCGCAGCGGCAATGGCCACTCCCTGAGCACGACCCAGCTTCAACATGCTCTGCACGTTCTTCCCGAAGAACTGGGCTTCGATCGCCAACTCGTCCGGGTGGTGCTTCTCGATGATGTGGACCACATGACGGAAGATCGCGCGCAACTTCAGCGTATGGTCATCTTCCGCCGGGAAGCGGATCGCATCGGCCTCCAATAACGTGATGGTAGTGCCTTGCACCATCACCACGCCGAAGCCCATCACCGTAGTGCCCGGATCGATGCCGAGAATGATACGCTCGGTGGGCTGGCTGCCCCGCCTACTTTTGGTCGCTTCCACTGGATCCATAGAATGACGCGCCGAACGCTCTTGCTGCTCCGCTGGGGGATATTCCTCGCCGCATGTGCGTTCCTGTACCTGCGCTTGTTCGGGCACGAAAGTACGTACACCGCTTGGGGCGATTGGCGCTCGGCATTCAGCAATGCCAGTGGGTGGTTCTGGCTGTCGATGCTGGCCATGGCCGGATTGAACTGGGGCATCGAAGCGGCCAAATGGCGGTGGCTGATGGCGCATCTGGAGCGTATGAGCTTGTTGCGTGCCTTCGCAGCCACTTTGGCCGGCACCACCATCGGCCTGATCACTCCCAACCGCACCGGCGAGTTCATGGGCCGCGTGCTCTTCCTGGCTCCGGGAAATCGCTGGCAGGGTGGCTTTGCGACCGTGCTGGGCAGCATTGCCCAATTCGTCACCACGGTGCTGATCGGCGGGGCCGCCTTCGCGATGCATTGGTGGGCCGTTCCGTTGGCAGGCGCTGCTTCTTGGTGGGGCGTGGCCATGACCGTGCTCGTGGCCACGGTGGCAGCCGGCGCCTTGCTGTTGTACTTCCGGCCACGGTTGCTGCATCAATTCATCCTGGCGGTACCTGTACTACGCCGGATGGGAAAAGCTGCCCAAGTGCTGGATGAATACTCCACGCGAGAACTACTGATGGTGCTACTGATGAGCATGGGCCGCTATGTGGTGTTCTGCACACAATATGTGCTATTCCTTACGGTCTTTGCGGCCATCCCGTGGCATGCTGCACTGCTTGCGGTGCCGGTGATCTATTTGATCACCACCTTGGTGCCCACCATGATGCTGACGGAACTCGGAGTGCGTGGTTCGGTGGCCGTAGCCCTATTGGCCCCATTGGGTGGCCAGCCGGCCCTTGTGCTGCTGGCCTCATTCGGGGTATGGGCGGTGAACTTGGCGCTGCCAGCGGCTGTTGGTGGTGTGATCATTTTGGTGGCTCGGATCCGCACCAAGGCATGAGCACGCCCCTGATCCTCTCCCTGCTGGCCTTCGCGATGGGGCTTCTGTTTGCACTGGTGGTGGGTGGTTGGAGGGAAGCGATAATGAATGCATGGCTGAAGCTTCCAGCGGAGATAGAGGGGCCCCGTGACGAAGTGGTAAGCCTGATCGTGCCAGCACGCAATGCTGCTCATACCCTCTCACCACTGTTACAGGACCTCTATGCCCAGCAATGGCCCAAGGAGGCGATCGAGGTGATCGTGGTGGACGATGGAAGTACCGATCGCACGGCGGAGATCGTGCGTGAAATGCAGAAGCGATGGCCGGGACTTATCCTGCTGAGCGCGGAAGGAGAGGGGAAGAAAGCGGCGATCGGTCAGGGTGTGGAGAAAGCCCGTGGCGAATGGATCGTGATAACGGATGCGGATGCACGTTGCGGCCCATTGCGGGTGCAGCGGATCATGGAGTGCGTGCGTGGAACTGAGTTGGACATGCTGCTGATGCCGGTGGAAACACGCAGTGGTGGTGGAATGATCCAACGCCTGCAGGCCGACGAACAGGCGGCACTCCTGGGCGTGGCAGCGGGTACGGCCATAGAAGGGCGACCCATGCTCGCGAACGGTGCGAATATGGCATTCCGTAGAACCACCTTTAGAAGCATCGGCGGCTATAGCGGTGAGACTTGGGCCAGTGGAGATGATATGTTCCTGCTCAAGCGGATGCTGAAGGCCGGCCGCCAAGTGGAATATCTGTTACACCCGGATGTATTGGTCACTGTGGAAGCGGAGAAGAGCTTCCGGGACTTTTGGGATCAACGGTTGCGCTGGGCGGGAAAGATGCGGGCAGTGGGAAGTTCCGGAGGTTGGCTCGCACTGGCCGGCCTGCTCTTTCCTTGGTTCCTTCTGTATGTGTCGTGTTCCTTCACACTGGTGGAGATGATGTTCCAGCGCCCCTTAGCGATCATGCTGCTGCTGTCCTCGGCTTGGCTGCTCTGGCTTATGCCCATTATGGCGCTTGTCCGGGCTGTTCGCCGTTTTCTGCAAGCCTCGGGAAGCGGACCTCAACATCGGGGTGCACAACTCACAACCCTGTTCTCTTTGATCGCCTTCAGCTTCTATTCACCCCTGATAGCGCTGGTGTCGCTATTTGTGAAGCCCAAGTGGAAGGGTAGGAAGACCTGAAGTAGGCATGCGAGTTCCCGCCAAAGCGTTTCGACTGGCGGTCCTCAGGAACCCGCATATCAAAAAAGATCGCGAACCCACCTTCCCTTGGAAGGCGGATCCGCGATCTTACACTTACGAAATTACCTTAGAACGGCAGGTCGTCCTCACCAACTGCGGGTGGAAGATCGGCCATGCTTGGCGGTGGAGGCGTGGCGTGGCCACCGGCCTGAGGCCTTGGAGCCGCTGCTCCCGCACGCTCGATCCGGTCACCCTTCAAGCTGAGGAAGTGCTTTAGCACGCCATCCTTGCCGGTCCATTCGCGACCGCCCACGTAGGCCGTCACCGTTACCTGGTCGCCCGGAGCAAAAGGGTCCAACATGCTCGTCTTGTCCTGTACGAACTCCACGGGGATGTGCTCCGGGTAGTTGCCGGACTGTTCTGTGATCACGAGCTCGCGCTTGCTGAATTTCTCGCTGATCCGTTGGGTTTCCCCGATCACCTTTACGGTGCCATTGATAGTTACTGATGCCATGATGATGTGCCTGAACAGGCGCGTGTTTTGGGTTAGCGTTCGTTGAATGTGAGCAGGGTTTTCCAGGCCTCTTCCATCTGCCCGTCCAGCAGCAGTTCCTTGGCCCTTTGGTGCAGTGCCTTTTCGAGTCCGGCAGGATCATCCTCCATACTGATGAAGAGGTCGGCCAGTTCGGTCAGCTTGTATTCGTTCACGGCGGTTTCATCGGGCACCACCTGCAAGCTGCCCAATTTTCCCAGGTCGCTGCCGGTAAGCACGGTGCTATTGCGCACCGACCGGGGCAGGGAATCAACGCCCACACCGAAATCCTTGTTGGGTTGTGTCAGTTCGAAAAGTGCATCGCCATGTGCTCGGCAATAGAAGGAGCCTCCCATGCGCCCGACCAGGTCGATCTTGTGCTGGTCGATCTTGCCGTGTGCATCCAGCACCTCCTCATTCACGTGGATCAACACGATCTCACAGACCACGAGGTTGCCTGCACCGCCGCCGGTTCCGGTCTCGATCACTTCCTTCACCTTACACTCGAACTGCACAGGGCTTTCCTTCACCCGGAAAGGGCGCACCATTTCCGAGGCAATAGGGGTGAATCCCGCTTTGGCGAACTCGTCGACACCTTCCTCAAATTCGCCACTGGCCAAGGAAACCTGATGCACCATGCTGTAGGTCACCACATTGATCACCACTTCGGGCACGGCCTTCACATTGTGAAAACTGTGCTTGGTGGTGTTGTCGCGTCCGCGGCGTGCCGGGCTGAAAATGGCAATGGGCGGATTCGCCCCGAAGACGTTGAAGAAGCTGAAGGGGCTGAGGTTGGGCCGGCCCTCCGCATCGATGGTACTTGCCAGCGCGATGGGGCGTGGCCCCACTGCGCCCACCAAATAGCCATGCAATTCGGGGATGGAGATCAGGGATGGATCGGCGCGCTTCATCGGGGTCAGGGAACAAAGGTCGGCGAAGGTAATCCTCCGGCCTGAACAGGTTATCTTTGCCGCCTTCATCGGGGCGCGGTCGCGCTTTGGTGAGTGTTTTACGGACGTGGCGGAACTGGTAGACGCGCTAGCCTTAGGAGCTAGTACCGAGAGGTGTGGGGGTTCGATTCCCCCCGTCCGTACTAAGGGCACGTGCCCGGAAAGAGGAACGAAATGATGCGCAAGCATCCGCTATTTTCATGCACCACTGTTCCGGTGAACACCATTTGGACCGGACAATCCGAACGAGATGAACATTGAACGCGAAGAGACAGGCACCCTCACGGCGACACTGAAACTGAAGCTTGACCCGGCCGATTATGCACCGGCGGTGGACAAGGTGCTGAAGGAGCAACGTAAGACGGCTGCATGGCCCGGGTTCCGTCCGGGGCAGGTGCCTATGTCCATGATCAAGAAGAAGATCGGGAAGAGCGTACTGGTGAACGAGGTGGAGCGCTTGATCGACGAGAAGCTTCGCACCTACATCGAGGAGAACAAGCTCCGCGTGCTGGGCCAACCGTTGCCCAAGAACGAGGACCTGAAAGCGAACGACTGGGACGAACCCGGGGAATTCCACTTCCAATACGAAGTAGGCATGGCCCCATCCGTCGAGGTGGAGATGAACGACAAACTGGGTGTTGATCTTCCCTTGGTGGAAGTGGACGACACCTTGCTGGACAAGGAGATCGGCGATATGCGCCGTCGCTACGGGGCCCTCAGCGATGTGGAGGCCGCGGGGGCGCAGGACATGCTGATCGGCGACCTGATCGAACTGGAAAATGGCGAGATCAAGCCCGGTGGCCTGATGAACCGCACCACCATCACATTGGAGGAGCTGGAGGACGAGATCACCCGGAATTTCCTCATTGGAAAAGCGGCCGGCGATGCCGTGAACGTGGACCCGCACAAGATCAGCAAAGGCCACGACGATCTGGCCAAGATGTTGGATGTGGACCACGCTGCCATTCACGACCTGAAAGGCGACATGCTCTTCCGCATTGCGGAGGTAAAGCGGATGACGCCCTTGGAGGTTGGCCCCGAGCTGTTCGAGCGGGTGTTCGGCCCGGACGCCGTGGTTGATGAGGCCGGGTTCCGCGCCAAGGTGAAAGAAGGACTGGAAGGCATGTTCCTTCGCGATAGCGAGCGGATCTTTAAGCGTTTGGTCATGCGTGCCTTGGTGGAAAAGTCGAGCATCGAATTGCCTGATAACTTCCTGAAGCGTTGGATCTCCGTGACGAGCGAAAAGCCGATCACACCGGAAGAGTTGGAAGCTGGCTACGAAGGCTATGCGGAAGGCCTGCGGAAGCAATTGATGGAAGACCGGATCGTGGAGAAATACGGGCTCGAAGCGAAAGGCGAAGAGTTGAACGAATTCGCCAAGCGCTACGTGGCCGATCAGTTCGCACAATATGGCATACCGGTGCCTGAAGGGAACAACCTTCAAGAAATGGCCGGACGCATGCTGGGCGACCGCGACCAGATCAAGAAGATCCGCGATACCATCGTGGACCAGAAGGTCACCGCACACTTCAAGGCCATGCTGAGCCCGAAGGAGAAGAAAATGTCCTTCGACGACTTCGTAAACTTGGCACGGACAGCTTGAGCCAGTTGGCCGTTGCTGGTTGTCCGTTGTCAGGTCTGACCAACGATCGATCACTGATCACTAATAGTGTTCTCAGCGCCTCAGCCGCCTTCACTACCCACCAATAGCATTCTCAGCGCCTCAGCGGCCTTCACCAATCACTCATATCCCCGACGCACCTACCATGATCCCCCACGACGAATTCAAAAAGTTTGCGGTGAAGCACCGCAACATCACCAGCACCACGCTGGAGAGCTACATCAGCACTTCCATGGCGCCCAACATCAGCGCATCCATCACGCCCTACATCATCGAAGAGCGACAGCTCAACGTGGCACAGATGGACGTGTTCAGCCGCTTGATGATGGATCGCATCATTTTCCTCGGTACCGCCATCAACGATCAGGTAGCGAACATCATTCAGGCGCAGCTGCTGTTCCTGGAAAGTGTGGACCCGAAGAAGGACATCCAGATCTACCTGAACAGCCCGGGTGGAGGCGTGTATGCCGGCCTTGGGATCTACGATACGATGCAGTATATCGTGCCGGACGTGGCCACCATCTGCACCGGCATGGCTGCCTCCATGGGAGCCGTGTTGCTGTGCGCCGGGGCCAAGGGCAAGCGTAGTGCATTGCGGCACTCCCGTGTGATGATCCATCAGCCGATGGGCGGCGCTGAAGGGCAGGCCATCGATATGGAGATCACCGTGCGCGAGATCGTGAAGCTGAAGAAGGAATTGTATGACATCATCAGCGAGCACAGCGGCCAACCTTTCGATCGGGTTTCCAAGGATGGGGACCGGGATTACTGGATGATCGCCGAAGAGGCCAAGGAGTATGGAATGATCGACGAACTCTTGGTGCGCAACACGAAGTAGGGCGCACAATTGCGATCATTCATAGCTGATCCTACTGAAAGGAGGTTGTCCCACGACAGCCTCCTTTTTAGTTGAAGTAACAAAATTCGGCGACCGGCCCGCTTTCAGGCTTCGTATCTTCGCACTCCTCAAATGCGTACCAGTGACGCATTCTCCCAACCATGGAAAAGAAAGAGATCAAATGCTCGTTTTGCGGGCGCGACAAGCAGGATACGAACGTCCTGATCGCCGGCATCACCGGTCATATTTGCGATAACTGCATCGCCCAGGCACAGAATATCATTGCCGAGGAACTCAACCAGCGCGACCGTACGGAGCTGGAGGGTAATCTCATACTGCAGAAGCCATCCGAGATCAATAGCTACTTGGACGAGTACATCATCGGCCAGGATGAAGCGAAGAAAGTGCTGAGCGTAGCGGTATACAACCACTACAAACGCTTGATGCAGAAAGTGGTGTCCACCGATGATGTGGAGATCGAGAAGAGCAATATCATTCTGGTAGGGGAGACCGGCACGGGAAAAACCCTGCTGGCGAAGACCATCGCCAAGATGTTGAACGTGCCGTTCGCCATTGCCGATGCCACGGTACTTACCGAGGCTGGCTATGTGGGTGAGGACGTGGAAAGCATTCTCAGCCGACTGCTACAAGCAGCCGATTACGATGTGAGCAAGGCCGAACGAGGCATCGTCTTCATCGACGAGATCGACAAGATCAGCCGCAAGAGCGATGGCCCCAGCATTACGCGTGATGTGAGCGGAGAAGGTGTGCAGCAGGCCTTGTTGAAATTGCTTGAAGGCTCCATTGTGAACGTGCCCCCCCAAGGTGGTCGCAAGCACCCTGAGCAGAAGCTCATCCAAGTGGATACCCGCAAGATCCTCTTCATCTGCGGTGGTGCCTTCGATGGCATCCAGAAGATCATTGCCCGCCGGGTGAAGAGCAGTGCCGTGGGTTACAGCGCCAGCAAGTCCGCCCGCATCAGCGACGATAACCTGCTGCAGTACGTGGGTCCTTCCGATCTGCGCAGCTACGGCCTCATTCCTGAGCTCATCGGGCGATTCCCCGTGCTCACCTATCTGGATCCCCTGGATCGCGAGAGCCTGCGCCGCATCCTTACCGAACCAAAGAATGCCTTGGTGAAGCAATACATCAAGCTCTTTGAGATGGATCGGGTGAAGATCACTTTCGACAAGAAGGTGCTCGACTTCATTGTGGAACGTGCAGTGGACTACAAGCTGGGTGCCCGCGGCCTGCGTAGCATCTGCGAGGCCATTATGACCGATGCGATGTACGAGGTGCCCAACACCAACGACAGGCCTTCTGAGCTCCGCATCACGCTCAGCTATGCGCGGGAGAAGTTCGAGCGCTCGCGCATGAGCCAGTTGAAGGTGGCTTGAGGCAGTACCGGAGATACGTACGTGTCCAATGTCCCATGTCCTATGCTTTGCATGGGCTTGGGACATTGGCTTTATTGGCGGATCGACTGATTGGTTGAGGCTTAACTTCGCGCAAATACAAAAAAACAGTTCTGATGAACAAATTCTTTCTTCCTGTGGCCGCCCTGGCCATCAGTTTTTCAGCAGTAGCTCAGGATCTTCCACAAGCCAGCCCTAAGGGTGAAGTGGAGCAAGTGATCGGCCTCACCAAGGTGGATGTCGAGTATTCCCGCCCCAGCGTGCGCGATCGCCAGATCTTCGGCGACCTGCTTCCTTATGGTAAAGTGTGGCGCCTCGGTGCCAATTACAACACCACGTTCGAGGTGAACGGCCCGGTGGTGATCGATGGCCAGAAGTTGGACAAGGGCAAGTATTCAGTATTCGCTGTCCCTGGCAAGGATGCATGGGAGATCATCTTCAACAAGAACACCGAACTGTGGGGCGAAGGCGACCGCAAAGAGGCAGAGGATGTATTGCGTGTAAAGGCCAAGGTGGAGCCCACCGAGTTCACCGAGACCCTGATGATCAGCTTCGATGATGTGAAGGACGACAAGGCACGGATGGACATCCGTTGGGAAAAGACCCGCGCCAGCATCTGGATCTCAGCCGATGCTACCGAGCAGGCCATGGAGAACATCAAGAAGGCCATGTCCGAGAAGGAAGTAAAGGCCGGCACCTATGCCAGCAGCGCGCGTTTCGCTATCGACCGTGGTGTGATGACCAAGGAGGCGTTGGAGTGGGCTCAGACGGCCGTGAAGATGGACCCGAAGTTCTACTACCTGCACACCTTGGCATTGGCACAAGCTGCCAATGGAATGAAGAAGGAAGCCATTGCTACAGCGGAGAAGAGCATTGATGCTGCCAAGCAGGCCGGTAACGATGCCTACGTGAAAATGAACGCGGTCAAGATCAAGGAGTGGTCGGCGAACTGATCACGATCCAAGGTTTAGTCCTTTGAACTGAAGCCCTTACTTCCATGTGGAAGTGGGGGCTTTCGTCGTTTTGCTTCGGGGCGTTTCTTTGTCCACTTAGGATGCAGGTGATGTATTCCAATGCCGTGATCCGTGTACGGGAGAAGAAGGCGGGCAGCCGCAAGCCTTGAGCCGCTTTACGATAATTTCTCGGCCAACTGTGATAACAAGCTGGCGTACGGAGCAAGATGATAAAGCGGTCCAGATAGAGCTGATAACAGTGCCGTAGGTGACGTTTCGAGCTGAGCTCGATCCAATGAACCAACACCCATAGCCCTTTCGCGAACCCGTCTCGTGGCCGGGGTGACAACGCAGCCTAAGAATGAATGTCATTCCGGGCTCGACCCGGACCCGATGCATATCGGGGCGCGCAGATGACATCCACGGACATTACCCAGGACGTTGGACTATGCTGAACACCCAATGGCCTTGGTCCAACGAAAAACTCCCTTCCAGTACCTGTTGCCAGGACCGGAAGGGAGTTCATTCCCGTGAGTTCTTGAACGCTTACTTCAGCGTAATGCGCTGCACGTTGAAGAGGGTGCCATCACCCACACGCACGGTGTAGATGCCGGCTGCGTTACCGGTGAGGTCAAGCGTGGTGGCGGTACCGTTGAAGCTGGTGGTCGTCACCAACTTGCCCAGAGGATTGAACACCTCCACGGTCATGTTGCCGGACTTCTCGCTGCTGATCTGCACCAGACCGGTGGTAGGGCTGGGGTACATGGTGATGCCTTCCAAGCTGGTGTACTCTTGGATGCCCACTCCCACGGTCTTGTAAAGGCGTACAGCCCATGCGTTGCCGTTTCCGTAGAGAAACTGGTTCTGGTCATCCACTGGCAGGTAAAGCATGCTGGCATCACTCGGTTGTGGCACGGTGAGGTCATCGGCCACGACAAGGTTCTTACCATTCTCTTGGTAAAGGCGGGCGGCCACATAATAGACCCCGGGAGCCAGAACAATCGGCTCCAGGAAATCAGATGCAGCACGACGGGCGCCAGAGAGGTCGGACTGAACAATGACCCGGATATCCGTTTCTGTGATAGGGGAAGAGAGGTCACCTGCGTCCACATCCGCTAATTCATAGATGGTACCGATGAAGTAGCTGCCCGCTTGGGAGCCGGTAGCCGTCACGATCTCCACCCCGTTGAAGGTTTCTTGGGCATTGATCACAAAGCGGTTCAGCAAGCGTACATCCTGGGTGTTATCCGTGAAGGAGTTGGTACCCGCATTGGAGATGGTCTGCTCGCTTGCTGGATTCACGCCGCCCATACCATCCAGGGTATAGAGGTCGTTCGTCACGGAGAAGCGGCGCTGTTTGGTATTGTTCGCCGGGTTCAAGTCCAAGGCGATGGAATCGCTGGTCATGGTGAAGTAGGCGGTATACATACCAATAGGCAAGGGCGATGGAATGTTCAGGGTCTCATCCGCGTCAATGGTATCATTGGAGAGCATGGTACCCAAGTTGACGGAAGTGGCGCTGATCTCCGTGTTGGATGCATCCTTCAGGGAGATGTTCAGGGTCACATTGGTCTGGGTGTTTCCACCGTAGTTGATGATGCCGGCACCTACATTGATGCTATTGCCCAACTGGCTCGCGGGGACGCGTCCATACTCATAGCCGTCACCGAACTGGGCGGTGAAGCCATAATCCATGATGAGTTCGTTCGGGGGGAGGTTGGTAATGGTGATGTCATCGATCTGCCAGAAATAGGCGGATACCTGGGTGCCTCCCTGTGTGAAGCGGAAGCGCACGTTGGACGGGTTGGCGCTGATGGCACCGGCGATGTTCACGGCGGTGTTGTTGGAGGAGAACTCAGAGTTGAACACCACACCCATGTCCAAGCTGATACGAGTGGGCCAAGTAGCACCACCGTCGGTGCTCACATCCAGAAAATGGAAGGAGGAGCTGCCACAGCAGAAGCGATACTTCTGGGCGAAGCGGAGTTCCGCATCGGGCATGCTACTGAGGTCAATTACAGGCGATACCAAGGAACCCGTCAAGGGTACGCGTGTGCCCACAGCCACGGGTGGTGTCACCGACCAATTCGTATTCACGGAATCTGCGTTGAATTCCATAAAGCCATTGTTCGCTGTGGGGGATTGGATGCTTGACGAATTTCCGTTGTAGGCACCCACGGGCGTGGTTGCCGTGGCACGGCGCCATACGTTTCCATTGGTGCCGCTAACGGTCCATGCACCTACGCCGCCGTTGTTTCCGGCGAGGCCATTGGCAAAGTCCTCTGAGAAGGCCACAGCCCGCTGTCCACCTTCCAGTGCTGGAGCAGGTTCTGTAGGATGTGATGGGTGCTGAAGCTTTTCGAGTTGCGGGTAGTTGGTAACCGTACGTTGCGCGAAGAGTCCTCCGGAAATGAGGGCGATGGTCGCGATTGAGCAAAGTCTCTTCATGATGATCCTAGTGGTTTTGGACAGTTTTCGATTTGCGCCGAAGATAGCTGGTATGTAACGATCCCTTCATTGGGGTCGGTAAGATCTCCATATTGATCAACGACCAGGTAGTCGGAATGAAAAACTCCCCCCAGCACCTGTTTTCAGGGCTGGGGGGAGTTCACAAAAGAGTTCTACTGCTTACTTCAGCGTGATGCGCTGCACGTTGTAGCGGGTGCCGTCGCTTACACGTACGGTGTAGATCCCTGCGCTGTTGCCAGTGAGGTCCAGTGTAGTGGCGGTACCGTTGAAGCTGGCGGTCTTCACCAAGCTACCCAGTACGTTGAACACTTCCACGGTCATATTGCCCGGGGTCTCCATGCGGATCTGCACAGGACCACTGGTGGGGCTGGGGTACATGGTCACGCCCTCCAAGTTGGTGGTTTCCTGCACGCCGATGGTGGCGTCGCTGGAAAGGCGAATGGCCAGTGCATTGCCGTTCGGATAGAGGTTCTGGTTCTGGTCATCCACGGGGATCCACAACAATGAGGCATAGTTAGGCTGAGGAACGGTGGAGTCATCCAAGATGCCCATTTCGTTGCCGCCCTGCTCGTACATCCTGACAGCCACATAGTAGGCGTCTGGCCCCAGCGTGATGTTCTCCAAGAAGGCCACACTTGTAAGGCCGTTATCGATGTCATCTTGGGTGATCACGCGGATCTCTGATTCCACCAACGGGTTGCCAAGGTCATTCGAAAAAACGTCGAGCGTATCATAGACCGCAGCAATGAAGTAGCTGCCGGGATCCGTGATCGAGCTCAAGTACACTTGCACACCCGTGAAGGTCTGCTGCACAGGAACTTCATAGTAATTCAGCAAGCGCACATCTTGGCTGTTGTCCGCGAAGGATGCCGTGCTCAGTGAGGTGAGGGTGAGGATGGAGTCGGGAACCACATCGATCGCATCCAAGGAGTAGAGGTCGGATGTGATCTCGAAGTAACGGTACTTCGAGTTGTTGTTCGGGTTCAGGTCCATGCCGATCTGGTCGCTGGTCAGCGTGAAGTAGACGCTGTATTTGCCCAGTGGGAACGAGCTAACGGCGATCAGTTCGTCGGTCATGATCGTATCGCCGCTGTTCATGTTGGGGATGGTTGTGCTGGCGGTGGCCACCTCCGTGCCGGCAGCGTTCCTTACGGATGCATTCACCACCACGTTGGTCTGTGCCAAGCCACCGAAGTTGACGATGCTTGCACCCACGTGGATCGAAGCTGGCAACTGGGTGCTTGGGATCCGAGCGTATTCAAACTCATCGCCGAAGGCTCCTGTGTATCCAAAGTCCATCAGGATCTCGTGGTCGGGCAGGGTAACGAGCGAGACATCATCGATCATCCAAGCATAGTCCGCGGTTGGGCTTTGATAGCGGAAGCGGATGTATGCCGTTGGCGAACCAGCGATCTGGCCCGACACGTTCATGGAGACGAAATTGGGATTGGATGTGGATGCGTTGGGTGCGAGGCTGACGTTGATCAGCGTGGAGGTCCAAGTTGTTCCATTGGTGCTGGTCTCCACGTAGCATTTGCCGTTCAGCTTGCGGTAGAACTGCGAAAACTCGAGGACCGCACCCGGGTATGAGCTGAGGTCGATGGGGTTAGCGGTCGCTATCCATGCATTGTCGTTGTTCAGGTTCAGCACGTTGGAGTCATAAAGTGCGAATCCGTTTGCGGCCGTGGCGGAGGCGATCGGCGGAATGTTGTAAGGAGGGCCACCAGGAGGGTTGGTGCCGATGGTCCAAGACCCCGTTGCACCTTCCAAGTTGCCGAATGTCCAATTGGCTGGGTTGGAGAAATCATCGCTCCAGATAACAGCACGATCAGCCGACCGTATTGGCTCAACCGAACGAGGAGGCGTCGCCATTGATTTCTCCTTGAGGTAGCGATTCGGAGCGTTCCTTACTGACTGAGCCGAAACCGTTCCTGCGATCAGCGTTACCGCCAAGGCAGAGATGTAAAGTTTGTTCATCGGGTTCTTTGAGTTTACAGTTTTGGTTGAGAGGCGCGAAGTTAATGAACCGGGATGAATGGAGCTTGGGTGCCCCTGCCTCCGTGAGTTCAGCCTTCGCGGTCGTAACAACGGAATCGCGCAAAGTGTTCGCACGAGATCATGACTGAAGCCTCGGAGCGACCGTCGGTGGCTTTCCTGCTGGCAGTATCGCCTGCAATAGGATGGCCAGCACAATGGTGATCGCTGGTGCGATCAGATTGTACCAGAGGAAGGCCACTTCCACATTTGAGAAGTGCAGTGCGAAGATCACCGCTTGGGAGACCAAGGCAGCTATGAAGACCGCTGTGCCTTGCACGTGCTTGATAAAGAAGGCCACCAGGAAGATGCCGAGAATGGTGCCATAGAACAAGGATCCCAAGATGTTGACCGCTTGGATGAGGTTCTCGAAAAGTGAGAAGACCGCCGCGAAGCACAAGGCCAAAATACCAAAGATCACCGTGGCCCATTTGCTGGCCCTTACCTGTCGCGTGTCCGTGCTTTGCTTTGGTAGCACATCCACTACGCTGGTGGTGGCCAAGGCGCTCAGTTCAGCGCTGGTGCTGCTCATGCCGGCACTGAAGATCATCGCCAGCAAGAGACCGATCACACCAATAGGCAAGTGATCCATGATGAAGCTGATGAAGATGTAGTCCTTGTCGTTCGCTTCCCGCTCCGGCAGTTCCTTCTTCAGAAGAGTGGTTGTTTCCTGCCGTAGGACCTTGTCCTTTGCCAAGGCTTGCTTCAGGTCTTCCCGGGCGGAGCTCAAGGCAGCGGGATCGGCAGCACGCCGTGCATCCACCCACGCCAAGGTGTTGCTTCGGATGCGCTCGTTGTTCGCGTCGTGCTGCGCTTCCAATGCGTGCATTTGTGGGGCGGCCGACGTTTCCTCCAGGGCCACCACGTTCGCTGCATTCCAATGCACCGGGGTGGGGTTCACCAAGTAGAACACGAATACCAGCACGCCGGTGAGCAAGATGAAGAACTGCATGGGGATCTTCAGCACGGCGTTCATCCACAAGCCCATTTTGGCCTGCTTCACGTTCTTGCCTCCCAAGTAGCGTTGCACCTGGCTTTGGTCGGTACCGAAGTAGGAGAGCTGCAGGAAGAAGCCGCCGATAAGGCCGCTCCACAGCGTGTACTTGTCCGAAGGGTCGAAGGAGAGGTCCACCACTTTGAGCTTGCCCAAAGAGCCTGCGAGGTTCAGGCTTTCGCCGAAGTTCATCACATCGCCGATGTAGTAGACCACCAGTCCGAAGGCCACGACCATACCCGCGAAGATCACGGCCATCTGCTGCTTTTGCGTTACACCCACGGCGCGCGCACCTCCACTGGTGGTGTAGATGATCACCAGCACGCCGATGAAGAGGCAGGTCCAAGCCAAAGGCCAACCCAATACTTTGCTGAGGATGATGCTGGGCGCATAGATGGTGATGCCGGCGGCCATGCTGCGCTGTATGAGGAAGAGGCCTGCGGTAAGCAAGCGTGCCCGCCCATCGAAGCGCTTGCCGATGAACTCGTATGCCGTGAAGACCTTCCACTTATAGTAAAGCGGAATGAAGACGAGGTTGATCACCACCATGGCCAGTGGTAAACCGAAGTAGAACTGCACGAAGCCCATGCCATCGAGAAAGCCTTGGCCGGGTGTGCTGAGGAAGGTGACCGCACTGGCCTGGGTGGCCATTACACTAAGCCCTACGCCCCACCAGCGGGCATCGTTGCCTCCGCGCAGATAGCCTTCACTGGTAGTGGTGCTGCGTGTTTTCCAAACACCGTACCCGACGATGAATCCGAGGGTGCCGAGGAGAATGGTCCAATCAACTAAATGCAAAGTCTGTTGTCTTTGAAATGTAGAATGTAGAATTCAGAATGTAGAATGATCAACGAGCCTCCTCGGGCCGTTGAGCGCTTTTCGAGATCAGTGCTCTTATCACCCTTGATCAGGCTGCCGGTGAATACGTGCCTACTTCTCCTTCCGATTGCGCTCTGCTGTTTTAACGCTTGCTGCAAAGATCGCGACCAGCTCTATGCTTTCGTTAAGCAACCAAGCTTTCTCCTCTTTGGAAAGGTCCATAAGGTTAGCTCTTGCTTGGATACGCATGTTGTTTCTCGATTCTCTCAACTCCTTCAAGGCCAATCTCATCTTATGGATGAAATCCGCAGTGGATTCGGATCCTTGTACCTCGCCGTAATGCAGGGCTGGTGCGGTTCCACTACGTAGCAACTGTTTCGCCAAATGAGTTCCAGCCACTGAACGGGGCATCTTGTCCGTGTAGATCACTATCCGTGCGCCAAATTCCACGCACCGATCATCCAGGTCATATTTACGTTCCATGGTTCTGTTTTTTGCAATCTACCCCCCTTTGCTGGATCGTGCCGGTTCCCACATATCTCCGACCCATACCGTTCTGAATTCTGAATTCTACATTCTGAATTCTACATTTCCTTTCATTTCCCTTTCTCTCTCTTCGAGATCAAATTCGCCCACAGCCGATACGCACCGGGAACGCCGGCGGGTAGTTGCCGGAAAAAGCTGATGCCGGTATAGATGAACCGCCCTTTACCAAAGTCGCAGGAGATCAGTGCACCATCCATGGTTTTTTCGCCGGGGTCATTCCAAGAGATAACAGGGGTGTAGTGCGCATCGATGTCACCCGCGAAGTAGAGCCCGCGTTCCTGCACCCAACCTTCGAAGTCCGCTTTGGTGATCTTGTTCGGCGTGTTGAGCAACGGGTTTTCGGGGTTGGGGAAGCTGGGCGCTGCTTCCTCCACGGTCACGCGGTCGCGGCTGATGTTGAAGGGATAGGGGCCGAGCGTTGCGGGATCGATCTGGAAATCGGTGTCACCGGTGAAGGAGCGCGGCGTGGTGTTGTATTGTACCACCAGCGTTCCACCCTCTTTTACATACTGGATGAGCAATGGGTGCAGCTCCTTCATGCCTTTGGTGGCATTGTAGGCACGAATGCCCGTCACGATGGCATCGTATTGTTTCAGGTCTTCCAACTTGGCGATGGAAGGGTCGATCATGTCCACGGTCACTCCCAGCGCTTCCGTGGCCTGTGGGACGTTGTCTCCAGCACCCATCACATAGCCCACGCGCTTGGCATCCACCTTCACATCCAACGGTACTGCACGGAAGGTGGCCGGCGTGTACCAGGACCGAGTTGGGATGTGATCGTAGTCGATGATGCGGCGGGTGAGATTGGTAGGGCCTGCATGCCCCACCGCCATGCGGAGATATGGTTCGGTCGGGTGCTTTGCCCCACGCGGTGCCACGGTGATGGCGGCGCCCTTACGTTCGCCGGACTTCATGGCTCCCAATTCTTGCTGGGACGGCCGGAGGTTCCAATCCGCAACGAGCTCGCAGATCAGGTCGGCCTTTGCCAGATCCGTATAGGCTTCCACCCCGAACCCTTCAATCGCAGCCGTGTCCTTAACGATCAATACACTCGGGCTCGCGAACAGCGATACCGGTGGTACCACCTCGCAGTTCTGCACCAGCTCGCCTTTTACACGGTCCACGGTTCGGTAATACACGGGTACGGTACCTTTTACCTCCGTGCCACCCGCAAAACGCAAGGTATAGGGCACCTGCAAACGGGCCGGGGTGATGGGCAGGCCGATGAGTTTCGGATCTTCAATATCGAACAGGCTTCCGTGTGGGCGCGCCAGCCAGAACGGTTGGTCGGGGGACAGCGGTGCCTTCAGTCCAACGGGGATGGAGCGGACCACGTTCTTGGTGAGGGTCTCCGTTCCACTTCCACCTTCAAAGCGGACGCTGGCGGAGCTACGCGTAAGCAGATCCAAGTTCACCTGTATGGAATCCATGGTCACCACATAAGGTGCCTTTGCCAAGGCCTCCACCACGGTGCCGGTCACATTCAATAGCAATTGGTTCACGCGGTTCCGGGTGAAGTCTTTCCAGTCGGACGCTGGTAGCGCATCCACGGCAGTGGCCAAACGTTCCAGTTCGGCCACACTTTTTTCCGGATGGACCTGATCATATCCGGCTAGGAGCGCAGTAACGGACTTGTTCACCGCCTCGCTGCCTTTAACCCGGCTCCAAGTCATATCAATACCTTCCAGGAACTGGTCTCCTTTGGGCCGATCGCCTTTTTCGAAGTGGAGGTATTCCAACTGTTCACCACGGGTTTCGGCTGCACCAAAACCTTGGCTCTTGTGCATGCTGCGGCTCCTTCCGGCGATCTCGGTGTAGCTCAGTCCCAGCAATGGGTCGTATCCGCCTACATCCACCGCGTACCAATCCTTATCGGTCTTCGCGATCTGATCCAAGTTCTTATTCCACCAGGTGCTTCCATTGAAATAGAGCCGGCGCGGTTGCCAAGGTTGGAGACCTTCTGCGATCTGCTCGGGGAATGCCTTCGGGTCGCCGGCCAGGTCGAATGCTTCGTGGGCGAGTATCGCACTGGCGGTATGGTGGCCGTGCGTAGGACCCGGCTGTTCGGAAAAGCGCGTAATGATCACATCGGGGCGGAACATCCGGATCACCCGTACCACATCGCTCAGCACTTCCTGGTGTCCCCATTTCGCAAAGCTCTCCTCGGGCGTCTTGCTGTAGCCGAAGTCACTGGCCCGCGTGAAGAACTGCTCGCCGCCATCGATCCGCCGCGCAGCCAGCAATTCCTCGGTGCGGATGATACCCAAGCCGTCGCCCAGTTCGGTGCCGATCAAGTTCTGTCCGCCATCTCCGCGTGTAAGGCTCAGATAGCCGGTCCTTACCTTTGCGCCATTGCTCAGCCAAGCGATCAGCTTGGTGTTTTCATCATCCGGATGAGCGGCCACATAAAGCACACTGCCCACTACGGGCAACTTCTCCATGCTGTGTAGAATGCGAGAAGCTTCAGGCTGTTCAGGGGGACGCTGTGCGAAGGACTTCTTGGGAGCAAGTGCGGTGGAACCCCACATCGCGAGGATCACGGCGCGCTTCAGGTGACGAAGGATCGGAAACATGCGCCGAAGTTAGGGGCACGCAGAAGGAGGTAACACTAACGGCGTAGCCGAATTGGTAAGGTTGTATAACAGCTTCAACGTTCCATCCCGTCCAAACTGTCAAGAACTGGCTTGCTAAATATCTTGGGTTCGTAAATGGTTTGGCATGGAAGTGTTCAATGTACGGTGGGACGTGCACTCGCGTTCACTTTCGCGTGCTTGGCATTGTGGTCAGGGGTGACCACAGGCGATTTTAAGCGCCAAGACCATTTGGGGTTAGAACGCACCGTAAAAGGTGTGGACCAACAGGGGCCGCTCAAAGGGGTAGCGGCCCCCATGGCCCCGGAGCAGAGCGCGTATGGTATCGTACGTGCGGCTGATTCTTTTGAAAGCTTCAATGAGGCGCAACAGATGCGCGTTCAGTACAGGAAGAGCGGATTTGATCTCCATGTGACTTCCGATGCAGGCCCCTCCATGGCGTCCTTGACGCTGTTGGGTATTGGACGTGGAGAGGTGGAGTTCGTACCCGGTGAACCCTTGGCAGAGGTGGTTGAGGCCGGGCGATTGGAAGTTGATCATGGGGCGTTCCAAATGGTCTATGAGGATGCACCCCGTGGAATGCGGCATGATCTGATCGTTCTGGAGAAGCCTTCCGGCGAAGGAGCGTTGGAAGCCTGCATGCGGATCACGGGCGACCTGTTGGCCTTGCAATTGGGGGATGACGAAGTGGTCTTCCATTCCTACGATACCCGGTCGATGGCACTTGCTCCGGTGATCCGCTACAGCGGATTGCACGCTTGGGATGCGACCGGCCGAACGCTCCGGTCCAAGATGGAGCTTCGGGATGATCAGCTGGTGCTGGCGGTGCAGGACGCCGATGCCATCTACCCCGTCACCATCGATCCCATCTCATCCACCGCCGATCTGCAGGTCACAGGAACCCAGTCCGGCGAAACCTTCGGCTTCAGTGTAGCCACTGCGGGCGATGTAAATGGTGACGGATACAGTGACATTATTGTAGGAGCCCCCGGTTGGAACACGCCTCTGGCCGCTGCTGGACGGGCGATGATCTTTTTGGGTTCGGCTACGGGTATTGACAATAGTCCGGCCTGGACGGTGCAGGGTACAGGCTTGAATGCACGATTCGGTTTCAGCGTCTCCTCTGCCGGCGATCTGAATGGCGATGGCATCAGCGATGTGGTCGTAGGGGCGCCGGGCCACAATGGGCATGGAGCCGTATTCGCTTACCTGGGATCTCCTACAGGCCCCAGCACGGTTGCCACCGCGGTCTGGTCCGGTGATTCCCAGGCCGGCTCCGAGTTCGGACGTGCAGTAGCCTTGGCCGGCGATGTGAATGGCGATGGATACAGCGATGTAATTATAGGCGCTCCGCAATTTGATGCACCTCCCAGTGGCATCGATCACGGGAAGGCTTATTGCTATCACGGCAATACACTGACCTTGGGGTGGACGGCGATCGGCTTGGTTGCCAACATCCAATTCGGCTTCAGCGTAGCGGGGGCCGGCGACCTGAACGGGGACGGACTCAGTGATGTGGCCGTTGGAGCTCCCTACTTCAAAAAGCTTCCTTCAGTTAACAACGGTGCTTTTTATGTGTACCAAGGAAATGCGGTCAGTGGTTTGAGCGCAACAGCCGGTTCCACACCTCTAGGTGGCGGTAACGCCAACTTGGGTTATAGCCTTTCCAGTGCCGGGGATATGAACGGTGATGGTTACGCGGACCTCATTATCGGGGCACCCGGAGTGGGCGGCAACAACGGTTCGGCCTACGTTTATTTGGGTACCGGTGTTGGAACAACTTTGGTGGTAGCGACAAGTTTCTCCGTCGCAGGAGGCTCCGGAGAGCGTTTGGGCGAGTCCGTTGGCTTGGCAGGGGATGTGAATGGGGATGGTTATTCCGATGTGATCGTTGGAAGCCCGAAGCATGCCTTGGACAAGGGGAGGGTGCAGGTATTCCGCGGAGGACCAACGCCTGCATTGGATGCGGCACATCTGTACTGGACCCAGGTAGGGAATGTGGCCGGTGATCGGCTGGGTGCCGCGGTCGCTACCGCAGGAGATGTGAACGGGGACGGCATCAGTGATCTGCTGGTCGGTGCGCCGGACCAAGGAGGAAAGGGGGTCATCAGCATTTTTCATGGTGCGCCGGATCTCCTTTCTGCCAGCCCCAACTGGTCCAAGCTGGGTACGGAGGCCTCGGGTTACCTGGGAACCTCCGTCGCCTCTGCAGGAGATGTGAACGGGGATGGGTATAGTGATGTGATCATCGGCGGGACCGGCTTGGCGGGTCGCCTCGGCAACGCGAAGCTTTTCCTGGGTTCAGCAGCCGGTTTATCGGCCACTCCCGCTTGGTCCGTGAACGGAGAGCATGTGGACGACCTGTACGGACATGTGGTGGCTTCTGCCGGCGATGTGAACGGCGATGGATACGGGGATGTACTGGTGGGGGCACCGGGATGGCCCAATTACACCTGGCGGGGAAAGGTGTATTTGTACTTGGGCTCACCTGCGGGACTTTCCGCCACCCCTGCATGGACCGGTACGGGCGCAGTCCCGGACGATCGCTTCGGCTACGGCCTTTCCAGCGCTGGGGATGTGAATGGTGATGGCTTCAGTGATGTGCTCATCGGCTCGTACATGTATAACAGTGGACAGGGCAAGGCGCAGGTGTTCCATGGTTCAGCCATGGGACTGCCTGCAGTTCCGAATTGGACCGTGCTTGGGAGTGCTAACTCCTTTTTCGCCGCCAGCGTGTCGCAGGCCGGCGATGTGAATGGGGACGGGTATGATGATGTGATCATCGGTGCTGACCTGCACGATATACTCGGAGCCTCCAACCATGGTGCGGCATTCGTCTATCACGGCTCACCGGCCGGCTTGTCATCCAGCCCGGACTGGTCGGCGTTCGGTTCTCATGGAGGTGCGCGTTTTGGCAATAGCGTTTCCTATGCCGGTGATGTGAACGGCGATGGATACAGCGATGTGGTGATCGGGGAATACTACCATGATGTCGGTACCAACACCGAGGCCGGTCGCGCCTACGTCTTCCACGGGTCGCCGTTCGTGGGCCTATTAGCAACGGCCAATACGATCATAGATGGGGTCCAGCTTTCCGCTCAATCCGGGGTCTCGGTCTGCTCCGCCGGTGACGTCAATGGCGATGGCTATAGCGACGTGATCATTGGTGCACATCGATTCTCCATGTTCTACCTGTATCAAGGGAGTGCCAATGTCCACTTGGGTTCGGCAAGCGGCATTGGTGTCGCACCCGCCTGGAGTGCATATGGCAACGGTACCGGGTCGAACTTCGGTTTTCGGGTGGCCTTGGCCGGTGATGTGAATGGTGACGGCTACAGCGATGTGATCGTTGGGGCAGACAAGGAATCCGCTGGAGCCTCCACCGGAGGAGGGGCCTTCCTGTTCCAAGGGAACGGAGCCCGTTCCTTGTCCATGCCTACCTTCCAGTACCGCGGAAATCTCGTGACACCCGTAAGGACGAGCAACGGCACTTTCGATCCCGGCTGTGATTGGGGGATCGGTCAGTATGCGCGCTCATCCATGGGGCGCTCCAAGTTGAAGCTGGCGTGGCAATTTGTCGGACATGGTCCTACCATTCCCACCTCACCGTTCAACAACAACAGCACGGACATCACCGGCGAGGCTGGAAGCTGGACTGATATAGGCCTTCCCGGAGTGCTTCTTAAACAACTACTGTCCGCAGCCAGCTCAACAACAAGCCATCCGGCCTGGCGTGCCAGGTTGCGCTTTCATCCGGCCACGGCTTTGGACGGAAGGACCTTTGGCCGCTGGTTCGCCCAAGGGGTGCACGACCTCCAAGTGCCAAGTATCAAGACGGAACTGATGGGCTGCGGTCCCTTGCCCGTTACGTTGGTGCAGGCATCCGTTGCATGTGTGGGTGGGCAAGCGCTGCTGGAGTGGGCGACCGCATCGGAGCAGGACTGTGCTGAATTCCGGGTGCAACGCTCGTCAGATGGAGAGGTGTGGGAGACAGTAGGTCGCTTGCCGTGCAGCGGAAATTCATCCAGCTTTTTGCAGTATCAATTCGTGGATCCAAACCCCGACCTCACAGGGATCACCTATTACCGGCTCGATCAGTATGATATCAATGGCACCAGGGAGCGGTACCCGGTGATGGTACTTACCCCTTGTGGGCGGCAGTCGAATCTGGTTGGATGGCCCAACCCGTTCCGCGAAGAACTCCACCTCGATCTTTCGGGCATCCGAGGAGACGATGGCCCCTTCACGGCAACCATTCGGGATATGTCCGGACGCGATGTGTTCGAGCGGACCTTGGACGTTACGAACTGGCCTATCGGGCACGTTCGCAACATGGCTGAGCTACTTCCCGGGGCCTATTTGATCGAGTTGCGCTCGAGCCGTTCCGGAGTCGTTGGCCACGTGCGTGCCATTCGCATGTGATCATTTCCACTTGCAGTGGATCTTGTAAAGCGATCACTCAACGTACCGCTGGGTACTTTGCAATGATCCCGGTTGGCAGCCTTGATCGCTTAGCAAGGATGGGCCGTTGCGCGCGCCCTTGATCGGATGGATCGAGGTACTTCGCTGCAAGAATCACGTGGCTTTTCCGCGTCCATCCTTTCACGACCGGAAAGGCAGGTGTAGTGTGATCCAACGTAGCGACAGAAGTAGCCGAGTTTGGATCACTTCCGAGCATGGATGCGCATTGTGGAGTTCGTGCTTGAAGTCGGTCAAGGTGCCTTGGCTCGTGCGGAAGGCTTTGCCGGCCTGAGATCCGCACGTTCACCTGTCTATCTTCTGAATCGTGAAAGCACAACACGGCCTGCTAAAGGCTGGTGTGCCGGCGAGATCATTCAGTACTTCATGAGGAGCCAATCCGTTACGTCGCATCGCCGTGGAGGAAGCAGTACGAAACAAAAAAGCCGCCTCGATCGAGGCGGCTTTTTTGTTCAGGTTGGTTGGTCCTATTTGCTCACGATCACGCGCTTGCTGAACGTCTTGTTCCCGGTCTTTACGACCAAGAGGTAGGAACCATTCGCTGCGTTGTTCAGCGCCATGGCTGCATTCAGCTGGCCATCGGCTACTGGCAAGGTGGTGCTCATCACGTTGCGGCCCGTAATGTCCAGGAGATCCACCGATGCTGTGTGAATGTCCATGTCCAGACCTGCCATGGTGATGAAGAGCTCTTGGCCATTGTTCGGGTTGGGCCACAGGTTCATTGCGTTGTCATCCATCGCGGCCATGCGTGCCTCAGGCCTGTTGCCGCTGTTATCGATGGTGATGTTGCATTCGCTGGTGCAGAAGCCGCTATAGACACTGTTCACCTTCACGTTCATCTCCACTTGGTAGGTGTAGCCGTTGATCAATGGCGGAGCCACGCTGCTGTTCCACTTCAGCTGCAGGATGTAGGTGTTGCGGGTGAAGGTCTGATCATACCCCTCTTGCGTGTTGAAGATGCGGAACTGGTATTCCGTAGCACCCTGCACCGGCTTCGCATAAATGAAGCTGTTGTTGGTGTTGAAGGTGCGGGTCTCATTGCAGGAGTGTCCATAAGCAGGTGCCTGGATCAGCTGTGTGCAAACGACCACTTGACCGAGCCCCATTTCGCAACCGCTTCCGAAGTGTGCCGATGCCATGGCACCATCACGATCGGTGCGCACGCGGGCGAAGTACTTCACGCCGGGGATGAGCGGGTTCGTCACCATATCTCCGAAGAGCACGTAGTTGTAAGGGCGTGCAATGCGGCGCATAAAGCCGGCATCGGGATCGGAGAATTCGAACTGGTAGTTCGCAGCGCCGGTGACCTTGTTGGCATACACCTTATTACCGAGCAGGTTGTTGAAGATGCCGCACTCGGTGGGGGCGATGTTCGCCGGGCCAGCAGGTAGGCAGAAGCTGTGATGGCTGCCGTAGCTCGGGTTGGCCGATGGGGTAGCGGGGGATGCAGAACCGGAAGCGAACTCATCCCGCAGAAGGAGCTTGCCATCGGTGGTACGCAGTTCCCATCCACCGTTGGAGATGCCATCGCCAAAGCTGTCCATCAGGCGGAAGCCGTAGCAGGCAACAGCCGGGGTGGAGCCCAAGCAGACCGTTTGGCTCACCAGCATGCTGCTCTGTCCGGCGGTAGGCCCACCGGTTGTGATCACTGCATTGTTCGCGTCCACGATCTCCCAAGTGATCTGCTGGGCATTGGCGTCGGTGGTGATGGCCACCACCACTTCATTGCCTGTGCAGGTGGTAACGCATTGGCAATCGCTGCTGATGGTTCCTTGGATACCTCCGTTGATGCAGGGGTCGCCTACTTGGCCGGGGAAGTTGATGCACGTGTCATCACAATCGTTGATGCCATCACCATCCGTGTCGTTCAATTCACACTCGGCGAAGTAGGTCCATTCCACCGTGGTGGCACCTTCGTCCGCACCGTCCTGTATGAAGTAGACGGTCTGTTCAACTCCGGTCTCATTCAACCACAGGTAGTCGGCCGCTCCGGGTGCGCAATAGAGCTCAGTAACACCCGGGCATGAACTTCCATAGGAGATGCGCACTTGCCCGCTGTAAGGACCGGCTGGTGTGCTGGCGAAATAGATGCCGTAGCCGGGTGCCACGGTGTAGGACATCACCAGATCCCCACCCGTATTGCCGGCGCCGCAAACGGAGATGTCGTTGTTCGTGCCGGTGGTGTTGATCCCCAATGCACCGGTTTCGCCGGTAAGCGCGATCACACGAGTGCAGTCATCACCATTGAAGATGGTAAATGTGGAAGCCGTCCCGTTCGTGCCGTATTCGCTGTTGCCGCAGTCATTGCGAACGTAGACGTCATACGCCATGTCCATGCTGAGACCGTTCAAAGTCGCAGTGGTCCCACTTACTGGGATCACCGTGCCGCCGTTGGCGGTGGCACCCGTTCCCGGCGTGAATCCGGCAGGTCCGTATTCAACGATCACGTTGCCGCTGCAGGTCGCATTCCAGTTCACCGTGGCGCTGTTACCCGTGTTGGCCGTGTTCACTGTTACACCCGTGATGGCCAAGCAAACGGCCCCCGTGGGAACGGAGTAATCATAACCAGCGATGTAAACAGGTCCGCCGTTGGCATTATTGCCGTCAGCCACGAGGAAGATCCGCTCCGTAACGCAGCTGTTATTGGTCCATGTGAACATGGGATAGCCGTCCCAATCACCCGTACCATTCTGCACGTAGGTTCCGGGAGAGAGGTATCCACCTGGGGTGCAGGCAAGAACCGTTCCTCCAGGGCAAGTGCCTCCGTAGGCTATGCTCAGGCTATTAGCGGGGCTTTGAAGCACGAAGGTGATGGTAGCGCCAGCTTCCACATCCTGATACATGATCACATCAGGACCCGGTAGGCTCGCGCTGCATGCCGAACTGGTGATATTATTGTTGGCACCGGCGGTGGTTGCAATCGTGGACCAGTCCGTCAGTGGCAGGCTGGCCAGGTTGATGGGGGCGTCGCAGAAGTCGCCTGCGACAATACCGAATGTCGCAAGTGCGGAATTATCGCTGTAGGAGCCGCTGCCGCAATCTTGGCGGACATACACTTGGTAGTTCCCATTGGCGATGCCGGAGATCGTTGCGGGTGAGCTTGCGGAAGTGACCACGGTCCCGCCGCCGCCGGTTGCTCCTGTACCAGGTGCGAACCCGGTAGTGCCGTATTCAATGATGTAAGAACCCGTGCAGGATGCGCACGTCCAGCTTACGTCCACCATTCCGGGGCCCGTAACCGTGGCAGCCACGGCCGAAGGCTTGGCGCAGGTGGCCGCGGGGATGATCCGGAAGTTGTCCACGCCGATATCGTTGGCGTTGGCAGGTGCGCCGGCCGTTCCCTTAAAGCGGATCACCGTTAGTGCAGAGGTGGAGCCGATGGTGAACTCCTTGGTTACCCATGTAGAGGCATTCAAATAGTTGAGCGGTGCGCCCAAGGAGGTAAAGCTGGTACCTCCATTCTGGGAAACAAGGACCTCGAGGGTGCCGTTCCCGAAACTGTTGATGTATTCGAAACGCAGCATTTCCGCGCCTGTGCCTGCGGACATGTCGATGTGGTAATCAAGCGTACCTACCACCGATCCTCCTTCGCGGCTATGGAAGCGGGCTGCCGGGGCTACCGCGCCGTTCGCATCACTATACACGAAACCGCTGGTGTTGTTCCAGCCGCCTGATGCACCTTGGTCATTGCGGCGCCAAGTACCGGGGCCGTATGCAGGAGAGTTCGTCCAGTGGTTGCTTGCGCTGGAAGGAACGTCGTTCGTGCTGCACCGGTTCCCCCATGAGGCGAAGTCCTCGGTGATCTGCGTACCGCTGAATACGGCATATGTCGCTGGCGGGGTGCTTATGGTGATCTGCACCGGGTTGCTTGCAACGGTGCTTGGTCCGGTAGTGCAGGTTACCTCGCAGCGGAACCAGGTCGTTTGGGCCAAAGCGATGGTGGTGTAGGATGGAGTGCTGGTGCCCACGTTGGTCCAAGGTGCTCCTCCTGTAGTGCTGGATTGCCATTGGTAGCTCACGCCACCGCCGGGTACCGGGTTCTGCAGGGACAAGGCCGATGTGATCCCGGAACAGCCGGAAGTGGCACTGGCCAATGTGTTCCCGGGTGCAGGGGTGGTGCAGGGAGCAGGTGGGGCGAAGGTGTAAACCACACCATTGCCCGGCCATGCATCCAACGAGGTCGCATCCACAGAGCTGACCACATTGCCCGGTCGCACGTTGAGGAAATTGCTTGGATTGGCACCGGTTATGGCCGCGTAGTTCTTATACCAGTTCATGACCCCGCCGGTCCCATACCGGAACTCGATGGTGTTGGTTCCTTCGTACAGCGCGGCTTGATAGATGTAGTGGGTTCCTCCATCCCATGAGTAGGCCGTGTGGTCCCAATGCACAGTGAGCACCCGATCGGGTGCAACACCGGAAACCAGGTATTTCACCGAGCTGGCCGATTCATCGCCGTCCAAGCCCAATGGAGAGATGAGCGGTTGGTTGCCGTTCAGGCTTTGCACCAGATAGTCCTGAATGACGGTGCTGCCCAGCCTCATATTGCCATAATTGTTCGCGGAGAACTGGGTGTAAGTAGTACCCTCGTAGACGAAATTGAAGCCTATGGAAGTGATGCCTGAGACATAGGCTCCCTGGGCGACCAAGGTGCTTGCACCGGTCACGTCGTTGAGTGTTCCCCCGGCACTGCTGGCGAAGGAATAAAGGGTCACATTCTGTGCGCTCGCCGAAGCCAGCAGGCCCACACAGGCCAAAGCAGCCAACCCCGACCGCCAACGTTGGCGCAGAGGGTGGTTGCGGAACGGGTAGTTAGTCTTCATGTAAATGAGGGTTTGATGAATGAAATGGTTCAGGAGAGAGTGGCCCTTGAGAAATGCAGTAGCAAAGTATCCGTTCTATCCGATTCCCGTTATGGAGCCGGGGCGAATAGTTGACGTTGGTATGGAACGCGGAATTGGACGATCAGGAGTGGAGAATTCAGAGCTCCATTTTCGAAAGGTGGAGCCATCGGTTCATTTTCTCCCATTGGTCAGGATCGTCAAGGAACCGGTGATCCGTTCGCCGCTTCTGCCGTCCACTACTTCATAGAAGTAAGTGCCATCCGATAGGCCTTGCGCCTTCCAATTGTTGGCATAGTTGCTCGACTCGAACACCAAGTTTCCCCATCGGTTGAACACTTTTACGGAATGCCCGCTCCGGGATAGGCCATTGATCACCCATGTATCATTCACGCCATCCGAGTTCGGGGTGAATACGTTGGGGATCACAATGTCACAACCGGAATTCACAAGGAGCTGTGCACTGGCGGTTTCCGGACATTGATCCGTCACGATGATGGTGTAGGTTTCATTCTCCAGTCCCGATACATATACAGGGTCGCCCGTTCCGGCGCTGCCCCAGTTCAGATCGGTCACGCCCAGTCCGCCATATACCAGTACTTCGAGCGCTACGCTGTCCGTGCCGCAGCTGAGGTAAAGATCTTCCACTACGAGTTCCATTGGTGTGTAATCCAGCAGTGTGATCTGCACGGAATCGGAGAGTGTTGATCCGCAATCGGAGGTCCACGTTGCAATGATGGTGAGTACCTCCGCGCCTTCTGCAAAGGCATCGCGGATCGCGCCGATCGGAAAGGTGATATCCGAGGAACCATCCGGAATGGTCACTTGCCCCAATGCACTGGAGATATCGTCCGGGTTGATGCCGGCGCCGCTGTAGGTCAGTTGAATATCGCCTTCTCCCTCTGTGGTGGCCCTTGAAATAGTGACCAATGCATCTCCACAGCCTTCGGTAAGTGTGCCGTCATTCTGGGGCGTGGTAGCGGTCACGGAAATGGAAGCGGAGGAAGAGAAGCTACTTCCTTCGATGAATACGGCGGAATCGAGACTGGCATCGCCGGCATGCGCAATGGCGATCTTGATATGGTACACTTGGCCGCACTGCACGGCTGCTTTGGCTTGGATCGGTACAGTGAAGCCATCCAGTTCAACCGTTGCACCTCCAGCATTATCCACGTAATAAACGGAATTCGCTTGCCAGGTCGGATCGGAGGCTGCACATACGTAGGCGCCGCCTCCCAAGAAGCCGGGTGTTCCGCTATTCACCGTGTTGATGGCCACGGGAACCTGTGTGTTCGGCAGCACGCCCAGGTTAATACCATTGTTGGTGAACGGTCCATTGATGCCCGGTCCGCTCAGGAAGAAGCCGAAGACGTCATTGTACTGGGAACAGACATACTCCGGGTATTCCTCCGAGCCGAACACAAAACGGAAACTCACTGAATCGCCTGTTGGGATGAAGTCGAACTCGAGGACCGCTACGCAGCGTTGCATAGGGTTGATATAAGCCAGATCCGGGTCCGCAATGTTCACCGGTGAGACGGGAGGCACGGTGAGGCTGGGGTTCATATTGGGGCCCACTACCAAAGGCACCTGCCCAGTGGCAAGCACTATTCCGTTGGATAAGCCTAAGTTGGATGAGGTGCCGATGAAAGAGCCGATCTGGTCATTGATCGTATTGGCCGGCTGGCCATTGAAGGTCACATTGCTCACCGTTACCCCTTGGCCAACAAGCACGTTGTTCACCAGGTCGGTCGGGTTGAGGTTATTGGCCACCGCGAGTTGAGCCTTTATCGGGCCAGCCAGAAGAAGGCTAAGAGCCAAGAGTACGGAATGAGGGAAGCTGGAACTGTTCATGAATACCTGCGGGATGGACCTCGTACACCAATGATCGTAATTGTGCATGAGATGGCCTCCTTGGATGGGATAGGCTGTTGGACAAGTTGCAGGCTGGATGGCTATCGGAGCACGGTGACCTTTCCCGTGTATGCGCGCATGAATCCATCCACGCTGCTGCGCACCCGTACTTTCCAGGTGTACACATCAGTCTTCGGTTCGGCTCCTTTCACGGTGCCATCCCAGCCTTCGCCCAATTCCACCGTCCTGAAGATCTCCGTACCCCATCGGTCAAAGATGCTGAACTCATAGTTGCGCGTATCGGCATCCTTGATCACCGGAGTGAACACATCGTTCACACGGTCCGTGTTCGGGGTGAATGCATTCGGGACGTACACGCTGAAGACGCCATCGATCTTCACCGGAATTTCGATCGTGTCCGTGCACCCGTACACATTCGTCACGATCAATTCCACGGGATAGATCCCTCCTTCATCCCCAGGGTAGGTGACCATCACCAAGGTGTCCGACGAATGATCGGGCGATCCTTGGGTGAAGGACCATGCCCAATCCACGGCATCAATGCTGGACTGATCTTGGAAGCGGATCCCCGGATGGTAGAAGTCGGTGGGCTGCGGGCCGAACGAAAAGTTGGCGATCGGGGAGGGGTCTACATGCACCAAGTGGTAGAGGGTGGTGTCGCCTTCGCAGCCAGCAGGAGAAGTGACGGTGAGCGCAACGGTGTAAGTGCCGGGGTCCTGATAGGTATGCGGCACATCGCAAAGCGAGGAGGAGCCACCGTCGCCGAATTGCCACGTGCAGCCGCCGATCATACCAGGATCGGTGGTGTTGGAGAATTGAACATCCAGAGGGGCGCAACCGCTATCCGGTTCAACGAAGAAGGTCACTATCGGTAATCCATACGCGTTAATGGCATCGGTCGCCGTGTAGGTGGCGCTACAGCCGAGCACATTGGTCATGGTGAGCGAAACGGAATAGGTACCTGCGACCGTGTAGACCGCATCCGCATTGATGGTGGTATCGGTCTGGCCGTTGCCAAGGTCCCAGAATGCGGATTGCTGGTCCGCATCCGGTGTTTGGTTGTCGAAGCGGACTTGGAGGGGGATGCATCCATTATCCGGGGAGTAGGCGAAGTCAGGCTGGGGTGTGGGAAGTATCTGGATGAGCTGTGGCATGGTGATGTCGTCCGTACATCCGAAGCCGTTGGATACGGCAAGCATCACATTGTAGGTGCCGGGTGTTGAATAGGCATGTGTGACGGGGCTGGGGTCATTAGATATCGCGCCATCGCCGAAGGACCAAGTGCAGGTATAGTTGTCGGTCGGTTGGCTTGTATCGGTAAAGACCACGGGCAGGCCTACGCAGCCGATAGTGGTGTCCGGAACGAATGAGGCGGAAGGTTTTGGATGGACAGTGATAAATGCTTCGAAGAGACTGTCCTTCGTGCAGCCCACCGCAGAGGTCACGGTGAGGCGAACGTCGTATGTGCCGGGCTGGGTATAGGTGTGAGGGACCGAGTTCGCAGCGGAGGTAGTGCCATCACCGAGGTC
Organism: Cryomorpha ignava; assembly: GCA_040391235.1. GTDB lineage: Bacteria > Bacteroidota > Bacteroidia > Flavobacteriales_F > PHOS-HE28 > PHOS-HE28. The sequence continues at coordinate 188,878 of JBEBYG010000003.1, forward strand.
CCAAAGAACGGACCCGCTCAACGCTGGATCGGTGACGTTGTTCAATATCACATTGAGCGGTGCACAGCCTGCTGCGGATGTAGTGGTGGCCAATGGCTGCGGGATCTCCACCAATATTTCCTTTTGGACCAATGCACAGGAGCCATCGGCACGGATCACTCGGATGGCATACATGCCACCACCTAAGCCCAAAGCGGATGCATTGAGCACCGGACCCGTTTGCCCGACAATGGCCACGCCATCCAAGTACCATTGGTAAGAGTTCGGCGGTGCTTGGTATGGCGAGGCGGTCAGTACCAGGTCATCCGTGCACGGATGGCCTGTTCTGGTGAGCGAAACTTCGGCCGAAAGGATGCTCATATCATCCATGAGAAAGTAGGGCCAAGTCGAATTCGTGCTGATATAGTCAGTTGGTATGGGGCATGCAGGGCCGAACAGGATCGCGCCCACATCGAACGGCGCTTGGAATGTGAAGCTCAATTCCTGCCAAGCGCTCACGGGGTTGTATGTCACTTGGCCCAGTGGTATCCAATGCAGATCGGTGGCACATATGGTTGCCGGCACGGGATTGCCCCATACGGGGTCATAGGCCACGTAGGGGGAGGATGGACACGTGTCTATTCCATAGAGCACCATGTCGATCGGGCCGAAATTCACCGGAACGGTGAGGTTCAGGTTGATCGCTGGTGCCATGGAACTTCGGACCGCTGCCATGTTGAACGAGAACTCATACGTGACACCGTTCACCAAGGGCGTGGCCAGACATTGGACCAGGTTTTCGTAATAGCTGTTGATCCCGCTCCAATCGGTGAACTGTCCGAAACCGGCCACCGCATTCCCATCGGGGATGGGCTGTGGAACACCGGTCGGCATGTAGCCGCAGGCATAGTAGTCGCAGGAGGCCGATACCATATAATCATTCCAACCATTGGCGCAGTCGATGTGGCCGACAGGCCATGATGGGTCGGCATTCGGACAACAGGTGTGATCCTCAAAGGAGCCATTCGTGATGAGGTTCACCTGCGGGGGAAGAAGCGTGCAGGGGCAAGCCAGCGTGTCGTTCAGATCGATCAGGCCGTTCCCGTCATCATCGATCCCGTTGTCACATATCTCTTGTGCGAACAGGAGTGCCGGAATGCATAGGAGCAAAATCGAACAACGCCACCTCAGCAGGTGGCGTGTTCGATAAAGCCTATGGATCAGTCCGGTCAGCATCGGGTCGTGGCTCAGGGGGCTACGACCACCCGGAGATAATGCAGCGTGTTGTTCAAGAGGGTTACCCGTGCGATATAGACGCCGGGCGTCAGTGCTTCCACGGGCACTTCCACGCGGACCCTGCCAGCTCCATCAACGGCACGTACCAAGCGACCATTGCTATCGCTCAACTCCAGCGTCCTGATCGGATCGCGAGGACTGTCGATGGTAAAGTGGTCGGATGCAGGCGATGGGAACAGTCGGGGGGCATCGGCACCACCATGGATGTCATCCATCCCAACGGAGATGGAGATGTTCTGGCAATCGGTGGCTTCACCGCAATCACCCGTGATCGTGAGGCAGACGATGTAGGTGCCATTGCCTGCATAGGTATGGCTGGGAGATACTTCGGTGCTTGTGGTGCCATCACCGAAATCCCAAGCGTAGGAGTTCGCCCCGGTGCTGCCATTGGTGAAATTCCATGTGAGCACGTTGCTTTGGGCCTGCATGGTGAATGCTGCATTCTCAATGCAGCAGGGGTTCAGGCTGCTCACGGCCACTGTGGTTTGCCCAAGCATATAGGGGTAAGCGGTGAAGCCGGATGCGACAAGGCTGGTGTAGGGTGCTACGAGGGCCGTGGCCGAGGTCCAGTTGAGCGGTAGGTCGATGTCCCGGCAGCCTCCATTGCCAGCGGCATCCGTAACGATGAGGTTTCCGCTCCATGTGGCCGTGCCCGTATTGGTGAAGCCAGCGATCGCATGGCCGCCTCCGGGCATGTTGAACATTGCGATCCCATTATCCGATCCGGCACCGCCGTGGAGGTGTGAGCTCAGCAAGTTCCCGTCTGCGCTGAAGGTGCCCCATGCGATATCATAATCTCCACCGCCTCCGGGAAGGAACTGCGGATGGGCCAGCCAATTCACTCCTCCGTTCGCGGCCGGGGTCAAGGCCACCACTTCAATGCCTTTCTCGAGAATGCGTGTCCAAAGGTGCGTTCCCGTGCTGGAGATCTTGGTGAGGAAGGCCGTCACATCACCTGGGATGAATCCAAGCGAACGACCGCCCACATAGAGGTCTCCGGTGCTGCTTTCCATCACGCAGTAGGCCTCGTCCACACCGGCACCGCTGCTGATGCTGCGTGCCCACATTTCATTTCCGGTCGCATCCGTGCGCACCAAGTATCCGGAAGGGGAGAAACCGGTCCCCAGCTGGTCCGCATATCCCACCATGGCGTATCCTCCGTCCGCCAACGGTGTTGCCTCATAGCCCCAATCCCAACCGGTGGTTCCGAAGGTGCGTGACCACAGCATGGTCCCGGAGGCATCCAGTTTCGCCAGGAGCATGTCGTATTGGTTCCCGGAGATCCCTTCCGCACGACCCGAGGCGATGAACCCGCTCGGAGTTGCCTTCAAATAGTGGAGAGCGTTCGAGCCGGTCCCTGCATCAATGCGTTGCACGGTTCCCAAGGTACCATCCGTTGCAATGTTCAGGATGATCCCGTCGCGGGAGTTGGTGAGGGTTCCCATGGTGTAGCCCACGACAACAATGTTGCCTTGCGGACCCACAGCGATGCCGTTCCCGTAAAGTCCTTCGTCGGCGAAGTAGGGATAGGTCCGCGTCCACTGATGCTCTCCATCAGGGGAAATGCGGCTGACCTGTAGGTCGCCCTCATTCTCCGAGGCGATCACGAAGTTGCCATCGGCGTCCATGGTTGCGCCGAGTATGTTCAGCGCTCCCGGCATCGGATAGATCCGTTCGAAGGGCGTTTGCGCGAGTGCGATGGAGCTAAGCGCAACGAAGAATGAAAGGGTAGTGAGGCGCATGTGTATTTCTGTTTCATGCAAAGGAAGTGAAGTGTGCTCAATGGCGTGTTCCCTCTCGCCACAAGGCTAACGGGTCATCCCATCCAAGCTCATCCCACTTCCCGTTCCGTGAGCAGCTTGGCGATCTGCTCCTTGTAGCTGCGGCCGCTCAGCAGGTGCTTCCCATTGCTCATGGTAAAAGTAAACTCGTTATTGCCGCTGTATCGGGTACCCCGGACGTGGGCCATGTTCACCATATAGCTGCGGTGTATCCGCACGAAATCGGTAGGGTCCAGGTCTGTTTCCACCATGTTCATGGTCATCCTCAGCAGGTAGCTCCGGCTTTCCGTTTGGATCACCAAGTAATTGCCTTCAGCCCGGATCCACATGATATCCTGCACCGGTATTCGATACTCACGGCCCTTTTCCTTTATCAGGATCTCTTGCGTGAATTCCTTCCGGGCGTTCATGTGATCCTGGACCAAGGACATCATCCGGTCCGCAAGGCGCTTGTTCTCCCGCATCTCAATGAAATCCTTGGCCCGTGCCAAGGACGTGTGGAAGCGGTCATCATCATAAGGCTTCAACAGATAGTCCACGGCATTCACGTTGAAGGCCTTGAGCGCATAGCGGTCGTGAGCGGTAACGAAGATCACGAAGGGCGATCGTCCTGGAACGAATTTGCCCACAACGTCAAAACCTGTCAGCTGCGGCATCTGTACATCCAAGAATACCAGTTCCACCGGATCTTTCTGGATGATGTCCAAGGCCTCCAAGCCGTTCCTGCATTCCGCTACTATCAGGATATCGGGGTCGGCTTGCAGCAGCCTTACCACGCGCGATCGGGCAGCGGGTTCGTCGTCAACAACAATGGTGCGGATGTTCTTCATGGCCTTATCCTTTCCAGAGTAGTATAAGGAATGGAGATGGAAACCTGAAATCCCTCGCCTGCATTTGAGTTGAGTTCGACCTTGCCATGCGCCCCGTGGAGCAAGGAGATGCGGTCACGTACATTGCGCAAACCGATACCTCCATTGGACATGGCCTTGGAAATGTCCGTGCTGCCCCTGCCGTTGTCGCTCACTTCGATCAGTAATGAATCATCGACCCTTCGCGCTGAGATGTTGATGGACACGGCGTCGTTCGTGGCGTCCAGACCATGTTTTATGGAGTTCTCCACCAAGGGCTGCAGCATCATTCCGGGCACCATGGCGTTCTGGCATTCAGAAGGAATGTCGTAGTGCACCTGCAAGCGGTCCCGGAAACGGATCGTCTCAATATCAAGGTAGTTGCCTACGTGATCCACTTCATGGATCAATGATACGGTCTCGTGCTGCTCCTCGTCGAGTGTGGTGCGAAGCAATTGGCCCAAGCGTGAAAGCACGGTTCGCGCACTCTTGTTGTCCACGTCCATCAAGGCACTTACCGTGTTCAGCGTGTTGAACAGGAAGTGCGGCTGCAATTGTTTTTTAAGAGCGAGAAGCTGGGTGGTCTGTAGCTCGTTCTGCAATTGGAGCACGCGTGTACGTTCCTGCCTGATCTGGCGGCGCGTTTCTGTGTACATCAGCAACACCAGCAACAACCAATATTCCATGAAGCGTTGGACAATGCCTCCTGGTAGGCTTAGCAATACGCCATTCAGCATTTCCGGCTTCCAAGGCATGCGTCCGCTATTGTGCAGGATGAGCACGTACAGGAAGTTCGTGAACAGTTCATGGAAAAAGCAGAGTACCAGCCCTAAGATGAAATGCAACAGGATCGGCTGCCACATGGGTCGGGCGTTCAAGGGCCAGCGTTTGGACCAGCGGTTCACCAGCGGAAGGAGCAGTGCCCAGGTGAAGAAGTTCAGGAAGGGGATCGGCGCTTGGCGCCACCAGTCGAAGCGCGAAATGTGCGTGCCCATTTCCGTTCGACCGATGAAGGAAGTGAACACGAACAACACGGAAAGAAGCCCGGCGGCAAAAAGCACGGTACGCATAGGGATCGGCGAACTACCGATGTAGGAGCGTATGCCTGAAAGGAACCGCATCTTCAGAGCGGACCTTTTGGACAGTGGTGCGGGATGGCCATGGAATGGAGCTTCACCTTGGCCGAGTGAAGATTCATAGCGCCAATCTACGGAACTCCGCACACTCCTCCGCTCTTCTCCCGTTTCCGGGGCTAGACTTTCCATTTTGACTTTCGAAAATAGGGCCCTTTGGGAAGGGCATGAAAGCCAAAGTATCCTCGGAGTATGGGCAAGGAGAAGAAGGACGGGACGGTCCGTGCTTATAGGGATGGATCTACCCGGATCCGGTACATCTTCCGGCTCCTCCATGCCTCCATTCACGTAACGGGCATAACAACGAGCGAGGCTTAGCGGGGGAAATGCCCAAGCTTACGTATCACGCTCTGCGGGAGGCTGAACTCCCCTCACTTCTGCAGCACCGCGAACGTAAAGGCATACTTATGCCGCTCGTCCGCCTTGTGCTTTTCGGTCCACACTTCCTTCCAGCCTTTGCCTACCTCGGGGAAGAATACATCGCCATCGGGTTTGGCATGCACGGTAGTGAGGTAGAGCCGATCCACGATGCCAGCGTCGAAAGCTTCGGCGTAGAGCTGCCCGCCTCCGATAATGAACACCTCCTTGATATCGGCCTTGCGCGCGATCTCGATGGCATCCATCAGTGAGTGGGAAACAATGGCACCGGGGGCTTGGTAGTCCTTGTCCCGCGTTACTACGATGTTTACCCGGTCGCGCAGGGGGCGGAACCGATCGGGAATGCTTTCGTAGTTGATGCGTCCACTGATCACGTAATGGTTCAGGGTGGTACGCTGGAAGAATTTCATGTCGTCCGGCAAGCTCCAAGGGAGTTGGCCGTCCTTGCCGATCACGCCGTTCTCGGCAACGGCAGCTATAGCGCTGATGATCATACGGATACGGATGCTTTAATGTGTGGGTGCGGATCGTAGTTCTCCAGTGTGAAGTGCTCGAAGCGGAATGCAAAGATGTCCTTCACGGAGGGGTCGATACGCAAAGTGGGCAATGGACGCGGCTCCCGCGTGAGCTGGAGCTCGGCCTGTTCGAGGTGATTCAAGTAGAGGTGGACATCGCCGAAACTATGGACAAATTCCCCGGGCTCCAGGTCGCAGGCCTGGGCTACCATCAAGGTAAGCAAGGCATAGCTGGCGATGTTGAAGGGAACGCCGAGGAAGGTATCGGCGCTGCGCTGGTAGAGTTGACAGGATAGTTTGCCATCCGCCACGAAGAACTGGAAGAGGCAGTGGCAGGGAGGAAGTGCCATTCGGTCCACGTCAGCGGGGTTCCATGCGGTCACGATCAAGCGCCTGCTGTTGGGGTTGCTCTTGATCATCTCCACGACATTGGCGATCTGGTCGATCTGGCCGCCGCTCGGGGTAGGCCAGTGGCGCCATTGGTAGCCGTAAACGGGTCCGAGATCGCCATCAGCATCGGCCCATTCATCCCAGATCTTCACTCCGTTCTCCTGCAAATACTTTATGTTGGTATCGCCTTGGAGGAACCAGAGCAGTTCGTGGATGATGCTCTTCAGGTGCAGCTTCTTGGTGGTGAGCATCGGGAAGCCCTTTGCCAGGTCGAAGCGCATCTGGTAGCCGAAGCAACTGAGGGTCCCGGTGCCTGTGCGGTCGCCCTTGCGGGTACCGTTCTTCAGGATGTGCCGGAGCAGGTCGTGGTATTGTTCCATGGTGTAGGCCGCGAAATTACTTACAGTAAACGGAGGGAGTTTTCAACCAAGCGAACTTCAAGGAAACCTAACCGCAAGACAGATGCAAGACTCACTGGCGTCCGGGAAAGCATTGACCAACACACTGGAGCGTCTATCCTGCACGGATGTGAAAGCTGAATTTCTCTGAGAGGCCCTATCAAACCATCTGGGGAAGTGAACTGCGGCTGCGACCCCTTCGGGGTCGAAACTCTCCTGTCTGAGATGACAACATGTTAAGACCCCGTCGGGATCGAAACCCAGTGACAGCAACGCATTTGACCCCAAAGGGGTCACTGCATGTTGCATTAGGATCTACTACCGCGACCCTACCCCAAAGGGGCCGCAGCCATTGTTTGCTTTTATCCCGGACGTCAGTGACTCAAGACTCACGGACTCAGGACTCATGGCTCTTCCCCAGAGAACCTCTTCCTCAACCCGGGCACGGAAGCGATCAGCCGGTCCTTCATCCGCTCGTAGTAGGACTTGTCATCAATGGCGTGCGCGATCATGGACGCGATCATGGCCGCGTACATTAATTGGAGAATGGCGCTGTGGCGATCGGTCATTTCCAGGATGATGATGGCGCTGGTGAAGGGCGAGCGCGTAATGCCGGTGAGGAAGGCGCACATGCCACCGAGCACGAGGATGTTCAATTGGCCGCGATCAACGCCGAACCAGTGCCCGAAGAGCCCGCCAATGGCAGCACCGGAGGAGAGGGCAGGGCCGAAGAGCATACCTGCGCTGCCGCTGCCGGTAGAGACGATGGAGCCGAGCAGGCGGCCGGCTAGATCCTTCACTGATGGGTTCGGTTCCAGCGCGAAGAGGTAGCGGTCCATCAGCGCCTCTCCGCTTCCCAAGGCCATGGGTCCAAAGGCATTCACCACGCAGGCGAAGGTGAGCGCGCAGAGCAGCACGAAGGTGCCTTGGGCCACCCGCCCTTTGATGGCACGCCGGAGCTTGTCCAATAGGAGGACGGCCTTGCCGCTCAGTACGCCCATGGCACCGGCCACCGCGCTGATAGCGAGCAAGGTGTACATGAAGGAAGGACCTACCCGCTCCAGCTTTGGATAACCCAACATCAGGTAAGGCCCCAAGAGCCACTGCGCGGTCATGCCGCTGATGATCACCGAACTCAGCACAGCCGTGCGGAACTTGCCGATGTGGGTGCGCGTGAGCTCCTCCATGGCAAAGACGATCCCACCGAGCGGTGTGTTGAATGCTGCGCTCAGGCCAGCTGCACCACCGGTCACCATCATCACGCGGCGGCTCACTTTGGGCCAGAAGGGAGGCAGTAGTTTGTGGACTACCCGGTACACGCTACCAGCGATCTGGAGGATGGGACCTTCCCGCCCGATGGCACCGCCGCCCATCACCATGGCCATGGTAGCTCCCACACGAACGAAGATGATACGGACATTGAGGAAGCGCCAGCTGCCGTCGTGCTTCTCTTCATCATCGGCCACCTCGGCGGCGGCGATCAGTTGGGGCACACCACTGCTTCCGGCCATGGGCGAGAACCGGTTGACCAGCCACCAACTGAAAAGGAAGGCCAATGGCGCGGTGATGAAGATCAGGTGTGGGTGTGCAGTGATGAGCTCCACGTTGTGGTGTTCCAGCCACATGAAAAGCTTGGTGAAACCCACGGCCACCAAAGCGGTCACCACGGCGGCCACCTGATAGGGCAGCGCCAGCATCCACATGTCCTTGATCTGGGATCCCACGCTGGAGCCTCGCATCCGGCCAAGGAGCGCACGCACGCCAGCCTGCATGCGTGCAAACATGCTGTGGTGCTTCTTGCTTCCCTGCTTATTATCGCGCCGCTCGTTCTTCACGCCGCAAGATTAGCGTGCGTGCGAGGCGCTCAGCCGGGCCTTAAAAGGTCTTCTTCAACAATGAAGTGAGGATCTTTTTGAAACAGGAATGCTGAAAGCTGGAACTGGAAACGTGGGCAACTCAGTTGCAGTCGAAGTGTTTAGTCGTCACAGGCATATGGCAGTAGGCAGTCACCCGCCGATATAAATCGGCACCGATCACCAGCCACTATTTGACAACAACTTTCTCCGCGCCTCTGCGCCTCCGCGGCCACTTCTCCAAGCCTCCCACTTACATCAAGATCCCCGCGATCGTGGCGCTCATGTAGCTCGCCAGCGTTCCGCAGAGAAGTGCCTTCAGGCCGAGCCGGGCCAGGTCTCCCCGACGCTCCGGTGCCAATTCGCCGATACCGCCGATCTGCATGCCTACGCTGCTGAAGTTCGCGAAGCCGCAGATGGCAATGGAAACGATCAGCAGGCCTTTTTCCGTGATGATGGGAACTTCGTGCGTGGTGAGGCTCTTGAAGGCGACGAACTCGTTGATGGTGAGCTTCTGGCCGAGCAGGGTGGCCACGTTGCCGATGTCTGCGGATGGAACTCCCATGGCCCAGGCCATCGGATAGAAGAACTTGCCGAAGATCCAATCCAGTGAGAGGTTCAGGTCGGGGCTGAACATGTGCCCGATCCGGATCAAGCCGTAATCGATCAGGGCTATCAAGGCGATGAAGCCGATGAGCATGGCGATCACGTTCATGGCGATGCGCCATCCGTCACCTGCACCGTGGCTGATGGCGTCCACCGTGTTGATGTATGGACTTTTCACCTCCAGCTTCACCGTACCCATGGTCTGGCTTTCCTCGGTCTCGGGCCATACGATCTTGCTGATCACCAGTGCACCCGGGGCGGCCATCAAGCTGGCTGCTATCAATTTGGGGGCGAGGTCCATACCGGCCTGTGCACCCATGGCCACATAAACCACCAGGATGCTGCCTGCGATACAGGCCAAGCTACCGGTCATACTGGCGAGCAATTCGCTTTTGGTCATTCCAGCGAGGTAAGGCCGGATCATCACCTGCGCTTCCACTTGCCCCACGAAGGCACTGGCCACGTTGCTCAAGGCCTCGGCCCCGCTCACGCGCATCACCCAGTTCATCGCCTTGGCGATCAGTGATACGATGTGCTGCATAATGCCCACGTGGTAGAGAACCGCTACGATGATGCAAACCAGGATGATGGTGGCTGTGATGTTGAAGGCGAACACGAAGCCGCCCTGCATGTAGTTGGCAATGGTGCCATCGAACTGTTGCACGGCCACCCCACCATAGACGAACGAGGCACCTTCGCGCGCAAAGGCCTCGATCTTCTGCATGCCATGACCGATGCCTTGGAAGAAACGGGTGACCGGCGGGATCTTCAGCACCAACACCGCGATGACCAATTGCAGGCCGAGCCCGCTGAAGATCGTCCGGTAGTTGATCCGCTTGCGGTTATTGCTGGCGAGAAATGCAATACCGAGAATAAGGATGATGCCGAAGAGGCCTTGAAATCGCTCCATAGTGGTAGGGAAGGCGGTCAATGTAAGTGGAATCCTTCTTTCGTGGAGAGGAACTGCTGCACCCAGTGTTCGGGTTTTTCTCGAGTGCCTTGCAGCCTCGGGCCTGTGGCCTGGTTTCCGATCGACAAAGTGCTGAAGTAATGTGGCACGGGGGAGACCTACTACTCCTCTTTCACTCGCCGCTCCGAAGGATGCACCAGCGGCACGATCACGTTGCGACGCACCCACTTCGGTAAGATGATGGCGCCGATGAGGATGTACGGGTAGTAGCTGAGCAAACGCCACAGTAGTGCGATGGCCGGGGCGAGGCCCGGTGCCACATACATGCCGAGGAAATCGTTGAAGATGAACTCCGCCAGGCCACTGCCACCCGGTGTGGGGCTTAGAAGTACGATGATGCCCATGATCACCTGTTTAGCATACACCACCAGATCGCTGAAATGGATGCCGTCCGGGAAGGCATGTAGAATGCAGTTCACAATACTGTAGCGGGCGCTCCAGCTGATGAAGGTGGTGAGGAGCGCAGGCCACCAATAGCTCCAGCCGCGATGCTTCAGACCGCCAGCCGCCACGATCAACTGATCACCGGTGGTAACGGCTGAGCGCCGCCACCGCCGGAGCACAGGCATGGAGAAGATGCCGACGAGGGCACGTTTCACAAAGACCGGATTCACGAACAGCGCATAGGCTACGAAAAGCTTGTAGGCCAAGATGATGAAGTAGACGGTCCAGAAGGCGAGGAAAAGGCTCTTGCCCAGGATGGTGCCGGTGAGCTCGGTGCCTTCAAAAAGTTCGGAGCGGCCTACCAAGAAGTAGACAAGCGGGGCCATAACAGCGAGGAAGATGCCGTCCAGGAACGAAGTGAAGGTGATCACGGTGATGCTGGACCCCGTGTCGATCCCCTCGCGGGTAAGGAACCAGATGGCGAAGAAGAAGCCGCCGCCGATCAAGCCGGGTGCCAGGGCGCTGGCGAACTCCCAGAGCATGATCACGATGAAGGCACGCCACCAGTTCAGCTTTTTATCCGTGAGATGCCGGATGCGCATCATGTACATCCAGTCGCGAACCACTAAGCTCAGCAGAGCCATCAGGATCCAGAAGCTGGTGTTCCAGGTCCACTGAACGCGGTCCAAGGCGCTGAAGTCGGCGGTGCGCCAAATGAGGATGCCGGTGATGCCCAGGCCGATCACCACAGGCATCAGCATCTTGGTGAGGCTGAAGTTCTTCAGGATGTTGACCTCGTCCTTCACCATTTCAGAACACGGATGCCAGCTGGTGGAAGAAAGGGAGCGCCGGGATGTTCATCTTCCTGTTGTCTGGCCCCCGAAGGTTAGCGCGTGGTTCAATTAGTTCCCTCGCGACGCTTGAGTTCGTCCCTCAACTTGCTGGCACCTTCGTAATCCTCGGCTTCAATGGCCTCTTGGAGGAGCTGACGCAGGTCCTCGGGGCTTATGGTGCGGATGTTCTTCTTGGCTGCGGGCTCCTCCGGTTCACCAGCGGCTGCTTCGCCTTCGATCTCGCCTTCATCCATCTTCAGGCCTGCGGCCGCCAGAATGAATTCGAAGGTGTAGATCGGGCAGTTGAAACGCAAGGCCAAAGCGATCGCATCGCTGCTGCGTGCATCCACTTCCACGCTCTTGCCATCCTGGTCCAGCACGAGCTTGGCGTGGAAGATCCCTTCCACCAGGTCGTTGATCACCACCTCGGTAAGATGGATGTTGAACTGGTCACAGAAACTCTTGAAGAGGTCGTGTGTAAGTGGACGTGCGGGCCGAATGTTCTCGATCTGGATCGCGATGGCCTGAGCCTCCACACCACCGATGATGATGGGCAACCGCCGATCGCCCTGCTGCTCCGAAAGGATCAGTGCATAAGCGCCCGCATGGGTATGGCTGTATGTAATGCGAAGGAACTTCAGCTCAACCTTTTCCATGTCTTCTTTGCGGGGTGGTGAAGATATGGGAACGCGTTTGAATTACGCGTTCCCGAACAGGTATACAGACAAGAGGGGATGGGTGTTCGCGACCCGTCCGCACGGATCAACGGTCGGCGTTGAGCTTTTTGGCAGCCTCTATCAGCTTCGGAAGCACCTCGAACGCATCGCCCACAATGCCGTAATCGGCGGCCTTGAAGAAAGGAGCTTCGGGGTCGTTGTTGATCACCGCGATCACCTTGCTGCCGTTCACGCCCGCCAAGTGCTGGATGGCGCCGCTGATTCCGATGGCGATATAAAGGTTCGGGCGGATGGCCACGCCGGTCTGCCCCACGTGCTCGTGGTGCGGGCGCCAATCCATATCGGCCACAGGGCGGCTGCATGCGGTAGCAGCGTGCAGTTCCTTGGCCAATTCCTCGATCATACCCCAGTTCTCGGGCCCCTTCATGCCGCGTCCAGCGCTCACCACCACTTCGGCCTCCGGCAAGGGAATGCCCTCACTGGCCTTGCGGGTTTCCTTCACGATCACCTTGGCCGCGCCGAGGTCGCCGCTGTATTCTTCCACGGTAGCACCGGGGCTGGCAGCTTCTACAGGAATACTGTTCGGCAACACGCTCACCACCTTCACCGGGGTCTTCAGCTCCACCCATGCTTGGGCCTTGCCGCTGAACACGTTCCGCTTGATCAGGCCTTGCTCGTTCGGCAGCGTGATGGCACCGGCCACATCGCCGGCCTTCAGCTTCGCAGCCACACGGGGCGCCACAGCCTTGCCGGTATCGTCATGGGTGAAGATGATCCACTTGGCGTTTTCCTTGCTCGCCACATCGGCGACCAAGCGGGTCAGCTGCTGGCTGTCGGCATCGCCGATGTTGCGTGCCACCAACACCTTGTTCGCGTCCAACGCGGCCAAGCGGTCCTGTGGGGCATCACCAAAGGTCACCAGGGTAACGGTTCCACCGTCCTTCGCGGCGATCTTCCGGCCATAGGTCAGGGTTTCCAAGGTGCTCTTGGCCACCTTCTCACCGCGGGTATCTGCAAATACGATAACGCTCATGTTGTTTCTTGTGTTTATCAACCTTTCAGGTCGATGCAACGGATGCTATTAGGTTCGGTCGGTTTCGGTTTGTCGCCCAATGGGTCGACGGTACAGGTGCGTTGATCGGGTTCTCTGCGTCTCAGCGCCTCCGCGGCCTGTTTCATTTTTTCTCTGTGCTCCTCTGTGGCTCGGAGCCTCCGTGGTCTTCTTTCCTCAGATCACTTTCGCCTCGCTATGCAGCAGCTCGATCAATTTACCTGCGTCTTCCGCAGGGATCATCTTCACCGCCTGCTTGGGTGGGGGCAATTCGAATTTCACACTGGCGCTCAGTGCTTCCGTGGGTGCTGCCGGGATCACCTGCAAAGGCTTGGTGCGTGCCGCCATAATTCCGCGCATGTTCGGAATGCGCTGCTCGGCCATGCCTTTGGCGCAGCTCACTACCACCGGTAGCGCGCATTCTACCACTTCCACATCGCCGCGCACATCGCGCTCGGCCGTGGCCTTTCCATCGGCCACGTCCAGTTTGGTGGCCAACGAAAGGAAGGGAAGGTCCAACAGTTCGGCCACCATCGGTCCTACTTGGCTGCCGTTATGGTCAATGGTCTCTTTGCCGGCAAGGACCAGGTCGAAACCCTTGTCCTTGGCGAAGGCTGCTACTTGGGCCGCCACATCGTGGCCGTCCTTCGGCTCGGTGTCTACACGCACGGCATCGTCCGCGCCGATGGCGAGGGCCTTGCGGATGGTGGGCTCGGTGACCGCCCCGCCCACCGTGATAGTGGTAACGGTGCCGCCATTGGCCTCCTTCAGTTCCAGGCCGCGCACCAGTGCATACCACTCATCGTAAGGGTTCACGATAAATTGAACGCCACTGGCGTCGTAGGCCGTGTTGTCGTTGGTGAATGCGATACGGGCCGTTGTATCCGGCACGTGGGAGATCAGTACAAGGATCTTCATCTATGTTGCTTGAAATGGAGCGGCAAACTTAACCACCAGCGACGGGAACGCGGGGTAGGGTAAACCAGCCGCAGCTCCGGCTCTGATTCCTGATTCCTAATTCCACGTCAGGCAAACACCCACCTGCGATCAGGAATCAGGAATCAGAAATAAGTGGAATCGACTCGATCCCCGAACCTCTCACGCTTAACCGTTGTTGCACCACGAAGCGGATGCAATAGGTTCGCGCTCCCTTAGAAATCGTTATGAAGAAGACGTTCAAAAAGATCCTGCATTTCGCCAAGCGCATGGTGAGTGAATATGGCCGGGACAACACCTTTGAGCTCGGAGCCTCGTTGGCCTACTACACCATCTTCTCCATCGTACCCCTATTGGTGGTGGTCATCGCGGTCAGTGGCATAGTGGCCGGTCCCGATGCTGTGCGCGGCCAAGTATTCGGCCAGCTCAGCGGGCTGGTGGGACCGGATACCGCCGAGGCCCTGCAAAACATGTTAGGCGATGCCTACATCAGCGGTAAAGGCACCATGGCCACCATTATCGGCTTGGTCACGCTCTTCATTGGTGCCACCGGCATCTTCAATTCCCTCAAGAATTCGCTCAACCGGATCTGGGAGATCGAACCCAAGCCGAAGAACTCCGTGGTGCACTTTTTCGTCTCGCGCTTGCTCTCCTTCTCTTTCGTCATGGGCCTGGGCTTCCTGCTCATTGTCACCTTCACGCTCAATGCGCTGGTTAGCGGCTTCGCGGATAAGCTGGGCCATTACATGCCGGACCTGGGTGCGCGGCTCGTTCAGGTGATCTCCTTCGGCATCACTTTCGTGGTAAGCACGCTGGTCTTCGCCTTCATCTTCAAGTTCCTCCCTGCGGTGAAGATCGCTTGGAAGGACGTGCTCCCGGGCGCGGCCTTTACCACCGTGCTATTTATTCTGGGTGAGTTCATCCTCGGCTTCTATTTCGATTCCACCGATCCGGCCTCCACCTTCGGCGCGGCAGCCGGCCTCATCTCCCTGCTCATCTGGACCTTCTACAGCTCGCAGACCTTCTTCTTCGGAGCGGAGTTCGTGTATGTGTGGTGCGAAGTGAACGGCCGTCCCATTCAGCCCGCACCGGATGCGGTGAAGGTGGTGCGGCGCGTGGTGAAAATGGATAAGGGAAAGGTGGTGGAGGTGGAGGAGTGAGGGGCTGCCTATCAACGAGCGACGAAGCGAAAGCCTTGCACCCGGTTCTCTGGCATCGGTTCCTGCCTACCGAGCAGAGTCGCGAGCTTGCTGGGTTTTAGGAACTGAGCGGGCTCGAAGGAGCCCGTATTTAAGCATGAGGAGTGACACTCCATCTGTTCCCGCGACTCATGGCGCTCGACCGAGAACTGTAAAATCACCCTATTTGGGTATTGTGGGAGTTCGGCGACCTGCTCTTTTTTGCATGGTTCGTTCCTGGCTTCCGTAGGTGGTATCGCTCCCTAATGCATACCGCAGTTCCGCAAGGCGACCATTCAACTTTACCAGCTGCATAGTGTCGAAAATGCGGTCTTCATTCCGATCATTCATTTTTTTGTAGCCCGCTTTCCATGCACTTGATACGTTTCAGGCAAAGGGGCGAGATGGGGGACGGAGGGATCCTTTGGAATCCCATGGCCCACCAGTCGTTTCCCCCGCTATACCGAGCGCCGGGGACGTTTGGATCTGCTTTTATCCGTTTGTGCATCTCCCCATGAAGATCAAGGCGGCTCTTCATCCTGCCATGGAGGCCTTGACAAAGGACATCCAAGGCCTGCGGACGATTCCATCCCATCACAATACCAACGTGAAGGAACGGATCGAACTGCTCTTGGGGCAATTACCTCGTTTTCCGGGTCATTATCTCCATATCTTCAATTTCAGCGAGGGCCGTGTGGTGTATGCGCGTGGCATAGAAGAGGTCCTGGGCTATCCGGATGAGGACTTCGACCTCGACCTATTGTTCCGGATCATCCATCCGGAGGATGCCTCCATTGTGGCCCGGCTCAGTGAATGCGCCCTTGAAGCCATGAGCAAATTGTGCAATCCCGACTCCCTGCAAGACCTCTGCCTATCCTTGGACTATCGGTTACGGAAAGCGGATGGACGGTACATCCGGGTCTTGGACCAGACCTCCGTGTTCGAGTTGGACGGCGCCACCGGCACGGTCCATAGCGCCTTCTCCCTCTGCAAGGATATCAGTGGCATCAAGACCAGCAATACCATTGGCTGGCAGGCACATGGTTTCGAGTTCTTCAATTTCCAAGTACCCGAAGGCAAGGCCGGCCAGGTAGTATACCGGCCAACGCGCAGGGAGCTGGAAGTACTACGGAAGATCGCTGAAGGCAAGGGTAGCCGGAAGATCGCGGACGAACTCTGCATCAGTCCCTTAACGGTGGTCACCCATCGGCGAAACCTCCTTCATCGCACGGGCTTGAAGAACGTTGCGCAGCTCATTCGGCATGCGAGTGCGCTGGGGTGGGTTTAAGGAGGATGGTTGGGCGCAGAACCATCGAGTTGTACTGCGGCGCTTCGGTTCGATGGAGCCATCCAAGCCGCCGCCCTGCGGGGGTGTTCCTTGAGTGAACTGTTTTTTGAAGACCTACGCAAAAGCGCCATCCCAACCCGGGAAGGGTGTTTTGCGTAAGACGGTGCCGGCTGCTAAAACCGCACCAGATGATAAAAGCACTACACTATCGGAACATCGCCTTGGCACTGCCTTTTATGGCCTTGCTCATGGGTGGCTGCAAGAAAGAGGAACAAGCCGAGATCATTATTCCACAGGCCAGCTTCTCCATGGACTTTCCCGCCATGCCATTCAGTATCGATTCCAGTGCTGTGGCGAGCCCCATGGGGGTGAGCATGGAACTGGACCCCAGCGTGCTGGCACAGGCGCTCCAAGCGCAGAGCTATTCCGTGGGCCAGCTCAAGGAGCTCAAGTTCACCAAGGCGCGTTTGTACTTCACCAGCCCGCTGAACAGCTTTTATAATTCCGTGCAGTCCGTCACCATCCAGATCGGTGTGGACCAGTCCATTCCGGTAACGGTGGCCAAGCTGAACCCCGTTCCCAATGGGGCGCAGACCTTGCTGCTGCAACTGCCTGATGTGGACGTGCTGGACCTTGTAAAGACCAGCAATGTGCGCATCATCGCGAAAATGCAGTTCGATGGGCCGATCCCTTCGTTGACGGGCCACAGCTTAGTACTGGGTGCTATGGCGACGGTAACACTCTGATCACCCCGTGCTTGTTGGTTCGGAACCGGGAGGGGTTCATCGGAGTTCGGTCTCCGGTGAGCCCCTTGTCCGTTTCCAGCGGATGGAAGGCTAACTTTGCGGTCCAATTTCATACCTGAGTCATGCGTACCGTACAATTCCGTGAGGCCCTGAATGAGGCGATGAGTGAGGAGATGCGCCGTGATCCCAACGTCTTTCTCCTAGGAGAGGAGGTGGCGGAATACAACGGCGCCTACAAGGTGAGCAAGGGCATGCTGGAGGAGTTCGGCGCCAAGCGCGTGATCGATACGCCCATTGCAGAGCTCGGCTTCACCGGTATTGCGGTGGGTGCGGCCATGAACGGATTGCGCCCGATCGTGGAGTATATGACCTGGAACTTCGCCGTGTTGGCCAGTGACCAGATCATCAACTCGGCAGCCAAGATCTTGCAGATGAGCGGTGGACAGTTCAACATGCCGATCACCTTCCGCGGTGGCAATGGCAGCGCAGGCCAATTGGCGGCCACGCACAGCCAGAGCTACGAGAGCATGTATGCCAACATCCCCGGCTTGAAGGTGATCACCCCGAGCAATCCGTACGATGCCAAGGGCTTGCTGAAGGCCGCGATCCGCGATGACGATCCGGTTCTCTTCATGGAAAGTGAGCGCATGTACGGCGACAAAGGAGAGATCCCGGACGGTGAATACCTGTTGCCCATCGGCGTAGCGGATATCAAGCGTCCCGGTACCCATGCCACCATCGTGAGCTTCGGCAAGATGATGAAGGTGGCGTTGGAGGCTGCGGAAGAACTGGCCAAGGATGGCATCAATTGCGAGGTGATCGACCTGCGCACCATCCGGCCCTTGGACTTGGCGACCATCATTACTTCCGTGAAGAAGACGAACCGCTTGGTAGTGGTGGACGAGAACTTCCCGTACGGCAGCATCGCCAGCGAGATCGCTTTCCGCGTACAGCGCCACGCCTTCGACCACTTGGATGCCCCGGTCATTCGTGTGACCCAAGCGGATACGCCGTTGCCTTTTGCCCCTAACCTCATTGATGCCTCATTGCCCAGCGTAAAGCGGGTGGTGGACGCGGTGAAGAGCGTTTCGTACGTGAAAGCGTAGGGTGAGTTGAGCGTTGATCAGGGCCGCTGAGGCGCTGAGGCGCGGAGAATGCCGTGAACAACGGCTGGCTCGACCCCTCTCTGTGCCTTCTTCGCCCTGTGGTGAACCTTCACGGCTCAATTTCAGCCTTCAAAAGGGTCTCTTGGCGCCCATTCCAAACGTTCGGCTAATTTCGCGCCCCCCGCGAGCGGGGTTCATTATTTACAGAAGACAAAAAATCAAGACCAGGAAATGGAAAGTCAGTTGATGTACCTCATCCCTGTGATGGGCCTTATCGGCTTGGTGGTGATGATCGCCAAAGCGATGTGGGTGAACAAGCAAGATGCCGGGACCCCCGAGATGAAGGTGTTGGCAGGCCACATAGCCAGCGGTGCAAGTGCATTCCTGAAAGCAGAATGGCGGGTGATGATCGTATTCGCAGCTATTGCCGCCGCCTTGCTCGCATGGAGCGGTACGCTGGTGGTGCATAGCGATTGGGTGATCGCCGTGGCGTTCATCATCGGTGCGTTTTTCAGTGCCTTTGCTGGTTGGGTAGGCATGAGCGTGGCAACCAAGGCCAACGTGCGCACCACCCAAGCTGCTCGCACCAGCTTGTCGCAAGCACTCAAGGTAAGCTTCAATGGAGGCGCCGTGATGGGGCTCGGGGTGGCTGGATTGGCCGTAGTGGGCATCAGCACGCTCTTTATCGTTTTCCTGAATATGTACGTGACCGATGGCGATGCCAACGGTGCGGGCATGATGACCGCCTTGGAGGTGCTTGCGGGCTTCTCTCTCGGTGCTGAATCCATCGCCCTTTTCGCTCGTGTGGGCGGGGGGATCTACACAAAGGCCGCCGACGTGGGCGCGGACATCGTGGGCAAGCTCGAAGCCAACATCCCCGAGGACGATGCGCGTAACCCCGCCACCATCGCGGACAACGTGGGCGATAACGTAGGGGACGTGGCCGGTATGGGCGCGGACCTTTTCGGTAGCTATGTGGCCACCATGTTGGCCACCATGGTGCTCGGAAGTGAAGTGAAGAGCTTGGACAATTTCGGAGGCATGGCGCCGATCCTGCTACCGATGGTGGTCGCCGGACTAGGCATTATTTTCAGCATCATTGGTACCTTCTTCGTGAAAGTGAACAAGGAGAGCGATAGCGTAATGAAGGCGCTGAACATAGGTAACTGGGGAGCGATGATCCTCACAGCGATCGTAGCTTATCCCTTGGTACAGTGGATGATGCCCGAGACCATGGAGTTCTTGCGCGATGGAACGGAGCTCACCAGCATGCACGTGTTCTACGCGATCATTCTTGGCCTGCTGGTCGGCTTGTTGATGAGCATGGTGACGGAATACTATACCAGCATGGGTCGCCGCCCGGTGGACAGCATTGTCCAGAAGAGCGGTACGGGCCATGGCACGAACGTGATCGGTGGCTTGGCCATGGGTATGGAGAGCACAGTGCTTCCCATCCTGATCCTGGCTGCTGGCATCTGGGGTGCCTTTGAACTCGCCGGTATGTATGGCGTGGCCATTGCCGCTGCGGGTATGATGTCCACCACGGCCATGCAGTTGGCCATTGACGCTTTCGGCCCCATCGCGGACAACGCAGGTGGAATCGCTGAAATGAGCGGTTTGCCAAAGGAAGTGCGTGAGCGCACGGATAACCTGGATGCCGTGGGTAATACCACTGCTGCTACAGGTAAGGGCTTCGCCATCGCTTCCGCAGCCCTCACCGCCTTGGCGCTCTTTGCTGCCTATGTGGGACTTTCAGGGATCTCAGGCATCGATATCTACAAGGCGAATGTGTTGGCCATGTTGTTCGTGGGTGCCATGATCCCGTTCTTCTTCAGCTCGCTGGCCATCAGCGCGGTGGGCAAGGCTGCCATGGAGATGGTGAAGGAAGTGCGCCGTCAGTTCCGGGAGATCCCCGGGATCATGGAGGGCACCGCTACTCCGGAATATGAGAAGTGCGTAGCCATCAGCACCCAGGCTTCCATCCGCGAGATGATCGCGCCGGGCGCGTTGGCATTGCTCTCACCGGTGATCGTGGGCTTCATGATGGGGCCTGAGGCACTGGGTGGCTTGCTGGCAGGTATCACCGTGAGCGGTGTGCTCATGGGCATGTTCCAGAACAACGCCGGCGGCGCATGGGATAACGCTAAGAAGAGCTTCGAAAAGGGTGTGCTGATCGACGGCGTGATGCACCATAAAGGCAGCGACGCACACAAGGCAGCAGTTACCGGCGACACCGTAGGTGACCCCTTCAAGGACACCAGCGGTCCTTCGATGAACATCCTCATTAAGCTTACGTCGCTCGTGGCCTTGATCTTGGCTCCTCACTTGACGATCAGGGACAAGGCTCCGGAGGCACACATCCAAGTTCCGGAAGTGAAGGAGGTGATCCTCGGCCAAGTCGTGAACACGGAGGCACCAGCCGCCGTGTACGTGGTTCCTAACTGAACTAAATTGATCGGGGCCGGAACGGCCTTGTGAGAAGAGCGCCTCCTTTCGGGAGGCGTTCTTCGTTCGGGGGGAACGTCTCGCGAGGCTGTTCCAAACGACAGCGAGGAGCAGGTGAAGCGATCTCGTCCCGTTGCGGTAGAACTTACCCGCCCCGTGCGCCGCAGCTACGCAATGGCGTTGCGGTAGTAGCCGGGCTAGACCCCGGCGGCCCCCCAGTGGGAGACGGCAATGCTGCCCACAGCAAGCAGTGGCCAAAGGCACGGCAAACAGAGCCGCACTCCTGACAACGGACAACCGACAACCGACAACTGAAAGCGAAGCGCCCTATTTCTTCTTCACCGCCGCCTTCTTCTTCACGGCAAGTTTCGCAGCGGTCTTCTTCTTCGGGGCCCCCTTCCCCGGGGCCTCCAGCGGGAACAAGCCATGGATCTCGGCATCGATGGAGTTGATGATCTTACCGAGGTCCTCCGGGTTGTTGTGGAAGGAATTTGCATCCACATCGATCACCAGCACTTTGCCCTTATCGTAGGTGCTGATCCACGCTTCGTAGCGCTCGTGCAGGCGCTTGAGGTAGTCTATGCTGATGCTGCTTTCATAGTCGCGCCCGCGCTCGGCGATCTGGCTCACCAGGTTGGGGACGCTGGCGCGCAGGTAGATCAAGAGGTCAGGTGGCGTTACAGCGCTGTCCATGTTCTTGAACAGGCGGAAGTAGTTCTCGAAATCGCGCGTGGTCATCAACCCCATGGCGTGCAGGTTGGGGGCGAAGATGTAGGCATCCTCGTAGATCGTGCGGTCCTGGATCACGTTCTGCCCGCTGCGACGGATGTCCAGCAGTTGCTCGAAGCGTGAGTTGAGGAAGAAGATCTGGAGGTTGAAACTCCAGCGCTGCATGTCCTTGTAGAAATCGAAGAGGTAGGGATTGTTGTCCACCGCTTCCTCCAGGCGGTCCCAGTTGTAATGTTTGGCCAGTAGCTTGGTAAGGGTGGTTTTACCTGAGCCGATATTTCCTGCGATCGCGATATGCATGTTGATGTTCACTTGTGGAGGATCGCGAAAATACCCCCTGCGGCGTAAGCAACGCGCTGATGTGGATAAACTCTGTGAAACCGGGTGTAGGCGGTTCACTTAGCGATGGGGGACACCCGTACGCCTTGTGGTGTTTGGCGATACAGGCGGCCATGTTCGATGCGTGCGTTGAGCACATCCGCTGGTGAAGTGTCCTCTGGCCACGGCACTATTTCCGTAGTGAAGGCACGCAGGTCATAGCGTTCCAAACGACCTTCGGTCACATACCATAAGAAGCCTTCCCGCACTTGAATACGCTCAGCCCCTTGGATCGGCAGGGTACGCACGAACGTCCCGAAGAGGTCGAACACAAGCACGCCATGCTTCGGATCCACCATGTACAAACGGCTCTCGGATTCCTCCATGTATGTGGGCTGCGGGCTGAAGCTCAGCAGCTGATCCAAGCGACCGGTGTTGGCCAACTCCTGCAGCTTGCCATCCACGCGGATCAGCGCCATGTCGCGTTCATCAAAGAACCAGAAACGGTCCTGTACCCCGGCACAGACCAAGGTCACTTGGGGGTATCCGTTGCGCGATAGGTCCACGGTGCCGCCCCGGATGCTCAGCGTATTGTCCAGCATAGCGAGCTGCCCTTGATTGCGGGAGAAGATCACCGGTTTCATCGAGGAGTAGGCATCGATGCGGCTGATCAGGCCGAACGTATTGAGGCTATTGTGTGCCTTATGGACGCCATGCCTATCGAACAGGTCCAAGTCGTTCCCGCGGACGGTATAGAGGTTCCCCAGTTCGTCCGTGGTGAAGAGGTCGATAGGGCCTTTGATGGACCATTGTGCCGTATCGCTCTGGCTCCATGAAGGGAGCCAAGCGAGCACGAGCCATACCAGCAGAAGTGGCCTCATGCCAGCGTGCTGAGCAACAACTGGTCCAAGATCAAGCGATCGTTGCACAGCCGGGGCACCTTGTTCTGCCCGCCTAATTTGCCGCGCTGCTTCAACCACTGGTGGAAGGTGCCTTTCGGCACGGCATGTACAATGGGCCGTTGCAATACGATCCCGGAACTACGCTTGGCATCGTAGTCGCTATTTAGGCTGCGTATGGTGCCATCGAGCACATCGGTGAACAGTTCGAGGTCTGCAGGTATCTCTTCGAACTCGATGACCCACTCATGTCCACCCCGTGCCATTTCATCCATGTACACCGGGCCGGCCGTGTAATCGCACACAATGCCTCCCGCGGCTTGGCTGGCTGCTTGGATACCGCGGTCCGCATTCTCTACGATCAATTCCTCGCCGAAGGCATTGATGAAGCTGCGCGTGCGGCCACTGACCTTTACCCGGTAGGGGTTTGTCTGCGTGAATTGGATGGTGTCTCCCGGCATATACCGCCACAGTCCGGCATTGGTGCTGATCACCAAGGCATAATCCTGGCCCACCTCCACTTCATGCAGCAGTTTGGTGGGCGGTTGCTCCCGGTGAAGGTCCTTCACCGGTATGAACTCGAAGAAGATGCCGTAATCCAACATCAGCAACATGTCTTCCGCACCTTGCACATCCGTGATCCCGAAGAAGCCCTCGCTGGCATTATAGATCTCGAGGTAATTCATGGTCGGGGAGGGGAACAGTTTTTTATACTGCTCCCGGTAGGGTCGGAAGCTGACGCCGCCGTGCATGAAGAGCTCCAGATTGGGCCATACCTCCATGATGTCCTTTTTCCCGGTGAGCTCCAGCACGCGCTTCAGTACCACCAGTGTCCACGAGGGAACCCCGGCGATGCTGCGCACATCCTCGCGCATGGTCTCGCGCGCCATCCGCTCCACCTTCGCTTCCCAGTTCTCCATCAGCGCGGTTTCGATCACGGGCGTGCGACGAACTTCCACCCAGAGCGGCAGGTTGCGGATGATGATGGCGCTGAGGTCGCCGGTATAGGCATCGCTGCGCAAGGGTTCCGTGGCGCTGCTGCCGCCCACTACCATGGTCATGCCTTGGTATAACCGGCTTTGCGGGAACATGTCGAAATGCAGGGCGACGAGATCCTTGCCGCCTTTGTAGTGGCATTCCTCCAATGCCTCGCGGCTTACGGGAATGTACTTGCTCTTGGCGTTGGTGGTGCCACTGCTCTTGGCGAACCAGCGGATATCCGTGGGCCAAAGCAGGTTCTGCTCCCCCGCCCGCATGCGGTCCACCCAGGGCTTCACATCCACATAATCCTGCAAGGGCACCCGCTGGCGGAATTCCTCCGGATCGGTGATGGTGGAATAATCGTAGCGCCGACCCCATTCGGTATAGCGCGCGGATTCGAGCAGCTTATGGAACACTTCCAACTGCGCCTCATGCGGGTGGTCGCGGAACAGCTCGATCTGCTGCATCCGCTTTTTCATCAGGAAGGAGAACAGCGCGTTGACGGGCATGATCGGGATGAGGGGAAGCGCCTACTTTCGTGCGGAAGGTAATACCGGAGCGGAAATGGAAGGATCACCCTTGCGGAAAATGACCGTCGCCCTCGAGGAGAAAGTAGGGGAGAACAATGGAGGGGAGGTGACATACGCCTTGCGCATGGCCAGCGGAAGCGTTCCTTTAGGGGAGCGCATTTCCGGCGAATTCACACTTCGGTTCACCGGTATCCGCACCTGCGTTTCTTGTGGGAAGCAAGTGAAGAAATTCTATGGCCAAGGCCTGTGCTATCCCTGCATGCGTAATGCTCCGGAGGCGAGCGTCTGTATCATTCGGCCGGAGCTCTGCCGCGCCCATCTGGGGGAGGGTAGGGACGTGCAGTGGGAACTGGAACACCACATGCAGGAGCACATCGTCTACCTCTCCTTTACGGGGGATGTGAAAGTGGGGGTGACGCGGAGCACGCAAGTGCCGGTGCGTTGGATCGATCAAGGAGCCATGCTGGCAGTGCCCATCGCCAAGGTGCCCTACCGCCAGTTGGCCGGTGCGATCGAAGTGGACCTGAAGCGCCTCTTTTCCGACCGCACGGACTGGCGTAGGATGCTGCTCTTATCCGATCTTGAGGTGGGCGTTGAGCCCTTACTGACGGCGCGGGAAAAAGCAATTCATGGCGTGGACCCGGCCTTGCTGGAATACATGCTGCCGGATGCCCCCATGCTCCGTCTGTCCTATCCCTTGGTGAATGTGCCACCCAAGCTGGTGAGCGTTCAGTTGGACAAGCTTCCGGAGATCAACGGTAAGCTGCAGGGGATAAAGGGTCAATACCTGGTCTGGAGTGATGGGCGCGTGCTGAACGTGCGCAACCACATCGGATACCACGTCGAGGTGGAATAAATTTTCACCTCTTCCGTAACCTTCCCGGAAACACCCCCGTTAGACTGGGTGGGTTTGGATTTTGGGTTATGGGTGGAAGGGTCCGGCGAAAGTCGGACCCTTCCTATTTTAACCCATGTTCAATATACCTCCATCTCGAAAGGCATCCGTGCTTGGATCCCCGTGATGTTGCGGGCCTTCTTTACCTGCTCGAAGCGGTGAAGCATCTCTGCATCCTCCCCGAAGGCTTCCGTGGCAAGCCATGAACGGGCCTGGATATTCAGGCTTTCGCGGATCTCTTGGAAGATGTCCTTCTGCTCGGGATACCCCACGATGCGGTATTCACCCTTCTCCAAGTGGGCCATCCGGGCTGCTTCCGCGGTTGCCGCTTCCAGTCCGCCCAGTTCATCCACCAGTCCGATGCGCTTGGCATCCACGCCGGTCCATACGCGCCCTTGGCCGATGCTATCCACCTGTGCTACCTGCATTCCGCGGCCCTCGGCCACCCGCTGCGTGAAGGTGGCATAGAAGTTATCGATGAAGCCTTGGATGATGCCTTTCTCCTCTTCCGTGAGCGGGCGGTACACGGTCATCATGCCGGCATACTTATGGGTCTGTACACCATCGAAGGTGAGGCCCAGCTTGTCGTTGAAGAAGCCCTTCATGTTCGGGATCATACCGAACACGCCGATGCTACCGGTGATCGTGGTGGGCTCTGCGAAGATCTTGCTTGCCGGAGCACTGATGTAGTACCCACCGCTGGCGGCCACGTCGCCCATGCTCACCACTACGGGCTTCACTGCCTTGGCCAACATCACTTCCCGCCAGATCACATCGCTTGCAAGTCCACTGCCCCCGGGACTGTTCACGCGCAACACAATGGCTTTTACCGTCGTGTCCATCCGGGCCTTGCGGATGGCATCGCTTAGAGTGGCTCCGCCTACGCTGCCGTCGCTGCTTTCACCGTCCATAATATCGCCTTGGGCATACACCATCGCGATCTTATCCCGCTTGGTGGATACCTCGCTCGCGTCCTTCGTTGGTTTTGCCTTGGCCACATATGCCTTGGTGTAGTCCGATAGCCCCACGAATTTGATCTCCTTGTCGGCATCCAAGCCCATGCGCTGCTTCAGGCCGGCAAGCACTTGGTCGCGGTAGAGCAAGCTATCCACCAGCCCATGGGTTACGGCGTCCTCCGCCTTGCGCACGAGCATGCCAGCGGCAATGGCGTTCACCTTCGCAGTATCCAGACCGCGTTGCGCGCCCACTTCGGTGATGTAGTTGCTCCAGATACCGTTCAGCATGGTGCTCACCTGCATCTTGTTCGCCGGGCTCATGTCCTTGCGCGTGAAGGCCTCGCCGAAGCTTTTGAACTTGTTGTCGCTGCCGCGGATGAACTGGATCTCCACGCCCAGCTTCTCGAACAGCCCGGTGTAGAACATCATCTCGCTGCGCAGGCCACGCATGTCCAGGTCGCCTTGGGGCACCATGTAAACTTGGTCGGCCACGCTGGCGAGGTAGTAGGTCTTCTGCGTGTACATATCAGCGTAGGCCACAATGGGCTTACCGCTTTCAGCCTTGAACTCGATCAGTTTGTCGCGGACCTCCTTCAGGGTGGTGAGACCTGCATCCACCATACCCAGGTCCATGAAGATCCCCTTGATGCGATCGTCGTGCTTGGCTTTTTCAATATTATCCAGAATGTCGTCCAGCCCCAGCTTGGAAGTGCCTTTGAACGGGCCGAAATCGAAGTTGATCCCATCCTTGTTCCCGCGATCGACGATAGGTTGGTTCAGCTTGATCCGCAGTACCGTATTGTTGGATACGGAGGTCGGCTTGCTTTCCATGCTGAATGCGCTGCCCAAGGCCGCCAGGAAGCCAAAGAAGAGCATGATCAGCACCAAGCCGATAAGGAAGGTGCCCAACATGGAGGCGAGCATGAATTTGAGGAACTGGCGCATGGAAATGAGTGTTGATTACTGGATCAAATCTACCCGCAGCATTGTTGACGGCAGAGATGGATCACACGGACGGCAATGGCAGGGGGTGAACGGGAAAGTTGAGGTGTAGTATTGGAGCCCCCTCCAGCACATCTCCGCGTCTCAGCATATCGGCGGCTCTCTCTCTCGCCTTACGCGCACTGCAATTCCAACACGGTGATCTCCGGTGGCATCCCTATCCGGCCGGGGAAGCCGATGAAGCCAAAGCCACGGTTCACGTAGAGTTGGAGCCCTGCCTTCTCGTAGAGCCCCGCCCATTCCTTGTAGATCCATTGCGCAGGGCTGTAGGTATTTCCCGCGATGGTGATGCCGAACTGCGCCCCGTGCGTATGCCCGGCCAACATCAGATCGATCCCGGTGTCGCGCACCTGCGCATCCCAGTGGGTGGGATCATGGCTCATCAACAACCGGAATTTACCGGGATCCGTCCCGGACACGGCCTTGGCCAGGTCGCCGTATTGCTGGAAGCGGGTCCCCCAGTTCTGTACACCGATCAAGGAGAACTCTTCGCCGTCCTTTTGGATGGGTACATGTTCGTCCAACAAAAGCCGGAAACCCATGGTGCGGTGATGGCCTTTCAGACGTTCGAAATTCCCGGCCTTTGCAGCTGCGCTGGGCCAGGTGGAGTACTCCCCGTAGTCGTGGTTGCCAAGGATGGAATACATGCCCATGGTAGCCTTCAGGCCCGCGAAGTGCTCCAGCCATGGCTCTACTTCCTCCGCAAAATTGTTCACCAGGTCCCCGGTGAAGAGGATCAGGTCCGGCCGTTGCGCATTGATCAGATCGATGCCATGCTGCACCACATCGGTCTTGTTACTGAAGCTTCCCAGATGCAGATCGCTGATCTGCACGATGCGCAATCCATCGAATGCCTTGGGCAGGTTACGCGCCTTCACCGGTACATAGGCCACATTGAAATTCCGCCAGCCTCGTGTAAGTCCATACACGATGCCGGTGAAAGGTATCGCCGCCAGCGCCAGTCCCACTTGGGAAATGAAACGTAACCGACCCGGGTCCTGGGCCTCTGCTCGGGCCCCTGGAGCCAGCCTGCTCCATGCCCATCCGATCAGGAGCAGCAGATCCTCGAAACCATGGAAGATCACGATGATCAGCTTGGGGAGGAGCAGCAGGATGAAGATCCCGATCACCGAATACATGTATGCATTGTTGTGCGAGGCCCGAAGCTGCTCCAAGCGCACAATACCGATCACAATGATGAGCACCATGCTGATGCTTACAGCCCAATAGCTAATGCGTGCCAGCCGCTGGAATGTTGCTCCCCGCAACCCAATGGCTGAATGGATCCCCCGCCAAGCGTACCAGTCGATAAAGAAGAGGACCAGGAGCACAATTAAACTGCGAAGTAGGACGGACATGGGGGCAAAGGTCGGGAGGGGGGAGTAAACCGCCTGCAACAAGGCGCGTATCGCATTTTGCCACTGGCTCAAGGCCAAGGTACCTTGGCGCTCCAATTACATGCCCGTGATCCTGCGTTCCTTCATTCTGCTTCTTGTAGTTGCCTTGTGCAACTCTGTCCGATCCCAAGAAACTTGGAGGATGACCTATGGGTCGTACGGACCGGATGAGGCCCGCGGAGTGAGCATGGATGATGATGGGAATATCGTGTTGTCTGGCTCTACGGGAAGCTTCGGTGCTGGTGCTTCGGATATTTACTTGATCAAGGTGGATGGTAGCGGCGATCTGTTATGGTCGCGTACGATCGGGGGAGCGATGATCGAAAAGGCGAATGGCCTTTTGAAAATGGATGATGGAGGCTGGTTGGTGATCGGTACCACGAACGACTGGAGTGGTGCGGGTGGTTATGATGGTTTGCTAGTGCGAACGGATGCAAACGGTGAGGTACTTTGGGAAAGGACCTATGGAGGGAGTGATTGGGACTTTTTCAATCATGGAGTGCTTTGCCCTGACGGTGGCTTTTTGCTGGTAGGTCAAACTTATAGCGAAGGTTCAGGTGGAGACGCCTGGCTTGTGAGGACGGATGACCAGGGTGATACACTTTGGACGCGACACTTTGGAGGACCCGGAATTGATGAAGGGGCAGGTGTCGCATTTACCTTGGATGGTGGTTGCATATTGGCCGGGAGTCGTACAAGCGCGAACGGTGACCTCGATGCGTATGTGGTGAAGCTTGATTCGCAGCAGATCGTGCAATGGGAGTATGCCATCGGTACGGATAGTACGGACTTTGCAAAGGATGTTGTGGCCACACAGGACGGAGGATATTCGTTTGTTGGCGGAACCGATGGCTTTTCCGAATGGCACGAGCATTATCACTTCAAACTGGACGCCTACGGTAGCCTGCTGTGGCAGAAGCATTGGGGGCAAGTGAACGATCAAGAAGCCTTCAGGCATTTGGAACTTCCGAACGGAGACTATGCCACCACCGGCTGGACCAAAACTTCGGGTGGAGGTGGAAAGGATATGTTCCTTTTCTTTTGTGATGCCCAAGGTGACTTCATTGGACAACGGACTTATGGAGGATTAGCGGATGACGAAGGCTATGCGCTTGCGGCGATCCCAGGTGGCTTTCTGGTCGCGGGCACTACATTTTCCTACGGGGCTGGCAGCAACGATGTCTTTTTGGTGCGCACGGATACGGCGGGATACACCGCATCGGAGCTTGTGACCGAACATTCCGACCCGCTCAGTGTGGAGGATCAACTCCCGGAAGTGGCCCTGTTGGTCCATCCCAACCCAAGTTCCGGTATCATCCATCTTCCTATGGATCGGATCTACAAGGCAGTTGCACTATTTGATGGCTCCGGGCGAATGCTCCGGTCTTGGAATGGTCCGATAGCTGCGCTGGACCTGATGGATGTTGCTGATGGTTACTACTTCCTGCAGGTGAAGGATCGTGCAGGTAACTTGGCCTCAACACCGTTGGTCCTGAACAAGCATTGAGCAGTGGGCCTGTATCGTTTACATAAGGTCGTGCTCTTCTTCGGCCACGTCACTTTCCTCGTCCTGATCGTACTCGCATGGAAACATGCCGACCTGCGCACCACCTCCGGAGATTCTGCGTTCCAAACCTTCAAGTGGGTGAACAACTCCGGCTGGAACGTGGAAGCCCATCGGTATACGGCCATTGTGCCACAGGCGGCAGTGAAGCTGTTCAAAAGCTTTGGTGCTGAGCTTCCGCTGTTGTTGCTCGTGGCCTCTGTTACCCCCGCACTTTTGGCATATGCGGTCTTTTTGATCTGTCTTCTGCTGTTGAAGGCACCTCGATCGGCCATGGCTGCCGCGCTGGCCGCGGTGCTCTGTACGCGCCTGACGTTCTATGGGCCTGTGCTGGAGGCGAACTACCTGCTGAGCTATCCCTTCCTTTTCTTGGCAGTGCTGGAACACCGTGGCCTCAGAGCATTGGACCTGCGGGTGGGCGTTGGTCTGGTGTTGATAGGAGCGCTCACCTTGTTGGCACATCCGCTGGGCTGGCTCATCCTTGCTTTCGGTGTGGTGCTCTTGTGGTCGTTAGCGGAGCTTTCGTGGCGGTCCACGTGGCTCTTGCTGGGAAGCTTGGTCTCCGGCGCCGTTTTGGTGCGGCTTCTTTTCCCACCAACTGCATACGAGCGATCGCAATACAGCAAGCTGCTCGAACCGATCTCCACAGCAACCGGTGATGGATGGGCCTCCTGGGATTTTCTGGTTGGCCACACATTCACACTGACCAACAACTACCTCCCCGCGCTTATCGTGTTCTTTTTGGTGCTCGCAGGTCTTTGGCTCAAGCAGCGAAAGCTCGCGGCAGGCGCGGTGGCAGCCGGGGTGCTAGGTTTTGTCGGACTTGCCTTG
This sequence comes from Cryomorpha ignava, assembly GCA_040391235.1. GTDB lineage: Bacteria > Bacteroidota > Bacteroidia > Flavobacteriales_F > PHOS-HE28 > PHOS-HE28. The sequence goes on from JBEBYG010000003.1 coordinate 219,771, forward strand.
GTCACATTCCGCACCGGAGATACGGCCATCATGATGGATCGTGCCTTTCTGCCGGTGGCCACATTGATCGCGCTGCCGGCCACCTATCTGCTCTGGGAATTGCGAGGGCGCTGGGCGATCGCTGCCTCGGTCTTGGTGGTCCTTGTTCTGTTCGTAAAGCTGCGTGACATCTCATTCGGCTCCCGCGCTTCGCAGAAACAACTGATGCGTACGGAACACGTGTTGGATGATCTGCGGAAGCGATCCATCGCAAAAGGAGAGATCAATAGCGAGGAACTACAAGCTTGGGGCCTACCTGGCGATTGGGCATTGCCATTCGGAACGTTGCTGATCAGCTCTAAGAGATCACCTGCAAATGCCATGACCATTAAGATCACTCGCCCGGATGGTCATGGTGAAGGCAACGGCGAACCGCGTGTACCTGATCTGGAAAACTCGATCGAATCGATGGACACAAGTTATTTCCAACTGCCGCCTGGTCCGTATGTTCGCCTTGCCGCGAGCCCCGATGCCCTCTGAAATCACGATCATAGCCTGGCTTCTCGGGATCCACATCGCTGCGGGAAGCATCGCCTTGGTTGTAGCCCCATTGGCCATGCTGGTGCGCAAGGGAGGCGACTGGCACCGGCGCTGGGGCAAGGTGTTTTTCTATGGGATGATCGCGGTGTGCGCCACAGCCATCACTTTGGGCATCCTGAATCCCAAGAATTTCTGGTTGGCCCTGGTGGCTGTTTTCAGCTTTTATATGATCGCCTCGGGCTATCGTTCGCTGTATTTGAAGCAGATGCACAAGGGGTTACGCCCAACACACATGGACATCACGCTGCACGGCATTGCAGGCGTGGTGAACGGTGGCCTGTTGATCTGGGGGCTGGCCCATCTGATCCTCGGGAGCTTCAATACGCAGGCGGTGCTGTTCACGGTTTTCGGGCTCATCGGTACCATTATGGTGCTCAACGGCTTCCTGAAATTCTACCGCCGCCGGCACGATAAGCGCGAGTGGCTCTACGGGCATATCAGCGGTTTCCTCGGCGGGTACATTGCCACTCTGTCCGCCTTTAGTGCAGTGAATCTCACCATGATCGAGCCCATGTGGTTGCAATGGCTTTGGCCCGTGATCATCGGTGTGCCGCTGATCGCTTTCCTGATCTGGCGCATGCGGAAGCGCTTCGCGAATGGCGAGCGTCTGCGGACCTTTGCGGATGTACGGATCAAGTAGGCGTTGAGGGGGCCGCAGAGACGCGGAGGCGCAGAGGGCACAGAGAGGATGGAGTCGCGAGTCCTGAGTCGCAGAACGTCCGCCCGATAGGACCCGTTGCAACTTGGCGCGGAATACCGGTCACCATTAACGGATTACCACCACCCATAGAATTCTCCGCGCCTCTGCGTCTCCGCGGCTGTGCCGTAGGCCATCCACCAAGAATAATCTCCGCGCCTCTGCTTCTCCGCGGCTACTTCTTCTTCGCGTCTCTACCCCTTACTTTGTAGTCTGCATGCAGAAGTCTGTTTTTTCAGTTGATGTAGAGGAGTGGTTCCACATCCTCGATGTCCCTTCCACGCCCGCATTGGCGGAATGGGCTGCGCAGCCCTCGCGGGTGGAGGCGAGCTTTCGCTCCATGTTGGATGTGTTCGCCGAGAAGAAGGTGCACACCACCCTGTTCTTTCTCGCTTGGGTGGTGGAGCGCTATCCCCATTTGGTGCGCGAAGCTGTGGCAGGCGGACACGAGATCGCTTCACACGGCTATGCGCATGAGCTGGTATACCGGCAAGACCAAGCCACCTTTTCTGCGGACATCACCAAGGCGAAGAACATCATTGAACAAGCGGCCGGAGTAGCGGTGAGAGGCTATCGCGCCCCCGGCTTTTCCGTGACAAGTGAAACGCCTTGGTTCTTCGATGCCGTGGCCGAAGCAGGCTATACCTACGACAGTTCCGTGTTCCCCGGTGAGCGCGGCCATGGTGGATTGCCCGGTGCTCTGGCTGTGCCTCATCTGGTGCCCACGGCACATGGGAACTTGGTGGAGTTTCCCATCTCGTTATCCTCCATGCTCGGTAAACCGATGAACTTCTTCGGAGGCGGCTATCTGCGCTTCTTCCCATATAGCCTGATGCTTTCCAAAGCGAAGTCCGTGCTGAAGGAAGAGCGTCCCGTGGTATTCTATCTGCATCCGCGTGAGGTGGACCCGGAGCATCCACGTTTGCCGATGAGCGCGAAGCGCCGCTTCATGACCTACCACAGCCTGCGCAGCACCATGCCCAAGATGCGGCGCCTGTTCGACGACCTGCCGATGACCACTTTCGCAGCGATCATTGACGCGGGCACCGGTTCATTCCCAACCGCAGTTCGATGAAGAAGGTGCTCTTTCTCTACACGGAAACGGCGCCCTATTTCCTCGCGAGCGTGGAGCGCTTGGTGAAGGACCACGGCGTGCAAGCGCACATCATCCGTTGGCCGGTGAACAAGGAAGCGCCCTTCCTGACCAAGCCCGTGGAGGGCATCACCATCCACGATCGCGAAGCGTTCAACGACACTTCGCTACGGCGCTTCGCCAACAACCTCAAGCCGGACATCATTCTCACCAGTGGATGGGTGGACAAAGGCTACCTGCAAGTTTGCCGCGATGCGCGCAAGCGGCGGGTCCCCACGGTGATGTGCAGCGACACGGCTTGGCGCGGCGGCCTCAAGCAATGGGCGGCTGTTGGTGCTGCCCGTTTCTGGCTCCATCGCACCTTCAGCCATGCCTGGGTCACCGGGGAAGCGCAAGCGCTCTATGCTGAGTACTTGGGCTTTTCACGTGATCGGATAAAGCGCGGTTTCTACACCGCCGATCTGGATCGTTTCGCACCCTTGGCAACGCAGTTCAAGGATGGGAAAGCCGCGAAATTTCCGCATCGCTTCCTATGCATGGCACGCTACATTCCCAGTAAGGGCCACCAATACATGGTGGAAGCCTTCGCCGAGCTATGCGATGCGAAGGAGTCCAAGGATTGGGAGCTGTGGTGCATCGGCACGGGCGAGTTGCATCCGATGGAGCATGCGCATCCGCGGATCAAGCACCTGGGTTTTGTGCAAGCGGATGAAGTGTGGAAGTACATGGAACAGAGCGGCGTCTTCATCCTGCCCAGCCTGTACGAGCCGTGGGGCGTGGTGGTGCATGAGCATGCGGCCGCGGGTTTTCCGCTCGTGCTGAGCGATGCCGTTGGAGCGCGCCATCGCTTCTTGAAGGATGGTCAGAATGGCCAATGCTTCATTGCCGGCAACAAGGAGAGCCTGAAGGAAGCGTTCCGACAAGTGATCGCCACTTCGGATGCCGAACTGGTGGCCATGGGCCTGCGCAGTGCCGAACTCGCCACGGATTGGGGGCCGAAGCAATGGGCCGGAACGCTCATGGAACTGATCGGCGAAGGCCATGGATAAGCCGCGCGTGCTCGTCTTTATTGATTGGTACCTGCCGGGCTATAAGGCGGGCGGACCCATTCGCAGCTTGGCGAATTTGGTGGATCACCTGCGCGACCACATCGATTTCCACATCGTAACGCGCAACACCGACTATACCGAAAGCACGCCGTACGCGGATATTCAGCCGGACCAATGGACCACCTTACCTGGTGGCGAGAAGGTGTGGTATGCTTCCGAGGCAGGCACTTCGCGCAAGGCTTGGAAGCGGATCCTGAAGGAAGGGAAGTGGGCATCCATCTATGTGAACGGCCTCTATTCATGGCAGTACAACATTCTTCCACTGTGGCTTTCCCGTGGCATGCGCATGCGGCGGGTAGTGGCCGTGCGGGGCATGCTCGCCAGTGGCGCCATGGAACATGGATCATTGAAGAAGCTCTTGTTCCTCTCACTGGCGCGGATGGTGGACCTGTACAAGGGCGTTCGCTTCCAAGCGACCAATGAAGAGGAGGCAAGGGACATCCGCTTGCACGTGCTTCGCTATGCGGAGGTGCAGGTGGTTCCGAACCTATCGCGCAAAACAGCGGGAGTGCGTGTTCCCATTGCGAAGGAACCCGGCTCCGTGAAGTTGGTGAGCGTTGCACGGATCGCCGTGGAGAAGAACACCTTGCTCGCCATCGAAAGCTTGAGGAATGTGAAAGGGGCAGTGCAATTCAACCTCTATGGCCCTGTGTATGATGAAGCCTATTGGGCCAAATGCCAAGCCGCCATCGCCTGCTTGCCGGGCCATGTGACCGTGGAAAGCAAGGGGACCATTCCTCCGGAAGAAGTGCCGGGCATGCTGGCGGAACACCATGCGCTCTTTATGCCCAGCGCAGGCGAGAACTTCGGGCACACCATGCTGGAAGCGCTTTCCGCAGGACGGCCTTTGCTCATCAGCGATCGCACGCCATGGCGCGAACTGCAGGTGGAGCACGCCGGCTGGGACCTGCCGCTGGACCGTCCTGAAGGATTCACCGAGGCCGTGGAAAAGCTTTGTAGAATGGATCAAGAAGTATTTGATCGATGGTCACAAAGTGCGTTCGCACGCGGTGAGCGTTATGTGGGAGATGCGGGGCCGGTGCAGGCGAGTTTAAAATTGCTCCTGCCATGAAGCATCGGTCTGTATCCCGGTATGGCTGGATTTGCTTGGGAGGTCCGCCCGTGATGCGGGACTTATCTTTGAAGCAACATGGTAGTTGTACTGGATCTTACTCGGCCGATCGGTCAATCGGGCAGTGCCCTATGGCAGTTGGCCAAACGAAGGAAGAAGGGTGCGAGCATTCTTCGCTTCGTTGGTAAGGTCGGTTTTGAAGGAGATCCAGTAAAGACCCAGAGGCAGTTGCGTCAAGTGATGTCACCAGACCAATTCGTTTGAAGGTAAATACAAGGGGAAGAAAACATGGCTGAATCATTGGAAGAGAAGGGGAAGAAGCCCCGAGGGAAGTCCCAAAAGGCGACCATCACCAAACTGCGCAGGAAATCGCGCAGTGCCGGGATTAGCGTGAAGGACCTTGTGGGTACGATCAAGTTGACCGTGGATCCGGTGGAGTTCCAACGAAGCATCCGGGATGAGTGGGCGTGAACTTGTGGTCGATACCAATATCATCATCTTGACCTTAGGTGGCAATGAGCGCTTGGCTGACTATGTGGAAGGCCGCAAGCTGTTCATTTCAGTGATAACCGAGATCGAGGCCCTGAGCTATCCCGGTCTTTCCAAAGCAGGGCAGACCAGCGTTGAAGCTTATATCGGACGGTGTACGGTCCTCGGGTTAAGTGAGCGGATAAAGCGGGAAGCGATCAGGGTCCGGATGCAATACAAAGTGAAGCTGCCGGATGCGATCATTGCCGCTACTGCCCTTGCATTCGAACGTCCTTTGCTGACCGCCGATCAAGGATTTGTGAAACTCGGTGCTGAGCTGGAGCTTGATCTCTTTCAATTCACCGCGTAGATAATATGTCAGCACGCCCCAAAGTCGACCTCAGTCGTTTCGACAACTCGGATTATCCCCTGGGGGCCGGGTTCGTGAAGCGCACGCTGTGGTACTTCGTGAATGCGCTGTTCTTCATCAATCCCTTCTTCCCGTTCCGATCACCAAAACCATTGCTGTTGCGGCTTTTCGGGGCGAAGGTGGGCAAAGGCGTGGTGATCCACCCCGGCGTCAATATCAAGTTCCCGTGGAAGCTTTCCATCGGTGATCATGTGTGGATCGGCCAGCGTGCATGGCTCGATAACATCGACCAGCTCACCATCCACAGCAACGTGGTGATCAGCCAAGGAGCCATGTTGATCCTCGGCAGCCATGATTACAAGAAGCTCGACTACCCCACCATGGCCGGGCCTGTAGTGCTGGAGGAAGGCAGCTGGGTAGGTGCGGGAGCATTGGTGCTCGGCGGTGTTACCATGAAGAGCCATTCGCTCTTGGCCGCAGGCAGCGTGACCGGGAAGACCTTGAGGGCCTATACCATCTATCGTGGAAACCCTGCGATGCCAATACGCGATCGTGTGATGGAGGGTGAAGCTCCACATGTACCCGATGTTGCAGCGGAAGAGGCCCGCTTGCGCAATACCGCTGCGGACGGGTCATGAAGGTGTCAGTGATCACCATCTGTTTCAACGCCGCTTCGGAGATCGACGAGACCATCCGGAGCGTGATGGTGCAGGACCATCAGGACATCGAGCACATTGTGATCGATGGCGGCAGCACGGACGGCACACAGGAAAAGATCAAGCGCTATTCAGAATGCATCGCACACTTCGTAAGTGAAAAGGATGAAGGCGTGTATGATGCGATGAACAAGGGCCTTCGGCTTGCCACGGGCGAAGTGATCGCCTTTGTGAACGCCGGGGATATGATGGCCACGCGCAATACGGTGAGCTATATGGTGCGTGCGTTCGCGGAGCAGGATGCCGATGCGATCTATGGCGATGCGCTGATGGTGGACCCGAACGACATCACCAAGGTGAAGCGGTTCTGGAAAGGCGGTGAATACGACCGGACCAATTTCAAGAAAGGCTGGATGCCGCCGCACTTGGGTACCTACATCCGCAAGAGCGCATATGACCAATACGGCCTGTTCAACACGGCCCTGAAGGTGAGCGCGGATTACGAGCTGATGTTCCGCTTTTTGTACAAGCACAAGCTGCGGGCACGGTACGTCCCGAAGGTGCTGGTGCGCTTCCGCTTGGGCGGTGTGAGCAATCGCTCGCTGGGCCACATCTGGCGGGCGAACAAGGAGGTGTATGCAGCATGGAAATTGAACGGGGAAGCGGTATCGCCGTTGATCGTGCTGCGTAAGCCCTTGCGGAAACTCGGGCAGATGCTCAGGCGCGGCCCGGGCGAAATGTGATGAACGGTACACACCCCGCAAACTGGACCTGTACATTTAGCGCCCTGTCATCCGGTTGATGGCACGACCCATTACTCATAGAATGAAACTACGATCCCTGACCCTCGTGCTGTTAAGCGCAGTGCTGACCCTCAGCGCCACCGCGCAGAAGAAATATACGTACACCTCAGTACCCAACGATCCGATGCAAGTGCGCATCTACAAGTTGGAGAACGGCCTTACGGTCTATCTCTCGCAGAACAAGGACCAGCCGCGCATCCAGACCAACATCGTGGTGCGCGCAGGGAGCAAGAATGATCCGGCAACCGCTACCGGCCTTGCCCACTACTTGGAGCACATGCTCTTCAAGGGCACGCACGAGATCGCCACGCTGGATTGGGCCACGGAGAGCAGCTACTTGGATCAGATATCGGACCTCTACGAAAAGCGCCGCAACACCACGGACGATATCGAACGGGCCATGATCTACAACCAGATCGATAGCCTGAGCAACGTGGCGGCCAAGTATGCTGCGCCGAACGAGTACGACAAGATGATCTCCTCCATCGGCGCGAAGGGCACCAATGCCTACACCAGCACTGAACAGACGGTCTACATCAACGACATCCCCACCAATGCACAGGAGAAGTGGATGATGATCGAATCCGTGCGCTTCCAGGACCTGGTGTTGCGCCTCTTCCATACCGAACTGGAAACGGTGTTCGAAGAGTTCAACCGCGGACAGGACAACGACTACTGGAAGGCGAGCGAGGCCATGGACAAGCAACTCTATAAGAAGCATCCGTATGGCACGCAGACCACCATCGGCACCGGGGAGCACCTGAAGAACCCCAGCATGGTGAAGATCCATGAGTACTTCAATACCTACTATGTGCCTAACAACATGGCCGTGATCATGGCCGGCGATATCGATTACGACGCCACCATTGCCATGGTGGACAAGTACTTCGGCAGCTGGAAGTCGAAGCCCGTGCCGACATTCACTTTCACACCGGAAGAGCCCATCACCAAGCCCGATACGCTCAGTGTGTATGGCCCCATGGCGGGTTGGGTGAGCATGGGCTGGCGCTTCGGAGGTGCTAAGAGCGGTGATCCGATCATGCTGGACCTCATCTCCGGCATCATGAGCAATGGCCAAGCGGGTCTGATCGATCTGGACCTGATCCAGCAGCAAAAAGTGCTGGATGCCTATTCCTACTCACAGGAGCAAATGGACTATTCGGAATTCTCCATGGGCGGCAATCCGAAACAAGGGCAGAGCTTGGAAGAGGTCCGGAAGTTGTTGCTGGGAGAATTGGACAAGTTGAAAAAAGGCCAGTTCGACGATTGGCTGATCCAAGCGGTGGTGAACGATAAGCGTCAACAGCGGATCCGTTACTGGAACGAGCGGAACAACCTGCGTGGCTACGCCCTCACCAATGCATTCATCCTTCAGAAGGACTGGAAGGATGTGGTGAACTACTTCGACCGCATGTCCAAGATCACCAAGGCCGAGGTGGTCGCTTTCGCGAAGGCGAACTTCAAGGAGAACAGCATTACCGTTTACAAACGTACCGGCGAGGACAGCACGGTATTCCATGTGGAGAAGCCGAAGATCACGCCCTTGGATATCAATCGCGCCGAGCAGAGCGCATGGTACAAGGAGTGGTCAGCCATTCCTGAAACGCGTCTGAAGCCCGAGTTCGTGGATTACAACACGGCCATCACACGCCGCAAACTAGAGCACGATATTCCCTTGGCCATCATCCCGAACACCAGTAATGATCTCTTCACGCTGACGCAGATCCTGGACCTCGGCAACTTCGATGACCCGAAGCTGAAGATGGCCGTGAACTACCTGCCCTATCTCGGCACGGCGAAGATGAGCGCTGAGGACCTGCAGAAGGAATTCTTCAAGCTGGGCCTGCAGTTCAGCGTGGGTGCCGGACAGGACCGCGTGTATGTTTCACTTTCAGGACTGGAAGAGAACATGGAGAAAGGCCTGAAGTTGCTGGAAGGCTTGCTGGCGGATCCGAAGCCGAATGAAGAGGCATTGGGCGAGCTGGTGAAGGACGAACTCCAGGAGCGCAGCGACAACGTGAAGGACAAGAACAACATCCTCTACGGCGGATTGATGAACTATGCGCGTTACGGAGAGCGCTCACCCATCCGCAACATCCTCAGCACCGATCAACTGAAAGCTGTGACATCGGCAGAGTTGATCGATCTCGTGAAGGGGATCAACACGCACCACCATCGCTTCTTCTACTACGGCAAGAAATCACCGGATGCCGTTACTGCCTTGCTGAACAAGGAGCATAAGACGCCTGCCACGCTGCAGAGCTGGCCACAGCCTGAGCCTTACGTGGAACTGCCCACCGAGAAGAACCAAGTGTTCTACGTGGACTACGACATGGTGCAGACCGAATTGATGCTCATGTCCAAAGGGGAGCAATTCAATGTGGCGAACATGCCGTACGCATCCCTCTTCAACGAGTACTTCGGTTCCGGACTTTCCAGCATCGTCTTCCAAGAGATCCGCGAGGGCAAGGCACTGGCCTATTCCGCCTATGCAGCTTACACCACACCCAGCAAGAAGGAGGAGGCGAGCTACGTGCGCGCCTATGTGGGTACGCAAGCGGACAAGCTCGGGGATGCCGAAGCAGCACTGAGTGCCCTGATGAACGATATGCCCACCGATGCGACCATGTTCGCCGGAAGCCGCGATGCTGCATTGAAGAAGATCGAATCCGACCGCACCACCAAGGAAGCCATCTACTGGAGCTGGGAGGCTGCACAGCGCAGAGGGTTGAGCGAGGACGTGAACAAGATCATCTACCCCAAGATCCAGCAGAGCACGCTGGAGGGCCTCAACGTCTTCTTCAACGAGAACATCAAAGGCAAGCACTTCACCTACCTCGCCATCGGCAAGAACGGGTCGTTGGACATGAAGGCACTGGAGAAGCTCGGACCTGTGAAGAAGTTGACCCTCATGGATCTCTTCGGATACGACGGCACCGAGATGTGATCGAATGTGATGCAACAAGAACGGCGGACACAACAGGTCCGCCGTTCTTGTTTTGTAGCCAGTGCTTAATGCGCTACTAGGATACGGATCGGCGACCAACTATCATCACCGGTGCGGAGCAAGTAGTTCCCTTGGGCCAGTTTGGATACATCCACGTTCGTGTTGCCGCTCTGTGGAACAACGCCGCTCCGGAGCACTCTTCCGGTCATGTCCATCAGCATCCACGTTCCATGGTGGCCCACGTTCGTTGGCCAATTGATACACACCGTGGAAGCCGCCGGGATCGGTGACACCGATGGAGCTTCCAAGCGAGCGGGCTGTATTCCGGTGGAGAAATAGGGTTCCGAAAGCACTTGGCAATTGTTGCCGTAATCCACGAAGGCGGTATACGGACCGGCTGAGGTAACGTCGATGCAATTGGTGGTGGCTATCGGCGATCCCGCCAAGTACCATTGGGTGCTGATTCCCGCGGGATATACACAGATCTCACCATCACCCGCCACGATGTCCGGTTGCATGGGAGGGGTGAAGTTGGCCGCGATCTCCACGCCGACACCCATGATGAAGTTGGGACATACGCTGGGCGCACCGGAGGCCGTGTAGGAGCCGTTGGTTGTGACATAGAGGATCTGGGAAGTTCCTGCGGGTGCGGGAATAGGCATCCCGTTATTGGTCCATTGGATGTTCTCCGTATAGGGCGAGGACAGCTCGAGCAACATCGTGTCGCCTTCACAGTAGATCGCCTCGCCGTTGGGGCCGGTCCCGATCGGGTCATCTCCGCCATGCATCACGTAGGGAAGCAGGAACATCCAGCTATCCACCAGCACGGAGGCGGACATTTCGGTGCATCCGTCGAGGGTAGCGGAAACCGTGAAGCTCGAACCCGCATCAGCCCATTGCCCTACGGCCAAGAGCTGCCCGGTTTCACCCGAGATCGGAGAGCCATCCTTGTACCACTGGTAGGCATCATAGATCTGGGTGGCCAAGGTGCCGTTTTCATTCGGGCATAGAACGAGGTTGCTCGGGGTGATGGTGGGAGTGAAGGGGCATTGCGCAAATGCGGCCATGGCTGCGGTAAGGCAGCTGATCAAAAGAGTACTGCGTGCATTCATTTGGTGGGTATTTATGCAAACGAAAGTACTGGAGATGCAGGCGCGCTGTTTTTCGCCCGCAAACAATAGCACACCTCGTGCTGTTATCCCGGCTGCGTCAAAAGGTCCAACCTCAGTAACTGACCATCCACCTGCCCATGACCGTTGAAATGTGGTTCCTCTGCGCGGTGATCGCCGTGGCCGTCATATTGTTCGTCACCGAAAAGGTGGGTATTGACGTCACCGCCATCTTCATCGCGTTCGTGCTGATGGCCAGTGGACTCGTGAGCATTCCCGAAGGCTTATCGGGCTTTTCGAACCAAGCGGCGCTTACCATACTCTCCCTCTTGATCCTGAATACCGGGCTGGAGAAGACCGGTGTCCTGTTCCTTATCACCAAGCGTTTGGTCGCCTACACGGGCAAGCATGCATGGAGCATTCTGCTGATCCTGCTACCTTTTGTAGCGGTGCTTTCCGCCTTCACGAACAACACGGCCGTGATCGCCCTTTTTCTGCCCATGTTGGTATTGATGGGCAACAGCAAGGGGATCAGCCCCAGCAAGCTGCTGATGCCGATGGCGTTCATCTCCATCCTCGGTGGCCTGTGCACCATTATCGGCACCAGCACGAACCTCTTGGTGAACAGCATTGCTCGCCAGTATGGCGTTGAGCCGTTCGGCTTCTTCGAGTTCGCGGACATCGGTGCGGCCATGGCGGGTGCAGGTTTCATTTATCTCCTGTTGATCGGCCATCGGCTCGTTCCGGGTCGTCGAAAACCTGTAGCGTTGGATTCCGAGGCCCAGGAAGGCAAGTACCTCTCCCAGATCGTGGTGCTGAAGGATTCCCCTTTCATCGGCGATGTGTTCCAAGTACGTGCGGCTTTGAAGCCGTTCAGTGTGGAACTGTTAGCTGTAAATGCACCTTCTCTGAAGCCCAAGGCGATGGAAGATCGATCAACGGTTGAAGCCGGTGATCGACTCTTGCTGCGCGGAAGTGCTGCTGGGATCTCGCGCTTGAATGCGGGGAACAAGTATGCCATGACATCCAAGTTGAGCATGGAGCGGGCGATACTGCACAAGCAGGAAACGCATGTGGTGGAAGCCGTGGTGGCGCCGGGGAGTGAACTGGTCGGTAGAAAATTGCGTGACCTTGACCTGCTGGCCATGTATGAAGCAGTGCCGTTGGGGCTGCGTCGCGCTGAACGGCCTTCTGAAAGCATTCTTGCTGATACCGAACTGCGCCTGGGTGACGTGTTGTTGATCGAAACGAATGGAGAATTGGCCGTGGACCCGGAGGTAGGGGAAGACCTGATCTTGTTGGACACCATGCCCATGGTGCGCAGCCTGCGGAAGCGCTGGACGGCGGTGCTCATTTTCGCCGGGGTGATCGCACTTGCGGCAGTGGGTCTGGTGCCGATCGTCATTTCCGCATTGGGCGGTGTGATGCTCATGGCCGTTACCAAATGCATCCAGCTCAACGATGCCTACAAGCGCGTGGAATGGAAGGTCTACTTCCTCATTGCTGGCCTCATACCCTTGGGCATCGCCATCCAGAATACAGGGCTGGACGTGAAGATCGCAACGGGGTTCATCAGCGTCACCACCGGGCTCTCGTTCGCATGGGTGATCGCGCTCCTGTTCGGCTTCACCGTGGTGATCACCAACGTGATGGCCAATAACGCCACGGCTTTGCTAATGGCACCCATTGCGGTGAGCGTGGCCCAGCAGTTGGGCATCGATCCCAAGGCACTGCTGCTAACCGTCATGTTCGGTGCAAGCACTTCCTTCTTCACACCGGTGGGCTATCACACGCTCACCTTGGTGTATGGCCCGGGGCGGTACAAGTTCAAGGACTACTTCGTCATGGGCTTGCCGCTCACCATCATCGTGGGCGCCATTGCGTGCTACATGATCTGGGATCGATACGTCCCTGGGTGAAGAGATCCCGCAGGGATGGGCTCAACCGCGTGAGGGTATCCCTCGCGTAGGAAGGATCCACTTGGGTGCCACATTGCGCCAAGCCAGATCAGTGGCATAACGGAACAGGCGTTCGTTGCAATAGTCCATGAACACATTGGTCCAGCCATGCTGTCCCCATTTGTTCGGAACAGGACCAAAGGCATCCGGGTACTCACTACTGAATTCGGCTTGCTGCAATGGGGTCAGCTTCAACACCGTGCGCCCTTCATCCAGCCAGAGGGTCATATAGATCTTCTTCTTCACGCTGTAGCTGGGTCGGCCATGATGCTCCTTCTCGGCAGTGCCGGGCATATCCAGTGCCATCTCACGGGCAGTCTCAAAGTCCATGGTGGGAAGATAGGTGCGCTGCGGCTTGATGGACCTACAGAAGTTCACTGCTTCTTTTTTTCTTCCTTAGACTTCTCCTTGAAGTACGTTCGGAAGAACCAGTTCCGGTGCAGCGCGCGCATATTTTCGTTGAGCAGCATGCTGCTGGTATCCAGTCGGGTCAAGGTTCGGCGGAGGTCTCCCACCATAACGGTATCGGTCGTTAGGGCATGCACGAGCCCATCGGGTGAGTTCAGTTGACGGCTGAAACGGCCGAGTTGATCGCTGGCTGTCTTCATTGAATCGCTGATGGTAGCCAGATTCCCGAGTACCCGATGTACCTGTGCTTCTGCGGAAGTATCACCTACCAATGCACCCAAGGCTCCTTTGCCTGAACGAACATCCGAGAGCATCGCTTGAATACTTGCGGTTGCCCCGCGTGCATGTTCCGAGGCGACCCGAAGCTCTGCCATTACCGCGGCAATATCATGCGCGAAGGAAGTATCCATCAGCAGGCTCACTGCATTGCCCGGCGTGTTCAGCTTCGTGGCGAGCATGCGCACTTGATCGGTGATCACCTCCAGGTCCTCGCCACTGTGGCCCAAGCTGTTCATCATGGCCTCCGTGTCGACCACATTGCCTGTGGCGAGCACAGCGCCTTCGGTCAGTAGCGGAGAGGGAAGGGGGCCGGGCGCCAGATTCACCACTCGGCTACCCATCAGTCCGTCGTTCCCCAAGGAGGCTATTGCACTGTTGCGGATATTCTTCGCATCCTCCAGTCTGATCTGTAGTTGCACCAGCACCGCAGTGTCGTTGAGCATGGAGATGCGGTCCACCGTGCCCACGTTCACCCCCATGTACCGCACGTTGTTCCCGGGCCTTAGCCCACCCGCTTGGCGGAATGTTGCTTGCACGCTCATGGTGCTCGAGAAGAGGTTCTTCTTGGCGCCGATCAGGTACAGTGATACCATCAGGAGCAGGAGGCCGGCCGCTACGAAAATGCCAAGCCGGATCGGGTTCTTGTTCTTGTTGCCCATGACTACATGAAGATGAAGAATTTTTTCACAAGGGGGTCCTCGGAAGCGCGGATCTGCTCGTAGGTCCCTTCGAGATAGTTGCGACCCTCATGAAGCAGTGCAATGCGGTTGGCTGCCAGGCGGGCCACATGCATGTCGTGGGAGATGATGATGCTACTTGTACCATAGGTCCGCTGGAGCTTCAGGATCAGCTCCACGATCTCCATCCCGGTGATCGGGTCCAGGCCGGTGGTGGGTTCGTCGTAAAGCACGATCTCCGGTTTCAGGATCAAGGTCCGGGCCAGCGCGATCCGCCGTTGCATGCCGCCGGAAAGTTCGCTGGGATAAAGCTTTCGGGTGTGCGCCAACCCGACGGCACTGAGCATTTCGTCCACCAACGCATCCGTTTCACCCGGGGTGGTGGCCATCCAGTGGCGGCGTAGCGGGAAGCGCATGTTCTCCTCAACGGTCATGGAGTCGTAGAGGGCACTGCTTTGGAAGAGGAAGCCGATCTTCACCCGCAGGCGGTCCAACTCTTTCTGTCCCAAGGCCAGCACGTCCTCTCCGAGCACTTTGATGCTACCTCCGGTGGGTGTCAGCAGGCCCACGATGCACTTGATCAACACGCTCTTGCCACTGCCACTGCGGCCGAACACCATCACGTTTTCCCCCCGGTACAGATCCAGGTAAAACCCGCGCAGCACCTTGTTGTCACCAAAAGCAACCTCAACCCCGCTTAAGGACAGGACCTTTTCCTCCGATACCCGGTCAGGTATATCCCGTTGCAACTGTGCCTCTTCCATCAGTTGAGTCCCATGATATCGGTGATCTGCACGGCGAACAGGTCGATGATGAAGATCAGCAGCGAGGCCATCACGACCGCGCCGTGTGCGCTGCGGCCCACACCCTCCGTGCCTTTGGCGGTGGTGAAGCCCTTGTAACAGCCCACGGCCCCCACAACGAAACCGAAGAAGATGCTCTTGGTGAGGGCCGGAAAAACATCACCCATATCCAGAGCATCGAATACCTGCCGGTAGAAGAGCTGCCAGCTCACGGGGTCCTTCATGTTCACACCTAACCAAGTGGCCCCGATAGCGATGCCATCGGCGAGGATCACCAGCAGGGGCACCATCAGGGTGGTGCTCCAGATGCGCGTTACGGCAAGGTAGCGGAAGGGATTGGTGCCACTCACTTCCATGGCGTCGATCTGTTCGCTCACCTTCATGCTGCCCAACTCAGCGCCCATGCCACTGCCGATCTTACCTGCGCATATCAAGGCCGTGATCACGGGCACGATCTCACGCACTACGCTCACTGCCACCATGGCCGGCAACATGCTTTCCGCGCCAAAACGTGCCAACGTGGGCCGGCTCTGTACCGTGAGAACAAGGCCCATGATGAATGCGGTGATCGCCACCAAACCGAGCGATCCGTTGCCGTTCAGCACGCATTGGCGAATGAACTCACGCCACTCGAAGCGACGGTGAAAGGCATTTTGGAAGAAACGGCCGACGAAGGCGGAAAATCCACCGAGCTCCAAGAGGAATGCGTTGATGGGATTCCACCCCGTGCCTTTCATTATTGCAAGTTAACCAGTGCTGGACAGGACATGATCGTAGATTTTAGAGCAGCCGGAACGAATCGCCGTCGAAGAGTCCCAAGTCGCTCATCTTCAGATGTGGGATCACAAGGAGCGCCATGAAACTCAACGTCATGTAGGGCGCACCGAGCTTCGATCCAAGCGCCTTCGCCTGTGCATCGATCTTTGAGTACGCCTTTGCCACTTCATAGGCATCCGCATCGGTCATGATCCCGGCCACCGGCAGCGGTAGGATGTTCGTGGTATCCCCATCCGCCAAGCTCACCCCACCACGCGCTTCTATCACCAGGTTGATCGCTGTGCAGAGATCCTCATCATTGGTTCCCACGGCCACGATGTTGTGGCTGTCGTGGGCCACGCTACCTGCAATAGCTCCGTGCTTCAAGCCGAAGTTCTTGATCCATCCGAGGGCCGGCTTCGCATCCTTGTAGCGGTTCACCACGGCGATCTTCAGGATATCACGCGAAGGGTCCGCCACGAAATGGCCGTTCTCCACCTTGCCGGGCATCACCTCCTTTCCGGTGATCAATTGCCCATCCAGCGCGGTGATCACCAGCAACTCGTCCTGGGTGGCCGGTACGACAAAGTCCTGTGGTGACTTAGGCGTGCAGCTGAAACGGTTCGGTCGTTCCTCCTTCACACGTGGGATCAGGCTCTTGCCATGCTCGGCCACCAGTACCCCGTCGAGGTAGGTACAGCGCACATTGAAATTCACCAGGTCTTCCACCACGATCAAGTCGGCCGGGTCGCCCGGGCGTAGTTGGCCGATGGGCAGCTTGTAGTGCTTCACTGGATTCACGCAGGCGGCTTGCAGCACCTTATAGATGTCGATGCCCTTGGCCACAGCACGGGCGCACAGTGCGTTGATGTGGTTCTCCACCAAACTGTCCGGATGCTTGTCATCGCTGCAGAACATCATCTCGTTGGGATGTGCATGCAACAGATCGATCAGTGCCTCGAAGTTCTTCGCCGCACTGCCCTCGCGGATCAGGATCTTCATACCATGCATCAGCTTATCCTGCGCCTCTTCCGCGGTGAAGCACTCATGGTCCGTGCTGATGCCGGCGGCGATGTACTTACGGGCATCCTCGCCACGCAGGCCGGGAGCATGGCCATCCACGGGCTTCCCAAGGCGCTTTGCATGCGCGATCTTCTTCAGCACCTCCGCATCGCCTTGCAGCACGCCGGGAAAGTTCATCATCTCGCTGAGGTAAAGTACCTCCGGCTTTTCCAGCAACACACCCACCTGCTCGGCATCAATGGCGTCACCGGCGGTCTCGAACACCGTGGCAGGCACGCAGCTCGGCGCACCGAAGAAGAAGTGGAACGGCGTCTTCTTGCCGTTGGCGATCATGAACTCTACGCCTTCCACGCCCAGCACATTACCGATCTCGTGCGGGTCGCTCACCGTGGCCACCGTGCCGTGTGTCACCGCTAAACGCGCGAATTCGCTGGGGATCAGCATGCTGCTTTCCACGTGTACGTGCGCGTCCACAAAGCCCGGCAGGATAAAGCCGTGCACCGGTTCATTCAACTCGGTGATCCGGGCGATCCGCCCGTCCTCGATCACCACTTCTGCGGCATACATGTGGCGGGCCGGAATGTCAACGAGGTTGCCCTTAATGCTTGTTTTGGTCATTCCGACAAAGTAACGATGCTGTGATGTTTGTGTTCGGGCCCGGTCCGCACGTATGCGCCATTTGCGTATGACTCAGCCGGTCAGTGCACAAGACCTAAGAGCAATCAATGCAGCAGAATTCCACTTGACGGACTATTGCCTTAACAGCCTTTGCGTCAACACGGAATTTGCGGAAATGAATTGGATGAAATAGATGCCAGATGATAGGTCCCCT
Source organism: Cryomorpha ignava (assembly GCA_040391235.1). Taxonomy (GTDB): domain Bacteria; phylum Bacteroidota; class Bacteroidia; order Flavobacteriales_F; family PHOS-HE28; genus PHOS-HE28. The sequence continues at coordinate 237,410 of JBEBYG010000003.1, forward strand.
ATATCTATATGGGTGGCGCTACTTGGAACTGTCCTGATCGAACGGCCATGTATGTCCAAGATCGTTATTTTATCGAATTTAAGATCTGACCTGATTTCTATTTTTCCCTTCGTTGGGTTTGGATAAATACATAGTGGAGGCGTCTGGGCGATGCTTTCTACATGGGTGTCAAGTTGCTTCCTATTAAAGATAAATGCGGATGTGTAGAAGCTGAAAGAGGGAGGACCCATGTAATAAACGTCGACCGCCATTCCCTTGTACACAGAAAAGACGGGTACTTCGGCACTCGTCGTGTACCATTCGTAATGGTCATCCGAGTAGGACATACTGTGGATATGGCCACCATGCGTGTCATAATTGGCATGGTCATAAAGCATCGTGTGGACCAGTAAGCAATTCAGGTACGTGGTGTCGGGAAGGATCAGTGTTCCATAGGAGGCCGCGCTAACATCGATGAACCCCGTCCGATCAAAATGACTCCAGTTTTCGTGGATGGAATCCAAAAGATTGAACGGAAACCTCAATTTGGTAAAATCCAATTGCATTACGCAGCCTACGGTTGTATAGAAATGACCACAGGATTTTGCGAACGCTAACACCAATGAGGTGTCTGTAACTCTGTAGATATAGTCCTTCGTTCGTAATAGGTCGGAGTCGGTATTTGAGGGTTCTTCAAGGAAACACGCTCCGGGAAATGAGTTGAAGCCAGGATCTGATGTATAAGGGACCGCGAGGGTATCATCTTCAATGGCCACAGACGAAAAATCCCAAGTCAAGTCTACTCCATCGGTTGTTATGGGTGTGTTGTTCCAATTCACTGATTGGAAGATGTAGGTCGAACCGGGTTGCGGCGTGTTGGCGACCGTTAGCACAGGTTGAGCGATACTGGATGCATAGGAAATGCCCATGATCATCGCAGTTATGATGCGCGTAAAATTCATGGCCTTTAGTGTTTGATTTTCGAGCTTACAGAATGCACGAGTCGACCCTCAGTAGGCCTGTTTGGAGCATCTAATGTAACTTGTGTGGATTCCGGCCCAACGGCGTGATGGCGAATCAACCGTTAGATAGGCCGGTTCCTTAATCTCACCCTGTTGGTAAGGATTTGCATGGCGACACGAAGCTGGACAATCCCTCAAAGCCTCCTTTTCACATTGAACCAGTCTCCCGCTCAAACCTGGTCCAGGTCCGAGATCCACTTCTTCGCCGAAATTGGCTCGTAGGCTTCCATCTTCGCCAAGAGGCCGTCCACGCTACCATCGATCATGATCAGGTCGCGGTTCCCCTGTTTCAGCAAACCCTTGCTCACCATATGGTCGAGTTGTGCGATGAGCGGGTCGTAGAATCCGTTCACGTTCAAGATGCCGATGGGCTTTTGATGCAGGCCGAGCTGCGCCCAGGTCACCACTTCGAAGAGTTCTTCCAAGGTGCCGAACCCTCCGGGCATGGCTATGAACGCATCGCCCAGTTCGAACATCTTCGTCTTCCGCTCGTGCATGTTCTCCACGATGAGAAGCTGCGTCAAGTGCCCGTGCGCCACTTCCTTGATCGACAGGAAGCGGGGAAGGATGCCGATGACCTCAGCGCCTTTTGCCAAAGCGGCATCGGCAATGCACCCCATCAGGCCGACTTTGGCTCCGCCGTAGATCAGCCGGGCTTCTCGCGATGCGATCGCACTTCCCAACTCCTTGGCGAGGACTTGGAATTCGGGATCATTACCTGAACTGGAACCACAGAATACAACGATGCTTTTCATCATGCCGGGAAAAGTACGGACGTGGGATCGTGGTTGACGTTGCTTTCAGTGCCAAGGCCTGTTCAAAACGAAGCTTCGCACCAGCTTCACACACATCCCAACGAAGACCAACGCCCAAGTTCCCCAAGCCAGCCAGATGAGCACTTCCGGCAGCACCTTCAGAAAGGGCAGGTCGAACATCAAGGCCAGTTGCCATGTGCACACTACGTGCATGCCCAATGGGAAAACCAGCGACCAATAGCCCGCGTGGTATTTCCACGGAATGGTCCAGTGCCGCCAGATCTCCAGAAAGAAGATCACCGGGATCCACCACGTGCCAGCGATCCAAGCGAAGACGATGAAGACCTTCAGCGTGGGAATGAGTTCCGTATAGACGCCATGTGCAGCCATGGTGTTGACCAAGGTGATCCCGGCAAGCGTGGTAATGGCGGCCGCGCCCATATCGATCCAGTAGGTGGGCTTGAACTCATCCGGCCGCATCGGAAAGAAAGTGGTGCGGTAGAAGATGATGCCGATGACCACCAAATAGAACAGCCAACCCAGTAAGTGGAAGAACAGCGCGATGAACAGCGCGGAATGCAGCGAAATGCCCAGATGTGGCGCAACCATGCAGCCGAGGATCGATAGTGCTTGCACCGAGACCACGAACAACAGCCAAGAGCCGTTGATGCCATTTTCCAAGGAGGGCTTGTTGCGCTTGATGGTTACCAAGATGAAGAACGAATAGGTGAGGAGCACCCAGGCCAGAAGCGCGATATGCCAAAGCGTGATCGCTGGCCTGAACGTTCCTTGGAATTCGACATGCTCCGATCCGAGAATACATGCCGCCGCCACAACGGTCAAGAAGCCTGCGCCTTTTTCGTGTGAGGAAAGGTCTTTGCGGAATGCCGGGAAGTAGTAGAGGAGCCGAAGGAGCAAAAGAACAGTGAGGATAATGACCTCTGCATTGTTGAGGACGAAAAGGGCATGGCTGATGCTAGGATATCCCAGCTCATGGGATGCTACAGCAATGATGCCCGTTGACATGGGCAACCCGAAGTATGCGGGTGATAAGTTGCGGATGCCTGCTGCTATTCGGCGTTTGCCCATGGGGCTTTCGGCACGGCTCCTTGGCTGGAGCTACCGCATAAGGAACCACTGGGACAGGGACAGTGTTCGCTTTGGCAGCCGGACCGATACTTATCGGACCGCACTTGCAGCGCGGTTCCAGCGAGGTATGCGCTTGTAGCGCGTACGATGCTAATGGGACGCTATTCCTCCATCTCGCACTCGAGCACAGGCAGACGTAGGGCCTACTTCTTACGACCAACGAAATGCTCCATCGTCCTATAGATCCCCAGCACGTTGCCAGCGAACCAATCAAAAACAGCGATAGGAAGGATGGCCTGGAAGAACCGCGTGACCCGATAGATATAGCCCGGGATGGTCACCATCGTTTTATTCCGCTGAATGGCTTTTACGATCGTCAGCGAAGCTGCCTCCGGTTCGAGGATGGGGATCCGCGACTGCACGCCCTCGAACATGCCCGTATGGATGTAGTAAGGCATGATGGTAGTGACGTGCACGTCCTTTTTCATCTGCTTCATTTCCAAGCGCAAGCTGTCGGACCACCCGATCACGGCCCATTTGCTCGCAGCATATACCGACATCTTCGGATTGGAGATCAGCCCACCGGAGGATGCGATGTTGCAGATGTGTCCGGAGTTTTGAGCGAGCATGCCATCGAGAAATGCCTTCGCGACATACATGGATCCAGCCACGTTGATGTCCAGCGTACGCGCAATGTCTGCGGCGGTGTGTTCATGGAAGAGCTTGCCGACGACGATCCCAGCACTATTGATCACCACATCCACCACGCCTACTTGCTGCTTGACCCTAGTGGCGGTTTCTTGCACTTGGTCGGCATTGGAAACATCCACCTTGAAGCCGGCGATGGATCCTCGGTCAGAGAGTTCGGAGATCGTTGCATCAATGCTTGCCTGGTCAATATCCCAGATCACCACCTTGGCTTGGCGCTCCAGCAGGAGGCGCGCCATGATCTTGCCGATACCGGATGCTCCGCCTGTGATCAGTACGATCTTTCCCTTTAGGTCTTTCATAGAGTACTATGGGTGCTAACGGATCAAAGCTATGAGGCGCGGCTTTGCCTCACGGCGGAGAAAGCGGCAGTCGCATATATCGACCGCTGGCCCGCATATGCACTGATCAACGAACGATACGGATCGCTTGATGGCGGTCCTGTGTCCTTAGCTCCAATAGATACCCACCAAGCGCTAGGTCATGCACGTCGCTGGTCAACTGCAGCATACCTGCCGGCTGGCGAGCCCCGAACAGCTTCTTCAACAAGCGGCCGGTGGTATCCAGTACGTTCAACTCCACGTAACCGGCAGCCGGATTGTTCAAGGTGATCTGAAGCTGTGTTCCACCGGAAAGGAAGGTTGCTGACAACAGCTGCTGTTCTTCGAGTTGCTCAAAAATGCCCGTGGTGCTGTCCTCGATCAAGAGGACGCGGAACACACGCGCAGCGGCAGAACTCTGCGTGCCCGTGTTTGTGAAGAAGATATTCGCCGCGCTGCTTTCGATGCCGCCCACGATATGGCCGGCAAGAACCGTGTCGCCTTGCAGTTGGTCCAGGTCGATCACATCATTAAAGAGCCGCGGCACGGAAGGGTTGAGGATGAACTCGGCGCCTGCACCCAGCAACGCGGGCATGTTCCCGATCGCTGTCTCGGTCATGGTCCCGTTGCCAATTCGCTCCACGCGGCTGATCGTATTCACGAAGGGGACGTTGATGTCGTCCATCAGCTGGTTGTTGGCGTCAAAAAAGTACCGCCCGATCCCGCCGAAGAACACCGTGTTCATGCTGTTCAGCGAAGTGGAGTGGGCGGCCATGTGCGCGGTGTGGTACTGGTTCAGCAATTGCTCAAATACAGGTACCACTGTGTAGCTGTTTGCCGTGATGTCGACCGTGTTCAGCCATGGGATGTCGCTGGCATACTGGAACACCCCGCTGAACGCGGTGAAGCCGTGCGTACCATCCGGGAAGATCTGGGCTGTCATGTTGAGATCACGCCGATGCAGGTTCGCGGTATCGATCGTTTCGGTAAAGTTCACCAAGCTCAACGTGGTGCCATCATCGTTGATCTCGAAACGACGAATGGCGTTGGTGTACTCCTGGATGAAGCCCGGACCGAAATCAGGCCCCATCGGATTATACCGGCCGATGAACCGTTGGCCACCTACCAGATGGAATACATCGTTCAGCACGCCAACGTAGCCGCCCGTTACGGCCAGACGCGTATCGGAGAGCTGGCGAAAGTGGGGGACCAAGGAAGAGTTGTTCTTGATCGCGGCGATCGTTCCCGGTACATCCACAGCGGTCAATTTCCCGTGTGTGATGTGGTCGTTCGCGGTGGCGGAAAACCCGTATCCGCCAATGATGTAAAGTGTGTTGCCGCGCTGCTCAAACTCCATGTTGGTGCATTGGAGCTGCTCGAAAATGGCGGTTGGTAAGGCGGATAAGGGCGCAGTCCAGATCTCTGATGTGGATGGGTTCACTACATAGACTGTTGTGTTGTTGAACGATGCCTGAAAGGCAGCGAATGGTTGGCGCCGATGCAAGCCCTCGGTACGCCCACCGATCATAAGCCATTCGCCATTGTCTTGCCCCCACGCGAAGGAATGCAGGCCGGGCATGTCAGGAATGGTGACTTCCTGAAGTACGACATGGCGGTCGCCGATGTCTTGGGCAAGGGCGCTAAGGACCAAGAAAAATGAAAGGAAAATGCTGGAAGAGCGCATCAGGCCAAGTTGTTTGCGCCAAGGTCCGCCGTTCCCGGATCTTACTGTGTGACAATCAGCACACGCCCTACGTTCTTCACTTCAACAACGCCTATTCCCGTTTCCAGTTCTTGTATGGATGCATTGTCAGGTTCGAATTGTAATACTCCTGCTGCATGGTGACCTCTTCACCGATCCACTCAGGAACATCGAACGCTTCATCCTCGCTTTCCAGCTCGATCTCCGCCACTAGAAGGCCGGCGTTCTCACCCAGGAATTCGTCCACCTCCCATACCTTATTTCCGATAGGCAGTTTGTATCTGATCTTCGATAATTCAGAGATCGAGAAATGGGATAGTAGTTCCTCCGCTTCCTTGAACGGGATCTCATACTCATACTCCAACCTGCTCGCACCGACTGAAGGACTCTTGATCGTTAGGAATCCCTTGCCTCCAGCTTGCCGAACCCGGATTGTCTTATTGGGATCCGTCAATAGATAGCCCTGCCTGTATAGCTCACCTTCAGGCTTGGCAAGCTGGTTCCACTTCTCGTGGTTGACCAGATACTTCCGTTCTATTTCTTGGCCCATGATCCAGTTTGTAAGAATTGGTGAGAACGGTCTCGTATCCCATCACCTCAGTGCACTTGAATTCTCCGCGCCTCTGCGCCCCTGGCTACCGAAGGCAGCTCAGCGGCCGAACTCTTAGGCCTCCACCTTCCGCAGCCGCACCACGCCCACCTTATTCAGCACCCAGATCACCGGCCAGGTGGGATCGAACTCCCACCAATGTGTACCAAAGTTGGCACGGGCAGCATGGGTGTGGTGGTTGTTGTGCAGTCCTTCACCCATCATGATCACGTCCAAGGGCATCAGGTTCTTGCTGGTGTTGTCGGTGGGGTAGTTCACGTAGCCGTAGCGGTGTGCATACCAGTTGATGATCATGCCGTGCAATGGGCCCATTACGAACTGCAAAGGGAGAAGCAACCATTGCCACCACGCGGTGGCGAATGCGACATAGAACGCGACATACAGCAATCCCCAAGCAAGGCGCGAGATCCAGCTTTCGCCGATCACTTCCATGGTCTTCCAATGTGGCAGGTCACGGGTGAAGCGCTCTTCCGGTTCCAGCTTGCCATACAGCAAACCATTGTAATAGCCCGCCGTCTTCCACATCATCTTGAAGGGGTTCTCGTCGTACTTGGGCGAGTGCGGGTCCTGCTCGGTGTCCGCGTAGACGTGGTGCGCGCGGTGCATCATGCCATACACGGCCGGATTCAGGTAGCTACTGCCTTGCGCCAACCAAGTGAATATATGGAACGCCTTCTCCCAGAAGGGGCTCATGGTGAACATGCGATGAGCGGAGTACCGGTGCAGGTAGAACGTCTGCACAAAGAGGGAGAGGTACCAGTGGGCGATGAAGAAGAGGACGATGGTCATTGGGGATACAAAGGTACCGTCGGGCCTTTATGGCCTAGGGAGGATGTTGCCGGAAGGTGATGGAAGAGCTACCCCAAGACCATTCCGGAAGATTTCATGTGGGCTTGTTATTGAGGTCATATGGAAGCCGGTGCTTTGCGGCATGAAAACGAAACAGATGAAGAACAAGGAACGACGGAATGGACCCTCTTGGGCATTGACCGCGATGGTGCTAATGGGCCTGACAGGGTTCACATACGGGCAGGGAGAGCCGCTCTGCGACCTCACGTCCGGAACAGTATTATTGGAGATGAAGGATTCTCCTCATGTAATGGTGAATGCTTCACCGGAGCGTGTTCCGATGAAGATCACCGATGACGGAAGGCAACGTGCTGAACGGGCCGTGACAGCTCAGCTGATCTTTGCATTCGAGAGTGAACACGTCCGATCAGTGATGGTGGATGTCTTCGACGAGCAAGGACACACGGTGCGCCAACAGACGCTTACGTCCCGACCGGGCCGCAGTGCATTGGCCATGAATGTGGAGGGCCTGCGCGAGGGTCGCTATGTGGCACGTGTCAGGGAAGGAGAAAGTGCCAAGATGGTGCGCTTCCAACGATAGCTTGATCGGACTTCCCTCAAATGAATAACCGGCCGGGAGGTCGGTTTTTTTATTTGTAGTGAACGATACCGACAAGGGAGTACGGTCCTGGCACTTGCTCACGCTATGGCGTCCTGCGCCAACTGCACCCACTCACGTAGCGAACATCTCCCGCACCCGCTCGAAGAACCCTTTGTCCTTACCCGTGGGCTTGGGCTGCATGCCCGGGCTGTCACGGAGCTTCTCCAAGGCTTTCTTCTCGTCCTTGTTCAGTTCCGTGGGCGTCCACACCATCACGTGTACGAACAGGTCGCCGTGGCCATGGCGGTTGATGCTGGGCAGGCCCTTGTTCTTCAAGCGCAGGATGTGGTTGCACTGGGTGCCCGGCTCGATCTTCATCTTGGCCTTGCCGCTTACCAAAGGCACTTCAATGCTCGTACCCAAGGCTGCATCGATCATGGTGATGAAGGCCTCATAGTGCAGGTTGTTGCCGTCGCGCTTCAGCTCTGGATGATCCTCTTCCTCGATCACGACCAATAGGTCCCCCGGTACACCACCTGCGGGGGCTTCATTGCCCATGCCGCTGAGATTCAGCTGCATGCCTTCCTCCACACCCGCCGGGATCTTCACCGTTACCACGCTCTCTTCGCGCACCAGCCCGTTGGCATCGCTGCCTGCACCGCGCTTGCTCACGGTTTGGCCCATACCGCCACAGGTGGGACAGGCGGTCACCGTTTGCATCTGGCCCAGGAAGGTGCTCTGCACCCGATGTACCTGTCCGGCACCTTTGCAGGTGGGGCAGGTGCTGTATTCCGTGCCTTTTGCACGCACCAGCTTCTGGAGCTTCAGTTGCTTTTCCACGCCATCGGCGATCTCGGTCAAGGTCAGCTTCATCCGCACGCGGAGGTTACTGCCCTTCACCGTGCGCCGCTGTTGTCCTCCTCCGAAGCCACCGAATCCTCCGAATCCCCCTCCGCCACCACCGAAGATGTCGCCGAACTGCGAGAAGATGTCGTCCATGTTCATCCCGCCGCCCTGAAATCCGCCACCGCCACCCATGCCGGAACCGGCATGGCCAAAGCGGTCAAACCGCGCTTTCTTGTCGGGATCGCTCAGGATCTCATAAGCACCTGCTGCTTCCTTGAACCGGTCTTCCGCCGTATGGTCGCCCGGATTCTTATCGGGGTGATGTTTGATGGCCAATTTGCGATAGGCCTTCTTGATCTCATCCGCGGTGGCGTTGCGGCCTACGCCCAGCACTTGGTAAGGGTCTTTCTTGCTCATTGATGTCTTGGCTTAGTAAGGCGATGCACGCATCCTCCTTATTGGCCTACCACGACTTTTGCGTGGCGCAGGACCTTGTCATTGAGCAAATAGCCCGTTTCCACCACCTCCAGCACCGTGCCTTTCATTTTGGGTTCCGGAGCTGGTATTTGGGTGATCGCATCGTGCAGCTCCGGGTCGAATGGTTGTCCCTTCGCGTGCATCACCTTCACACCATGGGCCAATAGGATATTGGAGAACTTTTGGTGGATCAGTTCAAAACCCTGTTTCACGGCGTCGATGTCATTCACCTCTGCATTGTGCGTGATGGCGCGCTCCATGTCGTCCAACACAGGCAGGATGCTCCTGATAGTTTCCGATCCCGCACTCATCAATAGCTCCATACGCTCTTTTGCGGTGCGCTTGCGGAAGTTGTCGAATTCCGCATGTAGCCGGATGTACTTGTCATGGATGGCATCATGCTCGGCCTTGCGCGCCTCAAGCTCACCACGCAGGCGCTCGATCTCGTCCGCTTGGCCTCGCATGTCATCGTTCATGGAGCGATCGGCCGATGCTTCGGAAGCGGCGTTCAATGAATCCTGCATGGAGTCGTTGGGGATATCACTACGGACTTCCTCACCGGGACTGACTTCTGGTCGATCCGACATCTTCTTACGCGATTTTCTGAATGGATTACGCACGGGACAAGTTCAATGCCGTTTATAGAGCTGCGGCCAATGAGGCGCGAAGATGGGACAGATCGACAGGAGAAATAGTCCTCCCGGCCATATCCGCAGCATGTCTGACTTGGCGGTCAGGCTTAAAAGCTCTTCACGAACGGGTCGAGCGCTTGGTCCAGTTGGTTCCCGCGCAGGTTCTTGGCGATGATGACCCCATTTGGGTCGATCAAGAAGTTCATCGGGATGGAGTTGACCCCATAGATGCGCGCACCCGCTGAGCTCCAAGCCCCCAGGTCGCTCACGTGATTGGGCCAGCTCAACTGGTCCTGGGCGATGGCTGCCTTCCACGCGGAACGGCTCTTGTCCAAGCTCACGCTGTATACCGTGAAGCCTTTTCCGTTCTTGAATTTCGCCTTGCTGTACTTCTCGTAAGCACGGACCACGCTCGGATTTTCGCGGCGGCAGGGTCCACACCAGCTTGCCCAGAAATCCAGAAGTACATATTGGCCTTTCAGCGAGGAAAGCTTGATCACCTTGGTGCTGTCCGGGTTGTAATAGGCGAGTTCGGGGGCTTGGTCGCCAATGGCAGTTCCGTCTTTCGCTGGGCTCTCAACCATGCGCGAGGTGAAGCCGAAGATGGCCAAAACGACCACACTGGCTACAAGGGCGATACGTGTCTTTGTCATAACGGAGGAAGCGTTCATGGTGCGAATTTAAGGTCTGCAGCGCCGCGAAGTAGCCATCATCGTGCCGGAATGGGAAGGCAAGCCAGTGGCCGATCACTTCTTTTCCGCCCGCTGGCGTTTGCGCTCTGCTTTGCTCGCTTCCTTTTGAGTCTTGGCCAACTTTTTTTTCATGTCGGCAAGCCGTGCAGGATCCTGCTCCAGCAATCCCAATAGCGCATGGTCGAGATCCGCGCCGTGCAGATCCATCCCGATCACCTTTCCTGTGGCATCGATCAGGACGTTGGTGGGAATGAAACGCACTTCATAGGTATTGGCGGCGGTGTTGATCCCGCTTTCCACGGCGCCCACGTGCCAAGGCCAATCCAGTTTGTCCTGTTCAATGGCCTGCTTCCAAGCGGCGCCCCCTCCGGCACGGTCCAAGCTCACGCTGAATACCCGGAACCCTTCAGCACCCCTGAAGAGGCTGTCCTTGAAGGTGTGGTAGGTGGCACGTAGGTTCGGGTTCTCCATGCGGCAGGGACGGCACCAGCTGGCCCAGAAATCCAGCAAGACGATATGGCCGAGCTGATCAGAAAGCCGAAGCGTGTCACCGGCCGGGTCCGGCATGGCGATCTCCGGGGCCTGCTGACCAATAGTGATACCCGAGAGCCGCTCCTGGGCTTGCGCCGGGTTGAAGCAGATGCTGGCGAGAAGTGCGAGGCTGGCAACCAATGGGAGTTTCATGTGACGAAGATCGTATTCAAGCTGATGTGCGCCTCCTTTACCTCCCTTACCTCCTTTACCTTCTTCTCCTTTTTCACTTCCGGCGCTCCTCAAGGCAACCGTTGGATCTTAGCCCCGATGGCATTGAGCCGCTCAGCAATGCGCTGATAGCCGCGGTCCACCTGCTCGATGTTGTGGATGGTACTGGTGCCTTCGGCGCTCAAGGCAGCGATCAGCAAGGAAACTCCAGCACGGATGTCCGGGCTGGTCATGGTGATGCCACGCAAGGGTTGCTCGAAATCGTGCCCGTTCACTTGCACGCGGTGCGGGTCGCACAAGGTGATCTGCGCACCCATCTCTATCAGCTTGTCCACGAAGAACAGGCGGCTCTCGAACATCTTCTGGTGGATCAGTACGCTACCCTTCGCTTGGGTCGCGGTCACGATCATGATGCTGATCAAATCAGGGGTGAAGCCGGGCCAGGGGGAATCGCTGATGTTCATGATGCTGCCATCGATGAAGCGCTGGATCTTGTAATGGTCCTGTGCCGGCACGTGGATGTCGTCTCCACGGCGTTCCACTTGGATGCCCAAGCGGCGGAACACATCGGGTATCATGCCGAGGTGGTCATAGCCCGTGTCCTTGATGGTGATGGTACTGCGGGTAATGGCGGCCATGCCGATGAAAGAGCCGATCTCGATCATGTCCGGCAGCATGCGGTGTTCGGTACCGCCGAGTTCCTTCACGCCATCGATGTGGAGGAGGTTGCTGCCGATGCCTTGGATCTTGGCGCCCATGCGCACGAGCATGTTGCAGAGCTGCTGCAGGTAGGGTTCGCAAGCGGCGTTGAAGATGGTGGTGCGGCCTTCTGCCAGCACTGCAGCCATCACGATGTTGGCCGTGCCTGTAACGCTGGCCTCGTCCAACAGCATATAGGCACCCTTCAATTTCTTGGCTTCCGCTTTGAAGAAGCCCTCCTTGGCGTCGTAGTTGAAGGTGGCGCCGAGCTTCTCGAAACCGATGAAGTGCGTGTCCAGTCTGCGGCGACCGATCTTGTCGCCACCCGGCGTGGGGATGTAGCCGCTGCCGAAGCGGGCGAGAGAAGGTCCCACCACCATTACGCTTCCGCGCAGGCCACCGCCCATCTGTTTGAACTCGGGCTTCAGGAAGAACTCGAGGTCCACGCTCTTCGCTTGGAAGCGCCATTCTCCATCGCCGATCTTTTCCACCAGCACGCCCATAGCGCGCAGCAGGTCGATCATCTTGTTCACGTCCACGATGTCCGGCACGTTGCGGATGGTCATCGGCTCGCTGGTCAGGAGCACAGCGCAGAGTATCTGCAGGGCCTCGTTCTTGGCCCCTTGTGGGATCAGCTCACCGCTTAAGCGATGGCCCCCTTCGATCTTGAAACTTCCCATGTTGCGAAACAAGGAAAGGAAGGGCATCCTTTAGCATGCCCTCCATGAAGGCTTTCAACAAGTGGATGTAGGTGAGCAGTGAATGACCGGACAGATCCGGGCCAATGGTGGAGCCCACGATCCTAGCCTTCGGACTCGTTAATCATCGGATTTCGCAACGTCCCAGTTGCTGGCGGTAAGTCCGCTGCCTTCCTCGCATTTTCTGCGCCTTTGCGGCGGCGAACGAAATCGCTCAGTACCGCTTCTTCCGGCTACGGTGGCGCTTCTTATTGTTGCTGCTATTAGCCCCGCCACTGTGGCGCTTACGGGTGGTTTCCACGGCATTCTTGGGCCCGTTGCGCTGGGCTTGCAAGAGCGCATCCGTACTGGTCAATTGCTGTTCCGGGCTCAATTTCAACTGCCCCTTGCTTAAGTCCGCTAAGTCCTTCAGGATGGCACCATCACCCACGCTATCCCGGTTCCAAGTGAGGAATTGCTTCTTCATCTGGTTGGCGATCATCAACGTGAAGGCGGTTTTTTCCGGACCTTCTTCCATGGCGATGCACTCATCCACCATGCGTTCCACCAGCTTACCATAGTGGCCGAAGCGGATCGCCTTCTTAGGATACGCGATCGGCTTCGGCTTGGACTTCAAGCCTTCAGCTGTGGGAGCCGGGTAGGGGCTGTCTACTTCCAAAGCAAAGCCCGCCATCACATGCACATGGTCCCAGAAGGTGCGGTCGCTGTTCTCGTTGTTGCGCAGCTGTGGATTCAACTTGCCGATGGCCTGCACAATGGCGCGGGCCATGCGGGTGCGCTTCTCGCGATCCTCCTCTTCCAAGGTATGCTCCACCATACGCTGCACGAGGCGGCCGTATTCGGGAATGATCAGGTGATTGCGCTGGGTATTGTAGTCGAATGCGATGCTCATACGGGAAGGGATCGAGTGGCCTGGTGAATTGAATGGGGGCGCGTCCCGATGGGAGGGCCAAGGCCGTGGTGGGTCAAATGTAGGGCATTGGACAAAAAGTTCGATGCGGTCCCACAAGGTGGTCTGATCGCGAGGATTGGCCCTTCTCCCTATTATTGAGGCGTCCTGCATTTCAAGAGAGAACAAGATCAATGGCCCTACGACTCCTTATCCCTAAGCTGCTGCGAGGCAGTATCGGTTATGGGTCGCTCTTGGTGCTCATTCTTCTGGTCTCTTTCCGGCTGTATTCGTCGCGCTATTTCCCGTTGCTGAATTCGGATGACGCGCTGAACGTGCTTATGACCCGGGACTATTCACTCCCGCACGATCTCTACTGCTGGGGGCAGGACCGTGGGGGCACCCTCATCCCTTTGGTCGCACAGTTCTTTTATGGGGTATTAGGCATCTCCTTGATCTGGTCCGTATCCCTGAGCAACTATCTCATCGTGGTGCTTGGCGGCTTGGGCTTTATGCAGCTTTTTGAAAGACGCTCCAGCAAAGTGATGTTCGCCTTGCTCTGGCTCCTTCCTCCGTGGCGCTTCGTAGATATGCTGCGCTTCCCGTATGGGGTCCAATATGGCCTCTTGGGCATTGCGTTACTGTTGCTGGCGACGATCCCCTTGGATCGTGGGCGTTCATTCCGGCTGCAGGACCATGGGCGCATGCTCCTCTTCATGTGCGTTACGATCCTCGCAGCTTGGGTTTCGGACCTCGCCGTGCTGACCATCGGAGCGGCAGGTGCGGCGTGGTTGCTTTGGCGCAGAAGGATGCATTTACCGCTGTGGCCTCGGAAGGAGTTCGTGGCGTGGTGCGCAGGTGGAGTGCTCATAGGAACAGCCTTCATCGGCTACGCCAAGTGGAACGCCCCAGCGGTCACCGCAGGCTATCAACAGTTCAATACGCCCGGTGAGCTGGTTGAGGCCATTTCCACATTCGGTCGCGCCTTCTTGGACCTCATTTTGTTCAGGACCGCAGAACCGTACATGAGCGCATACGCATTGCTGGCGGTGGCTTCATGCATCGCCGTGGTTTGGCTGTGGCGCAGGCACCCGCGCAGTGACGTGCGCACCGGGCTGGCCCTTTTTCTGGCTTTGGATGCAGCCTTCCTAATAGTGGCCGTGCTATCCTCCAAGTGGGCAGTGCTGAACTTGCTCAACCGCCGCTACTTCATCGGTGCCTACATCGGGCTTTCAATTCTGATCCTCCTACTGAATGAACTCACCACGCGTGATCGCAAGTATTCGCCTTGGGTCACGCGCTTGCTCTGGGCCACTGCGTTGGCGGGAGCACTGAGCGGGCCGTTGCAGATGAAGTTCATCTGGCCGGGCACACTGGAGTCGCGCGTTGATATGGCTTCCGAGTTCCTGAGATTGGGCCGCATTGGTCTCATTGGCGAGTACGGCAATGCCTACATCGCCAGCACACCTGATCCAGCGCAGATCGCAGCCACGCCGCATAATGGCTCGGATGTGAGGAACATTGATCTGGTTCCACCGGTATTCGACGGCCGGGACATCTATGTGATCAAGGACATGTGGCTGGATAACTTCCCGGACACTTTATCCCAGTTCGGTCATATCCTCGTGCGAGAAGGCGAACCCTTTACCATCGCCGGTTGCACCGTGAACCAATATGTAGTGGTGAAGTGATCGGAGGCTACTTAGGAGCTCCCAGGAACGAGCCCACGGGTGGCTCAACCTGCTCCGTTCAAGTTCGATAGGTCCAACACCCTCTGACCTCTGCTTCTCTGCGCTCAACCCACCACCTTTAGCTTCGCGAAGCGCAACAGCAACTGCTTCTGCCCGGCACTGGGGAAGAAGATCGTGGCTTTCTGATCCGGCGGGGCACCTTCCACCTTTACCACCTTACCCTTGCCAAAACGCTCGTGCTCCACCGTAACACCTTCTTGAATATCCGCGGAAGGGGATGCGCCCAATGTGCTGGTGGCCTCCATCGGTCGGCCCGTGGGGGAGATCTTCTTCAGATTTCGCTTGGATGGTGGGGGAGCGGGGCTGCTGGCGGCAGGTCGGCTGCGCTCTTGTAGTGGCGACCGGCTGGTTGGAGCGGAGGAAGTGGCCGGGCGTTCCACAAATCCATTCCGCTCAGCGAAGGAAGGTCTCCTGTCCGGATATCCTTCGGAACGCGGCATTTCATGGCGGCTTGGGAGCTGGAGGAACTTCGGATCGATCTCTTGCAAAAAGCGGCTGGGCTCGGCACTCTGTAAAGTGCCCCATTTGTAGCGGCTGGTCGCATAGCTCAGCGTGGCGCGCTTTTCCGCTCGGGTGATGGCCACATAGAAGAGGCGGCGCTCTTCTTCCAGGTCGGCACGGCTCTGCACGGCCATCATGTTCGGGAAGAGGTTTTCCTCCATGCCAACGATATACACATAGGGAAACTCCAAACCCTTCGAGCTGTGAACGGTCATCAGGCTCACGCGGTCGGTGTCGTTCGGATCATTGTTGTCCGCATCGGTCAACAGCGCTACATCGATCAAGAAGTCCGGAAGGGTGCGGAGGGTCTCCTCTCCATCGGACACCACATCGGGGTCGGTGCCGGGTTGGGTGGTAGGAGAGTCCACGGTCGGGTCACTGAACTCCTTCATCCCGTTCAGCAATCCCTGGATGTTCTCATAGCGGCTCACACCTTCGGGCGTCTTGTCTATGAAGAGGTCCTGCAACAGGCCGGTGCTGCGGGCGATGTACTCGCCCAAGGCATAGGCGCTCTGGGTTTCCAGCATGGTCTGGAAACTGCGGATCATCATCACGAACTGGGCGATCTTCTTCTTCAAGCCTTCGTGCAGACCCACTTCACCAAGGTGGTCGTGGATGATGTCCCAGATGCTCTTGTCGTGCTGGTTTGCCGTCACCATCAGCTTATCGATGGTGCTTTGTCCGATGCCGCGCGTAGGGTAGTTGATCACCCGCTTCAGCGCCTCCTCGTCGTTCGGGTTGCAGGTGAGGCGGAAATAGGCGATCAGGTCCTTGATCTCCTTGCGCTGGTAAAAGCTGAGTCCTCCGTAAATACGGTAGGGGATGTTCATCTTCCGAAGGGCCTCCTCCATGCTGCGGCTCTGCGCGTTGGTGCGGTACAGGATCGCGAAGCCCTTGTTCGGCACCTGCTCGTGCATCTTGGTGCTGAAGATGTCGTGAGCCACAAAGCGACCCTCTTCGTTGTCGCTCACGCTCCGGTTCACCAGCAGCGGTGTACCCTCGTCATTGGCCGTCCATACGGTCTTCTCCAACCGTTCCTTGTTCTTTTCGATCAGGCTGTTGGCTGCATTCACGATGTTCTTCGTGCTGCGGTAGTTCTGCTCGAGCTTGAAGATCTGGTGCTCCGGATAGTCCTTCTGGAAGTTGAGGATGTTCTGGATGTTCGCTCCGCGGAAGGCATAGATGCTCTGGCTGTCGTCGCCCACCACGGTGAGGTTCTGATGCCGTGCGGCGAGCGTCTTCACAATGTTGTACTGCGCAAGGTTGGTGTCCTGATACTCGTCCACCAGGATGTACTGGAAGCGTTGCTGGTACTTCAGCATCACGTCCGGATGGTCACGGAAGAGAATGTTGGTCAGAAATAGCAGGTCGTCAAAGTCCATTGCTCCGGCGCGGAAGCAGCGGGCGGCGTACTGCTGGTAGATGAGGCCGATCTGCGGGCGCATGTTGGCGGCATCGCTGCTCATCAGCTCCACGTTCTCCAAGTAGTCCTTCGACCCTATCAGGTTGTTCTTCGCGATGCTGATGCGCCCATGAACCAAGTTTGCCTTGTAAAGCTTCTCATCCAGGTTGAACTCCTTCACAATGGTTCGGATCAGCGAGCGGCTGTCATCGCTGTCGTAGATGGTGAAGTCCTTCGGGTAGCCCAGCTTATCGGCTTCAGAACGGAGGATGCGCGCGAACACACTGTGGAAGGTGCCCATCCAAAGGCTCTGCGCTTCGCCGCCGGGTACCAGCTTGGCGATGCGCTCCTTCATGCTCTTGGCGGCCTTGTTGGTAAAGGTGAGCGCGAGGATGCGGAAGGCATCCACGTCCTTGGTGAGCAGGTGGGCGATCCGAACAGTAAGCACGCGGGTCTTGCCGCTCCCGGCTCCGGCGATCACCATGGTGGGGCCTTCGGTGGCCTCCACGGCAGCAAGTTGGGCAGGGTTCAGCCCTTTCAAATGATCCATAGGCCGCCAAAGTTAGCGGGCAAGGCGGGGGTGGGGAAGGGATGTTGAAAAGGTGCGTGCAGTAGATGGGTTCAAATGGATCTTATCAAGCATTAGGTCTTGCAATAGCAGAAAATATCAGCAACCTTTAACAGGCCCGTTCGTCTTTCTGTTGATCTAAACTCTACATTATTATGAGCGCAGCCAGAAATACAGCAACATCGCTTGTATCCATTTTTATCTTGGCCTGTGTTAGCGCAAGTGCCCAGCCGGGATTTATCCGCACCTACGCCCCGCCGCTTGGTACGGCCATTACCGGTGCCGATGCCACTGCTGATGGCGGCATGGTGTATTGTGGCACCATCGACACAAGTGGCTACCTGATGCGCTTGGATCCGGCGGGCAACATCTTATGGGCACGGGTCTATAAAGCGGATCACCCTTACATCGGCATCCCTGTTGTCGACAATTTGGACATTGCATTCAACGGGGTTACGGCATTGGACAATAACTCATTCATGGTGGTCGGTTCAAGCATCTCAACTTTTGCTTCACAAGGAAATGAAAAGCAACAGTTCACTTTTGTTTGCGATGGCGATGGTGGATAGTTGTGGGCTTCTTCGCAAGGCAGTTTTCACTCTGACTGGTTCAGCATGGCCGATGTGGAGAGTCCGAATTCATTGCTCATTGGCGGTATGTTAGGTCGACTGGGAGCATCCCGTGCATGTGTGATGCGCTGGGATCCGCTGACGGGCGAATTCGGCGCCGGTCGTCTTCTTCGTCCATATGCTATTAGTGAATGGAGTACATATGCGGAAGCATTGGCTTTGGATCATTGCGATGACGGCGGTGTTGCACTGTCCGGTGGTTTTTTTGGGAACCTCGATGGCTCCTGCATCTCCAAGATGGACTCATCACTGAACCCGATCTGGGAACATGGCTGGAGTAATTTCAACGCTCGCTCGCTGGCAGGCCTGGCCGATGGCTCGGTAGTGGCGGCCGGAGATTCGGTGGTGGCCCGCTTTCTACCTTCGGGCTTGGTGGACTGGAGCATGGAACTGGTGGTGGGCAATGGCGGCATTAGGGCCATGCAAGTACGCCCGGACGGCCATATCCTGCTGGCCGGTTGGTCGGAACCCACCGACCCATATGGTTGGCTCATCCTTCTCGACCCTACGGGCACTGAAGTATGGGCACGGCGATATGGCAACACCGGCGATGGGTTCCAGATCACCGGACTTCACTGCTTGGCCAACGGCGATCTGCGCCTCAGCGGCCGGGCCGGCAACGACGCCTTGTTGATCGCCACCGACGATCAAGGCCACGCGGGTTCCTGCTCGTACCTGAGCTTGTTGCACAGCTTGGCACCCATGACACTCTTGGCAGTGCAAGACCCGACCTCACAGTCCTTTGGTATCGGCCCCGTGGATTCCGCACGCTGCACAGGTGTGGTCGCCTACGTTCAGAATACCATCGCATGCGCTGGCAATGTTCCTTGGGTGGCGAGCGGGCAGGTGTATAACGATCTTAACCTGAACGGTGCCCATGATCCCGGCGAACCGGGTTTACCCTATTCCGGAGTATCGATAACACCTAATGCAGGGTACACATTCTCCCTTGGCCAAGGTGACTATGAGTTCCGCCCCTCGGCAGCAAGTACTTTCTTCATAAACAGTGTTTCACTTGGCCCGTGGTGGCAATACACCCAAGGCGCCGCCGGATATACCGTTCCATTCACGGCCATCGACACGGTTTTCACCGGATTGGACTTCGGCTTTGCCCCATTCATCGACACCACCAACTTCGTCGCTACCTTGTATACAGCGGCAGGGCCGTGTGGCACCGCTATTAACCAGACCTTCGATCTAATAAACGCAGGCACCAGCACACCGCAAGGCGTGGTGGGGCTTACACTCGATCCGTTGTTCAGCTTTGCGGGGTCCGATCAAGCACCTGATTCCATTATCGGCAATACTTATTATTGGTCCTTCGACTCGCTTGGATGGTTCGAAGAGTTCACCCAAACTCTGCAGGTTTTGCTGCCCGACGCAAGCCACATGGGAGAGAGTACACTGAACAGCCTGAACGTGTGGGCTGATGATGGGAACGGTGTGCTAAGTCTCGTTCAGACCAGTCAAGGGTATGTCGTCTTCCGATTGAAGCCACTGCCTGTCACTTCCCAACTCACAACGATCAGCAATAATGCCGGTATCTATTTCGATCTGAATCCGCCGGTGATCACGAAATCGGTGCGCAACACCTTGGTAGACTGCGCGCTGACGAATTGGCCGGTGACAATAGAGGAGAATGGCAGCTTTCTTTTTTCGGCCACTTATTGGATGGATACTACGCAATACAGCTACCAGTGGTGGTTGAACGGCGCTACGCTCACGGGAGCCACGGAGCCGTTTTTTGAAGCTCAGGAGAACGGTGATTACAGCGTGGCGCTTACTGATCCGTATGGTTGCACGATGATCAGCGATCCAGTTTCTGTGATCGTGACCTCCGTGCAAGGAGAGGAACGACCGATGCTCGGCGTGATGCCCAATCCCAGTAAGGATGCCTTCGTGCTGACCAGCTCGCAACGGCTGGAGTCCCATGACAGGGTTTCCATCATCGACGTGAGCGGCCGCGTGGTCCGCACCATGTTGGGTACGGGTTCAGCGCGGCTTGCCATTCCTCGTGAGGGTCTCACTTCTGGGATCTATGTGGTGCGTGTGTTGCGCACAGACATGTCCACCGGGGCGGTGCGCGTGGTGCTGGAGTGAAGTCTGTGTACGTTTCTCTTTTTGCGCGGTCTGTGCACGCCCTTTGCGTCGCGATGCGCTGCTTCGTACCTGCCAGGGCGGGGTTTGTTTTTCGAAAGTGTTGAGTTGCGGATGCCAAGCCCCTCATCCCTACGACCTCATGACCGACCATGCCAACAAGGCTAATTGCACCCACACCAGCATCCAGAACAATTTCAAGGACGGCTTGGCGGTCTCGCGCATCAGATGTTCCACCTTGCCCACAACGATGGTCCAGAGCTTCATGTCCCCGGCTTGGAGGTCAATGTCTTCCAATTGGATCTTTTTGAAGCTGTATTTGATCACCCCACGCTTTAGCCTGGAGGTGTTCGGGTCTTCCATGTTGGCTTGCAGCAACTTGGCCCTCAATAGGGCCGCATCCGATCCCTTGGCCACCCAAGTGTTGCCGGAGGTAAGGCCCTCGACCAGCTTGCCGACCTGCGTGGAGATCATGTCCCCGGCCTTGTTCTTCAACACCAAGTAGATGGTGTTGGCGATAGCGATCTTGTTCGCCACAAGGAAGTAGAGGACAATGAATACCGGGGCCCCCACCAACAGGATGAAGACGGTGGTGTTCGCAGAGAGCAGGTTGAGCATGAATGCCCAAGCATTACCGTGGCCGCCACCACCCAACTCTGAATTGCTGAAAACCACGACCGCAGCGCAAGCGAGGGACAGCAGCGTGCCCGCCGCTACCAGCATGAACCATTTAAGGAATGCGCGTCCGCCGATCTTGGCGGCCAGTTTGATGTGCTCGATCATGGGCTGAGATGGCAGATTGCCTTGAAATTTAGCGTGATGGAAGCGTGCCTGATAAAGTGGATGTATGCATGCCCTTGCCGGGGACTCCCGAGAACAAGGACCGAACATTTCTGATCACTCCTTCACAAATCGCCCCCGCCGCAAACGATCTGCGGTTCTTACCTCAAGGATGTAAAGGCCAGATGCAAGGCCATCCACGGCGATGGTTCCATCGTGCAAGTCCCCGTCTCGGATCAATTCACCCGTGGAGGAAAGCAGGCGATAAGCACCAGCATCAAGGACATCCGTATGAAGTACTTGCTGAACAGGGTTCGGAAAGATGCTGAACGTGTGTTCTGAGTTCGCCCGCACTCCTGTGGTGAGCGTGTCCGGAGCAAAAGACCAGACCTCATTCAGGATCGGCAGTTGCCCGTTCCCACCGACGAGGTAGGCCATGCTGCCGATGGTGAAGGTCGCACTGTTCTTGCGGACGGATAGCGGGAAGGGAGCGACCGCCGTCCATGTATCCGCCTCAGGGGCATAGCGATTGAAGTCGTTGAAGTTGGTGGTGAAGTCCACCCCGCCGCCCACGTAGGCTTCCCCGTTGATGGTGAACGCCATGGCCTGTCGCCGATTATCGGTGCCGAGGTTGGCTGTTTGCCCCCAACTGTTGCTCAGCGGATCGAAGGCATAGAAGTCCTTGTAGCGCACGCCGCTGCTTTCACCAGTGCCGATGTAGCCTTTGCCATCCACCGCGAAGCCCACCGCCCACCGTCGCTGATAGCCGGGAAAGTCCGAACGCTGTGCCCATGCATCGGTGGAGCGGTCATACGCATACAGGTCTTTCCGCCATTGGGCGTTGGCCGCCCCGGTACCGAAGTAGCAGGTGTCGCCGATGCAAAAGGCGGTGCCGGCATAGCGTGGTGGCCCGGGCAGATCGGCCTTTTGGGTCCATGAATCGCCCACGGGATCATACGCCCACAGGTCATTGTAGTCGATCTCATTTACGTTGTCCCAGCCGCAGGTGATGTAGCCTTGGCCGCCGATGGCGAAACCTGTAGCGTATTGGCGAGAGCCGCCGGGGAACGCCGCCTTCACCTCCCAGGTGTCCGTGGCGGGCGTGTATTCCCAAAGCTGCGCATTGTTCTGGGAGCCGTTGAAGCCGGTGCAGACGTAGCCCTTACCATTGATGCTGAAGGAGGCTTGGGCGTACCAGTTCCCGAAGGGGAAGTTGTTCAATTGAGTCCAGGTACCTTGGGCGAACAGGCAGTGGAAGAGAAAAGTGCAGAAGAAAAGAAAGGTCAGGCGCATGCCACAAGGGTAGGCAACACGGCTACTATTTCCCAAACGGAGGGCCCTGTAGAAGACGGACCTTTGTGGCTGCTCGATCTGGTGTCTGTTCAAAGAACAAGAACCTATGCATGGTCGTTGCCTGATCGGATGCGGAAGCCATCATATCCTGCCCCAGCGATCACTTCCATGGTTTTCGGAAAGCCCTCGCGCATCCGGTTCTTCCGAATACTCGGGTTGCTGGTCGTTCTTCTCTTGAGCCGGTCGTCGTCCATTCGGGCCCAATCGGATTCCACTCCGAACATCTACAAGAACATCCACAACTACTCCTTGAAGCACAAGGTGACGCGCTGGATCTATAGCGGCATCTTCGTGGAACCGAAGAGTAAGGAAGAGCCTCCACCTTCCGCCCCACAGACCGAGCGGGTGGATCCGTTCAAGAAGGACGAAGGCAAGATCATCCGGCACATCGAGGTACGTACGATGGATCCGTTCGGCTATTCGGTGGATGACACCGCGAAGGCGCCACTGAACGTTCTACAGACCTGGGGCAATCAACTGCATCGCAATACCCGACCGCGCATTGTGCGTAATCTATTGTTGGTCAAGGCTTTTCAGCCTTTGGAGCCGTTGAAGGTAAGTGAGTCCGAACGGGTGCTGCGTGCCTCACCCTTTGTGAACGATGCCCGGATCTTGGTGGAGCCGGTGGAAGGGACCCGGGACAGTGTGGACCTCTTGGTGCTGGTGCATGATAAATGGTCCATCGATGTGGATGGCGAAGCGGACCTCACCAGCGCCAGTGCCCGCATACGCGACAAGAACCTGCTGGGCTGGGGCCAAAGCGTGCAACAACGGGTGGGTTATAAATTGGGGAAGACGCAGTTGTACTTGTCGGGATCCCATGAGGTCTACAATATCCGCAAGAGCCACATATCCTCTTATGCATCGTACTCCTTGAGCCCGGATGGTGATAACTTGGGGTTTAGCTTTCAGCGGCCCTTCTATTCCCCCTTGGCCAAATGGGCTGCTGGCGCATCTTGGACACAAGGATGGAGTCGGTTCAAGCAATTGGATACGACCGGCGTGGTCTTGTCGGATCATGCGCTTTCACCGACATCGCTGGACCTGTGGGCCGGTCGTAGCTTCCGATTGGGCGATGGCAATGAGCCGGGCAGCAGTAACAGCAACTTCGTGCTGGCCGCGCGCTATGCACAAACCCGTTATACGGCGCGACCGCCTCGTGCGTTGGACGAGCAAGGGGTGTACATGGACAATTCACTCTTTCTGGTGAGCACGGGTCTAAGCATCCGGCAGTACTATAAGGAGCGCTACCTCTATCGCTTTGGCAATTCCGAAGATGTGCCCGAAGGGCTGCTCCTCACTTTCACCACCGGGATGGAAAAGCGGGAGCTAACAGCTAACCGGCCATACTTAGGGGCGGACGTTTCCCGGGGAAGGAACTACGAAAACTTCGGATATCTCAGTGCGGGGCTGGGCTACGGGACATTCTTCCAGAACCGCAACGTAGTGGATGGCACCTTCAATCTCAGAATTCTCTACTTCACGGATCTGCGCACATGGGACCGGTGGCACTTCAGGCAGTTCTTCCGCTTCAATGCCGTTTATGGTTATTCCAAGCCCTCCTACACACGCTTGGACTTGAACGGTTCCCAGCTGTATGGCTATTCCAGCGGCTCTCGCACCGGTACCCACAAGGAATTATTCCGCAGTGAAACCGTGTTCTATGCCCCATGGTCCTTCCTGGGCTTTAAGGTGGCGCCGGTAATACTGGCCGGCTTTGCCACCATGGGCGACGAAGGGGACCCCGTGTTTTCAGGCCGCATCTATAGTTCCTTCACAGTTGGTCTACTGGTGCGGAACGAGAACCTGTTGGTTCAGACCTTCGAGGTATCCTTTGGCTTCTACCCCTACCTCCCATCAACGGGTGCACCCGGGTTCCGCCTCAATAGCTTCGATGCCTACTCGGCAGGGGCACCTGTCTTTGACTTTATTGAGCCTTCGGAGATCCAGTACAACTAATGGATGCCAGCTATTGCTCAACCGGCCGGTACCAAGTGGTACGGCCCGTGCCGGTGCGGATAAGGATTCCAGAGGAGACCGCTTCCGCAAGGTCGCGACTGGCCGTGGCCGATGAAAGCTCCGGAAATTGGCGGCGGTAATCCTTCCGGGTGAACCGACTGCGGTCCTTGACCATCAGGAACGTGGAAATGCGATCAGTTGCTGAAAGCACATTGCGCTCCCGAAGGAGCAATTCGTGAAGGGCCTCATCCATTCGTTCCATCATATAAGTAATGAAGCCTCCACAATCCTCTTGCCGGTCGGCAAACTCCATGGCTGCATAGTAGCCAGTGCGGCTGCGTTCGATGA
This sequence comes from Cryomorpha ignava, assembly GCA_040391235.1. GTDB lineage: Bacteria > Bacteroidota > Bacteroidia > Flavobacteriales_F > PHOS-HE28 > PHOS-HE28. The sequence goes on from JBEBYG010000003.1 coordinate 262,008, forward strand.
AGCCTTCCAAAGGCAGGAACGAGAAGACAGGCCATTGACGCATCAGCACCAGCTTCTGCCACAGGCGGGCAATGCGACCGTTGCCTGCGGTGAATGGACGCAGGTTGATCAATCCATAGTGCAATACACAGCTTGTGATCAGTAAGGGGGCTTCATCGTTCTCAACGAAGTGAAGGAGCTGTTCTACCTGGCTTGAGATATTGCCACCGGCCGCCTTGCGCCTTCCGGGCCGATCGCCATATACCACTTCCATGGCGCCGGTGCGGTACTGTCCGGGATCCAAGGCCAAGCCTCGCATCAGCTCCCCGTGGGCGTGCCGAAGGTCCTGGCCCATAAAAGGCTCCAACGAGGGCAACAGGTCGTACAGCCTGATCGTGTTGAGCACTTCCAGTTCGGCGCTGTTGGCTGTATCAGGGGGGCGGCCGTCGAGTAGCTCGGCGATGGTCTGCCGGTCCAGAGGATTATCCTCCAATGCCAGTGTGGCGTGGATGGCGCTAACCCGATGGGCGCGGCGCAAGAGGGGAGAAGGGTGGTGCAGGTGGGCGGCATTCACTTCCCCCAGACGTTCGGAGATGGAAGCCAATAAAGTGAGGGTACGGGGGGTGAGCGAGTAGAGCGTAGAATCCATGATAGTATCAAATGATGCCATCAAAGGTACGCTAGCCCGATCCACTCGTGGATATTTGCTTGGAAGTGGAGCTGGGGTGATAAATTCGTGGTTGACGATCAAAGCCAGTGGTAGCAATGGTTTCCGGTGATATAAGCCGCTGGTCCGGCCCTTGTTCCATGCACAAACACGGGGGGCGGTGAATTATTTTACACCATGGGGCTTGGTAGAGAAAGAGAAAATCCTACATTTGCAGCCCGATTTTCGCCCGTTTGAGAAGGCGTATCGGCTGATAAACAGGACGAAACGGAGCTTCATGCCAACCATTCAACAGTTGATCCGCAAGGGACGTAAGGCCCCCACCTTCAAGAGTAAGTCGGTGGCCTTGGCCGAGTGCCCTCAGCGCCGTGGTGTTTGTACCAAAGTGTATACCACCACACCGAAAAAGCCGAACTCGGCCCTACGTAAAGTGGCCAAAGTGCGCCTTTCCAATAAGATGGAGGTGATCGCCTACATCGGAGGAGAAGGTCACAACCTCCAGGAACACAGCATTGTGCTTGTTCGTGGCGGTAGGGTGAAGGACCTGCCAGGTGTAAAGTACCACATCGTTCGCGGCGTGTTGGACACTTCCGGAGTGGAAGGTCGCAACCAGCGCCGGAGCAAGTACGGTACCAAGCGCAAGAAGGCAGGTGCCGTCGCAGCCAAGAAGAAATAGTCCGCCGCAGGAACAGACAGACGAAATTGAACGATGCGTAAGAAAGCAGTTAAGCACAACACACTCCCTGACCCTCGGTTCGGGCAGGTGCAAGTGACCAAGTTCGTGAACAACCTGATGTACGACGGCAAGAAGAGCAAGTCGTTCGACATCTTCTACAGCGCCATCGATATGGTTGCCGAGAAGACGGGTGAGGATGGCTTGGAGACTTTCCGCAAAGCCATCCAGAACGTAACTCCCCAGGTGGAGGTGCGCAGCCGCCGTGTGGGTGGTGCCAACTTCCAGATCCCCCAGCCCGTTCGTGAGAGCCGCAAGGAGAGCTTGGCGATGAAGTGGCTGATCGGTTACAGCCGCAAGCGGAACGAGCGCAGCATGGAGCAGCGTCTCGCTAACGAGATCATGGCCGCCGCCAAAGAGGAAGGGGCCGCTTACAAGAAGAAAGAAGAGGTGCACAAGATGGCCGAGGCCAACAAGGCATTCAGCCACTTCCGCTTCTAAGCCATACAGGAACAGAACATGTCACGGGACCTACACTTCACGCGCAACATCGGCATCATGGCGCACATTGATGCTGGTAAGACGACCACGTCAGAGCGCATTCTTTTCTATACCGGCATTAACCATAAGCTGGGAGAGACCCACGATGGTTCCGCTACCATGGACTGGATGGCCCAGGAGCAGGAGCGCGGTATTACCATTACCTCCGCCGCTACTACCACCAGCTGGAAGTATCGCGGAAACAACTACAAGGTCAACTTGATCGACACGCCTGGCCACGTGGACTTCACCGTGGAGGTGGAGCGCAGCCTGCGCGTGCTTGACGGTGCTGTTGCGTTGTTCTGTGCCGTAGGTGGTGTGGAGCCACAGAGCGAGACCGTATGGCGCCAAGCCAACAAATACAAGGTGCCCCGCATCGGCTTCGTCAACAAGATGGACCGTAACGGTGCCGATTTCTTCAATGTGGTGAAGCAGATCAGGGAGCGTTTGGGTGCAAACCCAGTGCCTTTGCAAGTACCCATTGGTGCCGAAGCCGGCTTCCAAGGTGTCGTTGATCTGGTGAACAACCATGGCATGGTTTGGAACGAGGCCGACCAAGGTATGACCTGGACGGAAGTTCCTATCCCGGAAGAACTGAAGGAAACGGTGAAGGAGTGGCGCGGGAAGTTGATCGAGGCAGTGGCCGAGAGCGACGACACGCTGATGGAGAAGTACTTCAATGATCCCGATAGCCTCACCGAGGCGGAGATCATGAACGCCATCCGTGTGAGCACCATCAACATGAGCATTACGCCGATCCTCTGCGGGTCAGCATTCAAGAACAAGGGCGTGCAGACCATGTTGGATGCCGTAATGGCATACCTGCCCAGCCCGATGGATATCGAGTCCGTTACCGGTACCGATCCTGAAACCGGCGAGCAGATCTTCCGCAAGCCGAGCGTGGATGAGCCGATGGCATCCTTGGCATTCAAGATCGCCACGGACCCCTTCGTAGGCCGTCTGGCATTCTTCCGGTGCTATAGCGGAAAGGTGGATGCAGGTAGCTATGTGCAGAACATGCGCACTGGCAAGAAGGAGCGCATCAGCCGCATCTTCCAAATGCACTCCAACAAGCAGAACTCGGTGGACGAGATCGCAGCAGGTGATATCGGAGCAGCTGTTGGCTTTAAGGACATCCGCACGGGCGATACCCTGTGTGACGAGAACAAGCAGATCATTCTCGAGAGCATGAGCTTCCCCGAGCCAGTGATCGGTGTGGCGGTTGAACCCAAGACCCAGGCCGACCTGGACAAGATGGGCCAAGCGCTTGCCAAGCTCGCCGAAGAAGACCCCACGTTCAAGGTGCATACCGACGACGAGACCGGCCAGACCGTGATCAGCGGCATGGGTGAGCTCCACTTGGAGATCCTCGTCGATCGCATGCGTCGTGAATTCAAGGTGGAGTGCAACCAAGGTGCGCCTCAAGTGAAGTACAAGGAAGCCATCACCGGTACGGTGGAGCACCGCGAGCTTTACAAGAAGCAGACCGGTGGCCGCGGTAAGTTCGCTGACATTCACGTCAGGATCGAGCCACAGACCGACCCCGAGAAGATCGGACTGGAGTTCATCGACGCCATCAAGGGTGGTACCATTCCCAAGGAATTCATTCCAAGCGTACAGAAAGGCTTCGCTGCCTCCTTGGCTAACGGCGTGCTTGCCGGCTACCCGATGGAGAGCCTGAAGGTGACCCTTTACGACGGTAGCTTCCACAACGTGGACTCCGATGCATTGAGCTTCGAGATCGCAGCCAAGAGTGCCTTCCGTACTGCCATTCCAAAGTGTAAGCCTGTGCTCCTGGAGCCGATCATGAAGATCGAGGTGATCACTCCTGAAGAGAACATGGGTGACATCGTAGGCGACCTCAACCGTCGTCGCGGCCAGATCCAAGGCATGGAGGACCGCAGCGGTGCGAAAGCGATCAAGGGCATCGTTCCCTTGAGCGAGATGTTCGGCTACGTTACCTCCCTGCGTACACTGAGTTCCGGCCGTGCGAGCAGCACCATGGAGTTCAGCCACTACGAGCAAGCTCCCAATAACATTACCGAAGCCGTTTTGGCTAAGGTTCGCGGTAAAGTTTCAGCATAAGTCGACCCATTAGTGATGAACCAAAAGA
>JBEBYG010000004.1:0-182081 GCA_040391235.1 Cryomorpha ignava
AGGCCGAGACCGCTGTGAGCGACAAGAACAACTTCATCAAGGATGCCAAAGCGAGCATCAAGAAGTATGAGGCACAGCAAGCCAAGGTGCGCAACAACAGGGAATATGATTCCCTGAGCAAGGAGATCGAATTCCAGAACCTGGAGATCCAACTGGCTGAAAAGCGCATCAAGGAAGGCAAGTTCGCTATCGAGACCAAGACCGGTGTGGTGGACGAAAGCAAGAAGCTTTACAAGGAGCGCAAGAAGGACCTGGACCTGAAGAAGAAGGAGCTCGACGATATCGTTGCCGAGACGGAGAAGGAGGAGAAGGATCTTGCCAAGAAGAGCGAAACAGCGGCCAAATCCATTGAGGAGCGCTTGCTGAAGGCTTACAACCGGATCCGTGGAAATGCACGCAACGGCTTGGCAGTGGTGCACATGGAGCGCGGATCATGCGGTGGTTGCTTCAACTCCATCCCGCCCCAGCGCCAATTGGATATCGCCAGCCACAAGAAGATCATCGTGTGTGAGCATTGCGGCCGCATCCTGGTCGACGAGTCCATTGTGGACGAGGTCACTGGAAGCAAGTGAACCAACCAAAGCAGACCTATTAAAAAAGCCTCCCTCGGGAGGCTTTTTTAATATCAGGAGTTCCAGGTGCCAGCAGAGTTCAGTAAGCCAAAGGTGGCTGCCATCAGGTAGTAATGACTATTGAACGTGCCGCCGCATTCCCGGCTTGGGCAATATTATCGGGCCTTTCCCCGGGCCGGGCGCGAGCCAAATCGGGTCAAGGGCGGAAAGCCACCGTCAGCATTCCCCGGGTGTCCGTCATGCGCACGCTTGTCGGAGCGATCAACGCCGGGTCGTATTGATAGTAGTTGACGTCTCGTGTGCCATAAACACCTGCGAGATCCACGCTTACATGCTCGGACCGGAAGCCGAAGCCGGCTGTGTAGCGCATGTAAGAAGTGCCTTGGCGTGTATCACTATCCGCATAGGCATCGGGCCAAATGCCCCATCCACCGCGGAAATACCAAGGCCCCGAGCGCCATTCGGTACCAACGCGTAAGCTATGGGTGGAACGGAAGTCATCATTGATGGCATCGTTCTCCATGCTGAAATCATATGTGCTGATGCCGTCAGTGCTCTTGTTCAGTTTCGCCTGCCGGAAGTCGGTGAAGCCATAGTCGATGCTTACCAAGCCGTGCTGACCAGCGATGTAGACAGCGGAGGCCAAAACGTTCCATGGTGTACGAACGCGGTAGTTGAAGCTGCCATCCGGCGAGTCCGCGGTGTACCGAGTATTTCCGTCGAGGTCAGCCGTGCGGAAGTTCGTGGTCATACTGTATGCATAGGCATCGCTGAACTGAAGCCACTTCGGACTGTGGAAGGCAAGTCCCAAGCGCATTTTACTGGTAACTCTGCCGATCACACCCAGCTTCAGGTCGAATCCACTTCCTGTGGTGAGCAGCTTCTCTGTGTAGGTGAGGTCCTTGAATTCGAGATCCGTATCCAAGGTGGTCTCCTTGTGTGTGGTATGCCTTTCATATCGCACGCCGGTCACACCGATGGTGGCGCCGATATAAAGCTTATCCAAGTAATTCGCTGCGTAGAAGAAGCTCGTGGTGTTCAACCGGCCTGAAGTACTGATCCGATGGTCCTGGTCCACAGGGCTGCCGAAAGGGATCTGGCTTAAGTAGGTGGTGCTCGTCGAATCCAGCGGGTCGATGCCATACGTCTGGTATGCCAGATCGCTGGTGAATGGAAAGTCCTGAGCCAAATTACCGGGAGCTGTTCCAGATGCTTCATTCACGAACTTTTCGAGAATGGTCGTGGGAACGCCCTTGCCAATGGCATGTTGCTCCCAGTGGTAGCTTGCTTGGCGATCGAAGGAAACGCCGAAGGTTCCACTCCGCCAATCGCCCTCATGGTCATTTGGGGAGCTGAGTATCAGGGACAGGTTGTTGAAGCTGAATCGATTGTCAGTTCCGTCCGCATTGGTTCCATAATGGTCTGATCGAGTGTTGTTCACCTCGAACTGCGGAGTGAAAGAGAACTCACTGGTATTGTAGAGTCCTAATCCTGCCGGGTTGGTGGTTACGCTTCCAGGATCGGCACCCACAGCTCCGATGGCCCCTCCCAACGCCCAGCTACGAGCGGTTCCTCCAGGAAGAAAGTTGGAAGATCGCAATGCATCTTCCTCGTTCTGGCCGTATGCCATCTGTGTTCCGCAGAGCAGCACAAGCGCGATGACGAGGGATTGTCGAAAATGGAGCATAGGTGGGCAATTCTTTTAGCGAGGACGTGGGCTGGAGATCCTTCCCCCACCGCTATTGCCACCTCCGGAGCGAGATGGAGCAGGTGTGGAGGTGCCACCATCCCAATTACGTGCAGGACGAAGAGCCGGCTCACGCGTGTTGGTCCGCGAGGGAGAAACCGGAGTGACGTTTCGAGCGGGGCGGATATCAGGTGATCTGTTCGAGTTGTATGCAGCTGGTCGAGAAGGAGTGGGGTCAGGCATCAAGCTGGCCGGGTTCCGCATCATCCTCGGTGCACTGGGCGAAGTTGAAGTAGTGGAACCGGAGGACATCGATGGACGGTGTGAATAGACGACGGGGCTATACCCGGATGGCTCATAGCACCCATAGCATCCACCCCATGGCCCCTGGTAAGGACCATAGCCCATGCCGTATCCTCCATAGCCGGCACCATAGTTACCGTATCCGTAGTAGCCATAGGGGTTATAGCCATAAGGGCTATAACCGTATCCGCTCATCCAGCTATTGCCCCAGTAAGGGTTGTATCCATAGCCTGCGCCATATCCGGTGCCGTAGCCAATGCTCATGCTGCCGAAGCTCGTGGGCCAGCCGTAGCTCATGCCCATTCCCATTCCAAGACTTGGCCCATAGTTTCCGATGCCAGTCCCGAAGCCGAATCGCCCGTAGTTGTAGTAGTACGGGTCGTTGTAGGTCATATTGTAATACTCCTCTGACCGACTGTTGGCGCTCGCCGATTGGGCCGGGTCATAGTAGTCCTCGGTTGTGTCTTGGCTTTGCACAGGGCGTTCCGCAGCTGCCTTCGCAGCCATTGCTTGCCTGTCCGGAATATCGTACACATCGTCAGTGGCCGAAGCGGTTTCCCGCAGTGAACTGCATGCGGCAAAGAGCAATATGAGTGGAACGATGTAGGTGAAGTTCTTCATGTCGATCAAAGCTTTCATTCCGCGGGAGGCAGGCGTACTTTCGCAGCTTCCTAGGAGAGAACAAAAATAGTACCATAAAGATACCCCGTATGAGCGATCAACTCACCAAGCGCGAAACCGACTACGCACAATGGTACAACGACCTTGTCCTGAAGGCCGACCTGGCCGAACATAGTGACGTGCGCGGCTGCATGGTGATCAAGCCCCACGGCTATGCTATCTGGGAGAAGATGCAAGCTGCGCTGGACGCCATGTTCAAGGCCACCGGTCACGTGAATGCCTACTTCCCCCTCTTCATCCCGAAGAGCTACCTCGCCAAGGAAGCCAGCCACGTGGAAGGCTTCGCCAAGGAGTGCGCCGTGGTCACCCACTACCGCCTGAAGACGGATCCCGTACACGGCATCATTGTGGATCCGGAAGCAAAACTGGAGGAGGAACTCATCGTTCGCCCAACGAGTGAGACCATCATTTGGAACACGTACCGCGGTTGGATCAAGAGCTACCGGGACCTTCCTTTGCTGATCAACCAGTGGGCCAACGTGGTGCGCTGGGAACTACGTACGCGGCTCTTTCTGCGCACAGCTGAATTCCTCTGGCAGGAAGGCCACACAGCACACGCCACACAAGCGGAGGCGGAGGAAGAGGCCCGGCGCATGCTGGATGTGTATGCCACCTTCGCTGAAGAATGGCTCGCTATGCCGGTGATCAAGGGCGTGAAAACAGCCAGCGAACGCTTCGCGGGTGCGGTGGACACGTATTGTATTGAAGCGCTGATGCAGGATGGCAAAGCATTGCAGGCCGGCACCTCCCATTTCTTGGGACAGAATTTCGCAAAGGCCTTTGATGTGCTCTTTACCAACAAGGAAAACAAGCAGGAGTATGTGTGGGCATCCAGCTGGGGGGTGAGCACACGCTTGATGGGGGCGCTGATAATGACGCACAGCGACGATCATGGCCTGGTCCTGCCTCCCAAGCTGGCTCCGATACAGGTGGCCATTGTTCCCATAGCCAAGAACGGGGAACAACTGGATGCCATTGACGCATATGTGAAGCCGATGCTGGATGCCCTTCGGGCCAAAGGGATCAGTGTGAAGTATGACAACGACGATAAACGCAAACCAGGTTGGAAATTTGCCGAGTACGAATTCAAGGGCTGTCCCGTGCGTATTGCTGTAGGTCCGCGTGATATGGAGAACGGCACGGTAGAAGTGGCCCGACGCGACACCTTGGAGAAGCAAGTGATGCAAGCCGCGGGGATAGCGGATAAGGTCGAGCACCTGCTCGAGGCCATTCAGGACAACCTGTACCGCAAGGCTCTTACCATGCGCGAGGAGAACATGCACGTGGTGGACACTTACGAGGAGTTCAAGGACCGCATCGGTCAAGGTGGCTTCTTCTTGGCGCACTGGGACGGCACGGCGGAAACCGAGGAGAAGGTGAAGAACGAGACCAAGGCCACCATTCGTTGCATCCCGTTGGAAGGCGACAAAAAGCCCGGTGTATGCATGGTCACGGGCAAGCCCAGTAGCCAGCGTGTGATCTTTGCAAAAGCATACTGACAATGGCGGCGAAAGCAAAGAAGAAGGGGATGGATCCGGAAGCCAAGATCATCGAGGTCATGGCGAGAAAATCCGGCATGAAGCAGGATGTCTTCGAAAAGACCGGTCAAGCCTTTGCCCAACTGAAAGAAGTGCTTCAAGAGGTGGCGGCTGAGTTGGGCGAGGCCATTGCGAAGAAGGATCCCCGGCTCATAGTCGAATACACCGAGCAAGGAGCTCTTGCAGCACGGTTGAAAACAGCGGGCGACACGGTGATCTTCACCATGCACAGCAATGTGTTCCTGTTGGACCAGAGCAACAGCCTATGGAAAACGAGCTATCTCACCGAGGACAACACGCGCGGATATTTTGGTGTGATCAACGTCTACAACTTCCTCAGTGATTCCTTCCGGTATGACAGGGAGCGGGATCTGGGTTACCTCGTGGCGCGGTTGTTCCTCAATAAGGAAGACCATTACTTCGTCCAAGGAAAAAAACAGCTCGGCTTTCTCTACAATGACTTGGCGGATAACGTCCTGGATCGGGCAGCGATGAAGGCACTGCTCTGCTCGGTGGTCCTACACGTGCTGGACTTCGACCTGTTGGCGCCGCCCTATGACCAAGTGAGCCAAGTGACAGTTGAGGAGATGAAGCAGATGGATGCACACTCCATGATCAGCACCGGAAAACGCTTGGGATTCCGCTTTCAGAGTGATTCAGATGAGGTGATTTGAGATTTGGATTTGGTAAGTTCAAGTAACTGTCTATTTTTGCGCCCCCAAACCGACCACCGTCGCTTTCGGAATTGACATAATGGCCCGTTCGTCTAGGGGTTAGGACGCGTCCCTTTCACGGATGAAACAGGGGTTCGATTCCCCTACGGGCTACACGAAAAACCCTGGACCTACCGTCCGGGGTTTTTGCATTCCACCCCGCAGGGTTAAGCGGCATGCGAATGATCGACCAGTGGTCGATCATCGCTAATGCTACGGACGGATTACGAGCGATCGTTACATCCCGAGCTCTGCAAAGGATCGGCGCCGTTTTCTGGTCACGCCCCATGCTCAGTGAGAAGAGCACGCTGGCACCGAAGCTGTTGCCCCTTTCAGGGATCTGTTCCTGTATTCATCCTCAAACCGCGTTTAAGGCTTGTGGCAGCCGATAACCCGGAGTGGGCGAGGCACGTATATTTGGGCCTCTTTCACCAACGAGAGCATATCGCCGCCATCCAGCCAGTGGCCATTGCCCTCTGAAGCCGTATCCCACAACGCAACAACGAATGAGATTGACGAAGACCGTGTTTGCCTTCGCCGTGATGGCTTTACTGGCCTCCTGTGTGGGAAAGCGCAGCATCAATTACCTGCATGATGGTTCCCTGAGCAATACCAGCAAGCTCTTCCCCAATCGCAAGTTCGAATACCGCATCCAAGTGAATGATGTGTTCAGCATTCGGGTGCTGGGTTTGGACGAGGCGAACTCACGCCTTTTCAATGTGGAGTCCACGACCTCCGGCGTGTCATTGAACGATGCAGCGCTTTATGTGAACGGGTTTTCGGTGGACAAAGCAGGTAACGTGCAACTGCCTTCGGTGGGTAAGGTGAAGATGCTCGGGCTCACGGTCGGTGAAGCACAGGAACTGGTCCAGCGGAAGATCAATGACTATTTCGCCAATGCAACGGTGATCCTCAAGCTGGTTAGTTTCCGGGTCAGTGTGTTAGGGGAGGTGCAACGCCCAGGAACCTATTTCGTGTACAATAACCAGATCACGCTTTTAGAGGCCCTGTCCCAAGCCGGAGGCCCTTCGGAAATGGGAGATAAGCGGCAGGTCACCCTGATGCGCCAAAGTGACCAAGGCACTCAAGCGCTCTACCTCGACCTAAGCAAGACCGATGTGCTGAGCAGTGAGTACTATTACCTCCTACCGAATGATGTGATCTATGTGCCAGCTTTGCGTGCAAGACCCCAACGCATGAACTTGGATCTTCTGGCTATCTTGTTCGGAGCGATCAGTGCGGCCGCATTGGTGATCACCGTGGTGCAGAACCGGAAATGAGTGCACAACACAACGATTCAATAGACCTGAAGGCCATCTTCCGGAAGATCCTCCGGATGTGGTGGTTGTTCGCTGTAGTGACCATCATCAGCGTTGCTTTCGCTGTATGGCATGTGAAAACCACCCCGAAGACATACGAGGTCACGGGCGTAATGTTGATGAGTGATACCAAGCGGAACAGCTTTGGTGGAAGGAGTGAGGAGTTCATCAAAGGAACATCCTACTTGAGCAGCAGTGCCGGACTGGAGGACGAGATCAGTGTGCTGATGTCCTTCACCAACATGTTGAATACGGTACAACAGCTGGATTTCGGTATCTCCTACTACAAGGAGAAGAATTTCCTCCAGCATGAGATCTATGAGGACAAGCCTTTCATCATCCGCTTGGACACTGGATTGCAGGTGGCAGGGATCAAGGTGGAAGTGCGGCCGGACCTGAACGCAAATACGTATCGCGTGATCGCAAAGGCAAAGAACGTTCGGATGTTCAACGCGGGCTTACAGAAGCCGGTGGACAGCTTTGTGGCGGAGCTCGATCTGGACCAAACCACGCCTATCGGGCAGCCCTTCCGTAGCCCTTTCCTGAATTTTAGTGTGCAGTTCGATCCCGGGCATACGTACAAGAATGAGGAGAAGTACTTCTTCCTTCCAGCAAGCAACCTCGATGTAGCAGCCTACTATAGGGCGAAAACCACTGTTACTCCTCTCAGTGACGAGAGCAACATCATCACCATAGCCACTGCTGGTCAGGATACGAAGAAGGAGATCGACTTCGTGAACACCTTGATGCAGACCTACATAAAGGGTGAGCAGGAGAAGCATAACGAGAAGGGAAAGAAGACCATCACCTTCATCGATAATCAATTGGATCGCTCTACCGAGAACTTGCAAACTGCCGAAGGGAACCTGCAGAACGTGCAGACCTCTGCGGGAGGGCTTGTGGGAAGTGCCGGAGATCGTGGCGCAGCAGTGTTCAATGACCTCTCACGCTTGAAGGATGAGCAAGGTCGTGCCCGATCCAAACTGGAGTATCTCAGCGAATTGATCACCCACATGGGGACCGATGAAGGGGGGACCCCGTCCACCATTTCCGCAGTCAATGTGGGCGCTCCTTCCTTGAGCAATCTGATCGATCAGTATAACAAGGACGTGAACGAACTGGCGACCAAACGACTCACGGAACGCCAGCAGTCAGCACCTACGATCGCCCTTTCCCGCAAGGTGCAAACGCAACGGAACCAGATCATCCAAAGTGCACAGGATGCAAGGCGTGGCGCACAGCTGGAACTGGACCAGATCACCTCACGGGTGAATCAATTGGACTATCAGCTGGGCCAATTGCCCCAAAGTAGCCGACAGGTGAGTATCGCCACTCGTAAGTATGACCTGAGCGCCAGCATCAATACCTACTTGATGGAAAAGCGCTACGAAGCGGAGATCGCAGTGAACTCTGACCAAGTGGACAAATACATCATCGACCCCGCACGAGTGAGGGATGGAGGGCCGGTATCACCCAGCAAAGGAAAGGCCCTTGGCTTTGCATTGGCCATCGGCCTTTTGCTACCTCTCGGATTTATCTTGATCAGGGATTTCTTCAATGATCGGATCATGGATCTCGACGAACTCAAGAGGCTCAGCCCGATCCCGGTTCTGAGTACCATCCCTGCAAGCAAGAAGCAAGTGATCAAAGTGGATGAGGACAGGTCCACGCTGGCAGAAGGTTTCCGTACTGCACGGATCAATCTACAGTACCTCAATGCCGATGTGACCCGCCAAGTGGTGGGCATCACCAGCAGCACCAGTGGGGAAGGCAAGACCTTCTGTGCAGTTAACCTGGCCACAGTGATGGCCTTGGGCAACAAGCGCACCTTGCTGATGGACGCGGATATGCGGCGCCCTAAAGTGCATGAACGGCTGGATATTAAGCTCGGCACGGGCCTAAGCACCTATCTTATCGGAGAAGCGGGAATTGATCAGGTCATTCGGAAAACGGACATTCCGGGTTTGGACGTCATAACCGCTGGCCCTGTGCCGCCAAACCCGTTGGAACTGTTCGAGAGTCCACGGTTGGCCGAGCTTATACAACAACTGCGCACACGATACGACCAGATCGTCATTGATGCCTCACCCATGGGGGTCGTGAGCGAGTTCAAGGTATTGGTCCATCACTTGGATATCACCCTCTATGTGGTGCGGCAGGGCGTCACGGAACGCAATATGCTGCGGCCGGTGAATGAATTGTTCCGGACCGGGAAGCTCAAACACATTGATCTGCTGCTCAACGGGGTAAAGGCGGGGGACGGCTACGGATACGTGTATGAGCCCAAGTAACGGGGAAGACCGTTCGCAAGAAGCAAGGTCGGATGGTTTCCGGAAGTATTTCCGGAACACATCGTGGCTTTTTTTCGACCGGATCGTGAGGCTCGCTGCGGTCCTCATTACCAGCATTTTCGTTACACGATACCTCGGCCCTGAGCTGTTCGGACAGCTTAACTACGCCAGCGCATTCGTCGGCATTTTCTTCGCACTTACCGCCATGGGCTTGGATGATATCCTCATCCGCGACCTCGTGCGAAGGCCTGACAGGCGCGACCAATTGATGGGTACGGCCGCGGTGATCAAGCTGGGCGGTGCGGTCATCCTCTTCATTACCGTGATGGGGTTGGCTCTGATGAAGGACTTGGACACGACCAAGATCCTCATGATCATGCTGATCGCTTTGGCAGAATTCTTTAAGCCCTTCATTGTAGTTGAGCAGTACTTCCATTCCCAAGTGAAAGGAAAAACAGCTGCTCAGGTCAACATCGTCCAAGCCTTGGTGTCTTCCGGCTTTCGCTTGGCGCTCATTGTGGCACATGCGTCCTTGGTCTGGTTCGCTTGGGCCTATATCGTTGAGATGTTGGTGGCCGTGGTGGGCTACCTCATCGCTTACAATAAGCTGGGACTCACTTGGCGTTCCTGGCGGTACAGCAAGCAAACGGCCGCCTATCTACTTCGGCAATCATGGCCATTGATCATCTACGGATTAGCATTGTACGTGCAAGCCAAGATCGATCAGGTGATGATCGGGGACATACTTCGTAAGACCTTGGGCGAACACGCAGCAGATGCAGAAGTGGGCCAGTACTCAGCAGCGCTGAAGATGATCGAGGCGCTCGGCTTTGTGCCGGGCATCATTGTTGCTTCCTTGGCGCCGGCGATCACCCGTGCGCGTGCCCAAGACCCGAAACTCTATGAGGCCCGATTGATCAATCAGTATCGGCTCATGTTCATCCTCTTCCTTGTTGTTTCGGTACCGCTCTACTTCTTGGCCGAACCGATCATGGTACTGCTCTTCGGGGAGGAGTTCCGCATGGCTGGCTATCTGCTTTCACTCTTTGCCATCCGCCTGTTCTTTACCAATATGGGGGTGGCCAAAAGCAGTTTCATCACCAATGAAAGTTTGTTCAAGTACTCCTTGGTCACCGCTGTTGTCGGGGCCACGCTGAACATCACCATGAACTATCTCTTGATCCCAACGTACCAATCGATCGGCGCGATATGGGCCATGATAGGCTCCTTCTTCGTCAGTATCTTCTTGGTGGACCTCTTCTTCAAGGAGGCACGACCGAATTTCAAGTGGATGATGCATGGTATCGGTACTTTTTGGAAGATCCGCAACGTGAGATGAACGTATGAGCGCGCATCCACATCTTGTGCCGGTTACACCGGAACCACATCCGGAACTTCTCTGCCCGGGGTGCGGCGCATCCGCCGTAATAGCTATCGGGACCGTGTTTCCGGGGATCCATGTGCTGGGTAGCTACCACTGTCAGGCATGCCAGCTCGACTTCCTGCGTGACCTGCCCATCGGTTTTGCGATCCACTCGCCTACCACCATCGATACAAGAACCGGCCGAGCAATAGGCAGGGGGAAGGCGGAACACTGGGTGCAGGCACCATTGCTGGAGAGCTATGCCGCGCAAAGCGATGCTCCCGTTCATATCGAGCGTATCGTGAATAGGCCTGCCAAGGACATCATCCTGTTGAACACCTTGGATTTCCTCTATGGCCATGTGTTGCTGAAGTTGTTCAATGCCCAGTATTATCTGGACCACCACCCAGAGACCCCCTTGGTGGTCATCATGCCCAAGAGTTATGCATGGTTAGCTCCGAAAGAAGCAGCCGAGATATGGTTGGTGGACATTCGATTGAAGGATGCTCATGGGTGGTACAATGCCATCGATAGCCAGATCCAGGAATGGTTGGAGGACTATTCCAGTGTTCAGATGGCCCGGGGCTACACACATCCACTACTTGCGAAATTGGATATCGGTCGATTCAGTGGGATAAAGCCGTTCGAACCGTCCAAGTTCCATGAGTTGCCACCCCACATCACATTTATCGCCCGCACAGATCGGCTCTGGTATGGCACCGATGTGGCGGAGTTCATTCATCGGGCATTGAAGTGGGCGGGATTTGGAAAGAGCTTCGGCCGGTGGTTCGTCCATGCGCAGGATAGAAGGATGAAGCGTACCATGCGGCACATCCTCCGCGCGGAACCACGGGCCACGTTCACCATTACCGGCTTGGCCCCAAAGGCTTCTCATAGCCGCATCGCCAACGACCTACGGACGGAGCGGATGAACCCCGAGGTGGAAAGGGCATGGTGCGCGGCATATGCCAAAAGTCAGGTAGTGGTCGGGGTGCACGGAAGCAACATGCTGTTGCCCACGGCCTTCGCCATTGCCTGTGTAGAGATCCTGCCCGATGATCGAATGGAGAATATCGTGCAGGATATCTTCGTGCGGTATGATGACCGCATGCAGTTGTTCAACTACCGTTTCGTGGATGAGCGAGCAACGCCCAAACAGGTTTCGGCACAAGTGCTCGGGATACTGCGCCATCATGGGGATTTCCACCGCAACATGTGCGTCGATACCGTATGACCCTGCCGGAATGCATGCATATCGCCTTGTGCCCCCCGGTCTGCCTTGGTAGCAAGGGAGGAATTGGCATTGATCCCCTGATCGGTGAACTTTGGCCCCGAACATGAATTCTGAGATGGAGTCCCCAAGGAGCCCTTCAGGTGCCTACGATATGCGATTACCCGTATTGATCACGGCTTTCTCCCGTTATGAAACGACGCGACAGGTGATCGAGGCTGTGCGAAAGGTTAAACCACCTCGGTTGTACTTTACCTGTGACGGGCCTCGGAATGAAAATGAGCGAGTTGTCTGTGACCGAGTAAGGTCCTTAGTGGAATTGGTTGATTGGGACTGCGAATTGCATACGTTGTTCCATGAGCAGAATTTGGGATGCCGGGCCAGTATGGTCGCCGGTATATCCTGGTTCTTCGACCAAGAAGAGGAAGGTGTGATCTTGGAGGATGATATCGTGCCTGACCCAACCTTCTTCCAGTTCGCTCAGGAACTGCTCGAGAAATACCGGAATGATGAGCGCATATGGGCGATCATCGGAAACAATCTCAGTGCGCAAGCCCCTATTGCCCAGCCGGATTCATACTGGCTCAGTGCCCATGGATATGGTGCCTATTGGGGCTGGGCCTCGTGGCGGCGTTCTTGGAAGAACTTCGATGAGAAATTATTGAAATGGCCCGAAGTACAACGAACCGGTAGCTTCGATCAATACTACCTGTCCGAGGATGAGAAACGCGAGGCGAGCATGTTCTTCTCGATGATCCACACCGGTGAGATGAGCTCGGCATGGGACTACCAGTTCGACTTTGCCAAGATCCTTGCCGGTGCGGCCAACATCATTCCGGAGGCCAATTTGTGCCGCAACATCGGCTTTGGTGAAGGGGGCACGCATACGGTGAATACAAGCGATAACAGGAACCGCACAGAGTTGCATCAGGCACGCTTTCCATTGAAACACCCTGAACACTTGGAGGTGGACCGCGAGCGCGACCTTGCCTATTTTGAGGCTTTCATATTGCCATCACCTTGGCAACGCATTAAGAACAAGGTAAAAGTGCTGTTGCCCGATAGCTGGGAGGAAAAGCTGGTGCCACTGCTCCGAGTGATGCGTGGGTCAAGGAATGGATGAATTTGAACGATCAGCGCTGTGATCAGTAAGAGGAAGATAATCAATGCCATTTTCCTGCTGTCCTTCCCTTGGTATGGAGTAGGCACCTACGTTTTCGTGCGTCAAGGATTCTCCATTGGCTTGGGGTTCTGCTTGGTCCCCTTCGTACTGCTCATTCTCTTCCATCTATTGGACCTGGCGTATAAAGGGGAGTACACGTCGGTGGTGAACAAGAACTTCAGGCTGTGTTTGTTGGCCATTCTTTCGGTGGACGTTTCGGTTTTACTGGGCCTTTACTACCAAAGCCCCATACTGAACCCGTGGAACAGCGCACTCCTCATAGCCATGTTCACCCTGCCTTACTTGGCCTCCGTGGTGGTTCAAGTGTATAATCGGGAAGACCTGGAGTTTGATATATCGCGTTTGTTCTTGAAGGGCTTGGGCTTGTTCTTGGCTGTGAATCTCCTCGGTTATGGCGCCGGCCTGCGCAATTTGCTACACTCCTTCGCCGGACGGGTGAGCCTCCCATTTACCATGGGGATCTACGATGGAGCCCACATCCTGGCCTTCCTGAATCTATTGATGTTGGGCTATATGAAGGACTTCCGAGGCCGGCCCCTCCGGTTCATCTTTATGCTTGCGGTCTTTGTGATGAATCTGGGTCTGATGCTTAGTATCAACAGCCGCCTCTCCTTCATGGTGTTCCTCGCGATCGCCGTGCTATTTGTTACGCGTGCTGCTCGGGCAGCAAGGGGACTCTATGCGATCTCCCTCTTCACCATGCCGATCCTTACCAGCTTTGCATTGCTCATCTATGCGATCCTTTCGCAGCCCATTTTTACCTCCATATTGGATCGTGTGAGCAAGAAGGATGTCACCACCTTCAACGGTCGCACATACATCTGGGAGGCGGCCTTCGATTGGGTGCTCGACGACCGCAGAGGATTGATCTTCGGTAACGGCTACAACGGGCAATACCATTTGCGCATGCTCGAAGGGGTGGCCAAGCTCTGGAATGAGTCGGGATCCTATAGGTTGCACATGCACAGTGCGTTCCTGGAGGTGTTCGTGAACCAAGGCTTGGTGGGGCTGCTCCTGATGTATGCCGTACTCTGGAGAGGGTATCAATACTATCGCAAGGAGTACCTCGATAACACGGCCCTAGCACCCCTGTTCGCAGGATTTGCCTATTTGATGTTCGCTTGGCAGATCGATATCTTCGGTTATGGCTTCTATGCAGGCTTCCTATTGTTGATGATGATGATGGCACCTGCATCGGTCCAACCTTACAAGCTTGAGGACCGACCTGCTTGATGGAACGAATGTGCTAAAGGATCAGCTCCGGCAGGATCTGGGCAAACTGGCGATGACATTCGTAATGCTGCCTGCGAATCCAGAAACCTACTTCAGTCAGTCGCTCAATTTCGGCTAAACCGTTCCTTATTACAGCATGATCCGAAGGGATCTACTGTAATTTGAAGCCCATACAGGCTCGTAGAGATAATGCGCCGCGGACTGCGTCATGAAGCCCTTAATTGTATCGGACCGCTAAGTCATTTGTAGGCCCTGAGTTGAACTGTTGAATACTGTTCGGCGACTTGCTCTTCACTCCAGTTTCGGAACATCCTAGGTCCAGAATTGAAAAATGCCATGTCATCCGAACGGATGACATGGCATTCAACTGGGAAGGGAAGCTTTGCTCGCTCGCTGATCCAGCAGGAGCTATCGTCCTCAGGAACGCCTTGGTTCAAAGCACGATCAGGGGAGTGCTCGATCGGCCCTGCTCTCCAAGAACTGTGAGGATATAGGTGCCGGATGCAATCCCTTGGTTGAACGCAAACTCCCGGGATCCCGCAGGAATATCTCCATGGAGCACCATGCGTCCATTCAGGTCGGAAACGATGAACTGCTTTTCATCTCCTGAGAGACCGCTCAATGTGAGCGTAGCACCGGCAGGCACCGGGTTGGGGTAAAATGAGACGTTCGAGCTAACGATGGTTTCATCCACGGCCGTCGTCATGGAGCAAAGGTCATCGGGCGCTTGCACGATCACAGTGGACTTGAAAGCGGCAACGTTCACGCTTCCATAGAGGAGGTTGCCATTAATATCGGTCCAGCAGCCATCGGGCAGTGAGAAATCCTGAGCTGTGGTCTGGTCGTTCACGAAAAGCTTGTTCCGCAAGAGGGGATCGATGGGTGCCGCGGTAACACGGGTCACTTCCACGTTGTCCAAGAAGTACATCGGTTCGGTCCACTGGTTCGCGAACTGGATCTGAGCCTGATCGGTGCGGTCACTTTGGAAGTACATCTCAAGGTCCCTGCGTTCGGCGCTGAATGGAACTTGCCGCTGCGCAATGCGGTAGGGATTGCTCGCTTGCGATTGACCCTTCAGCCCCACCACCAGATCGCCCTCGGCATTGCTCAGAAGGCTTATCCGCACACGGTACCACTCTAAAGCTTGTAGCGGGAATAGATCCGGGTTGCTCAGGGTGAAGCTTGGGTACTGGCTATTATCCGGAAGATTGGCCTTCAGTGCACCGTTGTCGAGCTTGTTGGTTACATGGCTCACTTGTGCGTTGGTGGGCCAGCCCGACCAGCCGTTCACATTCGAAGTGAAGTTGCCGTTCTGTACCAGGTTTCCACTAAGTTCTTGTGTTGTGGTATGGTCAGGAAGGCGGAACGGGCTGCGTGTGCTGCCGGCATCCTTCCCTCGTACAGCTTGCCAACGCTCCAGTGTGTAGTAGGTGACCCCACCTGCGAAGGTGTTGTTCAGCTGGATGCTTAGTTCGTTGTACGGGTTGAAGTAGCGATTGTTGGTGAAGGTCCCGTAGTCCACCGGCGTGCCACCATAGCAGTAGAACTGGCGCATGCAGAGCTGGTCCTTGCTCAGGCTGTACAGCACGTTGCCCGAGTAGACATCATCGAACGTGCCTTTGTAATAAGGAGGTTGTGCACCCGGTCCGTTATAATTGGACCAATCGGAGATGCTCAACTGGATCCCGTTATTGAAGAGCACGTTGTTCTTGATCGCATTACCCGACGCGACCATGGTGTGGTCCACATGGATGCCTGATCCCGCGCAACGGGTCACCGTGTTGCCTTGCACCAAGGTGTTCTTGATGATGGTATTGCCGAAGTAGATCCCGTGACTGATGAATTCATGGTTGGGGAAGTCGGTTGCTGCGCTTTCCAGGTTGCCGATGATGTCGCGCACAATGTTGTTGCGGATGATCATTCCGTCGGCATTGTCGAATGTAATGCCCCCGCCATCGTTCAAGATCTTCAGGCAATTCTGCACCACGTTCTTCTCCACCAACGCATTGTTGTCCACGCTGAGTCCGATGTAGCCGATGTTGTCCAGTAGGTTGTTTCGGAGCACATTGTCAGTACCGGCTGCTCGCACTCCGAAATAACCCCAGCTGTTTTCTCCCAGACCAGGGTGATTGGCGATGTCGTGCATCTGGTTATTGGAGAATTCCGTGCCTTGGTCGATCAGGAAGGCGCCGGTGGCGTAGATCTCGCTGAACGAGCAGTTCGTGTATGTGTTGTTCCAGCCATAACTGCGCAACCCATGGTAGGAGCGGGTGAGCTCGCAATTGGTCACGGTGATGTTCAGTCCGCCATCATTTCGTATGCAGGCTTCGTTGTGATGCCGGAAGGTCAAGTCCTGGATGACCACGTACTTCCGCTGCCAAGCGATCACTGCACCAGCTTCACGTACGGAAGCTTCCACGGTTAGTGTATTGGGGTCCACATTATTTGGAGCCTGCAGGTAGAGGGTTCCGGTGGCGGTATCGTGGTACCATTCACCCGGGGCATCCAACTCACTGAGCTTGTTCCGGAGGAAATAGCCCCAGCTATAGTTCCCGGGCGAATCGAGAATGCTCGGGAAGGTCAAGGTGCTGTTCGAGTGACCGGTCACCTCGCCCAGATTATAGCTCCAATAAGACCCCCGTATCACGGCCGTAGCACCTTCCCAATATCCGTTGGGCTGGTTCAAGTCGGCGTCATGTAGGGAGGTGGCAGTGCCTTGGTCCATGCGTAACCATCCTGTGTTGGGATAACGTGCCAACGTCATCAAGTCGCCGTTAACGAAGACATATTCCACCGGTGAACTCACCGTTGCCTTCCAGATATTCCCTTGGTAAGGTTGCCATCCGGTGATCACATCACTTCCCGCCACTACAGGCTTGGCCCCTGTTCCGTACGCGCCAAATGTCAAGGGCGCGCTGCTCGTTCCTGAGGAACCGATGGGAATGACACCTCTGAATACTCCACCGCGTTCCAGTAGGACCTGATCGCCGGGTTGCAGGTTGTATTGGACCTGATCGAGCCTGGCAAGTGTGCGCCAAGCCTGGGCTGGCGAAGTACCACTATTGGCATCGTTGCCATTGGCCGAAATGTAGTAGGAGGTGGCAAAGGCGGAGTTGGCAAGGACCAGTAACAGGGATGCCAAGAAAAGACCGCTTTTGTATGCCGGAGAGGTGTTCATGTTGATCCACATTGGAAGCCGTTGAACCATGGGTTCGCTTGTGGGGTTTCCACTATTCGATGAACAGGGTTTTGCACCGGTCGAAACCGCAATTTGCCATAGCCGAATAGCTTTGAGCCCTGATTCATCACCTCGCATGTCAAGTCATCCTAAGGGGCAAACTCCAGCTCCATCCCATGAGGCAGCTCATTCCTTTGGATACACGACCGTGCTTTGTCCGGGAATGCTGGACGCTACCAGAAGGATGCGCTTCTCAAACTTGGTAGCCGATGGGGTGAATGCCGTTGTGGCAACCACGATCAGTGGCGAAGGATCGTTTGGAAAGGAGGGGGGCCGTATTGCGATGCAGGAGGATGGAGAGGAAGAAAATCAAATCTTTTCCGAGTACTTCACGTTGGAGGAGCTCCCACGAGAACATGAACAAGCGTTGACCCGAGCACCCAGATCAAACTGAACGAATGAGATTGCTTGTGACCGGAGGCTCCGGATTCATTGGTACCAACTTGGTGCAAAGTGCTTTGGATAGGGGCGTGGAAGTGTTGAACCTGGACTGGAGTCCGCCGTTAAAGTCCGCTCACCTACCGTGGTGGCGTGAATGGGACATCATGGACCGTGCTGCCACCATTAGGCTCTTCGCGGACTTTCAACCAACACATGTGGTACACCTGGCCGCCCGCACAGATACGGATGTGCAGGATGACCTCAATGCCTATCGCCAGAACCACGAGGGCACGGGGATCCTCTTGGATGTAGTGAAAGCCACCCCTTCCATTGAGCGTCTCATTGTTACAAGCACACAATTTGTATGCGAGGCTGGGTATCAGCCCAAGAACGACCAGGACTATAAGCCTTTCACTTTGTACGGCGAGTCCAAACGACTCTGCGAATTGGCTACTCGCGAAGCAGATCTGGCCTGTGTGTGGAGCATAATCCGGCCCACTACAATCTGGGGGCCGTGGAGCTTGCGCTACAGGGATGTCCTGTTCAAGGTGATGCGGAAGGGCTTGTACTTCCACCCGGGCAAGAGCAAGGTGGTCCGCTCATACGGCTACGTAGGCAATGTGGTATGGCAGATCGAGCGCATTCTGGAGGCGGCTCCCGCTACTGTGAACGGCAAGGTCTTTTATGTGGGGGATCATCCAATGGACCTGCGAGTATGGGTGGAAGCCGTTTCCCAAGGGCTGGTAGGAAAAGGAGTGCGCTACATTCCCACATGGATGGTGAAAGGCTTGGCACTTGGTGGGGATGTGCTGAAGATAGTAGGCATCCCGTTCCCCATTACCAGCGGACGTTTTCGCAGTATGACCAGCGACTATATCACCCCGATGAACACGACCGTTGAAGCCTTGGGCGAAGCCCCCTATAGTCTGGAAGAAGGTGTGAAGGCCATGGTTCAATGGTATGATTCAGAGAGCGCAGCTGCGAAGTCGCCCGTTTTGATCGATACACGCCATAAGCCGAGTTCGAGTTCCACATGAGCGGTCTTAGGAAAGTCAAGGTTTTTGGATTGGACCTGTCCGTGGGATCGTTCAAGGACCACGTGTCGGCCATCATCGAGTGGGGTAGGGCACATCGTTCCAGCTATGTCTGTTGTGTGAACGTGCACATGTGCATGGAGGCCCAAGGCGATCCGGAATTCGCTGCAGTGGTGAACGGTGCAGATCTCGCTACGGCAGATGGTATGCCGATCAGGAATAGCATCAAGCGATTCACCGGCATTGCACAAGAGCGCGTAGCCGGCAACGATCTGATGCCGGCCGTTATGGCTGCCGCCGAAAAGGATGGCTTGAGCATCTATCTCCACGGAGGAGAGGATCATGTACTGGATGCGATCATTCAGAAAGCTCGAAAGGAGTATCCTGCATTGCGCATTGCAGGCTTCTATTCCCCGCCTTTTCGCCCTGCCACAGACAAGGATCGGGCCGTGGAACTCGAAAGCATCAGATCCAGTGGTGCCAACATTGTATTTGTCAGCTTGGGCTGTCCAAGGCAAGAGAAGTGGATGGCAGCGATGAAGGACAAGGCTCCCGCTGTCATGCTCGGTGTAGGAGGAGCCTTTTTGCTCTATGCGGAAGTGGATGAGCGCGCACCCTTATGGATGCGGAATGCTTCGTTGGAATGGTTGTATCGTCTCTGGCTCGAACCAGGTCGGCTTTGGAAGCGTTACCTCATCACCAACTCGTCCTTTATGTGGATGTACACGAAACGTGTGCTCCGCAAGAAGGCAGATCAATAGCTCCCACAGCAGCGCTGTGAAAAAACATCTTCTCATCGACGAGCTTGACAAAACTTTCGACGAGTCGCTACATTTGACTCCTCAATCAGAAAAGCTCCTTCGACAAAGAACTTACCATGGATAAAATCGACACCCGTTCCATGGTCCACACGGGTACCAGCCTTAGGACCGGCGGACGCTCCGCACGTACGGAACTCAACAACGAATTGGCCACCTTACTACGTTCCAGTCGCCAGCAACTGCATCATGTCCAGCACGGATTGAACAGGGCAATGACCTTCGAGCCACTTACTTCCGTAAAGGACCTCATCATTGTGGGCGAAGGTCCGGCAGCTGAGGAAATATTCCAGTATTGCGAAGACCAGACCGTGCGTGGCTATCGCTTCCGCGGTGTCTTTCATGATCATCCGCTCAGTGGCATTCTGGCACCCCGGCAGTTGGGAGGCATAGAAGCGGCCAAAGCCTATGCGGTGCAGAACCGGATCGACATTTTATACTGTGCGCTTCCGGCCAGTTATCGGGACGAGATCAACGAACTCGTGGAATTCTGCGAACGGAACACCATCCGCTTCCGTGTGATACCCAGCGTGGACAGCTTTGTACCGGTGGTGAAGACCGGAGACCTCACGTTTCACGGCGCGGTGCCCGTTAGCCGCTTGCGTAACGAGCCATTGGACCGCTTGGCGAACCGCGCGCTGAAGCGCAGCTTCGATATCGTCTTTTCCTTCTTGGTGATCACTCTCATCTTCAGTTGGCTTTTCCCGCTCTTGGCGATCGTGATCAAGCTATCCTCCAAGGGGCCCGTCTTCTTCAAGCAGACCCGACTGGGCGAGCGGAAGAAGAAGTTCACTTGTTACAAGTTCCGGAGCATGCGGATCAATGCAGAAGCGGACAGCAAGCAAGCTACTCGCAATGATCCCCGCATCACCAAGCTGGGGGCCTTCCTGCGCAAGAGCAACTTGGATGAGCTTCCTCAGTTCTTCAACGTGCTTTTCGGTCAAATGAGCGTTGTGGGACCCCGTCCGCACCCATTGAAGCTGAACGATCAGTTCCGCGATATCATCGACAAATACATGGTGCGCCACTTTGTACGTCCGGGTATCACGGGTTGGGCCCAAGTGAGCGGCTTCCGCGGAGAGACCCGTACCCCCGAGCTAATGGAAAAGCGCGTGGACCTGGACATTTGGTACTTGGAGAACTGGTCCTTTATGCTCGATCTGAAGATCATCGTGAAGACCGTTACAAACATGTTCACGAAGGACGAAATGGCCTATTAAGGCCATGTGGAACACAACGGGTGAGGGCCACGTTCGCGGCCATTTTCTCCGGATGTTTGTTCGTACGTGAGATAACACTATATTTGCCGCCCCTATCCAGAAAAGGAACATGGCCAATCACAAGTCCTCCATCAAGCGCATCCGCCAAAGCGAGACCCGCAATATCCGCAATCGCTACCAGCATAAGACTGCACGTAATGTCGTGCGGGACCTCCGCGCAGCTACCGAGAAGAAGGAGGCTGAGGAGTTGCTTCCCAAGGCGAACAGCATGCTGGACAAGCTGGCCAAGCGCAACATCATTCATAAGAACAAGGCAGCTAACCTCAAGAGCAGCCTTCAGAAGCACGTAGCCAGCTTGAACTAAGTTCTTCCGGCCATTGCATTGGAACAGGTCCCTTCGGGGGCCTGTTCTTGTTTTCAGGGATTATGTCATAGCGAGGCAACTCTATGGGAATACGAGGGATTTGGTGGCATCTTTGACTCGACCATGGAAGCCGAAGAGACTCCCTCCAAAGCGCGATTAAGCATCCCGGAATGGGATAAGAACGATCGCCCACGCGAGCGCATGATGGCCCAAGGAGCCAAAGCCATGTCCGATGCGGAACTTGTGGCCGTCCTGATCCGTTCGGGTTCGGCGGAACAGAGTGCGCTGGAACTGGCCAAGCACTTACTGAAGGAAGCTGCTAACGACCTCAATCGGTTGGCCTCGCTCTCTCCTGCGGACCTGATGAAACGCAAGGGAATAGGAGAGGCGAAGGCGCTCAGCATTGTAGCGGCCTTGGAATTGGGCATGCGGCGTAGGAGTAGTGAGAAGCGGGAGAGGCCGCACATTCATACCAGTGCCCAGGCACATGAGGAGTTACGGGCCAAGCTCGCCGATCTGCCTCATGAGGAATTCTGGCTACTGCTTCTGGATCGCGGTCTGCGCTTGATCGAAGCTCGCCGGGTAAGCATCGGTGGCCTGCACGGGACGGTGGCCGATCCGAAGGTCATCTTCCGCAGCGCCTTGGAAAAAGGAGCGTCCTGTATGGTAGTGGGCCATAATCATCCCAGCGGTCAATTAAGGCCCAGTGAAGAGGACATCCGCTTAACCCGGAAACTGGTTGAAGGAGGGCGCATGCTGGATATCCTGGTACAGGACCATATCATCATCACCGCCGCGGGGTATTACAGTTTTGCTGACAACGGACAAATGAACTAATGGGACGAAAATTGCGTGTGCTCACCGTCATCGGGGCACGGCCACAGATCATCAAGGCTGCCGCGTTCAGTCATGCAGTCAGGAGTAGGTACAAGGACCGCATCTCCGAGACCTTGTTGCACACGGGCCAGCACTACGATGCCAACATGTCCCAGGTGTTTTTCGAAGAGCTTGGCATACCGCCCGCAGATATCTCCCTTGGCGTGGGCAGCGGTGCCCATGGCGTGCAAACAGCGCGCATGATCGAAGGCATCGAACGAGAGCTACAAACTGGCAGCTACGATGTGGTGTTGCTGTACGGCGATACGAATAGCACACTGGCCGGCGCTGTGGCGGCGAGTAAGCTTCATGTGCCAGTGGCCCATGTGGAAGCGGGACTTCGCTCCTTCAATAAAAGCATGCCCGAGGAGATCAATCGGATCGTGTGCGACCACTGTAGTACCTGGCTGTTCTGCCCCACAAGCACGGCCATCCTGAATTTGCAGCGAGAGGGCTTTGCGATGGAACCGGATGCACCGGCCACGGTGGACCGGCCCCGCGTAGTGGCTTCCGGCGATGTGATGTATGACAACAGCATGCGCTTCGCTGAATTGGCGGCGAAGCAGTCCAACCTGCTGGCGGAGCTGGGGATCCAGACGGAAGGTTTCATTTTGGCTACCGTACACCGCGACCACAATACGGATGATCCGATCCGTATCAATGCGATCTTCTCCTCATTACTGGAACTGCAAAGCCAGCATGCACTGCCGGTGATATTGCCCTTGCACCCGCGTACCAGGAAGATGATGGATAGCCTGCTCCCAAGAGAGCTGCGTGCCGCCATCCAAGCTGCCCCGGGCTTCCACTTGGTGCCGCCCGTAGGCTTTCTGGACATGATCGCGTTGGAACGTGGCGCCAAACTGGTGGTCACCGATAGTGGAGGGGTGCAGAAGGAGGCATACTTCTTCGGCAAGCCCGTGGTGGTCTTGCGCCCAGAGACCGAGTGGGTGGAGCTGGTAGAGCATGGCCAAGCGATCTTGGCGGATGCCGACCCCGGAAGGATCGCTTCGGCAGCCCAGCAGTTTCTAAGGAATGGAGTGCCCACTTGTCCTCCATTGTTCGGTGATGGGCATGCTGCCGAGGCCATCTGCGAGATCCTGCTGGAAGGGCGTGGTTGAGGACAGCCCCCGCGTTACCTTGCGCAAGCCTCCATGGCCGATATCCATTACCACATCGAGCGGCCCGGCCCGCGCTCACGATTCATCATCCCGCACATGCTAAGGACCATGGCAGGGTGGGATGCCGTGGAGGTCCCGGATATCGAACTATTTCGAAGTATACCAGGGCCGAAGCTCAGCTATGGCGAGCTCCCTATAGAGGGCGCCTTTAGAGTGGTACCCCATGGCTTTTTGGATCAGACGGGAACTTCAGCCCTGGAACCCGAGATGAAGGAGACGCGAGGCATGCCCATGCTCTTCCCATCCAGCAGCGGTAAGCACCTGCCCTTCGATGTGTTCTCTGCGGCCTTCTTCGCGCTTTCCCGCTATGAGGAGTATGGACCCATCGGGCGGGATGCCCACGATAGGCCATTGAGCAGTGAGTTCCACGCTACTCGCCACAATTACTTCGACCGCCCCATCGTGGACGAATGGTTGTATTTCTTGGCGGATACTTGGCGGGAGCACGATCCGAAGCTTCCAGCCATACGTAGGAAATATGCGCAGATCGCAACGATGGATGTGGACAATGGCGCGATGTATCTGGGGCGTCCGTTGTGGCGCTCGGTGGGGGCTGCAGCACGGGACCTCCTGAAGGGAAAGCCTCGACGGGTACTGGATCGGGTGGCTGTTCTTGCCGGTTCAAAACCCGACCCTTATGCCGTCCATCAAGCATTCCTCGAACTGGTGCATGGCAACGAAGGGCGAGCCATTATCAACTTTCTCACCGCAGACCGAGGTATCCATGATCACGCCATTGGATCAGATGAGCCTTATATGCGCGACCTGATGCGGGCCATGTCCGCAAATGCTGAAGTGGGCTTGCACCCGGGCTATGCCAGCTCCGATGACCCGGGGCAGTTCACCTTGGAGAAGCAGCGTTTGGAAAGGGTGATCGAGGCACCTATAACCCGGTCGCGCCAACACTTTCTGCGCTTGCGCTTGCCGGCCACGATGCGCGAACTGGAACGCATCGGGATCCGCGAGGAACACAGTATGGGATCGGCCGATAGAACCGGCTTCAGAGCGGGAACGTGTACCGCCTTTCCCTTTTATGACCTTCTGGCGGAGGAAGCCAGCACATTGGTGCTACAGCCCTTTGCAGTAATGGACAGTGCTCTGTGCTATAAGATGCGATTGTCGCCGGAAGCGGCGGTGAAGGAGGCCCAGCGCATGGTGGATGCGGTGCGCCGGGTCCAGGGCACGTTCATTTCCGTATGGCATGAACGCTTCCTCAGCGACTACGGCGACGAGGCTGGTTGGGGCTGCGTGGCGGAAGCCGTAATTCCATATGCCAAGCCATGATCGTTCATCTACGTCATCGCGATATCGATCCGGTCGCGTGGGACCAACGGCTTGGCGCATGCCCCAACGCATCGTGGTATGGCCTCAGCAAAACGCTGGAGGCTGCTGCTCCCAGCAGTTGGGATGCCTTGGTGGATGAGGAGACGGGCGAACAGATGCCCTTGCCTTGGCGTAGGAAGTATGGAGTGCATTACCTCTATCAGCCCTTTATGATCCAGCATTCGGGTCCTTATTCACCGGAAGACCCATCCATTGCTGCTGGCCGTTTCTTGCGTGCGCTCCCTATGCACTTTCGTTATGCGGACATCAATTTGCTGGCTGCTGGAGTTACGGGCATTCCACAACTAAGGACTGAGCCTCGTACGAACCACGTACTTCAGCTGAACAAGCCTGTGGATGTCCTCCGCAATGGATACAGTACCAACCATCGCCGCAGCCTCCGGAAGGCAGAAGGTGCGGATGTTTCCTTGGAGCGTAACGTATCAGGACAGCGGGTGCTGGAGGTCATCGAAGGTTCCGAACAGTTCATCCGCTGGAAGGTCGATACGGCCGGCCGTGATACCATGCGCCGCTTGGTGCGGGCCACCGAGGCGGATGGTACAGGATGGGGCCGCATGATATCCAGCAATGGTGAGCCCGTGGCGGCTGGTTGGTTCGTGCGCAGCCATGACCGGATCATCTTTTTGAAAGGGATCGGTACCGAAAAGGGGCGGGAGCTCCGCGCGATGCACCTCTTGATCGATGATGTGATCGCCGAATTTGCCTCTAGTGGTATGGCTTTTGACCTTGCAGGTGGTAATGATCCCCAACTTGCACGTTTCTATTCGGGTTTTGGAGCGGAACCCGTGCTTTATTTGCGAGCTTTGATGAACCGTCTTCCGCCGTTGATCCGGCTAATGAAACCTTGACCATGGTCGTTGAACTGAACAATGCGAACTCTGTGGCAAACCGTTTCCTGGCGGAGCTGCGCGATGTGGAGGTGCAGAAGGACCCCTTGCGATTCCGTCGGAACCTCGAACGGATGGGGGAGGTGTTCGCCTATGAACTGAGCAAGACCATGGAATACGAGGAGACCGAAGTGGTGTCTCCCTTGGGCATGGCGCGAGCCTCCTTGCCCGTGGACCAGCCGGTGCTCTGTACCATCCTTCGTGCCGGCCTGCCGTTACACCAGGGCTTGCTCAATTATTTCGACCGGGCGGACAACGCATTTGTTAGTGCATACCGCAAGCACCGCAAAGGCGAGGATGGCTTCGATGTGGAGGTGGAGTACCTCAGCAGTCCGTCCATCGAGGGCCGTGTGTTGGTGATCAGTGATCCCATGCTGGCCAGCGGCAGCAGCATGGTGTTGGTGTACAAGGCCATGTTGCGCATGGGCAAGCCCAAGGCCATCCATGTGGTCTCCGTGATCGCGAGCACCGAAGGGGTGGAGTTCGCCCGAAAGCACTTCCCATCCAACACCAAGTTCTGGCTGGGAGCCGTTGATGATGAAATGACCGCCGAGGCCTACATCGTGCCCGGACTGGGTGATGCTGGTGATCTCGCATACGGAAACAAGGTATAGCCATGGAAGTCCTGCATGCGATAGCGGTGATGTCCGCGGGAATGTTGAAGTTCCTGTTCTCGGCGATCTTGTCCTACCAATTCGGGCATAGCTACTTGGAGACAGTACTGCTCACGGGCGCGGGCGGATGCATCGGCATTCTCATTTTCTTTCTCGGTGGTCGTAGTGTGCTCGAATGGTTCCGCATACGCTATGTGAGGAAACGAGTCCGAGCCATGGAACGGGGGGAGAAACCGAAGCGCGTTTTTACACGCACCAACCGCTTGATCGTCCGGCTAAAGCACGCCTATGGTGTGAAAGGCTTGGCCTTTATCCTCACACCGATCTTGTCCGTCCCGCTTACCTCCATTCTTGCAGCGAAATACTTCCGGCACGATAAGCGCACGTTGCCGCTCCTCCTCTCATCCGTCGTGCTGTGGTCCTTCATCCTGAGTGCTGTCTGGAAGTTCACCGGAGGGGTGCGACCGTGAAAGAGCGCCGGAGCGTTGAATACGACTTGGAATGAGGGAGTACCGGCATTTGTTCTTCGATCTTGACCATACGCTTTGGGATTTCCAGCGGAACTCTCGCGCTGTTCTGGCGGAGTTATGCGACGAGTATTTGATGGCACGGCATGGCTTGTGTGCGGAAGCATTCATACCGGCTTATGAAGAGGTGAATGCGGCGCTCTGGGTGCAGCTCGATAGCGGTACCATCCCCAAGGACGTCCTGCGTGCATTGCGGTTCAAGCAAGCGCTACAACAGTTTGGTGTGGAGGATGGAGCGCTGGCCAGAAAGCTCGAGGAGAGCTACATGGACCGCTGCCCCGAGCGGGCACTACTGATGCCCGGAGCGCTCAACCTGCTCCAGGACCTGCAGCCCCACTACCAGATGCACATCATAACCAACGGCTTCACGGAGGTGCAGGCGGTAAAGTTGAGCACATCAGGCATCCGCGAATTCTTCAATGTGGTGCTCACCAGCGAGATGGCCGGTGCTTCCAAGCCGTCAGCGCGCATTTTTCGCCACGCCATGCGCTCTGCAGGGGCAAAGGTGCATGAGAGCTTGATGATCGGTGATAATGCCCGAGCGGATATTGCTGGCGGGCGTAATGCTGGCATGGACCAAGTGCACTTTGTGCCAGAACAGGACGGTGATCCGGAAGCAACTTTTCGGATCTCACATTTGGACGAGCTTCGATCGATCCTGCTTTAGGCGCGGGCCACGCTTGGGAAAGCGGCCGATCCAGCCACGGTTATGTGTTAGTCCGGGATGAAGCCGTAGGTCACTACAGCCCTTTTCCCGGTCGCCTTGCTGTGCTTGATAAAGCGCAGGGAATCACCGTCCACCACACCAGCGTAGGTAATGGCCCCACGGGTGGCCATGGTGCTGAAGAAGAGGCTATCGTTGCGCTGGACCACGGGTGTATTATGCACGTTGTTCTCCCCGCTTTTGACATTCTCCGTCAAGTAGGTTCTGAGGTCAACGCGGTCGCCGTCTTTCTGCTGACCGGCTACCAAGGTCACATTACCGCGCTCGAAGAAGCGCATGAAATAATGGATATTGCCCGTGGGGGAGTCATACACCCCGTTGAACTTCAGGCCCGATCCAGCAAGCGTATGTAGTTCCACTGAATTGGCTGCTGCCGGAGCAGGTGGCGCCTCCACATCCGGAGCAGGTGCTACCTGTTCGGGCTGTGGAGCAGCGTTTTCGGGCTTTGTGTCGTTGGAGCAGGCTGCGAATAACAACACAGCGAATAAGGGTAGGAGGATGCGCATGGTCAGTCTTCGTTCCGGGCTATAATGGTTGTGGCTCCCTTCACTACTTGTCCCACTTGTACGCCGATCTTGGAGGTGAGCGGTAGGAACAGGTCCACTCGGGAGCCGAATTTAATGAAGCCGAGCTCGCTCCCTTGCACTACGACATCGCCCGGGTTGGGGTAGGTGCATATGCGCCGCGCCAAAGCACCGGCTATCTGGCGCATCAACACTTCACCATGTACTGGATGTTTGACCACCACGGTGGAGCGCTCGTTCTCCGTGCTGCTTTTCGGATGCCAAGCCACCAAGTACTTCCCCTTGTGGTATTGGCGATAGGTAGTGGTCCCGTTGATAGGGTGGTAGTTCACATGCACGTTCAGCGGGCTCATGAAGATGGAGACCTGAATGCGTTTGTCCTTGAAGTATTCGGTCTCGGTCACCTCTTCCACCACCACCACTTTACCATCACAAGGCGAAAGCACGATCGTATCATCCTCGCCATGCGTGCGCGTGGGGACGCGGAAGAACCAAAGTACCACGCCCAGCAGGCAGGCCATTGCCAGCGTGATGGGCCATGCCAATATTAGTGGAAACCAATGCCAAGCAGCATATACGGTAAGGCCGGTCACCAGTATGATGAACAGTATCGTGGCAATTCCTTCGCGGTGAAGTCTCATGGCTGTGTGGCGGCCAAATATAGTCGGAGCGTGATGTGAGGGGGCAAGAACCCGAAGTTGTACTGAAATGGCCGCGATCAGGCCATCAGGTGTACGGTGATCAACATAGCAGGCAGAGCGAGCAGGAAGCCATCAAACCGGTCCAGAATACCACCGTGACCGGGAAGAAGATCGCCTGAATCCTTCACGCCAGCCTCCCGCTTGAATGCGGATTCCAATAGATCACCGATGGTGGACGTCACCGCAACCACCGCGGCGCAAGCCATCCATTCCAAGGTAGTAAGTATGGGCCACGCTTGGGCCAATGCGGCCCCAACGCCAATGGCCAGCAACACGCCGCCAAGGAAGCCTTCCACCGTTTTCTTGGGACTAACACGGGGCAATAATGGCGTACGCCCCATTGAACGTCCCACCAAGTATGCTCCGGTATCATTGGTCCAGAGTATCAGCATAAAGCCAACAAAGAGTTCGCGGCCACCGGACATCAACGCGGGAATTAGACCGAACGGCAATGCGACAAGAAAAAGTACGATGAGCAACGAGCCTATCTCCTTATTCGCTGATGCGCCGGGTCTCCAGAGGATCTCCAGGATCCCCACGAATAGAACCAAGAAAAGCACAGTAATGGCGAACAAGGGAGAGATCCGGGGTACGATACTGACCAGCGCCAATGCGATATAGGCCACAGCGGTGGCCAGCACGGGAAGGGTGGCGGCAGGAAAGCTGGTGGACCGCGCCGTAAGTCGGTGCATCTCCCGGGCAGCGAGCAAACACACTGGCAAGAACAACAGCGTAGTTGTTACCGGTCCGGCCCAAGCGGCACCGAGCGTGAGTGCCACGTATGCGGCCCCTGTGATCGCCCGTTTGGCAAATTCGCTCATCCGTTAGGGACCGCGACTATGCCACCGAGGTGTTATCTGTGGTTGCTCCAGGGGCTTCCGTCCCTGAAGGAGACTTGCCACCATTGCCATTCTGGGGCTTTGGGGGTGTCACAACCTGTTCCTCACGTGTAAATGGACGGTCGCCAAAGATCACTTCCAGGTCTTCCTTGAAGATCACTTCCTTCTCCAACAGCTGGGTGGCCAATGCGGTAAGCTTATCCTTGTTCTCCGTGAGGATCCGTTTGGCGCGTTCATATTGCACCTCCACGATGTTCCGCACTTCCTCGTCGATCATCCGGGCAGTATGCTCGCTGTACGGCTTGCCGAAGCTGTACTCGCTCTGTCCAGTGCTATCGTAGAAGCTGATGTTGCCGATCTTGTCGTTCAGCCCGTACACGGTCACCATCGCGGTGGCCTGCTTGGTCACCTTCTCCAAGTCGCTGAGCGCTCCGGTGCTCACCTTGCCGTACATGATCCATTCGGCGGCGCGTCCGCCCATGGCTGCACAGATCTCGTCCAGCATCTGCTCGGTGGTGGTCAGATGGCGCTCATCGGGGAGATACCAAGCGGCACCCAACGAACGGCCGCGGGGTACGATGGTCACCTTCACCAAAGGAGAGGCGTGCTCCACCAGCCAGCTTACTGTGGCGTGGCCTGCCTCGTGATAGGCAATGGCCCGCTTTTCTTCGCTGGTAATGATCTTGTTCTTCTTCTCCAAACCACCGATCACACGGTCCACGGCGTCGAGGAAGTCCTGCTTCTCCACGGACGTCTTTTTGTGTCGTGCAGCTATCAAAGCGGCCTCGTTACAGATGTTGGCAATGTCCGCTCCGCTGAAACCGGGGGTTTGGCGCGCGAGGAATTCCACGTCCACGGCGATATCCATTTTCAGGGGCTTCAAGTGCACCTTGAAGATGGCGATGCGCTCGTTCAGGTCGGGCATGTCCACGAAGATCTGCCGATCAAAACGACCCGGGCGTAGCAATGCGCGGTCCAGCACATC
Organism: Cryomorpha ignava; assembly: GCA_040391235.1. Lineage (GTDB taxonomy): Bacteria > Bacteroidota > Bacteroidia > Flavobacteriales_F > PHOS-HE28 > PHOS-HE28. The sequence goes on from JBEBYG010000004.1 coordinate 30,369, forward strand.
GGCGCGGTTGGTGGCGCCGATCAGGATCACTCCGGTGTTGGTTCCGAAGCCGTCCATTTCAGTGAGGAGCTGGTTGAGCGTGTTCTCCCGCTCATCGTTCGAGCCCATGTTCACGTTGCGCCCACGGGCACGACCGATGGCATCGATCTCGTCGATGAAGATGATGCTGGGTGCTTTCTCTTTGGCTTGCTTGAAGAGGTCGCGCACGCGGCTTGCACCAACGCCCACGAACATCTCCACGAAGTCCGATCCGCTTAGTGAGAAGAAGGGCACCTGTGCCTCGCCCGCTATGGCTTTTGCCAATAGGGTCTTACCCGTTCCCGGAGGACCCACGAGCAACGCACCCTTGGGGATCTTGGCGCCGAGATCAGTGTACTTTTTTGGTGTTTTCAGGAAATCCACGATCTCCTGCAGTTCCTCCTTGGCTTCTGCAAGTCCGGCCACATCGTGGAAATTCACATCGGTGCTCTTGCCACCTTCAAATACTTGGGCTCGGCTCTTGCCGATGTTGAAGATCTGCCCACCGGGGCCGCTGGGTCCGCCCATACGGCGCATCATGAACATCCATACCAGCACGATGGCACCGATGAAGAGCATCCATTGCAGGATCTCCTTGCCCATATCGTTCTGTGGATTGATGCGCACGTCGATCTTAGCGGCACTTGCCTGCTCGATCACCTTCTGCTCCATCTGCGGATTATTGCCGATGTAGAAGCTGTATTGGGGGGAGCCGGCTTCTGAGGTGGTTCCTGCCAATTTCTTTTTGTGGACCTCTTTCTCCAAGCTGTCCTTCTTGATGGTCACCATCACGGCATCTCCGTTCACCACGATGCCTTGCACATCCCCTTGCTGGAGGAAGGTGTCGTAGTCAGAAAGGTCGATCCGAACCATGTTCGAATTGAAGTTGAACAGGCCCATGGCCAAGATCATCACTACAATGACCCCATAGATCCAGTAAAAGTTGAAGGAGCGCTTAGGGCGCTTCTCTCCTGGACCGTCCTTTTTGGTTTTTTCGTTGTTTTCCACGGTAATGGGTCAAGCTACGTTCTCGTAAGTGTTGCGAAGGGCGTCCGCCCATAATTGGTCAAGGCCGTAAAAGTCCCGCATATCGTGTCGGAAGATGTGTACCACCACGTCCACGTAATCCAAGAGCACCCAGCCGGCATTTTCCTTGCCTTCGGTATGCCATGGCTTTTCGTGGACCTGCTGGATCGTGAATTTCTCCACGCTCCGTGCAATGGCCTCCACCTGCGTGCTGGAATCCCCGTGGCAGATCACAAAGTGGTCACAAACGGTATTCGGTAGCTCGCTCAGGTCGAGGTGTACAATATCCTTTGCTTTCACTTCTTGCATGCCTTGGACCACGGCAGCAACCAACGGGTTGGTGTGGGGTGGTCGATGGGCTTCCTTCATGCGGTCTATATTGGGCGTTCAAAGGTACACATCGTGCGTGGGCTTCCCGAACGATGTACTTCTCATTTCCATGGAAAGCTATCCGACCATCGGTCATCGCGTGATCCAACTCCCCTCGGTGGATAGCACGAACAACTATGCTGCCATGGGCATGGCACGGCAGGAATTGCGCCACGGCACTGCCATCATGGCCTTGGAGCAGACGGCTGGCAAAGGCCAGCGGGGGCGGGAATGGAGTACCTCGCCCGGCCTGGATCTCGCGGCCAGCTTGGTATTGATCCCTGAGGATTTCAAGGCCATGGACCAGTTCAACTTGGCCAAAGCTGCGGCGCTTGCCGTGCATGACGTTGTGGCTGATGCTCTGTTGAAGACAGGTCGCAATGCCGATATGGTACGGGTCAAATGGCCGAACGATGTGTTGATCGATCGCAACAAGGTTGCTGGCATCTTGATCGTCAACGAACTCAAGGGATCGCGCTTGGCTTCCGCAATAGTGGGGGTCGGCATCAACGTGAACAGTACCGGCTTCGCCACTGAACTTGCTGCCACCAGCTTGGTTCAGGAGACGCGGGTGGTTCAAGATCTGGATCAACTTTTGGCCCTTCTCTGCGACCGTATGGAACATTGGTGGAAGCTCTTGATCAAGGAACCTGCTTCCGTTTCCGAGCGCTATGCAGAACTGTTGTGGTCCAAGAACCGTTTTTCAAGCTTCACCTTGGATGGTGCTGATTTCACAGCGCGGCCTCTGGGAGTGGATGAATCCGGCCGCTTGATCGTGGAGGATGAAGCCGGCCATGTTGTGGCCTATGGTCTTGAACGCTTGCGGTTCCAGCGGTAAAAGGCTGCGTTCATCATGCTCGGATCTTCATCTGATGCACGGATATATCAGAATGGGTTGCAGGTGTCAACTGAAGATCTATCTTTGCGCTCCCTTTTCAAGAAAACCTGAACGGCTATGAAACGTACTTACCAGCCCAGCAAGCGCAAACGTGTGAACAAGCACGGATTCCGCGAGCGTATGAGCACCGCGGCCGGTCGGGCCATTCTATCAAGCCGTCGTGCCGAAGGACGGCACAAGCTTTCCGTAAGCGACGAGCCTCGCGGACGCAAATAAGCGGTCGCATTAACAAGAGCCTCAAAAGGGCCGTTCCATCGGAGCGGCCCTTTTTTCGTGCAGCGTTCCTTCTGCATGCTGCGGTGATGCTGTATGCGTCAGGATCGGCACAGACATTGAACTGTGTTGTGGCGCGAATGGATCATCTACATTCGCCGACCGCCACTCAAACCAAACGTGATCCTCACGAATGAAACACTTCCGACAGCTCTCTCTGGCCACAGCCCTCTCCATGGTCTTCCTTTCGGCCGCTGCCCAGCAAGTTCCCGACAGCCTGAACATGATCACCAATGGAAGCTTCGAGGAGATCGAAGGCAAATTGCGAAGGTTGGGTGGTATCGAGTCGGCCAAGGGTTGGAATAGCCCCACAGCGGCAAAGGCAGATCTCTACAGCGAGAGCATCGATAGCGCCTCGCCCGCTTATGCGCCCAAGAATGCCAATGGCTTCCAAAGCGCCCTGAGCGGCATTAACTATGCTGGAGTTCTGTGGTACAGCTACATGGACAAAGAGCCACGTAGCTACCTGCAGATGAAATTCAAGAAGACCCTGAAGAAGGGCCAGAAGTACTGCATCAGCTACTATGTAAGCCTGAGTGACCTCAGCAAATACTCCAGTGACCAACTGGGCGCATACGTAAGCCGCATTGTGGTGAACAAGAAGGATGATGCGAGCCTCACCTACGAGGCCCAGATCCCTGCCCTGAAGACCAAGGTCTACGACGACGTGGATGGATGGCAAGGCGTATGCGGAGTGTATGAGGCCAAAGGAGATGAGACGTATCTGATCATTGGCAATTTCGCAGCCACTGAGAAAGTGAGCGCAGGTAAAATGCGTCGGCCCAAGGGAGAGGCCCGGCCCCAGCGCGCGAACGCCTACTACTTCGTCGACGATGTGAGCGTGACACCGATTAAGCTACTCAGCGAATGCTCTTGCGAGCAGGTCGATAAGGACAAGAGCGAGTTCATCTACGGCCGAAAGGTTACAACGAATCCCAGCCTTACTCCCTCGCAACGTGTGGACGGGAGCGTGATCTACTTCAAGCGTTTCAGCAAGGACATCGACCCTTCCATGAAGGCTCAGATGGACACCTTGGCCTCCGTGTTGAAGGTCAATCCGAAGATCCAAGTGAAATTCACCGGGCATACCGATGCGAAGGAAGTGGAACGTTCGAGCATGCGTCCGGACCTGAAGGAACTGGGTAAGGATCGTGCAGAAGCCATGAAGAGCTATCTGGTGAATGCGGGCATTGCCGCCGATCGGATCACCGTGGCTGATCAACGAGGAGCGAGTCCAGCGGTGGAAGGGGAGGATGAGGTATCGTCCAGCCAGAATCGCAGGGTGGAAGTGGATCTGGTGAAGTAGGTCCGCCCTTTGCCAAGCACACGGTGAATAAAATGCGCTTTCGTGCGTGACGCACCGAGTGCCTCCGATTACCTTGCCCCGATGCAAAAAGGGGATCCCCGCCTGATCCGCGCATGGACCATGTACGACTGGGCCAACTCGGCCTATTCGCTTACCATTACCTCGGCCATTTTCCCGATCTACTTCGCCGCCATCACCACAATGGGCGGCAAGGACCAAGTGCTGGCCACTTATGGGTTACCGGCCGCCTCGCTGCAATCATACACGCTCTCGTTGGGCTTTCTGCTGGTGGCGGCCGTGGCACCCCTGCTTTCCGGCATCGCCGATCACCGAGGGAATAAGAAGAGCTACCTCAAGTTCTTCTGTTACCTGGGTGCCATTAGTTGTGCGGGTCTCTTCTTCTTTACCTATGAGCACCTGTGGGTCGGCCTGGTGCTCTTTATGCTGGCCAGCATCGGTTTCTCCGGAAGCCTGATCTTCTACGATGCATATCTGCCGGAAATAGCCGAACCGAAGGACCATGATCGCGTGAGCGCAAGAGGGTATGCGATGGGTTATGTGGGCAGCGTGATCCTGCTGGTGATCAACCTCCTGATGGTGATGAAGCCGTCCCTCTTCGGCATCCCTGACATCGACGGTCTGCCGGCCCGGCTTTCCTTTCTGTCCGTAGGCATCTGGTGGGCGGGCTGGGCGCAGATCACGTTCCGGAATTTGCCGAATTCCAAAGCGCCCAAGGAGGAACAGGTGAATGTGCTCACGGTCGGCTATCGCGAGCTACGCCGGGTGTGGTTCCAAATGCTAAGCCTCAAACGGCTTCGTCGCTTCCTCACTGCATTCTTCGTTTTCAATATGGGTGTGCAAACCGTGATGTACCTCGCGGTGACCTATGCGAAGCAGGAGATCAAAGAGCCCGATGGATCTTCCATCGCGGACAGTGGCCTCATTATCAGCATCCTCGTGATCCAGCTGGTCGCAGCGGTGGGGGCTATGCTTTTCGTAAAGCTCAGTCAACGCTTCGGGAACATCGCGGCCTTGATCATTGGTCTGGTGATCTGGATGGGCATCTGCTTGGCTGCATGGCAGATCCAGTTCACCAACGAATTCTACATCTTGGCCGCCTTTGTGGGCCTGGTGATGGGTGGCACCCAAGCGCTTGCGCGCAGCACCTATGCCAAGCTGCTTCCGGAGACCCTGGACCATGCCTCCTTCTTCTCTTTTTATGACGTGAGCTTTTACATCGCCACCGTGCTGGGCACTTTGGCATTCGGCATGGTGAACCAACTTACCGGGGATATCCGCAACACCATCGTGGTCATCGGATCCTTCTTCGTACTGGGGGCGCTCCTGCTTTTGCGTGTGCCCAAGGAGGAACGGATCGCACCGGTAGTGGGATCCACACGATAACTTCGCAGCCATTCATGAAAAGAACGGACGATCCGAGTGCTTGGGATGTGGTCATTGTTGGCGGCGGCATCGTTGGTGCGGCCACCTTCCTGAAGCTACAAACGCGTTTTCCGGCCAAGCGCATCCTTCTTTTGGAGAAGGAGGCCGTGTTGAGCGATCACCAGACCGGCCACAACAGCGGCGTGATCCACAGTGGCATCTATTATGTGCCGGGAAGCAAGAAGGCTCAAACCTGTGCGCAGGGTCGGAGGGAACTGGTGGCCTTCGCCAAAGAGCATGGTATCAAGCACGATGTATGCGGCAAGATCATCGTGGCCATGGAACCCGATGAGCTGCCTCGCTTGGATAAGATCCACCAGCGCGGCATGGCCAACGGCATCGAGGACCTCAAACGCATCACGGCGGAAGAGATCAAGCAGATCGAGCCGTATTGCACGGGCATAGCCGGTCTATGGGTAGGCTGCACCGGCATCATCGATTTCCGTGGAGCCACCAACAAGATGGCAGAGCTGGCATTGGCGATCAACACATCCTCTGAAGTGCGCACGGGCGAAGAGGTGCACGGCAGCACACCCGGTGCCGATAGTAGTATGGTCCGCACGAACAAGGGCGCGTACCATGCGAAGTGTGTCATCTTCTGTGCAGGCCTTCAAAGCGATCGGCTTGCACGGGCGGATGGTGTACCAGTGAAGGAGCAGATCGTGGGCTTCCGAGGAGACTATTACGAGCTCTCCGAAAAGGGTAAGCACAAGGTGAAGAACCTGATCTATCCAGTGCCGGATCCGCGCTTCCCATTCCTCGGCGTGCACTTCACGCGCATGACCGATGGCAGCACCGAATGCGGACCGAACGCAGTGTTCACATTCAAGCGTGAAGGCTACGGTAAAACGGACTTCAGCTTCCGCGACACGTGGGATGCACTCACCTATGGAGGTACTTGGAAGCTATTCTTCAAGAATATGTCCTACGGCATCGATGAGTACCGCAGGGCCTTCAGCAAGAAGCTCTTCTTGAAGACGCTGCGCCGATTGATCCCTTCCCTCGAGATGGACGATATCGTTCCGGGCCGTGCAGGCGTGCGGGCCATGTTGCTCGGTACCGACGGTGAAATGGTGGACGACTTCCGCATCGAGCGGAGCGGTACCCACATCCACGTGCTCAACGCTCCATCACCAGCGGCCACGGCCTGCTTGGCCATCGGCGAGCATATTGTGGAAATGGCGGTTGGTGAAGGGGTACTGAGTTAAATTACAGTTGCCCGTTGTCAGTTGTCGGTTGTCAGGCGTTGCCGCGACTCAAACCGTTCACAGTTGCTAGCGACGGAGAGCAGTTCAACTGGTGGAGGGCACGAAGCAGCAATTTGAGGATACGGGATTCGGCTCCTGATAACTGACAACAGGTAGCTGACAACTGCCTAAGCCCTCACCCGCAGGTCATCCAGCAGGTCGGCCCAATCCCAGAGGCAATACTGCATCAACTTATTGATGCGACCCAACACGATCGGATTGGGGGCCTTCTGCTCGCGGAAGTAGGCGTCTTGGTGGCGGAAGAGGTCGTACTTGTGGAAGATCGCCTTGCTCATCGCGTACACCGTGTTCTTGCTCGGGTGGTTGATGCGCCCCATGAAATGTTGCAGTGCGATGGTCTCCGTTTCCAGCTCGGCGGCGGAGGTGTCCATCAGCGGTGCGAACTTGGAGTAGGCGTGCTGTGCGAGACGATGGTCCTGACCGGGAGCCATGTGCTTGGGAGCCTCCATCAGGTTGCCCGCGAAAATGATCAGGGCAAAAAGCTCGTCATCGCCCGGCCCGAACACCGGTCGGGTCACGAATTCGCTGGATTCCTCCAGCTCGGCCACGATCGTGGGGTATCCTTGTTCTGTGAGGCGCAGCACGGCATTCACGAACACGTTCGCGAATTTGTCCTCACTGATCTTTTTCTTTCCGAAAATTGTTCCGATCATGGCAGTGCCGTTCACGATGCGAACCTAAGTCATCTCCGGAGTGGCCCTATTCCTGATCCGTGCGTATTTTCAACACCGTTATCCACCTAACTCCCGCCATGAAGGACCTTATCCATCAATATGCCGCCTACGACCTCTGGGCAAACACCCGTATCGTAGAGCGCCTGCAACGCGAAAGTGACAACGTGTTGGATCGCCACGTGAAGAGCAGTTTCCCCTCGCTACGCCTAAGTATTGCGCATATTCGAGATGCATCCAATGCGTGGTATGGACGGATCCTTGAGGCGCCATTGGTGGAGTTCGACAAGGGGGTTGATGCCCTGCTGAAGATGAGCGTGGCCATGAACGACAAAGTGCAGGCATTGGATGATGAACAGTTGCTCCAGTCCGTTACCTACGCTAATTCCAAGGGGGTGAAGTTCACACAACCCCGCTGGCAGTTGCTCACCCACTGCTTCAATCACGCCAGCTACCACCGCGGGCAGGTGATCACGATCATGCGCCAACTGGATCTTGCGGACATCCCGAACACCGATATGGTGGGATACCAGAGGCTGTTGTTGGAGAAGAGGTAAGGAGGTAGTGATCGCTGATAAGCCGCAGAGATGCGGAGTCGCAGGGAGATGCGTTGGTGAACGGAGCCTCACGAACTCACGACCCTGGGAACAGATCCACCCCGAGATAGTTACTGGGGGTAAGTGAACGCAAGCGGTCCTTTACGGCCTCTTCCACTTCCAGCGCTTCAATGAAATCGGCAATGTCCTTTTGCCCGATCTTATCCTTCCCGCGGGTCAGTTCCTTGAGCAATTCATAGGGTTCCGGATAGCCATGGCGGCGCAGGATGGTCTGGATCCCCTCTGCCACCACGGCCCATTGCGCATCGAGGTCGCGGGCGATGGCCGTTTCGTTCAGCAGAAGCTTGTCCAAGCCCTGCATCACAGAGCCGATGGCGATCACCGTGTGGGCCATGGGCACACCGATGTTGCGCGTTACTGTGCTATCGGTCAGATCGCGCTGGAGGCGACTGATCGGGAGCTTCTCGCTCAGGTGCATGAAGAGGGCATTGGCCAATCCCAAATTCCCTTCGGCATTCTCGAAATCGATCGGGTTCACCTTGTGCGGCATGGCGGATGATCCCACCTCACCGGCCTTCACCCGTTGGCGGAACCAATCCATGCTGATGTAGGTCCAGATGTCGCGGCACAGGTCGATCAGGATCGTGTTGATCCTTCGCATGGCATCGAAGAGGGCGGCCATGGAGTCGTAATGCTCGATCTGCGTGGTGAAGCGTTGCCGTTGCAATCCCAATTTATCCGTGGTGAAGCGGTCGGCCAACTTAGCCCAGTGGAGCTCCGGATAGGCGGCATGGTGCGCATTGAAGTTGCCGGTGGCCCCGCCGAACTTGCAGGAGAAGGGCACTTCGCGGAGCAGGTGCAACTGGTTGTCCAAGCGCTCGGTGAATACCTCCAGCTCTTTGCCCAAGCGGGTAGGGGAGGCGGGTTGGCCATGTGTACGGGCCAGCATGGGCACCTGGGCCCACTGCAATGCCAGTGCGTGGATACGGTCGCGCAACGCGGTGATCTGCGGCAGGTAGTACTCCTTTGTGAAATCCTTCAGCAGCAGCGGCAAGGCCGTATTGTTGATGTCCTGCGAGGTGAGCCCGAAATGGATGAACTCCTTGGCCGCCCCGAAGCCCAGCTGCTCCAGCTGTCCCTTCAGCCAATATTCCACCGCCTTCACATCGTGGTTGGTGGTGCGTTCAATTGCTTTCACCTGCTGGCCATCCGCTATGGAGAATGCTGCAATGCGCTTGTCCAGTTCGCCCAAGCTCTCCGTGCGCGTGTTCTTCAGCTCCGGGAGGGGAATTTCGCAGAGGAAGCGGAACCAGTGCAGTTCCACTACGAGGCGGTAGCGGATCAGTGCCAGTTCGGAGAACCAAGTGGCCAAAGGAGCGGTGCGCCCGCGATAGCGCCCGTCGATGGGGGAGATGGCTGTGAGCGGGTCGAGTTCCATGGGCGGCAAAAGTAGCCCACCGGCCCAGCACGAAATTGGCATGCTGATCGGCACGGTCTTCGCCAAGGCGGATGCACATAACTTCGCCCCATGCAAACGCCTACCATGATCATAGCTGCCTTCCTGCTCGCCTTCACGGCTGGCTGCAAAGGCAAAAAGGAAGTCGCGGACGCCACCTCTAACAGTGCGGCCACTCAGGTAAGGGAGCAAACAGTAACGCCCCCAGCGGTGGTGGAGGAAGCGACGGAGCCTCTGGAGGAGCCGAGTTACGCCAGCAAGCTCGGTGACGACAGCGTATTCTTCTCCCTTGAACGGACCCCCTGTTTCGGCACTTGTCCCACCTACAAGATCACCATCTTTCAGGATGGCTCAGCAGTTTATGAAGGTCGCCGTTTCGCTCCCCGCGAAGGACGCTATACCGGCCGTGTAGATGCCGCCACGATGAAGGCACTGAAGGAAGAGGCTGAAGCACGGGGCTTCTTTGCCATGGACGATGTGTACGACCGGCCGGTGACGGACCTTCCGAGCGTGATCATCCGGGTGCATGCTGATGCTCGGGACAAGCAGGTGGTCGGTAGGGTAGCTCCGCCCCAGGCCTTTAAGAACTTCACCCAAAGGGCAGAAGAGCTCTTGGCCAACATTGAGTGGACCAAGGTGGGCGAACTCCGCTAAGGACCGCCATTCCGAGGTCCGATCGCGGACCCATGAAGTAAAGCACTAAATTCGCGGCCCTGAACGGGTGGCCGTTCATTTTGCATTTCCAAAACCGATCCCAGAACTCTGATATGAAGAAGATCTTTTCCTTGCTCCTCGTGGCCGTGATCACGGCGAGTAGCGCCTTTGCCGGAGAGGGCATGTGGCTGCTGAACAAGTTGAAACAGGTGAACGAAGCGCAGATGCGCCAGTTGGGTTTCAAGCTCACTGCCGAGGACATCTACAGCCTGAACAAGGCCAGCATGAAGGATGCGGTGGCACGCCTTGGTGGCGGCTTCTGCACCGGCGAGCTCGTAAGCTCCGATGGTCTGATGCTCACGAACCACCACTGCGGCTACTCGGCGATCCAGAGCCTGAGCACGGTGGAGAACGATATTCTCACCGATGGCTTCTGGGCCATGGACCGTAGCCAAGAAAAGCCTGCCGGCTTCTCCGTTAGCTTCCTCCAGTACATCACCGATGTGACCGATACGGTGCTCTCCGGCCTGAACGCTGGAATGAGCGAAGCCGAACGGGATTCCGTTATCGGTGTGATGGCGCAAGTGTTGGAAGGGAAGGCCACCGAAGGGCAGCCGCATATTCAAGCGGACTTCAAGCAGATGTTCGAGGGGAACGAATTCTATCTCTTCGTTTACAAGACCTACCCGGATGTACGTCTCGTGGGTACGCCCCCGAATGCCATCGGAAAGTTCGGTGGTGATACCGACAACTGGCAGTGGCCACGCCACACCGGCGACTTCAGCATGTTCCGCGTGTACACCGGAGCGGATGGCGAACCCGCCGAGTATTCCGCCGACAATATCGCATTCAAGCCCAAGTATCACTTCCCTGTAAGCTTGGACGGTGTGAAGAAGGGTGATTTCAGCATGATCATGGGTTTCCCCGGTAGCACGGACCGTTTCCTCAACAGCGACGGTGTGAAGCTGGCTTTGGATGTGGAGCAGCCCAGCCGGGTGAAGATCCGCGGCGAGAAGCTGGAGATCATGAAGAAGCACATGAAGGCGAACAACACCGTGCGTTTGAAGTATGCAGCCAAACATGCACAGATCGCCAACTACTGGAAGTATTTCATCGGCCAGCAGAAGGGACTGAAGGCTCAACACGTTTTCGAGCGCAAGAAGGACCAGGAGGATGCCCTGATGGTATGGGTGAATGCAGATCCCACGCGCCAAGCGAAGTATGGCGAGGTACGCAGCGACCTGGCCAACGGCTATGCCGAACGTGCCCAGTTCGAGAAGGCCAGCACCTATATGCAAGAGGCTGCATTCGGTAGTGAAGCAGTGGTGTTCGGTTTCCGCCTGTTCGGGCTGAAGAAGCAACTGGAAAAGGATCCGAAGGACACCCAACGGATCAAGACCATGGCAGATCAGGTCAGGAGCCAGGCGCGTAATTTCTGGAAGAACTATGACCCAGCCACGGACGAGGAGGTAACCGCCGCCATGTTCAAGCTGATCCATGATGATGTGGATCCAGCGCAACAACCTGATGTGATCAAGACCGTGGAAAAGAATTACAAGGGCGATTTCACCAAGTGGGCGGCTGCCATGTTCAAGACCAGCGTGCTTACCGATAGCACTCGCCTGATGGCCTTCCTGGCCAAGCCGAACCTCAAGGCCTTGCAAAAGGACTTGGGCATGCAAGCCATGGAAAGCAGCTTGGGCCTGTATCGGAACGACTTGGGCCCAGCCATTCAGGATGCCCAAGTGAAGATCGACAAAGGCTACCGCCTGATGGTGGCCGCCATGCGTGAGGAGGACCCAGAGAAGATGTGGTATCCCAATGCCAACAGCACCGAGCGCATGACCTACGGCATCGTTAATGACTATAGCCCAGCTGATGCGGTGCATTACGACCTGAGCACCACGCAGATCGGTATCCTTCAAAAGGAAGATCCGACCAGCGATGAGTTCATGGTGCCCGCGCGCCAGAAGGAGTTGCTCTTGGCCAAGGACTTCGGTCAATACGCTGATGAGAACGGCAACTTGCCCATCAACTTCATCAGCGAGAACGACATTACCGGTGGCAACAGTGGTAGCCCGGTGATCAACGGCAATGGCGAGCTGATCGGTATTGCCTTCGACGGCAACTGGGAAGCCATGAGCGGCGATATTTCCTATGAGCCCGAGTTGCAGCGCACTATCAGCGTGGATATTCGCTATGTGCTGTGGATCATCGACAAGTTCGCTGGAGCCAAGCACTTGGTGAACGAAATGACCGTGGTGAAGGCCCCGGCAAAGCCAGAGCCCACTGAAAAAGTAGCTCCGCCAGCTCCGGTGAAATAAGCGGATAAACACAGTTAGCTAATTGCCCCCAAGATCCAGAGATGGAACTTGGGGGCAATTTCTTTTTGTATCTCCTGAACGCGGTGGCACTCGAGGTGTCCGCGAAGCCCTCGCTCAATTCACTTTGGCTTCAGCACCAGATCCAGTCTGAACGGTTCTGAACCTTCCGGTATCTCCGGTGCCCGCACGCGGAGTTCAGCATAGCCGTTCTCGCGCTCTATCCGCAGTTCGAATGGCAAATGGGCCGGGATATACATGGCGTATCTGCCATCGCTATTAACCGAGGAAATGGACAGGCGCTCACCAGCCATGTTATAGTACTCCACCAAGCAGTCGTAAACCGGCTTCCCTGTAATGCTATCGGTCACGATACCGAAGACCTGCACGCGATCAGGAGAGTCTTGCGGTGGCACGTCCAAATGGGGTCGCTGGGCATAGGATACACCGCAGAGCATCAGTAAAAGGAATGGAAGCCAGCCACGCATGACGTGTTTTTACGTCGCTTCGATCGGCTGGGTTCGGCCCCGGTCCGGCGCGGTTGCCAGCACCGCTCCCACCGCGCCCAGCAGCGGGGCCGTGATGATGCCGAGCACGGGCACCTTCATCAGCAGGTTGAAAAGCATACCGTTGGCCATTACCGGTGCGCGTTGTCGGCTGGCGGCACGGACACTGGCGTTCAGCCCCAATGCCTGGCGTTCGTGGATGTAGTCGAACATGGAGAAGCCATAGAACCAGCAGGATACGAGCCAGAGCAGGAGCGCCGTCACCGGGGCCAATAGCGGCAGGAAAAGTGTGGCCGCCCAAGCCAACGCCGTGATGCCTATTTCCAGCGTACCGTTGCGGATCGCCATCAGCATTCCGCGGATCATCTCCCGAAGCCAGCGCCCCAACTGGAAGGGAGCACTGCAATCGGTGAGCAATTCCTCCGTGCGTTCGCTCGCATAAGCCAGCAAAGGGGAGAGCAATATCAGCACCACATACTTGCCCAGCAACCCCACCAGCCAGAAGATCGCCAGCTTCAGCACAACCCACACCAGCACATTGCGTGCGCCGTTCACCACGGCCTTTAGATCATCCTGGAATCCGGGCCATCCGTTGCGGCCGGTGGTTGGAACATCCAAGCCCAAGTGTTTTTCGATCCAGGTCTGGGTGGCATCCACCAGCCAGTTTCCCGTTTGAAAAAGCCCGAATGCGAAGAGTGCCCACAGCAGGATAGGAGCGATGAACATCCAGCCCATACGGTGGTGCAGCATAAAGGCTGGTGCGCGGCTGAAGCCTTCCAACCCGCGGAGGAAGCCGTTCATAATGCAGCTATTCTCCCGGGAACCGATAATGGATCAACGCCGACGCTTGGCGGTTGCCTGCTGTTGCTTCTGGATCTCCTCCATGCGCGCCTGCCACTTGCTCTTCTTGCGGGGCTTCTTCATGTTGGCCAACAGTTCCTCGCGCAGTTTGCCCTCATCCAAGAACCATTTGGTGATCACCGTCATCTGCAGGATGCTGATGAGGTTGGCCAGGAAATAGTAGTAGCTGAGACCGGCAGGCAGTGAGTTCATGAAGAAGAGCATCATCACCGGGAACATGTACATCATCACCTTCATGTTCGGCATGCCTTGCTGCTGAGGCATCTGCTTGCTGTTCACCAAGGTGTACACGATGGTACTGGCGGCCATCAGCAAGGTGAAGAGACTCACGTGGCTACCATATGCCGGGATGTTGAAAGGGAGTTGGAGGATGCTGTCGTAGCTGCTGAGGTCATCGGCCCAGAGGAAGGGCTGTTGCCTGAGTTCAATGCTGCTGGGGAAGAAGCGGAACATGGCATAGAGCACGGGCATTTGCAACAGCATGGGCACGCAACCAGCCACTGGGCTAACACCGGCCTTGCGGTACAGGTCCATGGTGGCCTGCTGCTTCTTCATGGCCTGGTCGGTTCCATACTTTTCACTGATGGCGGTGATCTCCGGCTTCAGCGCGCGCATGCGGATGCTGCTCTTCTGGTTGCGATAGGCGATGGGCAACAGCAGCATCTTGATCACGATGGTGAGCACCAGGATAATGATGCCGTAGCTGAGGTTGAATTGGCTGAGGAAGTTGAAGATGGGGATCACCAGGAATCGGTTCATCCAACCGAAGATGCCCCAGCCCAGGTCGATGATCCGGCTGAAATCCGGGATATCCGTATGGCGCAGGACGTTGTACTGGTTCGGCCCCAAGTACATCTGCATGTCCAACACGGCATGCTCACTGGGCTCCTGTGAGAAGAACAGCTTGGCATCGTAGCGCTTGGTGTACAGGGTGTCGTCCGGCAGTTTGGTGATGGAGATCTCAGACCCGTTACTGGTGAAGCCATCCTTCTTGATCATGGCCACGGTAAAGAAGTCCTGCTTGAAGGCGACCCAGTTGGTCTTTGCCTCCAGCTTCTTGCTATCGTCCTTGCTTTCGCTTAGGAAGTCGCGGTCGCTGTTGAGATACTTATAGTAGACGGTGCAATGTTGCTCCTCTGTGGGGCGGTGCTTCTCGTTGTGGAATCCGGTGAGATTCCAGTGGAACATCACGTTCCTTGGGTCGATCTCGGGCAAGCCCACCAGCTCAGCGGTGGTGTTCATGAACCAGGTGCCACTATCCAACTGGTAGGTGATCTGCAGATACTTCGCGGGGTCGGTGGTGGCTGCTTTCAGCCTTACGCCTGTCTCGCCGATCTTCTCGGCGGTGAAGTTCATGTCCTTCGTGCTCAGCTTTCGGTTGCCGAGGAAGAAGTTGTATTCGTAGGCACCGCTGTCCGGCACCGCCAGCAGCAGGGGCTTATGATCGTGGTAGGTCTTGTAGCCCTTCAGGCGGATCAGGTTGGGCCTTGCTCCGAAGGTGTTGATGGCGACCTGCAGGTTCTCGTTGGAGATCGTCACCACCTCATTGTGTCCGCTGGCGGCGGGGCCGAAGATGCCCAAGCGCTCGTGCTGCTTTGCAACCAGTATACTGTCTGCATTGACACTGTCGGCGAGCAAGCTGGTATCCAAGGAGGCCACCTCCGAAGTGTTCTTCTCTTGCTGCTGCTGACCGGCAAGGGCCGCATCGGCATGGTCAGCCTGTTTGCGGATGGCCACTTCGGCAATACTGTCCTGCTCTTGTTGCATCCGGGCGCTCTCTTCGGCGCTCGGCATTGTGAGGTACTGATAGCCGAAAAGGATGGCTATAATGAGAAGGATGCCGATGATCGAATTACGGTCCATGCTGATCCGTGGTCGCTTAGGTGGTAACAAGAAGGGCGCGAAGATAGCCGTATGGGATCGGGGAGCACAGCCATTTTCATCCCGGATCGTGGGGAGGCCATGCTAACATCTGTTGATCGCGTTGAGCCGAGCGGCCCTTCTCGCTCGTACAGCGCGCGAGAAGCCGAGAAAGGCTTTCCAGTGAATAAAATGTCCAGCACTCACCCGGCGTTCAGCCGTTGTCACATAGAGCATTCGCGTCGCGGCACTTCGCAAGGCGCGCAGCGCATGAGAAGCGAGATGCGAAAACGGTAGAGATCACAAAGCACAGCTGCTATTCGACGCAGCTTCGGTTGGGCCAAAGTCCGCGCAAAGAGATCGATCAGGCTTTCACTTGGTCGGTGGTCACTTTTCCCTTCTGGTGCTCCAGCGCCACCTTCACAAAGCGGGTGAAAAGTGGATGAGGGCGGGCCACTGTGCTCTTGTACTCCGGGTGGTATTGCACACCCACGAACCAGGGATGGTCCTTCAGTTCCACCACTTCAACCAGCTTGGTCTGCGGGTTCACCCCCGTAGCGATCATGCCTGCCTTCCGGTATTTCTCGAGGTAGGCATTGTTGAATTCGTACCGGTGGCGGTGGCGTTCCTTGATGCTTGTTTTTCCGTAGGCCTTTGCCGTGTGGGAGCCCTCGGTCAACTTGCAAGGGTAGGAGCCCAAGCGCATGGTGCCTCCCATGTCCACCTTGGCCTTCTGCTCCTCCATCATGGAGATCACCGGCCATTTGGTATCCGGGTCCATCTCGGTGCTATTGGCTTCCGGATGCCCCAGCACGTTGCGTGCGAATTCGATCACCGCGCATTGCATGCCAAGACAGATACCGAGGAAAGGTACCTTGTGCTCACGGGCATAGCGCACCGCTTCGATCTTGCCATCGATGCCCCTGTTCCCAAAACCGGGTGCCACCAGAATGGCATTCAGTCCTCCCAGGTGCTTGGCCACATTCTTGGGTGTGAGCTTCTCGCTGTGTACCCAACGGATCTCCACCTTGGTCTCATTCTCAGCACCGCCGTGGTCCAAGGCTTCCTTGATGCTCTTGTAGGCATCGCGCAATTCCACGTATTTGCCCACCAGGCCGATCTGCACGGTGTTCGTGGGGTTCTTGTACCTGCGTAAAAAATCCCTCCAGCGGTCCAGGTCAGCCTCCGGATAATTGGTGATGCCGAGCTTGCTCAGTACCACCACGTCCAATTGCTCCTGCTGCATCAGCAGAGGCACATCGTAGATCGTCTCCGCATCGGCACTTTCGATCACGGCGGTCTGGTCCACGTTGCAGAAGAGCGCGATCTTTTCCTTCATGCCCTTCAGCATGGCATGCTCGGTACGGCATACAAGGATGTCCGGCTGCACCCCAAGGCTCAGGAGCTCCTTCACACTGTGTTGTGTGGGCTTGGTCTTCAACTCACCCGATGTGCTCAGGTAGGGCAAGAGCGTGAGGTGGATCGAGAGGGCATCGCGGCCCTTTTCCCACTTCAGCTGGCGGATCGCTTCCACGTACGGCAGGCTTTCGATATCGCCCACGGTACCACCCACTTCGGTGATCACGAAATCGTAAATGCCCTTGCGGCCCAAGGCTTGGATGTTGCGCTTGATCTCGTCGGTGATGTGCGGCACCACCTGCACGGTCTTGCCCAAGTATTCACCCCGCCGCTCCTTGTTGATCACGTTCTGGTAGATGCGCCCCGTGGTGACGTTGTTGGCCTGACTGGTAGGCGTATCCAAGAAACGCTCGTAATGCCCCAGGTCCAGATCGGTCTCCGCACCATCCTCGGTGACGTAGCATTCGCCGTGCTCGTAAGGATTCAGGGTGCCTGGATCCACGTTGATGTACGGATCCAACTTTTGGATGGTCACGGTAAAGCCGCGTGCTTGCAGCAACTTCGCCAGGGAGGCACTTACGATGCCCTTGCCCAAGCTGGAGGTAACCCCTCCGGTAACGAAAATATATTTGGTGGAACCCGTCATCACATGTTGATCCCGCCCTGAATGGGGATGGTGATCACGGGGTGTAAAGCTAACTGGATGTTTGGTATAGGGGTGATTTTGGTTGAAATCAGTATTCGTTGTCAGCCTACCCCGGACTTGAGCGGGGTTGTTCGTTGTCGGTTGTCCGGCTGCCGACCTTTCTCCGGCCGCCTGCGCCTGCTGTTGGCAAATGCGCAGCACATCAGCAGAGAATGCACTGAACAAGCAAGTCCATTCCTGACAACGGACAACTTGGATCGAGAACTACCTCAGAACGTGTACGAGAACCCTACGCTCGGGAGCACGGGGAGCTGGTATACTTCCGCGCTGGTCACCCGGTCCCGGTAGAAGATGTTCTTCCTGTCATACACATTGGTTACGCTCAGGTCCAGTTGTATCACTTGGTACTCATCCAACTTCCAGGTCTTGGTGATGCCCAGGTCCATGCGGTGATAGTCGGTGAGCCTTCCACCGTTGAGGGGGCCATAGATGATTGCGAGATCCCCATTGGTGGAGTTGATGTCCGTTCCGATGCCACCACTGAAGGGCAGGCTCTCGTAGAAGCCTTGGTTCTGTGTGAAGGGGAAGCCGGAGCCGTAGTTCCAGCGCGCACTGGCCTTCCAGCTGTCATGCTTTCCGAAGGTGTAGCTGGCCACCAGGTTCACGTTGTTGCGACGGTCCCATATGGGGTTGTAGCTGCGCTGCCCATCGAAACGGTCCACGAAGTTGAGTGAATACACCGCCCAGAGGTACAGGCCCTTGTTCTCGTATTTCAGGAGCAGGTCGGCACCGTAGGCACTGCCGGTCTCAATAATGAAGTCCTTCTTCAGTTCATCCGGCTTGCTCGCGAATTCGGGTGTGTCGTTGAAGAGCTTATCCCGGTTCAGGTTGGTTACCTGGCGGAAGTTCTTGTAGTACCCCTCCACGTTGATACTGGCCTTGGAAGTGATGTCGTATTCGAAACCGCCTACCACGTGGTTGGCGCGTTGCAGTGGGTCCTTCACATCGCGCACATCGCCATTCTTATTGGTGATGGTCTTGGGGATATCATCCGGTGCGGTGAGGAAACCGTAGAAGAGGTTCACCACATCCCGGTCGTTGTTGGTAGCGATCAAGTTCTGGCTGTACATGCCGGCCGCACCCTTGAGACGGAAACGATCGCTTACGTTCAACTTGAATCCGAAGCGCGGCTCTGGGCTCAGCACGGCCAGGGTGGCGTAGTACTGCAAGCGGATGCCCGGGTCGAACACCCATTTGCCCGCGCGGATCTTGTAGTTGAAGAAGCCCGCCAATTCGGTGCTCACCTTTTGCACTTGCAAGTTGTAGCCCAATGAATTGAAGAAGCTCAGGTCCGTCTTCACACCGGTGACCTCGAAGCCGTAGTGCACCTCATTGCGGCCGGTGAAATACTTGAAGTTGAGACCCCCGTTGAAGTTGTTGATGCTGCTGGTACGTGGGGGAAGGTCGCCCTCGAGCAGTTCGATCTTGTAGTTGCTCAGTGCGAAGACACCTTGGATGAGCACTGCGCTTCCAGAGGGCACCAGCACGAAATTGGTGCCAGCTCCCCAGTTTTTCCAGTCCAGGTCGCTTACGCCGCGATACTTGGCACCATCGGTGAAGTTGAATCCGAAGAAGTTCACCTTGCTACCGTTGGCAGCGTTCAGCGAAACCTTGCCGTAGAGATCGGTGAATTTGAAGGGCAACCCGGCACTGTCCACGTGGGAGTAAAGGCTCTTGCTGGTCTGGTCCAAGTAACTGTGCTTGAAATTGAGCAGGAACGAGCTGCTGCCTTGTCCCGGTGCGCTTTGCTTTTTCAGGGGTCCCTCCAAGAGGCCTTTGGCGGCGAAGGTGCTGGCGGCCACTTTTCCGCTCAAGCGGGTTTTGTTCCCGTCGCGTGTGGTGATGTCCATCACACTGCTCACACGGCCGCCGTATTCGGCATTGAAAGCGCCGGTAAGGATGTCGGCGTTACGGATAATGTCGTTATCGAACACGCTGAAGAGGCCGATGCTGTGGAATGGGTTGTACAGCACCATGCCGTCCATCAGCACCTTGTTCATCACGGGCGATCCGCCCCGGATGTAGAGCTGGCCACCCTGGTCACCGGTGAAGACCACGCCGGGCACCACCTGCATGTATTGCGCGAGATCCGCTTGGCCGCCGATGGCCGGCAGGCGTTCGATCTGTTTCGGAGTGAGCTTGGTAACACCCACGCGCACGTTCTCTTGGGCCTTCTGCTTCTCTGCAGAAACCTCCACGGCCTGCATCTGAATGCTTCCCTTTTTCAGGTAGAGTTGTTCGGTAATGATCTGGTCGGCCTTGATATCCACTTCCTTCAGCAAGGTGTCGAAGCCCAGGTAGATCACCTGCAGGGTGTAGCGCCCCGGTGGCACTTTGGTAATGGAGAAGTACCCGTTCACATCCGTCTGCGCGCCATGGATGGTGGCACCGCGCAGGCCCACGGGAGTGAAGATGGATGGCTCGCCGCTCGCTTCCGTGTAAACGAAACCGCGAACCGTGCCGGTTTGGCCAAGCGCAATAAGAGGCAGGGTCAAGGTGCCGATCAGCACCAAGCGTAGGAGAAAGGTTCGGGTCATGAGGATGGGCTTCCTTGCAGGGGGGCGCTAATTTAGTGGACGAAGGTTGGTAGGGGAGGATAATTGAGGAACGGTACGTTGCTTCCATCACTGTCCCACACATGGACCGATGCTTATTGGACCTTGCCGCCCGGGTCACTCAGCATTCACGCAAGCCGCCCCAATGCCCTTGCGATCGCTTCCCCCAGGTCCGCGGTCAACATGCGGTGGCCTGTAGGCATCACTTGAACATGGACCTCCTCTGGCGCCAGTTGTTGCAAGCGCTTGGCTTGCGCTGGTCTGATCACCCGGTCATGCTCGCCCATGAAGAGGTGCAGGGGCAGTGCTTGGTTACGGAGGTTATCGGCCACCCGCTTCAGGTCCGGTTCGATCAGGCGGAAGCTGGTCCACACTTCGTGCAGCAGCACGCGCGCTTTTCGGGTGTCACTATGGCCCATGAGAAAGCGGTGCATGCGATCGCCGATCAGGCGGGTGCGGTATAGCAGGACGATCAAGGCGTGTATGCCACCAGGGTGATCAATGAACTTCCGATAGACCCATCGGCCCCAGCGGTAGTTGGCCATGCCGCGATACCACGGCTGCGGCACCAGGCCATCCGGTGCCACTAGGAATGCATGGCTCCAGCGTGCAGGGCATTGCTCCACCAAACTCAGTGCAAGCCTGCCGCCGAGGCTGTAGCCCAACAGGGCCATGGCCCCGCCACCGATGTGCTCCGTGTAGGCGGTGAAGAAGGCAGCGAACTCCTCCGGCGTTATGGGGCGGTCACCGATAGGAGCAGGGCTGTGGCCATGGAAGGGGAGGTCGAAAGCGTGGAAGGTGCATCGATTGGCCAAGGCTTCGGCGAGTACGGCAAAGTCGCGGCCGCTGCGATCGAAGCCGTGGATGGCGATCAGGGGAAGCGGGCCATTCCCGAAGCGGTGTATGGCCATGGTGAGACGGCCATGGGTGAAAGAGGTCATTGAGCGGTGGGAAGGTACGGGCGCTGTTGCTGGTGGTCTGTGCAATTTCGGTGTGGCGCTGCAAGCGCGGGCGGGCATTAGGGGTGACGGGCACCAGCCTTTAACGAAGAAGCGGATCCGCAATTACTGCGGATCCGCTTCTTCGTTCGGACGATCTGCTACTGCGAATGGATATTACTCCCCTCCCAATTCCTTCAGCTTCTTCTCCACCAAGTACTGCTTCAGCGCGTCCATGCGGGCGTTGAGCTCTTGAATGTAGAGGGCTTGGTCCTCCACGGTGATCCAAAGCTGGTTGCCGAGCTTGTCCACGCTGAAGGCACCTTGCTTGTTCCACTGCTCGCGGCCATCGATGGTGGGCAGGCGGCGCTCGCGTTCCACGTAGTTGGGGAGCTCCTTCAATGGGGTACGCATGTAGCGTGAAGCAGAAGAGGCATCCTCGGGGCGTGCTTCACCGTCGTAGTAGAGGTCGAATACGTAGTCGTTCAGCAGCGTGCTACCCGACCAAACGCTGCGCTCTGCGCTCAAGGTGCCGGGTCCTTTGAAGTTGTTGGC
Source organism: Cryomorpha ignava (assembly GCA_040391235.1). GTDB lineage: Bacteria > Bacteroidota > Bacteroidia > Flavobacteriales_F > PHOS-HE28 > PHOS-HE28. Next base: position 51,969 of record JBEBYG010000004.1, read on the forward strand.
ACCGACCGCCCACGTGGCGTCGCCCACCATGAGACCCTCATCGGCTACCATGTAGTTGCCTACTTTGAATGCAACACCACCACCCACGTATTTGGCCAAGAAGGCCACGCGAGGCAAGGTTTGAGCCGTGCTCTTACTTCCCTCATAAAGAGGTGTGGAACCGTCGCAAACGACAAGGCTCTGTGTCCAGATCATGGTCCAACCACCGCGCCAACTCCAGCCTTCTACGTTCGCGTTGGTTCCTTGTACTCCATTGTTCGGGGTTGTAGGGGGATAGTAAAACCCCGCCGGTAAAGCAGTATTCTGCCATTTGCAGCTCCCGGTAGTTCCTGTCCCTCCACAGGCATCGCAATACATGGAGAGCATGCTCGAGTAGTTGGTGTTGTAGGATTCGACTCCGGCCGATTGGATGGAGGGACCTGTCCATTCCTGGTTGTCGATGGCGGCATCGATCAGGAGGTTACCACCGGTCCATCCAAAGCCGACCGTGTTGTCATAAGGGGCGATCCCGTCATTGAAGGGATGGATGTTCCAGCCGGCATTGATCGTGTATCCGTCGGTGTGGAAGCCTGGTGCGCCACGAACGATATAGGTAGGGGGATTGGTTCCCGGGGGAGGGCTGGGATTTGCAAAGTCCACCAAGCTGGCATCATCGAATGTGGTGAGCGCAGTGGCCGTGGTGTTCTTCATGCGGAAACGCAGGAAGTGGATACGGCCAGCCGCTCCGGATACGCCGACGGCATTGAATGCAATGGCCCGGATGGGATTGCCCACACCTGGGCAAATACCGGCGGCCAGCAGATCCTCGGACTTGTAAAGGTATTGGCGGCGCGAATCCTCCCAGTAGGTGAAGTAGGGCGACCGGGCATCCATGTTGCCGATGCTCCCATAGGGCCCGGCAGGGCCGGGAATGGGCCAAGGGCGTGGCGAGGCAGGAACGTTCCCTGCAGCGAACGGAGCGTTGGACGCAGTCGGGTCGAGGCATCCAACCAATGCATCGGCCGTTTCCTGGTTTTTCCGCTCACCGAAGTTGTTGTCGATCTGCTTCCAACTGTTCAGGGTAGGGTCGACAGGAGGCCCCACGTTCACTACATAGCCTTCGAACCTCCCCGGGTCAGTACCCGAGCCAGGCATGTATCTGATGGTGCCCTCCTGATCGGGTGCCACACTTCCGCCATTCAGCTTTACGGCACCTTCCACATGCACCAGTTCGGTGTTCCCTGCGGGTGGGGCGAGCACATACATCTGGAACTGCCCTGTAGCGCTAATGCGCGCGCGTTCGTAGTCCCGGGTGCGGAAGTTCAAAGGTTGGGCGTTCAGCGTACCCACGAAGTCCGCGCTGGTGGTACCTGCGTTGCCACCGAGTTGCCAGGTAGCGCCTTCAGAGATGTGCCGCCAACCGACGACCACGGTCTGGCTGTCGTAATAGTAGTAGCCCTTCACATTGGTGGTCTGATCATCGGTCTGATAGATCAGCAGGCCATCGGGTGGCGAGGGGATGAGGTTGCGCTCGGCGTAGGTCATGCGCGGGGCGAGCATGCCTTTGAAGTTGGTGGTGCTGATCTCCAGCATGGCGTTGGGTGTAGTGGGCGCGGCGCCGGTGGTGTTAATGGCCACCTGCGCTTGCACCGCACCTGCGATCGCCAGCAACAGAACCGTGAGCAGCAGGGGGATCACCAAGCCCTCCCAACTGACGGAGCGAGTTGTAGGCACGGTTGCCACACGCGCCGGTGCGGGCCGTTGACCTCTGCGAATGCGGGTATGGATGTTGACAGGAGCCATGGCCTAACGGGAAAGAGGGGTAAGTGGTGAGCGCTGGCGGAGGGAGGCGATCAAGCGGGCCTTTTGGGCATCGGTGTATTCCGGCATGTTGGCCAGTTGTTGCTGAGCCGTGCAGAATTCCGCAGTGGTGAGGGGGCGCTCGTTGGTGAGCATCTCGATCACGTTCAACTTGTCATGTAGCTCGGTCACATAGAGTGCATGGGTCTCGGTGGTGGCCCAGAGCTGGTTGGTGAGGTCGCCGAGTGAGAATCCGCCGCTGCGGTCCCACTCCTCGCGGCCCTTCATGGTGGGCAGGTGGCGGTTGGTGCGGGTATAGTTCTCCAGTTCGCGCAGCGGTAGCAGGGTTTGCTCCCCAAAATGGGCTGCATCGCCGGGGGCCACGCGGCCATCGAAGGCGCGGTCGAACACATGGTCGTTCAGGCGGGAGCCACTATCGAAAACGCCCCGCTGGGCAGAGATGGTGCCGACCCCCTTGTAGGAATAGTAGGAATTGCCAACCGGGTGGTTGGGCCGCCACATGCCCCAAGGAATCGTGGTATTGGAAATAGTCCCATCCTCCAAAACCAAGGCACCGGGGTAGCTGATGTAGTTGCCTGTGCCGGTGGTGTAGTTGGGTCCTGTAGGACCCAATTTGGCCACCGTGCCCATGAACTTGATGATCGGACGCAACTGGCTGGAACCATAGGTATACGCCGGGTTTCCGGCAGGTACGTTATCGGGCAAGCGGGTGGAAACGTTCAAAGTGAGATTGCAGCCCCAGCCCGGACCGGGTGATGGATCAGGAATCAAAAAGGCGGTAGGTGGCGTCGTTGTATTCATCCCGTACGTTGCATTGAAACCTGTATTGGTGACGGTGACCGGCCTAGTAGTGATCTGTGGACCCAAAGGAGGGAACCCCGGACTGTTGACGGCAACTTCAACCAGCACGTTGCTGTGGCCATCCCACTTGAAAGGGGTGGATAGATTTATGGTTTCCCAGCCAGCAACGGCCGTGCTGGGCCAAACGGCCCCGATAGTGCCACATCCCATGGTGCCGCTGTTATCCGGGGTGTTGTCGAAACCGTTCAATGCATTCAATCCTAAGGGTGCATTTCGCACGGTTACATTACCAGGAATGGCATTCCGCTGGCCAACGGCGCCAAAGTCAAATAAGACCTTGGTCACAGGGCCGCCCGGACACAGACCTTCATAGGTTCCCGCTGCTCCGGAGAGCTGGGCCAACTCCAGGCCTACCTCTCTGGCCAGATACAGATACTGCCGCCGGTACCACAGTGAGTTAGCGCCCGGCGAGCCTGGTGCTGGTGTAACAAGGGGATCCACGCTGGATACCCTCGCTGGGCCTCCGGTAAACTGGGGCACAATGGCCTCCACCCCCGCTGTTGATGTGCACACTGCTTCGGCAAAGTGTGTCCACGGTTGTGCGATCTTTTCGGTATAGGGGTTCTCGAAAGCGCGCCAGCCGTTGTTGCGCGGCTGGAGTATGGGGGGGCCGGTTGCGCCTTGCTGCAGCGCGGTGCCATCCACATTGCCCCAGTGGGCAGCGTATTGCAGCGGGTAGTTATTGGTGGCATTCAGCACGTTGGCTGGGGTGCCTGTACCTACTGCCTTTATCTCTCCGGTGCCATATTGGTAGTTCACAGTACCTGTGACGGTGCCGAAGGGTTGATAGCGGAACACGCCGGCCGCAGTGGTTTGGCTCGCCTCCGGCACAGTTGCTCCCGTAGCATAATACATGCTGAGGGCGCCATTGATATCCAACCGCTGTTGCGCAGTGTAGGCTACCGGGTGGCCAACGCTCAGATTTCCGCTGCCCCCATCCAACTTCATGCGGTGCGCATTATTGGTCCGGAAATACATGGGGGAACTGTCCGTGGTGCCGATGAAGTCGGGGTTGGGATTGGCGGGATCGAGAAGTGCGTTGCCATAGAGGTCCCAGCCATTCTTGCCGGTGCCGAGCAATTGCCACGTACCGTTCTTCACAACGTAGAAACCGCGCACACCAGTAGTGAGATACCCTGTAAGGCCCTCTGGTGTGGCCGCAGGAAATGAATTCATGCGTGGGATCAGAAGGCCCTTGGTGAGGGAGCTGATGTCCAGCATCGCTTGGGGGGCTGCTGCTGCCCCGGTGTTATTGATGGCGATGTTGCCTTGGGCGGCAACCCCCAAGGCCGTTCCCAGCGTGGTGATCAGGACGGCAGCGGCGCGGAAGCGTGCAAGGGTGCGGAGTGCGTCGTTCATGGCTTGGCAGGTGCTGGGGTTGCCTTGGCGTTCAAGGCATCGATCAAATGGAGCTTTTGGGCCTCGGTAAGGCGCTTGCTGGCCTGTATACCGGCTATCAGGCGCTGGGCCTCTTCGGGTCCCACAGCGGTGCCGAAGGTCATTTCCTCGAGGGCATCCAGGTCTTGCTCCAATTGGGTGATATACAAAGCTTGGTCCTCCACGCTCTGCCAAAGGCCCGTGGTAATGGTGCCGAGGCTGGCACCTCCCTTTGCTTCCCACTCACTGCGCGAAGGCATGTTCGGCAGGTGTCGGTCCTGTTCTAGTCGCTCACGCAGCTTGGCCAGCCCCACATAGGCATAGCCCATGGTAGCTTGGCCATCCTCCGGGCGCACCGCCCCATCGAAGTAGCGGTCGAAGACATGGTCGCTGAGCAGGATGTTCCCGTCATAGATGCCATTTTGGGCCATTACGGTGCCGCGTCCGCGCTTGGTGGAAGCCGCTTCCCACGCCGCATCGCCGATCATGATGCTTCCGCCATAGTTGATGAGGTTCGCTATGCGGGATATCGTGGTAGGTCCCGCTATCTTACCGGTAAAGCGGGTGACCGGGCGCTTGGTATGTGGGTTGATGGTGGTGGGCGCCACTGTACCCGTAACTGGATTGTCCTTCACCAGATTGCGTGCAGCTTGTGTACCCCCGCCGCCCGATTGGAATACCCACTTGGTACAGAGGAACCCCGGGTCCTCCAGCTCTACTTTCGGGCCAACTCCCGTGCGTGTAGAACGGCTCCATACCACATCGATGATCAGGTTGTCGCCAGCGTTCAATACGATCGTGTTCGCGAGCGGAAATGTGATCCAGCCTGGAGAAGGGGTGATATTAAAGGAGTTCTGTATGGTGGAGGTCATTACGTTTTGCGCCATGTACGGAGAAGTATGGCCCGCTCCGAAGTAGGCACTGGGGGTGTTCAGGAAACTGGCGGCGTTGGGCACCGCTGCCCGGAGTTCTCCTTCCAGTGTTGTAACGACGTTTCCCGGGTTGATCAAGTTCTCTTGATCCAAACAGAAGAAAGAGATCTCGGTGATGGAGGTAGGGAAGCAGAGGCCGGTGGCGAGCAGTTCATCGGAACGATAGAGGTATTGGACCCTATAGTTACCTGTTACGTTGTTCGCGAAATTGGAGGCAAAGGGGCTATACACATTGCACGGGGTGGCGGTGGTTTGTGTCACCGGCACGGTGCTCAACTGCCCGCGCATGGCGTTGCCAGGGTTTATACCCGCGGCGCACGAGAGCGTATCCTTTAGGTAAGGCTTAGTAAGCACGCGTTCCTCCGCATTTTCCAATCGGCTCCATTGCTTGGTGCCGTTGGGCTGCACGGTGGTTCCCCAGTGGTACTTCGGGTTCGCATTCGTGGGCGTGGCGCCGGTCTCTGTGCCATAGCGGATGGTACCCTCCACAATGTTGGCACCAGCCATGTTCGTTGTTCCGCCCCAGTTAGGCGTAACAGGGGGCGCCATGCGAATGGCCCCTTGCACTTCCAGCCGTTCGGTAGCCGGTGCGGCCGTGCCCAACCCCACAAAGCCAGCTTGTGGGTAGGTGAGTGCGTAGCCGATCTGCATGGCCGGGTTCGCCGGTGCCGGTTGGGTGCGGAAGATCAGGATGTTGTTCACAGTGGTGGTGGTGGTGCCCAAGTATTCAGCAGCTCCGCTGCCGAGGAGGGTATTGCCCCGGAGGTACCATCCTTGGCGCGCTGTGCTCAAGTGCTTCCAGAGGGGGGCTGGGGTTGCTAATGCATCGTAGTACCAGAATCCGCGGGCGTTCGTGTTATCCGGCGCAGTTCCCAGGTCGGTCTGGTATACAAGCAAAGCGTCATCCGCAGCCGTTACCGGGATCGTCAGGCGCTGTGCCTCGGTCATCCGAGGTATCAACAAGCCGCGCTTTACGGCCAAGGAGGAGACATCTATATCCAAGATCGCTGCGGCATTGGGTGTGGCCCCATCCGCGCTGATGCCCACGTTCTGGGCATTGGCAGATGAGCATGCCACGATGGCTGCGATGGTGAGAAGATGCTGAAGGCGTATGGGTTTACGCATGGAGCGGGCAATGGGAGGGGTTGGGAGGGACACGAAGATAATCAAATGCGCGTGGTTTTACGGCACACGCGGAATGATCAAATTTGTGGAAAGGCGTTGACTTTGCTCCCTTCCACACGTGGAAGACGGAGAGAAGTGTTCGCGGTTGCCTGCCGAGTTATCAACATGCTCCTTTGCCCGTATACATAGCTCAGTAGCAAACGCCCCGGAGTACCATGGGGCCGCGATCGGTGGCTGAGGTGCTTGAAGCCTCCTTTTTCACCTCTTCAGGAAACATCCTCCTTGCTGCAAGGTGCCATCGGGCATGGCGATGCGCAGGTTGTACCAGCCATTGGCCAGGCCGACCGTGGGGATCACGGCGGTGCGTTCGCCGCGCAGCACGATCACGCTGCTTTGCGTGACCATGCGGCCCAAGGCATCCTGCACGTAGAGCACTGCGGAGCCGTCCAGCGGAGTGTTGAAGGCGACGTTGAGCACATCGGTGGTGGGGTTCGGGAAGATCACCGGGCGTAGGTCACCTCCTTGGTTCATGAAAGCCACCACGGTCCGTGTGAACTCCTGGACGCCATCGCGGTCCACTTGCCGGAGGCGGTAGTAGTTGGCTCCCCGCAGCGGTGCTTGGTCCACAAAGAGATAATCAGTCCGGAATTGGGCATCGCCTGCGGCGCCTACGATCCCGATGGGGGTGAAGCTTTCATTATCCCCGCTGCGCTGCACCTCGAAGTAGTCGGAGTTCTGTTCGGTGGCGGTGGCCCAGGTCACATCGATCACCGTGTTTTGCGCCGTGGCTTCCAAGGAGAGCAGTTCCACGGGAAGTGTGGTGCAGTTCAAGGAAGCGCCGCCGGTGAGGTCCCAGTCCAGAGTGAAGGCTTGCCCGCTGGTGGAGTAGTTGTCGATGTACAGCACATAGACCTTGTCGGCGATCACATCCAACGTTCGCACCCATCCATTATTGGTGGAGAGGCCCCCGGATATAGGGGGGCGGTACGGACCTTCGGAGACGTCCGTGGCCCCGTTCCCCATGCCGGTGATCGTATTGCTGTAATAGTACCCATCGTAGTAGCTGCAGCGGGTCGGTGGGCCAGTGGGGCATTGAACGCCATCAAAGGGCCCCCATAGTGCGAAATCATAGTCGTCGTTCGCGCCTTGGGGGGTGATGGTGAAACCCAAGGTGCCGCCGGCGGAAGGGGAGAAGTAGTACCAGGTTCCTTGGTGTTCGTTTGAACTGAGGCACCCGCGGTTGGTCGCGTTGAGGTCCGTGGTGCAGCCGGAACTGGTGCTGTTGCTGGTGATGCTTTGGTTGCTGCACACCGTTGCGCCGCCTTGGCAATCTTGCGCCGGGGCCGGCGGGCATGCCAATGTCTGGTTATAGGCTGTTCCTGCGGTAGGGCTCGTGCCACTGTTGAAGACCACTGCACTCGGACAAGGGGAGGTGAGCGTATAGCGGTTCCGGTTCTGATTGCTTCCCGAAGCATCGTAGTCCAAACGGATGATGGACCCCGGTCCGAAAATGGGGATGGACACCGTAGTATTGGTACCGCCGGAAGCGCGGGTAAAAGTCCCGTATAGCACACCGTTGATGTACACGGTAACATTGGACGAGCCCCAGCTACTGCTGTTCGTGTTGAACAACGTGAGGAGATATGAGCAATTGGCAGGGCTGTACACGCAGAGCGTGCCGGTCATGGCATCGCTGGTATTTTTTCGCTGCACCCTTACGATGTAGTTCGTGCCTGGCACGGTGGTGATCGTTACGGTCTCCGCACCGCCATTGCCTGCAGCATCCGCGCAGCCTAACACGGCTCCTCCACAGGCGTTAAGAATGTGGAGTATGCCGTTGCTGGTCCCTGATGGAACATACGTTATTGTGGTGGTGGTGCTGATAGCGGTGAACCATCCATAGGCATCATCATTGTTGCTCGAATTACAACCTCCGGGGTTATACGCGGCGGTATAACTCGTCGGCTTGTCGAAGCTGATGGTTGAGCAAGTAGCTCCCACCGGGAATTTATTCGCTGGCAAAGTGCCACAGGCATTGCTGGAAGTTTGTGCCGTTGCCGTAGCAAGCACGAACATTCCCAGAAATGCAAGGGTGCCGGGAATGCAGCGGTGTGCATTCCATGGAGAAGCTCTGAGCGTGCACAACATGCGGATGGTGTATTTAGAGGACCAAACCATGCACACCGAGGAGCATTCGGGGGGCAGTGTATTATCGACGAAGTTCAGGTTGTTTCTGACTGATGGCGATTTTCATACGATGAAATTGCAAACAGGTTGCTGTGCAGGGTTTATCGGTTGACTCCCCGAGAAGAAGGAGTTCTGTCCAAGATCCGATAGGTCTCGGGCCGGGCCCGTCTCGCGCTATGCGATCAGGTGCGACACGGCGCTTAGGGCAATGCGGTGAGCGGCATGTCCAAGGACCAACGGCGCTTCGAAAACCTCAGGGGCCAGCGGTTCGGCAGTGCCGTAGCTATTGCTTCAGGAAAACACCTCCTTGCAGTACGCTACCATCCGGCAGTGCAATGCGCAGGTTGTACCAGCCCGTGGCCAAGCCGGCCAAGGGTACTTCGGCTTTATGCTCACCGCGTAGCACCATCGTAGTGCTTTGCGCGATCCTTCGGCCCAAGGCATCTTCCACAAAGAGTATTGCCGAACCTTCCACGGAAGAAAGGAAATCCACGTTCAGCACGTCCTTGGCGGGGTTGGGGTAGAGGGTGGGCTTGCCGCCATCGGCATAGAGCATGGCCGTTACCGTTCGGGTCTGCTCGGAACTACCGTTCAGGTCCACCTGTTGCAACCGGTAGTAGTTCACGCCTTTGTAGGGGGCTTCATCCACGAAGAGGTAGTCGCGGCGGAACTGTGAATTACCTGCGGCCTGCATGTTGCCGATGGGCGTGAAAGTCTCATTGTCCGGGCTTCGCTCTACGATGTAGTGGCTGCTGTTCTGCTCAGTGGCGGTGGCCCAAGTGACATCGATCACGGGTTTGCGTGCGTTGGCTTCCAAGGAGATCAGCTCCACCGGGAGCGTGGTACAGTCCAGTGAAGTTCCACCCGATAGCTGCCACGAAAGCGTAAAGGCTTGGCCCGAGGTGGAGAAGTTATCGATGTAGAGCACGAAGACGTCACCTGCTTGCGCATCGATCGTCCGCACCCAGCCATCGCCGCCAGCACCCTCGGTGAGGTCTGTTGCTCCGTTGCCCAAGCCCACGGTATAGCTCGGTGGCGCATTATAACTACAGCGCAGTGGTGGCCCCGTTGGGCATTGGGCGCTGGTAAAGGGACCCCACACAGCGAAGTCGTAATCGTCCGTGCCGTTCGCAGGCGCAATTGAAAAGCCGATGTTCCCTGCGGTCTGGGGGGAGAAATAGTACCATGTTCCTTGCCGCTCACCGGAGGAAAGGCAGCCTTGGTTGCTGGAGTTGAGATCCATCACATTCCCTGTATTGCCACTTGTATTGGTAATGGATTGGGAGCTGCAAACGGTAATTCCACCAATGCAGTCCTGTGGCGGAGCAGGCGGTGGCCCGCAAGCCACGATCTGGGTGAATGTGGTTCCCGGGACCGGCGGAGTGGTAGAGCTGTAATAGGGGATCTGACCGACCTTGGAGATGGAATAGGAATTCTGGTTCTGGTTGGGTCCGGTAGCTACATAGTCGAGTTCGATGATGTCGCCGATGTTCACGCCGATGAGAGCCACGTTGTCGGATGCTGTGACCGTATAGCTCGTCCACGCCCCACCGTTAATGCGGACCCTTACCGCGGAGGATCCCCAGCCGTTGGCACCGCTATCGTGCAGGTGGAGGACGTAGACGCAATCGCCCGCAGGTACGGGCCCACATATTACCTGTGCGGCCCAGCCGGCCTTCTCAACGGAACCATCCGATGTGAAGACCGCCGTGAGGCATCCACTGGAATTGCTTGCGGTGATCACAGGTGGTAACGCATTCCCGGAGAACGTGCCCAGCAGGGGACCAGCGGTGGAGTTGCCATTGTATATCCGAAGCTGATCGTAGTTGGTTTCCGTGTCGAATTGGGTAAAAACGAGGGTGACCATTTGCCCCGGAATGGATGGGCAGATGGTGGTGGTTTGGGCAGAGGAGGGGGAATAATTCCCGGAGGGGCCTCCGCTATCGTAAAAAATGCCTCCACAAGCGGGTGGAGGAGGTGGAGGCGGTGGTGTGCCCACGCACACTTTGAAGGTGCTGGTGGCTCCGGTATTGCTGGAGTAGGAATAGACGCGGACCCAATAGGTGTTTCCGGTGACAAGTCCGGTAATAATGGAACTCTCCGGGTCACTGCAACTGACATTGGTAAGTGAGTTGCAGTTGGTGCCGCTGAATACGGCATGGTAGAGGTCAGTGGGACTGCCTGCAATGTTGTTGAGACTGATGTGATGTGTTGGCCCGGTTGCGATGAAGGTGAACCAGACATCGTCATTCGGGGTGCCGTAGCAGGGAGCTGTGGTCACACCGGCCGTCGCAGTGGCCCCGATCAAACTGCCGCTGGTCTGGGCCGTGCAAACCAAGGTCGGGTTGACAGTCAAGGATACAGCTTGGCATGGGTTGTCGTTTGTGATGGGCGGTGGAGGCGGTCCCAAGCTGAACGTGCCCGGGCAGGGGCTTTGTGGTGTGGGCCACGTATCGAACCAGATGTAGTAGGTGGTTCCGGCGTTCAGGGTTACGGAAAATCCCACAGAGTTCCCCGTGGATGTACTGCCATAAACGCAATTGTTCAAAGTGGGGCAACCGATATAGACCATGGCTGCACACCACGTTTGCCCTGCATATGAAAGCTGATATGAAGCCGTGGTCGTAGGAGTGAGCATGTAGAGTGCCTCGTTCCCGCCCTTGTAATAGTCTCCGCTTCCCGAACCGCAGATGTCACCGGGGACCGAGGTAGCGCTCATGTCGTTCGTACTGCCACAGACCAACGCTTGGTTAGTAATCGGCAGCGATGCCGGGTTGATCACAATGGCATTGGCGCAGGTGGTGGCATGGGCCGCCTTGGAGCCCATGCTGACGATCAGCAGTAAAAGCAATCGAGCGCTTACCCGTGTCCACGAGTAGATCACGCTGCGCTCGCGTTCTTGTTCAGGGTGTGATGGCAACGGCTGAGGGGGTAGAGTTGGAACCATACAGGGGTGATATGGATATGAACACTATGGAGCACAGGGAAGACGGGCAAACGGAGGTTAGGTTGCTAACGAGCCGATCTATCTGTTGAACATCAAACTGGAAGTTCAGGGAATGGAACCTTTGCAAGTTATGCCGTTTCGGTGGTCCGGGAGCAATTGGCCCATCACTATCGTTCATGGGGGCTGGCGCACGCGACCATGCCTTCAGCAGATAGCCTAGGCGAGCGCCATCCCCTAATAGCGATCGGGAATGCTTCGAGTGCGAACTACGACTGGTTAGTGCCGGGCAGCCTCCTGCCGTTCTTTCCTGGTAGCGGTGCGCGGATACTTCTCGAGCGCCACCCGCAGGCATTCCACGGCCAACCGCAGTTTGTCCTGTTCCAACACATAAGCTAAGCGCACTTGGCGCTTGCCGAGGTCGGGCTCGGCATAGAAGCCGGATGCCGGGGCCATCATGAGCGTGTGTCCATCGTGCTCGAACTCCTCGAGCAGCCATTGGCAAAAGATGTCCGCATCATCCACCGGCAGATCGGCCACGCAGTAGAAGGCGCCGCTGGGCATGGGGCAGATCACTTCGGGGATGGTATTCAATCCTTCCACGAGGATGTTGCGCCGTGCACGGTATTCCGCATTTACCTCGGTGAAGTAGCTATGCGGTGTGCGTAGCGCAGCCTCGGATGCCACCTGTCCCAATGTGGGGGGGCTGAGGCGGGCCTGGGCGAACTTCATCGCGGTATCGTACAGTTCCTTATTGCGGGTAACAAATGCGCCGATGCGCGCGCCGCACATGCTATAGCGCTTGCTCACGCTGTCGATCAGCACCACGTTCTGGCTGATGCCCTCGAGGTTCATCGCACTGATGTGCTCGGTGCCGTCGTAGCAGAATTCGCGGTAGACTTCATCTGCGAAGAGGAAGAGGTCGTGCTTCTTGACCACATCGCGCAGGCTGTTGAGTTCGACAGCGGTGTAGACGCGGCCGGTGGGGTTGTTCGGGTTGCAAAGGAGGATGCCTTTGGTGCGGGGCGTGATATGTGCCTCGAAAGCTTCCACAGGAGGCAGGGCAAAGCCATCATTGATGGAGCACACCAAGGGTACCACGGTGATGCCAGCCGCGATGGCGAAGGCGTTGTAGTTCGCATAGAACGGCTCGGGGATGATCAGCTCATCGCCGGGGTCGAAGCAAGCCATCATGGCGAAGAGCAGGGCCTCGGAACCGCCTGTGGTCACGATGATCTGATCCTTGGTGACAGCGATGTCGTGTTGGGCGTAGTACTCTGCCAAGCCTTGGCGATAGCTCTCGAAGCCTGCGCTGTGGCTGTATTCCAGCACGGGCATCTCCAAGTTGTGGATCGCGTCCAACGCGACTTCGGGGCTGTGGATGTCGGGCTGTCCTATGTTGAGATGCAGGACCTCTAGGCCACGTTTCTTAGCGGCTTCAGCAAAGGGGACGAGTTTGCGGATGGGGGAGGCGGGCATGATGCGCCCTTTGTGCGAGATGCGTGGCATGTGGATGAAATGGTGCGCGAAGGTCGGAGTAAATATGGCAGGTGCGGATAGGTTTGGACGCGGAGGCGCTGAGGCGCTGAGAAATGCTGGCCGGAGACTAGCCGCAGAGGCGCGGAGGAATGATGGGCGGGGATGTTCGCAGAGGCTTGAATGCGGAACTACCGCCAAGACCCCAAGCACGCCAAGAAATCCAGACTTACCGTGAATGCGGCAAACATGCCATCGGCAATGGTAAACGAGAGCACAGGGAAAGGATAGTTGGAAAGCAGGGATGCCCCCGGACAACTGACAACTGACAACTGACAACTAAGAACTGGGATCACTCCTTCTTGTCAGCCTCCTTCTTGGCCTTCCGCTCCTCGCGGAGCGTGATCATCTTCGCGAATTGCTCGGGAGTGAGCACTTGTTGCAAGCTGTTGTCCCGGTTCGCCTTTACCACACTGGCGCGGCCATCGCGATCCTTCTCTACAATGGTGTTCACTTGGTTCATGGCCGTGTAATAGGCCAAGTTGATGGATGACGCCTTTTCCTGTTGGCTGGCATTGAGACCCAATTCCTTTACCATTTGCTCGGTGCGGTGCTCGGCCTTTTCCGCCGGGGTCTTATGGTCGTTGTCGGCTTTCTGAGCGAAAGCAGTAAGACTGAAGGCAAATGCGAGGGTGAGAAGGATGGCTTTCATGTTGGGTTGTTGAGTGATGACGGCGAAAGGTAATGCGGCGCGGATCATGCAGGTGACGCAAAGATCGCACCTGAGGTTTACCGGGGAACGTTGGATAATGCTGCAAGCCACAAGCAGCACCCCTCAACGCTGCGACTTTCAGTTTGCGCCTCATTCACTAAGGCTGAAGACGACCATCCAGCGGTACTTCGCGGCCACATCTTTCGATCATCTGATCTGTCACTTCTCCACGATCTCCACAGTTATCCACATTTCTGCTTCTGCACAGGAGCCTTGGGATACCTTCGCGGCCCGGATACCATCCGGACATGCCAAAAGACAATTCCATCAAATCGGTCCTGCTTATCGGCAGTGGACCCATCGTTATCGGCCAAGCCTGCGAGTTCGATTACTCCGGCTCCCAAGCATCCCGCTCACTTCGCGAAGAAGGCATTGAGGTCACGCTGATCAACAGCAACCCCGCCACCATCATGACCGATCCGGTCACGGCGGACAATGTCTACCTACTGCCGCTGACGCCCGAGAGCATCGAGCAGATCCTGAGCCAGCACAAGATCGACGCCGTGCTGCCCACCATGGGCGGCCAGACCGCGCTGAACCTCGCCATCGAGTGTGAGAAGCTCGGCATCTGGAAGGACCATGGCGTGCGGATGATCGGTGTGGACACCGAGGCCATCGACGTAACCGAGGACCGTGAACGCTTCCGTGTGCTGATGGAAAGCATCGGCGTGCCCATGGCACCGAGCAAGACGGTGGCCAGCTTCCTGGAAGGGAAGAAGGTCGCGCAGGAGTTCGGCTTTCCGCTGGTGATCCGCGCCAGCTACACCCTTGGAGGTGCGGGTGCTGCTTTCGTGCATGACCCCGCCGAGTTCGACAAGCTACTGAAGTACGGCTTGCAGATCAGCCCGATCCACGAGGTGATGATCGACAAGGCCCTGCTCGGCTGGAAGGAATACGAGCTTGAGCTGCTGCGCGATAAGGATGACAACGTGGTGATCATCTGCAGCATCGAGAATTTCGATCCGATGGGCATCCACACCGGCGACAGCATCACCGTGGCGCCTGCGATGACCCTCAGCGACCGCACCTACCAGCGGATGCGCACCGAGGCCATCAAGATGATGCGCGCCATCGGCGATTTTGCTGGCGGCTGTAACGTGCAGTTCGCCGTGAGCCCCGATGAGAAGGAAGAGATCTTCGCCATCGAGATCAACCCGCGCGTGAGCCGCAGCAGCGCGCTCGCCAGCAAGGCCACCGGCTATCCCATCGCCAAGATCGCCAGCAAGCTCGCCATCGGTTACCGCCTCGATGAGCTGGAGAACCCGATCACCGGCACCAGCGCCTTCTTCGAGCCCACGCTCGATTACGTGATCGTGAAAGTGCCGCGTTGGAACTTCGACAAGTTCGAAGGCAGCGACCGTCGCTTGGGTGTGCAGATGAAGAGCGTCGGCGAGACGATGGGCATCGGCCGCAGCTTCCAGGAAGCCCTGCAGAAAGCCTGTCAGAGCTTGGAGATCAAACGCAACGGCCTCGGCGCGGACGGCAAGGAGACCACCGATGTCGCCGTGCTGCTGGATAGCCTGAGCAATCCGAGCTGGAGCCGCCTCTTCCACGTTTACGACAGCATCAAGGCGGGCATCCCGTTCAAGACCATTCAGGACCGCACCAAGATCGACATCTGGTTCCTGAAGCAGATCGAGGACATGATCCTCACCGAAAAAGAAGTGGAGAAGTACACGCTGGACACCATCCCGCGCGACCTGCTCTTCGAGGCGAAGCAGAAGGGCTACGCCGACCGCCAAGTGGCGCACCTGCTGAATTGTTTGGAAAGTCAGGTGTACAAGAAGCGGAACGAGCTTGGCATCAAGCGCGTGTACAAACTGGTGGACACCTGCGCCGGTGAATTCCCCGCGAAGACACCGTACTACTACAGCACCTTCGAGGAGGAGAACGAAAGCGTGCGCAGTGACCGGAAGAAGATCGTCGTCCTCGGCAGCGGCCCCAACCGCATTGGGCAGGGCATCGAGTTCGACTACTGCTGCGTGCATGGCGTGCTGGCGGCGAAGGAGATGGGCTACGAGACCATCATGATCAACTGCAACCCGGAGACCGTGAGCACGGACTTCGACACGGCCGACAAGCTCTACTTCGAGCCCGTGTTCTGGGAGCACATCTACGACATCATCCTGCATGAAAAGCCCGAGGGCGTCATCGTGCAGCTCGGCGGGCAGACCGCGCTGAAGCTCGCCGAAAAGCTGCACCGATACGGCATCCCCGTGATCGGCACCAGCTATGAGGCGCTGGACATGGCCGAGGACCGCGAGCGCTTCAGCTCATTGCTCCGCGACCTGGGCATACCGTACCCGAAGTTCGGCGCGGTGCGTACGGCGGAAGAGGCCATAGCGCTTTCCAAGGAGCTGGGCTTCCCCCTGCTGGTGCGCCCCAGCTACGTGCTCGGCGGCCAGAAAATGAAGATCGTCATCAACGAGGAAGAACTCGTGGCCCAGGTGCTCGACATCCTCCGCCTGATGCCCGACAACAAGATCCTGATCGACCACTTCCTGGACGGCGCGATCGAGGCCGAGAGCGATTCCATCTGCGACGGCGAGATGGTGCGCATCATCGGCATCATGGAGCACATCGAGCCGGCCGGCATCCACAGTGGCGACAGCAACGCGGTGCTGCCCCCCTTCGACCTCAGCGACAAGGTGATCCAGCAGATGCGCGAGCACACCCACAAGATCGCCCTCGCCCTGCACACCGTAGGCTTGGTGAACATCCAGTTCGCCATCAAGGATGAAGTGGTCTACGTGATCGAGGCCAACCCCCGCGCCAGCCGCACCGTGCCCTTCATCGCCAAGGCCTACGGCGAGCCCTACGTCAACTGGGCCACCAAGGTGATGCTCGGCCACAAGTTGAAGGACTTCCAGTTCAAGCCGCGGTTGGACGGTTACGCGATCAAGGTGCCCGTCTTCAGCTTCGACAAGTTCCCCAATGTGGACAAGAGCCTCGGGCCTGAAATGAAGAGCACCGGCGAGGCGATCTACTTCATTAAGGATCTGAAGGATCCTTTCTTCCGACAGGTTTATGGGGAGCGGAGTATGTACTTGAGTAAGTAGGTCGACCCGCTGAGTTTGTCGACGTGTTGGGCGTGCCCCCGCCTTAAATGCAGGCGGGGTCGGGCTTTCCGCTGCAAGTCCTCGCTCGTTCCTCGCTGTGGGCTTTCCGCTGCAATCCCTCACGCAAAGCTCAGGTGGACAGGGTGGACCGCGTGGCCTTGTGCGCGCACTCTGTCCACCACGTCCACCCGAAGCCGCAGTGCAATTGCCCAAGCACTAATCTGGCCGAGGGCCTTTGCCCTTCTTCTTCGCTTCGCTCCGAGTGCGGTACAGTCGCTCATTAAAGCCGCCGTTCTCCATAAAATCGCGGGCTTGGCTTTGCATCTGACGATCCAATAGCCCACCGGCCACCATGCAATACACATGGCCGATGTTGGCTGAGATCTCCGCGAAGCTTCTGCTTGGTTCCCGCTTGTGTACCGCAGCTCCCCAGCGGGCCACATCATCCACTTCCTTGAACCGGCTATCGATCAGCTCTTGACGGATCGGATCGTTCATGGGCCATAGGGTCAACTTGTTGTGCCGAAGGAATGCCGCATAGTCTCTCTTCAATTCCGTAATGCTGGCCCGGGCCACATTGGTAAGGTTCATCTCGATCTTCTTGGAGGTCGCGCTGAACAAGCTGCCTTCGGCGATGTTCCGTGCTCCGCTTCGCGAGGCTTGGATCATCTGGTCGCAGGTGCGGCTTCTTGGATCGATATAGCGGATGACAAAGCGCTTGGTGACATCCTCCAGCAGCTCCGCCATCTGATGGCTGACGAGTTTTTCGTAGCCGCCGTTCTTCGGATAGATGTCGCTATTGGGTGGGCGCTCCGGCATAAGGCTAAGATAGACGGAATGTCGAATTGTGCTTTGCACAAGTGATGGGGGGCATCCGTGAAGTCTTCGGGCTTCACCTGTGCGCGGTCAAGGGGCCATGATCACCAGGCCATCTTCTCCGGGTCCTGCCTTGAGTCGAAGATGTCCGACACGAAGATCAGGTCGTCGAGGATGCGGTAGATGATCTTGTAATTGCCGCTCAGCAGTCTGCGATGCTTCAGGCCTAGATGGTCCAACAAGGGTTCGTACTGTCCGCCACGTGGGTGCTCCAGCAACCAGTCGATGTCATCGACGATCTTCTTCGTGGTGCGGTCCGCTACGCGCTCATTGGCTTCAAGAGCGTAGTAGTCCCAAATGTCATCGAGTCGCGCTGCGGCGTATTCGGAAACTTGGAGCCTCACTTCTTTTTCCTTGAGGCGAGCCGTGCGCGAACTTGATCGGTGCTCAGTACGCGACCTGCCGCAAGGTCTTCTTCAGCCTTCAATGCACGCGAGGTGAGCTTCGCTTTGAGCAGGGCGTTCTTTGAACCACCGCTCAGGATATCCTTCAACACTTCAAGCAAGGAAGCGTTCTTCTCTTTGGCGATAAGTTCGGATAGCTCGGTACGTAGTGAGAGGGTGCTCATGAGTTTCGGCTGTGCATCAAAGATACATCGTCATCCGACGGTCGCATAAAAGAACGAGAGGCCTGTCGCGCTCATCCTCTAAGGCTCCCCTCGCTGTCGCAGGTGTGCTAGCCTTCCAAAGGGTTGCGTTCCTGCCGGGCTGGGCCACTTGTGGCGGCATCACTGCTCTACCCTTGCGGAGGCCCCCGCTGAGGTCACTACGCGTATCACTTCGAACTGTACGAGGTCTTCCCATTTCGCGATCCACGCATCAAGTAAGGCGTGATCGGCAGTGCGCATTACTTGGTAGCACGTGCCTAGGTCGGTGGTTACCCTGCTGCTCACATACACCAAGCCCGGCGGAGCGATCCGGCCCTGCTCGCGGAAGCGACGGTATACGGGCGCGCTATCCCCGTTGCGGTAGTGCTCGAGGACCATGTATAGCTGTGGCTCTTGCATGTTGGAGGTTGTTGCTGCCGGATCTAAGGCGTGCTCCATGTTACGGGGACGAACTTTATGCGCGCGGCAATGTTGCCCGGAATTACTTTGGCATTCCCAAAAGGACACGCACATGCCGGATATCATCCACCGCATCGGGATCAAAGCTCCAGCAGCCCAGGTCTATCAAGCACTATCCACTGTTGAAGGCATCGCCGCTTGGTGGACGGAGGATACTACCGGGTCTTCTGCGGTCGGAGGGACGGTGGAGGTCCGCTTCAATACGCCGACGGGGGAGGAGAAAGGGCGAATGGGCTTTCAAGTCCGACAGCTGGATGCGGATAAGCGGTTGGAGTGGCGCTTTATTTCCGGGCCTGATGAATGGGTCGGCACGGATGTGACCTTCGATCTGCAGCAGGATGGAGACATGACCGTGGTCCTCTTCGGTCATCGCAATTGGCGCGAGCCGGTGGAGTTCATGGCGCATTGCAGCATGAAGTGGGCGGTGTTTCTCCTGAGCCTTCGGGAGCTTTTGGAGACCGGGAAGGGCAAGCCTTCGCCGCACGACCTGAAGATCGACAACTGGAATTAGGGTCCTGTGCTTTTCCGCGCACAAAATCAGCGCATCGCTTGTTCCGGTGCCCAATTCCTTGATCCATGAAGAAGACCTATGCCTTGATCAACACCGTCGTGGTACTTGCCGTCATCTTCTGGAACTACTGGAGTAACACTGGCGCGATCAATGGCCACACGGTGGGTGAACTGAGCGATACGTATGCGAACCTCTTCACCCCGGCGGGCTATGCGTTCGCCATTTGGGGATTGATCTTCCTGGGCTTGCTGGTGTTGGTCGGGAGCCAATTGCGCATGGCGTTCGGTGGTGGTGCACAGAGTGATTCCATCCTGCAGATGGGGCCTTGGCTCACCATCGCGAACCTCGGGAATGCCACGTGGCTTTGGGTCTGGCTGCACGAATACACCGGCTTAAGCGTGCTGGTGATGCTGGTGGTCCTGTTCTCGCTCATACAGATCATCCTGCGGCTGAACATGGAGCGCTGGGATGCACCCGGTTCGTTGATCGCCACGGTGTGGTGGCCCATCTGTCTCTACAGTGGTTGGATCGCGGTGGCCACCATCGCGAATATCTCGGCCTGGTTGGCGAGCATGCATTGGGCAGCGGTATTCACTGAAGTGCAATGGACGGTGATCATGATCAGCGTGGCCGGCCTCTTGAACCTTGTGATGATCTGGACCCGGAACATGCGGGAGTTCGCTTCCGTGGGCATGTGGGCCCTTGCAGCGATCGCGGTGCGCCACTGGGATGTTATTCCCGTGCTGCAATGGACCAGCGTTCTATGGGTCGTGGTGCTCGGCATAGCGGTGATGGCACACGCTTACAAGAACCGGCATCAAAGGCCATTCCGCGATCGTGGGCAGGCTCCAAGTGCAGCTTGATCGGTGAGGCCTAGTTCAAGCAGCTTTCACGTGCCACCGGGGTCGGAAGAAGCTCAAGTAGCTCATCAGCCCGCTGAAGCCGATGAGGTAGATAGGCCATAGGATGAGCAGCCACGAAAACTCGAACAGGATACTTATTGTGGTGACCGTCCAAGCGATGAATACGATGGGCCAAGCATCGGTACGGTGGCCAACGGGATCCCTATAGGCGCGCTCCAGCATCGGTATGGCCACCAGGAGATCGGCTATGATGGCGAGCACCGTTGTGATCCACGGGTTGGAGGTCAGGAGGAAGACGACCATGCAGGCCAGACCGGCCACCAAGCAGAGCACGTCGCCCTTACCGCGCGAATAGTTTCCTGTCCAAAGTCCCGTGATCCCGATCACCATGCAACCGGTGGCGGAGAGCAGCACGCTCAAGAGGTTCCAGTCCCACGTCCAATCTTGGGCCTGAATCTGGGCCACCACGCTGATCCCCATCAGCATGGACCACCCGAGCCAAGAAAGCACCACGGCCTGCATGCGGCCGCTATATACCCGCCGGATCATCCGGATCTGCGCAATAATGACCAGAATATAGGCCGAGATCTTGATCATCCAGATCAATGTGGCCGGGTCGGTTGCGTTCATGGGTGGGGCTGCGAAGCTACTGGACGGAGGTTCCGTTCGTTGGGAGAGGAGCGCACAAAACCAAGCGTTGTTGGTACGCTGTTCCTGCCTAGTACCTTTCCCGCCTTGAAGATGTGAGCGGCATAAACCCCACATGGCTACAACAACCAAAGTACCTGAACTGCGCACCGTCGCCGTTACTCGCTACATCACGCCCTTGCGGGAAGGTGGCTCGTTGCCTGCCTTGGCGGAAGCCGATGATGGCTTTCGTTATGTGCTGAAGTTCCGCGGCACAGGCCATGGCCCGAAAGCATTGATCTCCGAGTTGATCGGAGGGGAAGTTGCGCGGGCGCTGGGATTGCGCGTGCCGGAACTGGTGTTCGCTGAATTGGATGAAGCCTTTGGCCGCACCGAAGGAGATGAGGAGATCCAAGATCTGCTCAAAGCGAGCCAAGGGCTGAACTTGGCGCTGCACTTTCTCGCGGGTGCCATCACCTTCGATCCGGCCGTTACCACGGTGGAGCCCGAGCTGGCATCGCAGATCGTGTGGTTGGATGCCTTCCTCACGAACATCGACCGCACGGTGAAGAATACCAATATGCTGCTCTGGCGGAAGGAGCTTTGGCTGATCGATCACGGCTCCTGCTTGTATTTCCAACATAGCTGGGACCATTGGGAAAAGCACGCCAAGGGACCATTCCAGTTGATCAAGGATCACGTGCTGTTGCCGCAAGCAACGATGCTCACGGAAGTGGATGCGGAGTTCACCAAACGCTTAACACCGTCGTTGCTCAAGACCATTGTTGACCTAGTGCCTGATACTTGGCTGAACTGGGAGGGCATGGACCAAGGGCCGGCAGAACTCAGAGCGACCTATCTGGAGTTCCTATTGGTGCGCTTGGCGCATTCCCATGTCTTCATCAACGAAGCACAACATGCACGGGAAGCACTTGTATGAGTATGCGCTCATCCGCGTGCTACCTGTACTGGAGCGCGAGGAATTCCTGAACGTGGGCGTCATCGTCTTCAGCAAGCGCACGGGCTTTATTGGGGTGCGCACGGCGATGGATGAAGACCGCCTGCGTGCCTTCCGAAGTGAGGTGGACATGGAGCAAGTGGAACAGAACCTCCGATCCTTCGAACGGATCGCCTTAGGTGATCCGGAGGGTGGCCCCATTGCACAATTGGATCCCGCGGAGCGCTTTCGTTGGCTTACGGCCGTGCGCAGTACCGCTATCCAAACCTCGCGCCCACATGCAGGTTTGTGCGATGATCTGCAAGGAACTACTGAACGGTTGTTCCGGGAGTTGGTGCTATAGGTCACATGTGATCAGCGCTTAGGTGCTGATCACATGATCCCGGCCGATAGACTGCTCGGCTTGAACTCGTTTACGTCCTGCGTTCGCGGGAATGTGCAACCAAGCAGGACCGCCTGCTAACGGAACAGCGATACAAAGCCCCTGCGCTCCACCTCAACGGTGGGGTTGCACGGGTCGCGCATCTTCATCACATACACATACACGCCTACAGGAAGGTTGTCGCCGTCCCACTTTCCCTCCGTGTCCGCAGTAGCCCAAAGGGGTTCTCCCCAGCGGTTGAATACCTGCACATGGTAGTCGAGGTCGGGTATGTCCAACGGGCCGGGCCAAGTATCGTTGATGCCGTCGCCGTTGGGAGTGAAGGAGTTCGGTATGAACGCGGTGGGTACAGTGCGCACATCAATGTGCACACTGGCGGTATCGTCGCAGCGATCGGGACGAGTAGAGTAGAAGGTGAAGTCGTATTCAGCGTAGCGTTCCAGGTCCACATTGGCGAAGCCACGACATTGGTTCAGCACCAGTCGGTCGCCTACGAAGAAGGCGCAGGAATCGGCATCACTGGAAAATTCCACTTCGATGCCGGGCGTACAGGGAACTTGCACGGCAGTGAAGGTGGCTGGAAAGCGTGGCCGCACGTAGACACTGTCGGGGATCGGGGCGCTGCCGCAGCCGAAGAGGTCATAGCCTTGGAGCGTGATAGGCTGCCATCCCGGTTCGTTGAAGGTGATCGTTGGATAGGGCTCGTTGCTGAAGCCATCACTTCCCCAGTGCCATGCGAGTGAATCCGCATTGGAGGAAAGCATGATGGCCGTACCCGGCGCGCGGAGGCACAGACTGTCCGGCGCGCTGAAGGTGACGGAGGGAGGATCGAGCATGGTCAAGAAGATCTCAGCCGTCCCTGTGCAGCCAATACTTGTGTCCGTTGCCGTTAGTTGTATGAGACCTGTCGTTCCGATGGGAGCGGTGAATGAAGCAGTGCTATCTCCGGTGCTCCAGATATACACATCCGGTTGGAAGCCCCACCACAGGTCAGTGGAAAGGTGGGGTGGGTCGGATGGACAATAGGTGCTTTGTCCTACTATGGTGACGGCTGGATTTCCCAATTCAGCGAACACGAAGGAGGGGCACGTTCCGCCAACGATAGCCACCGCATACTGGCCTGAGCCAAGACCCGTGCGTGTGGTGGCGGTGATGGTCGGGTCGTCGATCCATGCCCAGGTGTATGGCCCAGGGTTCACGGTGAAGGTGGCGCTTCCATCGTTCATGCCGGCGCAACTGATGTTGGTTGTCGTGAGCGTTCCCAAGGGCGCAACGAACTGCGGCATTACCACCGTGTCGATCTCGCTATAGCAACCCGTGGTATCGAAGATCTGAACGCTGTAGGCGCCTACAGGTAGCCCGGTGGCTGTGGGTCCTTGCAAGGTGCCATCCTGGGACCAGATATAGAAGTACTGGCTTGGCGTATTGGGTACTATGGTAATAGAGCCATCCACATCATCGGGGCAGGTAGGGGATGTGACCGTTACGGAAACGTCGCAGGGGAACTGCCCGTGAGCCAAAAGGGTGCCTCCGAAGAGGAACACGAAGAGGAGTGCGCGCATGAAGGTGCAAAGGTCGTTCCTGCCTGACCACCGCACAAGATGTGGTGATCTAAAGAATTCGATCCAACTGATGGTCAAAGTGCGCCCATCTGTGCTCCGGTTCACCCATGCTGCGATGAAGAAGGTTGAAGGTCAACCAAGTCGGAAGGGTGCGTTCAGTGGTCAAAATGTGCCTGATCTCTTGAAGAACCGCGCATTCGCCACGATCGTTCGCTTGGTCGAGCCTACTTCACCACCTGCGGCATCTTCCCTTTGAACTTGTCGAAGCGCGGTTTGGACACGCCGCGTACATAGCGATCATTCGGATTCCGCTTCACGAAGTCCTGGTGGTATTCCTCGGCTGGCCAAAACTTATCGAAGGGCAGCACTTCGGTAACCACGGGTGCGGCGTACTCGCCGGAAGCATCAACGCGCTTGATCTCGGCCTCTATGATGGCCTTTTGCTCCGGGGTATCATAGAATGCAATGGAGCGGTATTGCGAGCCAGCATCCGGACCTTGGCGACTTGGTGTGGTGGGGTCTTGGCTATTAAAGAAGATCTTCACCAAGGTTTCGAAACTGATCACCGCAGGGTCATAGTATACCTCGACCGCCTCCGCATGGCCCGTGCGCCCGCTGCTGACCTCTTCGTAGGTGGGGTCAGGTTCCGTACCACCGGAATACCCCGAGATCACCTCCTTCACGCCCTTCACACTTCCGAAGATCTCTTCGGAGCACCAGAAGCATCCCTCGGCGAAATGGGCCACGCTGAGGCCGGTGAGGTCCACTTGCTGCGTGCTGTCCGGATTGACGTTCGCACGGCCTTCTGCACTTGCGGAGGAATTACCGCTATTGCCACAGGCCACCAGAAGTGTGAATGGGATCAGGAAGGCGAGTTGGGTTTTCATGATTGATGTTCGGAATTGAGGGCAAGAGAAACCGGTTCGATCACCTTGTGGAGGCTGGATTGTAGAGCCCCTTATGTTTCAACACCTGGAATGCCTGTTTTGCTCGCGCCCGCACTGCAGGTGCAGGTGTACCGCGGAGCATCTCCTCCAATACTAGTTTGAATTCACCAGCGAGATCAGGATAAAGGGTCACCATGCGGAGCCCTACGGTAACGCCGAACGCCCGTGAGGCGATGGGGTGCGAAGGCTCCTGCATGATGGTGAACATCCGATCGGTGATCGCGCCGTGTAAAGCTTTCGGCAAGGAGCAGAACTGCATAGTGCGGATCATATTGCGATGCACACCTTGATGCACAGGTCGGTCCAGCTGATCGAGCATCTTCTTCACCCAGGGGCCAGCCAGCTCCGGCTGTGCTTCGCAGGCAATGGTCATGGACCACGAGGCCATTTGAGCCTCCCGAGAGGGGCCGTGGAGCATCATTTCCATCAGTACGGCAAAGCGGTCAGGATCTTCTCCGACATGGTCAGCTATCCGCTGGATATTGGCCTTGCTCCGGTCTTGCCGGAGAGATGAACGATAGTTCATGGGCGGATCAATTTACTGCCGCCGTTCTGTCCCAGGGCGGTGAAGCTCACTTCCAAGAAGACGGAAAGTAAATGAAGCTACGACACTTCACGTTCTGTACTGAGAGGTGAAGGATTCGTTGTGGTCCTGCGCTACTGTTTTAGGAATCTCGTCCATTCCACCCGCGCCCCTTGGGAAACTTGGAGGTGGTACAGGCCTTCGGGCATCGCGGACACATCCAATCGACCGCGATCCGGGATGGATAACACCAAACGACCGTGCGCATCATAGACATGCACTACGCCGGTATCTGAAGCTTTCCAATGCAGGACATCATGGACCGGCTGTGGCCAAGCCAACAAGGGAGCCCCCAAGACTGCCCGATCTTCAGTGATGCCCGGGCACGTGCCTATAGTGATCACTGTTTCCGAGTGGTTGCAAATGCTATCAGGCGCAAAGTGCACCAGATACTGCCCCGGTGGCAAGTTGTCCCAATAAGCGGAAGTGCCTTGCATCGGGCTTGCTACCTGTCCGGATGGATCGGGCCAGTCAAGAAGGGTGAAGGTTCCCGTGAAGGGTGTGGGCGGAGGGAATGGAGATAGCGGGTCCGGGACAACCTCGTTCACCCCGATACTGCCGCCAATACCTCCGCATGCGTCCTCGGTATTGATCTGGAACTCTGCCTCGCCGGAGGAATACGCAGTGACCAACTGACCCAATGCGTATGAACCGCAGTTAGAATTGTCGATGAGCTCAAGCTGATAGGTATGGCCATATGGGAGGCCCATCCACATGTGCACTTCGCCTGCATAGGTGTCAATAGGAGTAATGCTGTCCCACTGGAGGCCGTCCTGTAAAAGGTAGATGATCGTAGAATCCCCATCCGGGCGACACTTCGGGTTGTCAAATATCTGCGGAGCCATGTGAGGGGTGATCACCGCCCAGATGTCGATCTCCAATCCCATGGCTGTTGGGAGCCACGCTGACTGGAAATCCCACAGCTCTTGATCGATCGTGAAAAGGAGCGTATCCGAGGTAGCGCCATTGTACAGAATGACCCAATGGGAGCCGACACCTAAGTTCGTAAGCGGGTTGGTGGACCCATTGTCCCAAAGACAGGAAGTGGCTCCGCATTCATCCAAGTGGACGTTTGCATAGCCAACGGTGTCGGGCCAAAGCGGATGATGCTTATACGGCCCGCATTGCGCCTTTGCGGCGCTTGCCAATGAGAATATGCAGAAGGCGGCGGTAATGGATCTCATCATCTTTCGCTGTTATTTCAACAGGAAGACGAGGGCCGGAACCGTTAGTTGCTTTGGCTGTTTTCAAGTAGCCAAACCTGCGCTCAACAGGAGTTCTACGCTACGCCCGTGTAACGCGCCTTATTGAACTTCTTCTTGTCGGATTGGAAGTCGCGGGCACCGGTGCCGCCTGATCCTCCTGCTGCTCCTCCGCCTTCATCCACACGGACCTTGCGCCCTTTGTAGTTGGCATTCTTGAAGTGCCCCATGGCTTCGTCGAAGTGGGCGCTTTCGATGTCGATGAAGGTGTACATGTCCTTCATCAGGATGCGCCCGAAGTTCTGTCCCGTAAGGCCGGTGATGCCGCAGAGATAGCCGAGCATCTTGCCTTTATCGAAGCCGTCCTTGCTGCCAATGTTGATGAACATGGAGCGCATCGGCCCATCCGAGGAGCGACCGAAGCCGCTCTTTTCACGGGGTTCGCGCGCCTGACCTCCCACGCGTGGGTTGCGGTCCTTGCTGGCGAGGTCCACGTTCAGGTCGCGGGCATCCTTGTATTGCTTCAGGAAGCGATTGAACTCCAAGGAGACCACGCGCTTGATGAGGTCTTCGCGGGTGAGATCGGCCAAGTCGAGTTCCACGGCATCCATGAAACGGGCGATCGCCTCCTCATCCACCTTCACACCTTTGATCTTGCCGATCAACGTGAGCAGTTGGCGTTCGCAGATCTCTGCACCATCGGGCACCTTCACATAGGCGAAGTGCACCTTCAACTGACGCTCGAGGTTGCGCACCTTGAAGACATCGCGCACACCGATGATGCTGAGCGAGATACCTGTCTTTCCTGCACGGCCCGTGCGTCCGCTGCGGTGGGTGTAGCTCTCCACCTCCCCGGGGAGGTCGAAGTGGATCACGTGGCTCACGTTGCTCACGTCGATACCACGTGCGGCCACGTCCGTAGCGATCAGCATCTGCAAGCTCTTGCTGCGGTAGCGCTCCATCACGCGGTCGCGCTGCTGCTGGCTGAGATCACCGTGAATGGCATCCGCGTTGTAGCCGTCCTTGGTGAGGCTTTCGGCGAGTTCCTGGGTGTCCTGCTTGGTGCGGCAGAAAACGATGGCGAACATGTCCGGGTCGGAATCCACGAAACGCTTGAGGGCGATGTAGCGATCGCGGGCCATCACCACGGCATACTGGTGGTGTATGGACTCATTGGCCTTGTTCCCACCTGCCAAGCTCACCTCTTGAGCCTCGCGCATGTAGTTCTTGGCGATGCGACGTACCTCGCCGCTCATAGTAGCACTGAAGAGCCACGTGCGTTTCTCCTTTGGCGTGCGATCGAGAATAGAGGTCAGGTCCTCTTGAAAGCCCATGTTGAGCATTTCATCGGCCTCGTCGAGGATGGCGGTGTGTACGTGCCCCAGATCGATGGCCCCGCGCTCCAGCAGGTCTATCAGGCGGCCGGGTGTGGCCACTATCACATTGGCCCCCCGCTGGATGCCACGGATCTGGTCACGGATGTTGGCGCCACCGTAAACGGACACCACTTTGATGCCGGGTAAGTGTGCTGAAAAATGCTCGAAGTCCTTGCTGATCTGCACGCAGAGCTCGCGGGTAGGAGCGAGTACAAGAGCTTGAATTGACTTTTGCGCGGTATCGATGCGCTCGAGCATGGGAATACCGAACGCGGCGGTCTTACCGGTGCCGGTCTGTGCCAAGGCGACCATGTCGCCTTCACCGGAAAGCAACAAAGGGATGGTTTTTACTTGTACTGGCGTAGGTTTCTCGAAGCCGAGATCGGTGAGTGCGCGCAGAATTTCGGCCCGTATACCGAGCGATTCGAAGGAGGACATTGGGTAGGGAAGGGGGGAAAAGCCGTGCCGGTTGCGGAAACGGGGGTGCAAATGTAAGGGTTTCAGGCAAGCCAAATACGTTCCTTACATATGGTTGGTCCTTGGCGATCAGCAGGATAGGCGCACACAGGAGTGTGAGCGAACGAGCGCCCCTACATTCGCGCCGATGTATCTGCTATCCGCCAACGGCACCCTCCGGACCATCCTGATCCTGCTTATTATTTGGCAGGTGCTTCGGATGTGGATGAAGGTGCGGGAGAAAAGAAAGGGGGGCGCTCCGGGCGCCACCCAGTGGACCAACGAACAACCCCGGCCGAAAGGCGAGGTCCGCATCGAAAAGCTGGAGGAAATCAGACACAGCCCGCCACCTGCCGATGTGGAGGATGCCGATTTTGAAGTGATCAAGGACAAACCCGAGAATTGATGAGTGCCATGAACTGGAAGAAGTGGTTGCCCATAGGGGTGGCCCTGGTCGCTTTCTTCATCCTCACGCTGGGCTACTTCAGCCCCGTGCTCGAAGGCAAGCACCTGAAGCAGCATGATATCATGCAGTACAAGGGCATGGCCCAAGAGATGGTGGAGCACCGGGAGGCTAACAATGGGGACGAGCCACTCTGGACCGGTAGCATGTTCAGTGGCATGCCAGCTTACCAGATCGGTGTGGTGTGGCCAAGCAATGCCCTGAACTGGGTGGATTCCGCATTGCATGGCTTCCTGCCCAGACCAGCCTCCTTCGTATTTCTCTATCTCATCGGCATGTTCGTGCTTCTGCTCTGCCTGCGGGTGGATCCGTGGCTGGCGCTGGTGGGGGCGGTTGCCTATGCGTTCTCGTCGTACTTCCTCATCATCATCGAGGCGGGGCACAACAGCAAGGCTACGGCTGTAGGCTACATGCCCATGGTGCTTGGCGGCATGTACATGTTGCTCCGTGGCCGGAAGCTTTTGGGAGCAGCGCTCTTTGCGCTTTTCCTCGCGATGCAGGTGCACGCCAACCACGTGCAGATCACCTACTACTTGGCCATGTTGCTCGGTCTTTTCGGACTTGCAGAATTGTGGCGGGCCATACGCGAGAAGCAACTCCCGGATTTTGTCGGACGTGCAGCATTGGGTATCGTGGCAGTTCTCTTCGCGCTCACCTGCAACTTGGGTCTGCTTTGGAGCACGTGGGAATACGGCCAGTACACCACCCGTGGGAAAGGAGAACTCACCATCAATGCGCAAGGAGCGTCCAATGACGAGACCAAGACCGGCGGCTTGGACCGCGACTATGTGACGCACTGGAGCTATGGCAAGGAGGAAAGCGCGTCCTTGCTGGTTCCGAGCATCAAGGGCGGTGGCTCCGGCTCACTGATCCAAACTCAAGAAGACTTGGCCGAGATCACTAACCCAGCATTCAGGAAGGCTGTGTTGGACCAATACCAAGCTGGTGGATATGTGAACACCTACTGGGGTGATCAGGACATGACCAGTGGTCCAGTTTACATCGGAGCGATCATCATACTGTTGATGCTCCTATTGCTGGTGCAAGCGGAAGCCCGAGCGAGATGGTGGATGCTGGCCGTGATACCGCTGGTGATCATTCTCACCCAGATCGTTAGCCCGTTAGTGGTCGGCCTTCTGCTGATCGCCTACTTGCTGGCCGGTCTCTTCCTCTGGAAGGACACCTTGGCCTACGCACTCTTCTCGGCGTTTGTGCTCACCCTGCTCCTCAGCTGGGGACACAACTTCATGCCGCTCACTGATTTCTTTCTGGACTATGTCCCCGGTTACGACAAGTTCCGTGCGGTCACCATCATCCTGGTGATCGTGGAGCTGGCTGCACCCGTGTTAGCAGTCCTTTACTTGGACCGTCTGCTTCGCGAAGGCAAGTGGGATAGCTTGATGCAGAAGCGCTTCCTGATCAGTGCCGGCGTACTCGCTTTTTTGGTATTGGTGATCGCGGTCGCCCCGGCCAGCTTGTTCAGCTTTTTCAGCGACAGGGAAATGGCCCAGCTCAACGCACAGATGGCCACCGATGGCGGTGCCACGCAAGCCTATATAGATGGCCTCAAGGAGATGCGTACCAAGGTGGTAAGCGCCGATGCATGGCGCAGCTTGGTGCTGATCCTGCTCGGCGGTGGATTGCTCTTCGCTTTCGGCCGCAGGCTGATCGGTAAAGCCATCCTCATTGCCGGTATGGGTGTATTGGTGCTCGTTGATCTTTGGGGAGTGGACCGCCGCTTCGTGAACAACGATAAGGACGCTAAAGGCCAATACATCAGCTGGGAAGATCAGGCCAGCAGTGCACACCCCTACAAGCCACAACCTGTGGACATGGCGATCCTGCAGGCCGAAGCCAACGCGGCCACGGAAGCGGATTACGAAGAGGCCATTGCTCGCTTGAAGAAGGAGAAGAGCAGCTTGAGCGGGAGCCAACGCTTAGTGAGCAAGGATGACGAAGCCCTGACACGCTTCGGAAGCCTTCGTCGCACGTCGGACTTCCGTGTGCTGGCATTACGCAACCCGTTCCAAGGTACCCGTGTGAGCTACTTCCACCGCAGCCTCGGCGGCTATCACGGTGCCAAGCTCAAGCGTTACCAAGAGTTGATCGATTTCCAGATCATGCCGGAAATGAACAATGTGATCGCTGCGCTCCAAGGCGCTACTTCACAGGCTGATCTCGATAGTGTGCTGGCCAAGCAGCCGGTGTTGAACATGCTCAACACCAAGTACATCATTTACGCCGATGACAAGGCACCGATCCTGAACACGCACGCCAACGGTTCCGCATGGTTCGTGGAAGAGGTGCGCGAGGTGAAGAATGCGGATGAGGAGATCACCACATTGGGCACGATCGATACCAAGAAGACCGCCATCGTGGATAGCCGTTGGTACGCGGAAGTGGCCGACGCCGCCCGACCGGATGCTTCCGCTAAGGTCACTTTGACGCAGTACCAAACGAACGACCTTACCTACAAGGTGAACAGTGCAAACGGCGGCGTGGTTGTTTTCAGCGAGATCTGGTACGGACCGGATTGGGTGGCCGAGATCGATGGGAAGCCGGCCCCATACGTGCGTGCCGACTACGTGCTGCGCGCCATGAAGGTGCCAGCGGGTGAACACACGGTGCGCTTCCACGTGGTGAGCAAGGCCTATAATGTGGGCGGTACCATTGCCGCGATCGGTTCCTATGTACTGCTCGTGCTGGTTCTACTTGCGCTGGGCTTGGAGTGGAAGAGGAGAACAAAGGTTGTGGAGGAAGAATGATAGCCGCCGAGGCGCAGAGGCGCGGAGAAGAGAAATTGATAGCCTTGCTGAGTGGACTCTCGAATGAAGGCCATAAGGCATTTCCCTGCGCCTCCGCGCCTCCGCGGCTTGCTCCATCAAAGAATTTGACTGCATTTCTCTGCGCCTCTGCGCCTCCGCGTCCCCTTATTTCACGATGCTCCCCCGCACCTCCGCGGCTCCACACATGAAACGGGTCCTCATCATCACCTACTACTGGCCGCCCAACGGCGGTGCGGGCGTGTACCGTTGGCTGAAGCTGAGCAAACTGCTGCCGGAACACGGCTGGCAACCGGTGATCTATACACCGGAGAATCCCGAGGTGGTTGCTAACGACCCCGGCCTATTGCGCGATGTGCGTACCGATATCGAAGTGGTCAAGCGACCGATCACGGAGCCGTTCAATTTGTACAAGCGCTTTACCGGACGCAGCACCAAGGAGAAGGTGCAGGTAGGCTTTCTCAACGAGAAGAAGCAAGGCGGCTGGAAAGAGGATTTCGCACTGTGGGTGCGGAGCAACTTCTTCATTCCCGATGCACGGGTGTGGTGGGTACGCCCTTCTGTGAAGTTCCTGAAAGACTACCTGCGGAAGAACCCGGTGGATGCCATCATCACCACCGGTCCTCCACACAGCATGCACCTCATCGGCCTGGAACTGAAGCGAACCCTTGGCGTGAAGTGGATCGCCGATTTCCGTGATCCTTGGACCGACATCGATTTCTATTCCCAGCTCAAATTGACCAGCTGGGCGGATGCGAAGCACAAGCGCTTGGAAGGGGAGGTGCTGCGCGAAGCGGACCTCGTTACCAGTGTGAGCTGGCATTGGGCATCGGACACACGGAAGCTTGGCGCTCCGAAGGTGGAAGTGATCACCAACGGATATGACCCGGATGACCTGCCTTCGCCTCCGGAGCCTGTGGATGATTCCTACAGTTTGGTCCACATCGGCTCGCTTTCCCCGACTCGCAATGCGCCTGAGCTATGGGCGGCATTGAAAAGGATCTGCGATGAGGATGCCGCCTTCTCAGCGAAGTTCAAGCTGCGTTTCGTTGGCCCCGTGGACCACACCATCGCGGAGAGCGTGGAAGCCGCAGGGCTCGGCGTCCACTTGGAACGCACAGGCCGTGTAACGCACGAGGAAGCCATGCGCCAGATGCAGCGAGCACGCGTGCTGCTCCTGCTTGTGAACGACACGCCTAACCTGCTCGGCATTCTACCGGGCAAGCTCTTCGAATACGTCAGCACAGGCCGTCCGATCATGGGCGTAGGTCCCACCGAGGGTGATGTCTCCCGCGTGCTGGATCAAGCACCTCATGCCGTGATCAACCGCCCCAGCCTCATCGAGCAGCGGGGCCGGATCAAGGCCATGTTCACGGCGTCCTCCACGGTTCCCGATCCGCGGTGGTCGCGTGCCGCTACCTGCGAGCAGGTGGTGCAGGCTTTGAATGCGCTATGACGGCGCTACTGAACGATCAGAAGCTTGTTGCCTGTTGAGCGGGCGCATTGCCATGAGATCAGATAGCTCCCTGCAGGAATATTTCGCAGATCAATTTGCATCTCATTCCTGAAGTCCCACTGCATCAACT
The DNA here is from genome assembly GCA_040391235.1 of Cryomorpha ignava. Taxonomy (GTDB): domain Bacteria; phylum Bacteroidota; class Bacteroidia; order Flavobacteriales_F; family PHOS-HE28; genus PHOS-HE28. The sequence goes on from JBEBYG010000004.1 coordinate 84,743, forward strand.
GGGCCCCTTGCATGTTGACCAGTTGGGCATGCACAAGGTCACTACTCTCCGTTTGAATGGTCACGGCTCCGCCATTTGATGCCGGGACCGGATAGATGTGAAGGCTGCTTTTGGTTCCATCAAGGTCACTGATGCCGGAATTATCAGGCTTGGCCAACTCCCAAAGATCCGGTCGACTTGTGTTGTCATCAAGGCGCCAGCCAAGACCGCCAAATGCCCTGTAATGGATCGAGAAGCTCGTTCCTGCCAAGCTGCTTTCACCGGGATAGGTTGGGGCCTGCATCCAAGTATTCAAATATGGGTCATACTGCCAGACATCGTAGAAATTCTGGGAGTCGTTTCGCCCACAGCCTATAACGAATGTATTGTAGTGGACGAAGGCCATGGGAGAAGAACGCGGGGAGCCAGGAAATGGAGCATGCAAGGTCCAGCCCTGTGAGGTTGGGTCGAACGACCAAAGGTCCGGCGTGAAAGCAAGGTTTGATTCCTTTCCACCGAAGACATAGCCGATACCATTCATTTCGAAAGAGGAGGTTCCAAAGCGCGCCTGATCGGGAATGGCTGGTGCAGCTGACCAGCTGTTCGAAACTGGATCATACTTCCAAGCATCAGATAGCATCGGGCCGCTCGCGCTGCCCCTGTTACCGGTGCCGACGTAGCCAGACCCGCCGATAGCAAAAGCATAGGGGCCATAGCGTGCCCATCCGGGTAGCTGTGCTTTTTGGGACCAGGAATTCAGGACCGGGTCATACTGCCAAAGATCCTTGAGGTAGGTCGAACCGTTCGCTCCACAGGTCACATATCCCATTCCGTTGATAGCGAAAGCCCCGGCCAGTCTCCTCGCGATCGGTATTGGAGCTTTCTGGGTCCATGTGTCGGAATTGAGGTCATAGCACCACATCTCCGTTCGATCAGTACTACCTAACCTTCCACCTACTACATAGGCTTTATCGCCCAGAACGAAAGTGGATGCTCCCCATCTGCCGGAGGGCATATTCGCCCGTTGTTCCCAGCTGAAGGACTGGCCACGAACTTCGGTAATTGTTACACAGGCAAGAAGGCAACATGTGAACGCAAAGCATAGGAGGGGGTGGTTTTTCATCGGAGATGATCTTGAAAGTCAAATATAGAGGCCATAGGGCGGATCGCTAATTAGCTCGAGCAACGGAGGTGTAATGGAGCGCATCATACCCGCTGGTGCAGGTATCGGCATGTTCGCGTACGGTTCCGCTGCGGTTTTTAGTGTTGAAAGGCATTCTCTGCTCCTCAACATCCCCGCGGCAACCATCTTTGCGTTCCTCATGGGCATCGTAGCACGCCAAGCCACCTGGAACACCCTGCTCACCATTGTGGGCATGGGCTTGGGCTTCGTCAACATGGCGCTGCTCTTCCCCCGCCTGCTCACTCCGGATGAGTTCGGCCTCACACGGTTGATCGTGAGCATCGCGGTGGTAGCTGCGCAGATCGCGCATTTCGGGGGCGAGAACACCGTGATCCGTTACTTCCCCTACTTCCGCGACCGGGAGAACGGCCATCGCGGGCTCTTCGGATTAGTGCTGGCTGTAGCCACGGTAGGTGGCTTTCTCGCCATGCTGATACTGGCGCTGTTCCACGAGCAGTTCGTGCGCTGGTTCAGCGACAGCAGTGGGCTGTACGAGCGCTTCGGACTATTGGTATTGCCGCTGGTGATAGCCGAGGTATACCTCTTGGTCCTGCGCGGCTTCAGCCGTTCCGTGAACCGCAGCATTGCGCCTGTCTTCGCCAGGGAGTTCCTCCTGCGTGTGTTGCAGACCTTGCTGATCGCCGCTTATGCCTTGTGGGACATGGGCTTCACGCTCTTCCTCCTGCTGTACGTCGCCACGTTCGTCCTCACCACCTTCGTTCTCCTGTTCGACCTCTGGCGTGCCGGAGAATTCCGTTTAGGCCTGAACAACATGCGGGTGGGCAAGCGCATGCGCAAGAGCATGGTGCGCTACAGCGTGTTCACGTTCGCAAGCGGGGTCGCTGGCATCGCCGTGGGCAACATCGATCAAGTGATGGTGGGGGCCATGCTGACCGATGGCCTATCCTATGTAGCATTCTATGCGGTGGCCATGTTCCTCGCGAGCGTCATCACGATCCCGGCGCGTGCCTTGTTGCAACCGACGATCCCCTTGCTGGCGGAGGCTTGGAAAAGTCGGGACCATTCGAAGATAGAGATGCTGTACCACCGGAGTGCGAGCATCCAGCTGGTGGTTTCGGCATTCATCCTGCTTGGTCTTTGGACCAATGCAGATGCCCTCTTCAGCTTCTTGCAACCGGAATACTCCATCGGCAAACCAGTGATGTTCATCTTGGGTATTAGCCATGTGCTCAACCTCTCCACGGGCCTAAGCGCGGGCATCATCAGCACTTCGCGGAGCTATTGGTTCGATGCAGTTGCCGGCGCCGCCTATTTGATCTTGAACGTGTTGCTCGACTATCTCTTTCTGCTCTGGTGGGGCATGGTGGGTGCTGCGTGGAGCACCCTTGCTTCCGTAGTGATCGTGGTGGGGTGGCGCGTGATCTTCCTGTACCGCAAATTCGGGCTCTGGCCCTTTGACGGCATCACCGTTCGCGCCCTTGCCGTGATCATCTCAGTGACAGGGGCATTCTGGCTCCTGCCGCATTACGGCAGTCCGCTGGTGGACATCGTGTGGCGCTCCGTGCTGCTGACTGTGATCTACTGGTCCGTGGTGCATGCACTGGGTATAGCTCCGGAGTTGGGCGCCCAAGCACGGAAGCTGACGCGAGGCGTCGTGGGCGCGATCCACCGGAAGTAACGGTAGGGAAGGGGGATCTCCCCCGTATGGACCTACTTCGCGATCTCGCGGATCGCGAAGCTCAGGTGGCGATCGGTCTCGTGCGTGAGCAGGATGATCTCCCAATTGTATTTCACGCAGAACTCATGCACGGCTTCCACTACCCCGTAGCGCACACCGCCATCCCAGTTGCCGGTTACGTAGTCGTGGCCGGCAAGGATGCCGCCCTGCTTCACCTTGGTACGCGCCAATTCCAGCTCGGCTGCCGTCACCACGTAGCCATGATCGGTGTCGATGTAGATCCAATCAAAGAAGCGATCTGCGAAGCGGGGGAGTACCTCCGTGGACAGCCCCAGGTCGATCACTACTTTACCTGCTGCGATCTCCTCCTTGAACCGGTCCTCCACGCGCGTTCGTCCGGAAGCGTACCGGTCACTTCCCCAGAAATCGATTAAGTGCAACACTTCAGGTTTGCTGGTGGAGAGGATCAGGGCAGAAAAATCGCCGGAGGCCACACCCATTTCCGCCACGATACCCCCCTTGGGCATTTCCTTTAGGAATGCGGACCTGTCCGTAACGATCTTCAAATGCGCGATATGCCGGGGTTCCAGTTCTACTCGGGGGATCGACCGGCTCTGTCGCACCCGTACCGAATTCACCAATTTGTTCAATGACCGGTAGGCCGGTTTGGCGATCCAAACGGGAATGAAATTGATCAGCGGCATACGATGAAAGTAAAATGGGCTGCAATGTATCGCTCTGGGATTATGATGGATCAGGGTTGGATCCCATATTTGTATCACGCTCCCCTTCTGAAAACCATCCATACATGATCGGATCAGTTTCATCGTCAAAGCCGGATAAGAGCGTTATTGAATCTTATTACGATGGCCATGCCACCGATGTGCAGCAGCGCTCCGGGCTGAATCAACGCCACCACAGCATCTTCCGAAAGGCCAAGAAGGCGGGTTTGAGGCGGGATCACACGGTCCTTGAGATCGGTTGTGGTATCGGTCTCTTGTCCGGATTGTTCGCCCAGTACTTGGACAAGGGTCGGTTGGTATCATTGGACATCAGTCCGAAGGCGGTGGAAATGGCAAAAGCGAACTTGGCGAAACACACCAATGTATCGGTGGAGGTCAACGACATGCGTGCTTTTCGGACGGACCTCACCTTCGATCGGGTGGTGCTGCCGGATGTTTTGGAGCACATACCTGAGGAGCAGCACCAAGCGCTGTTCCTGACGATCTCCCGACATCTCACACCACATGGTAAGGTCCTGATCCACATCCCGGACCCATATGCCTTGGACCGACTGCGGATCGAACATCCGGAACAGATCCAGATAGTTGATCAATCATTAGCCATCCTGCCAATGGCCCAAAGGTTCAAGGAAGTTGGCCTTGATCTGGAGCGGTATGAACCGTATCAATTATGGACCAAGGATGTGGATTACGATTGGATCGTTTTCTCCAAACCCAGGAAGGAGGGACCGTTGGCCAAGCGCGCCAAGCCCGACCAAGTATTCCGGGAATTGGTCTCAAGGTTGCACCTTCCGCATTGAACACGCACGTTCAACGGAGCAGTTTCCTCAATTTATTCAGGCGCAGACCCAAGGGGTATCTCTCCGTGATGCGCTCCCGGACCTGGATGCGCAAGGCCTGCAATTCGGGGTCCGGCATGCCGAGGAGCTCCTGGAGCTTTGCAGCGAGTTCAGGGGCACTCCTTTTTGAAAGCACCTTTCCCAGTCCGTTCACGATGTCAGGCATGGAGGTTACATCCGAAACAACTGGCACGGCGCCCAGCAGCATCGCCTCACACAGCGCATTCGGAAACCCTTCCATCACGGATGCTTGACAATAGATACTTGAACGAGCGATGACGTCCTTGAGTCGATCCGCAGGCATTCGTCCAAGCACCCGCACATTTGAAGTCGTGGGATATGCTTCGGGCGATCGGGCTCCGATAATGGTGAATTTGACGTTCGGCATGGCATTGGCCACCTCGAGGATCAGGTCAAGGCCCTTGCGGAAATAGACAGGGTCACCATGACTTGCGCCTGCAGCTACGCAAGTCACGCCCTCCCGCTTTTCTCCAGCATGAGTTGAAGGCTGCCAGAACTGAGCATCAAATCCATAAGGAATGGCTTGCACGGGCGTGTCGAGATGGGCGACGAAATGCGTGAATCCTTGTTGCTTCGGTCCGAGTTCACTGTACGTGTTTTGAAACGCTGCCAAGCTCTCATGGACCGGAAGGATTGTACTGGCACGACGCATGGCATAGCCGATGCATTTGCTCAAGAACGGCTTCCGGAAGTTCCCATAGTCGATCTTCGGAAACGAGCAGGCATCACTGCCTGCCACTATGATATGCGTGCGGAAGCCGAGCAGGACAGGGAGCAGTGCATGGTAACCTGCAAAGTGGACGAATGCATTACGGATGCCGGAGATACGGGCTTTGAGCAACCAAAGGAACTGGACTGCAAAGGACCATGGTAGCATCCATTTACCACCCCGGTCAAAACGATGTTCACGAACATCGAGATCAGTTGAAAGCAGCTCAATATCCTTTGCCACGAATGCAAACCGCTTCGGGTACGCATAGATGATCGTCCGCTTCGACCTGCTCATCCTACGGCTTCGTTACGCTCCTCAGAAACTCCGCCCGATCCCCACCACATATCGGAATGCCACATGGTCGCTTTCCAACGCGGGGATATTCGATAGCACAAGCGGCATATCGAAGCGGATGGTCAGCGGCTTGATGCCTGAGAGCGGCCCGAACTTCCGGAGGGTGAGTGCGGCACCGATGCCTGCGTCCGCGCGTGGCAACGCGAGTTTGATCTGGGTTGTTCCATGCTCCGTTACGGTGCGATAGCCCATTGTGCCCACATCGCCGAAGAGGTACACATCCAGATGCAGGTATTGGGCGAGCTTTCCGGGTTTGAAGTTCACAAGACCATCGACGTCGATCTCACCGCTTAATGCTGCGCCGGTGTTGCCCGCGTAGGTGAGGATGGTGTTGCCATCGGGTGTGAGCTCAGGTGCGAGATAGCCGGCATAGCCGCGCAGTCCGAGGCCACCGCCGTTCTGGAAATGGTTCACATGGGCACCATAGCCCATCCAATCGAAGGGTACGAAGCCGATGCTACGCGTGTACTTGTTGTCCATCATCTCCTCCGGCGAGGCACCGGCGAGGTAGAGCTGGCTTTCCATGGGCGTGTTGCCGCTGCCGTATTGTGCGAAGGCGCGGGTGCGCAACTCGAGCTTGGCCACGCGCCTGGTATTGATAGCGGTTGCGGCGACTTGAGCGAATGCATGCGCCGCTCCGATGCTGCTGTTGCGCACTTCCAGCTTGATGGATCCATCCCCTTTCCGATAGCTGTAATCGTGGGTCGCGCCGGTGTTCCACGTGCTGTTCAGCGCTCCCGCTTGCCATTGCTCCGGATAGATCAGGTAGGTGAGGTCGTTGCTGTTCCGGCGTAGCATGAACTTCATTCCGGAATACAACCGGGTGTTCGTGCGCGGCACATCCCAGAGGAAGCCGCCTTCGTATTGCTCCAGTCCGTCCAGCAAGCGAGCACCCACATACACGCTGGATCCACGAAGCAGGCGCTCGGTACCGTTCTCGTAGCGGAAGTTGAAACTGATGGGGTCGTAGGCCGTGTTCACTTCACCGCCCGGCAGGTTCTGCCCCAGCCCCGAATTCAGCCAAGCGGTGAACCAGATCTGATGCTTGTATTCCAGGTAGCTGCCATTGAAGTGGACGCCCACTTTGGTGCCATCAAATCCGTTGTACCACAGGTCGGGGCGCACGTAGCCTTGGTATACGCGGCGGCTTGGCCAATTGTAGATGTGGCTATCGAACGTGAGATCCACCGGCAGCTTCAGGCTGTTGTTCAGCTCGTATGCATCGGCCAGTCGGTAGGTGGTATCAATGCGCACATCCGCGATCCCCGAAGGGATGTTCACCTGCGCGGTGTAATCGCGTTTCAATTCATCGAAACCGATCCATCGCGGAAGCACCGTGGCAGTGGTCTTCTTCTCGAACCAGTTGTTCGGGATGTGGAAGTTGTAGGTCTGCCCATTGCGTGCCAACACGGAGAAGTCGATCGGCATCTGCAGATCGCCGATGCGCCGGAAGCGGATCTCTTGTCCTTGGTCTGCGTTGCGGTGCTTCACGCCTTTCACGGCATAATCAATGCGCTTGTCCGTATCGATCCACTGGTCGAAGAACCAGTTGAGGTCCACCTTGGTGTAGTCGATCATGCTCTGGCGGAAGTCCTCCACGTAGGGGTGCTTGAATTTCCACTGCGCGAAGTAGTTCCGGAAAGCATCCATGAAGAGTTCCTCGCCCAGCACATACTCCAGGTTATAGAGCATGGTGGCCGTCTTGTAGTACACATGGCGATAGCCTCCGGGCAGGCGGGAGAACTCATCGCTGTGTGTATTGATCGGTGGCAGTTCGTCGCGGACCGCGCTGCGCATGTAGCTGTTGTAAACGGAGCGGTCCCGCGCCAGCACCGGATCGGTATAGCGTCGCTCATAGGCGGTCTTGGCCGGCGTGGTCACCAAGGTGTCGCCATCGATCTGCTCCAGTCCATACGCGGTCAGGAACTGGGTGAATCCTTCATCCAACAGGGCGCGATAGGTCTCGTTGTTACCCACCATGCCGAAGAACCAGTTGTGGCCGATCTCGTGGACGAAGAGGTTCCGGTAGTTGGGGTCTTCGCCACTATCCAAGGTGAGCATCGGATACTCCATGCCATCCCGGGCATCGGCCACCACCATCTTCGGATAACCGTACATGCCGATGCCTTCGCTGAGCACTTGGATGGTCTTGGCGCAGTAGGAGGCTGCGTTCAACCACCTGCTCGCATGGGGCTCCTGCACCACCGCAATACAGCGGATTCCATTCCATTCCGTCTCGTCGATGCGGTAGGTTGGGTCTGCGGTGAAAGCGAAGTCGTGTACGTTCTCCGCATGGTATTTCCAGATCTTCCGCTCACCCGCTACGTAGGGCGTGACAACCGACGGGGCCGACTCCCATGGCTTGTCCTTGAAGTTGGAGATGTCCAGCTTCTTCCTGAGTTCCGGCGGCATCACCTGTTCAGGGTTCTGCAACCACCCGGTAGCTTCTACCACCATATTGTTGGGCATGTCCAAGGCCACATCGAAAGTTCCGAAGTCGCCATAGAACTCGTGCCCCAAGTGCTGCTGCGTATCCCAGCCGAACTTGCGATCATACACGCTGATGCGGGGGTACCACTGCGTGCCATCGAAGTGCTTGTATCCCCACGCGCTGAACAGCTTCATGCGCCCCATGCCACCCCAATGGGTAACGAAGCTGTACTGAACGGTGGCCTTGGTATTGGGTGCGATCGGCTGAGGCAGCGTCACCTTCATGATGGTGTTGTCCACTTCGCGCTGCACCTCTTGGCCGTTCACCGTCATGCTCAATACATCCGTCCCGCGTTCCGCCTGTGCGGTGCTTCCTTTCTTTTGCTTGCCGCCTCTCATCTGGTGTGCATAGCTGCCGCGTTTGGCCGCGTTCGCATACAGGTGGAAGAAGAGTTCGTGCAGCGTATCCGGGGAATTGTTCCAGTAGGTCAGTTCGATGGTCCCCTCCACTTTGTCCTTCACTTCATCCAAGCGCACGTTCATCTCATAATGAACATCCTGCTGCCAATAGCCCGGGTAGGGCATGGCGTTCTTCCAGTAGTAGGGATTATCGGCTTGCCGGAAGGTGTTGGGCGCGTGAAGGGCATCGAATTGCTGCGCGCCAACAGTGCAGGTGGATGCGATAAAAAGCAGTAGTATGTATTTCTTCATGACACTCCTGGTATGGACGTAAATGAACGCCGCCGGATCCGGGTGCAAAATACCCTTCCTTCAGGGCTCATGGCCTTTTTTGATCGCGGGGGCCTGTCGTTCAGTCCTCCACCGGCCTGAGTTTGTGGCTGTGTTCGTGTTTGGCCTTGGCGATGCTGGTGTTGAGTTCATAGCCGATCAGCAGCACGATCATGTTGAAGTAGAGCCACAGCTGCACAGCGAGGATCACGCCGATGGAGCCGTAGAGCGCATTGTAATCGGTGACATTGGTGAATACGAACGCCAGCGCACGGGAGAGTAGGTAGATGAGAATAATGGTGAGCACTGCGCCGGGTGTCACCAACTGGAAACGCTTTTTGCCGGGTGTGCCGGCGTGGTAGATCAGTGAAATGGCCACCAGCACGAGCATGATAGAGGTGGCCCAGCGAATGATCCCGAAGCCCACACTTTCCAATAGCTCGAACGCTTCGCTGCCTTGGTGGATCAACGATCGACCCCAAGAACTGATGGTGAGCACGGCGGTGGCCACCACACAGAGGGTACTGAGCAGGAACATGAGGACAAGGCTGATGAGCCGCTGCTTCCAAGGGCGATACCACGTGGTTACCAGAGCGCTGTGCTGGAAGCCCTGTAACACGGCATTCACACTGTTGCTGGCCAAGAAGAGACCGAACACGAAGCTGAGGCTGAGCAATGCGCTGTGCTTGCGCAACACCAGGTCGTGCAACATGCCTTCAATGAAACGGTACACTTCGCCGGGAAGCATGGTTCGGAACGAGCCCAATAGCTTCTCCTGGAAGTCGGGTATGGGGATAAAGGGTATCAACGTGAGCAGCACGATGATGGCCGGGAAGAAGGCTATGAAAATACGGAAGGCAATGGCGGCCGCGCGGTTCATGAGGTTCCCCTTGAACAGGGCATGAAAGAAAAAGCGCGAAATATGATAGATGCTGAAGCCGCCGAAGCCGGGTAGCACGATCCGCTGCATCCATGCGATCACCCTGCGGGTGGATCGTGAGAAAAGGATCTTTCGTACGATCGTTCCGGCCATCAGCCCATGGCTTTCAGGCTCATGTCCAAGCTCACTGCAGAATGGGTGAGTGCACCCACTGAAATGAAGTCCACTCCGCATTCAGCATAAGAGCGGGCCGTTTCCAAGGTGATGCCACCACTGGCCTCGGTCTCGAATCTCCCACCGATCATCTGAACAGCTTCGCGCAAGGTGGCCGTATTGAAGTTGTCCAACATGATCCGCTGGATGCCGCCCACGGAGAGCACTTGCCCGACCTCAATGAGGTTGCGCGTCTCCACTTCGATCGGGATGGACATGTTGCGTTCCCGCTGGTAGGCCTTGGCCCGGGTGATGGCCTGGGGGATCCCACCGGCAAAGTCGGCGTGGTTGTCCTTGATCATCATCATGTCGTAGAGCCCTTGCCGGTGATTGGTGCCTCCGCCAATGCGTACGGCCCACTTCTCTATGCCTCGCAGCCCCGGTGTGGTCTTGCGCGTATCCAGCACGCGGCACTTCGTTCCTTCCACGGCATCCACAAAGGCGCGCGTAAGGGTGGCAATGCCGCTCATGCGTTGCATGAAATTCAGCATCACACGCTCCACCAGCAGAATGCTGCGCGAGCTGCCGTTAATGGTGAAGGCCACATCGCCGGGCGCTATCCGTGCCCCATCGAGCAACAAAGGCCGCAGATGCAGGTCCTCATCAATACGTTCGCAAATGGCCTGGGCCAGTTCCACACCGGCCAAGATGCCGTGGGCCTTCACCAATAGATGTGCAGCGCCCTTGGCATCGCCCGGAATGGTGGAAAGCGAGGTATGGTCGCCATCGCCGACATCCTCATCAAACGCCCTGTCAATAAGTTCCTCGGTTCCTTCTGGTAGCATTAGCGATCGGCCCGGCCAGCTTCTATTCTCAATTGTTTCACCTGAAAGCCATCACCCGCCTTCTTCAGGAAGAAGGTGACCCGGAAGTCACCTTTTTGGGTGGGCAGATTGCCAATGTAGTAACTGTCTCCCGAGCGGTTGGTCCCTTCATGCACGATGGTGAGCCCCTTGGGCGGATGCTCATCGAAGAACTTCCGCAGGATCTGTTCGGCCTGCGCCTTGCTGTAATAGTCGCTGGCCGATGGAAGCGTCATGTCCACATTGGCTACCATGTTCTTGGCCAACGCGGCCGCATTGCCTGAACCAATGGCGGAAACCACTTGGTCTTTCACGCCTCCCTGTGCGTGCAGCCCGGTAAAGGCCAGCAGAAGGACAAGCAGAAAGGACGTTCTATTGAGGATGAAAGATCGCATGCGCAGCAATTTTGCAAAGAACGGGCCACATTTGACCCCATGCAAGGGAAGGAGTTACGAACAATGAGAAGCCAATGCGTCTGCGGTTGATCCTGGTAGGAAGGAGTGAACGGGGGCATGTGGCCGATGGCCTGCAGCACTATGTGGCACGCATCCGCCGCATGGAACCCTTCGAGGAGGTGGTGCTACCTGATGCCGGCCGGGGGGAGATCCCCTGGCAGCAGCGCACCGAAAGCGACCGGATCCTCGCTGCCCTGAAGCCCGGAGAAAAGGTGGTGGTGCTCGATGAACGAGGTGCCCAGCTAACCAGCCCGGCCTTCGCCCAGCGCCTCGGCACGTGGCGCGACCAAGGGGTACGCGACATCGCATTCGTGATCGGGGGCGCCTATGGAATGACGGATGACGTCCGCCAACGCGCGGACCTGGTGTTGTCCATTTCAGCGATGGTCTTCCCTCATCAACTCATCCGGGTGCTGTTTGCGGAGCAGCTGTACCGGGGGCTGAGCATTTTGAAGGGGACGGGGTATCATCATGGGTGAGCGGCCGTTTTAGATCATCCTGCGAGCCCGATCGATCTTCATCTGGGGCTGTGTCTTTGCTCATTTGTGAGCACTTGCCGGGGTATAGAGCACATATCCGATCTTTGGCGAATGCCCGGATCAGTTCAGCAGTCAGTGTGTGATGGAAGGGCGCATGGAATGGAGAACAGCTTCGCGGCATTGTGTTTAGTGGTCTCGGAGCATTTTACCTTGTCCAAGGTCAATTGGTTAAAGTCCTCCTCAGGACCTTGTGAGCTGTATCACGCCTCCACCATCCCGCTTTCGACGTCACTGACCAAGATGGTGTTTCCAAGGCCAGCTGGTGTAAAGAAGCAGTCCGCTAAGGGCCGTCTTTCATGATAAGCACGGAGAACTTCGGTTTCGTCAGTCTCCAGTTCTGGGAGGTGCCATTGATGGTCTTGTATGTGATGTTGATCGCGGCTTTCTTCGCTTACCAGAAGAATAAGTGGATCAGTACCAAACCGGAGTACCGCTACTACTTGTGGGGGTTCTATGCCAAGGTGGCTGGCGGCATGCTCTTTACATACGTGTATTACTTCTACTATGGAGGTGGAGATACCACAGCCTATTTTTACTCGAGTGTGCCATTGGCCAACTTGGCCAAGCAGGATCCGTTGGCTTATGTGCATGCCTTGTTCGCGGCGAACACGTGGGAGAACAGAGATCTGATCTTCTCCATTGAAACCGGATACCCCTACGGCTTCATTTATAACGACGCCATGGGTTATTTCATGGCAAAGTTGATCAGTCCGTTGGTGATCCTTTCATTCGGTAGTTATCTGGTAACGACGGCGCTGATCATTGGTGTAACCTATCCTGGCGTTTGGAAACTCTTTCAAACCTTGACCCGATATTATCCCTCGATCCGTCCTCGGCTTGCCTTCGCCGTGCTCTTTTTTCCCTCCTGCCTATTTTGGGGTTCGGGCATTCTGAAGGACACGTTCACCTTCTCTGCGGCCTGTTGGTTCGTTCATGGTGTGGACAATCTTCTTGTGCGGAAGACAAAGCGGTGGAGTTCATCATTCGGCTTGGTCGTGACGTCAGCTATCCTCATCCTCTTGAAGCCCTATATTTTCATGACGCTCTTCCCTGCATGTATTCTTTGGGCGGCTTTTGCCCGGATCCGCCTTATCAAGAACAGTGTGATCCGCATCGTAGTGCTGCCAGGTTTATTCATAATGCTGTTCGTCGGAATGTTCGCGGCGATGAACTGGATGTCTGACAGCTTAGGCCAATTCGCTTTGGACAAGGCGTTGGACACGATCGTGATCAAGCAACAGGACTTGAAAAGAGCTCAATACGGTTCAAATTATTTCGATCTGGGTACTATCGAACCGACATGGTCCAGTGTGCTGTCAAAATTCCCTGAAGCCACCTTTGCCGGTATGTTCAGGCCTGTGTTGATCGAAAGCCGGAATGCGATGATGTTGATCGCTGGGCTGGAAAATACATTGATGCTCGGATTGTTCCTCTATATCCTCTATCGGTCCAGGGTGGTTCATTTTATCACCTTGGTCCGAAAGAACCCCTTGCTTCAAATGTGCTTTGTGTTTTCGGTGGGTTATGCGTTCATGGTAGGGGTGACCACACCAAATTTTGGTGCCTTGGTCCGGTTCAAGATCCCGATGGTTCCCTTGTTCATGTCGGCGCTCTTCATAACGGCGCACATTCTGGATGTGCGACATGCAGTGCAGAAGAGAGGCGGCCGCTTCCGTTTCGAGGACTACACCAACGGAGAACCCCGCACTGCGACCCAGCGGCCGAGGGTTCGCGGTACTACCCCCGTAATGCGATCGGGCCGAAGTGTGGGGGGCAGATAGGAGTGCCCCTCTTTAATAGTTAGATCCCAAGATGAGTAAGCGCATACTTTTTCTCAGTTACTGGAGTGCGGATGAGCCACTAACGGAGTCGACCATTGTGCCCTATTTAAGGCTCATGTCCGGCATGCAAGCGGTGGAGTATGTTTTATTGGTGACGGTAGAACGAGGAGGTACGGATACCATCGGATCCATAAAGGATCTCGCCGGCGTGGAACATATTGGTATACACACCCGGTTCCGCCGTTTCCCACTGCTATCGAAAGTGGATCTTTTCTTACGGCTGCCCTTCATCCTGGCGAAGATGGTCCGCCTGCGGAAGATAGATCTCTTGGATGCCAAAGCTTCTTTGGCCGGTGGCATTGCACATTTGGTATCCCGGCTCACAGGAGTGCCATACTTGGTAGAGTCCTTTGAGCCACACTCGGACTACATGGTTGATTCCGGGGTATGGCCTGCACACGGCCCCTTTCAATATATGATGCGGCTATTGGAGGGAGAGCAGATCAAGCACGCAGCTTATCTGGTAACGGTCACTCACAATTACAAGGATAAGCTCCTATCCAGTGGGGTACCGACTTCGCGGATCAAGATCATTCCTTCCGTAGTGAATGTTGAACACTTTGCCTTCGATGTGAAGAACCGAAGGGAGATCCGGGAGCAACTTCAGTGGCAGAATGCGATAGTGGGTGTCTATGCAGGTAAGTTCGGTGGACTCTATTATGACAAGGAAGCCTTTGAGATCTTTGCTTTGGCCCGTAAAATACTAGGACCTGACTTTCGGTTGTTGCTCCTTACGAATGAGCCGAGTGATAAAGTCCGATCGAATTTGGAAAGCGTCGGTTTTCCAGTAGAGCATTCCCACGTCTGCTTTGTTCCTCATGAAGAGGTCGCACGCTGGCTGAGTGCCGCGGATCTTGCCTTTTCAACCATACGGCACATTCCCAGCGGCCTCTTCCAGTCGCCGGTGAAGAACGGTGAATACTGGGCCAATGGACTACCGATCATGTTGACCACCGGTGTTTCGGACGACCATCGGATCATCTTGCGCGAACCTTGGGCAGGCGCAGTATACGATCTAGCAAAGCCAGGGAGCGTGGAAGCCGCACTGCGACACATGTCGGCGCTGCTTCAAGCTGGAGTGGACCGTGAGCGGATCATGAGCCTCGCCCGCGAACATCGCGGCATGCACATCGCGCGGCGCGTCTATTCCGAATTGTTCGACCAGGGCTCCGTTTAGCGCTGGCTGAGTGCGCCGCAGGGTTTAACGTTCGAGATTTCCCTCGATCACGGGTTCATGCGCTTTTGAAATGCTGGAGTTTCATGCGAAGTGCATCCATAAGCATTCCCTGCTTGAGATAGCTTCTGAACATGATCCTCTGAAGGCGCGATCGCATTGCCGACAATTGGGCCAAGCTCGGTGCAGGCTCCATTCCTTGCGCGAATGCATACAACTGTCGATACCCTCTTTCCAAGCCCTTCAGGTCGCTCATGGCCGAAACGTGGCCTTGCCGATAGCGGAGCACGGGTTCATGGACATGATCGTATTGCCCGGCACGTGCGATGCTCAAGTAAAAGGCGAGGTCCTCCCCATGCCGCATATGCGTTGGGAAGCGTTTGTCGGTTGCATCCGTTCTGCGGATCATCCACGTGTTGCCGAAGAAGCAGCTGCCTTGCAGGGCGATGAGCGGATCAAATGGAAGCCCTTGGTAATTGGGCTCATAGATCGTCGGTTCCTCATTGGCCCCGTCCGTTAGCCTCAGGACGGTACCATCAACAAAGTACAATTCCGGACGTGCCACGAGGAGGCTGGCCCTGGCTTCCAAGCTCCTTGGTGGTAGGATGTCGTCAGCATCAAGAAATGCGATGAAGGCTCCCGTAGCCTGCTCCAGCGCTGCATTGCGCGCTGCGCTAACCCCTTTATTGGCTTGATGCAGCACGAGGATGCGTGCATCATTCAAAGCATCAAGGATCGCCGATGTTCGATCGCTACTGCCATCATCCACCACCACCAATTGCCAATTGGGCCACGTTTGGGACCTAACAGATCCGATGGCCTCGCCGATGTAAGCTTCCACATTGTAAGCCGCCATGATCACGCTGATCAGTGGCAGCGCCGTGTGTTGCGGAGTGCTGGATAGTTGACTCATTGCCGCCCCGATGTAGGTTCACTGTGCCAAGCTTCGATCGGTCGTCCGCAAGCGCTGGTGCGGCTGAGAGGTAACATGCGAATGACCCGCATGCACAGCAGATCTTGTGCAGCTTTCGTTCTCGATGGATGGTGTGCGTCGCATAGCCACATTGCTCACTGCGAGAACCGGTCATACACCGCCACGATCTGCTTTGCCACGGCCTTTGCGGAATAGCGGTCCATGGCTGCTTTAGAGATCGCTGTACGGTCATATTGCTGATAGTTCTCCATGATCCAGCGAAGCGCATTCGCAAAGGCTGCTGGATCTTCCGCCGGTGTGAGGAGACCATTTGTGTCATCCACCAGTTCGGGTACGCCGTTCACTGCATTGCTCAGCACGGGCGTTCCACAACAGAGGCTTTCGATGATGATGCACGGAAGGTTCTCCGCCTTTGTGGGATGCACCAACAGATGAGCTTGCGCCAGCAGCGGGGCCAACTCTGATTTCGACGCTCGGCCTGGGAAACGCATGATCCCGTTCGCGATGAATTCGGCACAGGCCTTTCGTGTCTCCTCCATCAGGTCGCCATCCCCTACCCAGTCTATGGATAAGGAGTTGCGCAGTTCCTTCGGAAGAAGGTGCAAGGCTTCGATGAACAAGGCTGGATCCTTGTTACCCGCCCAACGGGCCGCGAGCACGATCCGGAAAGGAGGAGCACCCTGAACGGATCCGAGGTGAAAATCGTCGGAAGCCACATTCGGGATCACCTGCAATTTGGCCAAGGGGATGCCGTAGCGTTCGTTCAAGGTGGAGGCCAGATCGACCGAGACCGGCAGCACCATGCGGATGGAAGGATGCGTGAACCATTCATGGATCCGATCGACCTCCTTATCCTGTTCCGTTCCGAACCGGATGCCTATGCCACGGTGATAGAATGTGCTGTGTTCGGTGATGATCACGGGCAGTTTCATTTCGACAGCCAGCGCAGGTATGTTCTCTGTGATCGGAGTTCTTACATGAATGTGCGCCACGCGGAAGTGGAAGCGGGGGGAAAGGCTTTTGAAGACCCTCCGATACGCCATGCGTACCAAAAGGTCATGCAGTCCGAAGCGCCTTATGGGTGTTTGGATCTGAACGCGTACGACAACAATGCCATCCTCAACGGCCTCGGTGAGTCCGATCCGGAAAGGGCCGGGAGATCTGGACAAGCTCATGTACACTACCACCACGGGCAGTAGCTCCTGCACGACAAGTGCATGTGCCTTCACGAAAATGCCATGATGTGGATCATCGGGGCTGGGCCACCAACCGGCCAAAAAGAGGACCGCCTCTGGTTTTGTTGAGGAGCTCATCCTCGTCCGCGATATTTAGCGATCCGCCTTCGCAAGCTCCCGACCCGACCCACTGGTGGGGGGATGGGGAGGAACGGAAGGTCCTTGGTGTAGTGGCGAAGAACAATGATCGTTGCGTCCGGATCGACGGACCAAAGGCCGTAGTGTTGCAAGTGGTGCGGATAGAGCCCGGCTTGCGTGATGGCAGGGATCAGCCTGCCCATGTGCAGGGGCTGATCGAGCACCTGCAAGATCTCCGGGCGATGCTGGATCACCCATTCCAAGGATTGCGGTGAAGGGATGTGGATCACCACTTGGCCCTCGGGCTTCAACAGCTTGGCAAGCTTTTGAAAGAGGATCTCATGTTCGGCGATCGGAATATGCTCCAGCACATCCGGCAGCACGATCATGTCGAAGGTGCCGTCCACATCCAGTGTTACAATATCGCCGCAACGCAGATCCACTTGCTTCTTGCCTGCAAGACGCTGCTTGGCCATTTCAATGCTTCTTGGACTAATGTCCATGGCGAGCAGGTACCCGTTCGGTAGCTTCTCGGCGAGCAGTTCGGTCTGCGTGCCTATACCGCAACCGATCTCCAGCACCCGCATGCCGTCCTGCAGGCCAAACTGCTTCAGCCATTGCATGATCCGCAGATGTCGCTGATTGATACCTCGTTCAGCCTGCAACGTTGCGTAGCCATCATAGAAGGATCGGATGCTGTCGCTCATTATTTCTTTGTGGCTGTAAACATACAAACGGCCTATGGCCGTTCAAGGGCAATTGCCAAGTGCTTCTTGTAGGCGGGCATCGACCGATCGTGCAACGCCACCATGGCCACCCGGAATGCCATTGAAGCGAATCAGTTGCCATATGTGTTTTTCGGCTTCGCTACTCAGGCTTTCATTGCCCTGCTGTTGAGGGTGATCCGCGCAGGGTTGAGAGGGGGTGTAGGCTACGGACATTTTAGGGGGGCGAGGGATAGTGCACGGGCCTCTCGCTTTCTTGCTTCAATTAGCGAGAAAGCATCCTTTCCGAAGGGGCCGTTCTGTTCTGCAAGAACCTTCCTTCAAGGCACTGCTAACGTTTTCCTATGCCGGGCATGGCTTCCATTCCCAGGTCCGATGCGGCGCCTTGCACGAGCACTTCGTCGGGGGCCATGGAATTTGCTTGGCGGCGATGATGAAAGAAGGTGGCGGGCGGGTTTTCTTGCTCACGCATGCCCACGGCCATCAGGTCATTTGCCGCGTTCGCGTTGAAGGTGAAGGCCATAAAAACATCGGTGCCTGATCGTCGGATCAGATCCATTGCAACCCTCAAAAGAGGAGCGAAGGCAGCGCTACCCGAACATTGATGAGCGATCAGCCTGCACACGGTGAGGCCCTTTCGTTGGCCTACGGAAATGAACAACGCGCCTGTAGGAGTTCCACCATTATCAGCGGTGTAGAACACAATATGCCGCGGACCGATGGGGTGGAAGAACCGCCAGTGAACGGATTCCGCGGTCCAATGAAGTTTAACAGCGGCAGGAGCGCTATTGAGCAACGTTGCCAAGCCAGCGAGCAACCGCTGGTCCGGAGAATCGGAAACGTGATACCCTTCGATCGCTTGTTGTGCCAGCAACAGGTTGCTTGGTTGGGTAGCACCTCCCAAGCGATGCCACAGGTACCTCGTGGATGCCCGTACGGGGTTGAGCACTTTTCGAAACCATCTTCCTCCTTGCAGTTCTTGGTACTTCAAGGCCCGGAAAAGGGGTGAGCTATGTGGGTTGGATCCATTGACGAATGCGTGTTCCAAGCCCTTGGTGGAGCTGAGGGCCATGCGCAATCCCAAGCCTCCTTTTCGGTGTTCGGTTTCCACCGCGAAATCGCCCAATGCAGGAATGACCATTCTTTCACCCTTCACGTCCCATTCCATCAGGAGGCGGTTCATCGTTCCTACCACGCGGCCTTCCTCATCGCAAGCGATCACCAAGCTTTCCCGACCTTCAGGGCAGTTAGGGTTTTCATCATAGGCCCATTGGTAATAAGCTGGCATGGCCTGATGGGCATGAGGTCCATACACCGTTCGGCAGAACTCAAGGACGGCAGCCAAAGGAGCATCGTTCCCCCGGATTATCTTCACCTTCGACGTTGGGCGCTTGTTCATCGGAGGGATCGAGCCTAATGGAACGGCGGCAGGCCACCTGTCACCATGATCTTTTGCCCCGTGATATAGCCGGATCTATCGGAAGCGAGGAACAGAATGGATTCGGCGATCTCATGCGGTTCAGCCAAGCGCTTCATGGGGCTGGTCGCTTTCAGCTTGCCGATGGCCACGCGGTCAAACCCACTGGTAAAGTCCGTTTTCATAAAGCTGGGTACAACCACGTTCACCCGGATATGCTGCTCCGCAAACTCCACGGCCAATGATCGAGACAGTCCGTTGAGTGCCGCTTTGGCCACCACGTACTTCACTTGTCCTGGCGGAGGAACCTCCGCGGCGATACTGGAAACGTTGATGATGTTCCCACTGCCTTTGCGGAGAAACTCGGGGAGCACGGCTTGCGAAACGAGATACGCTCCCTTCACGATCACATCCAGGTCTTCTTGCACCTTGCTCCAAGGGGTGTCCCGAAATGGTGCAGGATGAAAATTGCCGGCTGCGTTGTTCACCAGGATATCCACTGTGCCCCAGTGTGAGATCACCTCTTTCACCATCTGCTCAACGTCCGCTTCGGAAGTGACGTCCGCACGAATGGCGAATGCCTGTCCACCAAAGGCTTGGATCTCTTCCACTATGGCGCGTGCTTGTTGCTCGGAAGAACGGTAGTTGATCACCACCCTTGCGCCATGTACGGCGAAGAGCTTCGCCGTGGTAGCACCCAGCCCGCGGCTGGAACCGGTGATCAGCACCACCTTATCCTGTAGGCCATGGCCTCGGCTTTTCTGCGAAAGTTCTTCCATGGAAAGTGCGGTAAATGATGCATCAGCTATCCTCACGGATACTTTTCCTTGAGCGGTCGAGGTTTCTCCCAAGTGGAACTCCACCTCTTGCGTGATGGTGTTGGTAGGTGCCGAAAGGTGTGTCAAGGTGGAAAGGAGTCGACCGTTTGCCGAACCTTGCTGAGAAGGCGCGGTAGACGCCAACATGAATTCCTGGAAGGTGGCGGAACGTCCCGGCATCGCCATGCCCACCAACGTGGAAAGTGCCGCAAGTTGAGCGAACATTTCCCCATTGCATGAACTGAGCAGTTCTTCTGAAACTTGTAACGAATGCTCTTTGCCCGCGATCGCCAGCAGATCCACATAGGCTCGCAACTGCTCCGCTCCCCACTGGAAGGGCAACTCGCAGGTTTGCCCTTTCACCACATCGTGGAAATGCATCTCCTGTTCCGCGAGTTCACCAAGTATCACACTGGTTGAATGGGCCCCTGGAGCGAATGGAACGCCGGCCGCTGCATTGCTTATGACCAAGCTTCCCTTTGTTGCTGGTGAGCCTTCTTCACCGGTGAACACCGTGAAGAAAATGCGCTTGTCCTGCGCTTCAGTATCTTCAACTTCACAGCGTATGCTGACCCTGGATCCGGGCAGGATGGGCTTGATGAAGCGTGCCTGTGCCCGCTTGATGTGCAAGGGCATCGCTGGAAATTGGCGATGCAGAAGAAATGGCAAAAGCACTACGGGCAACATGCCGTGGATCACGGTGGAGTTGTACCGTGACCGCCGACCATACGCAGGGTCCGTATGCAAGGAACTACGGTCGCCGGAGAAGCGGACGAAGGCCTTGATCAGTTCCTCGTCCACGAGGAACGACATTTCAGCACCTTCGGGCAAGCTCATGGCTTTGTGGTTGCTGCAGGCATAATGAGTTCGAGCGAACCGGGGCAGGAGTAGGGCTGCTCCATGGACCATGTGAACGTATGGCCATCATCCGCGGTATGCATGCCGGACCGCAACAGGAAATCAAGGCAGGGCTTGTTCCGCTCCGTAGGTAAGTAGATCGCTTTCAGCATCTCCTTGCCTCGGCTGAGCGCTTGCGTGTAGGCCACATGAAGGAGCGTCTCCTCAACACGTCGGCCCATTACTCGGCAACTCAGTATCAGGTCCGTGATCAGTGCGGTTGGCCCGGAGCCGAGGTCCAGCCCCAGCACACCTGTGAGTCCCGCATCCCCGAATTGATCACTGACACGGAAGGACCACAGTTCATGGTCAGCATGGTCCATCCAATCCTGGAGCTCCTTCTCCGAGAGCCTCCGCGTGGAAAGGTTGAACTGGTTCGTTTTCAGGAAAAGTTGATGGACACGGGTGAAGTCGGCCTCGTTCACCGGCTGCGCCGTGATCTTCATGTCGAGCGAGCGAAGCCAGGTCTCTACGCTATCGGTACCGGCCTTCGATCGCTCCCGATCTCCTTCCTCTTTGTAGAGCAATGTGCGCCGTGCATCCTCCGCGCTCGCCGATCCCAGATCAAATACGTTCAAGCGGCGTAATTCCTGTTCATACAGCAGCTTATTCGCGGGCCACTCGGGAACGAATACCTCGGGCAGGAAGGTCTGCACGCGCGAGCGTTCCACGGGGTTGTCATCGATGAACATCACCGATCCCTCGCCGATGTTCAGTTGCTTCACCATCTCCCGGATATTCCCGGCCTTGTCATTCCAATCGATGCGCATGGCCACAAAATCGCTGCGGCGCAAGATCATCTCGGGATGCTTTTCGATCGCTTCCAAGGCGGTGGATTCCTCGTTCTTACTGGCGATGGCGAGCATGATGCCACGCTCCTTCAATCCTTTTAGCGCCCGCTGGAAATCCACGAAGCTTTCTCCTGTGGGGTCATGACCGCCCAAGCGGAGGTTCTGCCAGCCCTCGTCGCCTACGATACCACCCCAAAGGGTGTCGTCCAGATCCAGCACGATCAGCTTGATCCCATGGCCTTGGGCAAGCTTCCGGGTCGATAGAAAGTCGTTGGCCGCTGCTTGAAAAACCTCATTCGGGAACAGCGTCTTTGTGAGGTACCACAGTCGCTTGGACCAAGCTTTTGGACCTGCTTGTTGGGTCCATCGGTCACTGAGCATTACTTGAATGTTCGGCACCTCCGCTACGCGTTCGCAAAGCCGGGCGTTCATGCGCAACACGAGCGCATGTACACCTGAAGCGAAGTTCAACTCCCCGGCACCGTAGCTCTCGGAAGCGGGTATCTGCCAAAGAGGTACATACAGCTTGTGCCAGCGTTTCGCAGCCGCTAACAAGAGATCCGCGAAATGGTCCACTTCCATGAGCACCTTATCAGCTTCGGCTTTCCGGTATTGCAACGCTGAATGAAAGGTGGGTGAGATGCGTTCCGGACGTGTCCAGATCCACACGTGCCCTTTCGGGTCGGCTTCTGTTGAGGAGAGAAATGGGACCACTTGATCCAACGGACCGAGTCTGATCTTCCATCCATCACCCACCTTGCTCTTCAGTACGTTCGCGAAGTTGGCCAGGTTGAAGTCGGACACTAAGTGCAGGTCCTGGGTGGTCTGGGACATGATCTCAAGAGTTCAGCTTACGGCTTAAGGAGCTGGAAAAGGCACGAACGGTCAAGCTACTTTCCTCGAACAGATCCATCAGGTCCTGGTCCGAGAGTGAAAGGTCGATCCCACATTGATCCTCCACGGCTTCTTCCACCTGAACCAAGAAATTAGCCATGCCCAAGGAATCAAGTAGGCCACCATCACCAACGATCGGTGTGGACGCTTCCCAGGCCACGCGTTCGGATGCTGGAAGGTCCTCGTTCATGCGTAACAGCACGCCCAGAACGAGTTGTTCAATGGTCTCAGGTGTAGGCATGTCCGGAGCTCTGGAGATGTATGGATTGTTCTGATCAAGGGTAGAAGTGCGTGGGCCACTTGGCCTGAAGAGCACGCGCGGGGTTCCGCGCAAATATAGACGTGTGTAGGGGAGGCGAGGATCGGGGAAGGGCCTTGGGCTGTCCCGCTCGCAAGAGGTGACATTCGGGGCGGTCCAGGATGCGGTCCTATGCTCCTATCTTGGCGCCATGCCAGCCTCTGCATCCCGCCGGATCATCGTCAATGCGGACGACCTTGGTCTTTGTCCCTCGGTGAATACGGCGATCTTCGATGTGTTCCGCGCGGGGAATCTTTCCTCGGCTACCTTAATGGTGAACATGCCCGGAACAGAGGATGCGGTGGAACGCAAAAAGGACCTTCCCGGATTGGCCGTCGGACTCCATTTCTGCATAACGGAAGGCATGGCGCTCACTGGTGCTTCCTCCCTTACTGGACCGGATGGCCGTTTTGTCGATCGCGGTACTATTTTCAAAAGAAGCCTGTTGGGTCGCTTGAGGTCCGCCGATGTGCGTGCTGAGCTGCTGGCGCAGTTGGCCCGCATGGATGCGTTGGGTGTGGTGCCTACGCATGTGGACAGCCACCAACATGTGCACATGATCCCGGGTGTGTTCGATGCCATGTTGCCTGTGTTGCGAGAACGTGGGCTGCCGGTGCGCGCGGTCGCACCTCCTGCCGGCACGGTTGGTGCATCCTTGGGACATCCCACAAAAGCATTGAAACAATGGCTGAACGTTCGCTTCGCCAAACGTGTGCACAACAGCGCTCATGTGCCGACCAACGATGTGCTGGTGAGCATTCATGACCTGGACAACAAAGGGCCTTACGATGCGGCCACCTACAAGGAACTCGTGGAGCGCGCTCCTGCGTCAGCAGTGGTGGAGGTGATGGTGCATCCTTATATTTTAGGAGAGGATGTGTTGGCGATGTATTCAGCGGTGATGCCCCAGAAACGTCCTTTTTTGGAACGTTGCCGAGCAGAACATGAGGCACTCTCTGGATCGCCTGTATTCAACATGGGAGAGATCATCACTTTCAAAGACCTTTAAGGTGAACTGGTGCACCTCCTCAACTCGCATTTGATCCAAATGTCCAAGCTTCTGCTATGTACCGGCAATGCCGGAAAGCTCGCTGAGCTGCGCGCATTGCTTCCATCCAGCATGGAATTGCTCTCACTAACAGATGCCGGTTTGCCCTCGGACCTTCCGGAAACCGGTGACACGTTCGCGGCGAATGCCATTCAAAAGGCGCGGTTTGCCTTTGAACGCACCGGTCTGTCCTGCATTGCGGACGACTCCGGCCTCGAAGTGACTGCCTTGAACGGCGCACCGGGCGTGTATTCGGCACGTTATGCCGGAGAAGCCAAGGACGACGCCGCCAATATGGCCAAGCTATTGAGTGAGTTGAAAGGAGTGGAGGATCGCAGTGCCCGCTTCCGCACCGTGGTCGCCTTGATCGACGAGCAGGGGGAGTACACATTTGAGGGCGAAGTGCGGGGTGTGATCACAACAAGGCCACGTGGCGCGAACGGCTTCGGTTATGATCCGGTATTCCTCCCGGAGATGAGTGATCTCACATTTGCGGAGTTGGATGCGAAAATGAAGAACGCGATCAGCCACCGTGGTCAGGCCGTATGGAAGCTGGTGCGCTTCTTGTCGGAACGGGATCACTGAAAGGAGGCTGTTCCATTCAATTGTCAGTTCCTTGAGACGTAGGAGAAGCGATGCTTGATCATCAGGAACGGATGCTCCAACAAGCGATAGCTTAACGAGGCCAGGGCAATAGTGATCGCAAGGGCCAAAAGTGGCTGTAGGGCGAGCACCTGCCAGACCTTCGTATCCAAGGCGAAGTGATGGAGTACTTGTATAGCGGTCAGGATACCCACCATGTGAAGGCAATAGAGGCCGAAGGAGATCCGACCCAAGGCTGCAAGAGGGCCATTGGAAGGCAGCTTCATGAACCGGCCTTGGCCATGTGTTTGATGGAGGAGGATGCCTGCCACAAGGAAGGCGAGGATGCTACGCTCGAATATTCGGAGGGCCGATGAGCCCAAAAGCAACTCAGTGCGGAAAAAATAGCACAGTGCAAAGAGCAAGTAAATAGCCACCACGCTTCCTTTTGACCATCGGCCCACCCAAGCGGCACCGCGCGAGGAGGAGACAAGAAGTGCAGCGAACGCCCCCATGGCCATATCGCCGATACATGAAAGCGTGTGGATCTCATGGGCGAGGGCCGAGGTGTTGTAGCCCCTGAATAGCCAAGACTGAAGAAGGATCGCACCGAACACGGCCCAGTACCACCTTGTCGGTACCACCGCCATGATCACAGGCCAAAAAAGATAGAACTGCTCCTCCACGGCGATACTCCACAGTACCGCCAATATCGAGGCGTCGGGCAAGCCGTGGCGGAGGAAGTCGAAGTTGCCTAAGAAGACCAGGTAATAAAGTGGGTCCGCCGATTCATTCGGAAGTCCACCCAACTGTGATTTGATCCAAGGAAAGACCCAAAATCCAAATGCAAGGCAGGAATAGTACAGCGGCCATATCCGAAGTGCACGACGCAACCAGAATCTCGGCACATGCACCCGTTTTGTAAAAGCCTGCTCCACAATAAGCAGGTAGGTGATCAGGAACCCACTGAGGACGAAAAATATGTTGACGCCCATGTTCCCATTTCCGAACAGGCCGAATTTGACGGTCCGCCAAACTCCATCGCCCGTAATGGACGGATCGTCCGAATGAAACCCATGGAAGAAGAACACTAACAGAAAGCACAGTGCGCGTAATGTATCCAGGGTGGGAAAGGATACGCGTGGCCTGTTATTCATGAGCGGCAATTATAGGCGATCTTCACTCTCGGAGCAGGAAGTTGGATCTATTCTCAAGCCATGAACTGCATCGGTCGCTTCGAAATATCCTGGGTTTGCTTTCGGCGCTTGCTGCTCGACGGAATTGCGAGCGATGCCCTTTAATACTGCCCTGAAAACGGAACTGCAACCAACTCCTGGATCGACCCGAACGGCTCAGCTCCCAAGGAAAACGATCGCGTTCTGGAAGCCCCGGATCGTTAGGTGCATTTGTCCTGCGCCTATCGTCAGCACTGTATCCGGAAAGGTTACTTTCGCGCGCAATCGTGACGGAGTTTACATTCCATGTCGATCAACCGGAGTGTCGTATTCTCATTTGCTTCGCAAGCTCCGACCATTGTGTTCAGCTTTCTTGCGGGGGTATGCATCACCCGGTTGCTGGGTGAGGAGGGAAGAGGTGTGTTCACGACCCTTCAGGCGGACGTTACGATCCTGACGTTCTTGCTGTCCGTGAGCATGCCTTCGGCATTGGTCTATTTTCTTGCCAAGGGCGAGCACCCCCGGGAGCAGGTGATCGGGTTTGCGATGTCGGTCCTGCTCGTGCTCGTGATCCTGGTAGGAAGCTTAATGCTACTTATCGGCTTGGATGTGGTGAATTTGGATCGTTTTCTGCCTTCTTCCGCGACGAACTTTTTCTACATCTTTTTTGTCGGGGGCTCGCTGCTGATGGCGGTGGCACAATCCTTTCTGGGCGCGATCTTCCTAGGTGTGCGTGAATTCCGCGTCGGCAATCGGATGTATGTGATCTCCGCCTTGGCGAACCTGATGGTCTATGGCGGACTCTACCTAACGCACGACGGGGGAGGAGTCAATATGATCCGCTGGGTGCTGGGGGGAGGAATGGTGGTGCAGTTCGCACTCACCGGATTCTGGGTAGTGCAATATGTGGTCTATGTGAAGGTGCGACCCCGCCTTTTCAGCGGTGGGGCATTGCTGCGCCCGACCCTCGCATTTTCCGCCATGGGTTACTTGGCGGACCTGCTCAATCAGCTCAACTACCGATTGGACATCTGGATCCTGGGCGATATGCGCGGCATGGCGGAACTGGGTGTTTACGCTGTCGCTGTCGGTGTAGCCCAATTCTTTTTCATGGTGCCCGAACCGATCACGCGGGTGCTGCAGCCTCACTTGGTGAGCGATGACCAAAAAGACCTGCTGAGCAAGTTCAGGTTCTACTCCCGGTTGTGCATCACCTTGGTCATGGCGGGCGGCTTGGTTTTTTTAGTGGCGGCTGATTGGATCTTCCCCTTGGTGTACGGGAAAGCTTTTGCGGCCTCCACGTTGCCCTTCCGGTTGTTGATGCCGGGGATCGTTTTTGCCTGTGTGTCCAAGATGCTGGTACTCTTGGTGGTGCGCACCGGCAAGGTGAAGTACAATGCCCTTGCCTCCGGCCTCGGACTGGTGATGACCGTTATTTTCGACCTGGTGCTGATCCCTGTATACGGGCCGGCAGGTGCAGCGATGGCTTCGACCCTATCCTATTTCACGGTACTATGCGTCGTGCTGTTTGTCATCTTTCGGCGCTTGGGTGTGCCTTGGGACAATTATTTCATCCTTATGCCGGCAGATATCAAGAAGCTGTTGGGTAGACTCGGCGCTTGATCCACGTGCACCCTGCGGGTTCGGGTGTTAGATAGCTACACATCGCCGCCCATCCGGTGGCGATGTTGCTCGACGATGAATTGGTACCAGTGCTGTGCTTGGTGTTTCCAACTCAGTCCGTCCATGGCTTTCGGATCAGGCGAATACCGGATGGGGTGTCCCGCCAGCCAAGCTTCCATGTGTTCCGCCAGCAGGGCAGCAAGGCTTTCGGGGGTGCTGACCACGCTACCAGCACCGGTCCGTTCCAACGTATCCTCCACCATGTCGTGGCCCGTGCTTACCTGCACAATGGGCGGTCCTGCACTCAGGTATTCAATGAACTTGATGGGAAAGAGCCCCTTCTTGCCTTTGAAGCCTACATGCAGAAGCAAGTTCGAGTTGACCTGGAGTCGGATAGAGGAGGAGCGGTCGATCCTTTTCAGAGGAGTGATCCAAGGAGTGCTGTTCATCCAACGTCCCAGATGAACAAGCGCCTTGTCTGCGTCGATGTGCGGTCCTGCAATGGTGAGTCGGAAGTGGGGAGCAAGATCCGGACGCTGTTGGAGGAACAGCTCCAATCCGCTGCGTACAATGTCCCACTCCTGTTCCCTGTACATCGACCCGGTGTACACCATGTTGAACAGGGTGTCATTTGTCTGCTGAGCAACATGCGGCGGCGTTTCAAAGCCGTTCAAGACCACGAGGGCGGGCCTATCGCCTATCACGACCTGAGCGTTCCGTAGTACCAAGGGGGTGGCGGCAGTGATGCCGGTCGCATTGGAACTGAAGGACTTTTCGGCCTTTCGCATGCGCCAGCGCCGCAGGGTCCCACTGATCGGGCCGCCCAAGTGGGTGATCATGTATAGCCCAACCTCCGGGATGGCGATGGTCCATGGATCTCGGTAGTCAAGGAAGAACGATGCGTTCCATTTTCTGGAGATATGATGGCCGAACTCATAGGTTGACCAGGACGGCCCCGTAGCGATCACGATATCCTGCTTGCCCACCTTGTCTGCAAGCTCATCGGGTGTGATGTTCCATCGGCGCCCATGGTCCAATGGGAGCAGCAAGTCTGCCAATACACGCATTGGTCCATGGATCCTACTCCCATTAAGGGAGTGGTCCAAGGCTGCTATAAGGCGCATCGGCAGGGATAGTCCCGGTGGACGGTCGGACAAGCTCATCGGGAACAATGTCATACCGTCCAGGTCGGTGATCCAAGGGGCTTGCTCGACGAAGGCATCATGTACCACTGTGACCTGATGACCCTCATCCCTCAGCTTGCGCGCCATTAAGTAGGGCCGACGCGTGCCGGTGGAGTTCGAAGGGGGAAACCGAGTGGTAAGCAGAAGGACGCGCATGTTCAAGGGCACCACTGATAGAGATGGTGCCGGAGGCAACCGCGGCAGGGTGCGAACGAACGGAATATCTGAACAAAGTGCGCCATGGCCCGGCTGGTACGGACTGTTCCCAAGTATGTTCGACGATCACACATAGTTGCTCTCAACGCGAAGCCCGGTGCTTGCCTTGATGAATTTGATCAGTGGCCTCAAACGCTTGCGGATCGCCCTTTCCCACCTGTACTCGCTGGTGGCATAAGAAGGTAGGTCCAAGTGTTGGTTCACAGGAGCGTTCATGATAGCATCGAATTCCGCTTTTGAAAGGCGGAGCTTCGCCAGCACACGGTCCTCATCTTCTTGGAACTGGCCGGGCGGATAGATCGGCTTGGCCAGTTCGACCAGTGCTGTGCTACGGTCCATTTGTCCGGAGCATATCAGCGTGGAGAGATGAGCTTTGCGTTTGTCCACGTGGAACTTAACGGGTAGGATATAGTTCTGGTAAAAGCGAGTGAAGTTGGACTCGCCATGCTTCGAGCCGTAGTCGGTCCATCCCAATGATGTGGTGATCTCCTGCTTGGCTGCATCCTTATCGTAATCCAAATAGTTGAGCAGAGGGACCACTTTGATGCCTTTGTAAAACAGCAGGTATTGTCTGCGGAGATAGTTCAGCCGAGGAAACGTTCGCAAGCGCCTGCGTGCGTATTTCCATGCAATGGCACGGATGTTCCGCAGGTCCTTCTTATCATGGCTCCAGCCCTTGGGCATCACTCCCTCCGTGGCGAAATTGTCGCCTGAGATGATGTACTTGATGTCAAGTTTTCCGGCCAAATTGTATAGGTAGGCTACCACGGCATGGTCCGTCGGCAACTCAATGTCCACCACCGAGGCTTTTAAGAAGGCCAGTTGGATATCCCTGAATTCGTCAGCATCCGGAGTGAACCTGTGCAGGTCGAAGTGTAGTTTGTCCACGATGCCCTTCATGTTCTGCTCGGACAGATCGGAATTCCATCCATTGTCCAAATGAACGAGCAGGGGTGTGAGGCCAAGTTGCTTGAGCTTCAACGCCACATAGGAACTGTCCACACCGCCGCTCACTCCTGCCAAGCAGTCGTATTTGGGATGTTTCCGATCCTGCTTGATGCGGGATATTACTACTTCCAACTCCTTCTGGCGGTCCACACCATGGAAGAGCCTTTGACCTACGAGTCGCGTGTACCGTTTGCAATAACCGCACACGCCGACCTCGTCAAATTGGATCGCTTTGTCGTCGCGTGTGTCCAGAATGCAATTGGTGCATTGTTGGTAGGGCCGTCCTTCGCTCAACTCACCACAAGTGGAAAGCGTTTCCAAGTACACACTGGACAACTGCCGTGCAACTTCTTCAGGAGAGAACTGTGCAATGGCTCGCCGTTGGATCGCCCAGTGATCAAAGTTCACCTGCCCCGCCACGATCTGTTTGAGGTGTAGGGTGAATGCTTCCACATCGCCTTGCGGTCCCAAAAGCCCGTTCACTCCAGGTTCGATGAGTTCATTGATCCCATTGACAGCATTGCTAAGCACCGGAGTACCGCAGCACAGGCTTTCAATGATCACGCACGGCAGGTTTTCCGCATCGCTGGGGTGTACAAGAAAATCGGCGGCGCGGTAAAGTTCTGCGAGTGTGCCCGGGTCGTTCACGAATCCGTGCGTGACCAGTTTCAGGCTCGGCAGTTCTTCGTTGACGAAACGGAGGAATTCGGGTACCAGATCACCTTCGCCTACCAGGTCCACATGAAGGCGGTCAATTTCTGCGCGGTCCAGTCGAGCTAGCGCATGGGCGAAGAGCATCAGGTTCTTGGTTCCGGTCCAGAAAGCCACCAAGAGCAAGCGGACATCCTTATGTGGTAGTGGATTTGCCGGCAGGAGATATGCTGCAGCCGCCACGTTGGGAACCACCCGGATGCGCTCGGCCGGTATGCCATATTCTTCTGTAAGAACGATGCCCAATTGCCGGGACACAGGCATTACGTGCACGAAATCGGCTTCGGCGAACCAGTTGATGATGCGCTCCTTTTCGCGAGCCCGCAGGACCGGATCAGGGAACTGGTGATTGATCTTGGTATGATAAAAAGTATTGTGCTCAGTCAGGACCTTAGGGATGCCACGCAGGTGCTTGTTGAGGACCATTGCCTCCGTTTCAGGGGTGCGGACATTCACGTGTACCAGGTCGAAACGGGCACTGTGGCGACGGAGCACACGGTTCAGTGCCAAGTTTACCAAGGCATCGAACACGCCGAAGCGTCGCAGGAAGCAAGAGATAGTGATCAGGACCTGGTCCGGGTCATCATTGACATGGGTTTCCTGGATGCGGTATAAAGGAAACAGGCTGAACTTCTTTTGAAATTCGATATGGACGTACTGGGCGTCGTAATATTTCCCGACGGCTTTGAAATGCTCGACGATGAAATCACCGAAATCCGTTCTCCAGCCAGCGATGAAGAGTACCTTCTTGCGAGATGCCATTGGTCAATATGGATGAAGAGCTGACCGGAGCACGGCCAAAGGGCTGTGCGAGGTCGTGGATCGGTGGTTCGTCCGGGTGTATAGGCGCACCCGGAATGGCAGGAGAGCAAAACTGTGGGCCGCGGTCGCCATGTTGCCATGGGGTGGGTGGTTGCGGCTCGGCATCAAATGTATGGGCTGCACACCAGGAACACGGCGAGCGCTTCGCTGCAAGGAGGCGTCAGGAGCCTTAAAAGCTCCTTGTGGCCGTCTTGTTCCAGGGCTCTTTGTTCTCATCGCTTTTGTTCACGCAAGCGTTCCCGATGCCAGATCTCTATCTGGTCCACCCATGGGAGGAGGCAATCGGGATAGATGTAACGTTCCAGTGCATCCTTGTCGACGGCGATATTCCATTGCTCGCCTTGACGCCAAGCCGCAAGCCTCTTCCTTAACAGTTTGGCAAGGCTTCCCGCATCCCGCACCAATTGTCCGGTATTGGTTTCGTCCAATATGGCTTCCATCACATCCTGTTCCTGGGATATCAGCACGATGGGCCGCCCCGACCCGATGTACTCGAGGAACTTCACCGGGAGATAGCCCTTGCGACCGCGGTAGGTGAGAT
This sequence comes from Cryomorpha ignava, assembly GCA_040391235.1. GTDB lineage: Bacteria > Bacteroidota > Bacteroidia > Flavobacteriales_F > PHOS-HE28 > PHOS-HE28. The sequence goes on from JBEBYG010000004.1 coordinate 116,214, forward strand.
GGAGAAGCGCATCAGCCCCGTGCTGCATGCGGACAGACTCCTCACGTGATAGGCGTGGTGTGATCTCGAGAAAGTCGAATTGTACGGCCGCTTTTTGGATGCGATCGAACAAGGCGGGATCATTGGATACCGCACCCACGATCCGCAGTCGGAAATAGCGACCCAGGTCTTGCACCGAAGAGGCCAACTGTTCCAAGGCGTCCATTACGATGCCCCAGTCCTGTTCGGAATAAAGTCGGCCCGTATATACGAGCGTGAACTTGTCGTTACGCACAGGTGGCCCGAACTGGATGGCTGGGTCAAACCCACCATGGAATGCGGCCCCGCGCCTGTTATGTGTGATCAGCTGGGCATTTTGCAGAAAGGCCTGACTGACGGCTGTGATGGCATAGGTGGAACGGCCCAGCCGACGCTCGCGGGCCTTGAATACTGCTCTGCGAAGGGCGCCGGAGATCCCCGTGCCGTGGCCACTTACGATATCCATGTGTACCTCCGGAATGGCGATCGCGCCGGGATCACGATAGTCCAGCAAAAAGGTGGCATCCCAAGCTGTTGCCAATTGACTGGCGATGCGTGCAGGACCCCACCCAGGAACAGTTGCCAGTACAACATCAGCCTTGCCAAGCCGCGCCGCTACCTCGGCCGGTTGCACATCCCATCGGGACGCGTGTTCCTCCGGCAGTAGCAGGTCGGCCATCACGCGGATCGGGCCGTGCAGGAATGAACCTTTCAGATGCTGGTGCAAACGAGCGATCACCTTCTGGCCCCAGCGGAGGTCTCGCTGTAAGTAGGTCCTAGGGCACCGCATCACTTCTATACCGTCCAGGTCAGGAAGCCATCCGGCATCTGCTTCCTCGGCCGTAGTAAGGATGCTCACCTTGTGCCCGGCCTCACGCAGCGCCTTGGCCAAGTAATACGGTCGGCGCGCACCTGTCCGGTTCAATGGAGGGAAATGTGTGCAAGCGATCAGCACGCTGGGCAGCATCATGGGCGGAAAGTAATCCGGAACGGTCCTGCCCGGTTCCTCCATTTGCACTATTGGGATGTTCGCGATGCTGAATGGCGTTCACGTCAGCGGTGTTCACCACGCATCCTATCCAGTGGGCCGCTATCTCCCGGGATGGCTTGGTCGAAATCTGGATCACGTGGGCAACAGGTTCGGATGGCCCGTGGTGATAGAGGATCTAGAGGTGGCCTAGGGACTTGGTCGCTCGAGCTATTGGAACGATCCTGCATATGACGGCCTGCAACAGTTCCTGCTCTTCATCCGCCTAATTCCGGCCCCTCAATCGGGCTATTCGGCGACGCCACTGGCCAATGATCCCCACCGGTGGAGGTGTGAGGTTGAAACGTACGTCGTTGCGGTAATGCTTGAGCACCAACACGGCAGCGTCGGGTCCATCATCCGTCCATAGTCCATAGTGCTGCGCAGCGTGCAGATACAAGCCGGCGGCCGCTACATGGGGGAGGAGGATGTGCAGATGCAGGGGCTGGTCAATGACCTGAAGGACTTCCGGATGATGCGCCGTTTCGAATTCCAAGAGTTGAGGGGATGGAATATGGATCACGATCTTGCCGTCCGGCTTGAGCAGCTTGGCCAACTGCAGAAGTAATTGCCCGTGATCGGCGAGCGGGATGTGCTCCAGCACATCAGGCAGAACGATCATGTCGAATGTGCCCGACACACCCAGCTCCACGATGTCGCCAACGACGAATTCCACGTTCTTCCGCCCGGCGAGGCGTTCCCGGGCACGTTCTACGCTCACCGGACTGATGTCATTGGCCAGCAATGTGCCGTTCGGTATTGCCTCGGCCAGTAGGAAGGTCTGAGTGCCCACGCCGCAGCCGATCTCCAATACCTGCATTCCGTCCCTAAGCCCAAAGGTCCGCAACCAGTCCATGATCCGTCGGTGCCGCAGGTTCACGCCGGTCCGCACCTGTTGTTCAGCGAATCCGTCATAGAATGATGTCACCTTGGAATTCATGGGAAGTAGGTCGGCAATGGACGGACGGTCGGCCGCTTTTTTCCGGGACCGGGTTTTGACACGGCGTCAAATATAGCCGGATGAGATGTGCCCTCAAGGCAACTTCAACCGATGGATAGCGTTAGATCCAGTGCCTGTTTTGCTAACCGCTGAGTCTGGCCATCTCCTCCACCATCCCATTCACCAGCTCACCAATGGAGATGCCAGCAGCTGCCAACATCTTCGGGAAAATGCTCACCGGCGTGAAACCGGGAACGGTGTTCACTTCGATGGTGAGCACCTGTTGGCCGTCGCCTTGGCCTTCGAGCCAGAAGTGATCGATGCGGACCATGCCGTTGCAGTTGAGTGCGCGATAGATGGCCTCGGAGCGCTGTTGGACAATGCTGGCAATGGCATCCGGGATCGGAGCGGGTACGATCTCTTCGGTGTCCGCAGCGTGATACTTGGCCTCATAGTCGAAGAATTCCCGGCTCGTGCGGATCTCGCAAACGGGAAGGGCTTGCACCTTGTTCTGGTATCGGATCACGCCGCAGGTGAGCTCGCGTCCTTTTATGAGGGCCTCGCACATTACGGTGGGGTCTTCCGCGAAGGCTATTTTCAAGGCAGGTCCCAGCTCTTCCTCGCTTTTTACCTTGCTGATGCCCAAGCTGCTCCCGCTGTTGTCGGGCTTTACGAAGCAGGGTACGCCCACTTCGCGAAGCACGCGAGCTGCGGCATCGGGGTCGTCGTGGTGGACGATAATGGAGGGCGAGACGGGGAAGCCCATCTGGCGCAACAGGCCGGTGGTGCTGAACTTGCTCATGGTGAGCGCCATGTTGAGCACACCGCCCGTTTGGTAGGGTATGTTGAGCATGTCCAAGTAGCCTTGCAGCTTTCCATCCTCGCCGGGCGTTCCGTGGATCACGATAAAGGCTGCGGTGAACCGTTCTTGTCCATGGCCGCGGTCGGCGGTGAAGTCCGCGCGGTCGAAGGGGAGGGTGGTGCCGTCGGCGCGCGTGCAGGTCCATCCCGCGCGCTCCACGGTGATGAAAGCTGCATCGAAGCGCGTTGCGTCCAGCGCATGCATGATGGTGCCGGCACTTTTCAGGCTGATGACGGATTCGCCGGTGTAACCGCCGCGGAAGATGGCTATGAAGGGGAGGGGCATGGCTCGGTTTGTATCGCTCCAAAGTTGCGAGCAGCGAGGCCCTACCGGAAAGACGATGCACCGAAGTGCGAACGTTGATATGTTGAAGCCTTGGGGACCGAACTATATTCGCGCCTCGCTAAAAAGGGCCCACTTCGGCCAGTAGCAATAGGTATGACCGCTGGAAAACGCTTCTTCTTGATCTTCGCACCGCTGGTGCTCGTGGCACTGATCCTCTTGGGGGCATGGCTGTGGTTGGGTGTATACACCCGGCATAATAAGATGGAGCAGGTGCCCGACCTGCGTGCAAAGGACCTTGTGGAGGCCACCCGCATCCTGGAGGCCATGGGCCTGCACGCCGAGGTGATCGATTCGGTCTACACCGATGAGGCCCCCAAGGGCTCCGTGGTGGACCAGGACCCCGACAGCGGGAAGTTCGTGAAGCCGGACCGCACCGTTTATTTGGTGATGAACGCCAGCCAGCCGAAGATGCTGAACATGCCGAACCTGGTGGACCTGAGCAAGCGCCAAGCCATCAGCGTGCTGGAGATCATCGGATTGAAGATCGCCGAGATGCAATACCGCCCGGACCCCTGTCTGGATTGCGTGCTGGCACAGCTGTATAAAGGCAGCCCGATCACTCCCGAAACCCGCATCCGCAAAGGCGAATCGGTGACCTTGGTACTGGGCCAAGGCCAGAAAGGCGAACGGGTACAAGTGCCTGATGTGCGCGGTATGGGCTTCCAAGAGATGAAGGCCGTGCTCACCATGGCCTCACTGAACCTCGGGTTGGTGGTGGAAGTGAAGGGCTGTGGCAATAGTGGCTGTGATACCGCGTTGGCGAAAGTGGCCCGCCAGTTCCCTACTCCAGGTCCGGACGACCTGATCAGCCCCGGAGGAATGGTGGACGTATGGCTTACGATGGACAGCACGGAAGTAGCGCCGTGATGAAGACGCAACGAATGAAAGCAACCACCTGTGTTCGCGGCCTTGTGGCCATTGCGGTCCTGTTGATGGTCCTTCCTGCACAAGCGCAAGAGATCGTGACACCGCTCAGCGTCATCCCTCGGCCGGACACACATGCGCCCCTGCTGAAGGCGGGCGGCTTGAATGAGTTCTATCTCTACGACAATACGCAGCAGACACTCCCCGTGATCGACGATTTTTCCGTGGACCGCATTCGCCACCTGAACGCTGTGAACACGGATGCGAACGTGACCCTCACGGAGACCATCTATCAGATCGTGATGGGCGGTGTGAGCACGCCGGACATGGCCTATGTCACGGACACCAGCTACCACTACACCGTTACGATGACCGATTCGGGGGAGTTCATTACGCAAGCGCCGAATCCTGCGATGGTGGCCATTCTGCGCGACCTGAGCACCTACCCGGTTACCGAGCTGAGCCTGTTCGTGTGGCCGCCGTATACCGTGATCGATACCGTGGCCGTTGCGAGTTCCGATACCCTGCCCTTGGATCCCACGCTGGTACAGGATTCCTTGTTGGTGTATTCCGTGGCTCCCGATCCGCGCAGCTACATCAATCCGGATAACACCTTGCGGCCTTGGATCCTGTGGGCGGATGACGACGCATACGTGAACAATACCTTCCCGATCGATCCGCCCACCATCGGTGTGGTCACCTTGGATGGTATGGATCGCACGGGCTACCCATACAGCCCGGATGACCCCAACGCGAACGGCCCGGCGGACAAGCTCACTTCGGTGCCCATCAACCTCGCCTATCCTCCGGGTGACAGTATATACCTCAGCTTTTTCTGCGAACCCATCGGCCGCAGCGGCGACGAACTCGCGCATGCAGAGGACAGCTTACGCCTCGAACTCTACGCACCCAATGAGGATACATGGACACGCGTGTGGAGCACTCCTGGAACCGGTGCTTCCGATCAGTTCAAACAGGTGATGATCCCGATCACGGATCCCAAGTACCTGAAAGTGGGCTTCAAGATGCGCTTTAGCAACGATGCCACCTTGGGCGGCATGGTGGACCAGTGGCACATCGATTATGTGCGCTTGGACCGAAACCGGACCGCTGCCGATACCGTGCTGCAGGATGTGGCCTTCGTCTACCAAGAGGCCGGGCTGTTGCAAACCTTCACCTCGGTGCCCTTTGCGAAGTTCAGCCAAGCACCGGCCAGCTACATGGCCCAGCAGGTGGACCTGGAGCAGCGGAACAACGACACGCAGAGCAAATTCATCACGTGGGGTTACGGCGTTACCTCCGATTGTGGATGGAGCGCCACGCGTGCCAGCTATGGCAACAACATCAGCAACAACGCCAGCAGCAATTTCAATAGCGTACACCCGGTGAACAGCGGTGCGAACCCGCTGGTATATGATGTGACCGGCTGCTCGGATGCCGCCCTCCTCACGGCCAAGTTCTGGACCAACGCTACTCCGGATGTTTGCGCTTACAACGATACGATGAAGTATGTGCAGGACCTTAGTAACTACTATAGCTACGACGATGGTACCGCAGAGGCCGGATATAGCCTGAACGCAGCCGGCGCCATGCAGGCCTATCGCTTCGATACCCAAGGCACCGATTCCTTGCGCGCACTCCGCATGTACTTCGCGCCTATTTTCACCTACAATCCACCACCGGTGAACAATCCACCCAACGGCTCCTTCATCATTACGGTATGGAGCAGCTTGAACCCCGAGGTGATCATTCACCAGAACATCTCCTTCAGCAGCCCTGAGTACCATACGTGGGGCCCTGATCACTTTGTGGAATATCCCTTGGATAGCACCATCGCCGTTGGCGGCACCTTCTATGTGGGCTGGGTGCAGACCAATGCAACGCAGATGCAGTTGGGCATGGACAAGAACCGGAACAATCAGGACAAGATGTTCTACAAAGTGGGCCAAAGCTGGCAGACCTCCGGACAGCAGGCTTCCTGGATGATCCGCCCGGTCATGGTGTCCGCGGTGGATCCCTTCGCGGGTGTTGAAGAAGCGGAAGCAAGCAATGCATTCCTCACGCTTTTCCCGAATCCGGCCGGCGATGCATTTCATGTAAGGACAAGCGCATTGGGCGCACAAGCCGCTGGCGTGGAACTGATCGACCCGATGGGTCGCTTGGTGCGCCGCTGGAAGCCGGAAGGGCAGAGCCTCTCCGTGCAGGATGTGGCCCCGGGCCCTTACATCGTCCGCATTGTGGGGCGTGAGGGCGGAACACTGGCACAAGGCCGATTGATCGTACAGCACTGATGGAACCAAGCAAGGGGTCGCCCGAGAACGAGATCGAGGAGACCACCGAAGGACAGGAGCTCTTCGAGCATCATCGCATTGTGGCCGATCCCGGCCAGGGGCTCATGCGCTTGGACAAATTCCTGTTCGATCACATCGGTGGCGCATCGCGCTCGCGCATTGCCGCCGCAGCTCGCAATGGCAACGTGCTGGTGAACGGCAAGGCCGAAAAGCCCAGCCACAAGGTGAAGCCGAACGACGTGGTCACCTTGGTACTACCGCATCCCGTGCGCGAGGTGGAATTGATCCCGGAGGATATTCCGCTGGAGGTGCTCTACGAGGATGACCAGATGTTGGTGATCAATAAGCAGCCCGGCCTGGTAGTACACCCCGGACATGGCAACTGGACCGGTACGCTCGTCAATGCCCTGATCCATCACTTCGGTAAGCTGCCTTCCGCACCCAACCAACCCGTGCCCCGGCCCGGTCTGGTCCACCGGTTGGACAAGGACACCAGCGGGGTGATGGTGATCGGCAAGACCGATGACGCCATGGCCCACTTGGCCCGCCAATTCTTCGAGCGCAGCAACGACCGCCGCTACAAGGCCTTGGTATGGGGCGACTTCGATGAGGAGGAAGGTACCATCGAGGCGAACCTCGACCGCTCCCCCAAGGACCGAACCGTGATGTCCGTGCCACTCGACCCCGAGCAAGGCAAAACCGCTGTTACTCACTGGCGTGTGTTGGAGCGCTTCACTTACGTAACACTTGTGGAATGCAAGTTGGAGACCGGTCGCACACACCAGATCCGCGCGCACATGAGGCACATCGGCCACCCGCTGTTCAATGATGCACAGTACGGCGGCGATCGCGTGTTGAAGGGCACCGTTTTCACCAAGTACAAGCGCTTCGTGGAGAATTGCTTCACCCTGCTGCCACGCCAAGCCTTGCATGCAGCGTTCCTGGAGATCGAGCATCCGCTTACGCATAAGCGCATGAAGTTCGAAAGCCCGTTGCCCGCGGACATGGAAGCAGTGCTGGCACGTTGGCGTGTTTACACCGGCTCCCGCCCGTTTGATGAGCCCGGGGAAGAGTTTGACGCGGAAGCGGCGAACAACCTGAAGTGAAGGGCAGTTGTCCGTTGTTAGCCTGCCCCGGACTTGAGCGGGGTTGTCAGTTGCCAGGCGTGGAAGCGCGCGCCTGCTGAGTTCGGCATGGCAGCCTGAAATCCCCTCCCGCTATGGATAGGCATATGTCCGGGGCAGGCTAACACGAAGAAATGACAACTAATACCAGACGGTATTAACCGGTCCGCAAAAGAAAAGGGGCCATCCCTTTCAGGACAGCCCCTTCTTATTCAAGTGGTCAAGCTTATGACTTGGTGACCTTGCGGAAGGCTACTTCCTTGCCATTCTCCAAGCGCACGAAATAGGTGCCTTGGGCCAAGTTGGAGAGGTCCAACGTGTGGGTCTCCTCCATGGCGCTCACCTGTTCGGTGAACATCACCTTGCCCATGGCATCGATCACGCTCACGGTCACGTTCTGCCCCTTCACACCCTGAAGGCCGATCACAGCTTGGTCCTTGGTCGGGTTCGGAGCAATGTTGAAGTTGAACTTCTCGGCAACAGTTCCAATTCCGGTGGTCGTCCCCATGTCACCGGCGCTGATCGCCGTGTTTGGCGTGCTTTCATATCCATAGGCCAGAATGGTGACCGAAGTGGCACCGGGGGCAACTTCCAAATGAACCCAGCCATAATGGGTCTGGCCATCTCCCCCTTCGAATTTGCATCCCACATAAGCGATCTGCCCGCCCCAATCACCAAATGTCCCGTAGGATGCAGCGAAGACGCAGGTTCCTGTGCCCGTTTGGAAATTCCCACCCGGTGCAATGGCAACGCCAAAGCTCATTGCAGAGGCATAGACAAAGGTGCTCGAGACATAACCCTTGAAGCCATTACCATCAGGCACCGCAAGAATAACCACGTTCTTCTCAGAATTTGCGGAGCTGAGATTGATCTGACCGAAAGCGAGGTCGATCACTTCGTCACCATCGAAATCGATCTCGAAAAAGTCGTCCGAGAATGTGACGTCCGGGTTCACATCCGTGTATACCACTTGTGCATCGGCATCATGCGCCATGGCCAACAGGGCCGTGGCCATACCGGAATAGCTCAAGGCCTTGGAGGCCTTTTTACCAAGAGTTCGTTTTGTCTTCATGTTCTTGCGTGGTTATCAATTAGAGCGTAAGGCGTAGGCTGCCTTTTAAAAAATGGAAGCGGCGAACATACGACCCCGGTCAAGTAAATGGTCAATCTGAAATTGTGCGAACTCTTTTCGGATCACGATACAGTGGTCTTCATGCGGACATGAAGCTGTTCAACAACGTGATCGTCCGATAGCCCCAACCGGTGAAGGTCAAGTGGGGGCAAGGTTTCCGATGCCGATCGAAATGCAAAATCCAGTTAGTTGATTCCAAAAGAAAAAGGGGCCATCCCTTTCAGGACAGCCCCTTCTTATTCAAGTGGTCAAGCTTACGACTTGGTGACCTTGCGGAAGGCTACTTCCTTGCCATTCTCCAAGCGCACGAAATAGGTGCCTTGGGCCAAGTTGGAGAGGTCCAACGTGTGGGTCTCCTCCATGGCGCTCACCTGTTCGGTGAACATCACCTTGCCCATGGCATCGATCACGCTCACGGTCACGTTCTGCCCCTTCACACCCTGAAGGCCGATCACAGCTTGGTCCTTGGTCGGGTTCGGAGCAATGTTGAAGTTGAACTTCTCGGCAACAGTTCCAATTCCGGTGGTCGTCCCCATGTCACCGGCGCTGATCGCCGTGTTTGGCGTGCTTTCATAGCCGTAGGCCAGAACGGTGGCGGAAGTGACGCCCGTAGCAACGGACAGATGGACCCAACCATAATGGGTCTGGCCATCTCCCCCTTCGAACTTGCATCCCACATAGCCGGTCTGCCCAGCCCAGTCGCCATACGTGGTGGCAAATAGGCCGGGTATGGAAATTGCAAACGCACAGGTGCCATAGCTTGTTTGAAAACCAGCACCGGGAGCAATGGCATCGCCAGCGGCGAGCACGGAGGCGTAGGCATAGCTGCCTTGCACATTGCCCTTGAATGCATTGCCCTCAGCAGCGTTCACAGCCACCGCGTTAACATTAATGACCATTGAAGAGCTCGAAGAACTGGAAGCGACGTGCATGATGGTCAGGTCCGTCACTGCGTCACCGTCGAAATCGATCTCGAAAACATCGTTCGTAAATGTTAGATCAGGGTTCACATCCGTGTAGATCACTTGGGCATCGGCATCATGCGCCATGGCCAGCAGGGCCGTGGCCATACCGGAGTAGCTCAACACCTTTGTGGTCTTTTTACCAAGAGTTCGTTTTGTAGTCATGCGATTGCGTTTTGTTGATCAGTTGGAGCGGAGGGCGGAAATGACCCGCCCGGAAAACTAAGCGGCGAACATACGAGATCGAGGCAGGCTCGGGCCATTTAAATACCTCGATCTTCTCTACGGAGCATCCAAATGCGGACTGCGGAGGCATGAAGATCTTCAACCACGTGATCGCTCCTTGACCTGGCCCGCTGGGGGCAAGGGGGCGCTGTACTGGAGCGCCCCCTTGCACTTTTCCCCTGCGTCCTAAAGGGTCTCTGTTGCTTTCTTGTTCCGGTAGAGCTTGGGATCCACGGCCCCCATCAGAGCCTCCACGTTGAGCTTGCCACCCATGAAAGCATTCACGCGTTGAGCCTCCTTGGCCGGATCGGCCACCATGTCACTGTAGCGAACGCGCAGCACGTTCACATTCGGGTTCACCTTGAACCACTGGTCAAGCTTCTCCATTTGTTCCTGATAGGCATCGAGAAGGCCGGTACGGAAGGCAGGTTCACCTTTGCTCTTCCGACCCCGCTCGATCATGGTGTTCTGGGACCGCAGCACTTCGTGCATGTCCCGTTCCATCAGGATCAATCGGTAATTGAACCGCGGTAGGAGGTAGGGCACCAAGGGCGCCACCACTTTCACCACTTTGCCTTGGGCTTGCTCGATAATGCCGGGTTCGCGGATCAAGGACTTGATCCCGTCGTGCTCGTAATAGCCCTTGGGATTGCTGTCATCCTGTTCCCGTTTGCCATCGGTGAAGGGATCCATGCCACCGGCCACCAAGGCTTGCATCATCATGGATGTACCGGACCGGGGCAATCCGGATACCACGACGATCTCCTCACCTTTCCGGTGTCCTTCCATTTCATCCAGCAAAGCCTTGGCCACTTCCGGATCACCGAGCTTTTCGGAGTGGATCCGTGCCAAGCGAAGACGGGCCCGGTTCAATCCCGGAGAGAGGTGCAGGCAAACGGCATAGGCTTGCGCAGCCTGCTCGTAGGCTCCGCTCAGGTAGTAGGCTTCCCCCAAATGGTAATGGGCCATGGCCGTGGTGAAATTCAGGCCTACGGCTTCATGCAGGTGTTCAATGGCTCCCTCCAGGTCCTTCGTCTTCATCAAGCACACGCCCATCGCATGGTGCGCTTTTGCGGAATTCGGATCGAATTCCAATGTCTTTTCCAACGCTTTGATGGCCTGCTTCCAGCGGTTCATGCCGATCAGCACCGTAGCGATCCGGTATTGCACGCGGGGGCCGAGGTTGGGGTCCTTCTCGTAGGACCGCAGAATGGCCAATGCCTTTTCATGCTCTCCTTTGGACCGCAGGACATTGGCCCGAAGCCACTGGATCCGGACCGGTTCCTTGTATTCCTTTACCGGTGCCGCACTATCCTTGGCGGCTTTTTCCGTTTGATCGGCGTCGAACTTTTCCTTGTCCGCGTGCACAAGGCGGTCCAGAACGGCCAAGGCTTTCTCCGGTTCGTTCACGCGCAGATAGGTGCGCGCCAGGTCCGTTCCATAACGCAACTGGTCCGGGGCTTCCAGGTGCAGGGCCTCCAGTTCCTTCAAGGCTTCCGGCAGCTTCCCTCCATCCATATAGGCCATGGACAGGTAATAGCGGTTCTCCCGCACGGTGTTCATGGCAGCCTTCTCCGGATCCGCTTTGGGGTCTTCGATGTACCCCAGTTCCACCAACTGGTCAAGCGATGCTTGGTCCATATCGGTGATCGCGTTGTCAGCATGTGCGCGTGGATGCATGCCACTATTCCCCGTCACGGCCTCCCATGAATCGATCAGTTCAATGGCCCGAGGCTTCTCGTAGATACCCTGAATGGCCTTGCCATCCATGTCACTTCCTACAGGAAGGTCGAACAGGGTGAGCAACGTAGGGGTAATATCCAGGAGGCCGGCGCCATGCACCATTGCATCTTCCTTGATACCGGGCCCTTTCACGCAGAAGATGCCATAGGGGCTGTGTTCGAACATCGGGCCGGCAGGTTCCTCCGGCAGGGAGACCGGTCGCAGGTGGTCCGGATGGAAACCGTGGTCGGAGATCAGCATCACCGTTGCATCCTCCCCGGCCAGCTCCAGCAACCGCCCCAGCATGAGGTCGTGGAAGCGATAGGCGGAGGAGACCACATCCTTGTAAAGCTCATACTCGCGCTCGGGAATGAAGGGGCGGCGCGGCGGATTGTACTTCATGAAGCCATGCTTGAAATGGTCCATGCCATCGAAATACACACCCATGAAATCCCACTCCTCCTGCTCCAGGATGTAGGTGGCGGCCGCTTGTATGGAAGCTGTATCCGCAAGGATCCTTGAGAGCATCTCCAAGGTGCGTTCCTTGTCCTGGTCGATCTTCCCGAAATCCGGGATGAACGGGGCGATGTGCGCTGCGGTCAGTTCGGCCGGGTGTACCCTCAACTTGGCGAAGAGATCGCTCTTTTCGGCCGGATGCACCGTTCCCTCGCGCATGGCCCAAGGCATGTGGATGGGCTTGGAGGCACGCTGGAAAAAGTTGCTCACCATGGTGCCATTGATGGGCTCCGCAGGGTGGCTGGGCCACCAGCCCACTACATGGGAGCGAAGCCCTTGCTGGTTGAGGATGTTCCAGATCGCCTTCACCCGCCGGTGCACATTGGTCACCGGTTTCACCGTCTTGCCATCCGCTCCGGTCTCAGTGAAGCCAATGATGCCATGCTTGTAAGGCCGTTTGCCGGTGGCAATGGACGTCCAGAGCATGGGTGAAAGCGGTGGCGTAAGCGTTGCCAACCGACCGATCGTGCCACCGTCCACCAGCTTTTGCAGGTTCGGCATCAGGCCTTGGTCCATCAAGGGGTTGATGGCGGTCCAATCCGCTGCATCCCATCCGATCAGCAGCACCTTGCGTTTCTTCTTCAACTGATCGCTCATCCCTTCTTTCCCTTCAAATTTTCCGCTGCGGCCTTCCGTATCCGCGCTTCCCGCCATGCCATCAAGCCTACATGGCCCATGGCCAATAGGCTGAGCGATCCCTCGGCCGGTACTTCAAAGGGCTTCCCATCGGGAGTGGTGAACTGTGGTACAAGGGCCTTGTCCGGCCCGGTCCTGGTCTTGTTTTCCGCCATGGTGCAAAGAAACGAAACATGGGGCCCTGTTCCCTCAGGGAAGATCCGCAGCGGGACCGCCGTGATCTGTATCAGAGCGTATCGGATCGGCATGCGGTCCTGAACTCAGCCTATCTATGTAGCGGGAAATGGGGTCTTCCTGAACCAACCGACGCAAGGCTGATGACTCCTGTTCACTTAAGCTCTTTTGGGCATGAACAGGATGTGGTTGATCGTAGGACTGGGTGGTTTCCTTGGTAGCGTAGCTCGCTACCTCACCGCATTGCAGTTCACCAAGTGGTTTCCTTCCGCGTTCCCGTGGAGCACTTTTGTGGTGAATATTATCGGCTGTCTGCTGATCGGCTTGATATATGGCTTCGCCGAACGCTACCAGTGGTCCACGCCCACGCTTCGTCTCTTTCTCGCCACCGGTTCCTGTGGCGGCTTCACCACCTTCTCCTCCTTCGCTTTTGAGAATGTCCAGCTGATCCAAACCGGCAGCTTCGGTGTTCTCGCTGCATATACTCTCGCCAGCGTCGCCCTCGGGCTGGCTTTCGCAACCCTGGGCTCATTCATCACAACACTCCAATAGCACATGAATTTCAATCCTTGGCACAATGTGGATATCGGCACGGAATCTCCCGATATCGTACAAGCCATCGAGCTGGGTAGTGCCACCACGTTCGCCGGCCGAAAGGCCTCTCTTCATTCCTAAGAACAACTCCAATGAAATTCGCGATCATCAGTGACATTCATGGGAACCTGCCCGCATTGAAAGCCGTTCTCGCCGACATCCAAAAGCAGGAGGTGGACGACATATTCTGCTTGGGCGACCTGGTGAACTTCGCCTGCTGGGACAATGAAGTGGTGGATCTCATCCGCGAGCGGGGCATCCTTACCGTGCAGGGCAACCACGATGAAGGCATCGGTCTCGGCCGGAGTTATTTCAATTTCTCCGCAAAGACCGCGGACCAGAAGTCCTTCGGCCTGCTATCCATCGCACATGTCAACAAGACCATATCGGTGCCGAACCGAAGGTACTTGCGCTTCCTGCCCACCTCCGTGCGGATGGAATTCAAGCTGGAGTTGGAGTCGGTTGCCGTGCTTTTTGATCACAGCAGCCCTGCGGGTGATGGAGAATATGTGCGGCCGGATGCCACGGAAGAGCATCTGTTGGAGTTGTGCGATCTCGGGCGGGCGGATATACTGGTGATGGGACATACACACCAACCGATGCATCGCCTCCTCTACACGGAAGTGGATAACCGCAAGATCTACCGGCACGCCATCAATCCCGGCTCGGTTGGGAAGAATGGACCGACGGCGGATTATCTCACGTTGGAGATCGATGAGAACTCCGCCCTGCATGATCCCGCCCTGTTGCAGGTGAAACAGTACGAGGTCTCCTACGACTCCGCTTCCGTGACAGCCCACATCCATGCCTGCGGATTGCCGGGCACCTATGACGTTTTCATCGGCCACGATCACCAACCCGTACGTTAAGATCCCCTCACCATGTCGTTCCAACGGATCCTCATCGCAGTGGACAGCAGTGAATACTCCATGCAGGCGGCCAAGCGTGGCTTGGAACTGACGCATGACCTGGGCGCCACCGCCGCGTTGCTGTTCGTGGTGGATACCAGCAAGGCCATGGGCAATATCGACGGAGGGATCTTGCCTGAGCAAGCATTGATCATCCTGAAGAAGGAGGCCGAGCAGATGCTGGATGAACTGGCCGCGATGTACGATGGCAGCAACAAGCTGATGAAGTTCATGCCCGAAGGCCATCCGGCTGATGAGATCCACGTGACCGCACATACCTGGGACGCGGACCTGATCGTGATGGGGACGCACGGGCGCACGGGCCTACGACACCTCTTCGCGGGGAGCGTGGCCGAGCATGTGGTGCGCCACTCGATCGTACCGGTGATGATCGTGCCTTCGAAATGAATCCGTTCGGCCGGGATCTGCATGCGTGCGGAGAGAATAGCTCCCCGGTAGGGAAGGCCCGTGTGCGATGCCGGAAGCGCATGACCGGCATGCTCCCTTTCACACCTTCGCCACTTTCACCTGCCACACCTCCGGCCCGGCCTGCAAGTATTCCCACGTGAAGGGCATGTTATTCTCCGCTTCGATCTGGTAGTAGAGCGGCTTGGGGTCGTGGTCGTTGGTGAAGATGAAGGCCTCGCCGGACTTCAATTCAGCGAACGAATGGAAGACCATGTCGTGGCGTTTGGCGGGGTGGAACGGGCGCACATCGAAGGTGTTCACCACCTTGGTGGTAGCCTCAACGGCTGCCTTCTTGCCGACTTCCTTGCGGATATGCACCACGTACTCACCGGGTTCTTGCTTGCGATAGGTCCAGCTATACTGTCCTTCGAAACTGTCGCGAAATATGTTGTGGATCTCCGTGGGGTCACTTGCCGCGATGAGTTCCATAACGTGGCCCTCCTCCATCATGCCGTAGCGATGGAAGACCACGTGCCTGCAGTCCGCCGGATCCATCTTGCGCATATCCATCAGCGTGGAAATATCGGTGAACTCGCGCCCAACGGAGTCCTCATCGCGCGTCACCTTCACCTTCCAATCGCGTCCGCCGCGCTGCAGGTATTCCCAGCCCACCACATCGCCATGGATGGAGCGGAACTCATAGTACAGTGGCAAAGGGTCGTGGTCGTTGATGAAGATGAAGCTGTCGCCCACTGGCAGTTCCTTGAACATTTTCAGCAGGGTGCGGTGCCGGTCGATGGGCACCATCACGCGTACGTCGAGTTCTTGGGTAAGTGGGATGGGGTTGCTCATGGCGTCTGAAGGCAGTAGCTCGTTGCCGATGAGCAAAGTAGGGGAGCCGCAGGACGAGCGGACTGACGTTGCTCAGGGAGCCGTAGCGGCACATCGGATATCCGACCGGGCGAAGCACACCGGCTTTTGGATCTGATAGGCTACGGGATCGCGTTCTCGGGCCGGTCCAAGAATTCCACCACGGCAAGACTACCCGCCCAAAGGCCACCAAAAGGATCACCTTTTTTGAAGCGGGAGATCATGCTGCGATCAATGATGCGCTGGCAAATGCTGTCGTGTAATACCTTTTCAGTTCCTCGGCCCGTGGCTATGAATACTCCACGGTCAGATCTGCTGAAGACGATCACTACTCCGTTGCCACGGTCCTTTTTGCCAACGCCCAATGAATCGCCGAACGCCACTGCGAAGTCGACCGGTTCCATTCCATGGAAGGAGGGTGTAGTGACCAAGATGATCTCATTTCCGGTGCGCCTCTCGTGTGCCATATAAAGACTGTCCAACCTCACACCTTGATCGACCTGAAGCACATGCTCCAAGTCGAAGACCATATAGGCCGGCTTCTGCGGTCGGGAGGAACAGGCGATGGTCCAGATCAGGAGCAGGACCAACGTATGTCGTAGGGTTTTTAAAGCCATGTACGAATGTAGTGAAGTGCTGGCATGGGGCGCTGCAAACGCTGAGCGGGATCCAGTTCAACGTTGTCCGTTGTCCGTTGTCAGGCTTGGCCGCTACGGATCCACGACAATCCCTCGCCCTGCAATGCAGCCGGACAACTAACAACCAACAACTGACAACCAAGCCAAGGAACTACGCCTCCTCCTCCTGCTTCTCCATCAAGACCAGCCACCGTTCCCCGAGCTTATCCAACTGCGAGGTCACCTTCTCCAGGTCCATGGAGAGTTGCATAATGGCATGGTGGTCTGCGGATTTCGCCACCATTTCCGCGGCGAGTTCCTCCTTCTTCTTTTCCAGCGTGGGGAGTTCCTTGTCGATCTTCTTCAGCTCGTTCTTCTCGGCGAAGGTCATCTTGCCGGTCATCTTCTTCGGCGTGGGTGCCGCCACCACCGGGGCTTCCACCTTCTTGGGGCGGGCGGCGAGGTCCTTCTGGTAGTCGCGCAGCTCGGTGTAGCTGTGCACCCACTCCTTGATCACGCCATCGCCTTCGAAGACCAGCAGCTTGGTGCAGAGCTTGTCCATGAAGAAGCGGTCGTGGCTGACGATCAAGAGGCAGATGTTGAGGTCGGAGAGGAAATCCTCCAGCGCGTTGAGGGTGGGGATGTCCAGGTCGTTCGTCGGCTCGTCGAGCACCAGCACGTTGGGGTTCTTCATAAGCACGGTGCACAGGTGCAGCCGGCGCTTTTCGCCGCCGCTAAGGGTGCTGACGTACTGGTATTGTTTCTCCTTGTCGAAGAGGAAACGTTCCAATAGCTGGGAGGCGGTAAGGGTCTTGCCTTTGCTAAGAGGGATCACATCGGCGATCTCGCGCACCACTTCGATGATGCGTTTGTCCTCCTTGATCACTAAACCTTGCTGGCCGAAAACGCTCAGCACGACGGTGTCGCCTATTGTGACCTTGCCGGCATCGGGTTCTGCCTTCTTGGTGAGCAGATCAATGAACGTACTCTTGCCGATACCGTTGGGACCTACGATGCCGATGCGGTCGCCGGCCTTGAGGCTGTAGTTGAAATGCTCCACGATCTTTTTGTCGCCGAAGCTCTTGGTCAGGTTGCGGGCTTCGATCACTTTGCCACCGAGGCGGGAGCTTTGGATGTCGATGCTCACTTGCCCATGATCGAAGTTGCGGCCGGCTTGCTCCTTCAGTACATCGAAGGCTTGGAGGCGGCTCTTGCTCTTGGTGCCGCGGGCGCGGGGCATCTTGCGCACCCATTCCAGCTCGCTGCGCATCATGCCCTTCAGGCCGTGCTGGGTGGCGTTTCGCACCTCCTCCAGTTCGGCCTTCTTCTCCACGTAGTAGCTGTAGTTGCCCTTGAAGCGTGTGAATTCACCGAACTCCAGCTCGATGATCTCGTCGCAGACGTTGTCCAAAAAGTAGCGGTCGTGCGTGACCAACAAGAGTGTGACGTTGGGTGCGGAGAGCTCTTGCTCCAACTGCTCGATCATGTGGAGATCGAGGTGGTTGGTGGGCTCGTCCATGATCAGCACATCGGGCATGTCGATGAGGACCTTTGCCATGGCGAGGCGCTTCTGCTGTCCGCCGCTGAGGGTGTTCACGGGCTGCTCGAGGTCGCGCAGGCCGAATTGGAAGAGGAGGCGGCTTACGCGGGCCTCGTGGTCCCAGGCCTCCAACTCGGTCATCTTGGCGATGGCATCGTTGAGGGCGTCGCCTTCGAGGTTCTTCGCTACGGCGTGCTCGTAGGCGCGGATGGCGTTGGAGACGGGGTCGTTACGGTCGAGCATTTCATCCACCAAGCTGTGGGTGGCGGTCATCTCCACGTTCTGGTCGAGATAGCCCACGCGCAGGCCCTTGTTGAAGCTGATGATGCCTTCGTCCGGCTTTTCCAACCCGGCGATGCACTTCAATAGCGTGCTCTTGCCGGTGCCGTTGCGGGCAACGATGGCGGTCTTCTGCCCCTTCTCGAGGCCGAAGGAGATATCCTTGAAAAGTTGGCGTGGGCCATAGCGCTTACTGATGCGCTCAACGGAAAGGCAATTCATGTGGAAGGCCCGATTTGCGGGGCGCAAAGGTACGGGGGAGACGGGGAGGGTCATTGGCCGCTGAGACGCTGAGGCGCTGAGGGAGTTTTCGGTAAAGCCGAAAGCTGAAGCTGGAAGGCTGAAAAGGGCAGTTGATAAGAGCCGTGGACGGCGATGGTCGACCTCCCGATATACACTAGGATACTGATCACCGGCATTCGGCACGCACAGCATGCTCCGCGCCTCTGCGCCTCCGCGGCTTTCACCAAGAACAATCTCCGTGCTCTCCGTGTCTCTGTGTTGAACATCTCCTACCATGGCACAGGAAATATGGACCATCGGCCACTCCACCCATCCGCTGGAAGAATTCTTGGCGTGGCTGAAAGAGTTCCGTATTGAGCTACTGGTGGATGTGCGGAGCTACCCGGGCTCGCGGAAGATGCCTTGGTTCAACAAGGAGGTGCTGCCGGAAGAACTGACCGCAGCTGGCATTGATTACATCCACATCCGTTCGCTGGGCGGCCGCAGGAAGGTGTTGAAGGATTCTGTGAACACCATTTGGGAGCATCCCGCCTTCCGCGGTTATGCGGACTATATGATGAACGATCCTGCGTTCGAGGTGGGACTGCAGGAGCTGAAAACACTGGCAGAGGAGCGGCGCACCTTCATCATGTGCAGCGAGGTGCTGTGGTGGCGTTGCCATCGCTCCATGATCTCGGATCGCCTGAAAGCGGATGGTTGGGCGGTTCACCACATCATGGGCCTGGGCAAGGAGGAGGAGCATCCGTATACGGCTCCGGCACGGCTGCTAAAGGGCAAATTGGTTTATGGACCGGAGGACTCGAAGGTTCCCTTTGCGAAGGAGAAGAAGACCCGTTAGTTCCGAGTCCGCGAGCCCCAAGCTTCAAGCCGCAAGCTGTGCGCCGCAGGCTTTTAGCTTGAAGCTTATGGCTTGTGGCTGTGAGCAAAGTCGGACTCACGACTCGCGACTCACGACTCCAGACGTAACTACCGCTATGTTCCTCTGCGCCTCCGCGCCTCAGCGGCCTTTGCTACTCAAGACTTCATCTCCTTCAGCAGCCAGCGCATGTCCTTTATCGCTTGGTCCACTTCCTTGGCCTTGGTGCCGTCGTAGAAACCGCGGATGCGGCCTTGGGGATCCACCAGCACGAAGTTCTCGGTGTGCACGAAATCGTCCGGGCCGCCGTCGCCTTGGTCCACAGCGGCGAAGTAGCTGGTGCGGGCAAGGTCGTAGATCTGCTTGCGGTCGCCGGTGAGCAGGCGCCAGCGGTTGTGTTGCACGCCATACTTCTCCGCGTACGCCTTCAGCACGGGGACTGAATCGGTGCCGGGCGTTACGGAGTGGGAGAGGAGCATTACGCGGTCGTCGTCCTTGAAGGCTTCCTGCACGCGCACGAGTTGGGTGCTCATCTTCGGGCAGATGCTGCCGCAGGTGGTGAAGAAGAAATCCGTGAGCAGCACTTTGCCTTCCACGGTGGAAAGGAAAACGCTGTCGCCATCCTGATCGATCAGGCGGAACGGCTTGATGTGGTGTTCGCCCTTTTCGTTCCGGACGGATTCGGCCACCAGCCGCGGATCCAATTGGGAAGGGTGGTAGATGGGCAGCTCGCCCGATGGGCGGATGACGAAGTAGCCGATGACCACTGCGAGGACGAAGATGGAGGCCAAGGCGGCAACGCGTATGTAGGGAGAGTTCTTCACTTTTTCTTGAATGAGTGCTCAAAGGCGATGACGAGGACCCATACGTGCACGGGCCAAGCGGTGTTCAGCTCTTGATCGTAACGGACGGCAAGTCCCAAGGTTCTCTTTTTCTTTTTGTCCAGTTCCACTTCGGTTCCCAGTTCGTAGCGCATACCCACCAACTGGTTGCCGGTGTAATGCAATCCCGTGAATGATTCGATGCTCACGCGCGGGTCGAATTTCCACTTGGGAATGTTGTAATCGATACCCACGCGATTGCGCAGCACGGTTCGCAATTTCCATTCAGGGATGAAGGTGTGCTCGTATTCGAACCGGTAGTCAGCACGGGTGCGGTCCTTCTTCCATTTCAGCCACAGCTGCAGATCGATCCGGCTGCGATTGTCCTTTTCGGGGCGGATGGAGTATCGGTATTCGGCTCCCACGCTCAAGAAAGAGGCGAGCGGATACTTGGCGCCGGCGTTGAGGTTCACCTGCTTGGTGCGCGTGGCATTGTCATCCAGTTTCCAGCCCAGCTCTCCGTTCATGCGGAGGTTCCGGAAGAAGCGTGGTTGGCTCACCTTGCCGCTCTTCTTGCGGAAGGGCTTGAAGTCCGCGCCGGCACTGAGCCAGAGCTGCCCATCCACCTCCGGCTTGGCCACGCCCCCTTCTTGGGCCATGGCACTGCCGAGCACGGCAACCGCCAATACAGCGAAGAGCGTATGACGGATCGCGTTCAAAAGTTGTCCGCGATGAGGGTGGGAACCGTTACCAAGTCCTTCTTGCCGTCAACCTTCACCTTGCGGCTGACCACAATGGACTTGCCCGGGCAATTGCACTCTCCATAGGTGTACACGGTGTAATCGCCTTTCCGCAGCCAGCGGAACACGAACTTCCCATCGGGACCGGTGCGCACATCATCATCGTGGTATTCATGATCGCCATAGACGATGTAGACCCGCGTGTCCTGATAGGGGTAAGGGTCGCCTATGGGTACGCCGACCGCGTTGACATCCTGGCGCAGCACCACCCCGCGGACCTCCGCCTTGCCGCCTTCACCGGGGTCCTTCTTGCAAGCAGTGGTCAGCAACAGGAGTGCCGAGATCAGGAAAACGAAGTGGCGCATGGAGGAGCTTTATATCGGGGCGTGAAAATACACTTCAAGGGAAGGTCAGCCATTCCCATAGATGCCTTCCACAGCTTCGGTGTATTTGGCGAGGATCGGTTTGCGGCGCAGCTTCAACGAGGGTGTGAACTCACCGCCCTCCACGCTCCAATCCTTCGGCAGCAGCGCGATCTTCTTCACTTGCTCCCAATGGCCCATGCCTTCATTCACACGGTCCACTTCCTGCTTGATCCGATCGATGATGCGCTGCTCCTTCACCACTTGTTCATTGCTGGTGTAAGGGATCTCCTTCAGGGCACAGTAATCCTTCAGGAATGCGAAGCTGGGCACCACGAGCGCGGCGGGGAACTTGCGGTTCTCGCCGATCACCATGGCCTGTTCGATAAAGCGTGAGGCCCGCAGCTTGTTCTCGATCACCTGTGGCGCCACGTATTTGCCACCGCTGGTCTTGAACATTTCCTTCTTGCGGTCGGTGATGTAGAGGAAGCCTTCCACATCCACTTGGCCGATATCGCCGGTATGCAGCCAGCCTTCGGCGTCCAGCACTTCAGCGGTCTGTTCCGGCTCTTTGTAGTAACCCACCATCACGTTGGGGCCTTTCACCAGGATCTCGCCATCATCGGCGATGTGTACCTGCACATTGCTCAGCGGTTTGCCCACGCTACCGAAACGCAGCCCATCATGGCGAGCATCGTTCACGCTGACCACTGGTGAAGATTCTGTAAGGCCGTAGCCCTCCATCACGGGAACACCTGCCGCATTGAAGATGCGTGCCAAGCGCGGATGCAAGGCCGCGCTGCCACTGGCTACGCAGAGCACTTCGCCACCCAAGGCCTCGCGCCATTTGCTGAAGACAAGCTTGTTCACCAAAGCCAGCTTCATTTTGTACCATGGGCTTTTGCCATGCACATCATACTCCTCGCCAAGCTTGATGGAGAGGAGGAAGAGCTGGCGCTTGATGCCGGTAAGCGCTTCGCCCTTGCTCAGGATGGAATCGTAGATCTTCTCCAGCAAGCGCGGCACGGCGGTGAAGACATGCGGGCGCACCTCCTTGATCCGTGCACCAAGGTCATCCAGGCTTTCCTGGAAGTGCACGTTCATGCCGGTGTGCTGGTAGAGGTACATCAGCATGCGCTCATAGATATGGCAGAGCGGCAGGAAGCTGATGCAGCGCGTGCCTACATCAACGGGAAGACGCTCTTTGCTGGCCGACACATTGCTAAGGATGTTGGCATGTGTGAGCATGACACCCTTGGGTTTTCCGGTGGTGCCGCTGGTGTAGATGATGGTGGCGAGATCATCGTTGCGCACGGCTGCCTTGTATCCTTCCAGAACGGCGCGTTGACTGTTATCGGAACTGAAGAGCATGCTCCAATGTGGCAGGCCGTCCAGCTGGTCGAAGGTGAAGATATGCTTGAGGCCGGGCACGCTGGCCGCGGCCTTTTCTGCTTTTCCATGGATCTCCAAGTTGCTGGCGAAGAAGACTTTTACCCCGGCATGTTGCAGCACATAAGCATAGTCCTCCGCGCTGCTGGTGGGGTAGATCGGCACGTTGATGGCACCCATGCGGAGCAGGGCCTGGTCCACAATGCACCATTCGCTGCGGTTGCCGCTGGCGATGGCGACCTTATCACCGGGCTTGATGCCCAGTGCCATCAGCCCCAAGGCCAAGCGCTCCGCGGTATCGATGAGGTCGGCGGTGGTATAGGAGCGCCATGTGCCGTTCTCCTTGGTGGCGATGCAGATCTCCTGCGGGAAGTCCGCGAGCTGCCGGTCCAATAGGTCGAACAATCGGGATGGATAGGGTCTCATTCAATGGAAACTTTGAAGGATAATGTGATGGAGCGCATGTCCAGGCCATTCTTGAAGTTGAAGCGCTGGTTCACGATGCCGGAGCGGCTTTGGTCAAGATAAAAGATCTTCTCCACGCGTTTGTTGTCCTGGCCTTTTCCGGCCTGCACGCTGAGGTCGAGCGTGAGGTATACCGCGGAATCCTTCAGGCTGCTGCGGGGCGAACTGTGGGTCTTCACCTTGGCGCGCACCTTCACGTTCACATCGCCTGCGGTGAGGATCACCGTGTTGTCCTTTCCTTCCGCATGGTTCAGTTGGATGGTGACATCGTTGCCATGCAGGCTGTCCTGCCGGTCCAGTGCACGTACCTCGGAAAAAACGATCTTGGTCTGGGCCCAGCCGGAAGCTACTATCAGGAAAATTCCAAGGAAGAGTAAAAGGTGTCGTTTCATACCTATGGGGTTTCTTTGGCAAATTCGAATTCCAAACTCCCAAAGTAACGACCATGATGAATATGAACCTTCGTTCCGCTTTGATCGGTGCCGGCATGGCCTTCGCCTTGCTCCTCGGTTACAGCTTCCGCCCGGCTCCACAAGCCACGGCCTTCACCTATCGCCAATTCTCCACCATCGAGAGCGTAGTACCGGGCGGCCTCGGCCGGTCGCGCATCATCATCAGCGACCAGAGCAACCAAGAAGTGGAGAAGGACCTGATGAACTTCTACAGCCTCACCGGCATCAACTTCAAGAACGTCGCCAACAATGACAAGCTCATCGTGGACAACATCAATGAGTACACCACCGCTGGCTGGGAACTCTACAAGGTGACCACCGGCGTGCAGAGCAACGAAAAGACGGGCATCTTCATCACGCGGTATTTGTTCCGGAAGCCGGTGTAGATGAAAGGAGTGGCCGCGGAGCATGCCTACGACAGCCAGGGGCGCGGAGGCCTTTTGATCTTGAGCCTTGAGTCTGACTGTTCGTTTGACAGTCACTACCCAGCATCCAGTACTCTCTTTGCCTCTGCGCTTCCGCTGGCATGGCTCGGCTTTCAACAAGTATGTCGCTCCCGTGGCCGAAAGGTGACACGCTGCCCAAGCGACGCGTTCACTCTGCCTCTACCAAAGCCGCCAAGTAGCGATCGATGTACACCTCCATCGTCTTGTACTTGTACTGCATCACAAAGCGCGGGTGCTCCAACGGAATGATGCGTTCGAAGAAGCCATGTTGGTCGTTCAGCTTCTTCAGGAAGGTGAGGTTCTTGCCGGTTCCGATACACGCCATCACGTCGGTGCGCAGACCTGTCGCGATCAGGTTCTTCACCCACCGCACCACCACCGGAGTGATGGCCTTTTGCAGCGCTGCATCGTCGTAGTAGTTCAGGTTGAGCTGGCTGCCCTTGCCACCCATGCGGGTGAAGCCGAGCGGGCAGAGGGCCTGCACATAGACCCGGCTGTAGAATGCCTCGGCACCACCAGCCGCGCGCACCACCCGATAGAAAAAGTCGCTGGTGGGTTCGTGGGTGCGCATGCCTTCAATCGGTATGCCGAGGTCGGCTTCGCAGCGCTTTGTATCGGTGAAGCAGATGCCCGTGCTTCCGGCACCCAGCCTGCCGGGATTGATACCCAGCATGAGCATGCGGGGACGCTCGTCGGTATAGTATTTCCGGTGGAAGAGCTCCACGATATGCCGCACGTGTTCCGCGTTCTCGCCGTTGAACGGATCCAATACTTGGATGTCCTTGGGCAGTTTGGCCTTCGAAAGGTCGAAGTTGAAAACCTCTTTCAATAAGCGATCGGCAAGCATGGTGCAAAGTTGGTACGGGTGGGAAGAACGAGGCGTTCCTGAAAAATATGCTGAAGATCAGGTTTTGCTAAGCGCATGTCGCGCTTCTTTGCACCATGCCCAGCTTCGAGCAGTTCCGCGACCGCGTTCAAGACTTCCGCAAGGAAGGGAAGAAGCTCTTCGCCAGCACCAGCTTCCAGAGCCACAGCATCCCCATGCTGCACATGCTCATGCGCATCGATCCCACAGTGCCGGTGTATTATGTGAATACCGGATACCTCTTCCCGGAGACGTTGCGCTTTCGTGATACCCTGAAGGAATTGTTGGGCTTGAATTTCGTCGGACTGCGGCCGCTGGTACCCAAGAGCCAGCAATTGAATTCCGAAGGTGCCTTGATGTACAGCTGGGATCCCGATCGTTGCTCGTACTTGAACAAGGTGCAGCCGATGGAACGCGTGCTGGCGGAACACGATGTGTGGATCAACGGTGTGCGTGCCGACCAGAGCGCCGCGCGCAAGGCCATGCAGATCGAACAACCCGCCGCCTACGGATGCCTGCGCTACCATCCCATGCTGGACTGGAACGCGAAGATGGTGCATGCCTACATCAAGGAGCACAACCTGCCGCCACATCCGTTGGATGCCGAAGGCTACCTGAGCATCGGCGACATGCCATACACCCGCAAGGCGATGGAAGGATACGACGAGCGCACGAGTCGCTGGTACGGCCTGAAGAAGACGGAATGTGGATTGAATACCGACCTCGGTGCGGATAAGACCAAGCAACAATGAAAGTAGTGGTGACCGGAGGGGCCGGGTATATCGGAGCAGAGCTATGCGCCGCACTGGCCAAGGATGAACGCGTGAGCGAACTCGTGATCTATGACCTGTTGGATCGCGGACACTTCGGCGTGTTCATGGGCCCGAAGCTCGGCAAAGCCAAGGTGCGTTTCGTGCAGGGCGATGTGCTGGATTCCCGCCGCCTGCTGCAGGAACTCGCAGGTAGCGATATGGTCTATCACCTCGCATCGAAAGTGACCACGCCGTTCGCGGATGCCGGTCACAGCCAATTCGAACAGGTGAACCATTGGGGCACTGCGGAAGTGGTCTATGCCATCGAGGAAGTAGCCCCGAAAGCCCGGGTTGTCTACCTCAGCAGCGCGTCTGTCTATGGGCAGGACACAGGTTCTGCACTTTCCAAATTGAAGCCTTCACCGCGTTCGGCATACGGCCACTCCAAGCTGCGCGGCGAAGCCCACATGGAGCGCTTAGGCGATCACCAACAGGTGTGCATCTTTCGCTCCGCGAACGTACATGGCCATGGTCGCTGCATCCGCTTCGATGCCGTGATCAACCGCTTTGTATTCCAAGCACACTTCCAAGAACGGATCACCATACGCGGCTCCGGTGAACAGCGTCGGTCCTTCATTCATATAGATTCAGTGGTGAGCACACTCGCCGCCCTACTGGGACCGCATAAACTCGCCGGCACCTACGATCTGGTGGAGCAGGATTGGTCGGTGGTGGAGATCGTGGAGGCGCTGCGTGGTCCTTATCCGGAGACGGAGTTGCTCTTCATCGATCAGCACTTGGATCTCCTGAGCATGCGGGTGCAGCGGGACGAACGGCTCGCGGGCATTCAGCCGGTTCGCACCGCCACCTTGGAAGAGGACCTGCGGACGTTGGGTGGGAAGTTTGCTTGGTGAACGGTCACTTCGGCGCCTTCCAATAGATCCACACGCCGACAATGGGGCGGGAGGTCAACGTTGATAGACCCGTATGTAGTCGATCTCCATTTCCGCAGGTAGATCTGGGATCGTCGCAGGCCCGCCAAGCGGGGTCGCGAATAGCCCTTTGTGCAAAGCCAAATCAACGATGATCGACATTTCCGCATCTTGGGCAGGGAAGGCTTGGTTCTGGATGTAAACGCCTGTCGCAACTTGGCAGGAAGATACTGGACGCGCGAGCAGGTCATATATCCTGCACGAACGGTGGAGAAGGGCGTCATCTACATAAAAGTTAACGAACCACTTATCCCATTCCACTTTGTAGATGTGGAAGTCTTCAGATAGCTCAGTCACGCCAACGGTGCCACTTTCGCTTGCCTGATCGCGATCGCACGAAGAGTTGTACCGATGTAGGGCATGGTGATATTGGTTCGATCGCGTCCATAGGATCTCCATGATATCGATCTCGGAACAAGGACCGTTGCCACCAAAGAGCCAGAAAGCTGGCCACAAGTATGATGAAGTACTCTTAGGAACCTTGATCCTCGCTTCGAATCGCCCCCGGCCAAATTTATGCCGGCTATGCAGCATGCCGGAAGTGTATACGGAACTGGCTGAATGCCACTGGCGGAGAGGCCCCTTTTTTGCAATGAGCTTCACGGTGCCGTGATCGGTCATAACAACGTTGTCATCCGAGAAGATCTGCAGTTCATCGGGCCAGCCATGGGTACGGCTAGCCAAGCACTGGTCCTGGTTCTCACAATAAGGATAGAAGCGCAGCCATTTATCGGTATCCAAGCTATCGCCATCAAACTCATCGGAGAAGGCAAGAGTCCATGAGCCATACTCACAGAAGTCGCCATCCTCCACAGCGATCACACGATGGGTTAAGGGGTCCGCCAAGCCTTGTGCAGCCGTGCTTTGGAGAAAGCAGAGGAGTGCCATCACTATCGCGAAAGCGCGCGTCACACTTCGGATATGTACGGTTCGTGCGTTCAATTGCATCTTGTGGGTTGAGCCCGGTTGATCAAGATGGTCGCAACGGAGGTAATCGCTAAAAATGGGATCACCCAAGCCAGTTTTGTTCCGAAGCGGTCGGCAACCATTACCAAAGAAGCATTGATACCCGCATTGATGATCATTGCACTGATCAAGAAAATGGTCGCGGACGTTAAGTATGGAGTTGATCGTGCAGGCAGGCGGAAGAACAACCAAAATGCACCAAGGACCAATAGGCTCAACACCATCACAATGGATTGGAACCTGCTCATAAGCAGCACAGGGCCGCGGAACTGTTCGCCGCTCATCTGACGTGTGTTATCAAATGCATTCACCTCCGAAGGGATAAAGAGGGTAACACGTTCGTGAAGTAGTGTGTCCTCACCGAATGCTCCATTTCCGTCACCTACAGCGAAATGGGTCAACTGTTCCGCCGTAGCCTTGAAGGCGGCCGTGATCTGCATCCAAAGGAGAGCAGGTTCATTTAAAGACCCTATTACGATCTTGCCAAGTTCCACTTCCATTTCCTTACGGCTGTTATAGACCTTCAACGGCGAGTCGTCGGCCCAGAGGAAGAGATCGGCGCTTTGGGGGATGCTACCCAACCGGTCGCATAGCATATAGTGTTCCGTGGCGCAATGCTCTTCCAGGTATTGTTGCAATACGCCGATCTCCGCCATGTGCGCGGCATAGAAAGTGTATTTCGACTTTGCCAATGAAACGCCCATCACAAGTGTTCCCCCAACAGAAAGCAATAGCATAGTGGCGACTGTGTGCCAGCCTTTCCGATCTGGCCAAGTGCGCTGCATCAC
Organism: Cryomorpha ignava; assembly: GCA_040391235.1. Classification (GTDB taxonomy): domain Bacteria; phylum Bacteroidota; class Bacteroidia; order Flavobacteriales_F; family PHOS-HE28; genus PHOS-HE28. The sequence continues at coordinate 144,405 of JBEBYG010000004.1, forward strand.
CCGGTTCAGCACGAGCGCGAGAAGCAGAAGCAATACCGTGATGGACACATGCGACATGTGCATGGCGAAGGACAGTAGGAAGATCCCGAAAAGCAGGACACGTGATCTTCGAGGTAGGCCTTCAATGAAGAGTAAGAGGAACAACGCTATTACCAATATGGGAGTGAATACATCCGTGATGAGCTGGCCAGTAACGAAGGGAAGGCCAGTTACCAGCGCTGTGCTGCCAATGATCAGGCTGCGCGACCAAGACCTTCGAATACCAAAGCTTTGAAGAAGCAAGCCTGTTACATAGGCCAATAACATGGACTGGGCGATGATCACGGTCCAGAGGCTCCATCCGTCCAGGCTGCACGCCCGGATGAAGAGCCCATAGGTGATGGGCCTATCGACCAAGGTTTCCAGATGAAAGCCGGAAGCGAGATAGGAGGATGTGTCGGAATAGACGAGCGGATATCCATTCCAGATCGCGGCACTCAAAAAGCAAAGGAGTACGAACAATGTTGAACCCGTGCGGACGTACCACTTCTCCTCGGACATATAACCCATTCAGTTCCAGATCTATTTGAAGCCCTGTCGAACGAACCTCAAGATTTAGCGTCCAAACCTACTTCGGCGCCTTCCAATAGATCCACACGCCGACAATTCCGAAAATGATATTCGGGATCCACACCGCCAGCGTGGGATTGAATGCTGAGTTCGTCGCTGCCACTGTGGTCATCTTCATGGTGAAGATGTAGAGCAGGGTGAGCATCACGCCGAGCACCATGTGTACGCCGGTGCCGCCACGCACCTTCCTGCTGGCGATGCCTACGCCGATAAGTGTGAACACATAGGTGGCGAACGGGTAGGAGGTGCGTTGCTTCTGTTCCACTTCGTAGTAGGGCACCTTGCTTCCTCCGCGTGCTTTTTCAGCCTTGATGTATTCCGCGATCTGGTGGCGATCCAAGGCGGCCACATTGTCCAATCGCTGACCCAGGTCCGCGAGTTTCAGGGGGATCAGCGTATCGAGTACCGATCCACGGCGGATGCGCTCCGGCAGCATCACCTCGGGATCATTGATGCCGTGTCCCATCCGGGCCTGGTCCAATCCGTTTGATTCTGGCTCCAATGGGATTTCCCGGATCATGTAATCATGAATGGTCCAACGCCCGGTGATGGTGTCGAACACGGCCCGGTCGCTGATGATCTTGGAGCGCAATTGGTCGCCATCCCATTTTTCCAAACTGAACCGATAGCCCGTGAGCCGGGGTACATCCACGGATTCGAAATACACGATCTCGCCGGGTGCGATCTCGCGCAACACGTTATTATCCTCCAGCTTGTATGCACTCCAGATGTGCGCCTTCTCGAAGGCCAACCGCGTTTGATTTGCGCGGGGGAGCAGGAAGACGTTCACATAAAGGGAGAGGGCGGTGAGGATGGTAGCGGCGATGAAGTAAGGTCGGGCGAAACGCGGGAAGCTGACCCCACTGCTCAGCATCGCGATGATCTCACTGCGGCCCGCCAACTGACTGGTGAACAGCAGCACTGCGATAAAGATCAACAGGCCGCTGAAGAGGTTGCTGTAGTAGATGATGAAGTTCACATAATACTCCACCACGATCTCGTACAAGGTGGCGGAGGTCTTTGCGAAATCCTCGGTCTTCTCACTGATATCGAACACCACCGCGATGCTCATGATCAGCACCAGGATGAAGAAGAACGTCCCCAGGAACTGCCGGATGATATAGCGGTCGAGGGTTTTGAACATGTGGTGTAAAGGTCGGGTTTCGAGTCGTGAGTCTGTGAGTCAGGGTCATGAGTCCGGCTCACGACTCCCGACTCCCCACTCATCCAGTGATCCGGTTCTTCAACTTCGGCAACATCTGTGCCTTCCACTCGGTGAACGTCCCGTCGAGGATCTTCCCGCGTGCTTCGGTCATCAGGGCCACATAGAAGGCCAAGTTGTGCAGGCTGGCGATCTGCAGGCCTAGCAATTCGTTGGTAACGAAGAGGTGTCGCACGAAGGCCTTGCTGTAAGCGCTGTCCACGAAGCTGGTGCCGTTGGGGTCCAGCGGTGTATGGTCGTCCGCCCACACCTTGTTCTTGATCTGCACCACGCCTTCCCGGGTGAAGAGCATACCATTACGTCCGTTGCGGGTGGGCATCACACAATCGAACATATCGATGCCGATGGCCATATTCTCCAATAGGTTCCATGGTGTGCCTACGCCCATTAGGTAGCGGGGCCGGTCCTTTGGCAGGATGTCGCAGCAGAGTTCGGCCATGGCGTACATCTCGTCTTCCGGCTCGCCCACGCTGAGGCCGCCGATGGCATTGCCGTAAGCGCCCTTTTTCGCGATGTATTCGGCGCTGGCCTTCCGCAGTTCCGGGAAGGTGCTGCCTTGCACAATGGGGAAGAGGGCTTGCTCATGGCCGTACTTCGGTTCCGTGGTATTGAAGCGGTCGAAGCAACGGTCCAGCCAGTGGTGCGTGCGGTGCATGCTGTTGGTGGCATAGTCGAGGTCGCAGGGCCAAGGCGTGCATTCATCGAAGGCCATCATGATGTCCGCGCCGATGGTGCGCTGGAGGTCCATCACGCTTTCGGGGGTGAAAAGGTGGCGGCTGCCGTCAATGTGGCTGCTGAACTTCACGCCTTCCTCGGTGATCTTCCGGATGTCGCTCAGCGAATGCACCTGGAAGCCACCGCTGTCGGTAAGGATCGGGCCGGTCCAGCCATTGAATTTGTGCAGTCCGCCAGCGTGTTCGATCACCTCCATCCCTGGACGCAGGTAGAGGTGGTAGGTATTGCTGAGCATGATGGAGGCCTTCACATCGTCGCGCAGTTCGCGGATGTGTACGGCCTTTACGCCGCCCAGCGTGCCTACGGGCATGAAGATGGGAGTGGGCACCACGCCATGTGCGGTGTGCAGTTCACCCGCGCGTGCCTTGCTCTTCGGGTCGGTGGTCAGTAGCTTGAATTCCATAGGGGTGGCAAAGATGGGGATGAGCGGTCGGATGCACTCTGAAGAAGAATAGGTGCGGCTGAACGTATTTTCGCAGGACCGCCCCGCTACATGCGCAACCTGCTCTCCCGCCCATACCGTCTGTTGCACATCGGAAGGGCAGCGTGGAGGAACGCGGTGGTCTTCGGCCTTTTCATCTTTCTGTTCCTGGTGGTGTTCCGGCCGTTCGGCCTGTCCGCATATTCCGGTTCCTTCTGGCAAGTGGCCTTAGGGTATGGCCTAACGTGTACTGCGGTCATGCTCCTTCTGAACGGAGTTGTAGCCACCTTCATGCCCAAGTTCTTCTCCGAACCGGATTGGACCGTGGGCAGGGAGATCGCGTGGACCTTGGTGAACGTGGTGTCGATCGGCCTGGCCAACCTGCTTTACAGCGTGGCGATCGGCTTCGCTCCCTTTTCTGCGGAGATGTTCCTGTGGTTCGAAGGATACACAGTGTTGATAGGGCTTTTCCCGATAACGGTGGCCATCCTGTTGAAAGAGGCGCGACTTTCACGCCGCTACCGGCAAGGTTCGGAACGGATGAATACCGATCGGCCGCAGCTGGAAGCAGCCTCCGAAGCACAGCCGGGCATTGCGCCCGCACCTGCGGCAGCCATCACAGCTATCACGATCCCTTCCGAGAACGGACGGGAGGACCTCGACCTGCCGCTGAGTGAATTGCTGTTCATCTCCTCCGCTGGGAACTATTTGGAGGTGCATCAAGCCACTGGCCCGGATGTGAAGCGTCACCTGATCAGGGGTAGTTTGAAGGGTGCCGAGGAGGCCTTGGTCGCTCATCCCCGTTTGCTGCGCTGCCACAAAAGTCACATGGTGAATTTGGATCGGGTGACCAAGGTGAGCGGCAACGCACAAGGCTATCACTTGCACTTGGACCAAGGGGAAACCACCGTCCCGGTGTCCCGGAAATTGAACGATAGCCTCCCGGGTCTGCTTGCCGGACGTCCCTGATCGGTTCCCGTTCAGCCCGTGAACTTCCCATTGCTCCCGGAGCTTCCCAAAGCCCCCATTTCCCTTGCAGATGGGCAGGGTGTACCCACATCTTCGGCCTCAGAAACCGACGCCATGGAAACCCTTCACACCCTTTCGCTGATCCTTCACATCGCCTCCGGCTTCACCGCTTTGCTCACCGGAACGGCCATCCTCCTCCGACGCAAGGGAGGCAAATCCCATCGAGTGACAGGGCGGGTCTATTTCATCGCCCTCATGGCAGTGGCATGCTCAGCGTTCGCACTCTCGCTGCTCCATCCCAACCCGTTCCTGTTCATGATCGGTGCATTCACCTTGTACCAAGGTTTGAGCGGGTATCGCGCGGTGAGGGACCGCCTGCGGAATTTGGGACCATGGGACGTGCTCATCACCGTTCTGGGTGCGACCAATGCAGTGGCCATGGGGATGAGCGGCCAAGTGGTCTTGATGGTCTTTGGAGGCATCTCTGCCTATCTGGTGGTCGGCGATGTGCGCATGTATGCGCTGGAACTTCGCCACTTACCCATTCCCAAGTTGCTCTGGTTGCAGCGCCACATCGGTCACATGATGGGCAGCTACATCGCCACGGTCACTGCTTTTCTTGTGGTGAACTACTCCGGGTCGTCCTTTGGCATGCTGGTGTGGTTCGCTCCCACGGTGGTCCTCGTGCCCTTGATATTCATCTGGATCCGTCGATACGTTGTTCGGCCGGTCGTCACGGTCGTTGAAGGAGTGAGGTAGGTTGGAGGTGCCCCGTATCCTGGTCGGGGGGAGGACCGCACCACATCCACCCCGCCGTTGTTCATAACTGGACCGGCCCATGGACGTTCCGGAGGTGCGCTGCGGATAGTTTCGCACCCGTACCATCCTGTGCCACCACGCGCACCCCGATTTGATCGCCACGTTCGTCCTTTATCTGATGATCGCCGCACTGCTTGTGCTGGCCTTCTTCCATTTGGTCATTTTCAGCCGGTTGGCTTTCCGTCGGCAGGAGGTGGTGCCGGACCGTGACCTGCCCGTAAGTGTTGTGATCTGCGGGCGTAACGAGAGCACGGCCCTGCAATACCTGATCCCGCTGCTGTTGGATCAGGACCACCGCGAGTTTGAGCTGGTGGTGGTGAACGACCGCAGCGACGATGACACATGGGAGATCCTCCAATGGATGCGGCCCCAGTACCCGCGGCTGAAGCCGGTGAATATCCAGGCGGATGAGAAGTTCAGCTACGGCAAGAAGATCGCGCTGGGAGTAGGCGTGCGCAGCGCGAAGTATCCGCATGTGATCGTAACGGATGCGGATTGCCTGCCCACAAGCCGTGATTGGATAAGCCTGATGGCCGCTGGCTTCAATGGTGATAAACAGATCGTGATCGCCCATAGCCCCTACGAACGAAAGGATGGCCTTACCAGCCTGCTCGAACGCTACGACGGCTTTACGAAGGCCGTACAGTATGTCAGTTTCGCTCAGGCCGGCTTCCCATACATGGGCGTGGGGCGCAACATGGCATTCACCCGGGATCTCTTCTTCGAGGCCAAGGGCGATCGTCGCCACCGCCAGTTGATGAGCGGGGACGATGATCTGTTCATTAATGAGGTAGCCCGTGCCAAGAACACCGCCGCAGTTGCCGACGGACGCTCTTACATGACCACCCGCGCCACGCCGGACCTCGCTACGTGGTTCCGCAGGAAACGGCGGCACTACACCACGGCGCAGTTCTACCGCTTCGGCCACCAGCTCTTGCTCACCTTGCTGCCAACGGCGCGGTTGGTGCTCTGGGCCACCGTCTTCTTCCTGTTGTTCACCGGCCATCCGCGTACCGCGTTGATCGGCCTCGGCATCGAATTGCTCATCTTCATGCCCATCGGCATGTTGGCCATGCGGAGGCTTGGCGCGGGTGGCATAATTTGGCTCGCCCTGCCGCTGGAATGGCTGTTCCTACTTTTGGAACCCTGCATCTATATCAGTACGCTCATCATCAAGCCACAACGATGGAAGTAAGCCCTAACCTGTCGGAAAAGGCCACCTATGACCTTGCACTTGTTCGCCGCGCTGTGGACAAGAAGGACCAGAAGGCCTATGCCGAACTCATGTCCCGCTATCGCGATTCGATCTACTTCATGCTCTTGAAGATGATCAACAACAAGGACGATGCGGACGATCTGACCATTGAGGCCTTCGGAAAAGCCTTCCACCGACTGCACCAGTACACCCCGAACTACGCCTTCAGCACATGGTTGTTCAAGATCGCCTCGAACAACTGTATTGACTGGATCCGCAAGCAGAAAAAGAAGAAGATGCTCAGCATCGACAATCCCATCGGCACCAAGGATGGCGATGAGATGCACATCGAGCTGAAGGGACACGGGCTCGATCCTTCCGAAGTGGTGATCAAGGACCAGAAGAGCGACGTGATGCGCGAAGTGGTCGCTCAGTTGAAGCCGCGCTACCGCACCTTGGTGGAGCTGCGCTACTACAAGGAATACAGCTACGAAGAGATCGCCAACGAACTCGACCTGCCGCTGGGCACGGTAAAGGCCCAACTCTTCCGCGCCCGTGAATTCCTCGAGAACCTGTTGACCGCGCGTAGGGACTCTATCTGATCGCTCCCTTCTGGTTGTCATACCGGGCTTGACCCGGTATTTCGATCAGGCGGAGACGACCTTTCATCGGATCCATGCAAGGTGTTGACCTGATCTTCCACTACTTCCCGGAGCTCTCCGCGGAACAGCGTGCCCATTTCGCAGCGCTCGGCGATCTATATGCCCATTGGAATGAGCGCGTCAACCTGATCTCCCGTAAGGACTTCGAGTACCTCTATGAGCGGCACATCCTGCACTCGCTCGGCATCGCTAAAGTACACGCATTCAGCCCGGGTACCCGCATCGTGGATGTAGGCACCGGTGGTGGTTTCCCCGGCATCCCCTTGGCCATCCTGTTCCCTGCAAGTCGCTTCCACTGCATCGACGGGATCGGCAAAAAGATCGCAGCCGTGCAAGGTGTCATCGATGGCTTGGGCCTGAAGAACGCCACCGCCGAGCAAGTGCGCAGCCAAGAGCATAAGGAGAAGTACGACTTCATCGTCAGCCGCGCCGTCACCACCATGCCGGAGTTCATCATGGCGACCAAGCACTTGGTACCGAGCACCCGGCAGGTCCTCGGCAAGCACCGCGAACCCATGAAGTCCGGTCTGCTCTACCTAAAAGGTGGAGACTTGGCCGATGAGCTGCGGCCACTGCGCTACTCTATTCGCGTCACCGAACTGCGCGACCTCTTCACCGAAGAGTTCTTCACCACGAAGAAGGTGGTGGAGGTGGGGCTGTAGCCTCACCAGAAGCTAATGCTCCATCAAGGTTTTTGCTTCAGATAGCTCCATCAGCGGTCTCCCGAAGGGGACCCTGATGCACCGTAGGTTCATCAAGACCGCGCTCACTGTTTTCCCAGCGCCTTCCTGTACGCTTCAAGCGCCTTGCTCATGCCCGCTTTCCTTTGTGCGGTGTAGGGGAGATCCCATTCCAAAAGTCCTGAATCCGCGTCATAGCCACTTCTGCCGATGTCCCCATCGAACAGGGACTCATCGAGTCCGGGTAGCTTTTTCAGCAAGGTGATCTGGAGTTCCATTCCTAAACCTCCGTCGGACCAAGCACTATCCGGAATGTTCACCAGATCGATCACCACCGATTTTTTCAAATGGCCGGGTGCAGAGTAGGTGATCCGGTAAGATCTGTCTTGTCCAAGGTAGAATTCATAATTGCCTGCTCCATCCGAGCTCACTTTGGGTGTCGCCCTGGCATCCGTCAAATTATCGACTTGGATCACCGGGAACGGAATGGAATCCGTGGATTCGAATTCGAGCACTTGGCCGTAAACAACAACGCTTGAGTCCGGATGCAGGATAGTAGGCTCGTCATCCTCAGCTTCTTCCACCGTCAGCGTGGAGATGTTCGTAACAGCGTTTTTGGTGTCCATCATATCCATGCTCACTTGAACCGTCGTGGTGGCATCCAGCGGCCAGGTCGATTGAAGATCAATGGTTTCGAAGCGCTCATTCTTGATGTCGAACCGGACCGCATCCATGCCCGCGTTCATCTCCGCTTCGTTGGAACGCTGCTTCTCTGGATCTGGCACCATTGCCTTCATCATAGCCCCCATTGCCGCTTTCATCGCATCCACGAAAGGACGCATATCCATCTGCGTCTCCGTTCGGATCACGGCTTGCTGCTTCCCCAGATCCACCTTTTCCAGCGTGGTTAGAATGGTGGTAGAAAGGCTATCGTTCGGAGAGAACGGGTTAGCTTCTCGTTGCACTTCGCGTAAGGTGTCACCTTGGGTCAGGGCTTTTCCAAAAGGCGCTGTTACCAGATCGATCATTCCGTGGAAATACGCTTCCACGTTTTTTCGGCTATCGAAAACGGAAAGGGTTGGAAGCATGATCAATTGGAAGATCGAGGCGTTATCCGGGTCCTTTTCTTCCAGCTCCTGTTGGATCGTTTCAAAGCTCGAAAGCACAAAGCCTTGAACTTCCTTCCAGTTCTGCAGCTCGGCTGCACCGGTTTTCCGGTCCACTGAATAGCGCAGGATGAAATTGGCTGCCTCCGGTCCTGCCAAGCTGAAGGACTCACTTAGTTTCTCCGCATGGCGCAGCACCACGTTGTCGTATTCAACTTGTAGAATGTAGGCGGAAGGGGTTTCCTGAACCACCTGGAACTCCGCCTGCACCACATCGCGGTCAACGCTGGTTTCGCCATCCTTGACCTCCGTGCGCACGTTTTCGAGGGTGAGCAAGCGCGTGTCCCCATACTTCCACTGAGGAGTTATGGTCAGGCTTTCGCTCTGTGCGGTTACTTGGAAGATGCAGGCTACCGCGAAGAGGACAACTAATAAATGATGCTTCATGAAAGGGTGGAATGAACTAAGATGATCGTCGGTAAAGATGGAGCATGAAGGCACATGGATCGATACGACCGATAAAGCCACCAGCGGTCTCCGCCCGGGTACCCGAATACAGCGAACTCACGTTATGCCTCGCTAAGCTGCATCTTGCTCAGCGAGTAGTACAACCCGCCTGTATCCGCGATCAGCTCGTCGTGTGTTCCGCTCGCAGTGACCATGCCATGGTCCAGGACCAGAATGCGATCTGCATTGCGGACGGTGCTCAGGCGGTGCGCGATCACGATGCTGGTGCGGCCTTCCATCAGCTTGTCCAGTGCATCCTGCACCAAGCGTTCGCTGGCGGTATCCAGTGCGCTGGTGGCCTCGTCAAGGATGAGGATCGCGGGGTCCTTCAGCACGGCACGTGCGATGGCGATGCGTTGCCGCTGTCCGCCGCTGAGTTGGATGCCGCGCTCACCCACCACGGTTGCGTAGCCTTCCGGAAAGGAAACGATGAAGTCATGCGCATTGGCCTTGCTGGCGGCGGCTTCGATCTCCTCGCGGCTGGCACCGGGCCTGCCGTACGCGATGTTCTCCAAGATCGTTCCTCCAAAGAGCAGCACTTCTTGTGGCACAATGCTCATACGGTCGCGCAGTGCTCCGAGGTCGTAGTCGCGGGCATCCTTGCCATCGATGGTGATGCGGCCACCGACCGGATCATAAAAGCGCAGGACCAAGGAGGCGATGGTGCTCTTACCGGCACCGCTGGGGCCCACCAGCGCCACACGTTCACCGGGCTTGGCGCGGAAGTCCACGTCGCGCAATACCGCATGGTCGGGGCGGGTAGCGTAGTGGAAGGAAACGTGCTCGAAGGCGATGTCGCCCTCCAATTTCAAATGCTCTGTGCGTGGTTTTAGGTCGATGTTCTCGGTCACGCCGTCCTGGAGGTCCATGAGACGTTCCGTGGCGCCCACAGCTTTCAGCATGGTGGTGATCAGGTCCGGAACGCTGGCGATGGAGGCGCCGATCATGATGGAGAGGCCGAGGAAGGAAGTGATGTCGCCGATGTCCAGCAGGCCTTGGGCCTTCAGATGGACCGCGCGCCAGATGATGAAGACCACCACGCCGAACATGGCGAAGATGATGAAGGACACGAAGCTGCCTCGCCATTTCACGCCTTTCAAAGCCAGATCGCGCGCCTTCAAAACGCTGGAACGGTAGCGGGCCGTTTCGAATCCTTCGTTGCTGAAGGCCTTCACGTTCTGGATGCCTTGCAGCGTTTCATCCACGATCACGTTCGTATCCGCAATCCGGTCCTGCACCTGCTTGCTGAGCTTGCGGATGTAGTTGCCGAAGAACACGGCGATGAGTGCCACCACGGGCAGCGTGGCCAGCATGGTGAGCGTGAGCTTTACGCTCACGAACGTGAGCAGTGTGATGCCTATGCTGATGGTGACTACTTGGCGCAGGATCTCGGCCAGCGAGGTGGTCATGCCCTCTTGGAGCAGGGCCACGTCCGCGCTGATGCGGCTGTTCAGTTCGCCCACACGGCGCTGCGCGAAAAAGAGCATCGGCATGCGGATGAGGTGTGAGTAGGTGTCCTGCCGCAGGTCGGCCAAGGCGTTCTCCGACACCAGGCCGAATAGGTAGATCCGCACGTAGCCGAAGGCGGCCTGTACAGCGAACACAAGCATCAGCAGTTTCGCGATGGAATCGATGTTGGTGAGGTCAGTGATCGGTGCCGCCCAGAACCCGTCCGAAGCGGTGGCATTCACCAGTTTTCCCAGCAACAGCGGGAATGCCAGGCTGAGCAGGCTGGTGATCAACAGGCAGAACAGCCCGACAATGAACGCGCCGAGGTGGGGCTTGAGGTAGCGAAAAAGCCGTCCGGTCTTGGCCAGCGCCTCCTTGTTGAGTTTTGCCGGTTTTGCGCCTTCATCATCAATGATGGGCCGTCCTCGTCGTGATGCCATGTTCCTGTTTTCCAATCGACCACCACACGATCGCCGGGCAACTGTGGGTGTCTACCGATGTTCCCTTCAGAGGACGAAGATCGCATGCACATGCTTCAAGCACACTCCACAATTACTTGAATTGGCATTTGGTCGGCCACCAGCAGCTGCGACCGTCGCGCAACGGGGCGGACCATCAGCTGATCGACCCTTAGGCGTGCAACGCCACCATCTTGTCCGCGATGTGGTCGAACAAGTTCTTCAGCGGCTTCTCCACCATCATTTTGATGAAGGGATTGAGGTCCGCTTCGAAAAGCTGGTAGGCTGCGGTAGCGCCGCCCTTTTCATCCAAGTGAACGTTCAGCGTGAACGCGAAAGGGGAGCGGTCCGTGCTCTTCATGCGCACGAGGCTGTTGGGTGTTCCCTCTTCCAGTTCCAACCCGATGGTAGCTGCACCTTGTACCTTGAAGGAGCAGGATCTTCCATCGCTCTTCCAATCGCTGATGCGGTCCTGTGGCAGGAGCTGCTGGAAGTTGTGCATGTCCTGAAGGAACGTATACACGTCACTTGCGGGCCGAGGGATCTCGACCTGTTTGCTCTGGATCGTGGTCATGCTCACTTGGTAGGCTTTTCGGGCGTGGCTTTTTGGGCTTTTGCCCCGTTGCTTGTGGCTCCGGTTACCCCGGTCCAGTTCGCAGGGTCCTCCCGCCAATTCCGCAAGGACACCAGGTCCTTCTCAGTGATATACCTATCGGCGATGGCTTGGGTAAGCAGGATGTTATAGTCCGTCAAGGAATACAAGCGGACCTTGGCGTTCGCAATAGCCTCGGAGGCTTCCTTCAGCCCGTAGGAGAAAATGCTCACCATGCCTTTCACTTCGAGGTCGGCTTCGCGCAGGGCCGTCACGGCCTGTAGGCTGCTCTTGCCGGTGCTCACGAGGTCTTCCACCACCACCACGCTGCGGCCTTGGGAGAGGTCTCCCTCCACCATGTTCTTCATGCCGTGCTCCTTGGCGGAGCTGCGCACATAGATGAAGGGGAGGCCCATTTCCTGGGCCACCAGTGCGCCGTGGGCGATGCCACCAGTGGCCACACCGGCGATCATGTCCGGCTTGCCGAACTCATTATTGATGGCCTCCACGAACTGCTGGCGGATGTAGGTGCGCATCACCGGATGGCTCAATGTCTTGCGATTATCGCAATAGATCGGGCTCTTCCATCCACTGGCCCAAGTGAAAGGTTTTTTCGGGTCAAGCCTCACGGCCTTGATCCGTAACAAGAATTCGGCGATCTTCAGCGCCGGATCGAGGCGGGAATCCATGGTGCGAAACTACGAAGTCCATATCGACGGAAAGCCATTCATCATCGGTGAACGGCCCGAATTCCAGGATCTGCCCGGTAACTGGCTGGCAATCCGGGTGGATGCGGCGGAAGAATTTGTGCTTTTGAAAGACATGCTTGCGCGTGAGGAGGGCATTTTTGGTATCCATGCCTTCGGTGATGAGGTTGAGCAACTCTGGGATTGGTTCCGCCAAGGGTATCGATTCGTGCAGGCAGCAGGAGGTGCCGTTTCGGATGCTGAGGGTCGGCTTTTAGCGATCCACCGCCTCGGGCGTTGGGACCTGCCGAAAGGAAAGGTGGAACCCGAGGAGGCCATTGAAGCCGCAGCGATCAGGGAGGTGGAGGAGGAGTGTGGCCTGAAGACGCTGCGATCGCTGGGGCCACTTTGCCAAACCTGGCATACCTATGAGCGGAAAGGGAAGCAGCACCTCAAGCGCACCGATTGGTTCCTAATGATCGGTGATGCCTCGGAGCCATTGATCGCCCAAACCGAGGAGGACATCGATGCCGCGCGATGGATGGATGAAGCAGGAAGGGCGGAACTTCGCCGCGATACCTATACCTCGATATTGACGGTGCTCAACGCTTGGGAGGCGGCACGCCGCGGTCCGGCCTGATGCGCTGCTCCTGATCTCGCTGCACCTTGATCCGATGCAATTCCGCTCCCAAGCCTTGGCTGGGGCGTGGTCCCGGGGAAGCGGTCAACAAGCGACCATCCAACAAGTAGAATACAGGAACGCTGCGAATGCGGAGCTGATCAAGCAGCCGTTGCTGATCCACAGGCACCATCCATGTGCCCGCTTGGCGTGGGTTGTTCCGCAGCCATTGGGCCAATTCGGCAGGCGAGCGGTCCAAGGCGATGTTGACAAAACGGATGTAGCCGCGATACTCCTCTTCCAACTTGCGCAGTGCTACCATCTCTTGCTCGCTGTATGGATTGCCGATCAGCGTCACGGTCAGGCAAACTCCGCCTTGCAGCAGGCTGTCCAAGGCGAGTTGATGCCCTGTGGTATCCAACAAGCTCACCGGTGGAAGGATGCTGCCGGTTGTCATGGTAGTGAGGTCCCACAACATGTTGGCGGCCAAGGCACGGTGCTCCGCGAAGCGCGAGTGTTGCTCCACATCGCGGAAGACGTTCAGGATACCGGCTCCATCAAATTGGGTGTTGCTGTACTGTGCATAAAGACCGGTGATCAGCACCAGTTCATTCAATCGCTCCTCCTTCAGGAAATCATGCTTCGCCAAAAGGAGCTTCAGGCTATCGGTCTGTGCCTTGCGAATGTTCCGCTGTAGCGCTTCCGTGTCGCTGCGGAAGGGAAAGCGAAGAAGGTGATCGGTGAAGAAGGCCGAAAAGAAGCGCACGTATTCGGGCACGCTATATAGCACGGGCTTCTCCTTCAGGTAGCGGTTGAAGAGGTCGCGGTCCTTCACGCGTGGTCCCATGCGCAAGCCTGCGATGCCGTACTCCACATCCTGTTGGAACCAAGGGTCGTCCACGGCGGCATAGAACTTCTGCAGCTTCTGCGCGAAGGTGTCCACGCGGCTTTCGCTCCAGTTCGGCGAGAGAAAGATGGGCGGTCGATCCCCCAGTGTATCCGGTATCAAGTTTCCGCTGCCGCTGCGCGCCTTGGCCACAGCCTCCATGCCCGCATTTTGATCAGTTGCCAAGTTCTCCGCCAGGAAGGCATCCAAGCGACCGTTCAGGTCGCTCACCAGCGCGTTCACATCCAAAGGGTCGAGGTCCACGAAGGTCAGGTTCACCCGCGCTGTTCCACTGATGCTGCGCACTTGATCCGGTCCGGGTGGCGGCATCTCCACGTGGTATTCGCCTGCTCGCAACCAGAGGTCCGCGCCTACCATGCCGATCCGCAGCAACGCCTTTTGTGTCCCATCCACATCAGCGTTCAGGAGCACCTTGCCTTGTGCATCGGTACGCCCGTATGCGATGGGCTCCAAGCGCCGGGTGAAGAGGTCCATGTACCGGTACAGCGTCACCCGCTGGTCCGGATAGGAGGACGCATCCACCTGCACCTGCACGGACGCAGCGTTCAGTACCAAGCTGCCGGTGAGGAGGAAACCTAAGAGAAGACCTTTCATGGAATGCGGACCGCCGCAGGAACAAACGCGGAGACATCCGCCTTATTGGCTATCAGCTCCCTAACGATGGTGCTGCTGATATGCGCATGCTCCGGTAAGGCTGGTAGGAAGATCGTTTCCACCCCGCGCAGGGCGTGGTTCATCAAGGCGATGCTGCGTTCATGCCCGTGATCAGTGCTGTTCCGCAGGCCGCGTACGATGTATTGTGCACCCAGCTTCACGCAGAGGTCCGCCGTCAGGCCTTGGAAGGAGATCGCTTCCACGTTCGGCGTATCCGCGAAGGTCTTCTTCAACCAATCCAAGCGTTGCTCCAAGGGGAACATGTACCACTTGCTGTTATTCTCGCCGATGGCCACCACGATCCGGTCGAACAGCGGCAGCGCGCGCATCACAATGCTCACATGGCCTGCAGTTATCGGATCGAACGAACCTGGGAACACGGCGACCCGCAGTGCGGTGGACCGTTCGGAGGATGTGCTCATGGCTGCTCGGTTTTCGGTGTGAAGAAGCTGAAGTTGATGTTGCTGTACTTGCGGCAAACATCGAACCAAATGTCGGCGCTCAGGTCTATGCGCTTGTAGTGCTCCACGATCAACAAGCCATCCGGAGCGAGCAAACCGCTCTCACGTATCAATGCGGGTAACTTCTCCGTTCCCTCCATGTCGAAAGGGGGGTCTGCAAAGATCAGATCATAAGTACTGCGATCGGAATTGATGTAGGAGAACACATCAGCCTTCACCACATGCCAGTTGTCCGTACCCAGCTCGCGCGCTGTGCGCTGAAGGTGGCCATACAAAGCCGCATCCTGTTCCACACTGATCACTTCCGTCGCACCCCGGCTCAGGAACTCGAGGCTGATTCCTCCAGCACCCGCGAAGAGGTCAAGCACGCGGATACCTTCCAAAGCAGTGGAATGTTGGAGGATGTTGAAGAGGGCCTCCTTGGCAAAGTCCGTGGTCGGTCTTGCTTTGATGCCTTTCGGTGGAGTGATGCGCTTCCCCTTGAAGCGGCCTGCTACGATGCGCATGAGAATTGTTCGATCAGGCCGGTCCAATGGTGCGCATTCGGCACGCGCAGATCCTTCAGCGCCGGTTCGTCCGCGCCCGTGCTGGGGGTCGGACCATTCTTAAAGTACTTGGAAAGAAGATGCTCTTCGCCGGACGTCAGATGCGTACCCCCAGCACGCACGCTCACCGTCTCCGGTGAAAGCCCGCACTGCTCCAACGCGAAGAGGATGTAATAGAGCACATCCTCGGCCACGGTCGCATGGAAGGTATTGCTCAAAAGCAGCTTCCCACGGTCGGCGATCACCAGGTCCAAGCGGGTGGCGGAGCGGTGTGCCACCACCACCACTCCCGAGGCGGAACGGCTCAGGCCATGGCTCACCAAGGTGCCCTGCAAAGGCAGCGAACGCGCGTTGGGAAAGCGCTCCAACAAGGCGCGCTCGGCGGTTTCATCATGCAGATAGATGCAGTGTGCACCCAAGGTGGCGATCGGCTCATCGCGCAGCAGGCCCGTGGGCACCGTGCCATGTACCATCTTCAAATGGCGCAATTCAGAACCGGGTACCATGGCGCTCTCCGGCACCAGCGTGCTGATCTCCGGCATCGCCGTGAAGGAAACACCCACCGGCTTCACAGGAAGCTTCTCCTCCGCAGGCAAGTTCTCGCCAGCGGCCGAGGCCAAAGCCATCAGCCGACCGCTCGAGCGTTCATGCACACACCAAGCGTGAAGCCCCGGTGCCAGCCAGCAGCTCAAGTGCCACGCATGCTCCTTGGCAGGATCATAGTTCGGACGGAAGATCTCAACGCTCATATGCTCAGTCGGCATCAAGGCCGCAGGACACAAAGGAACTACGGATAAAGGAATTGCCTACACCGGTGCATTTACACCTTGGCCCGCGCTCGGGTTTTTCCCGAGTGCGTTGCCGCTTAGGGCCTCCGGCCCGCCTCAACGCCGTACGCTCCGATGCCCGCGATCGGCCGCGGAGCCTCATCCGGGTTCAAGAGTGCGTTGCCTTTGAGGCCTCTGGCCATCTTATCCCGGCGCTCTCCCGAACTTCACCGCCCATGCCCACCATTACCCAACGCCTGCTTGAACGTCTGGGACACGCGCCCACACTAGGCCAGCACAAGGCCATTGATGCCTTGTCGCGCCTGCTCGCTACGGAAAAGCCACATGCTACACTGGTGTTGAAAGGATATGCAGGTACCGGCAAAACCACATTGGTAGGTGCCTTGGTGAAGGTGCTCGCGGAAGCGCGAAAGCCTGTGGTGTTGCTGGCACCAACCGGCAGAGCGGCCAAAGTGCTGAGCGGGTATGCAGGTGCTTCCGCCAGCACTATCCACCGGCGCATCTATCGCACCGCCGGCGATGATGACGGTGGATACGGTGGCATCTCCGTGGCGCCTAACAAGGAACAGAACGCACTCTTCGTGGTGGACGAGGCCAGCATGATCGGTAAGGGCGGCGGCGGTGCGTTTGACCGCGACCTGCTGGCGGATCTCTTTCAGCACGTCTTCTCTTCTGCAGGCAACAAACTGCTACTGATCGGGGACCCGGCACAGTTGCCCCCTGTGGGCAGTGACCACAGCCCGGCATTGGATATAAAAGAATTGGCGGAACAAGGCCTCTTGGCTGGTTCCATCGAACTAACCGACGTGGTGCGACAAGCCGAGGCCTCCGGGATCCTCGTGAATGCGACGGCGCTGCGGGACACGTTGGCTTCGATGCCGATGTCCGACCAAGCAGGCTTTGGGTCAGCCGCCGAGCCCAAAGAAGAGAAGATCATTCCGCATTTCATTCTCGGCTTCCCCGATGTGGTCCGTGTGGAAGGCTACGACCTACAGGATGCCTTGGAGGAAGCCTACGCTCGACACGGGGATGAGGAGGTCTGCCTTATCTGCCGCAGCAACAAGCGCGCGTATCAATACAGCCAGCAGGTGCGCGCAAGGATACACGGTTTCGAGGAGGAGCTGGAGGCCAACGACCGCTTGATGGTGGTAAAGAACAACTACTTCTGGGCAGCACGCGAGAACGGCCCGGGTCCCGGCTCGTTCGGGCTGATCGCCAATGGCGAACAGGTGACCGTACAGCGCGTACATGGTACCGAGGAGCGCTACGGCCTGCGCTTCGCGGACCTGACCATAGGCTGGTGGGACGGCCGGGATAACCGCGAGCTGGAAGTGAAAGTGATCTTGGATGTACTGGCCAGCGAAGGCCCCGCACTGGCCAGCGCGCGCATGCGGCAGCTCGGCCAGGATGTGCTCGCAGGCATCGAGGCACGTACAAAAAGCGAACGCTTCAGCCTCTTCAAGAAGGACCCTTATGCCAACGCGCTACAGGTGAAGTACGCCTATGCCGTCACCTGCCACAAGGCACAGGGTGGCCAATGGAAAAGCGTTTTCGTGGACCAAGGCTACGTCACGGAGGAAATGATCGATCGCGAGTATGTGCGCTGGCTCTACACGGCCGTCACCCGCGCCAGCGAAAAACTCTACCTGTTGAATTTCCACCCGCGCTTTTTCGGGGAGGGGGAGGAGTGAAGCTCACTGCGAAAGAGCCTCGAACAGCTTCAGGTCGGCAATGGGATGCGATGCTGCGATGCTCACCAGATGCTCCTCGCCGACGTTGAGCGTGTGGACGTGATATTCCGGCGAGACCAAGCGCACGAAATCAGGATGTTGAATGGTCATCGTGTTCAGCCTATCACCCACGTTCAGGCTCTTCAGATCGTCCATAATACCCACGCCGCAAGCCTTCAGCACGGCCTCCTTGCGGGTCCATAGTTCGAGAAAACGCCGTTTCCCATCGGGCGCTGCTGCGATGCTGCGCACCTCGCTCTCCGTAAAATAGTGCTCGGCAACGCGCTCGTGATCGGTGGAGCGGGTCATCGTTTCGATGTCTGCCCCGATGGCTTCCATCGCTACTGCCACCAGCACCGCATCCTTGGTATCACTCAGGTTGAAATGCACGGGGTGCCCTTCCAGAAATGGTTTCCCGAATTCACCACGAAGAAGGCTCAAGTCCTTCGCCGAACGTCCGAGGTAGTAGCCTAATGTTTCACGCAAGAGGCCGTGCCCCAAGATGTAGCGGTTGCGGTCCTTGGTGAAGCGGAATCGCTCGGCACGGGCCAGTTCCTCCTCATCCAAGAGTGCATGGTAACGCTCCTCTCGGTCCTGTATGGAAGCCAACGTGGCGAACCAGACCTGGGGCACCGCATGCGTAAGTGGCCCCGGTGAGCCCGTCTCAAACCGGGCCGATCCCGGTCCTTCACAGTGTACGATCAACGATCGTTCGGCCTTCATGCTCAAACGGCTTCCACAGCACGCTTGCCTAACGCGTGGTCGATGCTCATAGAGAGTTCCTTCACCAAGCGCACCACTTCGGGGTCCTTGATCAGGCTATAGTGGTCGCCCGGCAGGACCTTTATGTCCAGCGGTCCGGTCACCAAGGTGCTCCAGCCCATGTCGTCCGGTCCTGATGTGCGTTCCGCCTTGAAGATGGTCACTGGTCCGCTGTACGGCTTGGGTCGGTAGGCCAGAATGGCTTTGTCGTAGTTGTCGATGATGTGGAAGTGGCGCAGTTTCAACGAACGGATATTCCCGCTGCGGAGTGACCATTTCACTAACCATCGCATCACGGTGCGTTTCAATGGCTCGTAGAACTTGTCCTCATCCTCCATCGTCTCGATGAAGTGCTTCGGAATAGGCATGTCGAACAGCGCCAGCAAGGGGACGTCATGCCCCGCGGCCTTGAGCTGGCAAGCCATCTCATACGCCACGATACCACCGAAGGAATAGCCACCCAACATATAGGGACCTTCCGGTTGAACGGAGGTCATCTCCGCCACATAATGTTTGGCAATGTCCTCCACGGTCTTGTGTTCGAAGGCAGCGCCGTCCTCGCCTTGGTGGAAGAATGCATAGTAAGGCTGGCCTTTCCCGAGGTAGCGCGTGATGTGGTGATTCGCCTCATCGCCGTGTACACAGAAGAGCGGGGGCTTGTTGCCTTCCTTCTGGATAAGCGCCAGGTTCTTCAGCGCCAGCGGCTTCTCATCCTTCTTGATCAGCGCTGTGAACGAGGCCACGGTGGGCGCTTGGAACAGGCTGCTCAACGAGAGTTTGTATCCCAAGTGTTGTTCCACATGGGCAAGCACCTGGATCCCCATGATGCTGTGCCCTCCGAGGTCGAAGAAGTTGTCGTGAACGCCGATCTCTGCCACGCCCAAGGCTTTCGCCCAAATAGCGCTCACAGCCCTTTCCATGTCGTTGCGGGGGGCCACGTGCTCGGCTTTCATGCGCGTGTTGCGCAGTTCAGGCATGGGCAGCTGCTTCTTGTCCACCTTGCCGTTGGTGTTCAGCGGCAATTGCGGAAGCACCACGAAGAATGCCGGTATCATGTATTCCGGAAGCACCGTTTGCAGGTGCACCTTCAGTCCCTCGATGAAGGACTCGTGCAATTCGGTGCCATTGGAAGGTTCGATCTCATTAGGCACGACGTAGGCCACCAGTTGCATACCGCCTGGCAGGTCCTTGCGGGCCATCACCAGTCGATCGCGCACACCGGGGTAGCTGTTGATGGCATTCTCGATCTCGCCCATCTCGATCCGGAAGCCACGCAGTTTGACCTGGTCATCCGCACGGCCCATGAATTCGATAGTACCGTCCTCATTCCATCGCGCAAGGTCGCCGGTGCGGTAAAGTTTCGCTTCAGGCCTTCCGCTAAAGGTGTCGGGGAAAAAGCTTTCAGCGGTCAGCTCAGGCCGTTGCCAGTAACCAAGGGCCACGCCATCTCCACCGGCATATAGTTCTCCGGTCACATCAACTGCCACTGGTCGCATCGATCCATCAAGGATGTAGGCCTGCGTGTTGGAGATAGGTATGCCAATGGGCACGCTTCGGTCCAGCTGCTTCGCTTGGTCCACGGAATGGCAGGTGATGATCACACTGTTCTCTGTCGGCCCATAAGCATTCACTAGCACGCCGGGTCCTAGCAATTTCAGCGCTTTTTTGGCATGGATCGGACTCATAACGTCGCCTCCCGTTACGATATGCTTCAGTCCTTGGAGGTCGCTCAAGTGCTCATCCACGAGCATGTTGAATAAACCCGTTGGAAAGAGTACGCTGGTTACCTGCTTGTTGCGCAAGGTGTCAACGATCTCGGTCAGGGTCGCTTTCGATTGGGGTTGTACCACCAGCCGTGCACCGTTGAGCAAGGCTCCCCAGATCTCGAATGTGCTGGCATCGAAGCATAGGTTCCCCATTTGCAGGAACGTGAGCTCCGGTCCGAATTTCATGTAGTTCTGGTCCCGCACAAGACGCACCACGCCCCGGTGGGGCACGACCACACCTTTGGGTGCACCCGTGCTACCACTGGTATACATGATGTACGCTGGGCTGTTCGCGTCATGGACGCGTGCCGAGGGAGGCGAGGCGGTGAAGGGAAGCGCACTACTACGGCCCAAGTGATCCAATAGGATAGTACGGTCCTCACAGCCGGGAAGTAGCTCGGTCAAGTGCGCTTGCGTAAGCATGAACTTCACCTGCGCATCTTCCAGCATGTACCGAATGCGCTCAGCAGGGTAGCTCAGGTCGAATGGTACGTAACAGCCGCCGGCACGCAGGATCGCGAGCATGGCGGTCTGTGTGCCGATGGAGCGATCCAAGCACACACCCACAGGCTCGCCATGTTGCAGACCACGCTTTGTGAGCTCGGCTGCCAAGGCGTTCACATGAACTTGCAGAGCCGCATAGGTCAACTTTTCATCGTTCAGCTCCACTGCCACATGATCCGGATACTGGATACTGACGGTGTCGAAGAGTTCATCGATCGACACATGTGGATAGGGCGAGGTGCCGCCATTCCATGCCTTGGGAGGCATCGTGGCATTGGCAGTGCTCGCCGCATCGCTCACCAGTTCACCAATGGTGGCCTTGGGCCGATCAGCAATGCGCCCGATGAGGGTGGTGAACTCCTCCATCCAAGCATGGATGGTAGCCTCTTCAAAAAGATCCGTATTGTAGCTCCACTCCAGCACCAGGTCATCGCCTTTGCCGGTGGCATTCAGGAAAAGCTCGAAGTTCTCGTAATGCCTGGGATTGCTGACGAAGGTGTGGGCAAGACCTTCAAAGGCCACCTCGTCGTCCATGTTCATGTCGACGTTGAACACCACGGGTGCCAGCGGGATGCGTCCTGATTCACGGGGGACATTCAGCTTCCGCACCAGTGTGCCGAAGGTGTATTTCTGATGGTCGAATGCATCAAGCACCTGTGTGCGGCGTTCCTTCAGGTGGACATCGAACGCCACTTCATCATCAACATGGCTGCGCAGGGCGAGCAGGTTCACGCAGTGCCCCACCAGATGCTTCATATCCAGATCGCTCTGTCCGGCTGCAGGAAGGCCTGCTACGATATCACTCGATCCCGTCAGCTTGTGCAAGAGCACTTCGAAGGTGGTGAGCAGCGTGGTGACGAAGCTCGCGCCGTTGCGTGTTGCAACCGTGCGCAGGCCTTGTACCAATTTGGGATCCAACTGCAGGTCGAGCCGATGACCATTGAATGTTTTATGATCGGGTCGCACTCGGTCCGTTGGAAGGTTCAGTCGAGGCGTAGGGCCTTTGAACAGGTCGGTCCAGTACTTCTCGACTTTAGCATGTTCTGCGCTCTTTGCGAAATCCGTGGTGGCCAGCACATACTCGCTGTAGGGGATAGCGGGAGGCAGAACGGGTGGGGTACCCGAGAGGTGAGCATTGTATAGCACGCTCGTCTCAGCGATCAGGATGCCCAAGCTCCAACCGTCCAGCATGACGTGGTGACCGCTCATCCGAAGGACATGTTCCTTCTTCCCCGTCCTGATCAATAGCACGCGGAACAACGGTCCGTGGATCAGGTCGAAGGGCTGGGTCATGTCCACCTCCGCCAACACCTGCATTCGGCTGGCACGAGCTGGTTCATCCAGAGCTGAAAGATCGTGGTAGGTGTACGCCAGTTCGGCATGCTCGAAGACCATCATGCGCATGCCGCTGGTGCTGATCACACTGCGGAGGCTCTCGTGCCGGAGCACAAGGTCCTGTAGCGCCTTTTCCATTGCGCTGCGATCCAGGTCACCCTTCAGGATCAACGATACACTTTCCACATAGGCACAGTTCGCATCGTCGCCCATTTCCGAGGCAGCGAACACTTCCATTTGCGCCTCCGTGGTGGGGATGGTGCGCTGGATCGCGGGGCCGATGAAGGGATCGAAGTCCACTTCAACATGCCGCGTTTCCGGTATAAATTTCTCCATGATCGTCCGCGAACTTATCAGAAGTTCTTCGTCGCTATTTTTCTTCGGTTACCAGCATCACGTATTTTCCGGGATCCTTCTCGCTGGGTATGAACCATCCCGGTTCGCCTTTAGGCGTGCGTCCCAAGCGAGCTCCTGCTACTGGAGGCTCATTCGCCTCCACCACGCGTTCGCTGAGTTTCCGCGCATGTCCGTTCAAGCTGTTGTTCACCACCTCGATCGGATACGTACGCTCGGGCATGAAGCCACTCGCACGCAATTCCTTACAGGTCTTTTCCAAGGCCTGTAGAATGAACTCCACATCGGCTTGTGTATGCGCGGTAGTGAGGAAGTGAGGGAAGTCCAGCACATGCACGCCATTCAGGCGCATGAGCAGGAAGAAGAACTCGGGGTAGGCAAGGCTCTCGTCGTACTTGGTCTTGAAGGCACTACCGAAGGTGACCCAGCGGTAGGGAAGGAGATACTTGTCGAACATCCCGTTCGCGCGTTCCACCATTCTTCCGGTAAGGCTGTTGAGTCGTTCCTGCAACGCAGGGCCCTCCTCCTTCATGTGCACCAGCGCAGCTTTCGCAGCGGCCATGGTCAAGGGGTGGCGTACGAAGGTGCCGGCGAAATACGTGACGCCTGCCTCGGGCACGCTGTCATCACCGAATTGCCATGGACCTCCATCCAATGCGTCCATCCAAGGGCGGCTGCCGATCATGGCACCAATAGGTAAACCTCCGCCGATCACCTTGCCATAGGTAGCAATGTCCGCCTTCACGCCGAACAGCGCTTGTGCTCCGTTGGGATGCATCCGGAATCCGGTGATCACCTCATCGAAGATCAATGCTGCTCCATGCTGCTTGGTCACTTCACGCACTTCGTGGAGGAAGTCCACGGGCCGGAATTCCATGCGCCGGCTCTGAACTGGTTCCACCAGCACGGCAGCTGCCTCATGGCAGCGCTCTCTGATGATCTGTAGGCTCTCAGGTGTGCCGTAGTCCAGGATCAACATGTTCTCCACGGCCTCCGGAAGAATGCCAGGTGCGCCGGGATAGCTCTTCTTGCTCTTACTACCGCGAATGATCACCTCGTCGTTGATGCCATGATAGCTGCCGCTGAAGGCGATGATAAGGTTGCGTCCGGTTACGGTGCGCGCCATACGCATCGCGCCCAGTACGGCCTCACTACCGGTATTGCACACGGCAGCGCGTTCGCCACCAGTGAGTTCGCAAAGCAGATTGGAGACATCAGCCGCCAGCGGGTGCATGGGGCCGATCTCAATGCCGGCATCCAATTGGGCATGGCAGGCCTTCTTGATGAAGTCGGGCATGTAGCCGAACATCGAGGAGCCGAAGCCACTGAGGATATCCACGTATTCGTTCCCATCAATATCCCAGAGATGGCAGCCTTCGCTGCGGTCCACCACCACTTGATACACCAGTTCCTTGGTCTGTGGTTTGAAGCCGGTGACCACGCGGGGATCGGCCATCTTGTAGCGGTTCGCCTGCGTGAAGGCCTTGCTCTTTGCGGTCTTGGCGATGTATCGCTTCTCCAGTTCGTTGTACCAAGCACGCTGCTCCGGGGTGAAGTCGTCCACCTTTTCCTTCTGTATCCGCGCCTGCGCTCCGAAGACCTTCTTCAGCTCGGGCGCGTCTTCCAGTGCATTCACCGGACCGATCGCGGTAGCACCAGCCTTCGCCGCGTGTGCGGGTGTGGCGGCACCAACTTCCTTTACATGAGGCAGCAGGTGATCGGCCAGTTTGTCCAAGTTCGCCAGATCCTCGTTCAGCTGTCGGAAGCTGATCTTCACACCGAACTTGCGGCTCAGTGAGGTGGCCACCTGCGTGAGGAAGAGTGAGTCAAGGCCCATTTCCAAGAAGGTGTCCTCAGGGCTTGCTTCCGCCAATTCCAAACCGGAGCTGTCCTCCAACAAGATCTTGATCTGTTCGATCAGGTTCTCCTTGGGGGAGAGGTTGGCATCAACTCCTTCAGGCACCGGTGCTTCAATAGCGGTGCTGGCGATGGCTTGTCCACCGGCGGCGATCATCGACACCGGATCCACCCAATGGCGCACCCGCTCAAAAGCATAGGTGGGCAGGGAAATGCGATGACGCACTTCGCGCTCGAAGAAGACGGTTCGGTCGATCTCCACACCGCTCTGCCAGAGTCCGCCCACAGCGCGAAGCAATGCGGAAAGCTCCTCTCCATTTCCCGAAGAAGAACCCATGGACGACACGGCTACTTGACGCTTGGGGTCAGCGCTTTGCTGGCGGGCGAGCGTAGTGGCCGTGGTGCGTGGTCCCACTTCCAGCATTACACGGTCAGCATCCTCCCAAGCGAACTTTACGGCTTGGGCAAATCGGACCGTAGCCCGCAGGTGATCGCTCCAGTATTTAGCGCTGGTGGCCTCATCATCCTTCAGCCACTCAGCGGTAACCGTGCTGATGATGGGGATGCGTGGCGTGTTCAGTGACACCTTTTCCACGATGCGCGCATAGGGCGCCACCATGGGGTCCATCATCGGGCTGTGGAAGGCATGGCTGGTCATCAGCAGTTTGCAACTGATCCCTTCCTTTTCCAGTTCCGATTGGAATTTGGCGATGGTTTCCTTCGGTCCGCTGGCCACACACAATTGAGGGCCGTTGTTGGCGGCAATGCTACAACCTTGCGGAAGGCGGGGTGCGATGTCGGCTTCTGCAGCACGCACGCTGAGCATGCTGCCAGCAGGAAGGTCCTGCATCATACGACCGCGGTTGGCCACCAAGGTCACGGCATCTTCCAAGGAGAAGACACCGGCCAAACAGGCTGCTGCGAATTCACCGATGCTATGGCCCATCATGGCCTGCGGCGTGATGCCCCAATGCATCCAAAGCTTGGCTAAACTGTAGTGCACCGTGAAGAGCCCAGCTTGTGTATTGACTGTTTGTTTGAGCTGTTCAGCCGCTTCGTCCTCCTTACCTGCGGCGGGGAAGATGATCGCCTTCAGATCCGTGCCCAAGGCTTTTTCGAAAAGCGTGCAACACTGGTCGAAGTGCTGTGCGAACACGGGCTCGCTGGCATGCAACTCGCGGCCCATGCCCACATATTGCGAGCCTTGGCCGGGGAACATGAAGACCACGCCTGGTGCTGCTTCGTGCAGTTCGCGCGTGCCCATCCCGTTCGGGTCCTTGTTGGCGATCGCATCGATCACCTCCTGATGCGAGCCGCCAACGATGAGGCGACGGTATTTGAAGGAGCGCCGCCCTTCCATCAAGGTATAGGAGGCATCTGCAAGTGAAGCGTCGGGATGGCTCTCTACCCACGCACGGAAATTTTCCGTCATGGCATCCAAGCTGTCCTTGCTCTTTGCGCTCAGCTGGAACAATTGCTTCTCGCGGCTCTTGCTGGATTCCTCCAGGAGCGGCGCTTCGCCCAAGATCACGTGTGCATTCGTACCGCCTACGCCGAAGGAGGAAACTCCCGCCACGCGTGGGGTAGCGGTCCTCGGCCATGCGATGTTCGCATCGGCTACGCGGAACGGGCTGTTGGCGAAGTCGATCGCCGGATTCGGCGTTTCGAAGCCGACGTTGGAAGGGATCATTCCTTCCTTCAATGCCAACGCCGTCTTGATCACGCCCGCTGCACCAGCCGCCGCGGTCAGGTGCCCAACGTTGCTCTTGATCGAACCGATCGTGCAGGTTTTGGCCGGTGTACCATTTTTCGGGTCGGTACCGCGGAAGGCAAGTGTGAGTGCTTCCACCTCGATCGGGTCGCCTAAGGGTGTGGCGGTGCCGTGCGTCTCAACATAGGAAACAGCATCGGGCTTAACGCCGGCAACGGCTTGTGCCATGGCGATCACTTCGGCTTGCCCGCGCACACTGGGTGCTGTGAAGCTGGCCTTTTCGCTACCGTCATTGTTCAGTGCGCTGCCTTTTACGGTAGCGTAGATATGGTCGCGATCGCGGATAGCATCGTCGAGACGCTTCAATACAATGATGCCTACACCGTCACTGAAACTCGTGCCTTTCCCTTCAGCGTCGAACGTGCGGGTGCTGCCATCGGGGCTGTACATGCCGCCCTCGTTGTAGGTAATGCCGCTATTGATGGGCACAGTGATGGCGATGCCGCCTGCGAGGGCCATGTCGCATTCGCCATCGCGCAGGGATTTGGCGGCCTGTGCGATCGCCACCAGAGAGGTGCTGCAAGCGGTATGGATGCTTAACGCTGGACCGCGCAAGTCGAACTCGAAGGCCAAGCGTGTGGCGATGTAGTCCTTTTCATTGCCGGTCATCACTTGGAAATCGCCCACTTGTTCGATCAGCTCCGGATGGCCGATAACGTTGCGGGTGAAGTAAGTGTTGTTGCCCATGCCAGCGTACACGCCGATCAGCCCTGCGAACTGGGCGGGGTCATAGGCGGCGTCTTCCAAGGCGGCCCATGCCGTTTCCATGAAGACACGCTGTTGCGGATCCATCAGTGCAGCCACCCGCGGGTTCACACCGAAGAATGCTGCATCGAACTTGTCCGCATCGTTGATCACACCGCGTGCAGGTACATAGTCGGGGTCATTCCGCACCTCTTCAGGGATCGAAGGGTCGATCTCGTCCAAGCTCCAAGTAGAGATGCTGTTTTTTTTCTCCAGAAGGTTTCTCCAGAGTTCCTCCACGTTCCGTGCGCCGGGGAAGCGACCACTCATGCCGATGATGGCGATCTCGCCTTGCGGCTTGGCATGCTGGGCGGAGCGGCGTGCGTGGGCCATTTCGGCCGGAGAGATCCCTTCAGATCCACCTTCCAGAAATTCCGAACAAGCGCGGACCGTGGGGTGCTGGTAGAGCTTTACGATGGGTAGCTCCAGGCCATGCCCTTCAAGCTGAGCCACACATTGGATGCTCAGCAAGGAGTTACCGCCAAGGTCGAAGAAGTTGTCGTTGATACCCACCTTGTCCACGCCCAGCAGGCCGGCCCATACGGCGGCCATGGTTTTCTGCACTTCCGTTGTTGGGCGGGCATAGGCCACGTCCAATTCAGGGCGTTTCATATCCGGTGCTGGGAGCGCCTTGCGATCGATCTTGCCACTGGGTGTGCGCGGCAGTTCGGTCACCTGCACGAAAGCAGCGGGTACCATATAGTCCGGCAACAAGGCGCCCAAGTGCTTCCGCAGTTCATTGGTGGATAGTGTGCTGTTGGAAACATAGTAACCCACCAAGCGCATCAGTCCGGGGGTGTCTTCACGCACGGTGGCCACGGCTTGTTGAATGGCAGCATGCTTCTCCAGAGCCACTTCCACTTCGCCCAACTCAATGCGGTAGCCGCGCACCTTCACTTGGCCATCCATCCGGCCCTTGTAGTCGATGCTGCCATCGGGCAATTCCACGGAACGGTCGCCGGTGCGGTACAGGAGGCCACCCGGTGTAAAGGGGTCGGAAACGAATCGCTCAGCGGTCAGGTCCGCCCGGCCGAAATAGCCGGTGGCCAAGCAGGGGCCACCCAAAAAGAGCTCGCCTTCAATGCCTTTCTCCACATGTTGCATGCTCTCATCGAGCACAAGCAGCTTCACATTGTCGATAGCACGGCCGATGGTGGGCAGGGGGGGCCAGGTAGTTGGATCGCCCTTCAGCTCCAACTCGCTCACCACGTGGCTTTCAGTGGGGCCGTACTGGTTGCAGAAGCGGCAGCCGGGCAGGTGTTTGAAGAGGTTGATCACCGCCGGTGTGATCTTCAGTTGCTCCCCGCTGGTGAAGACTTCTTTCAGGGATGTAGGCGCCTCGCCCGTGCGTTGGACGGCTTCAGCCAAGTATTGTAGGGCAACAAAAGGCACGATCACCCGGTTGATCTTATCGGCGATGACCTTGCGCAACAGTTGGGTGCTGTTCAAGCGGTCCTCATCGGTGATCATCACCAAGGTGCCGCCTTGGGCGAACGTGGTGAAGATCTCTTGAAAGCTTACATCGAAGCTGATGGGCGCGAACTGCAGCGTCTTGTCGCCATGACCGAGCACCGATGTGCGCAACTGCCATTGGATCAAGTTGATCATGGGGGCGTGGTGCATGGCCACACCTTTGGGGCGACCCGTGCTACCGGAAGTGAAGAGGATGTAGCAGAGGTCGGTTGGTGTTGCTGGGGATCGGTCTGGGAAGACGGCTCCCATGTTCAGGTCGGTCTCATCGATCAAGAGCAGGGTGGCCGAGGCGGGGAAAAGGTGGGCATGTGCCCGATCCGTGATCACTACAGGCGGGTGAGCATCCTCCAGCATGATGGCGATGCGCTCCGTAGGATACATCGGGTCAATAGGAACATAGGCAGCCCCGGACTGCAGGATGCCTAACACACTGATGATCAGCTCGGGGGAGCGCTCCAGGCAGAGCCCGACGTTCGAGCCGGAAGTGATCCCGTTCTGCTCTAGCCTGTGGGCCAAGCGACCGGCCTTTGTGGCCAGTTCAATGTAGGTCAAACTGGACTGGCCGCTGACCAGAGCAACGGAGTCTGGTCGAGAAGAGACCGTGTTTCCGAAAAAGCTGAAGATGTTCTCTGGTTCGGATCTGTTCGGTGTAGGCATCTTGGGCGTGCTATCAACTGAGCTTGAGGTCATACTTCTTTTGAACGGAATTAAGAGGTAAAGGTTAATCTTCGCTGAAGGTAGCAAATGATCTCCATCAACTCCGAATTCGATTTCGTCGTGATTTTGGAGCTGTTCGTCGGATTCATTCCCGCGTTATCCAGCTCCGCTTCGGCCTGCCACATTGTTCAAAGGTGCGGTTGCCTTAAGGTTCGGGACTTTGGCATGGACATCTTAGGAAAGGCATCCATCGGGCCATAAGGTCTCTTGATATTGGCTGCGAACGGGGGTAAGGTCTAATTTCGTGCCCCTTTCAAAAATGAAGGTATCGAGAATTTTTACTTTGAGCCTGGTTTTATGGTTCAGTGCTATCCTGATCGGGGTGCAGGCCCAGTCCTATGAGGCGAGCGTTATGGCCTCTGCTCAAGTGCAAGCCGCTCCACCGCGGATCTCTCTCAGTTGGCTCAGCTTGAACAATGTTACAGGATATCAGGTCTGGCGGAAGTTAAAAGGTGGCACCAGTTGGGGTAATCCGGTGGCAACATTGGATGCCAATGCGCTCTCTTGGACTGATAATGGAGTATCAACGGGCGTTTCCTACGAGTACAAGATCGTACGCTCAACCTCGAATCTTGGTTATGGCTATGCTTACATCAATGCCGGCATCGAGTTGCCGATGGTTGAATCCAGGGGCAGGGTTATTCTGCTGGTCGATGATTTTTTCAGTGGCCCGCTCTCCTCTCAATTGAGCCAGCTGCAGCAGGATCTGGAGGGGGATGGATGGACGGTGTTACGCCATGATGTGAGCCGTTACGCCAGTGTTCCGAGCGTTAAGAGCACCATCGTTCAAGATTACAATGCCGATCCGGCGAACACCCGCATGGTATTGCTTTTGGGGCACATACCTGTTCCCTATTCCGGCAATTTGGCCCCGGATGGGCACTATGATCACCAAGGCGCGTGGAGCGCGGATGTTTTCTACGGGGATGTGAATGGAGTCTGGACGGATAATCAAGTGAATGCCACCGGCGCATCCGACCCGCGGAACCGGAATGTGCCAGGTGATGGGAAGTACGATCAAACCGTCATTCCCTCCTCGGTTGAACTCGCTGTGGGTCGCGTGGACTTTTACAACCTGCCTGTATTCTCCCAGAGCGAGACCACGCTCATGGGAAACTACCTCACCAAGCTCCACAACTGGAAGGTCCGTGCATTCACTGCCGTGGCCAGGGGACTTGTAGATGACAATTTCACAGGCATGTCGGATGCCTTTGCTGCAAATGGGTACCGAGGCTTCTCACCTCTTGTGGGCCAAGGGAATGTGGTGGCACAGGATTACTTCAGCACCTTATCCAACCAAAGCTATCTGTGGAGTTACGGCTGTGGCGGCGGCTATTGGAACTCTGCCAATGGCATCGGGACCTCGACTGACTTCGCAACGAAGAATGTACAAAGCGTATTCTCCATCCTGTTCGGAAGCTATTTCGGCGACTACGATTCCCAGAACAACTTCATGCGGTCCTCCTTGGGGAGCGGTACGGTGCTCACCTCTTTTTGGGCGGGCAATCCCAATTGGTTCCTTCACCATATGGGCCTGGGGGAGACCATCGGCTTTTCTACAAGGCTCACACAAAACAATGAGAACGGGCATTATGCACCTGCCAACTCCCACGCGGGGAGGGTTCACATCGCATTGCTGGGGGATCCCACCTTGCGCATGGCAATGGTTGGCCCACCCTCGAACGTAACGGGGGCGGTGAACGGGAATCAGGTGAATATCGCTTGGACGGGAAGCTTGGACAACGTGCTCGGCTACCATGTTTACCGATTCATTCCCGCAACACAATCTTGGCAACGGGTCACCACAGCTGCGGTCACGGGTACCTCGTATGTGGACAATCTGATGGGGGCTTCCGGAACGATCCGGTATATGGTCCGCGCATTGAAACTGGAGCAAAGCCCCAGTGGCAGTTATTACAACCTCAGTCTGGGAGCATTCGGCCAAGCGGTCGGTGGTGCGCAGGTGCCGGATTGCTTGGGTGTTCTTGGCGGTCAAGCGCTTTCTGGTACGCCATGTAATGATGGCAATGATTGCACGGTGAACGATGCATGGAACGCATCCTGCCAATGCGTAGGTACCTATCTGGATTCTGATGGTGATGGGGTTTGCGATGCCTTGGACAACTGCCCGGCAGTGCCCGGGCAGGTTGGATCGCCCTGCAACGATGGCAACCCATGCACCATCAACGATGTATTGAACGAGAACTGTCAATGTGTTGGCACGTTCCTCGACTCCGACAGTGATGGCATTTGTGATGCGCAGGATAATTGCCCCTATACGCCTGGGCAGATCGGCTCGTCTTGTGATGACGGAGATCCATGCACTGTGAATGATATCGTCAACGCGGATTGTCAATGCATTGGAACCTACCAGGACAGCGATGCTGATGGCATCTGCAACGCGCTCGATAATTGCCCTTTCGTTCCCGGAGTGATCGGTTCGCCGTGTGATGATGGCAACAACTGCACGGTGAATGATGTCTTGAATGCGGACTGCCAATGTGCAGGAATTCCGCTCCTGGATAGTGATGGAGATGGGATCTGCGATTCGCAGGATGCCTGCCCAACGGTATACGGAGAGCCCGGTTGGTCCTGTGATGATGGTGACCCCTGCACGGAAGGGGACGTGCTGAACAGCGATTGCAATTGCGTGGGCACCTACGTGGGCGATAGTGATAATGACGGCATCTGTGATGCGCAGGATGATTGCCCCCTCGTGACCGGTACGATCGGTTCATCCTGCGACGATGGCGACCCCTGCACGATCAACGATGTGCTGAATGCGGATTGCCAATGTGCAGGAACTCTTCTGGACAGTGATGGAGATGGGATCTGCGACGCGCAGGATGCTTGTCCAACGGTATACGGAGAGCCCGGCTGGTCCTGTGATGATGGTGACCCATGCACGGAAGGGGACGTGCTGAACAGCGATTGCAATTGCGTGGGCACCTACGTGGGCGATAGTGATAATGACGGCATCTGTGATGCGCAGGATGATTGCCCCCTCGTGACCGGTACGATCGGTTCATCCTGCGACGATGGTGACCCTTGCACGATCAACGATGTGCTGAATGCGGATTGCCAATGTGCAGGTACGCTTCTGGACAGTGATGGCGATGGGATCTGTGATGCGCAGGATGCCTGCCCAACCATGTATGGCGAACCTGGGTCGTCCTGTGATGATGGCGATCCCTGTACGGAAGGGGACGTGCTGGACAGCAATTGCAACTGCGTAGGCACCTACGTGGGCGACAGCGATAACGATGGCATTTGCGATGCCCTGGATGGTTGCCTCCTCATTCCCGGAACGATCGGTTCTTCTTGTGATGATGGTGATCCTTGCACGGTGAACGATGTCCTGAATTCGGACTGTGCGTGTGTGGGGACATACCTCGACAGTGATGGCGATGGTGTCTGCGATGCCGAGGATGGCTGCCCGAATGATCCCAACAAACTCGATCCGGGGCAATGTGGCTGCGGATCACCTGAACCGGGCGAAAGCTGCGATGATGGCTCGGCATGGACCGTGGACGATACGGTGGATGCGAATTGCCAATGCGTGGGCACTGTGTTGGATTGCATGGGTGTGCCCGGAGGACCTGCCATCCCAGGCACTCCTTGTGACGATGGCGATCCCGACACGGAAGATGATACCTGGGGAGTGAATTGCGTCTGTGCCGGAACGATCACGGATTGCTTCGGACAGCCGAGCGGTACCGCACTTCCAGGCACCCCATGCGATGATGGACTGGCCACAACGGGGAACGACAGGTGGACCGCATCTTGCGAATGTGTGGGTGAACTGCTCGATTGCCAAGGTGTGCCGGGAGGATCTGCATTGCCCGGTACCATTTGCAACGATGGGAACAATACGACCATGGGTGATGCATGGACGGATGATTGCGAATGCATTGGCTTTGTTGTGGATTGCGAGGGAGTGCTTGGTGGGGATGTATTACCAGGAATGCCCTGTAATGACTACAATCCGTTGACCACGAATGATACTTGGTCCGTGGAATGTGACTGCCTCGGTGCCCCCGCTGATTGCTTGGGTGAGATAGGAGGACCTGCGCTACCCGGCACCCCGTGCGATGATGGGGACCCTGCAACTGGGAATGACATGTGGACCACTTCATGCACCTGTGAAGGTGATCCTTTGGATTGCATGAACATCCCGGGTGGGCAAGCGTTGCCGGGCACGCCTTGCGATGATGGGGATCCGAATACGGATGAGGATAGTTGGACCGCAAACTGCGAATGCATCGGGACCGTCATCGATTGTGAAGGAGTGATAGGTGGATCTGCACTACCCGGTAACCCTTGTGATGACGGGGATCCATCCACGGGCAATGATGCATGGACGGCCCAATGCGAATGCATCGGTTCCATGATCGACTGTCAAGGTGTGATAGGAGGTAACGCGCTTCCTGGAATGCCTTGTGATGACGGGGATGCAGCCACGGGGAATGATACTTGGCAGGATGACTGTGCGTGCGTGGGTCTTCCGTACGATTGTATGGGTGTGGCGGGCGGCACTGCCATGCCGGGCACGCCCTGTGACGATGGTAACATCAGTACAGGCAGCGATACATGGACTACAGATTGCATGTGCGTGGGAATCGCGTACGACTGTTTATTCCAGCCAGGTGGAACATCATTGCCGGGTACTCCGTGCAATGATGGCAACCCGAATACAGGAAACGACACGTGGAGCATCTCCTGTGTGTGCATCGGTATTCCTATAGACTGCGCAGGGACCATCGGCGGTTCGGCCTTCGTGGATGATTGCGATCAATGTGCCGGAGGCACCACCGGTCTTATCCCCGATCTGGATTCCGATAACGATGGGGTGCTGGATTGCTATGATAACTGCCCGGAAACCTTCAATCCTTTTCAAGAAGACAGTGACCAGGATGGCGTTGGGGATGCATGTGACAATTGCCCGGAGGTTTTCAATCCGGATCAAGCTGATTCCAATGGAAGTGGCATTGGGGATGCATGTAGCGGCTCGGCAGTAGCCGAAGTGGTGCGCCTGCCGGGAATTAGCATAGCCCCCAACCCGACCAGTGCTATGCTGCATATCGCGGATGTCCAATCCGGCGCATGCTCCATTGAAGTTCATGATCTTTCGGGTGCCCGCGTGCTCACCTCCCGTTTCACTTCCCAATTGGATGTTTCATCCATTGCATCAGGTGCTTATGTCCTGGTTATCCGCGACATGGCCGGCGTGCCCTTGGCCCGAGCGCCCTTCATTCGCCAGTAGATACGCTCATGGAGTTGTGAAGGTGATCGGTACCAGTTGTTCAGTCATTCGTCTTATTCGTGAACGAACCTATGTAACCATCGCGTTGCGTATGCCGCTATAAGTGCGCCTGCCCGTTCTTGGATTACCAGCTCTCATCTGGCAGGTCCTACCCGAAGTCGAATGTTGAAACAGCTCCTCCTCCTTTTTACCGCATTGTTAGTTTCATTCGGGCTCTTTGCTCAATCCTATTCTGAAGCGGAGGCCGTCCAGATGGCGGCTACGGTTCAGGATAGCCCCCCGAAGATCACGGTCACTTGGCAATCATATTCCTCGGCAACGGGTTATGCCATCTACCGTAAGCTGAAGGATCAGACCTCGTGGGGCACTGCCTTGGCCAACATGGGAGGCACGACCAACCAATACGTTGACAACAACGTTTCCGTGGGTGTCTATTACGAGTACAAACTGGTACGCTCCGCTGGTGCAACGGGTGCTGGATATGTAGCTTCAGGGATCAACGTGCAACCGGTGGAGGACCGGGGAGTAATGGTATTGCTCGTTGATAATGACATAGCCGCAGGCCTGACCACGGAACTGCAGCTACTGGCCAGCGACCTGGAGAACGACGGATGGGGGGTGATCAGGCACGATGTGCCGCGCTCCATGAGCGTTCCGAACGTGCGCGCATTGGTCCAAGCCGATTATAATGCCGCGCCTTCCAGGGTGAAGGCAGTTTACATCATTGGGCATGTCCCGGTACCGTACTCCGGTAAGTTGAATCCCGATGGACATGGAGACCACTTGGGCGCATGGCCTTGTGATGGATACTACGGTGAGATGAACGGGACTTGGACGGACAATTCCGTGAACGCCACCGCCAGCCAATCCCCACGCAACCACAACGTGCCCGGCGATGGGAAATTCGATCAAAGCGACTATCCCAGTGCGATCGAACTAGAAGTCGGACGGGTTGATTTCTATAAAATGGGCGGCCCCGGTTATGCGTTCGCGCTGAGTGAATTGGAGTTGACCAGGAACTATTTGAACAAGGCCCATAATTACAAGACGCGTCAATTCGTGCCACAGCAACGTGGTTTCGTATTCGATAACTTCCAGTACGTGGGCAATCCGCTCGCTGCATCCGGATACCGGAACATCTCAGCACTTGTCGGGGCTTCCAACCTCACCAACGGTAACCCGGTCTCGTATCCGTTCTACACATTGATCAATGGCCAGAGCTACCTGTGGACCTATGTCAGCGGGGGAGGAACGTGGGTAAGCGCAGACAACGTGGGGTCTTCAAGCAATTATGCGGCGATCGACTTTGGAGGGGTCTTTAACATGTCCATGGGCAGCTACTTCGGCGATTGGGATGAGACGAACAGCTTCTTGAAGGCGCCCTTGGGCAGTGGTAGCGGATTGACCAACGTGTGGTCCGGCATACCGCACTGGTATTTCCACCACATGGGAATGGGGGATAATATCGGTTACAGCACCAAGGCCACCATGAACAATACCACGCTGTACACTCCCCAGAACGGAGGATGGCAAGGCCAGCCTTACAGCAGGGTCCATTTGGGCCTTATGGGAGATCCGTCATTGCGTATGACCGTAGTGCCCCGCCCATCCAATCTCCAAGTGGGAAATAGCGGTGGCCTCGCATCCTTCACATGGTCCGCTGCCATGGGCGCAGTAGATGGATACCACGTTTATGAGATCAACCAAGGAACAGGGAACCTCGTGCGTTTGACACCGACCCCAGTGACCCAAACGAATTTCAGCAGTCCGGCAGTTCCGTTCGTGAACGGAAAGCGTTACATGGTCAGGGCCGTAAAGCTCCAGACATCGAATACGGGCAAGTTCTATGATCTCTCGCTTGGTGTTCAAGCCACGGCTGCCGGAGCAGCATCCGCGGATTGCATGGGCGTAGCAGGAGGCAGCGCCGTGGTGGGAACTCCCTGCAACGATGGTAACTCCAACACGGGGAACGATACTTGGAACGCGAACTGCGAGTGCATTGGCCAGCCGCTGGATTGCAATGGCACTCCTGGAGGCAGCGTCCTCCCCGGCACTTCCTGCAACGATGGCAATCCTGCCACGATCAACGATGTTCTGAACGCGAACTGTGTATGCGTCGGCACGCCACTTCCGCCTGATTGCAACGGTACGCCTGGTGGCACTGCCACTCCCGGCACTGCGTGTAACGATGGCAACGCGAACACAGGCAATGATACTTGGAACGCCAACTGCCAGTGTGTGGGCCAACCGATTGATTGTAATGGCACTCCTGGAGGGACCGCCACTTCTGGCACTCCTTGCAATGATGGCAATGCAGGCACTGGCAACGATACGTGGAACTCTAACTGTGTTTGCGTAGGCACACCATTGCCGATTGATTGCAACGGTACGCCGGGTGGCACTGCTACGCCAGGTACTGCGTGTAACGATGGCAACGCGAACACAGGAAACGATACTTGGAACGCGAACTGCCAGTGTGTGGGGCAACCGCTTGACTGTAATGGCACTCCTGGAGGAACCGCCACTCCTGGCACTCCTTGCAATGATGGCAATGCAAACACGGGCAACGATACTTGGAACGCCAACTGCCAGTGTGTGGGCCAACCGCTCGATTGCAACGGTTCTCCTGGTGGCACTGCCACTCCTGGCACAGCTTGTAATGATGGGAATGCGAACACGGGCAACGATACTTGGAACGCGAACTGTCAGTGCGTGGGGCAACCCCTCGATTGCAATGGCACACCCGGTGGTAGCGTACTTCCCGGCACTTCGTGCAACGATGGAAATGCAGCCACGATCAACGATGTGCTGAACGCGAACTGCGAATGTGTGGGAACACCACTCCCGCAGGACTGCAATGGCACACCCGGTGGTAGCGTGCTTCCTGGCACTTCGTGCGACGATGGCAACGCAGCCACGATCAACGATGTGCTGAACGCGAACTGCGAATGTGTGGGCACACCATTACCGCTCGACTGCAATGGAACGCCCGGTGGCACTGCCACTCCTGGCACAGCTTGTAATGATGGGAATGCGAACACTGGCAACGATACTTGGAACGCGAACTGCCAGTGCGTGGGGCAACCTCTTGATTGCAATGGCACACCCGGTGGTAGCGTACTTCCCGGCACTTCGTGCAACGATGGAAATGCAGCCACGATCAACGATGTGCTGAACGCGAACTGCGAATGTGTGGGAACACCACTCCCGCAGGACTGCAATGGCACACCCGGTGGTAGCGTGCTTCCTGGCACTTCGTGCGACGATGGCAACGCAGCCACGATCAACGATGTGCTGAACGCGAACTGCGAATGTGT